>CAVWVG010000011.1:0-25565 GCA_963758355.1 uncultured Alphaproteobacteria bacterium | reverse complement strand
GCTGAGCGCGGAGGAGGTAAAGGAGTTCGAGCCTCATGTTCGATGCCTCTAGGGACTCAAGGTTGTGTCTACGGATATCGTCGACTTCCGAAGGGTCTGCGCAAAAGATGCCGAGCTGATTCGAGAGGATGGAGGCGAGATCAAAACCGGTGTGGAGGTCAAGGGAATTGATCAGACTACGGAAGGTCACAGTCTCGACACGTCTAAGGGCGAGATCGCCACGCGATTCCTGATTAACTGCGGTGGCCTGCAGAGCGATCGGATTGCGAGGCGGACGGGACTTCGATTGGAGGAGCAGATCGTGCCCTTCCGCGGTGAATACTACGAACTGGTTTCAGAAAGGCGCTACCTAGTGAAGAGTCTTATTTATCCAGTGCCCAATCCTTCTTTTCCGTTCTGGCGTGCACGCTCGCCTATTCCAAGGACATGCAGGAAGACAAGGAGCCGGTCTTCGACGCGGTCGAAAGCCTGTCGCTGTGCCTTGCCGCCATGACCGGCATGATCGGCGATCTGACCGTCAATGAGCAGGCGATGGCCGAAGCAGCCGGAGCCGGCTTTGCCATCGCCACCGACCTCGCCGACTGGCTGGTGCGCGAAACCGGCCTGCCGTTCCGCCAGGCGCACCATGTCGCCGGCCGCGCCGTGGCGCTGGCCGAAAGCCGGCAATGCCGCCTGGAGGATTTGTCGTTGAAGGATCTTCAGGGGCTGAACCCGGATTTCGACCGGCGGGTATTTTCGGTGTTGTCGCCGGCCAAATCGGCAGCGAGCCGCAAGAGCTATGGCGGCACCGCGCCGGCCAATGTCCGCGCCCAGATCAAGGCCTGGCGCAGGCGCCTCGCTGGCGCCTCCATCGTTAGCAATGGCCGCAACGGCAAATGATTTCGCCGCGGGCCGGTTTGACAATTGCCGCAGGCTTGGCGAATAACCGCCCCAATCGAACCGCATAGTTTGCTTTGCCAGTGAACGTAGAATGCGGCGTGGAGCCTGTGATGAGTCCAGTCAATCGGCGTATCGGCCGGCCTGCCCCTGCGCTGCTGGCCTTGGCATTGCTGGCCGCAATGTCGGCGTCCGGTTGCGGTCGCCGCGGTGCGCCCGAGGCGCCGCCGTCCGCGGCAGTGCCGAGCAAGGCCGAAATCGCCAAGGACCCGTCGCTGGCGCCGCCGCCGAAGCGTTTTATTCTCGATCCTTTGATCGATTGAGCAACGCCTGTCGGTCCGCTGGGGGACCTGTTGCATGAACCATTTCGACTACCGCAAGGGAATGCTGCATGCCGAGGATGTGGCGGTTCCGGCCATCGCCGCCGCCGTCGGCACCCCGTTCTACTGCTATTCGACGGCGACGCTGACGCGCCATTATCGGGTTTTCGCCGAGGCCTTTGCCGATTTGCCCTCGCTGATCTGCTATGCGCTGAAGGCCAATTCCAACCAGGCAGTAATCGCGACGCTCGCCCAACTTGGCGCCGGCGCCGATGTCGTTTCGCTCGGTGAATTGCGCCGGGCGCTCAAGGCCGGCGTGCCGGCAAACCGCATCCTGTTTTCCGGCGTCGGCAAAACCGTTGACGAACTCGATGCCGGACTTGCCGCCGACATCCTGTGTTTCAATGTCGAATCGCTGCCGGAACTCGAGGCCCTGTCAGCTCGCGCCGTAACTGCCGGCAAAACAGCGCCGGTGGCGCTGCGCATCAATCCCGATGTCGACGCGATGACCCACGCCAAGATCTCGACCGGCAAAAAGGAAGACAAGTTCGGCATTCCGTGGGGCGAGGCGATCGAGGCCTATGACCGCGCCGCAACCCTGCCCGGGCTGTGCATCACCGGCATCGACATGCATATTGGCAGCCAGATCACCGATCTGGCGCCGTTCGACCATGCTTTTCGCCGCCTCGACGCGCTGGTGCGCGAATTGCGCGCCCGCGACCAGACGATCGAGCACGTCGATCTCGGCGGCGGTCTCGGCATTCCCTATCGCTTTGACAACGCGCCACCGCCCGATCCCGGCGAATACGCCGCGATCGTCCACCGCCATGTCCGCAAGCTCGGCTGCAAGGTGATGTTCGAGCCCGGCCGCCTCATCGCAGGCAACGCCGGAATCCTTGTCGGTCGCGTCATCTACGTGAAGGAGACCGGCCACAAGACCTTCGTCATTGGCGACACCGCCATGAACGATCTCATCCGGCCGACGCTCTACGACGCATGGCATGAGATCCGGCCGGTACTCGAGCCGGAGAAGGGCGCTGCCCGGATCGTCGCCGATCTGGTCGGTCCCGTGTGCGAGACCGGCGATTTCATCGCCCGCGACCGCGCGATGGCGCCGCTTGCTGCCGGCGATCTGTACGCCATCGCCACGGCCGGCGCCTATGGCGCAGTCCAGGCCGGAACCTACAATACCCGCGCGCTGGTGCCGGAGGTCATGGTGAATGGCGAACGCTTCCACCTCGTGCGCCCGCGGATGGAAATCGATGCCATCATCGCCATGGATTCGCTTCCCGACTGGCTGGATAGCCAAGGCTGAACCGGAAGTTGCACGTTCAATTTTCGGCGATGACGCGAGGCAATCGCCAAATTGGCGCAATTGATGCTAAACTGCTTCGGTGAACCAGTCAGAACGTGAACCATCGCCGCGGCCCGCGGCGCGGCCGGGTGGCGCGATCCGCCTGGCGGCCGCTTTGTCCCTGTTGTGGGAGCAGCTATGGCCGATGGCAGTGCCACTGGCGATGCTAGCCGGTGTCTTTGCCTCGGTTTCCTGGTTCGGCCTGTGGGCGCTCGTTGCCGCGCCGATCCGTCTCGCTGGCCTTGCCGTTTTCGCCCTCCTTGCCGCCGCGGCACTATGGCGGTTGCGCTCCCTGCGATTGCCATCCCACCAGGAAGTAACGCGACGCATCGAACGCGTCTCTCACCTGGCGCACCGGCCGCTGACGGCGCAGGAAGACCGCCTGGCAATGGACGACGGGCAAGGCTTTGCCGCCGCGCTGTGGCGCGAACACAACGCCCGCATGGCGGCCGGGATCGACGGCCTTGCCGCCGGCACGCCGAGGCCGAAGCTTGACCGCATCGATCCCTGGGCGCTGCGCGCCGCCATCGCCATTATTGCGTTTCTGGCCTTCGGCTACAGTTTCGGGCCGGCCGGCGGACGTTTCGCCGATGCCTTCGTCGTGCGCCACGATCCGGCTGAAGTACTCGCCCGTACCGATGCCTGGATCAATCCGCCGGCCTATACGCGCAAGCCGCCGATCTATCTGTCGGGACTCAAATACCGCCAGGATTCCGAGCCGATCAGCGCACCGCAGGGCAGCCAATTCGTGCTGCGCCACACCGGCGAGCAAGCCGTCGAGACCGCCTTCGTCGACGACAATGGCGAGACTGCAATTGCCGCCAAGGCGACCGAGCCGGGCAAGCAGACTAGCGCCGAATTCGCCTATGCGCTCGACCATTCCGGCACCGTGATCCTGCGTTCGCACGGCCAGACGGTCGCCCACTGGCAAATCGACGTGGTCGCTGACCAGCCGCCAGTGATTCGCTTTGCACAGCCGCCGACGGCGGCGCTGTCGGGCTCGTTGCAGCTTGCCTATGAGGTCGAGGACGATTACGGCGTGACTGCCGCCGAAGTCGACATCGCCACGCTCGAAAAGACTGCTCCCGACGCCCGGCCGCTGGTCGATCCGCCATCCGCAGCACTGCCGCTGCCGCGTCAGCGTGCCAAGACCGGCACCGCCAAGGCCAATCGCGATCTGAGCGAACACCCCTGGGCCAACAGCCGCGTGCGCCTGCACCTGGTCGCTCGCGACGATGCCGGCCAGACCGGGACGAGCGAGCCGGTCGATATGGTCCTTCCCGGCCGCAATTTTTCCAATCCGCTGGCGCTGGCGCTGCTCGAACTGCGCCGCAATCTCGCCCTCGACGCGCGCGCTGCTCCACGCGTTACCGAATTCCTCGACGCGATCGCCACCGAGGCCGAAGCTTTTATCGATAATGCCACGGTTATCGTCGGGCTCAATGTTGCGCACCGCCGCATTGCCTCGGCCCGCAACGACGATGATTTGCGAGCTGCCCTGCCGCTGCTCTGGGAAATGGCGCTGGCGATCGAATTCGGCGATCTTTCCGATGCCGAGCGCAAATTGCGCGACGCCCAGGAGGCGCTGTCGAAAGCGCTCGAGGACGGCGCCAGCGATTCCGAAATCGCCAAGCTGACCGACGAATTGCGCAAGGCGATGCAGGAGTACCTCGAAGCGCTGCGCCAGGAGGCCTTGCAAAACCCGCTGGCGCAAAACCCAAGCCTCGACAACGACCTGTCGCGCTCGCTGCGCCAGCGCGACCTGCAGCGCATGCTCGACCAGATCGAAAATCTTGCCCGCTCCGGCTCGCGCGATGCCGCCCGCGAGCTGCTGAGCGAATTGCAGCGGATGATGGATAACCTTCGCGCCGGCCGCCACATGCAGCAGCGCCAGGCCGAGGGCAACCGCACGAACCAGGCGCTCGACCGGCTCTCCGAACTGATGCGCCGCCAGCAGCAACTGATGGAGGAGACCTTCCGTCTCGACCAGCAGCGCCAGCGCGGCCAGAATGGCGACCGCCAGCAGCAGGCGCGCCCCGGAGGTCGCGACCAGCCGCAATCGCAGAACGGCGAGCAGCAGGATAGCGAACTCGACCGCGAAAGCCTGGACAAGCAGTTGCGCGAAGCGCTGGAGCAATTGCGCCAGCGCCAGCAGCAATTGCAGCAGCAACTGGGCGAACTCGGCAAGGAGATGGAAGCGCTCGGCCTCGATCCGTCGCAGGAGTTCGGCGAAGCTGGCCGCGAGATGGGCGAGGCCGGAGAAAATCTCGGCAAAGGCCAACCCGGCCAGGCTTCCGGCGACCAGGCCCAGGCGCTCGACGCGCTGCGCCGCGGGGCGCAATCGATGATGCAGCAGATGGTCGGCGACCGTCAGCAGGGCGGCCAGCGGGCTGGCGACGGCCGACGCGGCGGCCTCGACCGCGAGCGCACCGACCCGCTCGGACGCCGCACCGGCTCCGACGGCCTGGAAAACGGCGAGGAAACGCAGATCCCCAACGAGATCGACGCGCAGCGCGCCCGCGAGATCATGGAAGCGATCCGCAAGCGGCTTTCCGAACCCTATTCGCCGCGCATCGAAAAGGACTATCTCGAGCGCCTGCTCGAAACCCGCTGAAGCGTCGCCTTCCTTCTCTCCATGGAAGCAGCGGGTCAGGCGTCGCCGGTAACGACCCCGACGAACGGCAATTCGCGGAAAGCGTGGCCAACGTCCATGCCGTAGCCGACGACGAACTTGTCCGGGCAGGGAAATCCGACGAATTCGGCCTCTATATCGGACTTGCGCCGCATGCGCTTGTCGAGCAGCACGGCGATGGCGACATTGCGGGCGCCGCGCTTGACCATCAGGTCGCGGGTAAAGCGCAACGTATTGCCCGATTCCAGAATGTCGTCGATCAACAGCACGTCGCGGCCGCCAACATCGGTGTCGATGTCGCGCAACAGCCGGATTTCGCCGCCAGTGGTGCCTGAGCCGTAGCTCGAGATCGAGATGAATTCGACTTCCGGCGCCAGGCCGGCATTGTGCAGCGCCCGGATCAGGTCGGCGGCAAAGACGAAGGAGCCCTTGAGGATCGAAATCACCAGAAGATTGGACAACCGGCTGAGCGCGATCTCCTCGGCGAGCGACTGGTTGCGCGCCGCAATCTCTCCGGCCGAAAACAGTACCTCGATCTTCTTGTTGCGCACGATCGGCATATGGAAATCTCCGGCCGCGCCTTCGACAAACTGGCGCCCCAATGGCTTGTGAAAAGCAGCGTTAACGAACCGTTAACCATGCCGCAAGCAGGGTGATCCCGGTTCGAAAACTGCTTCGCAGCAAACTGCAGGCCGCAATCGTGATCAGTTTCGAGAATGTCGGACTGCGCTATGGCCTCGGCCCGGAAGTGCTGAGCGACCTGACCTTTCGCATCCTGCCGAATTCCTTCCAGTTCCTGACCGGGCCTTCGGGCGCCGGCAAAACCAGCCTGCTGCGGCTGATGCTGCTCGCCATGAGGCCGACGCGCGGCTTGGTCAAGGTGTTCGGGCGCGACGCCAATACGGTGCGAGGGTCCGATCTGACGGCGGTGCGCCGGCGCATCGGCGTCGTCTTCCAGGATTTCCGTCTGCTCGACCACATGACGACCTACGAGAACGTCGCATTACCACTGATGGCGCGCGGCAAATGGCGGCCGAAGATGCGAAAGGATGTGGTCGACCTGCTCAAATGGGTCGGTCTCGGCGACCGCATGCATGTGCTGGCGCCGGTGCTTTCGGGCGGCGAAAAACAGCGCGCGGCGATCGCCCGCGCCCTGATCGACCAGCCGGCGATGCTGATCGCCGACGAACCGACCGGCAATGTCGATCCGCCGCTGGCAAGCCGCCTGCTGCGGCTGTTTGTCGAACTGAACCGCTCGGGCACCACCGTCATCATCGCCACCCACGATCTGGCGCTGATGGACCAGCACGATGCGCGACGGCTTGTCCTCCAGGACGGGGGCCTGCGAACCTATGAATAGGCCGCTGTCCAAGAATGGGCCCAAGCCGGAATTGCCCGACCAGGCGCGCCTGGTCAGCGGCAACGGCATCGTCCCGACCGAAGGCATTGCCGGCCAGGCTTTTGTCGTCGTCGTCGCTATCATGGCGTTCCTGGCTTGCCTCACCGTCGGCGCGGTCGCGCTGGTCGCCAATGCCGCCGGCGAATGGAGCAACGACATCTCCCGCGAGGCGACGATCCAGATCCGCCCCTTCGACAAGGCGCAGATGGATGTCGCCATTCGCGAGGCGAGCCGCCTGGCGTTGACCTATGACGGCGTAGTCAAGGTCACCGCCCTCGACGAAGCGCAGACCGCCAAGCTGCTCGAACCGTGGCTCGGCGCCGGTCGCGACCTTTCCGATCTGCCGGTGCCGCGCCTGCTGACGCTTTCGATCGCGCCGGGGACACGGCCGGATTTTGCGGCGATGGGCAAGGCATTGGCGGAAAAGGTGCCCGGCGCCGTGCTCGACGATCACCGCACCTGGCTGCAGCAGCTGTCGCGCATGGCCTGGACGCTGGTCGGCATCGGGCTCGCGGTTCTTGTGCCTAGTGCTCGGCGCCACCGCGCTGACCGTGGTGTTTGCCACCCGCGGCGCGCTCGCCGGCAACCGCCAGATCGTCGAGGTGCTGTATTTCGTCGGGGCCGAACCGCGCTATATCGCCGGCCAGTTCCAGCGCCATTTCCTCGTGCTCGCCACTCGCGGCGCGCTGATCGGCGGCGCCCTGGCGGTGCTGCTGTTTGCGATCCTGGCGCTGTCCGGCTACTTGCGGCCCGCCTCCGTCGAACTCAACCAGCTGCAATCGATGTTCGGCACCTATTCGGCTGGGCCGCTCGGTTATGCCGGCGCAGTGTTTGTCGTGCTTGCCATTGCGTTGCTTGCGACCATCGTCTCCCGGCGCACCGTGCTTGCCCACATCGCCAGCCTTGACGCCTATGGCGGGCGGCGCTGACCGCCATCAGCAGCTCGACCGGTGCCATTTTGCCGCACTGTGCAAAAGCGCACTGTTCAAATCGCCGCAATTTGGGACTATGAGGGGCGGCGGGTTTTTGCGGAATACGGAATCCAGGACATGCGAATTCGAAATTTGACGCCAGGCGCGCTCGCGCTTTGGCTGGCTTTCTGGCCGGTTGCTGCAATCGCGAAGCAATGCGGCAACGACAGCTCGGGATTTGCCGCCTGGCTTGTCGAATTTCGCAAGGAGGCGGTCGCCAACGGCATCAGCCCGGCGGCGGTCAATGCCGCGCTCGGTGACGCCTACTATGCCAAGGCCACCATCCGCGTCGACCGCAACCAGGGCAGCATGAAGCTGTCCTACGACGATTTTCTGAAACGCCGCGGCGCTGCCGCCATCATCCAGAAGGGACGCCGCATCAAGCAGCAGAATGCGGAACTGTTTTCCCGCATCGAGGCCAAATTCGGCGTGCCGGCGGGACCGCTGATCGCGATCTGGGGAATGGAAACCGGCTTCGGCGGCTTTCAGGGCGACCAGAAGATTTTTCCCGCGCTTGCCACTCTCGCCTATGACTGCCGCCGTTCCGATTTCTTCGAGGAACAGCTGTATGCCGCGCTGAAAATCATCCAGACTGGCCAGCTGACGGTTGACGAAATGAAGGGAGCCGGCCACGGCGAGGTCGGCCAGATGCAATTCCTGCCGGTCAATTACCTGAAATACGGCGTCGATGGCGATGGCAATGGTCGCGTCGACATGATTGCCTCGAGGGCCGACGCGCTCGCCTCGACCGCCAATTATCTGAAGGGCTATGGCTGGAAGCCGGGCCTCGGCTACCAGCCCGGCGAGCCGAATTTCGAGGCAATCGCCGGCTGGAACAAGTCTGAGGTCTACGAGAGGGCGCTGGCCTATATCGGCAAGCAGATCGACGGATAACCTCTCGGGCCGGAAGTCATTGCCGGGTCACAACGCGGCCGGCGAAAACTCCCCGCTTGCCGTATCAAGCGTCCACAGCTGACCAGCAGAAATGTCGAACCATGCCCCGTGCAGCGCGATCTGGCCGCGTTGGAGCAACGCCGCCACGCAGGGAAAACTGGCCAGATTGGCAATCGAATTGCGGATGCCCGCTTCTTCCAGCGCGCGCTGGCGTATTGCCGCGTCGGACGTTTCCTCGCAGCGGATATCGCCGAGCGCCGGCCGCAGCAGCGAAATCCAGCCGCCGATGAAATCGCCGGGCGACAGCGGTTCGGCGGTGACGCCGTCGACCTGTTCGCGGAAAGCCTGGATGCCGCCGCAGCGGCCGTGGCCCATGACGACGATGTGTCTGACCTTCAGCGCCTGGACGGCGAATTCCAGCGCCGCCGAAGTGCCGTGAACACCGCCGCCGGTTTCGTAGGGCGGGACGATATTGGCAACGTTGCGGACGACGAAGATTTCGCCCGGCGCCGAATCGAAAATGATTTCCGGCGCCGCGCGCGAATCGCAGCAGGCGATGACCATGATTTCCGGGCGTTGGCCGCTTGCCGCCAGACGTTCGTAGCGTTCGCGCTCCCGCCGCAACGTTCCGTAGTGGAACGCCTTGTAGCCATCCTGCAGGCGGGCGGGAAAATCGCTACTGACCTGCGGACGCGCCATATAGCTCATTATCCCTGAAATTGCCGGCCCTCGATAAGGCCGCGAGCCGCTGCCGGCAACCGCCATTCGCCAATTCGCTCACGCCCAGATCGCCAGGCGCGCACCCGATTCGGTGCGAAGCGGCGGATCGGGAAACGGCCGGGCGATGCCGGCGCCGATCCGCCGTGCGATGGCCAGGCAGGCGCAGGCATCGAGGAAATCGTCGGCGGCCGCCCCGCGCGGCGGCGGCTGCGACAGGAACGCCGGATCGAAATGATGGCGCACCAGCAATTCCCGCCGCTCCGCCATGCCGGGCGGGTGGACGCGGCTTTTGACTTTCTTCGGCTGCGACAGCGCATCGCTCGCCGTTCAGCCGCCAGAAGGCCAGTTCCGGATGAACCTCGAACACCCGGTTCTCGCATTTCACAGTTCATGAGCGCATCGATTTCGCGGATTTTGCGAAACAGGTTGAAAGGCCTGGCGCGACACCTTGCGCGGCGGGTCGGAAGCCGCCAACGCGGCGGCGCAGGCAGCACGATAATCTTCGGCATAGACTGCGCTTCTGGCGGGAATCGCAAACACGCTCGATTGGCGGCGCCCAAGCAGCGGCCGGATGATCTGTTCCGGCCCACGGCCACCGCCGGCTTCCGTTCCGGCAAGCCGATCGGCATGTCGACGGCGACGATGGCCGACGGATTAAGCGCGAGGATTTCGAGGAATGTTCCAGCGACCATCGTCCGCAAACCCGCATCCATCGTCAACGACGGCGATCCAGCCGGCCTTGCAGCCGTCGACGCCGATGCATGGCCCGTGCTTCATGCGCGTGCCCGTCGCAATCGCACAGCCGAAAGCCTGGCGCGCGGCGTCGACGATTTCCGCCTGGTTGCCGGCCAGCGCCATTTCGGCATCGCCGCGCGGTTCGCTGCGCCGCATCAGGCCGAGGACCGAAGCCGTCGTCCGCACGAAGGCGTCGCGCGGCGAACGGCGGAGCGCGAGATGGCCGCAGAACAATCCCGCCGTCAGGTCGCCGGGGCCGTTTTTCGGACCGCGGACCAGCCGGTGTTCGACCACCCAGCTTGCCTGCGCGGTGACTAACAGGTTGGCGGTGCTTTCCGCACGGCGCGCCTCTTCGGCAATTGGCGCCGACGTCACCAGCACCGTCGCCGGACCCAGTCGACGCGCCTGATCCTCGGCCTCGGCGAGATCGCGCGCCGGCGCGGCGCGCGTGAGCCAGGCCAGTTCGTGACGGTTCGGTGTAGCGATATCGGCGATGGCTACCAGGTCGTCGCGGATGGCGGCAGCAGTCTTCGGGGCGACGTAAAGTCCGGTGGCGTCGCCGATCACTGGGTCGCAGACGATTTTCAGGTCCGGCCGTTGTGATTTCTGCTGCGCAAGGAAATCCGCGACAGCGGCGACCTGGCGATGGTCGGCAAAATAGCCGGTCAGAACCGCGGCCGGCGCATCGATATCGCGATTTTCCGCGAGTTCGTCGAGCATCTCGCGCAGTGCCCCGACCGCAAGGCGATCCGCCGCGACGGCCCGTGGCCGGGATGGAACGGCATCTGCACCGTATGAACAGCGCCGGCGCGCAGCCCGAGCGCCTCAAGCGCAAAGACGATCGCCCGATTGCCGACGGCGCCGACGGCGACGTGGCTGGAAATCGTCACGACCAAAGGTGGCCTTCGCAAAGCCCGTGACCGGCCATGTCAATGCGCCGGAAATAGGTCACGTAGAGATAGACCAGCAATCCCAGCGCCACGACAATTCCAAGGCCGCGACCGATACGCGTGCCGATCCGGTCGATCGGGTCCTCCTCGGTTTGCGTGGTGGCGACTTGGCGGGCAAGATTTGAGGCACCAATGGTTTCGGACTCTGCGCGCGACGCGGCGCAGGATCCGTTCCGATTCGCGCTTGCGCGCCCTGTCATCCGCCCTGTCATCCATGGCCGATTTCCCGTTGCTCTTGACCTGGAGTGGACCGCCGCGCCGGTGCTGGCGCATGCGACCCAAGCCTGCCATATTCGCCGGCAATCTCGCCCGCATCGGGCGCGGCGGCAAGCGGGGAGATGGCGATGGTCGAAGGTCGAGGCGGCGCCGAAAGCCGACGCCAAAGGCGTGCTCGGCTGGATGTTTTTCGACTGGGCGGCGCAACCCTTCTTCACGGTCGTCACCACCTTCATCTTCGGCCCGTATTTCGTCTCGCGCATGGCTCGACGCCACGGCACTCCCGATCCGAGCGCCGGCCAAGCCGCGTGGGGCTATGCGGTCGCAGCCGGCGGACTTGTCATCGCGTACTGTCGCCGATCCTCGGCTCGATCGCCGACCAGACCGGACCGCGCAAGCCGTGGATCGGCTTCTTTGCCACGTGTCAAGATTGTCCGGCCTCTTGTTGTCTGTGGTTCGCGGCGCCGGGTTCGGCCATTTTGCCGATCTTGTTTGCCTACACCTTGGCGTCAGTCGCGGCCGAATTTTCCACCGTCTTCAACGACTCGATGCTCCCCGCCTGGTCACGAAAGAACGACATCGGCCGCGTATCCAATATCGCCTGGGGCCTTGGCTATCTCGGCGGCATGATTGTGCTGATCTTCGTGCTCGTGACGCTCGCCGGCACCCGCCGAACCGGCAAGACCATCGTCGGCATCATGCCGATATTCGGTCTCGATCCCGCAAACTGGGCGAGGACGCGCGCATCACCGGGCCGATTTCGGCCGTCTGGTATTTCCTGTTCATCCTGCCGATGTTCTTTTTCACGCCCGACGCCGGTCCGAGCGGCCTCCCGGTCGGCGCCGGCCGTGCGCGAAGGGCCTTTCGCGAACTTGCCGTCGACCCTGCGCGAAGTGCGCCAGCCGGCTCGGCATCCTTCGCTTCCTGGTCGCGCGCATGATCTACCAGGACGGCGTCGGCGCGCTGCTGGCGCTCGGCGGCGGCTTTGCCGCCGGCATGTTTCAGCTGGTCGATCACCGAGATCGGCATCTACGGCATCATCCTCAATATCGTCGCCATCGTCGGTTCGCTGTGGTGGCGGCTCGCTCGATACCGCGCATCGGCTCCAAACTGGGTGGTAATCTCGCTCGGTCGCTGCGCTGATCGATCGCCACGATCGGCATCGTCTCGACCGGACCGGGCTATACGCTGTTCGGCCTGATCGACTTCAACACCGAGCGATTCCGGCGGCCTTTCGGCACGGCGGCCGAGAAGGCCTACATCCTCTACGGCCTGCTGATCGGACTGGCCTTCGGACCGGTGCAAGCCTCCTCGCGCTCCTATATGGCGCGCAGCGTACTCGCAGCAGGAGTCGGGCCGCTATTTCGGCATCTACGCGCTGTCCGGCGGGCAACCAGTTTCCTGGCGCCGTTCATGGTGGCGAGCGTCACCGCTGGACCAGCGACGCGCGCGCCGGCATGGCGATGATCATGCCTGTTCTTCGTCGTCGGCTTCGTGATCCTGCTGACGACGCCCTATCCGGCGCACAATCCCGGAGACTGAGGCCGGAGCTGAGCCCCGTGCCGCCTCCAGGCCGCTCAATGCCGGAAGTGGCGCATGCCGGTAAATACCATGGCGATTCCGGCCGCATCGGCGGCGGCGATCACTTCGTCGTCGCGCATCGAGCCGCCGGGCTGGATCACCGCGGTGGCACCGGCTTCGATCGCCGCGACAAGCCCGTCGGCGAACGGGAAGAAGGCGTCGGAGGCGACGACCGAACCCTTCGTCGCCGCTTCGGCCTTCCCGGCCGCCTTCGCCGCATCCGCCGCCTTGATCGCGGCGATGCGGGCCGAAATCGACCCGGCTCATCTGGCCGGCGCCGATGCCGACCGTGGCGCCGTTTCGCGCATAGACGATGGCGTTCGACTTGACGTGCTTGGCGACGCGGAAGGCCAACAGCAGGTCGGCGGTCTCGGCCGCCGTCGGCGCGCGCTTGGTCACGACCTTGAGTTCGGCCGCGCCGATTCGCGCCGTTGTCGCGCGATTGCACCAGCAGGCCCCCGGCAATCGTCTTCGCCGTCCTGCCGGCTGCGCCCGGATCAGCGCAGACCGCCGGTAACCAGCACGCGCAGGTTTTTCTTGCGCGCGAATATCGCCGCCGCCGCCTCGCTGACGGAAGGCGCTATCACCACTTCGGAGAAGATCGCGCTGATTCTGGTCGCCGCGGCTTCGTCGATCTGCCGATTGGTGGCGATGATGCCGCCGAAGGCCGAGACGCGGATCGCAGGCGAGCGCCTTGTCGAAGGCTTCGCCAACAGTTGCGCGCCACGGCGACGCCGCAGGGATTGGCATGCTTGATGATGGCGACGGCGGCCCTTCGCCGGGATCGAATTCGCAGGCGAGTTCGAAGGCAGCGTCGGTGTCGTTGATATTGTTGTAGGACAGTTCCTTGCCTTGCAACTGGCGGGCGGTTGCCGTACCCGGCCGCGCCGGCCCGCCGACATATAGTGCCGCGCGCTGGTGCGGGTTTTCGCCGTAGCGCAACGGTTGCGCCAGCCGGCCGCCGATGGCGAAATGGCGCGGCGTCGCTCAGCTCGATGCGTTCGGCAAACCACTGCGAAACCGCCGCGTCGTAGGCGGCGGTTCGGGCAAACGCCTCGGCCGCCAGTTGCTTGCGCAACGCCAGCGGCAAGGCGCCGTCATTTTCCTCCAGCGCCTTGAGGATCGCCGCATAGTCGGCCGGATCGGTGGCGACGGCGACGAAGCCATGGTTCTTGGCCGCGGCGCGGATCATCGCCGGCCCGCCGATATCGATATTCTCGACCGTCGTTGCCCAGTCGCTGTCGGGCGCGGCGACCTGCTCGAAAGGATAAAGATTGGCGACGAGCAGGTCGATTCCGGCCGATGCCGTTGGCTTCCATCGCGGCGCGATGGCCTTCGTCGGAACGGATCGCCAGCAACCCGCCATGAATTTTCGGATGCAGCGTCTTCACCCGGCCGTCGAGGATTTCCGGAAAGCCGGTAACCTGCGAAACGTCGGTGACGGCGACGCCATTCTTGCGCAGGATGATCGGCGGTACCGCCGGTCGACAGGATCGCGACGCCGGCGCTCTCCAGCGCTCTGGCCAATTCGACTATGCCGTTCTTGTCGAAGACCGAGAGCAGCGCCCGGCGCACGGTCACGAGATCGGGAATGGCCGCCGAAATCGCCTTGACCGACATGTTGCCTCACCTTTGCGCAGAAAATGCCTTGCGCGCGCCGATAGCACAGCAGCGCGGCGCGCGCAAGGCATTCGCCGGCTTTTCCAGTCCATTCAGGCCGCCTCGCGGCTCGAGTAAACGTCCAGGAGATCTCGGCCGTTTCCGTCGTCGAGGCGCGCAGGACGATCTGGCTGCATCGTCGCGCACCGCCGGTTGCGGCAAAGAAGATGCTTTCCTCCAGTTGCGGCTCGATCGCCAGGCATTCGAATACCAGGCGAACGCTGCCCGCAGCAAACAGCATGATCCGCTCGGGATTGTCGGTACGGGCCGCGCTGACCGAAGGATGCAGGTGGAAGCGGATTGTTGCCTTGTCCTTGCCGAGCTTCGGCCGCGGCCTGCCGTCCGGCCCAAGGAACCGGTCAAGTCCCGATAGCCGCAGGCCGTCAGGCGAAAGCCGCAGCGAGCGGTGATGCACCATGACCGAAACGCTGCAAATAGCCGTCATGGCTCATCGACAAGATGGCGCCGGCCTCGTCGCGATCACGGCGCACGCCGACGCGGCGCGGTCCGCCAATGATGCGTTTCGACAACATCGCGCCGGCGATGCCGTTCATGGCGAAGCGGCAGCTCGAGACATCGTTCAGGGTCGCGGTTGAGTGCGCCGGCGTCGTGCGGGCGACGAATTCGGCCGGATCGCCGGCGTTGGCCGGCGCGCCGCAATTGATGACGATCGGCGCGGCGCCACACGACATCTCGAACGACAGGCAACCGGCATGGGCGTGCATTGACAGTTCGCCGGACAGGCGGCCGCCCGGCGTCTGCGACGACGATCGTCTCGCCGGCAGCAAGCCGCTGATAACCCGAATACGGCGCTTCGTCGGGAATTTGGGCGCCGGTATCGTCGTGACGTAGTACCGTCATCACCAGATCGCGCGGCGTCTCCGACATGCCGTTCATGCGAGCAAAATTGCCGTCGCCCATGCGATGGAAACGGATCGCCGGCATGATCCGGTCGATCGCCGAAATCATTTCGCGCGACGGTTCGCGGCCAAGCCGGGCGATCGACTGGCGCAGCGGCAACAGCAACGCGACGATTTCGGGCAGGCTCGCTTCGTTGCGCGACACATGGCCGCCATCGGGAAGGATCTGGCTTGCGAGTTCGGCATCGAGATTGCGCAGCGCCGCGCGAATGGCGTTGCGCGGCGTCTGCACGCACAAGCCGGCATAGGAAAGCGCCACCTGCACCAGCAGCCGCGCACGCCCTCCTCGGTCATCGGCGCAGCGTAGCGCAGGTGGCGCACATGCGTGCCGATCGAGCGCAGAAAGGCGCGGTAGAACTTGATGTCGGTCTGGTCGAGGATGAGGATCGAATGGCACAGCCAGGCGATCAGCCGCCGCGCCGTCGTCTCCGCCCCCCAGATCGGCGAGCGGCGCGGTCGCGGATAGCTTTCCACCCAGTCGCGGACCAGCGCCTGGGCATTGCTTGCCGCCAGCGGTCCCTTGGCCGCGGCCAGATGCCGCAGCCAGCCGAAAGAATGCAGTTCCTGCAGCCATTGCCGGCTTGGCGCCCGCTGGCGAAACGGATTTGCGCCGGCGACATTGATCGACCTGCCGCCGAAATGAAACACGCCGGAATAGATTTCCTGCGCGATCGCCGGGTCGCCGGCGCGCAGATCCGGCGGCGTGATCAGCAGGCGCTGCGGTGCCGCCCCGCCGATAGCGCATGGCGCTGGTCGACAGCATGCGGCGGCGAAAACGCAGCCATGCTTCGTCAAGCAATTGCCCCAGCAGGCTGGTCCGATCGGCCAAAACCATGAAATGCCCTTCGTCGCCGCCGAAAACGAATCCCTTAGAAAATAGAATATCTTGGCCAAACAAGGATGCGAAGTTTTTTCGCCGGCCGCCGCAGCCGGCTGGATGTGGTCGCGTTCAGACGCGGCGCAGACGGCAGGCGAAGAACCCGTCCATGCCGCCCGTTGCCGGCGCCTCTGCCGGCAGATGATGCGGCAAGGTGCGCAAATCGCCGTCGGCGGCGATCCAGGCGCCGTCGATGCCCGGCGGCGAGGCGCGATTGGCGCTCGCGCCAACGCCGTTCCCGGCGACAGCACCCGCGCCACCACGTCTTCGCCCTCGGCCTTCAGCATCGAGCAATTGGCATAGACCAGAATGCCGCCGGGCTTCAGCCATTGGCAGCGCCTTGGCGATCAACCGCTCCTGCAACCGGGCGAGCGCGACCACGTCCTCGGCCGTCTTGGTCCACAGCACGTCCGGATGACGCCGCACGGTGCCGGTCGCCGAGCACGGCGCATCGAGCAGCACCGCATCGAATTCCCCGGGCGGCGCCATCTCGAGCAGGTCGCCGGTCAGGCAATCGGCGCTGAGGTCCGAGCCGGGCCAGATTCTCCTGGAGCCGCTTCATCCGCGCCGCAGATATGTCGACGGCGGTGACGACAGCGCCGGCCGCCGCCAATTGCGCCGTCTTGCCGCCGGGCGCGGCGCACAGATCGGCGACGCGCAATCCGGCGATATCGCCGAGCAGGCGTGCCGGCAGGCTTGCCGCCGCATCCTGCACCCACCAATCGCCCTCGCCATAGCCAGGCAGTTGTGCGACGGGGCGGTCGTCGCCGACCCGCAGCGAACCGGTCGGCAATTCGTGCGCCGACAGTTGCGACAAGAGCGCGGCGCGTTGCGCGCGGCTCAATCGCGGATGAGGCGTCAGTCGAGCATCGGCTCGAGCGCCACCATGGCGGCAATCGCATCGGCGGTGGCCCGGCCGTGGTCGCGGATCAGCGCCTGCGCCAGCCAGCCTGGCAATCTCGCCTCGGCGGTCTCGGCAATCGGCGCAAGCGATGGCTTTTCGCGGCTGAGGCGTCGCAACAAGGCATTGGCGAAGCCGGCAAAGCGGTGCGAGCGCCGGTCCTCGGAGACCGCGGTTACGGCGAGATTGACGGCGGCGCTGTCGGGAATGTCGAGATAGAGTATCTGGGCAGCGGCGGCATGCAGGGCGTGCAGCAGATGGCGGGCGTTTTTCGGCGGCGGCCGCTCCACCAGCCCTGCAAGCGCCGCATCGATCTCGCGACGCCGACGCAGCGCGGTGACCGCGATGGCGCGGGCGAGCCCGCGATCCTTGGTGATCAGGGCCTGCCACGAGGCGAGACCGGATTGCTCGTCGAGGAGGCCGTCGAGGCCGGCATGGCCGTCAACGACCTTGCCGATCAGCGTTGCAGCGACCACCCGCGCTTGCAGCCCGGCGCGTTCGCGTCCCGCAGGCGCATAATTGGTGCTCGTGTCCAAGCCGCTCAGCCCCACGGACCGGTTTTGCGGCCGGTCTTGGGGCCGCCGCTGGAGCCGCGGCTTGCCGCTCACCTTGCTGCCACGACCCCGGCTATCGGGTAAATCGGCCAGAAAATTCGAACCGGCAACGAAACGGCCCCATTTATGCTGCGCCTTTGGTTCGGACTGCGGCGTCTCCTCGGCCGGCAATGGCTCACGCGGTGGCGGTGCGGCTTCGCTCGCAGGTCCATCGTCAACAGCCGCGTCGCTATGGGTCTGTGCCGGTTCCTCGCGCTCAAACCCGGCCGCCATCGCCTGCAGCGCGGCAATGCGATTTTCGGTCGACGGATGGGTCGAAAACAGGCTGTCGCGGGCGTGCTGGCCGAGCGGATTGATGATGAACAGATGCGCAGTCGCCGGATTGGCCTCGGCGAGCAGGTTCGGCGTGCCGCGCACCGACGAGGCGATCCTCGCCAGCGCCGAGGCGAGCCATAGCGGCCGCCCGCACAATTGCGCGCCGAGGCGGTCGGCGGCATATTCGCGCGTGCGGCTCACAGCCATCTGCACGATCATGGCGGCAAACGGCGCCACAAGGATTGCCAGCAGCGTGCCGAGCGTGCCGAACGAGTTGTTGCGGTTTCGCCCGCCGAGGAAAAAGGCGAAGTTGCCGAGCATCGAGATCGCCCCGGCCAGCGTGGCGGTTATCGTCATCGTCAGCGTATCGCGATTGGCGACATGGGCGAGCTCATGCGCCATGACGCCGGCGACTTCCTGCGGCGACAACTGTTCGAGCAGTCCGCGCGAAGCAGCTATCGCCGCGTTCTGCGGATTGCGCCCGGTGGCGAACGCATTCGGCTGGTCGGTATCGATGATGTAGCAGCGCGGCATCGGCAATTGCGCCTGTTCGGCCAGCCGGCGCACGATTTCGTAAAATTCCGGCGCGTTTTCGGGCCCGACCTCGACGGCGCGATGCATCGCCAGCACCATCTTGTCGGCGTTGTAATAGCTGAAGAAATTGGTAGCCGCGGCAATCGCAAGCGCGATCAGCATGCCGCCCGAACCGCCGATGGCATAGCCGACCGCCATGAACAGCGCGGTCATGGCGGCAAGCAGCATGGCGGTCTTGATCTGGTTCATCTCGTCAGGTCCGGTAAAGTTGCGCGCCGGGATCGGTACGCCTGGCGCCATTCAGCCAAATCGACATGCCGTTCGCCGCTTTCATCGCCTTATATGATGGGTTAGGCAGGGGCAGGCTGCAAGCAGGCCCCTGCGACTTATCATATTTCCAAAGGAACAATCGTTGACTGCCAATCCGGCGAAAGAACCCGCTGGGCAAACCGGAAACGTTCGGCCGGGCAGCGTGCACAAGCCGCCGCACGCGGACGTAGCTGCCCGAGCGTTGGCGGAAGCTGAGGCGCGTCGTGCAGCGCGAACCTATGAGCCCGATCTTCCGAGCGAACGCGGCGGCCGCAAAGGCCCCGAACCAACCCGCTACGGCGACTGGGAAAAGAACGGCATTGCCAGCGATTTCTGAAGCGACGAGGGCTGTTGCGGCGCCGATTGTGCCTGTGAATATTATCCTATATCCTTGCGTCTATGATGCGCCATGCGCTTCGACTGACCGTTGCGGCGACGGCCACGATAGTGGCCAGCCCGTCTGGACTGCCGGCGGCCGAAAAGATCGCCGGGCCGTACGCGGCGACGGTGATCGAGACCCTCGATGGCGACAGCTTCCGCGCCGAAGTTGCCATCTGGCCAGGTCAACGTGTGCGCGTGATCGTTCGCATCCGCGGCGTCGACGCCCCGGAGATGCGCGGCCGGTGTTCAAGTGAGCGACAGCGGGCGCTAGCCGCCCGTGATTTTCTTGCCGGCCAACTTGGCGACACGCCGATAACGCTCGCCAATATCGGCGGCGGCAAATATTACGGCCGGGTCCTTGCAGATGTCCGGCTTGGCAATGGCGGCGACGCCGCCAACCTGCTGCTCGAGCGCCAGCTGGCCCGTCCCTATCGCGGCGGGGCCCGACACGGCTGGTGTGCGGGCGGAGACGATTGAAGGGCTCCTCGTCATCTCTCCCTAGGCGGCCATCGACGATTCGATATCGAAACCGAGGTCAATCTGTATCGTTTCGATCAAGTCCCCGGGCGCTGTCCCATTGCGGGCCACTCGCGGGCATGCCGCGCCAGAACGCCGCAGTCACGGCCGCCGGATTGCCGAGGCGTCCCCGCCGCAGACGGCCGCCGCCGTTTACTATTGATTTACCGGGTTCCAAAGCAAACGGCCGATATTTCAATGGCTTGGCCCGCCGATCCGGCGGCCGGCGGTTTCGAGCGCGATCTGGCAAAGCGCATGCATGTTGACGACCAGGACGCTTTGACTGGAGGCCTGAAATGTCGCCTGAAATGTCGGTTGCATCGCGCACGAATTGGCGGAGCCGACTGGCCAGATTTCGCCGCGACGAGCGCGGCAATTTCGCCATCATCACCGGCCTCGCCGCCATGGCGATCATGATGAGCGCCGGAATTGCATTCGACTACTCGCGCATCTATTCGGCGCGTTCGCAGGTTTCATCGGCCCTCGATGCGGCCGTGCTGGCGGCTGGCGCGAGCCTTTCGAACGGCAACTCCACCGCTGTGGTCGAGCAAGAATTCAATGATTTCTTCCAGACCAATCTCGGCGTCGGCATGTTTTCTCCCGATGACGTGACCGTCGACGAGCTGAAGATCGATCCGGCCGCCGGCACCGTCGAGGCCAACGCGACCGCACATGTCCCGACGACCTTCATGGCGCTTGGGGGTACGGACGCGGTCGATGTTGGCACGTCAAGCGAGGCGGCGTTTTCGTCCGACCAGGTCGAGGTCGCCATGGTCCTCGACGTTACCGGCTCGATGAGCGGGACGAAAATTGCCGATCTCAAAGCCGCGGCCAAGGACGCGGTCGACATCCTGATTCCAGCCGGCTCGCCGAGCACCAAGATGCGCATCGGCCTGGTGCCGTATTCGTGGTCGGTCAATGCCGGACCGTATGCCGCCATTGCGAGCGCCAACAAGTCGACGCGCTGCGTCACCGAACGTGCCGGCCTGCAGGCCCTGACCGATGCCAGCTACGTCGGCAATCCGGTCGGCGCCGACCCGCGTGTCGTCGGGCCGCGCCTATGCCCGAGCCAGCCGGTGGTCGGGCTGACCAACGATCGCGTCACGCTGCGCAGCGACATCGACCGCTTCGCCGCGGATGGCTGGACCGCCGGGCACATCGGCGTCGCCTGGGGCTATTACATGCTGTCGGAAAACTGGCGCTGGCTGTGGAAGCCGTCCGAGCGCCCGGCCCTCTATGCCGACAAGGTCAAGAAGATCGTCGTCCTGATGACCGATGGACAGTTCAACACCTATTACGACGGCGTTCCACTCACCGAAAAGATGGGCGAGCAGGCAAGCCAATCGATGGCTGCAGCGGTCGCGCTCTGCAAAAACATGAAGGCCATGAAGGGCGTCAATCCCGGCATCACCATCTATTCCATCGCCTTTGACATTGCCAGCATCCGAGACCGGAACGAGCGAAAGTCCGTCATCGACACGCTTTCGGCCTGCGCCTCGGGCGCCAGCCATTTCTTCGACGCGGCGAACGGCGCCCAATTGCGCGACGCCTTCCGCAGCATCGCCATCGATATCCAGAAACTCCGCCTGGCGCGTTGAGTAGTGGTCCGAAAACCAAATACTCGGGCCTGGCCAGCGGAGCGGTCGGGGAGGTGGCCCACAACGCCTCCCCGGCTCAACTGCAGCACCCAACTGATGCCGCAGTGCAACAATCTCCCATAGCGCCAGCTATGGCGATATCACGTTGAAATCATAAAGGAACACTGGTCCGGCCAGTTGCTCCGGCACTTGCATGCGGATGCAATTTCGCATAGCAGCAATGCAATTATTGCATTGCACAATGGAAATTCCGGGCATATGTTGGTTGCAACGCGGGGGATGTTAATTCCCGCTCTTCAAACGACCGGTTCGTATCCTCCTCCCACGAATCGGTTGTCGGTTCCGGCAAATCCTCCTCCCTTGCCGGAACGCCTACCCGAAGCCCGCCGGATCCTCCTCCCCCGGCGGGCTTCTTTTATTTGTGCCGGGCTTTGGCAGACTGCAGCCGCAAACGGAAACGCCGCCCTGTGCAAACAGGGCGGCGTCGCAATTTCCACCGGATGGCGGCACGATCGGGGCGGATCGGCTGACCCGCGCCGCGCGTCGCTTCGTTCGTTCAGAGGCTGCTCCGAAGGAACGAGGACCCGCTTGTCATCCCGCCATTCCTGAAACCGCTCGACATCGGATCACCTCCTTTCGACTTGTGAATCGGAAAACCAATTTGGCCTGCATCGCCTTTTTGTGCAAGGCCTTGCTTCTGATCTGTCCACCCCGCCTTGCGGTTCTGCCGGTTGGCGACCAGGTCGTCGACCACGGACGGATCGGCCAAGGTCGAGGTGTCGCCGAGCGAACCATAATCGTCCTCGGCAATCTTGCGCAGGATGCGGCGCATGATCTTGCCGGATCGCGTCTTCGGCAGTCCCGGCGCGAACTGGATCTTGTCCGGCGAGGCGATCGGACCGATCTCGCTGCGCACGTGCAGGACCAGATCCTTGCGCAGATCGTCGGAGGCCTTCTGGCCCGACATCAGCGTCACATAGCAGTAGATGCCCTGGCCCTTCAGATCGTGCGGATAGCCGACGACGGCGGCCTCCGAAACCTTGGGATGGCTAACGAGGGCCGATTCCACCTCGGCCGTGCCCATGCGGTGGCCGGAGACGTTGATGACATCGTCGACGCGGCCGGTGATCCAGTAATAGCCGTCCTTGTCGCGCCGGCAGCCGTCGCCGGTGAAATACTTGCCCTTGTAGTTGGAAAAATAGGTCTGCACGAAGCGCTCGTGGTCGCCATAGACGGTCCGCATCATCCCCGGCCAGGCATCGACGATGCACAGATTACCTTCCGCCACGCCTTCGAGCACGTTGCCGTCATTGTCGACGATCTGCGGCTGGATACCGAAAAACGGCTTGGTCGCCGAACCCGCCTTCAGGTCGATGGCGCCGGGCAGCGGCGTGATCAGGATGCCGCCGGTCTCGGTCTGCCACCAGGTATCGACGATCGGGCAGCGTTCCTCGCCGACGACGCGATAGTACCATTCCCAGGCTTCCGGATTGATCGGCTCGCCGACGGTGCCGAGAATGCGCAGGCTCTGGCGCGAAGTCGTCTTCACATGTTGGTCGCCGGCCCCCATCAGCGCTCGGATCGCGGTCGGCGCGGTATAGAAAATGTTGACCTGGTGCTTGTCGACGACCTCCCAGAACCGCGACGCCGTCGGGTAATTGGGAACGCCCTCGAACATCAGCGTCGTCGCGCCGTTGGCGAGCGGTCCGTAGACGATATACGAATGGCCCGTCACCCAGCCGACATCGGCCGTGCACCAGTAAATGTCGCCGTCGCGGTAATCGAAGATGTATTGGTGCGTCATCGAGGCGTAGACCAGATAGCCGCCGGTGGTGTGCAGCACGCCTTTCGGTTTGCCGGTCGAGCCGGAGGTATAGAGGATGAACAGCGGATCCTCGGCCTTCATCGGCTCCGGCTTGCACACCGGCGAGGCCTTCGCCATCTCGGCGTGGTACCACAGGTCGCGGCCCGCCACCCAGTTGACCTTGCCGCCGGTGCGCCGCACGACCAGGACGTTGCGCACTTTGTGATTGCTGCGGCCGGCGATTTCGATCGCCTTGTCGGTGTTTTCCTTCAGCGGAATCGGCTTGCCGCCGCGCAAGCCCTCGTCGGCAGTGATGACGAAATCCGACTTGCAGTCGGCGATGCGGCCGGCGAGCGAATCCGGCGAAAAGCCGCCGAACACCACCGAATGGATCGCGCCGATGCGCGAACAGGCGAGCAGCGCATAGGCGGCTTCCGGGATCATCGGCATATAGATGGTCACCCGGTCGCCCTTCTTGACGCCATTGGCCTTCAAGACGTTGGCGAGGCGGTTCACATGATCCGACAGCTCGCGATAAGTGATCCTGCGGTCGTCATAGGGATTGTCGCCTTCCCACAGGATGGCGGTCTGGTCGCCGCGCTTCTTCAGGTGGCGGTCGATGCAGTTGTAGGAGACGTTGGTGACGCCGTCCTCGAACCACTTGATCGATACTTTGCCGGCAAAGGAAGTGTTTTTCACCTTTTTGTAGGATTTGAACCAATCGATGCGCTTGCCGTGCCTGGCCCAGAACTTGTCGGGGTTCTTGATGCTTTCGGCATACCATTTTTCGTAGGTCGCCTTGTCGATCAGCGCCTTTTTCTTCCAGGCCGGCTTTACCTTGTGAACATGCACGTCCATCGGTCCCTCCCGCAGGTGCGCCGAAATTGCCTGTGGCACACCCAAATTGCTGATTTCCCGGCGATTTATCCAGATATTCGGTCGGAGTCCATTAGGCCAATGGTCCTGATCGTTTCGATCGATCAAATTGCAGCAAATTTCAGGAGAATTTTAGGCAATTGCGCCGAAACTGGTCGGCAGCCTCGAAGTGTGCTAGCGTGGAGGTCGGGTTGGCGCCAAATGCATTGCGACGGCATTTGCCGGTTCTGCCGGTTCTCCGCGGCATGGCGGCCGGCTTTGGGCGCGGCGCGATCCTGCCATCGTTGCTGTTTGCCATTTCCGGATGCGCGCTGTTTCCAAAATGGCACGCGACCGGGAATTATTATCCGGTCGCCATTACCTGGAACGATACAAGCTGGTGCGTGCCGTGGCGGCTAAAGACCGCGTTGGCCAAGGTGTCGCAGCGCTTCGGACCGGTCACCGTGCATTCGACCTTCCGCTGGCCACTGGAGAACTGGATCAAGGGCGGCAAGATGCACTCCTATCACCTGGGCTGCCGGGCGGTCGATTTCGCCGTCCGCGGCGATCCGCCCGGCGTCACCGATTTCCTCATCGGTCTGCCGGAGGTCGGCGGCTACAGCCGCTACCGCAGGGCTTCTATCATATCGATACCGGTCCGCGCCGGACCTGGTAACCTCAGACGCCCATCCAGCCGATGACCGCACCCATGGCGAGTGCGACCAGTAGCCAATGGCCGGCATCGATCAAGGTCAGGTCCCAGCCGAAACCCTGGTAACGTTGGCCGACAACGACCGTCGTGGCGATGAAGCCGAGCCAGACGAAGAAGCCGGAAATGACGCCGTTAAGAAACGTGACTTGGCCAGTGCCGAGGTGGCCGATGACGCCCGCCAGGACCCAGGCCATTACCAGCAGCGCGATCGCTGGAGGTGACCAGCAAGCCCGGCAATGGTCGGCCTTGGCCCTTTTCGATCCGCGCCGCCTTCATCCAGCGCGTGCCGAGCGCGCTGTACCAGGCCCAGCCGATAACGAAAGCGACAACGGCGGCCAACACGACCGCAACATAGTTGATGCCGGCAAATGACATGGTGTGCCACGTTCCTTCTCTCGGTAGTGTTCCATGCGCCCGGCCTCGATAGGCCTGAGCGTCGGTTCACAACCCCTTCAGCGTCTTACCGTCGAGCCCGCCCATGCGGCAGACTTCCCGCCATTCGGTTTCCGTCACCGGCTGCACCGACAGCCGCGAATTCCTGACCAGCACCATCTGGGCCAGCTTGGCGTTGGCCTTGATCGCCGCCATCGTCACCGGCTTTGCCATGGGCGCAGGCGCGCGCATCGACGCATTCCCAGGCCGGCTCATCGGCAGTCGAATCCGGGATGATCGTCTTGCAGATTTCGACGATGCCAACGATTTGCGGGCCTTCGCCGGAATGATGGAAGAAGCCGCGGTCGCCAACCGTCATGTTGCGCATGTGGTTGCGCGCCTGGTAGTTGCGCACGCCGCTCCACTCGGTACCGCTTTTGCCGGCCTTGACCTGTTGGTCCCACGACCAGGTATGCGGTCGGACTTGAACAGCCAGTAGTTCATCGGGCTTCCTCAATCGGTTTCGGTTCGCAACGGTCGCTCGAGCAGACGCGTTACTGCATCGCGCGGCGACAGCTTTTTGTCCAGCACTGCGGCGACGGCTTCGATG
>CAVWVG010000010.1:0-42695 GCA_963758355.1 uncultured Alphaproteobacteria bacterium | reverse complement strand
ACTTGTGCGAAGCCTGCAAAATCGGCAGGTCGAACATCGCATGGGCAAGCCATACGCCGACTACGGCGCCGCCAAACTGGACGAGCGCGCGTATCCGGCGCGCCGACACCGGCCGATCCGGCCATCGAGCCATAGCGCAAGCGTGACAGCCGGATTGAAATGGGCACCGGAAGAATCGGGCCGAGCACGACGATCAAGACATAGAGGATCGCACCCGTCGCCAGCGAATTGGCGAGCAACGCCATCGCCGTGTTTCCGACAGCGGCTACTTGCCCCATGATGCCGGAGCCGACGACTGCCGCCAGCAGTATGGCGGTGCCGACGAATTCGGCCACGAGCGGTTGTACGCCGCCTTTACTCATGCTGGCGTGGGAGGGCCATTCGCATCGGGCGGCAAGGGCACATTTCCATGACAATCGGATGACGCCATCCAGATGACGTGGCGCCTCCGGCGGCGATCCGGTTGCGGCCCCGGTTTTTTGCCTCATAGAGCCGCTCGTCGGCGGCCTTGAACAGGCTCGCCGGATCGGATTTCCCGGCTGCCACGCCCACCGAAATCGTCGGTCGCAGGACGGCGCCGCCGACCGGCACACGCAAATCGTTGATTTCGCTGCGATAGCGCTCGGCGACCGACATCAGATCTTGTTCGCTGAGATAGGGGGTGATCACCGCGAACTCGTCGCCGCCGATACGCGCGACGACATCGTGGCTGCGGGTAATATGGCGCAGCTTCTCGGCGACCTGGCGCAGCACGGCGTCTCCGGCATTGTGGCCCTGCGAATCATTGATCTGCTTGAAGTGATCGATATCGAACAGCAGCAGGCTGACCGGACTGTCGATCTTGTTGAACTCCTCGAAGAAGGCGTTGAGCGCGAAATCGAAATGGCGCCGGTTGGCGAGCCCTGTGAGTGGGTCGGTCTTGGCTACGCGCTCAAGGTCTGAAGTCAAATCCTGCATACGTGCGCCATCCTCGCGGTGACGCTTGATGACTGGGAAGATGATGCCGAGCACGCACATCAGCGCGGTCGCCAGAATAGCGATGGCATAGAGCAGCTGGCGGATCGTCTCGCGGAAAGCATCGCTGTGCGGCACCCGGAACTCGCGAACGCCGACCAGTTCGCCACGATGATAGGCCGGTACGCCTCGGGCGATACAGTCGCCGCAATCGGCGGCCGCATAGATAGGGATGGCGGCGCGGTGAACGGAGGCGCCATCGACGGCATCGGAGATGCTGATCGGTTCGGTTTTTCCGGCGGCAAACGCCGACCATGCGCGCTTAATGAAATCGCTGCGGCTATCGGTGAGTGGGCGCAGGCCAGGCTGGTCGCTGTAGAATGAGGTGAACGCATCAACGCCCAAATCGAGGATACGCAGACGCTGGTTGTTGATGCGCTCCTCCAGGCTCGAAAGCGGTTCTTTATCCCCAACGGCATCGGTCGCGCCATCCTGCATCGCGATGGCCGCGACCGTCTCGGCCAGGCTCTGGGCATTGCGGCCCGGCGTTGCCGATATCTCGTGGTAAGCCAGCATCACCAATGCGCACGCCAGCGAAATCAACACCGCATCGGCGACGACAAAAAGATCGATCCTTGCGGACCCGGAACGCGACGCCATCGAAGCTAACCCCATAGCCCAGGCCAGAATTTGGACCACATTAGCAGCGACAAGTGGAAATTCAGTTAATGGTTGTATTCTACGGTAATACAATCATTCGTTAATGTATTTCCACTCGCCATGAAGCTGGTTTCGCAACCAGGTCGATTGCCTTTTTGCAAATTGTCCGGTCGCGATGATGCTGCGCTCCCGCGCTTCGGCGAGCGAAATCCGATTGTCGAGATAGGCAGAGATTTCGCGCACCCCGATCGCCCGCATGGCCGGCAGGGCGAGCGGCAGGCCAAGTTCGATCAAAGCGGCAACCTCTTCGATTGCGCCGGCGGCGAGCATCTCGTCGAAGCGCGCTTCGATGCGCTGTTTCAGGATTTCGCGCGGCGGATCGACCACCACTCGTTCTACCGCCAACCCGGCCAGCCAGTTTCTGCCGCTTGCCCGCTTCTGCAGCGCCAGGATCAATTCGCCCGTCGCCTCGAACACTTCGAGTGCGCGGGTAAGCCGCTGGCGATCGCCCGGCGAAAGGCGAGCCGCCGCCGCAGGATCGCGCCGAGCCAGTTCTTCATGCAGCCGCCCGCTGTGTCGCAGCGCAAAATCGCGCCAGCGTTGGCGAATTTGCGGATCGATGCGCGGCATCGGAGACAGGCCGCCTTCCAGTGCGCGGAAATACAGCCCAGTGCCGCCGACAAAAACCGCAATTTGCCTGGCCTTGCGAATCTGGCGCAATTCGGCGGCGGCGTCTGCGACATAGGCCGCGGCCGAATAGGCCTGCGCCGCCGGCACATGCCCGTAAAGGCGATGCGGGGCGACGGCGCATTCGGCCTCTCCCGGCCGCGCTGTCAGGATGCGAAGTTCGCGATAGACCTGCATGGAATCGCAATTGACCACCGTCCCGCCGAACCGGCCGGCGATCGCCAATGCCAGCTCGCTCTTGCCGCTGGCGGTCGGCCCGGTTATCAGCACGGCGTCCGGGCGCGCCCGTCCGATTTGCTCCACCAGGACATCGCGCTGCATCATGCCACCGATCGCTGATTTGCCCGCCAATTCATCCGTCGACCTGGTTGCTACCCTGATCGCCGATCCTTCTTCCGGCGCTCTCGCGACCGACCTTGCCGAACGCATCGCGAACCTCCTGGGCGCGCCCGCGCCCGACTGGCTTGCGCCGGCCACAGCCTGCGACATCCGTATCGCGCAAGGCAATAGCGCAACGGTCGCGAGCGCTGCGATTACTCGCGAGATCGCCAATCGCCCCATCGACGTGGTCGTTCAGCCTGCCGCGACCCGGACCAAGCGGGCCCTGATCGCCGACATGGATTCGACCATGATCGACCAGGAATGCATCGACGAACTGGCGAACAAGGCCGGCTTCGGCGCCCAGGTCGCCGCGATTACCGCGCGCGCGATGAACGGCGAGATCGAATTCGAGGGTGCGCTGCGGCAGCGCGTCGGCCTGCTCGCCGGTCTGCCGGTGGCCATTATCGAGCAGCTATTGGCCGAGCGCATCACGATTGCTGCCGGCGCCCGCGTGCTTATTGCGACGATGCGCGCAAATGGCGCCTATTGCGCACTGGTTTCCGGCGGCTTCACCCGCTTTGCCGCCCCCATCGCCGCACGCATCGGCTTTAACGAGCACAGCGCCAACGTCCTCGAGGAACGCGAAGGTTTCCTGACCGGCACGGTGCGCGATCCGATTTTCGGGCGTGACGCCAAGGTCGAAGCACTGCGCCGCATCTGCCGCGAGCGCAATCTGACACCACCCGATTTCATAGCTGTCGGCGATGGCGCCAACGATCTCGATATGCTCGCCTTCGTCGGCACCGGCGTTGCCCTCCATGCCAGGCCCGCCGTCGCCGCCGCCGCGAAAGTTCGCATCGACCACGGCGATCTGACCGCCTTGCTTTACCTTCAAGGCTACCGACAGAGCGAATTTGCGCAATGACGGCCGCGATCCTGGAAACGCCGCGGCTCCTCATCCGCAACTGGCGCGACGACGATGCCGCGATGTTCCACCGCCTCAACAGCGACGAGACGGTGATGGAGTTTTTCCCGTTTCGCCGCAATTTCGCCGAGGCCGAAAAATTGCGGATCAAGCTGATGGCCGAGATTTCGCGGCTGAGCTTTGGCTTCACCGCCGCGCAGCGCAAGGTCGACGGGGTCTGCGTCGGCTTTTGCGGCCTGGTGCCGCCGCGGCTCGGCCGGCCATTCGACGAAAACGACATCGAAATCGGCTGGCGCCTGCTGCCCGAATACTGGGGCCAGGGGTATGCGACCGAAGCGGCGCGCGCCTGGTTGCATTTCGGTTTCGAGGCGATGGCGCTGGCGCGGATCGTCTCATTCGCCGTCGCCGATAACCTTCGCTCGATCGCGGTGATGCGGCGCATCGGCATGCGCCGCGCCGCAGACCTCGATTTCGATCACCCAGGCGTGCCCGACAGCCACCAGCACCTGAAGCGCCACGTTACCTATGTGGCGACTCGGGAAGACTGGCTGGCCAGCCTTTGAATTAAACGGCTGCGACGATCGCGGATCGTCTTTCCAGCGCCTCGCCGATGAAAAAGCTCACATAGGCGCAGGCGATCAACGCCGGCAAGACAAGGTGTGCGGGACCAAGGCCGACCTCGTCGGCAAGCGCGCCGAGGGCGATGGGCGCCAGCAGCAGCGAAATTCCAAAAGCAATGGTTAGGCGCACGCTGGCCAAGTCCCTGGCGTCCATCGCCGCGCCGACTGCAAGGGTCATCGACAGCGGGTAGAGCGGCGCGATGCCTAGGCCGATGAGGAACACGCCGGCTACCGATACCACCGGCTGATCGACGCCCCAATAGACGAGAAAGCCGGCGAAGACGAGCGCCAGAGCGGCCATCAGCAAGCGGCGCAGCGCAACGGTTCGCACCAGCTTGCCGAGCGCAATCCTTCCAACCAGCATGCCGGCCGGAAACCCAGCGGCAGCACCTGCGGCCGAGGCGGGGGCAAAACCAACCACGCGTTCAAAGAACGCCGGTGCCCAAAAGAGGATGCAATATTCGAGTGCGCAGGATGCAACGAGAAGGGTCCAGTAGGCCCAGAATGCAAGCGTCAACCCTTGCCCGCTCGCGCGCGCCCGCGGCGGCGGCTCGGCAATCGCCGTCGGCCTGAACCAAAGGGCCACGGCCAGGCACAACCCGGCCCCCAACAGCACTGCCGGGCGCCAGCCGAGCGCCCACCAGACAAAGAGCCCAGTGACAAGCGGTGCCGAAAGGCCGAACACATAGGCAACGACCGCCTGGCCGGCATAGGCTTCGGCGCGGCGATCGCGGTGAACGTCGGCAAGAACCGCCGGTACCACTGCCGGGATGAACGTCCCTGAAATGCCCATCAGAAAGCAGCTGGAGATGCTCATCCACGGCGCTGGCGAGATGCAAAGGAGAACGGCGCCGCTGGCAAGGCCGACGGTTGAAATCCACAGGATTGCGCGGCGGCCGCCGCGCCGCATCGCCCACTCGCCAAAGAGACCAACCAGGATGATGCCAACTGCGATGGCGCTCGAATGCAGGCTCACGGCTCGGTAGCTGAGCGCGAACTCCTGCTGCAGGAAGGGAACGACATTGCCCTGCACATTGAGCAGATAGATGTAGACGCCGGTCAGCAGCCAGCAATACCAGGTAACCGGCCCTCGAAGAAAAGTGCCCGCATCCGGTTCAGTGATCGTATTCGCGCTCACTCAACGGCCAAGTGTCGATTCACCTCAACCGTCGATCCGCAGCACGACGAAGCGGATGTCGCCCGTCTTGGTCGATACCATGACCAGCGCGCTCTTGCGGCCTTCCTTCTTCAAGGCCTCGATGCGGTCGTTCGCTTCCTGCGGAGTGCCGACGGCTTCCTGGCCGATTTCGACGATGACCTCGCCGACCTTGATGCCTTTTTCCTCCGCCTGGCTGCCGGACAGCACGTCGGTGACGAGAACACCCTTCACTTCGGCCGCGATTTCCTGGCTCGTGCGCTCGGCCTCATCCAATTCCTTGAGCGTCAGGCCGAGCGTCGGCGTCTGCACCTCGGGTTCGGTCGAATCCTTCTTGGTCGTCAGCGACGCCAGCTGCTTTTCGCCATCCTCGAGCCGGCCGACCTTGACGCGCAATGTCTGCTGCTCACCCTTGCGCAGCACGATCACTTCGACGTCGCTGTCGACGGCGGTATCGGCGACGATTTTCGGCAGTTCGCGCATCTCCGGGATGTCCCGGCCGTTGAAGCTTAGCACCACGTCGCCCGCCTTGATGCCGGCGGCGTCGGCCGGCCCGCCTTTGACCACATCGCCGATCAAAGCACCGCGTGCCTTGTCGAGGCCGAGAGATTCGGCAATCTCATCGGTGACCGTCACAATCTGCACCCCGAGCCAGCCTCGGCGCGTCTCGCCGAATTGAATCAGTTGCGCAACCACTCCCTTGGCGAGATTGGACGGAATCGAAAAGCCGAGGCCGATCGAGCCGCCCGACGGCGAGATGATCGCCGTGTTGATGCCGACCACTTCGCCGTCCATGTTGAACAGCGGTCCGCCGGAATTGCCCTTGTTGATGGCAGCGTCGGTCTGGATGTAGTTGTCATACGGGCCGGAATTGATATCGCGGCCGATCGCCGAGACGATGCCGAGCGTGACCGTGCGCCCGAAGCCGAACGGGTTGCCGATGGCCATCACCCAGTCGCCGATCCTCGCCTTGTCGGAATCGCCGAAGGCCACGGGCTTGAGCGGAATTTCGCTCTTGACCCGCAGAACCGCCAGATCGGTTTTCGGATCCTTGCCGATCAATTCGGCCGTGAGTTTGCGCCCGTCGGAAAAGTTGGCGACGATTTCATCGGCATCGGCGATGACGTGGTTGTTGGTCACGATGATGCCGGAGGCATCGACGACGAACCCGGTGCCTTGCGATTGCGCCGAGCGCGGGCCCTCGTCGCCGCCGTCGCCCTTGCGGTTCGGGAACAGTTCATCGAAGAATTCCTGGAACGGACTGCCTTCCGGAGCCTTCGGAACCTGCAGGTGCGGCCGGTTGTCGGCGATCTTTTGCGTCGTCGAAATATTGACGACCGAAACTATCAGTTTCTCCGCCAGCGGGGCGACCGATTCAGGCCCCTGGGCAAGCGCCTCCGGCAGCGGTAAGGACGAAAGTCCGAGAGCGATGACGATTGCCGCAGCCGACTGGATCGGAGCGCGCGAGATGGAAAGGCCGAACATCAAGACCAACCTCTTGTCACGTGTTGCAAGACGAATTCCGGTTCTGGCCGATCGCCGGATTTACCGGAAACCACATTTTCGGCATCAGCCGCGAATCCACCAGACCAGTGCGACGCCGATGATCATCGCAATTACGCCAAAATTTCGGAGACTGGCGTCGCTCACTTCCGGAATTTGGCGGGCGACGGATTTCACCGTGCCCGGAAAAGCCGCATAAGCCAGCCCTTCGATGACCAGGAACAGACCAAGGGCGGCGCCGAGATCCTCCACCGGCCGCCCGACCTACTGCGCCGGTTTCTGCACGCCGCCCGGGTCGCGGAAGTAGCGGAAGAAATCGGAATTCGGCGACAATACCATGGTCGTGCCGGTCTTTTCCAGTGCCTGCTGATAGGCCGCCATCGAGCGGTAGAATTCGTAGAATTCCGGGTCGCGGGTGAACGCTTCGGCGAAAATCCGGCTGCGTTCGCCTTCGCCCTGGCCGCGCAGGATTTCCGATTCCCGTTGCGCATTGGCGATGATTTCGATGACCTGACGGTCGGCGCGGGCGCGATTGCCTTGCGCCCGTTCCCGACCCCGGGCGCGGATGAATTCGGCTTCTGCCAGTCGCTCCGCCTTCATGCGCTCGAACGTCTGGTCCGAGACTTCCTTGGTCAGGTCGGTGCGGCGTATGCGCACATCCTCGATCTCGAGGCCGAGCGAATTGGCCGCGGGTCGCAACTGGTCGCGAACTTCAAGCATCATCGAGACGCGCTCTTCCGATAGCGCCGCCTCGAAGCCGCGCTTGCCGTAGACGCTTCGCAAGGCCGAATCGAGCCGGGTGCGCAGACGCTGTTCGGCCGCCAGCAAGTCGCCCGAGACCGTTTGCCGAAACAGTCGGCCATCGTCAATGCGGTAGACGACGAACGCATCCACTTCGTAGAACTTGCCGCCGGAAACCTGAACGCGGATATCGGAAAGATCGAAGGTCAACCTGCGGCTTTCGATTTTCTGGACATTGTCGAGGCCGGCAAAGCCGAACGGCGCTTTGAAATAGAGACCGGGCTTTGTCTTGACGTCCTGGATCTCGCCGAAGCGCAGCACGATCGCCTGTTCGCGCGCGTTGACGATGAAAATCGAATTGTAAGCGAAGAACAACACCACCGCGACAACGATCGCGACAATCGGCATGCGACTGGCAAACATTACTGGCTCGCTCCTTTGTCGCGCTGCTTTTCGATCTCGGGCAGCGGCAGGTACGGCACCACCCCTTGGTTGCCGTTCTGTTCGATGATCACCTTGGAGGACTCGCGCAGCACGTTTTCCATAGTTTCCAGGAACAAGCGCTTGCGCGTCACTTCCGGCGCCTTGGAGTATTCCTCGTAGACCGACAGGAAACGTTGCGCCTCGCCCTCGGCTTCCTTGACGACCCGATCCTTGTAGGCGGCTGCGCTTTCGCGCACCTGCGCCGCTTGTCCGCGCGCGGCGCCAAGTTTCTGGTTGGCGTATTGATTGGACTCCTCGACGAAACGATCCTCGTCCTGTTCGGCGCGCTGGACCTCGTCGAAAGCATCGGCGACCGGGCGCGGTGGCGCCGCGTCTTCGATCGAAACGGTATTGATCTGGATACCGGCGCCAAAATTTTCGAGAATGTTTTGCGTGATTGTCCGCACGTCGTTGGCGATTTCTTGGCGTTTGTCACGGAATATGTCCTGGGCCGGGCGGCGGCCGACGATCTCGCGCATCGCGCTCTCGGCGACATTGCGCACCATTTCGTCGGGGTTCTTGACCTGGAACAAATACGCCTTCGCATCGATGACTGAATACAGCACCGCGAAACTTACATCGACGATGTTCTGATCGCCCGACAGCATGAACCCCGAGCCGGCGCTGCCGCCGCGCGAATTCGAACCGATCGACACCTGGCGTTCGACAATCGAGGCGATTTCGACGGTTTCGATCGGCCACAGGACGGTGTGGATGCCCGGCATTGCGATCTCTTCCTTCGGCTTGCCGAAGCGCAATTCGACGCCGCGTTCATCCGGCTGCACGGTATAAACCGCCTCGAACAGCCACAGGCCGATCAGCGCCACAGCCACGACGATCCACAAGAGCCGCGGACTCTGGCCCCCCGGCAAAGCCTGGCGGAGCCGATCTTGGCCGCGGCGGATGATTTCCTCCAGATCCGGCGGACCGCCGCTACGCGGGCCCGACGGCCCCTGGCCCCAGGGGCCGCCCGGATTGTTGCCGCCGCCCCATGGACCGCCGCTTTGATTGCTCCACGGCATTCTTTATCCTCGCCTTGCCGGAAATCCTCCCGCCGGAATTCGGCAATGACGAATCCGGCGCCGCCCGGCGGACCGGGCGGAGTGTCATTGCGTTATAGGGATGGCGATGACCAGTTTCAACGGCTCGTCACGGCTTTAAGGCCGTCGCCGGCGTGCCGGCGATAAGACGCAAACCGCATCAGCGCCGAATCGCGCGGCCCCTGCGCGATGGTTTGTTCGCTAACGAGTTGCCACTCGGCTGCATCGATTAGCGGGAATTGGACGTCGCCTTCAGCGTCGGCCAGCACATGCGTGATCTCGAGGCGATCGGCGACGGGCATCGCCTGGCGGTAGATTTCGCCGCCGCCGACAATGCAAACCTCGCCGCCGGCCGGCAGGCAGCGACCGCGCGCACCAGCAAGCACGAGCGCGTCCGACAGGTTGCCGACGACGTCGGCACCATCGACCCGCAATTGCGGGTTGCGGCTGATGATAATATTGGCGCGGCCGGGCAGCGGTCTGCCGATCGATTCGAAGGTCTTGCGGCCCATGACGATCGGCTTGCCCATCGTCAGCGCCTTGAACCGCTTCATGTCGGTCGACAGCCGCCAGGGAAGCCCGCCGCCGACGCCGATCACGCCGTTGCGCGCAACCGCTGCCACCAGAACGATTTCCATGCCCGCTATACCGCGCCGCTATACCGCAATGGGGGCCCGGATAGTCGGCTCGGCGACATAACCTTCGAGCGCCAGGTCCTCGATACGGAAACGGAACAGGTCACGGATCGCCGGGTTGAGAACAAGCTTCGGCAGCTCTCCCGGCTTGCGGCCGAGTTGCAGTCGCGCCTGCTCAAAATGGTTGGCGTAAAGATGCGCGTCGCCGAGCGTGAGGATGAACTCGCCTGGCTTGAGCGAGATCGCCTGCGCAATCATGTGCGTCAGCAGCGCATAGGAAGCGATGTTGAACGGCACACCGAGGAAGATATCGCCGGAGCGCTGGTACAACTGGCACGACAGCTTTCCCGAGGCGACGTTGAACTGGAACAGGCAGTGGCACGGCGGCAGCGCCATCTCGTCGACCTCGGCCGGGTTCCAGGCGGTAACGATGTGGCGGCGCGAATTTGGATTGGTTTTCAGACTTTCGATGACGCCGGCGATCTGGTCGATGTAACCGCCCCTGCCGTCCGGCCAAGAGCGCCACTGCCTGCCGTAGACCGGTCCGAGTTCGCCATTTTCATCGGCCCACTCGTCCCAGATGGTGACACCGTGTTCGTGCAGAAACTTAACGTTGGTGTCGCCGCGCAGGAACCACAGCAGTTCGACAACAATCGATTTCCAATGCAGTTTCTTGGTCGTCAGCATCGGAAAGCCGGCCGCAAGATCGAACCGCATCTGGTGGCCGAAGATCGACCGCGTGCCGGTGCCGGTGCGGTCGCCGCGGTCGACGCCGTGGTCAAGCACATGCTCAAGCAAATCCAGATATTGGCGCATCGGATATCCAAGCCGGATTTCGAATCTGGCCGGATCATAGCGTATCCGGCCGCTATTGCGAGCGCCGCGAAACTCGAGCAAGCGGCAATTCGCCGATTGCGGCTATTCCGTCAGGAATACGCGGCCACTTTCGCCGGCAATGCCGTCCGGAACTGGGATATCGGAACCGGCATAATCGGAATTGAGGTGAATTTCGGGTCCGTTTTCGACCTGCAATTCGCGCACGATGATTGCCGTCCAATCCGAAAGCTCGGCAAACTTGCTCTTGCCTTTGACTTCCAGCAGCGCCTTCGGCAGGTAGATCGTGCCGACCAACGTCCGTGCGTCCTTGCTCGAAATCTCGAACACGCGCCCCGTGGGCGAATTGCGGTCTTCGAAGAACAGGATGCCGGCCATCGCCCCGGTTTTCGGCGCGGTCAGGCTGACGTTGGAGCTATTGGCGAAGCGCACCTTCGCCGCGGTGCCGGTCAGATAGAACCCGACATTGACGCCGATCATCGTCGCATTGCCGCTCATTTCCAAATCGCCGTCCTTGATCACATAGACGCCGGGCAACAAGGTTACGACCGCCGCGCCATCGGCCTTGATGCCGCCGCAATAGACCCCAGGTTTGAGGATCGTGGCAATCTTGACGGCGGTATTTTGGAAATCGCAGTGACCGAAGCTTGGCGGCTTGCGGTCAGCCAGCGGATCATCAAGCTGCGGGCAATCGGTGATCGGCTCGGGGCTCATCGCCGACGGGTTGCCGCTCCAGCCGCCGGAAGAGCAGATCGATTGCGCGGTAATCCTTGAGGCGGCGTCGACAAGGATGGCCTTGGGGTCCGTCGAGTTGGCAAACACGCTGCAATTGTTGGCGACGATCGACGATTTCTTCGCCAAATCGATGGCGCCGCCCATCTTTGCATCGGTGGCAAGGACGCACACATTAGTCGCGCTCGCCAGCGCAGCCTCCGAACGCACCGCAATTTGCGGGTGCTGCAGGTAGAGGCCGAGCATGAAATATCCGTGTCCGTCCTCCGTGAGGTCGACACGGATGCGCTTGGCCTTTTCGTCAATCGCGACCGTGCTGCCAAATTCGCTGTCGGCGTACCTGCCGTCGGAAAGCGCAGAATGCACGAAATTGCTGACAGCCGCTTCCGCAACCTGCTGGCTCCAGCCGGCGACAGAAGCCTCGCGAATTGCCGCGAGCGCGGCTGAATCGGCCGCCTCCTGCATCTGCGAGCGCTGCGAAATGAAGATCGAGTAGTCGATCGCAATCCCGGCGACGCCCAGCAAGATCGGGGCCATGATTTCCAGGATCAGGGCGAAGTTGCCGCGGCGATCAGCGAAGAACCGGCGGAACAAGTTGGTGATCTCCCTGGCACAGCCGCTTCTGCCGCGTTCGCAAACTATCGCGACCAGGCTAAATCTCGGTATTGTCGGCGAGGAGAATCCGGCGAAAGCCGTTAACGTACCGCTAACGATGCGGCATCAATGCGTTCAAACCGCCAGCCCCAGCGCTTGTTCGCGCTGCAGATATTCGTTCTGCATGGCCACCGTATAGTCACGCACGATCGGCACGGCGTCGCGCTTGCGCGACAACTGCATGTGAAACACCAGCTGGCTGCCGGTGCGGAACATCATCTCGGCGCTGATCAGGTAGAATTCCCACATTCGCGCAAAGCGCTCGTCATACATCTTGACGACCTTGTCGCGATTGGCAGCGAACCGGTCACACCAGTGGCGCAGCGTCATTGCATAGTGCAGACGCAGGAATTCCACATCGGTGCACCACAGATTGTTGTGTTCGATTGCCGAAAACACCTCCGACAGTGCCGGCGAATAAGCGCCGGGAAAGATATATTTGCGATACCACGGGCTGGCGGTTCCGGGCGGGCTCATATGCCCAATCGAATGCAGCATCATGACGCCGTCGTCCGGCATCAGTGCATTGATTTTCTTGAAGAACTCGTCGTAGTGGACGACGCCGACATGCTCGAACATGCCAACTGACACCACTCTGTCGAAACGCTCAGAGACGTCGCGGTAGTCCTTCAGTTCGAAACGGACGCGGTTGGACAATCCCATTTGCGCTGCCCGCTCCGTCGACAGCTTCTGCTGCTCCGAGGACAGCGTCACGCCGAGCACCTCGACTTCCTCGAGTTGCGCCAGGTAGAGCGCCAGATCGCCCCAGCCGCTGCCGATGTCGAGTACGCGCTGACCCGGCTTAAGGGCCAGCTTGGCCGCAAGCAGGCGCAATTTGTTGCGCTGCGCCTGTTCGAGCGTCTCGGAGGGATCGCGGAAATAAGCGCAGGAATAGAGCAGGTTCTTGTCGAGGAAGAGCTTGTAGAGCTCGTTGCCGATGTCGTAGTGGTGCGAGACGTGCTTTTGTGCCTCGCCCTTTCGGTTCGACTGCTGGATGCCGCGGAAAAACATCTTCACGCTGTACATGAACCGCTGGAACGGGATCTCTTCGAGAGAATAGCGATTGGCCGAAAACAGCGTCAGGAAATCGCGGACGTTGGAGCCGTTTTCGAAAGTCAGCCGGCCGTCCATATAGGCTTCGCCGACATGCAGTTCCGGATTGAGGGTGATCGCCCAGGCAAGCTTCGGATCGTGGAGCTTCAGACGCACCGGTTTCAACTCTTTGCCGTCCGGACCGAGATTGTCCTTTCCGGCAAAGACATGCACGGCGCCCCTTGCGTCGACGACGGTGAGTTCGCCGCGCTTGACGAAGCGCTTCAACATGCGATCGAGCGGGAACATCGTCTCACCTGAAAAACGCTACTCGCGACGGCCAACCGGCCGCCGCTCAAATAATTGGAATAGTTTGCCTTATTCGCAGCCACGTTGCAATTCGGGCAGATGGCACGCGGCGGCTCTGTTTCAAGATGCCCGGCCACAGGGAAAATGTCCGAGCCAAGCCAGATCGCAGCCGACGCCGATCGGGGTGCGCCCGCACGGCCGGATCGACGACTTACAAAGCCGACAATTTCCCGAGCTTGGAGGCGCACAGATAGTAGAAGGTCACCCGCTGCTTGTTGCGGTCGGCGGCCATTTGCGCGCAAACCGCGTCGACGGCTTCCCGCGCCCGCTTCTTGTCGTCGATCCCGAGTTTCCCGGCACACCAGTTGTCAACGACGCGCTTCAGTTCCGCCTCGTCGGCGCACGAGACCAGTGCCGCATCCCTGCTCTTCAGCGCGATCCCCAGATGCTTGACGATCCTCTCGACCTTGTCGGCGGACGCCCTGGCGTCATAGCGATGAACATCGGTCAAATACTCGGTCATGAACGTGCCTCCTGGGTCTGATGTCAGGTGTCAGATGTCAAATAGCAGAAACCTGCCCTGCTTTCAGCGTAAGTATGACACCTGACCAGCTGGCGCCTGCCATCTGACTTCTGGCCTCCGACAACTGGTTGCGATCCGCCGCCAAACGCTTATATTAAGGGGGCCGGTTCGCCGGCTATGATGATAAATGACCGGTGTAATAAACCCATCGGACCCGGGGGCAGTACCCGGCGCCTCCACCCGGCCGCTTCCAAGAACGAAGCGTCCCGGCGGGGGCGAAACAGGATCGACGAGGGCGTAAAGGCCGTGTTTTCATCCGGAATGGTATCCGCCGTTATCGGGCCAAAATCGATAGTTGCCAACGACAACTATGCGGAAGTTCGTCTCGCTGCCTAAGGCGGTGTGACAGCTTCAAATCAAACTCCTCGCCGTTCGCACGGTGAGGCGGGGCTCGGAGGCGCCTGGCAACAGAAGCCTCCACCCAATTCCCCCGGGCTGTACGAATATTCTAAAATCCTGCAGCGAGAACGTTGCCGCATCGTGAAGGCGGTTTCAGCGGCAATCGACGTTCTTGAAGGCAATCTCTTGAAACGGCATCCAATCACCAATCCACCTTGGGGCGTCTAAAACCCATCGCAGCCCATGCGGCCAGCAGTTTTATCATGAACTTCGCCGGGCGCGCCGGATAAGTTGGCAGGCCGTTCGCGCGGACGGGGTCGGCTGGGAGGTGTTTCGCCATGACGCCCATTTCCAGCGGTGGCGCATGCTCACCCAACCGGTCTCGATAGAGCGTCAACCAGTGTCCGCTGGTAAAATCGAGAAACATCGGAGCATTGCAGCATCCCGCCACCACGCGACGCGTAGCCGACGCTCCGGTGAGGCGATGCGCCCGCAGATGCTCTGCGCCGCCCATGATCCTCACCCGGTCCTTCCGGAAGAGGCAATAGTCGACTCCGCCATCCCCGTTGAGAACGGGAGGTGCGCCCGGTGCCCGCTCGAACTGGAGCGCGGCCGACCGGCAGCTTTCGCAGTAACAGACGGCGCTCAGGATTGGAGCGCCGACCACTTCGAGCGTCACCTCGCCACACGTGCAGACCGCAGAGACTCGAGCTTTCGCGGTCATCGGCTGCCGATAACCATGCGATTGCCCTCGCTATCGCGGAACTCGGCTACGGTCCGTCCGGGCTGCCAAGATGGGTTATGCGGCTCGGTAAGGATTTCAACGCCTTTCGACCTCAGCCCTTCAACAGTAGCGGCGACGTTGTCATCGACCAGCACCAGCACGGGCCCATCGGACGCGTCTTCCTCCATGGCATGGACGAGATGCAGCGTGGTCTCGCTCCCCGCGAATTTGAGCTCGATCCATCGCCAACCGTCGCTCCCCGTCGGGGCATCCGCCGCTACCGCGCACCCGAGATTTTCGACGTAGAACTGTTTCGCCCGCGCCTGATCGCGCACAGGCAGCTCCGCGAATTGAACATACATGACCACCTCTAAATAGACTGGACTGTCCAGTATGATATTCAAAATCTAGACTCGCGCGTATGATGATGTCAATCCAGAGCTTCTCGAGGATCCGCCATCGATGACGAAAGACGCTGCCTTCCTTGCCAACGAGGCTGGGGGACGCACGGCGCAAAAGCGCAAGGCGATCCTGGAGGCCGCGACCATCATCTTCCTGAGGGAGGGCTATCTCGGTGCAGGCATGGATGAGATCGCGTTTCTGGCCAACGTCTCCAAACAGACGATTTACAAGCAATTCACCAACAAGGAGGCGCTGTTCCTGGCGATTGTCACCGGCCTGACCAACGCGGGCAGCGACGCCGTGCACGGCGTCCTCCCGGAACTGGAGCCGGGCGGCGACTTGCACGCCTACCTTGAAGATTATGCCTTTCGGCAGCTCAACATCGTACTGACCCCAAGGCTTATGCAGCTGCGCCGCGTGGTGATCGGCGAGGTAGGCCGCTTCCCAGAGTTGGGCAACGCCCTCTACGAAAGCGGACCAGAGCGGGCGATGGCGGCTATGGCTCGGACGTTTCGGCTTCTGGCTGATCGCGGGTTGCTGAGGATCGACGATGCGGCGCTAGCGGCGTCCCACTTCAACTGGTTGGTGATGTCACAGCCGTTGAGCCAAGCCATGCTGCTTGGCGACGCCGCAATCCCGAAGCCGCCAGTGCTTCGCCGTCATGCCGCCGACGGCGTGCGCGTGTTCCTGGCCGCCTACGGAACACGCTGAACTACGTCTTGGCGCAGCCTGCCCGGACTACCCGCCGAACTGCGCCTAGCCGAACTGCGCCCAGGCAAACCGAGCAATGCCGATTGGCCGGAAGGCCTATTTGCCGTATATCGGTGCGCCAACAGCCGGCGGATTCGCGCCGGGCCAATCCGGGCAGCGGTACGACCATGGCTGAAGACCATATTCGCTACGACATCCTGGCCCAGGAGGCCATGCGCAGCGTCATGCGCAAGGTGCTGGAGGAGACTGCCCGTTCCGGCCTGCCGGGCGACCATCATTTCTTCATCACCTTCGATACCGGTTTTCCCGGCGTGCGATTGTCGCGGCGCATGGTCGAACGCTATCCCGAGGAAATGACCATCGTCATCCAGCACATGTTCTGGGATCTCGATGTCGGCGAAACCGCTTTCGAGATCGACCTGTCCTTCGACGATACCCGCGAGCGCTTGCGCGTCCCCTACGCCGCCATCCGCGGATTTTTTGATCCTTCGGTGAAATTCGGATTGCAGTTTGACGTTCCGGCGCGGGCTGGCGAAAAGACCGCGGTCGAAGCCAAGCCGAAGGCCGGATCGGTGGTGCCGGCGGTCAAGGCCAACCGCTCTGAGCCAAGCGAAAAGGAAACGATCGCCGACAAGACCAAGCCCGAAAAGACAAAGTCGGCAAAGAACAAGACCGCCGCCGCCGAGGTCGTTTCACTCGAACTCCTTCCGCAAGAAATGAGCGGCGCCGAGCTCGTCAATCTCAGATTGGCGCGCAAGCGCAAGCGCCGCCAGCAAGCCGAGGCCAAGGCCGAGGCCAACCGCATCCGCTCCTCGGTTCCCGCTGCACAGCGCCGCGCCGAAGCAGCCGAAATCGACCGCGCCGAGGCCCGCCATCAGGCGCATCGCATCGAAGCGCCGATGCCGGAACGGCGTTGAAGCGGCCTGCCCCGACCGGCCGGGCGAGCACCGAGAAGTTTTCCGTCGAGGTCGGCGGGCACCGCACCAGCATTTCGCTCGAGACCGAATTCATGGATGAGTTTCGCCGCATCTGCGTTGTCGCCGGCGAACCGCTGGGCGTGGCGGTCACCCGCATCGATCGCCACCGCGATGCGCGCCGGAGCCTGTCTTCGGCGATCCGCCTGTTCGTGCTGAACCATTTGCGCGGCACCGGCAAAAGGCGCGGTTGATCTAGCGCCCGAGCACCTTCTTCTCGATCTCGCGGAATAGATCGACGGTCTGGCCGTCGGCCTGTCCGTTGGCTTGGGTCGAATCCTGCTGCGCTTGCCCCGCGGCGACCCTACCCGCTTTGGCCGGCGGATTTACCGGTTCGTGCCGGTCCGGCACGAGCGTGTCGCGCTGAATTTCCGGCGGCCGCTCGGCATCCTGCTTCTGTTGCAGCTGCAGAAGCTGGTGCAACTCGTCGGTTTTTTCGGAGGCGCGCGCCGCCACGCGCGCCTTGCTCAGCAGCACGTCATGGCGCAAACGCTGTTTTTCGAGGACCTGTTCCTGCAGCGTTTCGACCCGCGCCTGCTCGCGCTCGAAGGCACGCAGCGACAGGTAACCTTCGAGCGCCGTGGTATCGATCTCGACACTGCCACTGCCACCGCAGAACCTCGCACATGCAGCGTCGCCGCCGGTTCGCCGCCGGTGACCGCGGCAGCACCGGGATCGAGCGCGACCGTCAGATTGGCCTGCGCTTCGCCGCTCGCCAGGTCGTATTGCAGATCGCCCGAAACTGTTCCGCCATCGGTCGGCGTCTGAATGTTTCGCAGGCTGGCCACGCCACCGGTGATCGCAATCGCGCCGGAATATTGGGCGACAGCGAAGGCGTCCGGCAACGAAGGCGCGCCGGGCGAGCGGCTCGATCGTTTCCGGCTTGATTTCGAAGTTTTCGTCGTCGCTGGCAGCAAGGATCGTCGGTATTCCGCCGGCGGTCACTCCATTGATCGAAATGTCGCGGGCCGCTCACCACGCCATTTCCCGAGATCGCCGCCAGCGTCCGGTCGAGCGACTGGGCGGTGGCATCAAGATTGGCCGAGATATCGCCACGCCCTTCGATCAGGCCGGGATAGCCGGCAACCTCGCCAATTGTCGCAAGCTCGGCATCAGCCAGCGAAAGCTGTCCGCCGAAGACGCCGACGCCGGCATTGTTGCGCACCGACAGATTGCCGCTCAGCGATCCGCCGTAAAGCTTTACCGCCAGTTCGTTCAGCGCCAAGGTGTTTTCGGTCAGATTCAGTTGCGCCGAGAAATCGGCTCCGGGCTGCTCCTCACCGATCACCATCTGCCCCGCCGACAATTGCGCTTCGACGTCGATGCCAGTGACGACGGGAGCCGCAAACGGCCCGACCGCGTCGACCCCGAAAGATTCGATCGATCCGGCACCGAGAACCAGTTCGCCAAGAAAGCCGGCCGAGACGCGATCGAAGGCAAGTTTGCCGCTGAATTTCGGCCGACCTTCGCCAATGAGGAGGTTCAGGTCGCCGGAAAAACCGTTGCCGGAATAGTTTCCGGAGACCCCTGAAAACGCCACCAGCCGGTCCTGCGAGGAGAGCTTGCAGGGAAAGCGAGACCGGATTTCCCTGGCCGGTGTCGGGCAGCGGATAGCCGGCAAGCAAAAGCCAGGGATCGACATCGCGCGCGCCGAATGTCACCGCAAACGCATAGTCGGCCCGGTTGCTGTCCTCGTCGGGCAGCGCGACGTTGCCTTCGACCGACAGGTCGGCCTGCGGCGTATTGGCGCCGAACTGGATATTCAACTTGTCGGCAAGCCGCCCGGCAATATCGGCGGTCAGCGAAATCGGGCCGTCGGGATCGATCGGCGCAACCGGCAGCGCCAACTGGCGGGCCAGCACCAGCGGGCTCGGCTGATCGAGGCGAAGCGCGGCGTCGTGGCGGGTCTGGCGCCATTCGTCGACCGAGCCCTCGAACCGGTCGCGCAGGTCGAATTGCGTTCCTGCCGCCTTTCCCGAAATCAGCACCGTCCCGCGCGAACTCTTCTGCTGGGCGCGCGCTTCGATCTCCACCGACGCCTCGAACGGCGCGGTCAATGCCGCGATCGCCGGCCAGTCTGCGTCAGGATCGCGATTCCTGGCCAATGACGCCCGGCCAGTTCGGCAAGGGCGGCGGCGTTGGCACCGGCCGCCTTCAGACGGAAGCTGCCGCTCGGCGCGCCGAGCAGGTCGCTCAGCCGCCCCGCGCTGTCGATCGACACACCATAGAAATCGCCGGCCTTGAGACGATTGATGGTGATTTCGCCGGATTCGATGCGAAAATTGGCGTCGACCGACTTGGCCACCAGGCCAAGGCCCTGAAATTCGCCGGCGCGCAGGTCGATATCGAGGTCGTGGTTGGAGAGACCCGGTTCCTCGCCGTTGCCGCTGGTTTGCGTCAGCGCATAGATCGCCAGCAGATCGCCGAGATTGATGCGATCTCCGGCAAGTGCCGCGACAATGCCCGGGCCGCCCGTTCTTGCCGGCCAGGCGCAGCAGCCGCCCGCGCAACGTCGCATCGCCGACGGACAGTTCGAGGTTTTCAAATGCCGCCTGGCTCGTCGTCAACGTCACGTCGGCGCTGAAACCGGCCGAGCCGATGCCGCGCAACGCGGCGTTGGAATTGCCCGTCAACCAGGTAGCAAAGCCGGTTGGCTGGCGCGACGCCAGAACCGCACGGCCGGAAAAGCCGAATGCTTCGCCGACCGACAGCGTGCCGTCGGCTTCGACGCTGGTATTGCCCGGCAGGATCGCCTTCAGTCCGTGGATACGCCAGCGGTCGCCGTCCGGCTCGGCGATCGCCGTCGACTTCGCGTATCGCGGTGTCGCCGGCGACGATCGCCGGCAGGACGAAATCGATGCGCCCGCGCGCGGCCGGAATCGGGATGCGGTCGACGACATTGCGCAGCGCCGCAATCCGCCGGTCGAGGCTGTTGACGGTTTCCTGCCCCTGCGGCTTTCCGGCCAGCCGGTCGAGATCGATCTGGCGCCCGTCGGCCTTGACGAGGAAGCGCACCTCCTCGCGGATCGCCGCCTTGCCGGTTCCCGGTGATGGTATAGGGGTCTTCGCGCGGGCCGATTTCGAGGCGGTACTCGTCGACATCGACGCCGTTGGGCGTGGCGACGAATTTTCCGCCGACATGAATGGGAAGCGGCTCGACGGTCTCGGCCGGCAGCGCACCCATCGCCTCGCCCGAGGCGAGAATTTCGAAGGCGCCGCGCCAAGTCAAAAGCCCGTCTTCCAGGCCGATCCCCCCGTCGCCCGACAGCCGATAGGGCAGACCGGCGCGCCGGGCCTGTACCTTGACGCGCAGCGCGCGCGGAATCCGGCGCCGCCCTGCCGGTCGAAATTTCGATGGCGGTATCGACACCCTCGATCCTGCCGCCGGCCTCGATCCGCCATGGCCCGATCAGCGACTGGGCCCGCAGATGGGCGTTGATGGCATCGCCGCTGAATTGCCGGCCGCCAGCCAGGCCGGTGATACGCACCCGCGCGTCGCGCACTTCGAGATTGTCGAGCTTGATGTTCTGCGGCCCGACCAGCAGATCTTTTCGCAACGTCCACGAGATCGCCCCGGATTCGTTGACCTGCACGGTGATGTCGGGTTCGTCGAGGCGCATGTCGACGATGCGCACTTGGCCGGAGAGGAACGGCATCAGTTCGGCATCGACGGAAAACTTGCGCGCGGTCATCATCGGTGTGCCGTCCGGGTTCTGGCCGACCGTGATCTTCGAAAAACTCAGCCGCGGCAGCGGCAGGATGCGGACCGTCACGTCGCCGTCGACCTTGACCGGCTGGCCGAGCACGAGGGAAGCCTCCTGTTCGAGGCGCGTGCGATAATTCGTCCAGTCGATGAAATACGGGCCGATCATGGCGGCCGAAAGCGCCAGGACCAGGAGACCGCCGAAAAATACGAATAGCCGATACAGTTGCCGTCCCCCTAGACAGGCGCCGCGGACTTACCGGCGCGCGATTAGCCGCGTTCTTCAGAGCGAAAGCACTTTGCCAGGATTGAGGATGTTATCCGGGTCGAGCGCCATCTTTATGGCACCCATGACATCGGCGCCGGCGCCGTGCTCCAGTTTCATGAACCGGCGCTTGCCCTGACCGATACCGTGTTCGCCGGTGCACGTACCTTCCATGGCGATGGCGCGCATTGCAAGCCGCTCGGCCAGTTCTTCGGCCCGGCGCAATTCGTCGGCATCAGCCGGGTCGAAGCAGATCGAGGCATGGAAATTGCCGTCGCCGACATGGCCAAGGATTGGCGAATAAAGCCCTGCCTCTGAAATATCGCGTTCGGTTTCGGCGACGCATTCGGCAAGCCGGGAAATCGGCACGCAGACATCGGTCGCCATTGCCTGTTTACCCGGCGTCGCCGCCCGCATCGCCCAATAGGCATTGTGGCGAGCCTTCCACAGCCGGTTGCGATCTTCGGTTCTGCGTCACCCATTCGAAACCGGATCCGCCAAATTCCGCCGGCGATCTCGCCGAAAGCTTCGGCCTGTTCGCGCACGCCGGCGTCGGTGCCGTGAAATTCCAGCAGCAGCAATGGCTGCTCCGGCAGCGTCAGTTTCGAATAGGCATTGACGGCAGCAACCGTCAGGCGGTCGAGCAATTCGATGCGCGCCATCGGGATACCGGACTGCAACGCCGCGATAGTGGCATTGCAGGCGGCTTCGACGCTCGGAAAGCTGACGATCGGCCGCCGACATCGCCTCGGGTATGCCCTGCAGCCGCAGCGTCAGTTCGGTGATGATGCCGAGCGTACCCTCCGAACCGATCAGCAGCCGCGTCAGATCGTAGCCGGCCGAGCTTTTTCTTGCGCGCTGTGCCGTCCGGATCGCGCGCCCGTCGGCGAGTACGGCGCGCAGCGACAGAACATTGTCGCGCATGGTGCCGTAGCGCACCGCGTTGGTGCCGGAAGCGCGCGTCGCCGCCATGCCGCCGAGCGAGGCATTGGCGCCGGGATCGATCGGAAAGAACAGGCCCATCGACCGCAAGTGATCGTTGAGCTGTTCGCGCGTCACGCCCGCCTCGACCGTCACATCGAGGTCCTCGGCGTGCACCGCGACGATACGGTTCATCGCGTTGAGATCAAGGCTGATTCCCGCCGGCCGGCGCGTTGACGCCGCCTTCGAGCGAAGTACCGGTACCAAACGCGATCACCGGAGCCGGTACTCGGCGCAAATGCGCACAGTTTCCTGCACATCCGCCTCGCTGTCGGCAAAGACAACGGCGTCCGGCAATTGCCCGGGCAGATAGGTTGTCGTGTGCGCGTGTTGCTGGCGCAGCGCTTCCGATGTCTTCAGTTTCTCGCCGAAATCGCTGTTTCAGGACGGAAATCGCCAGTTCGATGCCGCCGGCGTTGCGTTCGATCGTCTTGACGTCGGCCAGCGCCATTCCGCCCTCCACTTACTATGGCAATGGGTGTAACGCCGCAGCGGCGCGAAGCCAATCGGCATCTGCCGGCCGATATTGCCACTGCAGCGTCGCCGCGCGGGCGCAGGGTTGCAATCGCCGGCCTCGAAGTAATATCGCAATCGCACGGCAACCTGAAAGAAACTTTTCGCCACACCGCAGGCGTCGTAACCGGCTGGATTGCCGGCAATATCCGCGACCATATCGCATCGCGCCAGCCACTGGTGTGGTTCTTGGCGCTGATCGCCGGCTTCGCCGTCTCTGCCGGTGCGATCGTGTTTCGCGAGGCGATCGGCTGGTTCCAGCTTTTCTGGCTCGGCGATTCGAGCGAGGCGGTAGCGAGTGCGGCGCGCGGGTGGCGCCGTGGCGGATATTCCTTGGCTTGATCGGCGGCGGCCTGCTGGTCGGTTTTGCTTGCGCTATCTGCTGCCGTCTCGGCGCACCGGCGGCGTCGCCGACGTCATCGAAACGCGCGCCTATCCGGGCAACCGCATCCGCTTCCGCGAAGGCCTGGCGCAAGCCGCCGTCACCGCATTGTCGCTTGGCTCCGGCGCCAGCGCCGGGCCGCGAAGGCCCGGTCGTCCATCTTGGCGCAGCGATCTCCTCGGGCCTGGCGCGCCATTTCGCCCTGCCCGATTGGGCCAACCGCACGCTTGCTCGCCGGCGGCGTCGCCGCCGCCGTCTCGACTTCTTTCAACGCGCCGATCGCCGGCGTGCTGTTTGCCCACGAGGTCATCCTCGGCCACTACGCCGTGCGCGCGCTTCGTCCCGATCGTCATCGCCTCGGTTGCCGGCACGCTGCTGTCGCGGCTGTGGTTCGGCGATTTCGCCGCCTTCTCGATTCCCGCCTACCAGATCACGTCGTTCTGGGAATTCCCGGCATTCGCTCTGCTCGGCCTCGTCTGCGCGCTGGTCGGCATCCTGTTCCAGGTAGTCGCTGATGGCAAGCGACATGTCCGCCCGCAGGTTGCGGATCCCGCTCGTGCTGCTGCCGGCCATCGGCGGCGTCGCGGTCGCGGCGATCGCGGTATTTTTCCCAGAAGTGCTCGGCGTCGGCTACGAGGCGACTGACAAGGCGCTGCGCAACGAATACGCATTGATGTTCATGCTGTCGCTGATTGTCGCCAAGACGGTCGCAACGGCGATCTCGCTTGCCGCCCGCTTTGGCGGCGGCGTGTTCTCGCCCTCGCTCTATCTCGGCGCCATGACTGGCGGCGCCTTCGGCCTGATTGCCGCAGCGATATTCCCCAATCTTGCTTCCAGCGAGGGGCTTTATGCCCTGCTCGGCATGGGCGGGGTCGCCGCCGTCGTCCTCGGCGCGCCGGTTTCGACCACGGTGATGGTGTTCGAACTGACCGGCGGCTATGCACTGTCGATCGCGTTGCTGTTGACGGTGTCGATCGCGGCTGGCATCGCCAACGCCTTCCACGGGTTGTCGTTCTTCCATTGGCAATTGCAGCGGCGCGGATTGTTCCTGAGTGCCGGCGTGCATCGCAACGCAGTGCGTTCAGCCCTTGTCGAGCGAAATCATGACGGGGCGCGCCGATTCCGACCCTATCGAAATCCGGGAGGCTGCGCCAGACAGCCCGTCGCTGACGCAAGGCGATTCACTCGAATCGGCGTTGCGCGTGTTCGATGCCTGCGGCCGCGATCGCCTCGCCGTCCGCGCTTCCGGCGATAGCAATCGCCTTGCCGGCTGGGTGACGCATCTGGCAGTCCTGCGCCGCTACAACGCCGCGCTCACCGCCGTCGCCGACGAAGAACACCAGCGCTGAGGCGTTACGATAATTCCGTTTGATTTTAGCTAATTTTTCGCGATCTGCGAAACGGGATCGCAAGCGGCTTGCCGGTACAAGTCCGCCGGCGCACATCATGCGCGGTCATGTCCTGCAGGGGGGCACATGATCTCCACATTGCACCGCTTTTTCGCGGACCAAGTTCGGCGCCTATGGTCCGATATTCGCGATCCTGTCTGTGCCTTTGTTCGGCACCGTCGCCGCCGCCCTCGAATATTCGCGAGTGTTTGAAGCCCAATTCAGCCTGCAGCATGCGCTCGATGCCGCGGCGCTCGCCACCGCCAAGGAACTGTCGGTATCAGTCGACCAGCAATACCTTAACCAATATGCGCGTGATTTTTTCGACGCTAATCATCAGCGAGGCGCTCGACCCGACCGAAGTCGGGTTCACTTTCGCGATGAACCAGAGCCCGTACTGGCGGATCGACCATCAAACTGACGGCGAATTACGATTACCAGACCGTCATGGCCGGCGTGATCGGCGTCGACGATATCAACATGACGATCCGAGCCGAAGTGGCGGCAGGCAATCGCACCGTCGAAGTCGCCATCGTCGTCGACAATTCCGGCTCGATGGCAACGTCGAGCGGCCGCCGGGCAAATCGCGCCTTGCACGGGCCCAAGATGCCGCCAAGGCGCTGATCGAGCAATTGCACTCGATCGCCATGCTGTCCAACAAGCCCGATCCCATAAGGATCGGCGTCGTCCCTTTCGGTGGTTCGGTCAATGTCGGCTCGCAATATCGCGGCGCCAACTGGATGGACATGAACGGCTTCTCCTCGATTCACCACGAGAACCTCGACTGGTTGGGCGCCACGGCCGGCACCGATCCGTGGCCTGGCGCCGTGTCGGCAAGCGACGGCTACAAGTCGCTGCTGACCACCTGGAATACGGCCGGCCCAAATCCGCCTGATCCGCTTCCGCCGGACGTTGTTTCCGTTAACTCGAACTGGCTGACGCGCTGGACGCTCTACGACCGGTTGAATATCGCCTGGAAAGGCTGCGTCGAAATGCGGCCATGGCCGTATAACGAAAACGATGACGTCCCCAGCGATCTGTCGCCGGACAGCTTGTTCGTGCCGATGTTCGCGCCGGACGAGCCGGAGCGCGTCGCCAGCAACGAGGACTACGACTACAAGAACCAGTACCTCGGCGACTACATGCGGCCCGGCGGCCGTGTCCACCCAGGATGGAACCAATTCCGGCAGCACGACCAAGCAGTTCAACCGCGAAAGCTGGACCAACAAGTACACCCAGGAAGCACTGCTGAAAACCGGCGGCGGTAATATCAAGGCCGGCACCAAGCGCAGCAACGACATCGGCGACTACGGCCCGAACCAGGGTTGCACCACGAAGCCGCTGCTGCCGATGACGCCCGACAAGCAGCCGGCGCTCGATGCCATCACCGTCATGAAGCCCGGAGGCTACACCAACGTGCAGGAAGGTATCGCCTGGGGTTGGCGCATCCTTTCGCCGGGCGCGCCGTTCAAGGAAGGCCGCGCCTATGATTTCCCGGAAAATGACAAATACCTGATCGTCCTGACCGACGGCAACAACACCTATCCGGGCCAATCGACGCTCAACGAGACAGAATACTATTCCTGGGGCTTTGGCCACGACGACCGCGTGATGGATCACTCCAACAGCGCTTGGTCGAACGAGAAGGCGATGGATGTGCACACGGCGGCAACCTGCGCCAATGCCAAGTTGCCGAAAAATGAAGAGAACGAATCGGCGATCAAGATATTCACGATCGCCTATGACGTGCCGAGCGGCTCGTCGGTCAAGCAATTGCTCTACGACTGCGCCTCGACCGGCCGCGACGGCAAGAAGTACTATTACGACGTCTCTGGCAACGCCATCGCCGCGGCGATGGCCGCCATCGGCAACGAGATTTCCGACCTGCGCATTGCAAAATAGCAGAAATCTCATCCGCGCATGGCCCGGCGCGTTCTATCCCGAATCTCCCGACCATTGACTTACGTCAATCACTTGCGCAGGCGGTACGGCTATATTGATTTAGGGTGGCGGATCGCGCCCGGAATTGTCCCCTATACCGGATGCCCGCCCGCTGCTTTCAGGTAAAATCATGGAGGTTGCAATGAAACTCAGGGACCTCGTTTCCACCGGACAGAAAACTCCGGCCGAAAAGACCAGCGCCGCACATCCGCTCGACCTGTTTCAGCGCGAGTTCAGCGGATTCCAGCGCGAAATGGACCGCCTTTTCGACAATTTCTTCGGTGACGGCAACGGCTTTGCAAGCCGGGTGTGGCCCGAAGGCAAGATGCCAAGCGTCGATGAGGCAACCGATGAGAAGGGCTACCACGTCAAGGTCGACCTTCCCGGAATGGAGGAAAAGGACATCGACATCTCCCTTGCGGATGGTGTCCTGACCGTTCGCGGCGAACGCTCCGTCGAGGACGAGCAGAAGGACCGCGATTTTGTCCGCAAGGAACGCGCATGGGGCAGTTTCGAGCGCTCGGTCGCGCTGCCATTCGAGGTCGATCAGGACAAGGTCGCGGCGACATTCCGAAAAGGCGTGTTGTCGATCGATCTACCGAAATCGGCGTCGGCCAAATCGAAGGTCAGGAAGATTTCCGTCGCAAAGAGCTGACGGCGCCTGCCGGATCCGCGAAACGCTCATCGACGGGATGACGCGCGGGCGGGTGGAGATTTTCTCCGCCCGCCTCGCAATTGCCGGGCAATTCGCTACATTCCGAATCGATGACCGCGCCCGCCGGCAAAATGCCTGATTCCCCGAATTTCCCTGCCGCACCTGCACAGGCTTATGGCGGGCTGGCGGCACGTGCCCTTGCCGCGAAACGCGGACCGGAGACGCCGCCTTGGCTGGACGGCCTCAACCGCGAGCAACGCCTGGCGGTCGAGACCACCGAAGGCCCGCTGCTGGTGCTGGCCGGCGCCGGAACCGGCAAGACGCGAGTTCTGACCGCCCGTATCGCCCATATTCTCACCAATGGCTTCGCCTGGCCGTCGCAAATCCTCGCCGTCACGTTCACCAACAAGGCGGCGCGCGAAATGCGCGAGCGCATCGCCGGTTTTGTCGGCGAGGCGGTCGAAGGCATGCCCTGGCTCGGCACCTTCCACTCCATCGGCGTCAAGATCCTGCGTCGTCACGCCGAGCTGGTCGGGCTGAAATCCGGCTTCACCATTCTCGACACCGACGACCAGGTGCGGCTCCTGAAGCAGATCATCCGGGCCGAGGGCATCGACGACAAGCGCTGGCCGGCGCGCCAGTTCGCGGCGATGATCGACGGCTGGAAAAACCGCGGCCACGACCCGACGACGATTCCCGAGGGCGATGCCCGCGCCTTTGCCGACGGCCGTGGCCGGCAATTGTTCACGCTCTACCAGGAACGCCTGAAGGTGCTCAACGCGGTCGATTTCGGCGATCTGCTGACCGAGACCATCCGCTTGTTCCGCCAGCACCCCGACGTGCTCGCCGACTACCATCGGCGATTCAAATACATTCTCGTCGACGAATACCAGGACACCAACGTCGCCCAGTACCTGTGGCTGCGGCTGCTGACGCAGCGGCGACAAGCTCAGGATGAGGCCAGCCCTCACGCCCCGAATATCTGCTGCGTCGGCGACGACGACCAGTCGATCTACGGCTGGCGCGGCGCCGAGATCGACAACATCCTGCGTTTCGAAAAGGATTTTCCCGGAGCGAAAGTCATCCGCCTTGAACGCAACTATCGCTCGACCGCGCATATTCTCGGCGTCGCCGCCCACCTCATCGCCCGCAATGACGGGCGCCTCGGCAAGACGCTGTTTACCGAGCGCGCCGAACCGGACGCCGAAAAGGTCGCGGTCGCCGCTTGGTGGGATTCGGAAGAGGAAGCGCGCGCCGTCGGCGAACAGATCGAGCAGTTGCAGCGCAAGGGCGATGCGCTGAACTCTATGGCGATCCTGGTGCGCGCTTCCTTCCAGATGCGCGAATTCGAGGACCGCTTCGTCACCCTCGGCCTCAACTATCGCGTCATCGGCGGCCCGCGTTTTTACGAGCGCCTCGAAATCCGCGACGCGCTCGCCTATCTGCGCGTCGTCGCCCAGCCCGCCGACGATCTTGCTTTCGAACGCATCGTCAACACGCCGAAGCGTGGCCTCGGCGAGGCGACCGTGCGCCAGATCCACGACGCGGCGCGCGCTCGCGGCATTCCCCTGACGGTCGCCGCCCGCGAACTCACTGCCACCGAGGAATTGAAGCCGAAGATGCGCTCGACCTTGAAGGCGCTGCTCGACGATTTTTCGCGCTGGGCCTCGCTTGTCGACAACACGCCGCACACCGAGCTGGCCGAAATGGTGCTCGATGAATCCGGCTACACCGCCATGTGGCGCGACGACCGTTCGGCCGAGGCGCCGGGACGCCTCGAAAACCTCAAGGAACTGATCCGCTCCATGGAGCCGTTCGAGAACCTGATCGGCTTCCTCGAACATGTCAGCCTGGTCATGGAACGCGATTCCGGCGAGGCCAACGACGCCGTCTCGATCATGACCCTGCATTCGGCCAAGGGCCTCGAATTCGACACGGTATTTCTGCCGGGCTGGGAGGAAGGCCTCTTCCCCCACCAGCGCGCCCTCGACGAAGGCGGTCGCGCCGGCCTCGAGGAGGAGCGCCGCCTCGCTTATGTCGGCGTCACCCGCGCCAAGCGGCGTGCCCGCATCTCCTTCGTCTCCAACCGCCGCATGCACGGGCTATGGAACAGCGTCATCCCGTCGCGCTTCATCGACGAGCTGGAGCCGGCCGGCACGCCCGCCGCCGCCAGCCATGTCGAAGTCGCGGAGAGCGGCGGCCAATTCGGCGGCTATGGCGCGAGCCGCTTCGACCGCATGGGCGACGAGCCGTTCGCCCGCTCCGGCTATTCCTCGCCCGGCTGGCAGCGTGCCCAGGCCCGTTCCGGCGAAGCCGCCCGCGACAATTGGGGCAACCGCTCCGGCCCGAAGACGCAGAGCCGCACCATCGAGGGCGAACTGGTCGCCGCCTCGATCAACGAGCCGAACTCGGCCTTCGCCGTCGGCGACCGCGTGTTCCATCTCAAATTCGGCTACGGCGCGATCGCCGCCATCGACGGCAACAAGCTGACTATCGATTTTGATAAGGCCGGGCAGAAGCGGGTGCTGGACAGCTTTGTGGAGGGGGTGTGAAGTGGCTCTGAACTCGTTTGACATTGAGACCACACTCAGAATTTCGGTCGGCCTTCTGGCGGCGGCTGGCGCCATGCTGTTTGCGGCCCTGAACTTAGTCGGGGCCGGGGTTTCCGCTAGCAACATTGCCTTTGCAGAAAGCATTTCAGGGGCGCTCATTCCACTGACCTATAGCGCTGCTTTCTCTCTTTTAAGCCTGATCTTTACCGAGGTCGCGGCGCATCCAAGCACGCCAACAGAAGGACATCCCCATTCCAAATCCAATTATTTGCAATCTGCTTTTGTATTTATCGCACTAAATGGTTTGGGCGGCCTACTGTGGGGAACTGTGAAGCTAATCGATGCTGCTTCTGTGAGGGCCTGATGGCGTCTCTGAATCGACGGACAACTCCGCCTTCTGCTAGGCCAGCTGAATACGGTGCGGTTTGATATGGCCGCTAAGCGAAAGCGCTTGGTCTCCCGTTCCCGCCTCATTTCTTGGGGCGGTTCGATGGCCGTTCGTATCCCGAAAGCCGTGGTCGATGACCTCGGCCTGACAGAAGGCGAAACCGTCGAGATCACGATCGAGGCCGGGTCAGTAGTCGTTCGTCCTCCTGCCCGACGCTACACCCTCGCCAAACTGGTCCGGCAAGCCAGAGGGCTGGAACCTCCGCCGTCCCTCAACGACGCACCGGCCGGCGAAGAGCTTCTCTGAAGCGGCCCGAAACTTTCCCCTCCCCCGCCCCGTATTTGTCGCCAGGAACCGAAGCGGATATGATGCCGCTGGCGGCGGCCCGGCTGCGGTCGCGCGGGGAGGGACGGACATGGCAACAGGCAAAGCCTATTTCGTCATCGCCGATATCTCCGGCTACACGCGCTTCATGGCGCAAACCGAGATCGACCACGCCACCGGCGTGCTCCAGGAGTTGTTCGGCGCCGTCGTCGCCGCGATCCGCGCGCCGCTGTCGGTTTCCGGCCTGCAGGGCGACGCGGTTTTTGCCTACGCGCTCGATTCCGACCTCGTCTCGCGCCAGTTCGTGCTCGATTTTTCCGAGCGCGTCTATTTCACCTTTGCCGAAACCCGCGAGCGCATGCGCATCAACACCACCTGCACCTGCGCGGCCTGCTCGAAGATCGGCGAACTCGATCTGAAAATAGCCGTCCACCACGGCGAATTCGTCGAGCAGATGACCGGCGGGCGCAAGGAACTGGCCGGCAAGGACGTCATCATCGCCTTCCGGCTGCTGAAGAACCACGTCGTCGAAAAAACCGGCATCCGCGCCTACGCCATTTTCACGCGAGCCGCCGTGCGCCAGATGGACCTCGAAAGCTTCTTTGCCGCCGGCCAGTGGCAGAAGGAAGCCTACGAGCATATTGGCGAGGTCGAATTCGTCGTCCACGATCTGGCGCCTGCCTGGAAAAAGAAGCGCGACGCCGAGCGAACCGTGGTGACCGCAACCGACGATCTGCTGGTGCCGGAACTGGTCGCCGCGCTGCCGATCTCGCCAGACGCCGCATTTGCCATGATCACGCGGCCGGACCTGCGCCGCCATTGGGTCGCCGCGCAGAAGATCGACGTCGAAAACGCCAATTCCGGGCGCATTGAACCCGGCGCCATCTATCACTGCCATCACGGCAAGCAAGTGATCGTCTACGAGATCATAGATTGGCGGCAGGGCGATTACATGACCACCGAATTCCGCCTTCCGCTCGGCTTGCGCTTCCTCGGCACCGAGGAACTGGTGCCGGTCGGCGAAGGCACCTTGCTAAAGGCCCGTTTTTCCCGCCTCTACGGCGGCAACTTTGCCGGCCGCATGATGAAGCCACTGATCGAATCGCAATTGCGCAAGCAGATGATGAAGGATGGCGGTTCGATCGTCGAACGCCTCAAGCAATCGGCCAGGGCCTTGCTCGAGGCAAATCAGAACGCCGCTCCGGCAGCGGCGGCCGATGCCAGCACGCTGGGTCTCGACAAGCTCGCCGCCAGCAAGCTCGCCGCCTGAAACGCTTCACCCGGCCCACTTCGTCAGCCACGCCTCGATTGTCGTTCCCTGCATGTCGGGAATCGCTTCGAATAATTTCGCGTCCGGCCAGTCCCACCATGCGCTTGCAAGCAGGCGTTCGGCGATTTTTGGCGCAAACCGGTCGCGCAGCGGCCGCGCCGGCACGCCGGCGACAATCTGGTACGACGCCACGTCGCGCGTGACCACGGCATTGGCCCCAATCACGGCACCGCTTTCAATCGCAACGCCCGACAGGATCACCGCGCCATGGCCGATCCAGACATCGTTACCGATGATAACGCGCGCGCTCCGGCGCCTTTCGCGATACCGCTTGTCGACGCCAAGATAGCGGAAATATTCGTTCGGCCGGTAGCTGACCTTGTGCGTCGTGACGCGTTCGAGCGGATGCTCGAGCGCGTTGAGCCTCGTATTGGCGGCAATCGAGCAGAACTTTCCGATCGTGCAGTAGATCGCCTCGGCGTGACGCTCGAAATAGGAAAAATCGCCGAGTTCGACCTCGCGCAGGATCGTCCGTTCACCGACGGCGCAATAGCGTCCGATGCGACAATCCTTGAGCTTCGCGGTCGAATGGATGCGCGGCGCCGGGTCGGTGAAGCGCAAATCGCCGCCGTTCATGAGTAGAAAATCACTGCGAGATATCGTAGGCCGCGATGTCCCACGCCAGCTCGCCCTCCTGAACGACCCGCCGGGCGCTCACCGGCCAGCCGGGCGCGGTCATCTCGCTCCACAGTCGGCGCGATGCGGCATCCCAGTTCGGCTTGTCGCGCCGCCCGGCGACGCATGAAACGATCACCGCCACTGTCGCTGGTATCGCCTGCGCCAGGCGTTGCAGCTGCGCGACGCCGTCGGCGCCGTAATAGAGCACTTCGCTGGCAACCAAGATGCGCGGCGAGTTGCCGCCCGGGCTTCCGTCCCACTGCGCCAGCGGCTGGCACACCCGGGTCACCGGGAACGTCGCCGAAGGAACCCGAGACAAGGCCACCCCCGATACGTCGAGGCCGATATAGCGGGTCACCGACAAGGATTTGAGCCGCGGCACCAGCAAGCCCTCGCCACAGCCGATGTCGACGATCTCGCAGGGTCCATGGCGGGCAATCAGTGCGGCGATGAGCGCGGCGATTTCATCGAGGCGAGCCAGTTCCTCCGGTCGCCGCAAAAAAGCAAACCGCCCGTGCCGGTAGCCGGCATCCCACCCTTGCCCGGTTTTTGAGCGCATCACACTCCCGCACGGCACGGTGTTGCCGGCCATCTTCCCCCGCCGGCGGCGGCAGACAAACACAAATTGGCGTTCGATACAATCGACTGTATGCGACTGTGGCCTTGCTATTCGGCCGGCGCCGCAGCCGCGGTGGCCGCGGCAGGCGCTGCCTTTTTCGGCGGCCGCAACAGCAGCACGATCGGCATCGCCGCGAGCGTGATGAACATCATCAGCTTGAAGTCGTCGAGATAGGAAATCATCAGCGCCTGCTGCGTCACCATGCCGTTGACGATCGCCAGCACCTGCGGATCGCCGGTGAGAAGCGCCGGCATGCGGACGGCGACGGCCGGCGCGAACGCGCTGATATGGGCGCCGAGATCGGCGTGGTTCGCCTGCGTCAGGCGCACCAGTTCGGCGATGACGATGGAGATGCCGATGCTCGAGCCGATATTGCGCATCAGATTGAACAGGCTCGTGCCGTCGGTGCGGTAGCGCGGATCGAGCGTCGCATAGGCGAGCGTCGAAAGCGGAATGAAGACAAGGCCGAAGCCGAGGCCCTGGACGATACCGCTGGTGATCAGCGGCCACTCGCCCATGTCGGCAGTAAACTCGGTCATCATTTACAGCGAATAAGCAGTGAGCGCCAGGCCGGCGATCACCAGAAGGCGAGCGTCGACCGTGCGCACCAGCCGCCCGACGATCAGCATCGTGATCATGGTGCCGACGCCGCGTGGCGCCATCACCATGCCGGTGGTGATCACCGGATAGCCCATCAGGTTCTGCAGCATCGGCGGCATCAGCGCCAGGCCGGAAAGCAGGATGATGCCGATGACGAAGATGAACACCAGACCCATCGAGAAGTTGCGGTCGCGGAATATCGCCAGGTCGAGAAACGGATGCTCGCGGCTGAGCGAATGGATCACGAATACCCAAAGACAGGAGATGGTGACCGCCAGTTCGAGCCAGATTTCCGGCGACGCGAACCAGTCCTGGTCCTGGCCGCGGTCGAGCAGCAGTTGCAGCGCACCGATCGCCCCGGAAAGCATGGCGAAGCCGAACAGGTCGAAGCGGCGCGGCTTCGGCGATTCATGCGGCAGGAAAATCAGGATCCCAGCGAGCGCCAGGATGCCGACCGGCAGATTGACGAAGAACACGTAGCGCCAGTTGAACACTTCGGTCAGCCAGCCGCCGAGCGTCGGCCCGAGGATCGGGCCGACCATGATGCCGGCGCCCCAGATCGCCATCGCCTGGCCATGGCGTTCGCGCGGATTGATGTCGAGCAGGATCGCCTGCGACAGCGGCGCCAGCGCTGCCCCGCAAATGCCCTGCAGCAGGCGGAACGTCACCATTTCCGGCAGGTTGGTGGCGACGCCGCACAGCAGCGACATGGCCGTGAAGCCGATGACGGTGAACACGAAAAAGCGTTTGCGCCCGAGATTGCTCGAAAGCCAGCCGGTCACCGGCGTCATGATCGCGGCGGCGACGATGTAGGAAGTCAGCACCCAGGTGATCGTGTCCTGCGTGGCGTTAAGGCTTGCCTGCATGTGCGGCAGCGCCACGTTGGCGATCGTCGTATCGATCACCTGCATGATCGTCGCCAGCATGATGGCGACCGTCAGCGGCCCGCGATATTCGACATGTTCGGCGGGCTGCGAGAGCTTCGTCGTGTCGCTCACTTCTCTTGCTCTTGCTTCGGCGGCTCGCCGGCCCAGGCCTGCCAGCGCGATGCGCCGGTATCGATGGCGACGCTGGCGCTCATGCCGGTGTGCAAATCGCCCGTTTCGCCGCCTGTCAGCGCGATGCGCACCGGCAGGCGCTGGACGACCTTGACCCAGTTGCCGGTCGCGTTCTGGGCCGGGATCAGCGAAAACTGCGAACCGGTGCCGGCGCCAATGCTGACCACGTTGCCGGCAAGTGTCTGCCCCGGATAGGCATCGACCGAGACCTCGACCTTCTGGCCGGGACGAATTTTGGCAAGCTGGGTTTCCTTGAGATTTGCCTCGATCCAGGTATTGCCGGTTTCGACCACCGTGAGCATCGGCGCGCCAGCGGCGGCATATTGGCCGACATTCAGTTTCTCGGTCTGGCTGACGACACCGGCGGCCGGGGCCTTGACCGTAGTGCGCTCGAGATCGAGTTGCGCGTCTCCGACCTTGGCCAGCGCCGATTTCACCGACGGGTGGTCGTCGATGGCGATTTCCGGGTCGCCGTTCAGCGCCGCCGCGGCGCTTTCCACCGCTTGTTTGGCCACGACTTCGGTTTCCTGCGCCTGCTGAAACGCCATGCGCAACTGGTCGAGATTAGCCTCAGTACTGAACCCGCGATTGGCGAGATCGCCATTGCGTTCGAACCAGCGCTTGCGGATTTCGAGTGCGTCCTCGGCGGACGCGAGCTTCGCCTTCGCCGTCGCGTAATCGACCTTGAGCTGAGCGACCTTCAGCCGCGCATCGGCCAGCGCCGCCTGTGCCGAAGCAAGCGCAATCTGGTAGGGTGCCGCGTCGATGCGAAACAGCACGTCGCCGGCTTTGACCGCCTGGTTTTCGTGTGCGTCGACCTCAACAATGCGGCCTTCGACATCGGCTGAGATCAGCGCTTTGGTCTGCGTGACATAGGCGTTGTCGGTTTCGACGTAGCGTCCGCCGGCAAGCCAATAGGCGCCACCGACCACCGCCAGCACCAGCGGCAGCGATACCATCAGTATCAGGCGCCGGGAGCGGGCCTTGGCAACCTTGGCCGGCCCGGCCTTTTCGCCATCGACCTTGGCGGCTGTCGCGCCGGCGGCGGGCTTGGCATGCACGTTCATTGTACCGTTTCGCTTTCCGCCGGGTTCTCGGCATTCAGATTGTTGCGGATCCGCTGCAGGGCATCGGTCAGCATGACAAGTTCCGCCGCGCTCAGTCCGGCCAGCGCATCGGCATAGACGGCCTGGCCAACGCTTTTCATCTGCTCAAACACGGCGTGGGCGGCGGGCGCCAGGCGCACCAGCTTGGCGCGGCTGTCGCGCGGGTCGACCACCCGCTCGACCAGGCCGAGCGATTCCATGCGCTCGACCATGCGGCTCACCGTCATCGGATCGCTTTCGATCAGGTTGGCGATCGAGACCTGCGAGAGTTCGCCGGCGCGTTGGAGTTGGGCGATCGTGCGCCATTGCGGCAGGCTCATGCCATGCTCGCGCGCGTGCACGTCGAAACGCCGGCGCAACAATCGCGCAACGTCATGGATGAGATATCCAAGACCGGATTTTTCGGCGGCCATTCTCGGGATCCTTGGCGACAATTCAATAAGCAAGCTTATTATAGCCTTGCATATAATATCAGCGCCCCGGGCCGTCAATATGCCCGCCTTTGCGCATCCCGCTGAAACCGCCTATCGTCACGCAATTGAAAGTCGGACCATGAAACTCATCATCGCCATCATCCAGCCGCACCGCCTCGACGAGGTGCGCGCCGCGCTCGGGGAGACCGGCATCCAGGGCATGACGGTTTCCGAGGTGCGCGGCTACGGCCGCCAGCGCGGACAGACCGAGGTCTATCGCGGCGCCGAATACAAGATTCACTATGTGCCGAAGGCCCGCATCGAGGTCGTCGTCGACGATGCTACCGCGCCGAAGGCCGTTGCCGCAATTCAGGCTTCGGCCCGGCTCGGCCGCATCGGCGACGGCAAGATTTTCGTGCTCAATGCCGAACAGGCGACGCGCATTCGTACCGGCGAAACCGGCGACGACGCGCTCTGAGGGCAGCTCTCCAGCATGGGGCAGACCAGGATTTTCCTGCACGCAGGCCGGGAGCTCGTGCGCCTGGCCGAACGGGCGGCCGAGGTTGAATTCGAGGACGACGGCTTTGCCATCGCTTCCTTCGAACTCGATGAACGAGCCGGACTGTGGGAGGTCGCGCTCTATTGCGACAGCGCCGTTGCAGACGAGGCCATGGCCCGATGGCGCAACCGGACGGAGGAACACGACCTCGAATTGCGACGCGTGGACCTGCCCGAAACCGACTGGGTCGGCCAGTCGTTGCTGGGACTTCGGCCCGTGGTCGCCGGCCGCTTCCTCGTTCACGGCAGCCATGACCGGGGCGCTGCAAAGCCGTGGCAAATCGCCATCGAGATCGACGCCGGCCAGGCCTTCGGCACCGGCCATCACGGAACCACGGCCGGCTGCCTCATTGCCATCGGGGCGGCGTTGAAGCGCCGCAAATTCCGCCGCATGCTCGATCTCGGCACCGGCTCCGGCGTACTCGTCATCGCGCTCACCAAATCCCTGCGCCGCGAGGTGCTGGCAAGCGATATCGATCCGACTGCCGTGGCGGTTGCCCGCAACAATGTCCGCATCAACGGCGTCGCCCGCTACGTCGATGTGCGGCGCGCCGCCGGGTTTCATCACCGCGTCATCGCCCGACGTAGGCCTTTCGACCTGATCGTCGCCAATATCCTTGCCCGCCCGCTTCAGGCACTGGCGCCGGCCTTCGCCCGCCACGCCGGCCCGGGCGCCACCGTCATCCTGTCGGGGCTGCTCGCCAGCCAGGCGCGGCCGGTTCTGGCAACTTTCCGCCAAGCCGGATTCGCGTTGCGTCATGCCGCCATTCTCGACGGCTGGGCTACGCTGACACTCGAAAATAAAAGCGGAGGCATCCCTTAACTTCGTTGCGGGGCGTTGCCGCACCTGGCGCAGTTAGCGCCCGGACAGGTGGTGCTTCAACATCAGCCGAATCTCGTCGAGCACACCCCTTTTGCCATCGAGATCGACCTCGCTTTCGACGGCAACGGTAACGCGCAGCAGATGCAGGATCACAATCGCCAAAACTTGGGCCCGGGAGCGCGCAACAGGCGGTTTCGCCGCGATCAAGAGCTGCGCGATATGTCGGCGCAACTTCTGGCGCGTCGCTTTCTTGCGCTTGGGATCTATGCCGCGCCGATCGGCCAAAGCAACAAAGGCTGGATGCTTCAGGAGGAAGCCGGAGAATTCGGCGAATAATACCTCGGCCAGCGCTTCGGCGGGCTTGTCCGCCAGACGGGGTGCCATTGTTTCGAGCATGGCGGCTAGCGCGTCGGCGTTGCTGGCGTGCAGCGCCTCGGCTACCAACTCCTTGGTCGGGAAGAATTGATAGAGCGAGCCGATCGACGCGCCGGCCCGCGCCGCAATTTCTGTCATCGTCGCGGCGTCGTAGCCTTTGTCGGCGAACACCTCGGTGGCTGCTGCCAGCAGCGCGGCGACCCGAGCCCGGCCACGCTCGCGTTGCGGGGCCCGGACTTCAGCTGCGCCGCTTGACTTTTGTGAGGGCACCCTCATATACCCAGAAACATGAGCCTTTCCTCATATAACAGCAGTCGAGGCAGATTTCCATGCTCACGCTCGATCCCAGGACAACCGCGCTCGTCCTCATCGACCTGCAAAAAGGCATTCTCAGCCGCCCACTCTCGCCCTATACCGCCGATCAGGTTGTCGCCGCCGGATTGCGGCTCGGCCGCGCAGTTACCGATGCGGGCGGTCTGGTAGTGTTGGTGAATGTGCACTTCGGTCCGGATCTATCGGCAGCACCGCGCGGCAAGACCGATCAGCCGCTTGCGGTGCCGCCGCGCGGCCTGCCGGCGGATTGGGCCGAGATCGTCAGCGACCTTCGCGCGCTGCCGCATCTGCCGATCACCAAACGCACCTGGAGCGCCTTCTTCGGCACCGAACTCGACATTCAACTGCGGCGGCGGGGCATCGACACTATGATTATTGGCGGCGTCGCCACCAATTTCGGCGTCGAGCAGACAGCGCGCGATGGCTGGCATCTCAATTACAATGTCGTCGTCGCCGAGGATGCCTCGACCAGCATCGTCGAAGGTTTGCATGCCATGGCAATCGAGAAGGTGCTGCCGCGCGTCGCCCGCATACGCAATAGCAGTGCAATCATCGAGGCGCTCCGGCGCTAAGATCGGCAGCGCTGCGCCTGACACTGCAAAAGAAAAAGCGGCGGGGCACGAGCTCCCCGCCGCTGAGGTGCAGACAATGACTGGTTTTTTATTACCGGGCCACGCCGGACGTTAGACCCAGTGATTGGTAACGACGCGGCGATGCACGTCGGCGCGCGAGATGCCGGCGCCTTTCAGCGTCTCGTCGTCAAAATGCAGGACCATGTGGTCGATATAGCGGTTCACTTGCCGTTGGCGTGCTTCGATCATCCGGCCAAAGCCGGCAGATGCGGCGCGGCGAACAGAGCTGAAAATGGACATGGCGGTTTCCTTTCCGCGAGGGATCCTCTCCCGCAGCGAAATATAGTGTGCAACGCAGCAAAGCGCTCATGCCGGATCGGCATGAGACCCTTGCACCTTCTGCATGGCATGCCCATTACCGGAGCAGTCTGCCCTCAAATTTGCACGGCTTGCGCCCGGATTGCAGGCACAGCGCCCGTTGCAGCCTCGCCCCTGCATCGATAAACCGCGCTGATAACCAGCTGGCGGCACGGAGTGGCGATGTTCCAGAATTTCGAATCGGCATCGCAGCGCGTTTCGGCGAAATCGCGAATCGAGGCGTTGCGTGCCGAGATGAAACGGATCGGCATCGACGCCTTTCTCGTTCCCCACGCCGACGAGCACCAGAACGAATATCTCCCCGCCAGCGCGGAGCGCCTCGCCTGGCTGACCGGCTTTACCGGCTCGGCCGGTTTTGCCATCGTCACCGCGGACAAGGCGGTGCTGTTCGTCGACGGCCGCTACACCTTGCAGGCGGCCGAGCAAACCGACACCACAATCTTTTCGATCGACAACCTGATCGATCATCCGCCGGCAAAATGGCTTGCCGAAAGTGGCGCCGATGGCATGCGCTGCGGCTTCGACCCGTGGCTCACAACTATCGCCCAGCATCGCCGTTTTGCCAAAGCCCTCGCCCCTGCCGGAGCCGAACTCGTCGCCGTCGCCAATCCGATCGACGCACTGTGGGCCGACCGCCCGGCCGCGCCCTCGCGCCTGGTCGAACTGCATCCGCTGCTGCATGCGGGCAAAAGCGCGTCGGAAAAGCTCGCCGAAATCGCTGCCGAAATCGCCAAGGCCGGCGCCGATTGGCACGTTGTAACCGACCTCGCCTCGCTCGCCTGGCTATTCAACCTGCGAGGCGGAGACATTGCTCATATTCCGCTCGCCATCGGCTTTGCACTGGTGCCGGCCACCGACAAAGGCCTTGGCAAGCCATTGCTGTTCCTCGATGCCGGCAAGATCGGCAGCGATGTGCGCGCCGCGCTGTCCGAACTCGCCGAACTGCTCGATCCGGCGTCGCTGCTGGCGGCGATCGGCGAACGGGCGAAAGGCGCCAGGTTCCTGTGCGATCCGGAAGGCGTTGCCCAGGCAATCGCAATCGCAATCGCCAAGGCCGGCGGCACTCTTGTCGAGGGCCGCGATCCCTGCGCGCTGCCCCGCGCCGTCAAGAACGAGGCCGAGATCGCAGGCAGCCGCGCCGCACATTTGCGCGACGGTGTTGCCATGGTGCGGTTCCTTGCGTGGCTTGATCGCCAACAGCCCGGCTCGCTCGACGAGATCGGCGCGGCGACGAAACTCGAACAATGCCGGGCCGAAACCGCCGGCCACATGAACAGCGAGCTGCGCGAAATCTCCTTCGATACGATTTCAGGCGCCGGGCCCGACGGCGCCATTGTCCACTACCGGGTCAGCCGGGCAACCAACCGCAAGCTCGAAAACGATACGCTCTACCTCGTCGATTCCGGCGGGCAATATGTCGACGGCACCACCGACATCACCCGCACGGTTGCAATCGGTACCCCGCCGACGGCGCAATCGCCGATTTCACGCTGGTGCTGAAAGGCCACATCGCCATCGCTACCGCGCGCTTTCCCGCCGGCACCCGCGGCATCGATATCGATGCCTTCGCCCGCCGGGCGCTGTGGCTTGCCGGCAAGGATTATGCCCACGGCACCGGCCATGGCGTCGGCAGCTTCCTGTCGGTGCACGAAGGCCCGGCCTCCATTTCCCGGCGTGGCATGGAGCCGCTCAAGGCCGGCATGTTCCTTTCGAACGAACCGGGATATTATCGCCAGGGCACCTACGGCATCCGCATCGAGAACCTCGTGCTGGTCCGTGAGGCAGCCTCCTTTGCCGGGTTCCTCGAATTCGAAACCCTGTCGCTGGCGCCGATCGACCGTCGCCTGATCGAAGTTTCCCTGCTCGATGCCGCCGAACGGACCTGGCTGGACGCCTACCATGCGCGCGTGTTCGAAGCGCTGGCGCCGCATCTCGACGCCGCCGACCGCGATTGGCTCCAGGCCGCCTGCGCGCCGCTCGCGGGCTGAAGATTGATCGGGATCAAGTAGTCCTCCGCCGATTCGCTTAACCTGCATTTGCAATACCGGTTAACGAACGGCTGCGGCCACATGCGCATTTCCCAGTTTACCGACTATGCCTTTCGCCTGCTGATTGCGGTTGCCAGCCGCCATCCCGAGTTGACGACCATCGGCCAGGTTTCGAAGGCCTACGGCATCTCGCACAATCACCTGAGCAAGATCGCCCGCGAACTCGGCCGCGCCGGCTATCTGGAAACCGTGCGCGGCCGCCACGGAGGCTTGCGGCTGGCCCGGCCGGCCGAGGAGATATCGATCGGCGCCATCGCCCGCCTGGCCGAGGGTGCGAGTCCGCTGGTCGAATGTTTCGACGAAAAGACCAATCGCTGCGTCATTACGCCCGCCTGCGAACTGAAATTCATGCTGGCGAAGGCCGAATTCGTCGTTTTTCGGCGTGCTCGACGGCCACTCGCTTGCCGAAGTCGTCGCCCACCGCCAGCGCCTGCGCCCTTATTTCAACGGCGTTTGACCAGGATCAAAGCAGGTGCAGCAAAACATGCATATGAAATGCATGTTTAGAACTATTCCGGCCAAGGAGGCGACCATGCGCACGACCGAAAACCCCATCGCGCTAGCCCGCAGACAATTTCTCAAGACCGCCGGTCTTGCCACCGCGCTCGGCGGCACGGTCATGCCACGCAGGCCGCCGCCATGCCGGCATTGCAATCCGCCGCGCCCGCGGCCGGCCCCGGCGCCCGCTGGTGCGCGCCGCGGCTGCCGCCGTCGACGTCGCGAAACTGCCGCGCGTCCGCCAGAAGCTGGTCGATCCGCCCTTCGTGCCCGAGCACGAACAGGTCGCCAGCGGCGGCCCGAAGATCGTCGAGGTGACGATGACGATCCAGGAAAAGCAGATCGAGATCGACGAGGACGGCACCAAGGTCTGGGCGCTCACCTACAACGGCACCGTGCCCGGTCCGATGATCGTCTGCCACGAAGGCGACTACGTCGAACTGACGCTGATCAACCCCGAGCACCAACGTGATCGAGCACAACATCGATTTCCACGCCTCGACCGGCGCGCTCGGCGGCGGCGCGCTGACCAAGGTCAATCCCGGCGAGCAGGCTGTGCTGCGCTGGAAGGCGGTCAAGCCCGGCGTCTTCGTCTATCACTGCGCCCCGGGCGACATCATGATCCCCTACCACGTCGTCCACGGCATGAACGGCGCCGTCATGGTGCTGCCGCGCGACGGCTTGAAGGACGCCGACGGCAACCCCTACCGCTACGACCGCGCCTATTTCATCGGCGAGCAGGATTTCTACATCCCGCGCGACGAGAACGGCGACTTCAAGGTCTACGAAGGCGCCGGCGACAACTATGTCGACGCGCTGGACGTGATGCGGACGCTGACGCCGACGCATGTCGTCTTCAACGGCGGCGCCGGCGCGCTGACCGGCGACAAGGCCATGAAGGCCGAGGTGGGCGAAACGGTGCTGTTCATCCACGCCCAGGCCAATCGCGACAGCCGGCCGCACCTGATCGGCGGCCATGGCGAGCTACGTCTGGGAGACCGGCTCCTTCAACGATCCGCCGGCCACCGACCTGGAAACCTGGTTCATCCGCGGCGGTTCGGCCGGCGCCATGGCCTATGACCTTCCGCGCAGCCCGGCATCTACGCCTACGTCAACCACAACCTGATCGAGGCGGTGATGCTCGGCGCCACCGCCCATGTCATGGTCGACGGCGAGTGGAACGACGACCTGATGACCCAGGTCGCCAAGCCCGGCCCGATCACCTGAGCGGAAAATGGCGATGTCGGCAGTCGCG
>CAVWVG010000009.1:0-67600 GCA_963758355.1 uncultured Alphaproteobacteria bacterium | reverse complement strand
GGATCAATGCTAGTGCAAATTGCCAATGCGCACCATGGCCACGGTCGGCGTACCGTTACGCCGCCAGCCCCTGTTCCAGATCGGCGATGATGTCGGCGACATCCTCGATGCCGACCGACAGGCGCACGACGTCGGGGCCGGCGCCGGCGGCGGTCTTCTGGGCGTCGGTCAGTTGCCGGTGCGTGGTCGAGGCCGGGTGGATGATCAGGCTGCGGGTGTCGCCGATATTGGCCAGATGCGAGAACAGTTGCACAGAGGAGACCAGCTTGACGCCCGCGTCGTAGCCGCCCTTGAGCCCGAAGGTCAGCACCGCGCCTGCCCCTTTCGGCAGGTACTTCTTGTGCAATGCATTGAATGGGTCATCGGGCAGGCCGGCATAACTCACCCATTCGACCGCCTTGTGGCCCTTGAGGAACTGCGCGACGGCGAGCGCGTTGGCGCAATGCTTTTGCATGCGCAACGGCAGCGTCTCGATGCCGGTCAGGATCAGGAAGGAATTGAACGGCGAGATCGCCGCGCCGAGATCGCGCAGGCCGAGCACGCGGGCGGCGATGGCGAAGGCGAAATTGCCGAAGGTCTCGGCCAGCACCATGCCCTGGTATTCCGGCCGCGGTTCGGTCAGGAACGGATAGCGGCCGCTTTTTGCCCAGTCGAAATTGCCGCCGTCGACGACGATGCCGCCCATCGAATTGCCGTGGCCGCCCATGAATTTGGTCAGCGAATGGACGACGATGTTGGCGCCGTGTTCGATCGGCCGGCACAGGTAGGGCGTCGCCAGCGTGTTATCGACGATGAAGGGCACGACGGCTTTTTTGGCGATGGCCGCGATTGCAGCAATATCGACGACGATGCCGCCGGGATTGGCGAGGCTCTCGACGAAGATCGCCTTGGTTTTCGACGTCACCGCCTTTTCGACCGCCTTCAGGTCGGTCGGGTCGGCCCACACCACGTTCCAGCCAAAGCTCTTGAAGGAATGATTGAACTGGTTGATCGAGCCGCCATAGAGCCTCGTGGCGGCGACGAATTCGTCGCCCGGGGTGAGCAGCGTGTGAAAAATGCCGACCTGGGCGGCGTGGCCGGAGGCATAGGCGAGCGCCGCCGTGCCGCCTTCGAGCGCAGCGACGCGGCCTTCCAATACCGCCGTCGTCGGATTGGTGATGCGGGTATAGATGTTGCCGAAAGCCTGCAGGCCGAACAAAGCGGCGGCCTGGTCGACATCCTCGAAGACGAAACTGGTCGTCTGGTAGATCGGCGTGGCGCGCGCCCCGGTCGCCGGATCGGGGGCGGCGCCGGCATGGACGGCGAGGGTGGAAAATCCGGGCTTGGCTTCGGGCATGGCGCGGCTCCGCAATTGTTGCTCGTTACGGTCTGCTTCGACATTGCCCGATGCGCCCGCAGCGAGAAAGCGGCAATGTTTTGCGAAATGGCTGGCTGGCGGAATGCTTTTCCGATTTCAGGTTTATCGGCCCGGCCCGATGGCGAAGCGCTGGAAACCAGAGGCGAGCTTCGGCTTCTTGGAACTGACATAGCCCTGGTTGACGCCAGCCCAGCCGATCTCGCCGCAAAGCCGGGCATACTCGATCTTCGGGCAGCGGTTCATCACGACCTTGAGCCCGGCCGCTTCCGCCCTTGCCGCCGCTTCGTCGTTGCGGACGCCGAGCTGCATCCAGATCACCTTCGGCAGCGGCTTGAGGGCCAGCGCCGCGTCGACGATCTTGGCCGCGTCGCGCGAGTTGCGGAAGATATCGACCATGTCGACCGGGCGCCTCACTTCACTGGCGATATCGGCCAGCGAAGCAAAAACCGGCGCGCCGGCGATCTCCCTGCCGGCCTGGCCGGGATTGACCGCGACGACGTCAAAACCTTTCGACATCAGGTAGCGCAGCACGAAATAGGACGGCCGTACCTGGTTCGCGCTGGCGCCGACAATGGCGACCGTCTTCACTTCGCGCAGGATGGCGCGGATGTAGTCGTCGGAATAGCAGTCGTGGTTCATTTGGCCCTTAGGCCAATTCCTTGGCCATCTGCCGCAATACGTATTTCTGGATCTTGCCTGTCGAAGTTTTCGGGATTTCGGCGAAGATCACCCGTTTCGGGCATTTGAAGCGCGCCAGCAACGTACGGCAATGCTCGATGATCTCGGCTTCGGTTGCCTTGGTGCCGGGCTTCAGTTCGACGTAGGCAACCGGCGTCTCGCCCCATTTCTCGTCGGCCTTGGCGACGACGCCGCAGGCGGCGACCGCCTTGTGCTTGTAGAGCGCATCCTCGACCTCGATCGAGGAAATATTCTCGCCGCCGGAAATGATGACGTCCTTGGAACGGTCCTTCAACTGGATATAGCCGTCGGGATGCAGCACGCCGAGATCGCCGGAATGAAACCAGCCGCCGGCAAACGCCTCCTCGGTCGCCTTGGCGTTCTTCAGGTACCCCTTCATGACGATGTTGCCGCGGAACATGACCTCGCCCATGGTCTCGCCGTCGGCCGGCACGCGCTGCATGTTCTGCGGGTCCATGACCGTCAGGTCCTCGAGCGCGGCATAGCGCACGCCCTGGCGCGCCTTCTTCGCGGTGCGCGGACCGGGATCGAGGGCGTCCCACTCGCCCTTCCATTCGTTGACCACCGCCGGCCCGTAGGTTTCGGTCAGGCCGTAAAGATGCGTGACGGCGAAACCGGCTTCCGCCATGGCCGACAGAACGGCCTCTGGCGGCGGCGCGGCGGCGGTGTTGAACGTGACGGTCTGCGGAGAACTCGCGCTTGTCGGCGGCGGGCACTCCGAGCAGCGTCGACATGACGATCGGCGCACCGCACAGATGGGTGACGCCGTGGTCGGCAATCGCGTCGTACATGCCCTTGGCGCGGACCCAGCGCAGGCAGACATGGGTCGAGGCGGTAACCGCCAGCGTCCACGGGAAGCACCAGCCGTTGCAATGGAACATCGGCAACGTCCACAAATAGACCGAGTGCTGGCGCATGCCGGCGTGGATGGTGTTGGCGTAGGCCATCAGGCCGGCGCCGCGGTGATGGTAGACGACGCCCTTCGGATTGCCGGTGGTGCCCGGACGTGTAGTTGAGCGAGATCGCGTCCCACTCGTCGTCGGGCATATGCCAGGCGTAATCCTCGCTGCCTTCAGCAATCAGCGCCTCGTAATCGAGGCTGCCGATGCGCGCGCCCTTGGGGTAAGGCGCGTCGGCGGAATATTCGGGATCGTCGTAGTCGACCACCAGCGGCATCACCTTGGCGAGCTTCAGCGCCTCGGCAACGACGGCGCGAAAATTCGCGGTCGACGATGAGGATTTTCGATTCGGCGTGATCGAGCTGGAAGGCGACGATCGCCGCGTCGAGCCGGGTGTTGAGACAATGCAGCACGCCCCGCGTCATCGGCACGCCGAAATGGGTTTCCAGCATTGCCGGGGTGTTCGACAGCATGACGCTGACCGTGTCGCCCTTGCCAATGCCGCGCTTTGCCAGCGCCGAGCCGAGTTTCAGCGACCGCCGCCAGAAATCGCCGTAGGATACGCTTGGCCTTGCCGTGGATGATGGCGGTGTGTGCCGGAAATACCCTTGCCGCCCGTTCGAGCAGGCTCAGCGGCGTGAGCGGTTGGTAGTTGGCGGCGTTCTGCCCGAGATCGGTGTCGTACGGATTGGCCAAGCAATTCTCCTCTGTCGCAATTCCGGACGGAAAAGTGGCATCCACTTTTCCTGGAATTGCTCTATTCGTCGCGCCATTTCGGCTCGCGCTTTTCCAGGAACGCGTTTACGCCTTCTTCGGCATCGCGCTTCAGCATGTTGTCGATCATGATTTCGGTCGTATAGGCGTAGGCGTCGGCAAGCTTCATGTCGGCCTGCTCGTAGAAGGCGAGCTTGCCGGTCGTCAGAGTCATCAGCGATTTCGACCCAATCTGACGCGCCAGCCGGCTGACTTCCGCCGCCAGTTCGTTGTCGGGCACGGCCCGGTTGACCAGGCCGATTTCGGCGGCACGGTCGGCGGAGACCATGTCGCCTGTCAGCAGCATTTCCATGGCGTGCTTGCGCAACACCTTGCGCGACAGGGCGACCATCGGCGTCGAACAGAACAGGCCGATATCAACGCCGGGGGTGGCGAATTTCGCCGAGTGGCCGGCAATGGCCAGATCGCAGCTGGCGACAAGCTGGCAGCCGGCGGCACTCGCCGGCCCCGCGACTTCGGCGATGACCGGCCTGGGATGGCGCACAACCGACAGCATCAGGCTGGAGCACTGGCGCATCAGCAATTTGAAAAACGAGCGGCCGTGATCCCGGGCGGCGCGCGCCTCCGTCAGTTCCTTGAGATCGTGGCCGGCGCAGAAGGCCGGCCCATCGCCGGCGATCACGATCACGCGCACCGCCGGATCGGCGGCCGCCGCGTCGAGCGCCTGCTGCATCGCCGCCATCATCGCCTGCGACAACGCGTTGCGCCGTTCCGGCTGGTTCAGCGTCAGGCGCAGGATGCCGTTGTCGAGCCGGCGCTGGACAAGCACCTCGCCTTGCGGCTTTGGAGATGGATTGCGGGCTGTTGCTGTCGCCATTGCCCGCGCCCTCCCTGGCGCTGTACGGGCGATTGTCAAAGGTTTAGCGCACGCCGCCGCCGGCGCATACCCGGTAGAACTACCGATTGCTGCCCGACGCTAGGCTGCCTTGCGCGCCGATTGGCGGAAGAATTCGGCGATTTGCGTTGCGATGAACGCATCGTCGGTCTGGATGCCGGTTTTTTCCAAAGCCATTTCGGCCTGGTCGACCGGGATCACCTTGCCCTTTCGGGCTTCGATCAGGTCGCGCATATAGCCGGCCGAGAATTCCGGATGCGGCTGGAAGCTGATCGCCTTGCCCTTGTAGGCGAAGGCGGCGTTCTCGCAGAGATCGGCGGAAGCTGTCACTTCGGCTTCGGGCGGCTTTTCGACCACCTGGTCCTGGTGCATGGCGTGCAAGTCGAACCGCTCGCCCGATTTGGTGCGGTAGGTGACCGGGCCGACGCCCCAGCCACCGGCGAATTTCTCGACCTTGCCGCCGAGCGCTTGGGCCATGATCTGATGGCCGAAGCAGATGCCGACCAGCGGCACGTTCGCCGCATAGGCCTTGCGGATGAAATCCTCGAGCGGGGGAATCCACGCGTGCGGTTCGTAAGCGCCGTGACGCGAGCCGGTGATCAGCCAGCCGTCGCAGTCGTGAATGGAATTGGGAAATTGGCCGTCGACCACCGTATAGGCTTGGAAGGTCAAGCCCGTGCCTTGCAGCAGGCGCTCGAACATCTGGGGATAGCTGCCGTGCTCGTCGACCAGCCCCTCCGGTACATGTCCGGTTTCGAGAATCCCGATTTTCATGGTTGTGCCATCCGGCGTGTCAGCAAGCCGATTTCGCCGGGTATTTGGGGCCGAAACCGGCAAAGCGCAAGGGCGCGGCCTCTGTCCACCAGATTGCCGGATTGCATCGATCAAGGATATTGCGCAGCGGGGGTGGAGCGCGAAAGCGCGATTTCATCGGCATCCATATCGTCGGCGATGCCTTCGAACAGCGGTGTCGTGAGGTAGCGTTCGCCGGTGTCCGGCAGCATCGCCAGGATCACGGAACCCGGTGCCGCCTTGGCCGCGATTTGCATCGCCACGCCAAGCGTCGCGCCACCTGATACGCCCGTAAAAATCCCTTCCTTGCGGGCGAGCTCGCGAGCCCATTTGATGGCTTCCGGCCCGCCGATCGGGATCAGTTCGTCGTAGAATTTCTTGTCGAGCCCTTCCTGCAACACCCACGGAATGAAATCCGGTGTCCAGCCCTGGATCGGGTGCGGCTCGAACGCGGGGTGGCTTGCGGCGGGCGCATGGTCGGGGTGGCGCTCCTGCGCCTTGCCGCTGCCGACAAGCTGGGCGTTTGCCGGTTCGCTCAGGATGATCTTTGTTTCCGGCCGTTCCTTGCGCAGCACCCGGCCGACGCCGGCAAGCGTGCCGCCGGTGCCGTAGCCGGTCACGAAATAGTCGAGTTTCTTGCCCTTGAAATCGCCGAGGATTTCCTGGGCCGTCGTCGATTCATGGATATCTGCATTGGCGTCCGTCTCGAACTGGCGCGCGAGGAACCAGCCATGCGCCTGCGCGAGTTCGGCCGCCTTTTCGTACATGCCATAGCCTTTCAGCGCCCGCGGCGTCAGCACGACCTTGGCGCCGAACATGCGCATCAGCTTGCGCCGCTCGACGGAAAAGCTGTCGGCCATGGTGACCACCAGCGGGTAGCCCTTCTGCGCGCAGACCATCGCAAGGCCGATGCCGGTATTGCCGCTGGTCGCCTCGACCACGGTCATGCCGGGTTTCAATTTGCCCTCGCGCTCGGCCGCCTCAATGATGTTGAGGGCAAGACGATCCTTCACCGAACCGGCCGGATTGAAGAATTCGGCCTTGACGTAGACCGTGACGCCTTTCGGCGCGAGATGGACAAGGCGGATGCAGGGCGTGTCGCCGATGGTGTCGACCACGCCTTCGAACAGCCGGCCGCGTCCCTTGGTGCTGCGGATTTTGCCAGAGGCCATTTTCATTCTCCCGATTGTTCCCCGATGCCACGGACCCTATGCCACGGACTGGCCGGATGCGCCATTGCGCACCGGTTCGAGCCTGCGGGACCAATATATATCCGCGATTGGCCGGTTGTGGTAACAGGCAGACCGTTGGAGTAACTCCCGTTGAACAAGCCCCCGTTGGAAAAGCCACCTTCGGACAAGGCGGCGGAAACGCGACCGCACGAGAGGCGCCTTGCCGCAATCCTGGCCGCCGATGTTGCCGGCTATTCCGGCTTGATGGAACGCGACGAGGCCGGGACGCTGAAAGCGGTCAACCGGCTGTGGCGCAAGGTCGTTTCGCGCGCGATTGCCGACAACCATGGCCGCGTCGTCAAGCTGCTCGGCGACGGCGCGCTGGCGGAATTTGCGAGCGTGGTCGACGCGGTCAATGGCGCGCTGGCCATCCAGCGGGCGATGCCGGAATTCAACAAGGATCGCGGTCCGGACGAACCGATCCTGCTTCGCATCGGCGTCAATCTCGGCGACATCATCGTCGAGGAAGGCGACATTTTCGGCGATGGTGTCAATGTCGCGGCGCGCATGCAGCAATTGGCCGAGCCCGGCGGCATCGTTCTGAGCGCCACCGCATTCGAGCATGCCGGGCCGCGCGTCGCCGCAACCTTTACCGACGACGGCGAAAAGGCGCTGAAGAACATTGCCCGCCCGGTGCGAATTTTTCGCTGGGCCGACGCGGAAAGCAAACCTGGCGTGCGCGCGGGTGTCAACGAACGCAACAAGGTAACCCTGCCCGACAAGCCGTCGATCGTCGTGCTGCCCTTCGACAACATGTCGGGCGGCGAAGAGCAGGACTATCTCGCCGATGGCGTGGTCGAGGCGATCACGGCAGTGCTGTCGCGGATCCGTTCGTTTTTCGTCATCGCCCGCAATACCGCGTTCACCTACAAGGGCAAGTCGCGAAACATCGCCGAAATCGGCCGTGAATTGGGCGTTGCCTATTTGCTCGAAGGCTCGGTGCAGCGGGCCGGCGGCAGGGTCCGCATCACGGTTCAGCTGATCGAAGCGGCTTCCGGCGCGCATCTATGGGCGGAAAAATACGATGGCGCCGTCGACGAAATCTTCGAATTGCAGGACCGGATCACCGAGAAGATCGCCGGCGCAATGCAGCCGTCGATACAGTCGGCCGAGATCGAAAAAGCCAGGCGCAAGCCGCCCCAGGAACTGGGTGCCTATGGCTATACCATGCAGGCGCTGCGCCACGTGTGGATGCTTGAAAAGGAAGAAGCGGCCGAGGGGCTCGAGTTGCTTTCCAAGGCGCTGGAGATCGAGCCGGAATATCCCCTGGCGCTGACGCTCGCGGCCTGGTGCTGGTCGCAACGCTCGGTCTATGGCTGGGCCGACGATATCGCCGACGCGAAGGCAAAGGCGCTGGCGCTTGCCGAAAAGGCAGCGAGCATTTCCGCCGACGATCCGCTCATCCTTGCCGTGCTCGGGGCGGTGCATACCTTTACGCGTAATCATGGCACTGCCCGCATTTTGCTGGAGCGGGCGGTCGCGCTCGACCCGAACTCAGCTTGGGCGCTGAGCCGGCTCGGCTGGCTCGAAGTCTATGCGGATCGGCCGGATTCGGCGCGGGCTTTTTTTGAGCGGGCAATCCGGCTCAGTCCACTGGATCCGATGAACTTCAACAACTATGTCGGCCTTGCATCCGCATACCAGGTGGCTGGCGACGACAACATGGCTGCCGAATACTTCCTTCGCGCGCTCAGCGAACGGCCGAACGCGTCGTGGATCTACCGCCACCTGACGGCAGCACTCAGCGGCGCCGGCAGGATCGCCGAGGCGGAGCGTGCACGCGACACGTTGATGCAGCTATTTCCGGACTTCACGACCAGTCGCTTTCGCGACTCGATGGTGTTCTCGCCGGGCAAAATCGAGCAGATGACGGCCAACCTCAGAGCGGTCGGCGTACCGGAATAGAACGGCATATTTGCGGGAAGCGGCTTCTTCGCCGCGTGCTCCTCACGCCGCCTGGGTTTGCTGGCGGCCGTCAGCGAGCCAGTGGTCGAGCTTTTCGATCACCCGGGCCGGCGACACCGGTTTCGACAAATAGTCGTCCATGCCCGCTTCCATGCACTTTTCCATGTCGCCCTTGAGCGCGTGGGCGGTGACGCCGACGATCGGCACATGGCCGCCGGCCTCCGCCTCGATTGCCCGGATTTCGCGGGTCGCTTCATGGCCGTTCATTTCCGGCATCGAAACGTCCATCAATATCAACTTTGGCCGATGGACGCGGTAGGCGGAGACCGCCAGGCGGCCATTGGCGACGATGCGGAACGAGTGGCCGGAATCGCGCAGGATCTGTTCCATGACGATCTGGTTGACCTCGTTGTCCTCGGCAACCAGGATATCGATTTCGCCAGCCGCCGAAGCGGCGCGTGGTTCGGCGGCTGCCGGCTTGCCGGTTGCCGGTGCTTCTTGGTGCGAAGCCGGTTCGCTCTTCGGTTCGCTGGCGGCGGGCAATGGCGCGGCGCCGATGCCGGCCGGATCGATTGACCGCCTCGCTCCGGAGAGCACTTCGGTAATCGTGTCGAACAACAACGAGGAACGCGTCGGCTTGGTCAGATTGGCGGCCAGTTTGAGCCGGCTGATGCTGGAATCGGAACGGGCAAGGTCGACCGAGGTCAGCAGGATCACGGGAATGTCGGCCAGCCGCGGATCGGCGCGCAGGCGTTCAAGCACTTCCAAGCCGTTCATTTCCGGCATCTGGTAATCGAGGATCAGCAAGTCGGGGCGCATGTTGTGCTCGGCGGCGAGCTTCAGCAGCTGCAAGCCCTCGGCGCCCGAATTCGCAGGCGACTCCGTTCAGGTTCCAGCCTTGCAGCTGCTCAAGCAGGATCGAGCGGTTGACCGCGTTGTCGTCGATGACGACGACATCGGCCCCAGTGATATCGACCGGCACGAAGGATTTTGCCTGCCCATTGGGATGGACCGGCAACTCGACGTCGAACCAGAAGGTCGTGCCGACGCCGACCTTGCTACGAACGCCGATCTTGCCGCCCATCAATTTGACCAGCGACGAGGAAATCGACAAGCCAAGTCCGGTGCCCTCATGCTTGCGCGTCGCCGATGAATCGACCTGCGTGAACTTTTCGAAGACGCTATCGAGCCTGTCTTCGGGGATGCCGATGCCGGTATCGGTAACCTCGAAATGCAGGCGAGCGGCCGGGGCGCCGTCGGCTGCTTGCGATGCCTCGCCGCTGACATTGACGTATACGTGGCCCTGCTCGGTGAACTTGACCGCGTTGCCGGTCAGATTGGTCAGGATCTGGCGCAGGCGCCCGGCATCGCCGATGAGCCATGCCGGTAGCGCCGGGTCGATGCGGACGATCAGTTCGAGGTCCTTTTCGGCAACGCGGGCAGAAACCAGCGTCGCCACGTCCTCGATCGCCTCGGCGAGCGCAAACGGGGCAGGATCGAGCGTCAGCAATCCGGCGTCGATCTTGGAGAAATCGAGAATATCGTTGATGATCGTGAGCAGCGCATTGCCCGACTTGATGATGACATCGGCGAAAACGCGCTGGCGCTTGTCGAGTTCGGTGCGGCTCAACAATTCGGCCATGCCGAGCACGCCGTTCATCGGCGTGCGGATTTCATGGCTCATGTTGGCGAGGAATTCGGATTTCGAGCGCTCTGCCTTTTCGGCCGCCTTGCGGGCCTGCGCCAGTTCGATCTCGCGCTTCTTCAGTTCGTTGATGTAGAGGCTGACACCGGCAACCCCGCCGCTCGGCAGGTGATATTTGTTGCCGCGGATCCAGCCGATCGAAGGATATTGGCGTTCGAATTCGGTACCGCCAGGGTCGTTATGGGCGGCGAAACGCTTTTCGATTTCGCCTTCCAGTTCGGCGTGCGGCACGGTCTTGGCGAGCTGGTCGCGGATGATTTCGCGGTAGTGCAAACGGCCGGCAAGCGCTTTGTCGCGGTGCCTTTCGAAGGCCTCCGGATGCAGCGCCTCGAAGGCGGCATTCCATGTCGTCAGGTATCCCTCGGAATCGTAGAGGCAGAACAGCATCGGGCTGCATTCGATCGCCTCTTTGAGCATGCGGTGCTCGGTGATAAGCCGGCCGAGCCGGGCCGGATCGTCGGCATAAGCCTCGATCGATTGGTCCGATGATGCCAGCCGTTCTGCGGCAGCGGGCAACTGCCGATCGGCAAAATCATGCGATTCGCTGCCGCTGCTGGCGCCGTCAGTCATCTTTCCCCCGCCGTTTTGCAAACCGGTGCGCCGAGGCACAAATCCCCTCGGCATTGGCACGCGAACCGGCGTGCCCTGCCGGTTCGTTTGCCGAACCAGCAAACCATAGGTGAGCAGACTTAACGATCTGTTGACGATACGGGCACGCATAGCGCCGCGACGGCGGGCTACAGGGCTTCTTTGCGAACGCGCGGCCGAACGCAGTTTTCAGATGCCTTTCAAATTCGAAAGCCTGTTGCTCGTCGGAAAACGCGACATAGGTCTTTATTTCCCAAGGCGCGTCTTTCGCAGTGTGGTGCACTTCCTTTGCATTGTGTTTGAGGAATCGCGCCTTCAAATTGCCAGTGACACCGGAATAGAAATGGCCGGGCGAGGCGATGCTGCGAAGTATGTAAACATATCTCACAGGGAATTATTTTAGCCCGCCTTCGTTGCTTCGCAACGTCGGCGCGGCAGTCTTCGCCCACTACGGCTTGCCGAGCCGAAGCGCCCGGAGGAGCGCGAAGGCTGACCTGGCAAATCGAAGCGGGTACTAGAGGCCTGAATTTTGGCTGGCTTGCCGAGCCGTAGCTCGCGGCAACCAGCCCGTCTTCGCCCTTCGGGCTCCGACGCGGCAGCCTTCGCTTCGCGAGCGAAGGCTGGTGGAGCCAATCGGAATCGAACCGACGACCTCTTGAATGCCATTCAAGCGCTCTCCCAACTGAGCTATGGCCCCATTCCGTACCGGCCCGGCGATTGGGGCGCCAGGCGCGCGAATGCGCGGTTCTAGCGATCCGGCGCTGTCAAATCAATATGAGTTGCGGCGTGCCGGCGCGATCCGCGCGGCCGCCGCGCCGATCACGTCTCTTCTGGATCCTTGCCGCCCTCGAAAACGCCGGACAGGTTTTCGTCGTCGTCCTCGTCTGCCTCAAGGAAAGGCTCGGGTTCGGCGGCGTCGCCTTCGACCTCGACTTCGGGGAGATCGGGAATTTCGACAGCATCGGCCTCGTCTTCGGTCTCCTCTTCGGCTTCGGCCTCTTCGAGCGGCACGAATACCGGCGCGCCGGCAACCGGTTCATCTTCGGCCTCGGCCGGTTCCACCTTGGCTGCCGCCGGGACAGCCGCTTCCTTGCGCGGCTTTGGCGCCACCACTTCCTCAAAGAACGAGCGCGGGTAGGATTTTCCGGTGTAGGGAGACACCACCGGATCCTTGTTCAAATCATAGAATTTCTTGCCGGTTTCCGGACAGACGCGCTTGGCGCCGAGATCAGGTTTGGACACTTGCGACCCTCGTGAAAAATCGCGCCCCTATAGACACACACCGACGGGCTGTCAAAGGCGTTTTTTTTCGCTATGACGGCACCGGTCGCGACTTTAGAGCACCGTCGTCGACCGCGGCCCGATCGGGCCGGCAAAAGCACAGGTCAAACATCCGCCGGACCGCCATGGAAGCCCATCGTCGCAAGCCGCTCGCCGGCCATCGTTCCGCCGCACTGACCGGTCGCGCCGCCGTCCCCGGCGACAAGTCGATCTCGCATCGCGCCGTCATTTTCGGCGGGCTGGCGAGCGGAACGAGCCGGGTTTCGGGGCTGCTGGAGGGCGAGGACGTGCTCCATTCGGTTGAGGCGATGCGCGCGCTGGGGGCCAGGATCGAGCGCGCCGACCGCGACTGGCTGATCCATGGCACCGGAAACGGCGCGCTGCTCGAACCGGAGGGGCCACTCGATTTCGGCAATTCCGGCACCGGCTGTCGCCTGTTCATGGGTCTGCTCGGTACCTACGATTTCGCCTCGACCTTTACCGGCGACGCCTCGCTGTTGAAGCGGCCGATGGGCCGCGTCCTCGATCCGTTGCGGGCGATGGGCTGCCAGGTATTGGCACAGGCGCCCGGCGGCCGACTGCCAGTAACCTTGCGCGGCGGGCCGATCGCCAATCCGATTGAGTATCGCGTGCCGGTGCCGTCGGCGCAGGTCAAATCCGCAGTCCTGCTCGCCGGGCTCAATGCGCCGGGCGTCACCACGGTGATCGAACCGGTGATGACGCGCGACCACACCGAAAAGATGCTCACCGGCTTCGGCGCCGCGCTGGAAGTCGAAACCGACGGCCAAGGCGTGCGCCATATCCGCGTCCACGGCCAGGGCGAGTTGCGCGGCTGCGCGGTCGCGGTTCCGGGCGATCCGTCGTCGGCAGCGTTCCCGCTGGTCGCGGCGCTGATCGTGCCCGGCTCGCAACATCACCATCGAAAATGTCCTGATGAACCCGACACGCACCGGGCTGATCCAGACCTTGCGCGAAATGGGCGCCGATATCGCCATCAACAACCCAAGGCGGTCGGGCGGCGAGGATGTCGCCGATCTGCATCGTGCGCCACGGCGAACTGAACGGCGTCGTCGTTCCGCCGGAACGGGCTCCGTCGATGATCGACGAATATCCGATCCTGTCGGTGGCGGCGGCATTCGCCAAGGGCGAAACGCTGATGCAGGGCCTCGACGAATTGCGGGTCAAGGAATCCGATCGGCTTGCCGCGGTCGCCGCCGGGCTGCAAGTCAACGGCGTTGCCTTCGAGGAGGGTGAGAACTGGCTCAAGGTAAGGGGCAGGCCGGACGGCAAGGCAATCGGCGGCGGTACGGTCGCGACCCATCTCGACCACCGCATCGCCATGAGTTTTCTTGTCATGGGCCTGGCGGCGCCGCAGCCGGTGACGATCGATGATGCGTCACCGATCGCGACCAGCTTTCCGGAGTTCGTCGAATTGATGGCAGGGCTTGGCGCGCAGTTTGGCTAGGCGCTCCATGATCATCGCCATCGATGGGCCGGCGGCCTCCGGAAAGGGTACGCTGGCGCGGCGGCTCGCCAGGCACTATCGCCTCAACTATCTCGACACCGGCCTGAGCTATCGCGCCGTCGCGCATGCCCTGCTTGAGACCGGCCTGGCGCTCGACAACGAGGAGCTGGCGGTCGCCGCCGCGCAAAATGTCGATCTCGGAGCGCTCGACCGCGATGTGCTGTCGGCCCACGAAATCGGCGAGGCTGCCTCGAAGGTCGCGGTCATGCCGGCAGTCCGGCGCGTGTTGGTCGCGGCGCAGCGAAAATTCGCCGAGAGGGTGCCCGGCTCCGTCCTCGACGGCCGCGACATCGGTACGGTGGTGTGTCCGGGCGCGACCGTGAAGCTGTATGTCACGGCTTCGCCGACGGTGCGCGCACGGCGCCGCTTCGACGAAATCGCCGCAGCGGGCGCCAGGCCGGATCTTGCTGCAATCCTGGCCGATATCGAGACCCGCGACGCCCGAGACATGGGTCGGGCCGATTCGCCGCTGCGGCCGGCCGCCGACGCGCACTTGCTCGATACCTCGACAATGGATATAGAAACCGCGTTTCGCGCTGCCGTGGCCGTGATCGAAGGGACTGGCGGGCGCGAAACCAGTTAGCTGCAGCGCCGCCCCGGCCACAGTCGGAGGGGCGCTCGCAGTGGCAAGCTGGAACCGGCCGGAATTGTCCAACTAGATCAAGCGCCAGGCGGCCCAAGGCCGCCATTGCCCCAAATGCGGGCAGGACGTTTCCGGCTTCGTGCAACACCAACCCGGCGCTTCGCAGGATGGAGCAACTCCACCTGCCTCCAGGAGTATTCATGAACGCCAAGAAGACGACGGATGCAAATCCGGTACGCGAAGATTTTGCCGCATTGCTGGCCGAGTCGTTCCTGACCCATGACGTGGTCGAGGGCTCGGTGGTCAAGGGTATCATCACGGCAATCGAAAAGGACACCGCCATCATCGATGTCGGCCTCAAGGTCGAGGGTCGGGTGGCACTGAAGGAATTCGGCGCGAGGGCCAAGGACAACAGCCTCAAGGTCGGCGACGAGGTTGAGGTCTATGTCGAGCGGGTCGAAAACGCGCTCGGCGAAGCGATGCTGAGCCGCGAAAAGGCACGCCGCGAGGAAAGCTGGGTGCGCCTCGAAAAAATGTACGAGGCCGGCGAAAAAGTCGAAGGCGTCATCTTCAACCAGGTCAAGGGCGGCTTCACCGTCGACCTCGAAGGCGCCGTCGCCTTCCTGCCGCGCAGCCAGGTCGACATCCGTCCAATCCGCGACGTCACGCCGCTGATGAACACACCGCAGCCCTTCCAGATTTTGAAGATGGATCGCCGCCGCGGCAACATCGTCGTCTCGCGCCGCACGATCCTGGAGGAAAGCCGCGCCGAGCAGCGCTCCGAAATCGTCCAGAACCTCGAAGAGGGCCAGGTCGTCGAGGGCGTGGTCAAGAACGTCACCGACTACGGCGCGTTCGTCGATCTCGGCGGCATCGACGGCCTGCTGCATGTCACCGACATGGCGTGGCGCCGCGTCAACCATCCCTCCGAAATCCTGTCGATCGGCCAGACCGTCAAGGTCCAGATCATCCGCATCAACCACGAAACCCACCGCATCTCGCTCGGCATGAAGCAGCTCGAGAGCGATCCGTGGGGCGAGGTCGGCAACAAGTATCCGGTCGGCTCGCGGATGAAGGGCCGCGTCACCAACATCACCGACTACGGCGCGTTCGTCGAAATCGAGCACGGCGTCGAAGGCCTGATCCACATCTCGGAAATGAGCTGGACCAAGAAGAACGTTCACCCCGGCAAGATCGTCGCGACCTCGCAGGAGGTCGAAGTCCAGATCCTTGAGGTCGACCCGGTCAAGCGCCGCATTTCGCTCGGCCTCAAGCAGACGATGGAAAACCCGTGGACCGTGTTTTCCGCCGCCCACCCGGTCGGCAGCGAGGTCGAGGGCGAGGTCAAGAACAAGACCGAGTTCGGCCTGTTCATCGGCCTCGACGGCGATGTCGACGGCATGGTCCACCTTTCCGATCTCGACTGGAACCGTCCCGGCGAGCAGGTCATCGAGGAGTACATCGAAGGGCGATCATGTTCACGCCAAGGTGCTCGACGTCGATATCGAGAAGGAGCGCATCTCGCTCGGCATCAAGCAGTTGTCGGGCGATCCGGTCGAAACCGCCTCTGACTTCCGGCGCACTGCGCAAGAACGCCGTCGTCACCTGCGAAGTCATCGCGGTCAAGGACAACGGCCTCGAGGTCAAGATCGCCGACACCGATCTGACCACCTTCATCAAGCGCGCCGATCTGTCGCGCGACCGCGACGAGCAGCGCCCCGAGCGTTTCGCCGTCGGCCAGAAGGTCGACGCCCGCGTCATCGTCTTCGACAAGAAGAGCCGCAAGGTCACTGTATCGATCAAGGCGCTCGAAATCGCAGAGGAAAAGGAAGCGGTCGCCCAGTACGGTTCGACCAATTCCGGCGCTTCGCTCGGCGACATCCTCGGCGCGGCGCTGAAGGAAAAAAAGGCCGAATAATTCCCGACCGGCCCGTGAGCTAATTACGCCGCGGGCCGGTTGCTTTTTGGACCCCGTATTGCCTTGCCGTCATCGCCGGGCCGGCGTATGCCTGCGGCACGGAATTGCCGGTCAGGAAAACGTGGCGGACCAGGTCGAAAGTCTCATTGAACGCAGGCGCTTGCGGCGAAAGCTCGGTTTCTGGCGAGGGGCAACCTTGCTGGCCCTGGCGGGTCTCGTGATCGCGCTCGCCGGCGTTTCGGGCGTCGCGGAACGGTTCGCGGCGGCGGGCGCTGACCAGATTGCCCGGGTACGCATTTCCGGCTTCATCTCCAACGACCGCGACCTGATCGAACTGCTCGGCGACCTGAAGGAAAAGAAGAAGGTCAAGGCGGTCATCCTCGACATCTCCTCTTCCGGCGGCTCGACCGTCGGCGGCGAGGCGATCTACGAGGCGGTTCGCGCCCTCGCCGCCGAAAAACCGGTAGCGGCAACCGTCGGCACGCTTGCGGCGTCCGCCGGCTACATGATCGCCTGCGGCGCCGACCATGTCGTCGCCCACCGCTCCTCGATCGTCGGCTCGATCGGCGTGCTGTTCCAGTTCGGCGACGTATCGACCTTGCTCGACCGCATCGGCGTCAAGGTCGACGCGGTCAAATCGTCGCCGCTCAAGGCCGAGCCGTCGCCGTTCAAGCCGGCGAGCGAAGAATCCAAGCAGATGCTGGCGCGGGTGGTGAACGGTTCCTATGACTGGTTCGTCGGGCTTGTCGCCGAGCGCCGCAAGCTCGAGCCGGAGCGCGCCCGCCAGCTCGCCGACGGCAGCATCTTCACCGGCGAACAGGGCCTGGCCAACGGCCTGATCGACGAGATCGGCGACGAGGAGACGGCCAAGGCCTGGCTTGTCGCCGAGCGCGGCATCGACAAGAAACTGAAAATCCGCGAGTGGAAACCGAAACGCGACGACGGGTTGCTATCGAATCCGCTCGGCGCGACGGCGCTCGCGCGGTGGCTCGGAATCGGCATCAATTCCGGCGAAGCTGTTGCGCTGCAACAAGTTTTTCAGCGACGCGTCTTTGTTGACGGGCTGGTTTCGGTATTGCAGATTGATCCCGCCGCGCAATGACGGAGCCAATTCGATGATCAAGTCCGAACTCGTGCAGAAGATTGCGGACCGCAATCCGCATCTATACCAGCGCGACGTCGAGAACATCATCAATGCAATACTTGACGAGATCACCCGCGCGCTGGCGCACGGCGATCGCGTCGAGTTGCGTGGGTTCGGCGCGTTCTCGGTCAAGAACCGCCCGGCGCGCACCGGCCGCAATCCGCGGACCGGCGACAAGGTGTCGGTCGAAGAAAAATGGGTGCCGTTCTTCAAGACCGGCAAGGAATTGCGCGAGCGCCTGAATATCGGATAGCCAATCGGATGGCCGGGGGCGACCGGTGGCTGCCGGCACCCGCCGCAAACGCGACCAGAAGAAATCGTGCTGAAGCGAATTGTCTTTTTTGTCCTGCTGCTGCCGGTCGGCGTCGCGCTGATCGTGCTTTCGGTCGCCAATCGCCAGCAAGTGACCCTGCGCCTCGACCCGTTCAACGCCGAACAGCCAGCGCTGGCGGTGACGCTGCCGTTTTTCGCCTATCTGTTTGCCGCGCTGATCTGCGGCATCCTCATCGGCGGCATCGTCGTGTGGTGGCGCCAGGGGCGTCATCGCCGCGAAGCGCGGCGTCAGCGCGCCGAGGCGCAGCGCTGGCGCGAACTGGCCGAGGAAAATCGCCGCCACGAGGCGACGCTTCGCTGCCGGTGCCGGCCAACGACCGTGCCGCCTGACATCGCCGCGCACTCGTCGGCCGAACGGATATTTGCCCATGCCCGACGCCTTGACCCTGAAGCCTGCCCGCTCGGGCGGTGCGCTCATCGAGCGACTGGCGGTCATGCTCGAAACCGGCGCCGACGCCGACTACGCGCTCATCGATAGCGGCGGCGGACGCAAGCTCGAGCGCTTCGGCGCACTGACCGTCATCCGCCCGGAGGGCCAGGCGATCTGGCGGCCGGCGCTTTCGCCAGAGGCCTGGGACCGCGCCGACGCGATCTTTACCGGCGATACCGACGAGGAAGGCATCGGCCGCTGGCGTTTCCCGCGTGCCGCGCTCGGCGAGACCTGGCCGATGCAGTGGGACGGCATTTCCTATCTCGGCCGCTTCACCTCGTTTCGCCATGTCGGCGTCTTTCCCGAACAGGAAGCGCATTGGCGACTTCGTCCAGGAGCATCTGGCGGCGCGCAAGGGCGCCCGCCAGTGCTCAACCTGTTCGGCTATACCGGCATCGCCTCGCTGGTTGCTGCCCGCGCCGGCGCCGAGGTCACCCATGTCGACGCCTCGAAGAAGGCGATCGGCTGGGCGCGCGAGAACCAGGAAGTCGCCGGCATGAACGCGCTGCCGATCCGCTGGATCTGCGAGGACGCGGTCAAGTTCTGCCGAGCGCGAGGTGCGGCGCGGCAACCGCTACGACACCATCCTGCTCGATCCGCCGAGCCTACGGCCGCGGGCCGAAGGGCGAGGTCTGGCGGCTGTTCGAGGACTTGCCGAAGCTGCTCGATATCTGCCGCCCAACTCCTGACGCCGAAGCCGCTGTTCGTGGTGCTGACCGCCTATTCGATCCGCGCCTCGTTCTTCGCGCTGCACGCGCTGATGCGCGACACTTTCGCCGGAATGGGCGGCGAACTGGAATCGGGCGAACTGATCATCGTCAGCGAGGGCGGCGCAAGGCGGCTTTCGACCTCGCTGTTCAGTCGCTGGGTGGCCAGCCATGAACCGCGAGCGCGCCATCGTCACGCCCGGCAAGGTGCGCGAAGTCACCAGCGGTCTCCAATCCGCTGGTCAAGGACATCAGCGCGCTGGCGCTGAAGAAATACCGCGACCAGCCGCAACGCTTTCGTCGCCGAGGGCCTGAAACTCGTCACCGACGCGCTCGCCCTCGACTGGCCGATCCACATCGTTGCCCATGCCAAATCGGCGTCGGCCCAGCCGGCGCTGCAAGCGGCGGCAGCGCGGGCACGGGCGCGCGGCGCGATGATCCTCGAAACCAGCGAAAAGGTGCTTGGCGCCATCACCCGGCGCGACAATCCGCAGATGGCCATCGGCGTGTTCTCGCAGCAATGGCTCGAACTCGCCGCGATACGGCCCGAGCCGGGACAATTGTGGATCGGCCTCGACCGGGTGCGCGATCCCGGCAATCTCGGCACCATCCTGCGCACTGCCGATGCCTTCGGCGTCTCCGGCGTCATCCTGATCGGCGACTGCACCGATCCGTTTTCGCTCGAGGCGGTGCGCGCCACCATGGGTTCGATCTTCCACGTGCCGCTGGCGCGCGCCAGCGAGGCGCAATTCCTCGAATGGCGCGGCAGATGGCCGGGCCAGGTCGTCGGCGCGCATCTGTCGGGTCAAACCGGATTTCGCGACCACGACTATGGCGCCGGGCCGGTATTGCTGCTGATGGGCAACGAGCAGCAGGGCCTGACGGCGGCACTGGCGCAAGCCTGCGACCGGCTGATCCATATCCCGATGGCGGGCCAGGCCGATTCGCTCAATCTGGCGGTGGCAACGGCGCTGATGGCATTCGAAATCCGCCGCCCGCATTTGTTGCCGACGGCAGCCGGCGGAGCCGGCGCATGAAGATTGGCACGGCGGCTGGCAATCGTCGCGTTGGCGGTCGCCGCCGACCAAGCATCGAAATACCTGGTCGAGCGCGGCCTGCCCTTCCAGCAGCCGGTCGACGTCCTGCCGGTGCTGGCGCTGTTTCGCACCCACAACGAGGGCATCGCGTTCTCGATGCTGCATTTTGCCGGCGACCGCATCCTGATCGCACTGACAATCGCCATCCTGGCGCTGATCGGCTATTTCTGGACGCGCACGGCGCCGCAGCAGGCGATCGCACGCGGCGGCCTGGCGCTGATCGTCGGCGGCGCGCTCGGCAATCTCGTCGACCGCGCCGTCCACGGCCACGTCATCGATTTCGTGCAGCTGCATGCCGGCCAATGGTCGTTTGCCGTGTTCAACCTCGCCGATTCCTTCATTACCGTGGGCGCCGGGCTCGTATTGCTCGGCGAGTTTCTCGATTGGCGAAAAGGACAGGAAGGCATGACATGAGCGACGGGTTCCGGGCGATCCGCGTCTCGCGGGATGAAACCAAGAAGCAGACAGTCGAGATCGTCACGCTCAACGAAGCCGACCTGATGGACGGCGACGTGACGCTGCGGGTCGACGCCACCACCGTCAACTACAAGGACGGGCTGGCGATCACCGGCAAGGGCGCCGTCATCCGCCACTGGCCAATGGTGCCGGGCATCGACCTGGTCGGCACGGTGACGAAATCGACCAGCGCCGCCTTCAAGCCGGGCGACACCGTATTGCTCAACGGCTTCGGCGTCGGCGAGACGCATTGGGGCGCCTATGCCGGCATGGCGCGGCTGAAGTGCGACTGGCTGATCCCGCTGCCGGCCGGACTGAGCCCGCTCGAATGCATGGCCATCGGCACTGCCGGCTATACGGCGATGCTGGCGGTGATGGCGCTGGAGCGCCACGGGCTGAAGCCGGATACCGGCCCGCTGATCGTGACCGGGGCAAATGGCGGCGTCGGCTCGATCGCCATCGCGCTGCTGTCGGCGCTCGGCTACCGCGTCATCGCCTCGACCGGCCGGCCGCAGGAGGCCGACTTCCTGAAGGGCCTCGGCGCCGCCGAAATCATCGACCGCGCCGAATTGTCGCAACCCGGACAGCCCGTTTGCCAAGGAACGCTGGGCCGGCGGCATCGACGCGGTCGGCAGCCACACGCTCGCCAATGTGCTGGCGCAGACTCAATATGGCGGCGCCGTCGCCGCCTGCGGACTGGCGCACGGCAGCGATCTGGTGACCACGGTGTTGCCGTTCATTTTGCGCGGCGTCTGCCTGCTCGGCATCGATTCGGTGATGGCGCCAAAGCCAGTGCGCGTCGAAGCCTGGCGCCGCCTCGGCGTCACGCTCGATCGCAACGCGCCTGAAGTCGATCACGACGGTGGTTGGCTTCGACGACATCATCGCGACTGCCCATGCCATCGTCGACGGCAAGGTGCGCGGCCGCGTCGCCGTCGACATGACGAAATAGCGATAGGCTACGAAACACGAAACCGTCACGCCAACGTGTTTCGGCCGCCATTGCGCCGGAGCGAAGGCGGCAGGTAGATCAGCCGTGCCGCCATCAAGTCACGCGGCAAGAAGAATCCGACTGATTTCCGCGGGGTAGACCAAATGTATCGCCTGATTTCATCATTTCTCATTACCGCCGCCCTCACCTGGGCGATGGGCGCAAATGCCCATGCCACCGATGCGGCGAATTGGCCGCAGGTCGAAAAGGAAGCGCGCGGCGAGACGGTCTATTTCAACGCTTGGGGCGGGGCCCAGAACATCAACGACTACATTGCCTGGGCAGCCGGCGAGGTGATGAAGCGCTACGGCGTCAAGGTCGTGCACGTGAAGCTCGACGATACCGCCCACGCGGTCGCCAAGGTCGTCGCCGAAAAGGCCGCGGGCGTAACGAGCGGCGGCTCGATCGACCTGATCTGGATCAACGGCGAAAATTTCGCTTCGATGAAGCAGAAGGGCCTGCTGCTGGCGCCGGGCTGGGCCGAAAAATTGCCGAACTGGAAATATGTCGACTGGCAGACCAAGCCGACAATCACGAAGGATTTCACGACGCCGACCGACGGGCTGGAATCGCCGTGGGGCATGGCCAAGATGGTGTTCTTCCACGACACCGCGCGGCCGGGAAAAATGCCCGATTCCTTTGCCGAACTGGTCGCCTGGACCAAGGCCAATCCTGGCCGTTTCACCTATCCGGCGCCGCCCGATTTCATCGGCTCGTCGTTCCTGAAACAGGCCTTGAGCGAAGCGGTCGCCGATCCCTCGGTGCTGGCAAAGCCGGTGGTCGAGGCCGATTTCGAAAAGGTGACGGCGCCGCTGTTTGCGATGCTCGACCAAATGCATCCGAACCTGTGGCGGTCGGGGCGGACATTCCCGAAGAACAAGGAGGCGCTGCGCCAGTTGCTCGCCGACAACGAGATCGACATTGCCTTTGCCTTCTCGCCGGCGGAAGCCTCCAACGCCATCGCCAACAAGGAATTGCCAGACACCGTGCGCTCCTTCGTGTTCTCGCACGGCACGCTCGGCAATACCCATTTCGTCGCGATTCCTTTCAACGCTTCGGCGCCGGCCGGCGCATTGGTCTTCGCCAATTTCCTGCTGTCGCCAGAAGCGCAGCTGCGCAAGCAGGACCCGGCGTTGTGGGGCGACCCGACCGTTCTGGCGATGGAAAAGCTGCCGGCCGACATGCGCGCCGCCTTCGATGGTCTCGATCTCGGCGTTGCCACCTTGAAGCCGGGCGAACTCGGGCCGACCCTCAACGAACCCGATGCGTCGTGGATGACGCGGCTCGAAGCCGAGTGGACCCGGCGCTACGGCGTCGGCAACTAGAGCCGCCGGCCGGCCCGCGATGCTGCGCGCCGGCCCGCTGCTGGCAGTAGCGCTGCTCGCCGGCCCGGTGCTGTTCGGGCTGGCGGCGACGTTGGTTCCTGCCTTCGGCTATTTTCCTGCGTTGGGCGGCCATGTATTCGGGCTCGATGCCTTTCGGCAATTGGCGATCGAACCCGGAATCCTGCGCTCGTTTGCCCTCTCGGTGATCGTCGGACTGGCGACGACGGCGATTTCGCTGGCGCTCGTCGCCGGCTTTCTAGCCAGTTGGGCCCATACCCGCGCCTTCGGCGTGCTGACGCACCTGCTCAGCCCGCTGTTGAGCGTGCCGCATGCCGCCGCCGCCCTGGGACTGGCCTTCCTGCTGGCGCCGTCAGGCTTCCTGCTGCGCCTGGTCTCGCCGCAGCTGACGGGTTTCGTCCGTCCGCCCGACTGGCTGATCGTGCACGACCCGGTGGGCCTGACGCTGATGCTTGGCCTGATCGCCAAGGAAATGCCGTTCCTGTTCCTCGTCAGCCTCGCGGCTCTGCCGCAGACGCGGCCCGAGCCGCATATCCAGATTGCCGCCAGCCTCGGCTATGGCCGCTTTGCCGCCTTCGCCCACGCAGTATGGCCGCGGCTTTATCCGCAAATTCGTCTCGCCGTCTTCGCCGTGCTTGCCTATTCCAGCTCGGTCGTCGATGTCGCCATCATCCTCGGCCCGACCCAGCCGGCGCCGCTGGCGGTGCGCCTTGTCGAGTGGATGAGCGACGCCGATCTCGGCCGCCGCTTCGAAGCATCCGCCGGCGCGGTGGCGCAACTCGCGCTATCGACGCTGGCGATCCTGATCTGGATCGGCGCCGAACGTGCCGTGTCGCCTATCGTGCGCCGCTTGCGCTGCTCCGGGCTGCGCTTTGCGCGCGATCGCATCGTGCGCGTGGCATTCGCCGCGATGGTCAGCGTCAGCGCTCTTCTGGTTTTCGCCGGCCTGCTGCTGCTCTGCCTGTGGTCGTTTGCCGAAACCTGGCCGTTTCCCGACGCGTTTCCGCAAACCCTGTCGCTGCACACCTGGCAGCGACAATTGCCGAACATCGAGCGGCCATTGTGGAATACGCTCGCGATCGGTGTCGCCGCCACAGTCGCAGCAATCGTGCTGGCGCTCGCCTGCCTCGAGCGCGAGACACGCGTCGGCGATACAGGTGGGACGCGGGCGCTCGCCGTGCTCTATCTGCCGCTGATCGTTCCGCAGGCTGCCTTCGTCTTCGGCCTGCAACTGTTCCTGCTGTTCGTCGGCGTTGGTGCCGATCCGCTGGCGCTGGTTCTGGTGCATCTGGTTTTCGTCCTGCCCTATGTGTTCCTGTCGCTCTCCGACCCGTGGCGGGCCTTCGATCCGCGTTTTGCCATGGTGGCGGCAAACCTTGGGGCCGGACAAAACCGGATATTCTGGCGCATTCGCCTGCCGATGTTGCTGCGCCCGGTGCTGGCCGCCACCGCGGTCGGCTTCGCCGTCTCGGTCGGACAGTACCTGCCGACGCTGCTGATCGGCGGCGGTCGATGGCCAACGGTGACAACCGAGGCGGTGGCTCTTGCCTCGGGCGGAGACCGCCGGCTAATTGGCGTTTATGCGCTGCTGCAACTGGTTTTGCCGCTCGTCGGCTTTGTCATGGCGACGATGATCCCGGCCATGGCGTTTGCTAACCGCCGCGACCTGCGGGCCAACGCCGCATGAGCGCTGCCGGCCTGGTGCTCGACAAGGTGACCATCCGCCTTGGCGGGCGCGTGCTCATGACGATCGACGCGGCGGTGGCGCCGGGAAGCGTGCTGACGGTGATGGGGCCGTCGGGTTCGGGCAAATCGACGCTGCTGGCCTATGTCGGCGGCTTTCTCGCGGCGGCCTTTTCGGCACAGGGTGCGGTCCGCCTCGACGGCGAGGATGTCACGCGCCTGCCGGCGCACCTGCGCCGTGTCGGCCTGCTGTTCCAGGACCCACTGCTGTTTCCGCACCTGAGCATCGGCGAGAACCTGCTGTTTGCAATCGCGCCGGGCGACAAACGCGAGCGCCGCGCCATTGCCGAGGCGGCGCTGGCCGAGGCCGGGCTCGACGGCTTCTTCGACCGCGACCCGGCGACCTTGTCGGGCGGCCAGAAAGCGCGCGCCGCGCTGATGCGCGTGCTGGTGTCGCGGCCGCGCGCGCTGCTGCTCGACGAGCCGTTTTCGCGCCTCGACGCGGACCTGCGCGCTCAGGTGCGTGAATTCGTCTTTGCCGAGGCGAGACAGCGCAACCTGCCGGTGCTGCTGGTGACCCACGACGAGGCCGACGCGGCGGCGGCCGGCGGCAACGTCATCCGCCTCGGATAGGCCAATGGCCGCAACGCCGCTGCCAATCGATGACGTCATTGCCGCGGCTGCTGAGCGAGCTGCAGCATCAGACGACGGCAATCTTGGTGGCCCCGCCCGGCGCCGGCAAAACGACGCGGGTTCCGGCAGCGATGCTTTCGCAAGCCTGGTGCACGGGCAAGGTGGCGGTGCTGGAGCCGCGCCGGATCGCGGCACGGGCCGCGGCAAATCATGTCGCCGACGAGCGCGGCGAAGCCGTCGGCAAGACAATCGGCTATCGCGTGCGGCTCGAAACCCGGGTCTCCAGGGCCACTCGGGTCGAATACCTGACCGAGGGCGTCTTCACCCGCCAGATCCTCGCCGATCCCGAGCTTTCCGGCATCAGCGCCGTCATCTTCGACGAATTCCATGAGCGCAATCTCGACGCCGATTTCGGCCTGGCGCTCGCCCTCGACGTGCAATCAGCGCTGCGGCCGGACCTGCGCATCCTGGTGATGTCGGCGACACTCGATGTCGGGCAATTGTCGCAAATGTTGCCGTCGGCGCCCGTTATCGAAAGCAAGGGCCGTGCCTTTGACGTCGAGCTGCGCTACCGTGACCGGCCGGCGACGGCGCCGGTCGAGCAGGCGGTCGCCGAGGCGATGCGCGATCTCATCGCCAGCGAACCAGGTTCGCTGCTCGCCTTCTTGCCCGGACGGGCCGAGATCGAGCGCACCGCCGAGCGGCTTGCCGGCAAATTGCCAGAGAATTGCACCGTCCACTTGCTACATGGCGGAATCGAGCCGCGCGCCCAGGACGCGGCGATCCGCCCGCCGCCGGCCGGCCAGCGCAAGATCGTGCTGGCGACCTCGATTGCCGAAACCTCGCTGACGCTCGACGGCGTGCGCCTCGTCGTCGACAGCGGCCTGTCGCGGGTGCCGCGCTACGAGCCCGACACCGGCCTGACGCGGCTCGAAACGGTGCGCGCGGCGAAATCGTCGATCGCGCAACGCGCCGGCCGCGCCGGACGGACCGAGCCCGGCATTGCCCTGCGCCTGTGGCGCCAGGCGGCGACCGCCGGGCTTGCCGAATCGTCCGGCTCCGGAAATCCGCTCCGCCGACCTCTCCGGCCTGGCGCTCGATCTTGCCGGCATCGGCGTGCGCGATCCGCGATCGCTGCGCTGGGTCGATCCGCCGCCGCAACCGGCATGGCATGAAGCCATGGCGCTGCTCGCGGCCTCGGCGCCATCGATGCTGAAGGCGCGCCTACCGAACTCGGCTGGAAGATGCGCGGCCTTGCGCTTGCCGCCGCGCTATGCCGCCATGGTTGTCGGCGCGGCCGAATACGGCCAGGCGCGGCAGGCGGCCGAAATCGCCCTGCTGGTCTCCGAGCGCGGCCTCGGCAGCGATTCGAGCGACGTGGAGCAGCGATGGGAGCATTTCTGTTCCGATCGCAGCGAACGGGCGAAAGCCGTGCGCCGCCTTGCCGCCACCATGACGGCGCAATTCGATAGACCCGAGCGGGAAAACACGCCGCAGCGAAGCTTTTCGGTGGGGGCACTGGTGTCGCTTGCCTGGCCCGACCGCATCTCGATTTCGCGCGGCGACGGCTTTCTGCTCGCCAATGGCAGCGGCGCCCGCATCGACAAAGCCGATGCGCTGGCGCGCCAGCCGTTTCTCGCGATCGCCGAATTGCACGGCAAGGCGGCCTCGGCCCGCATCGGCGCGGCGGCGGCGATCACGCGCGAGGAAATCGAAACGCTGCATGGCAGCGCCATCAGCGAGACGAATTCGATCGATTTCGACGCCGGGGCGCTGGCATTGCGGCCGCGCTCCAACCGCCGTCTCGGCGCCATCGCGCTGTCGTCTTCGGCCTGGCGGCCGCCGCGCGAAGCAATCGACGAAGCCATGCTCGCCGCCATCCGCAGGACCGGGCTGGCGCGCCTGTCATGGGACAGTGCGACGAAGCGGCTGCGCGATCGCATCGCCTTCCTTCATCGCGCCAATCCGCAACGGTGGAGAGATGTCGGCGACGAGGCGTTGCTCGCCGACCTCGAAAACTGGTTGGCGCCGTTCCTCGACGGCGCCACAGCCTTTGCGCGACATCGGCACCGAAAAGATCCGCGCCGGTCTGTTCCACCTGTTGGCGAGCCACGGGATCGACGCCGCGACCGTCGAACGCGAGGCGCCGGAATATTTCATACGCCGGCCGGGACACGCCACGCCTTGCGCTACGATGGCGAACAAGTCGTGCTTGCGCGCCCGCGTGCAGGAGTTCTTCGGTCTCGGCAGTCATCCGGCAATCGCCGGCGGGCGCATCCCGCTGACGCTGGAACTGCTGTCGCCAGCAATGCGACCGATCCAGGTAACGCGCGATTTGCCCGGCTTCTGGACCGGCTCCTGGCGCCAGGTGCGCGCGGAAATGCGCGGTCGTTACCCCAGCATGAATGGCCGGAAAATCCCGGCGGCGGCGAGACCGACGACGCGTGCCAAGCCGCGCGCCTGAAAGGCGCATTTGCAAGCCAGCCTTGGCGCGCCGATAATGGCGTGAAACCAGGAAAAACCGGCAAAGACATGGTCGGCCGCATCGCGCACGAACGGGGATTGCGTCTCGAAACGCTGATCCGCATCCGCTGGCTGGCGGTGGCCGGCCAGACACTGGCGGTCGCTGGTCGTCGCCTACGGGCTCGGATTTGAATTCCCGCTGCTGCTGTGCCTGGCGCTGATCGCGATGTCGGCCTGGCTCAACATTTTCCTGCGGCTTTCGCTATCGCGCCAGCTTTCGCCTGTCGCCGGCCGCCGCCGCCGGCTCTGCTCGGTTTCGACATCCTGCAACTTGCCTTGCTGCTGTTCCTGACCGGCGGATTGCAGAACCCGTTTTCGATCCTGCTGGTGGCGCCGGTGATCATCTGCGCGACGACGCAAGCAGTGGTCTACACCGCCGCGCTGGGCGCACTGGCGGTGGCTGCGGCAAGCGCGCTGGCGTTCTTTCATCTGCCGCTGCCCTGGATCGGCGGAGAGCCGGCATCGAGTCTGCCGCTGACCTATGTCGCCGGGATATGGGTGGCGGTGGTTTCCGCCATGGCGTTTACCGCCATTTATGCCTGGCGGGTGGCGGAAGAAGCGCGCCAGCTTTCCGACGCGCTGACCGCCACCGAACTGGAACTGCAGCGCGCCCAGCATCTTTCGGCGCTCGACGGCTTGGCGGCGGCGGCCGCCCACGAACTGGGAACGCCGCTTGCCACCATCGCCCTGGTCTCGAAAGAGATGATGCGCGAACTGCCAAAGGGTTCGCCGCTGGCCGACGACGCGGCCCTGTTGCGCTCGCAGGCCGATCGCTGCGGCGAAATCCTGCGCACGATGACGCGAATGTCGCAGAACCCGGACGAGCATCTCGGGCGCCTGCCGCTGTCGTCGCTGATGGAGGAAGTGGCGGTGCCGCATCGCAAGACCGGCATCGAACTGTCGGTTTCGCCCGGAGCGGTCGCCGGCGAGCCGGTATGCCTGCGCAATCCTGGCATCACCTACGGGCTCGGCAACCTGGTCGAGAACGCCGTCGAATTCGCTGCCGCCCGCGTGGCATTCAAGGCGCATTGGGACACCGATCAGGTCGCCATCGACATTGAGGACGACGGGCCAGGCTTTCCCGCCGAAGTGCTCGGGCGGATCGGTGAACCTTATGTGAGCCGGCGCGCGGAAAACACCGTCGGCGGGCTCGGGCTCGGCCTGTTCATCGCCAAGACACTGCTGGAGCGCACCGGCGCCGGCCTCGAATTCTCCAATCGCGGCGATGGCGAACCCGCCGGCGCCAGGGTGCGGGTCACCTGGCCGCGCGCCGTGATCGACATTGGCGCTACCAAGATCGCGGCACAATGAACGCAAGTCGGCTGGGGGGCCGCCGGGTTTTGACTTTCCTGGAACGTTTCTAGATATCATCTGGCTGTAAAGGAACCGAGCATGGACAACACCGGCGCAGCCAAGCCATCCGCAGAATTGGAGACGCTGGGCAACGATCGCAGCCTGCTGATCGTCGACGATGACCGGCCGTTCCTGACGCGGCTGGCACGGGCGCTCGAATCGCGCGGATTTGCGGTCGAGACTGCCGAGACCGTGGCCGACGGCATAGCCCGCGTGCGCGCCCGCGCGCCGGCCTTTGCCGTGGTCGACATGCGGCTCGGCGATGGCATCGGCCTCGACGTCATCGAACAGATCCGTGCCCGCCGCGCCGATGCCCGGGCGATCATCCTGACCGGCTACGGCAACATCGCCACGGCGGTCACCGCGGTCAAACTCGGCGCCGTCGATTACCTGTCGAAGCCGACCGATGCCGACGAAATCCTGGCGGCGCTGCTGCGCGGCCCGGACGATCGCGCGGCGGTACCGGAAAATCCGATGTCGGCCGACCGGGTGCGCTGGGAACATATCCAGCGCGTCTACGAGATGTGCGACCGCAACGTCTCGGAAACCGCTCGCCGCCTGTCGATGCACCGCCGCACCCTGCAACGCATCCTTGCCAAGCGCGCGCCGAAATAGCCGCGCGCTCTATTCGATCTCGTCGAGGCCGTGCGGCAGGATCAGGCCGAATGCCTCGTGGTGGGTGATGACGCGGTCGAGGCGCAGCGCGGCGGTGCGGGCGAAGCGCAGCAGCATGGCGCGACGCGTCGCCGCCGCCATCGGCGTTTCGCGCGCGGCGCGGAGGATTTCGGCGCCGAAACGGTCGGCGACAATCAGTCCCTCCTCGGGCGGGAATTCGTCGCGCGGGACGTCGGCCAGCGTGGCAAAGAAGAACCGGTCGCAATGAGCGAAATAGTCCGGCCACTTGTTGTCGGCACGCAAATCTTCCAGCGACGACTTGATCTCGACGATGACGAACCGGCCGGTGGCATCGAGGCCGACGAGATCGGCGCGCCGGCCCGAGGCGAGTGGCATTTCGGCGATCAGCGTGACGCCGCTTTCGCCGAGCAACCGGCAGACGCCGCGACGCACTTCGAGCGCGCGGGCCGATTGGCGGCCGTCGGTCATCGGGTCACTGGTATCGAAGGCGATGATCGGCATGGCGCGGTTTTGCCATGCGCGCCCGGCTAGAGCAATTCCAGGAAAAGTGGACGCCGCTTTTCCGTCCGGAATTGCGACGAAACCAATTCAAGGGCAACGCCGGCAACCGATCGGGCCGCCGGTGTCGCTATCTCAAACCAAAAAGCGTCTACTTGCCGCGACGGCCGTCGATCGACCAGGCGCCGGCGCCGCAAATGGCCAGCGCCAGGAACCCGCCGGCCATCGCCAGGTTCTTCATCAGCATGATCTGGTTGAACTGCGTCAACATGGCGTTGGCCTGGTCCGGAAAGTCCGGAATGCTGATCGGGCCTGCGTGAAACAGGAAGGCGAGCACGACGCAATACAGCGCCAGCAGACAGGCGGCCGGTAGGGTGAGGAAACCGACGAGGATTGCCAGCCCCGCGCCTAGCTCGAAAATTGCCGACAGCCAGGCGAGGACTTCGGGCATCGGCAAGCCAGCGGAAGCGATATAGCCGACGGTGCCTGGAATGTCGCCGAACCTGAGCGCACCGGTTACAATGAAAATCGCCGCCAGCAGCACGCGCGCGACGAGCAGATATGAGATTGTTCATGATGAAGTCCCGGTTGGAAGATGCGGGTTACCTAGTGCAGTCAGCGCAGTGCGGTTCAAGGCGCCACTCGCCGAACCACTGTTCACAATTGCTGAACAGCAGCGGATCATGGCTTGCCGACCATGGTTTCGGGCCGCACCAGGCGGTCGAAGGTCGCCGCATCGACATCGCCACTGGCGAGCGCCGCCTCGCGCAGCGTGATGCCCTTGGCATGCGCGGCCTTGGCGATCGCCGCCGCCTTGTCGTAGCCGATTTCCGGCGCCAGCGCGGTCACCAGCATCAGCGAGCGGCCGACCAACTCGGCTATGCGCCCTTCGTTGGCAGCGAGCCCGACAATGCAATGCTCGGCAAAGGAGGTGGCGGCATCAGCCAACAGACCGATCGACTGCAGCACGGCGTAAGCAATCACCGGCTTGAACACGTTCAGTTCGAAATGGCCCTGGCTGGCGGCGAACTGTACCGTCGCCTGGTTGCCCATCACCTGGGCGCACACCATTGTCAACGCCTCGGCCTGGGTCGGGTTGACCTTGCCCGGCATGATCGACGAGCCGGGCTCGTTTTCCGGCAGCGACAGTTCGCCGAGGCCGGCACGCGGGCCGGATCCGAGCGAGGCGGATGTCGCTGGCGATCTTGAACAGGTCACCGGCGAGCGCGGCCAACGCGCCGTGGAAATGCGCAAGTGCGCCATGGCTGGCAAGCGCCTCGAACTTGTTGTCGGCAGTGCGAAAGAAAATGCCGGTCCTGTCGGCGAGCCGCTTGGCGATTTCCTCGGCAAATCCTTCCGGCGCGTTGAGGCCGGTGCCGACCGCGGTGCCGCCCTGGGCAAGTGCATGAACATCGCCGAGCGCCGATTTGATGCGGCGCATCCCGTGTTCGACGGCGGCGCGATAGCCGGAAAATTCCTGACCGAGCGTCAACGGCGTCGCGTCCTGCAGGTGCGTGCGGCCGATCTTGACGAGCAGCAGCGAACGCCTCCTCCTTGTCACGCAAGGCGCCGGCCAGCGTCTCCAGTGCTGGCAGCAGCCGCGACATGGTCTCGGTCGCGACCGCGACATGCATCGCTGTCGGAAAGGTGTCGTTGGAGGACTGGCCCAGGTTGACGTGGTCGTTGGGATGGACCGGCTTTTTCGAGCCCATGGTGCCGCCGAGCATTTCGATCGCCCGGTTGGCGATGACCTCGTTGGCGTTCATGTTGGTTTGCGTGCCCGAGCCGGTCTGCCAGACGACCAGCGGAAAATGATCGTCGAGCTTGCCTTCGGCGACCTCGCTCGCCGCCTGCGACAATTGCTTTGCCGATCTCCGGCTTCAGACGCCCGGCGGCGACATGGATTTCCGCCGCCGCCTGCTTGATCATGCCGAGCGCGTGGATCGAGCGCCGCCGGCATCGTCTCGCCGCCGATGCGGAAGTTCTCCAGGCTGCGCTGCGTCTGCGCGCCCCAATAGCGGTCGGCCGAAACTTCGATCGGCCCGAACGTATCGGTCTCGGTACGGGTGCCAGTCATTGGATCATCTCCGATAGCATTCTATGAATGGCCCAACACCGGGACCAGCGCCCCGTTGATCGCCTTCGCCGACGGCGAGAGCAGAAAAGCGATCGTCTGCGCGATATCCTCTGGTCCGACCCATTTGCCCGGATCGGCCTTCGGCATGGCCTTGCGGTTTTGCGGCGTGTCGATCGTGCCGGGAAGGACGCAGTTGACGCGGATGCCGGACGGGCCGAGCTCGGCGGCCATCGACTCGGTGATGCGCATGACGCTCGATTTCGCCGCGCAATAGGCAGCCATCTTCGCCGAGCCCCTGAGCGCCCCGTTGGCGCCGACGGTGACGACCGCGCCGCCGCCGCGCTTGAGGATGTGCGGCACGCATGCCTTGGCGCTGTTCAACAGCGTCGTCACGTTGCTATCGGCCATCTCCTGCCAGAATTTGGCCGATGTCTCGTGGACCGCCGGACCCATGTTAAAGCCGCCGGCGATGGCGCAAAGCCCGTCGAGGCCGCCGAAATGCTTAGCCGCGGCCCGGAACGCGGCAATCGTCGCCCGTTCATCGAGGAGATCGACGGCGACCTTCCTGCGCGTTTTGGCCTCCCCCGGAAACGCCTCGTCGAGCGCATCCGCGCGCCGCCCGATGAGCACCAGATTGGTGCCCTCGGCGCCGAGTTTCGCCGCTACGGCGCGCCCGAGATTGCCGTAGGCGCCGGTGACGACGATCGTCATTGCTTTCAATGTCATGCCATGATCCGAGCAGCGTTCACGATGCCATCGCCGGCAGCTTGCCCTTTTCGATGAAGTAGCGGAAGTCGCCGCGCGTCAACACCTTGTCGCCGGGCGCCAGTTCGTGCGGCGCAAGGTCCTTGGCCTGCTTTACGCGGTCGTAGATCGGGGCGAAATTCTCATCGCAATCATGGCGGAGCTTTTCGAACGAATCGATGACGAAATAGACCTCCTGGAAGTCGTCGATGATGTAGTTCGTGCGCATGATGCGTTCGAGGTCGAAGGCGATGCGGTTGGGCGAGGTGCTTTCCAGGCTGAACCTCGTCTCCGCTGGCGAGGACATGATGCCGGCGCCGAAGATGCGCAGACCCTGCGGCGATTGGATCAGGCCGAACTCGACCGTGTACCAGTAGAGCCGCGCGAGATTCTTCAACTGGCCGCGCTTGAGCGCACTCTGCCCGCCCTTGCCGTAAGCCTGGATGAAATCCGAATAGACCGGGTTGGCGAGAAGCGGCACGTGCCCGAAGACGTCGTGGAAGACATCGGGCTCCTCGATGTAGTCGAACTCCTCCTCCGAACGGATAAAGGCGCCGGCGGGAAAGCGTTTGTTTGCGAGATGGTCAAAGAAGATGTCGTCAGGGACGAGCTCGACGACCGGCACCACTTTCCATCCCGTCGCCTTTGTGAGGCGGCTCGAGAGCTCGGCGAAATCGGGTATGCCGTCGTCGGAGAGCTTGAGCCTGTCCATCGCCTCGAGGAATTCGTCGCAGGCGCGCCCCGCCAGCAGCGCCTTCTGGCGGGTGAACAGGCGGTTCCAGCGGTCGTGCTCGGCCGGCGTATAGGACTTCCAGTCCTGGTCGATGGTGAAATCCGGATTGCGCCTGGCGTCGAGGTAGCGGTCTTTTGGCTTCGCGGTTTGCTTCTCAGCCATGATGATCATCTCCCGTGCAGGCGGCGCGGTAGCCGCTCACTTTCCATAGTCGGAAGAATGCGTTCGAATGGCCGGCAGTTCCTTCCATTCTGCCGTTGCAGGTCATGATGCGCCCTCGTTGCCGAGGGCGCAACCTGTGAGACTATGGCCTGACGATCCCCCATCGGTAGCCGCGATTCTGGCTGAGATGAACCAGGGTTGCGGCGGCCAAAACGAGCATTAGCGACTCTGCCATCGGACCCGCCAGCCAGATGCCGGTTTCGCCAAGGATCTGCGGCAGCAGGAAGATCAGCGGGATCGAGAACAGATAAGTTCGCGGCAGGCTCAGCAACGCCGCCCGCACCGAATCTCCGGACGCCTGGAAATAGGACGACAACATCGCCATCGGGCCGAACGCCCAATACATCGCAAAGACGATCGGCAGGAGACGGCCAACTTCAGCTACCGTTTGCGGCTCGTCGACGAAGCCATAGCCGATGCGGTCGCGCGCCAGATACAAGCCAGCCTGCGCGACAATGCAGTAAGCACCGATCGTGAATGCGGCGATGCGCAGGCTTCCCAATGACCGCTCGGTCAGTCGCGCGCCGATATTGTTGCCGGCAATCGCCTGCATTGCCAGCGCAACGCTGAGGACCGGCATGTAAAGAAAGATCATGATCCGGCTGATGATCCCGTAGGCTGCCACGGTTTGCGGATAGTCTGGGCCGGCCCACAACTGCAAAGCCATGATGATTGCCGCCGATCCGAGCGAAGCGCCCAGATAGGTCAGGCTTTGCGGGGCTCCGAGCGCAAGGATTGCGCTCCAGTCGGCAAATGCCGGGATTGGCTGGCGGATGACGGCCCGGCCGCTCAGGCGGTAGAAGATGACGAACGCGAGTCCCAAAACCTGCGCCAGCACGGTGCCAATGGCGGCGCCGGCGACACCAAGGCCAGCGACCGCGATCAGCAGATAGTTGAACAGGATGTTGAGCAGGGTGATGGCGAGCCCGGCCGCAGTGATCAGCCGGATGCGTCCTTCGCTTCGCAATGCGTCCGACTGAATGCCGAGGACGAATCCGACCGGAGAGGCGAAGATCAGAATCGCGATATAGGTGTAGCCCATGGCGGCCGTCGCCGGGTCGCCGTTTGCCACAAGTGGCGCCAGCCAATTCCCGGTAATCGCGAATCCGAATGCGAGCAAGGCGCTGAGCGCCAGCGCCAATCCGTGCGCCCCTGCAAAGACGCGTTGCGCTTCGGCGAATTGCGAAGCGCCGAGACGGCGCGCCAGGATGCTGGCCATGCCGTTGCCGACCAGCGTCGAAAGCGCCACCAGCATCATGAAGATCGGAAACATCAACGTGACCGCGGTCAGCGCCGCCGAGCCGACATAATGGCCGACGAAATAGGCATCGGCGAGCGTCAACGCGCCATTGAGGCCAAGGACCACGAGGATCGGCGTTGCGGTGCGCGCGAACAGGCGCGGCAGCGGCTGCAACAAATATTCATTGCGATTGTTCGGATCGGTGTTCATCCGCGTTCCTTCCTCAACATCCATGCCGAACGGGTGCCGCGTTTCCGTTTCCGATGTTGGGAATGACGGGAAGAATATCTCAGGTTTCACCAGAGCTTGCGCTTGCGGCCGGCAGGGACCTGAACCCGGCCGATCGCATAGTTGTGCAATCGCGCGTTGTCAATCGCGCGACAATTCACTCCCTCACCAATCCCGGCGTGCGCGGTTTGCCGCCCTTGCGCCGGTCGGGATGGTCGCGCTCGGTGAAGCGGCGCAGGCCTTCGCGCGTCGCCGGATCGCGGATCGAGCGGTTGAAACATTGCGCCTCGATCTTCAAACCCTCGGCGAGCGGCAGGCCGAAGCCACGCACCGCAGCTTCCTTGTCGGTGCGCATCGCCGGCTGCGGCAGCGAAGCCAGGAACCCGGCCAGTTCGAGCGCGCGTGCCAGCGATTGCCCCTTTGCCACAATCTCGTTGACGAGGCCGATGCGCAACGCTTCCTCGGCGTCGATCACGCGGCCGGTCAGGATCAGTTCCATCGCCCGGCCCATGCCGACGATGCGCGGCAGTCGCTGGGTGCCGCCGTCGCCGAGACCGATGTTCCAGCGCCGGCACGTGACACCGAAGGAAGCATGCTCCTCGGCGATGCGGATATCGGCAAAGCAGGCCCATTCCAGCCCGCCGGCGTAGGCGACGCCGTTTACCGCGGCGATCACTGGCTTGTAGATGTCGGTCCAGCGCGACGGCCCGATGATGCCCGGCCGTTCGCCGCGATCGTGAGCGGCAATTTCTTCGTCGCTCAGCGGCACGTTGCCGCCGTCGATACCGGCCTTGAGATCGCCGCCGGCGCAGAACGCCGTGTCGCCGGCGCCGGCGATGATCGCGACGAGCGCGGTTTCATCGTCGCGAAACCGCGTCCATGCCTCGATCAGTTCGCGATGCGTGACCGGGCCGATGGCGTTCATCACCTGCGGCCGGTTGAAGCGGATCACCCGCGCCGGCCCGTGCAATTCGTAGGCGATCTCGGTGAAATCGGTCATGGCTCACCCCGGCCCACCAAGCCTCGCGCCGCGTTCGTCAAAGCGAACCGCAATGGCAGGCGAAAACCTTCGATCCGGGATGGATCAAATCGCCTTGGCAAATCGGTGCACCGGCTTTGGAACCGGGTGGCCAAGCTCGCGCGCGGCAGCGATCCAAGCGCCGATTGCATCCTCGACATTGGCGAGCGCCTCCTGCGGCGTGCCACCATCGCTCATGCAGCCTGGCAGGTCGGGTACGGTCGCGACAAATCCGCCGCCGTCCTCGGCGGCCAAAGGCTCTACGACAATCGCGTAGCCGTGATGTTTCATTTGCGTTCGGCCAATGCGTCGATAAATGCAACCAATTGACGGATATATACAGGTTTGATCGGTCGCCTGAAAGGGATGGTCAATTTCGCTGGCATTGAACCGTGGCCAATGCGGACATGCGATCCTCCTCCGGATGGGGGCTTGCAATGAAGGCCGAACTCTCGGCAGACGGCCTCAATATCGGTAATCTTCCAATCGGCGCGCGGATTGGCGCGCATGGCATCGAGGCGTTTGCTCAGTTTGGCGATCCTTGCATCCCTTGGTTGAGAATTGCCGGCTAGCGCAAGCGGGTCAATCTGCCATGGCCGGCAAATCAATACGAAGGCGCAACAAAAAGGGCGGCATCGCTGCCGCCCTTTCGTATTCTTTGAAGCGCTGGAGCGAGCTTAGAAGTCCATGCCGCCCATGCCGCCGCCGCCGGGCATCGCCGGAGCCGGCGTTTCCTTCTTCGGAGCTTCGGCGATCATCGCTTCGGTGGTGACCAGCAGGCCGGCGACCGAGGCCGCGTCCTGCAGAGCGGTGCGCACGACCTTGACCGGATCGACGATGCCCATGGCGATCATGTCGCCATACTCGCCGGTCTGGGCGTTGTAGCCGAAGGTCTCGCCCTTGTTCTCGAGGATCTTGCCGGCGACGATCGAGGCTTCCGCACCGGCGTTCGCCGCGATCTGGCGGGCCGGAGACTGCAGCGCGCGGCGCACGATGTTGATGCCGGCTGCCTGGTCGGCGTTGGCGCCCTTCGACGGAATCGCATTGCCGGAACGCGCAGAGTGCGACGCCGCCGCCTGGCACGATGCCTTCTTCGACGGCCGCGCGGGTCGCGTTGAGCGCGTCGTCGACGCGGTCCTTCTTTTCCTTGACTTCGACCTCGGTCGCGCCGCCGACGCGGATGACGGCAACGCCGCCGGCGAGCTTGGCCAGACGTTCCTGCAGCTTCTCCTTGTCGTAGTCCGAGGTGGTCTCCTCGATCTGCTGCTTGATCTGGCCGATGCGGCCCTCGATCTCCTTCTTCTTGCCGGCGCCGTCGACGATCGTGGTGTTTTCCTTCGATCGACGCGGACTTCTTGGCGCGGCCGAGCATGTCGAGGCTGACGTTCTCGAGCTTGATGCCGAGGTCTTCGGAGATGACCTGGCCGCCGGTGAGGATGGCGATGTCTTCCAGCATCGCCTTGCGGCGATCGCCGAAGCCCGGCGCCTTGACGGCGGCGATCTTCAGGCCGCCGCGCAGCTTGTTGACGACGAGCGTGGCCAGCGCCTCGCCCTCGACGTCTTCGGAGATGATGAGCAGCGGCTTGCCGGTCTGCACGACGGCTTCGAGAACCGGCAGCATCGCCTGCAGGTTCGACAGCTTCTTCTCGTGCAGGAGGATGAAGGGGTCCTCGAGCTCGGCGACCATCTTTTCGGGATTGGTGACGAAATACGGCGACAGATAGCCGCGGTCGAACTGCATGCCTTCGACGACTTCGAGTTCGGTCTCGGCGGTCTTGGCTTCCTCGACCGTGATGACGCCCTCGTTGCCGACCTTCTGCATCGCTTCGGCGATCATCTTGCCGACCGAAGCTGTCGCCATTGCCGGAGATCGTGCCGACCTGGGCGACTTCCTCGGAGGTCTTGATCTTCTTGGCCTTCTTGACGAGATCGGCGACGACTTCGTCGACGGCGAGATCGATGCCGCGCTTCAGGTCCATCGGGTTCATGCCGGCGGCAACGGCCTTGTCGCCTTCCTCGACGATCGACTGCGCCAGAACGGTCGCGGTCGTGGTGCCGTCGCCGGCGATGTCGTTGGTCTTGGAGGCGACTTCGCGCACCATCTGCGCGCCCATGTTCTCGAACTTGTCCTCAAGTTCGATTTCCTTGGCGACGGTCACGCCGTCCTTGGTGATGCGCGGCGCGCCGAACGACTTGTCGATGACGACGTTGCGGCCCTTCGGGCCGAGCGTGACCTTCACCGCGTTGGCGAGGATGTTGACGCCGCGCAGCATCTGCTCGCGGGCGTCGGCGCGGAATTTTACTTCTTTGGCAGCCATGTTTTGCTCCTGTTGGCCGACGGCTCGCGGCGGGCCGCGGATCAATTGAGAAATCTGTGATTGGACGGACGCCAGCGTCAGCCGATGACGCCCATGATGTCGGATTCCTTCATGATCAGAACGTCTTCGCCATTGAGCTTGACTTCGGTGCCCGACCATTTGCCGAACAGGATGCGGTCGCCGGCCTTGACGTCCATCGGGTCAGCTTGCCGGCCTCGTCGCGGGCGCCGGGGCCGACGGCGATGATTTCGCCTTCCTGCGGCTTTTCCTTGGCGGTATCGGGGATGATGATGCCGCCGGCGGTCTTTTCTTCGGATTCGACGCGGCGAACGACCACGCGGTCATGCAGCGGACGGAACTTTGTCTTTGCCATGTTGTTTCCCGTTTTTCGAAAAGGTGGACGGCGCGGGAAATCGGTATGCCCGCGGCCTAAAAAATTGGCACTCGCCATCGACGAGTGCTAGCAGCGGCGAAATAGGGATTTGCCGAAGGCAAGTCAAGCCGGCGAAGTCGGCCCGAGCGGCGTTTTTTCCGCGATATGCAGGTTCTGGCCGCAATCGGATTTGCCGGCCGACTTAGGCTCCGGCCTGGGCCTTGGCGCTGCGCCGCAGGGGCCGGGCGACAGAAAACAGGTCGCCCTTGGCAAGCAGGATATCGTGGTCGATCAATGCCATGGCCGTATCCTCGTTGACCACGTCATAGGCCATCGCTTCGCAGCCAAACTCGGAAAAGCGGATGGTGCCTGGCCGCCGCCCCGGTGCCTGTGGCGCCGATGCGCAGCAATTCGTCGCAGGCGCCGATGACCAGCGCGAACAGCCCGGCGCGCAGGCTGTTGCGGGCGGTGGCGGCGTCCGGCAGATCGCTGATGGCGACGCGGTAGCCCAATTCCTTGAAAGCGAACAGGCGCTCGGTCGCGGCCCGGTTGAGACGGCCATGTTCCTTGTGGCCGACGGCGATGACCAGGCGATCGGCGAGGCGCGAATTGGCGTCGAGCGCCGAGCGCGCCCGGCGGTGGGCGGCAAGGTCGGACAGGATCGCGGGATTGATGTGCCAGATAACACCGCCGCTGCGCTCCTTGCGCTCCAGCTCGCGGGCAAAGCGCAGGCTTTCGCCGAGCGCGGTTTCGGCGGTCTGGGCGAGATTGATGATATTCGTGGGCGCCGGGCGCGCCGGCCCGGCATTGGCCTTGGGTACCACAAACGCGATCGAATCGAAGAACCGCGTCTTGCGGCCGGGCAAGGTGACGACCGGCTGGAACCAGATTTCGAGTTCGCCCTCGGGTTCCTTTTCCTTGGGCGCCACCATACCGGGTGCCGGCCGGGCGCGACCGGTCTTGTCGAATTGGATGATGTTTTCATCGAGCGGCGGCGGCGGTTCCTCGACTGTCAATTCGGCGAGCTTGCGCGACTCCTCGACCAGGTGCGCATGCATCAACCGGGAGACATCGGCCTGGGTCAATTCGGCAGCCGCCGTCAGGCCGGCGATCTGGCTTTCGAGTTCCAGAACCTTCTTGCGCAATTCGGCTTCGAAGGCGCCGATACTGGCGATGCGCCGGCCATAGCGGCTCGCCAGCAATTGCACTGTCCCGTGATTGGCGACGGCGAGGAGGACGACAAACAGCGCGACGGCGGCGAATACCAGCTCGGCATCGGTCATGCGCGCGAAGGTCAGCGGCAGGCGCTCGCGCAGGAAATAGACGCCGATGCCGGCGACGATGGCCGCGATCAGGGGGGCAGCGATGTGTCGCAGAATCTTGAAGATCATCCTCGCAATCCGAATGCCACCACCGCCATCCCGCCGATTGTGCAATCGCCGAGCGCGGCCTGTCTATACCAATGTGTTGGCCAGGCAATGGCATTGCGGGTTAATTTCCGGCGTGCTTGACCGGCAAGCGCCGGTTCCCGTAAAGCCGGTCCGGCCGCTTGCGCTTGACTTGTGCTTGACTTGTGCCGAACAGGCGCCCGGACGGCGTCGGGCCATATCCTTTTGGCCAGATCTCCTGGCCAAATCCCTTGGGATGACCATGCATTCTGCGCCGCGCCGAATATCGGGACTGTCCGAGATTGCCAGCGGTTACGACCTGATCCTGTGCGACGTTTGGGGGGTTGTCCATAACGGCCAAGCCGCCTGGCCCGGCGCCGTCGATGCGCTCCAGCAATTCCGCTCGCGCGGCGGAAACGTGGCGCTGATCACCAACGCGCCGCGACAGCGCCGCTCGGTGATCCGCCAGTTGGCCATGCTCGGCGTGCCCGAAGAAAGTTTCGACACCATCGTCACATCCGGCGATGTCACGCGAGATCTGATCCGCGCCGGACCGAGACAGCTTTTCCATCTTGGACCAGAAAGGGACCGCAATCTTTTCGAGGACATCGACTGCGAGCTGGTCACCGAGGAGGCGGCCGAAGCGGTGGTCTGTTCCGGGTTGAACAACGACCAGACCGAGACGCCGTCCGACTATGCGCCATTGCTGGCGCGTTTTGCAGCGCGCAAACTGGCGATGATTTGCGCCAATCCCGACATCGTGGTCGAAATGGGCGATCGCCTGGTGTGGTGCGCTGGCGCGCTGGCGCGCGATTATGCCGCGCTCGGTGGGACGACGCAGATCGCCGGCAAGCCTTTTCCGCCGATCTACGAAGCGGCGGTCGCAAGCGTTGCCGCATCGGCCAACCGCGACTTCGATCGCCGACGCATCCTCGCCATTGGCGACGGCCTGCCGACCGACATCGCTGGCGCCGCCCGGTTCGAAATCGATGCCGTCTACGTCTCGGCCGGCATTCACGCCGGCGAATACGGCGAGGCCGAAAGCCCGGATGAGGTCCGCCTCGCCTCCTATCTTGCCCGCGAAAACGCCAGGCCGGCCTACTGGCTGGCACGGCTTGTATGGTAGCGGCGATGCCGGCGCAGACACGCCTTGCCAATTTCGCCGCCACCTCGGCATTGCCCGAGGACTGGCGCGGCGGCGTCATCGCCATCGGCAATTTCGACGGCGTCCATCTCGGTCACCAGGCGGTACTGGCGCGCGCTATCGAGCTTGGCCGCGCGCAGGGCCGCCGGGTGCTGGCGCTGACCTTCGAGCCGCATCCGCGACAATATTTTCGACCCGACGAGCCGCTGTTCCGCCTGACGCCAGCGCCGATGAAGGCGCGGCTGATCGCCGCCTGCGGGCTCGACGCCGTGATCGAACATCCCTTCAACGCCGCGTTGGCCGGGCGTTCGGCCGGCGAATTCGTCGCAACCAATCTCGTCGCCGATCTCGGCGCCAGCCAGATCGTCGTTGGCGAGGATTTTCATTTCGGCAAGAATCGCGGCGGCAACCTGCAGTTCCTGAGCAAAGCCGGAGACCGCCTGAATTTCGGCGTCAGCAGTGTCGAAGCGGTCCGCGACGTGGGCGGGCGGCCGATCTCTTCGACCCGCATCCGCGCCGCGCTCGGCGCCGGCAAGGCGGAAGAGGCGGCGCAATTTGCTCGGCTACCGCTTCACCGTCTCCTCGACCGTCGTCGCCGGCCGTCGGCTTGGCCGCACGCTCGGCTATCCGACCGCCAACCTGCGTCTTGAAAAAAGCTGCGGCCTCGCCACCGGCATCTATGCGGTACGTTGGTGGCGGGCGAACGGATCGCGCCACGACGGGGTCGCCAGCTTCGGGCGGCGGCCGACGGTGGAGGACGGCGGCGAGCCGCTGCTGGAGGTCTTCCTGTTCGATTTTTCCGGCGATCTCTATGGCGAGGAGGTTCGGGTGTCGTTCTTCCAGTTTCTGCGGCAGGAAGAAAAGTTCGCCGATCTTGCGGCGCTGAAAGCGCAGATGCGTCGCGACGAGACAGCCGCCCGCCGCATCATGGCGGGCGCGCGGCCCCTCGGCGAAATCGACCGGCGCGTCGCCTTCGGGGGCGATTGAACATGGCACAGCGCCTGCCCAGCCGTCGGCGCGCCATCCTGATCACCGGAGCAACCTCCGGCATCGGCCTGGCGCTGGCCCGGCACCTGGCACCCAACCACGACCTGATGTTGACCGGTCGCCGGCCGGCGGCGACGTTCGCGCCGCAACTGCCGCGCGGCGCGCATTATGTCGAGGCCGACCAGGCGCAGCCGCAGCAGGCCATCGCGGCGATCCTGACCGCAATCGAGCGGGCCGGCTTCGATGGCCTCGATCACGCCGTGCTCAATGCCGGCGTCGGCTACGTTGCAACGGAGCGCCCGGAACCGGCCGAGCGCATCCGCGAGACTCTCGATGTCAACCTCACCTTCGCGATTGCCGCAGCCCATGACCTGTTTGCGGTTCTGGCACCGCGTCGCGGCTTGCTGACGCTGGTCGGCTCGACTTCTTTTCGCGGCTCGGCGACGGCGCCGGTCTATGCCGCCAGCAAGGCCGGGCTCGACGGGCTTGGCCGCGCCCTGGCGGAGGAATGGCGCGGCAAGGTCGGCGTCCAGGTCGTCCATCCGGGCCCGACGCTGACGCCGATGCACGAAAAGGCCGGCCTCGATCCCGGCTGGCGGCGGCATTTCTTTTTCGGACCCGACGACGTCGCGACTATGCTGGCATTCGCCATGGCTTCGCGCTCTTCGTCGCTAAGCGCTAAGCTGGCTGCGCTATCTTGGCGGCGGCGCTGTTTTCGGGCGCAGGTTATGACCGCCAGTTCGGGCACCGCGCTGATTACCGGCGGCTCGGCTGGCCTCGGCCGGGCACTGTGCGAAAAGCTGCGCGGCAACGGCTGGCGGGTCGTCAATTGCGACTTGTCGCGGCCATCGAATGCCACCGGCGACTGGATGGAGGTCGACCTGTCGCACCGCCCGGCACTCGACCGGGCAATCACCGAAATCGTCGGCCGCAGCCCCTACAACCTCGTTGTCCACAACGCCGGAGCGAGCGCCACCGGCAGGTTCGAGGCGCTGCCGGTGCCGGTCCTGCTGCGCATCCTGCGGCTCAATGCCGAAGCGCCGATGGTGCTGACTTCGGCGCTCGAGGACGGCGGCGCATTCGCGCCGGGCGCCGGCCTCGTCTTCATTTCTTCGCTGTCGCATTTCACCGGCTATCCCGGCGCCGCCGCCTATGCGGCATCCAAGGATGCGATCGCGGCGTATGCCCGCGGCGTCGCCCGGCGGCTGCGCCGGCGCGGTGTGCGGGTACTGACGGTGTTCCCCGGCCCGATCGCCACCGGCCACGCTGAACGCCACGCGCCGCCCGGCGCCGACGGCGCGCAGCGCATGGCGCCGGAACGTCTGGCGACGATGATCCTTGCGGCGGTTGCCAGGCACCGGTCGACACTGGTGCCCGGCTGGCAGGCGAAATTCACCGCGCTTGCCGGTCGCTTCGCGCCGAGGCTGACCGCACGCTACATGCGCCGGCTGATTTACGAGCGACTAGAGAGGGAGGTGTGGTGATTATCTGCGAAAGCGCGGATCGAGGCGATAGGTCTCCACTTCGACGATCTTGATTTCCGCCCGCCGGGGGTGGTCGGGATTGAGGAGCAGGTTGGCGCATTTTGGCATGATGATGCTCGGTACCAGCAGCGCAGCTTTTTCTTTTGACGCGGAGAAATGCTGAAAGAAGTCGCGGCATGCCGATTCGTCAATTCTCCAGTCCTCAAGCAAATCGGGATTGAAGCTGATCAAATCATCCGGAACGTCGACCGACACCAACTGGTAGGTCTCAGGCAAATCCGAAGGATCGAAGTGAACGAGGACCTCCAGCATGGACAACGCCGGATGGTCGGAGAGATAAACGATCAGCGTTCCGAAATGGTTCCAGCGCCCTGCCTTGTAAATCCCGCCCGCCCCTGACAGATCGGCATGATTCGAGATGCGCCAGGCGAGCATCGTCAGACGTACATGCCGTAATCGATCGCGTGAAGTTCCTGTTCGACGACGTGCGCCCCGGTTTCAGAGGTCAGGAGTTCAATCGGCACGGCACCGCCAAGCGCCCGGCATGGTTTGCGCAGCCAGCGATGCGCCTTTTCCGGATCGCCAAAAACACGGTCAGCGTGTCCCGCAATGCGTTCGAGTCGCAGGGCGCGGTCGGATTCGGCGAGGCTAAGTTTTCCGCCCGCGGCCTTCCTGCGGTCGAGCGTGCGACGCGGCGCGATGATTTTGAAGACTTCTTCTTTTGTCACTCCCTTCTGCATCAGCCTTTCGGTGATGCTGACATCGGCCAGGAATCGTCCGCTGGAGACAGAGCGCTTCGGCGGCGCTTTTTTCTTCGCGGGTTTCTTGGTGGATCGGGCTTTTTGTATAGCGGATGACACCGTCGACCGCGTTGCTATTTTGCGATTTGGCATCTTTCCAGGTCCCGTTTGGCCAACTGCCACGAAACATATGCGCAAATGGCGCAAAGGCCAATATTGCGCGGTGGGGCGCTGCCGGCTTTTATTCGTTAACGCCTGCCTGCTAGGAAACCGTCCATGTTCCGCATCGCTGGCATTGCTTCGCGAATTATGGGCCCGGCCCGCGCCTGAACCTCGTTCGGCCGGACCGGGAAGCGCTTTCGGACGCCCGGGAACCGCGTCCGCCGATTGCCTCACAAAGACAAACACGTTGCGCCGCTGGCCTCCGTTCGGCTACGCGGATGCTTGAATTGAAGAAAAAGCGATGAACGAAGCAACCCCCAAGAAATCCGGAACCCAGAAAACCGGGACCGGGAAATCCGGCGAACGCAACTGGAGCGAGACGCTCTATCTGCCGGTGACCGATTTCCCGATGCGCGCCGGCCTGCCCGAGCGCGAGCCGGAAATGATCGCGCGCTGGGATCGCATGGGTCTCTATCGCCGCCTGCGGGAAACCTCGAAGGGGCGGCCGAAATACGTGCTGCATGACGGTCCGCCCTACGCCAACGGGCACCTGCACATCGGTCATGCGCTCAACAAGATCCTGAAGGATATCATCACGCGCTCGTTCCAGATGCGCGGCTACGATTCCAACTACGTGCCGGGCTGGGACTGTCACGGCCTGCCGATCGAATGGAAGATCGAGGAGCAGTACCGCGAAAAGGGCCTCGACAAGAACGACGTGCCGGTCAACGAATTCCGCCGCCAGTGCCGCGAATTCGCCGAGCACTGGATCAAGGTGCAGACGTCCGAGTTCCGCCGGCTTGGCGTCGAGGGCGATTTCGCCACGCCCTATACGACGATGAACTTCCACGCCGAATCCCGCATCGCCGGCGAACTGATGAAGTTCGCCACGACCGGCCAGCTCTATCGTGGCTCCAAACCGGTGATGTGGAGCGTCGTCGAACGTACCGCGTTGGCGGAGGCGGAGGTCGAGTATCAGGACTACGAGTCGGATACGGTGTGGGTGAAGTTTCCGGTTTTCATGTTGATTCGCTCCGGCACTCGCATGGACATGGAGTTACTCAATGCTCGCGTGGTCATCTGGACAACGACTCCGTGGACTATCCCTGGTAACCGGGCTGTCTCATATTCGCCGCGCATCGAATACGGACTCTACGAAGTCACCAAAGCGACGAATGACTTCGGACCGCAGCCGGGCGAGAAGCTAGTTTTTGCAGACAAATTAGCTGCAGACTGTTTCGCGAAAGCGAAGTTGGATTTCAAACGCCTACGAGCGGTGTCCGGCGAAGAGCTTTCATCGATGACACTCTTGCATCCCCTTCGCGGTCTTGGGGACGGGTACTTCTTTCCCGTACCGATGCTCGCTGGCGAACACGTGACCGACGATGCCGGAACCGGTTTTGTCCACACAGCTCCCGGCCATGGTCGCGAGGACTATGATGCCTGGATACGTAGTGGCGAGGCGATCGAGGGTGTTAACCGAGCGATTGAACAAGGAAAGATTGAAGTCACCAAACACTTTGTCCAAATGCGAAAAGACGAACGCCTTCGCACAATTGAAAAAACGATCCCCTTCACGGTCGACGATGCCGGCTTTTTCACCAAGGACGCCCCGGGTTTCGGGCCTGACCGGCCAGGCGGGCCGGCGCGTGTCATCGACGACAACGGCAAGAAGGGCGACGCCAACCAGGCCGTTATCGACGCGCTGATCGCCGCCAACATGTTGTTCGCCCGCGGCCGGCTGAAGCACACGTATCCGCATTCCTGGCGCTCGAAGAAGCCGGTGATCTTCCGCAACACGCCGCAATGGTTCGTCCATATGGATCGCGACATCGCCGGGAAGGGCGATACCTTGCGCGCCCGCTCGTTAAAGGCGATTTCCGATACCCGTTTCGTGCCCGCCGCCGGGCAAAACCGGTTGCAGGCCATGATCGAACAGCGTCCGGACTGGGTATTGTCGCGCCAGCGCGCCTGGGGCGTGCCGATCGCGGTGTTCGTCGGCGATGACGGCGAAATCCTCAAGGATGAAGCGGTCAACGCCCGCGTGCTCGATGCCTTCGAGAAGGAGGGAGCCGATGCCTGGTTTGCCGACGGTGCTCGCGAGCGCTTCCTCGGCAGCCGCGCCAACGAGCCGTGGACGATGGTCAAAGACATCCTCGATGTCTGGTTCAATTCGGGCTCGACGCACTCCTTCTGCCTGGAAGACCGGCCCGACCTGAAGTGGCCGGCCGATCTTTATCTCGAAGGCTCCGACCAGCACCGGGGCTGGTTCCATTCCTCGCTGCTGGAAAGCTGCGGCACGCGCGGCCGCGCGCCCTACGACGCGGTGCTGACGCACGGCTTCGTCATGGACGAGGAAGGCCGCAAGATGTCGAAGTCCATGGGCAACAACGTCGCTCCGCAGGACGTGATCAAGTCGTCCGGCGCCGACATTTTACGCCTGTGGGTCGCCTCCTCCGACTATGCCGAGGACCTGCGCATCGGCCCGGAAATCCTCAAGACGGCGGTCGATGCCTACCGCAAGCTGCGCAACACGTTGCGCTGGATGCTCGGCAACCTGGCGCATGATCGTGGCGAAGAGACACCTTGGCCGCAAATGCCCGAGCTCGAGCGGCTGATGCTGCACCGGCTCGCCGAACTCGACGCCATCGTGCGCGATGCCTACGACGCCTTCGACTTCAAGCGCATCACGGCGCAACTGTCGAACTTCATGGTGGTCGAACTGTCGGCGTTCTATTTCGACATCCGCAAGGACGCGCTCTATTGCGACGCGCCTTCGAGCGTGCGCCGCAAGGCGGCGTTGCAGACCGTGCGCCATCTCTTCGACTGCCTGGTCAAATGGCTGGCGCCGCTGCTGCCGTTCACGATGGAAGAAGCCTGGATCGGCCGCTTCCCCGGCGAAAATAGCTCGGTGCACTTGCAGGGCTTTCCCGAAGTGCCGGCCGACTGGCGCGACGACAAGCTCGCCGACAAATGGCGCAGGGTGCGCCAAGTCCGCCGCGTCGTCACCGGCGCGCTCGAGATCGAGCGCATGGAAAAACGCATCGGCTCGTCGCTGGAGGCTTCCCCGGTCGTCCATGTCTCCGATCCGCAATTGCTCTCAGCGCTGAAAGGCATCGATTTCGCCGAGATCTGCATCACCAGCGAGATCGAAATCCGCGACGGCGACGGGCCGGCGAACGCGTTCCGCCTGCCCGAGGTCGCTGGCGTGGCGGTCGAGCCGAAACCGGCGCTGGGAAAGCGCTGCGCACGGTCCTGGCGCATCCTGCCCGAGGTCGGTTCGGACGCGGAATATCCCGAACTTTCCTTGCGCGACGCCGCCGCGATGCGCGAGATTGCCGCCGGCCTTCGTTAACCGGAGCTGTTGATGGCGGCGTGGCAAGATTGCAACGGTGGCGTCATTCCGCTAGTTTTTTGGGCAAAAGTCGGAATCCGGCCGTATTCCTTGCGCAGGGGTTGGCCTTGCGCACGGGTTCAGGCGAGCGCCGAGCGCAAAAAAGGTCGCGGGATGTCGAACCACAAAGCCATCCGATGGGAGTTTTCGGGCGCGCTATTGGCGGCCGGGCTGTTTTTGTCGGGCTGCGTCGGCGGCAACACTTATGGCACCGGCGTCAGCCAGGAGGAGCAGACCTTCAAGGACTTCTACAACATGTTCACGCTCAATCATGAGCGCAAGAACATCGACTATTCGGCTCGTCCCAACCTGATCGTGCCGGAAAACAAGGCGGCGTTGCCGCAGCCGCTAGACAACGGCACCGCGACCAACGATCCGGCATGGCCGGAAACACCTGAACAGCGTATTGCTCGCATCCGCGCCGAGGCCGGCCAGACCGATGCGCGCACCGGCGATGTTTCGGTCGAGGAGCAGTTGCGCAAGAAGGAAGGCATCGCCGTCGAGCAAACGGATGCGGAAAAGAAATTCATCCCTGGCCGCACCGACCGCGATGGCAACCCGGTCCTCTATAACGGCAACAGCGAAGCCCGCAAGGAGGTTCTGCAGGCCAAGGCAGATGCCGAGTTATCGCACGGGCCCACGCGCAAATACCTGACCGAGCCGCCGGAGGAATATCGCATCCCGGCCGAATCGGCGCCGACCGGCGATGAATCGTACACCGCCGCCGAACTGGAGCGGCGCGAGGCCGAAAAGAAGAAGCTGCGCGAAGAGCAGATCAACCGGCTGTCGGAACATAACTGACAAAACATTAGCTGATACCGCGGGCAGTGCCGAAGCGGCAACGCTTCACGTCGTCCGGTGTGATTTCGCGTCTGCCAGCGCGGCGAATTCGCCCATGAACCGACCGGCATTGACGCCCTCGCTGACGAGTTCGGCGCCGGCGGAAATCCGCGCCATTCCGTACTGCTTCAGCATCGCGACGAAACGTATCCAGTCTGCGTCGGGCCCGAGAAACGAACTTGCGGTGAACGCTCCCTGCATCGCGTGCTCGTAGTCGATCGTGTTGCGGCGGATGACCACGCGGCCGGCGATGCCTTGCGATCGAAGGCGCAGATGCACCAGGGACCAGGCGGCGAGAATGGCAAGCGCCGAGGCGCTGCCACCGAACACCGTCTCGCGATGGTTGATGTTGGGGGCAAGAGGCGCCCGCAGCACGACGCTGTTGATGCCGGCGGCGATAACTTCGACCTGCATCGCTTTCGACAGCGGGATGTGCTGGTGGAGGTAGTGCTGGAGCTCCTGCTCACCCATCGCATCACCGCTGCGATCGCTTCGCCGCGAAAAAAGTCCTGAGCAGGCGCCCGCTTTCGACCGCCGACAGGCCGGAATAGACATCTGGCGCGTGATGGCAGGTTGGGTCGCCGAAAAAGCGCACGCCATGTTCGACCGCGCCGCCCTTCGGATCGTTGGCGCCGAAATAGAGCCGCCGAATGCGGGCAAACGAAATCGCCGCCGCGCACATCGCGCAAGGTTCGAGCGTGACGTAGAGATCGCAATCGCCGAGCCGCTCGCTATCGAGCGTGCGCGCCGCCTGGCGGATCGCCCGCATTTCGGCATGCGCGCTCGGGTCGCGCAGTTCGAGCGTTCGGTTGCCGGCGGCGGCGATCACCTCCTCGCCGCGAACGACGACGGCGCCGACCGGTACCTCGCCGCGCGCCGCCGCCGCCTCGGCTTCCGCCAGCGCCTGTCGCATGAAATCGCTCACGCCCTGCTCCCTGCCGGATGCCTGCATCCGGCTATCGCTCCCTGCCGGACACCCGCATCCGGCCATCGCTTTTGTCGAAGCGGTTTGATAGGGGATCGCCATGCAAAGGCAAGCGCCGAAAGCCGCCCCAAGCGTCAGGCAGCCCACCTCCGAAGGCGGCAGCGAACGCATCGCAAAGCGTCTTGCCCGCGCGGGGCTGTGTTCGCGGCGCGAGGCCGAGACGTGGATTGCCGCCGGCCGCGTTGCCGTCAACGGCAAGATCCTTGCCAGCCCCGCCTGCAATGTCGGGTCGCAGGATCGCATCGAAGTCGATGGCCAACCGCTCGCCGGCCGCGAGCGCACGCGGCTGTGGCTATTCCACAAGCCGAGAGGTCTCGTCACCACGGCGCGCGACCCTCAAGGCCGGCCGACGGTATTTTCGGCACTGCCGGCAATGATGCCGCGCGTCGTCAGCGTCGGGCGGCTCGACCTCAACTCCGAGGGTCTGTTGCTGCTGACCAATGACGGTGGCCTGGCGCGCATCCTCGAACTGCCGGACACAGGCTGGCTGCGGCGCTATCGCGTTCGGGTCCACGGCGAGGTCGATGGCGTCGCGCTGGCGCGGCTCGCCGACGGCGTCGCCGTCGACGGCGTCCTTTATGGGCCAATCGAGGCAACCCTCGATCGCCGCCAAGGCACGCATGCGTGGCTGACGGTCGGCCTGCGCGAAGGAAAGAACCGTGAAATCCGCAAGGTCCTCGGTTCGCTCGGGCTGACGGTTTCGCGCCTCATCCGGGTCGGTTTCGGCCCGTTCCAACTCGCCGAATTGGGCGAAGGCGAAGTTCGCGAGATTCGCGTCCGCACCTTGCGCGACCAGCTTGGTGCCCGCCTGATTGCGCGGGCCGGCGCCGATTTCGATGCGCCGATCGCGCCGAAGCCGAAGCCGGCAATCGAGCCCGAACCGGCTGCCGGAACCGGACATCGCAAGGACGCGCGTAAGCAGGGCGGCAACAAGCGCGGCAAGGGCGGCAAGGGCGGCGCCGACTTTCTCAGCCGGCTGACGACCCGCAAGTCTGGACCCAAGAACATGTCGGGCGCGGGACGGCGCGGTGCGGATCATCGCCGGTGAATTCCGCGGCCGGCCACTGGCCGCGCCCGCCTCAATGGCGGTTCGGCCGACCGCCGACCGGACACGGCAAAGCGTGTTCAACATCCTGTCCGCGCATATCGAATGGCCGGGCGGCCGAGTCCTCGACCTGTTCGCCGGCACCGGTGCGCTCGGCCTGGAAGCGCTTTCGCGCGGCGCGGCGTTCTGCCTGTTCGTCGACAATTCGGCGCAGGGACGCGCCCTGCTGCGCGAAAATATCGAACGCCTGGATTTGACCGGCCGCGCCCGCATCTGGCGGCGCGACGCCACCGATCTCGGCCGGCCCGGCGCGCTCGCTCCGTTCGACCTTGCCTTCGCCGACCCGCCTTATGCCAAGGGCCTCGGCGAACGCGCCGCCGCAGCGCTGGCGCAGGACGGCTGGCTCATCCCGCAGGGATTGCTGGTGCTGGAAGAGTTGGGCAATTGCCTGCCCGAATCATTGCCCGGATTTCACTTGCTTGACCGGCGCCAGTTCGGCGATACCGCCGTCGGATTTTTCCGATTTCTCGGTGAGGCAGGTCCGGCGTGAAGAAGATTGCCCTGGTGCTCGGCGGCGGCGGCGCTCGCGGACTGGCCCACATCCATGCGCTCGAAGCCTTCGACGATCTCGGCATCAAGCCGGACCTGATCGTCGGTACTTCGATCGGCGCCGTCATCGGCGCCGGCTATGCCGCGGGCATGAGCGGGGAAAAGGTCCGCGACCATGCCATCCATGTTTTCGGCAATCGCAGCCAGGTGATGGGCCGCATATGGCGCATGCGGCCTTCGAGCCTGCGCTCAACCTTTGCGGAGGGAATGCCGCGGTTCGGCGAAATCAACGCCGAGCGGGCGCTGCGCGCTTTCCTGCCGGCCGATGTGCCTGAGGACTTCGCCGCCCTGGCGATCCCGCTGAAGGTGACGGCCACCGACTTTTATTCCGGCGACCTGACGGTGCTCGAATCCGGCCCGCTGTTCAAGGCAATCGCCGCCTCGATCGCCATTCCCGGACTGTTCCGCCCGATCATGATCGACGGCCGCGTCCACATCGACGGCGGCATCGCCAGCGCGGTTGCTTTCGAGCTGGTGCGGGCGCCGGACTACTGCGTCGTCGCCGTCGATGTCGTTGGCATGCCGGTCGGCACACCGTCGCGCGTGCCGGGTCGGCTGGAGGCTGCCTTCGGCGCCAGCCAACTGATGATGCATGCGGTGACCCGCATGAAGCTCAAGCAATGGCAGCCCGATATCCTGATCCGTCCCGCGATCAACCAGTTCCGGGTCCTGGACTTCCTGCGCGCCCGCACCATCATCGACCATACCCGACCGACGCGGGCCGAATTGCGCCACCAGCTCGAAAAGCTACTGGCGGTCGCCTGAGCCTGCTTATTCTCGACGGTCGGTGTCGGTCCAGCCAATGCCGGCAGCCCGGCCGGAGGTAAACGGCAGGTTGGCCGATGGCACGATGCTGCCGGCCTCGGCGGCGTGGCCGGCGTCGGCGGTGCGCAACCCTGCGACGACGCGAAAGCTCAACAGCACCGCGACGACGCCGAAGACGATGCCGCCCAGTCCCCAGGCGGCGAGCACGCCGGATGGCCCGAATTGCTGGCCGTAATATACGAACGGAACGACGCCGACCGTTGCGCGGCCCCAGTTGAAAGCGGTCGAAAGCATCGGCCGGTCGAGATTGTTGAAGGCGGCATTGGCGACGAACAGTGCACCGGTAAACAGGAATGAACCGGCGACGAACAGGCAGAAGAACCGGATAAGCACGGCAGCATCGTCGTGGGCGCCGAATACGGCGACGATCGGCTCGCGCGCCAGCGCCAGAACGAGCCACATGACGACGACATAGGCCCCCGTCACCAACAGGCTGTCACGCAACGCCCGCGCGACGCGATCGAGGCGCCCGGCGCCGAGGTTTTGCGAAATGATCGGACCGATGGCGCCGATCAGCGCAAAGACCGCGGCAAACGCCATCGGCACGATGCGCCCGATGATCGCCCAGCCGGCAACCGCGTCGTCGCCGAAGCCGGCCATCACGCCGGTGACATAGGCATTGCCGACCGGCGTGGCGATCTGGGTCAGGGCAGCCGGAAGGCCGATCGCCAGGAACGGCCGCAACTGCTGCGTCAGCCAGGCGCGCTCGGGACGCGCCAGCATGCGGTGGACGCGCCAGACGCCATTCATGCCGACGACGACGAAGATGATGCGCACGATCACGATCGAGATCGCCGCCCCGGTGATGCCGAGCTTGAGGCCGAAGATCAACAGCGGATCGATCATCGCTGCGGCTATGCCGGCACTGAGCGTGACATGCATGGCGCGGCGGGCGTCGCCGCGCGCCCGCAGAATCGACGCCAGGCAAATGCCGAGGCCGAGCAGCGGCGTCGACGGCAGCACGATGTACATGAAGTGCAATGCCACGGCATACGTCTGGCCGACGGCGCCGAGCGCGGTCAATACCGGCCCGAGCAGCGGCAACAGCAGCGCCAGCAAAGCGAGGTTGAGCACGAAGACATAGATCAGCGAACTAGCCGCGTTCTTGCCGGCGGACAGCCGATCGCCGGCGCCGAGCGCGCGGGCGGTAATGGCGGTGGCGGCGATGGAAAAGCCGATGCTCGCCGACACCGTGAAGAACATGATCGTCGCCGCATAGCCGACCGCGGCAGCGAGATATTGTTGGCCGAGCAGCGAGATGTAAAACAAATTGGCAAGATCGACAAAGAAGATGGCCACCAGGCCGATGGCGCCGGTCGCCGCCATGACGACGACATGGCGCAACACCGGGCCTTCGGTGAAGACCGCCGCCGCCTTCGCCGACTGCACTTTCGGGTCCACGTCCATTCCCCTGGATTGGTGCGGCTTCGTCCGTGGCCGCTTGCCGCACATCGCGTGCGCCAAGCGTTGTCAAAGCGCGGAGCCTCCGCTATTTGCCGCCGGTAGGGCCGCATCGCGGGCTCGAACTTGTTCCAACCTATTTAGCGGACCCTTTCCCATGGCAAGCGAAATCGACCTGGCGATCCTCGAAGCCCAGGCTGGCGAACTGATCGAGCGCGCGCTTGCCTGCGGGGCCGACGCCTGCGATGTCGCGGTCTCGCGCGGGCGTTCGCTGGGCGTCGAGGTTCGTGACGGAGCCATCGAGAATACTTCGCGTTCTGAGGCCGACGACTTTTCGTTGCGTGTCTTCGTTGGCAAGCGCAACGCCTCGGTCGGCGCCAACCACGGCGCCGATACGCGCGAATTGGCCGAACGCGCCGTTGCCATGGCGCGCGTGTCGCCGGAAGACCCGTACCAAGGGCTGGCGCCGAAGGAGCGGCTGGCGCGCGAATTTCCCGACCTCGACCTGTTCGACGCTACGCCGGCCGATGCCGAGATGCTCAGGGAAAGGGCGCTTGCCTGCGAGGCGGCCGGCCTGGCCGTGAAAGGCGTGGCCAAATCGATGGGTGCGAGCGCCGGCTGGGGCCAGTCGGGTTTCGTGCTGGCGACGTCCGACGGCTTTTCCGGTCACTATGTCGGCTCGCGCTTTTCGGTTTCCGCCGCCATGGTTGCAGGGCAAGGCACGGCCATGGAGCGCGATTACGACTACCATTCCGCCGTCCATGCCGCCGACCTGCGCGATGCGGCGACCGTCGGGCGATCCGCCGGCGAACGCGTCGTGCGCCGGCTCGGTCCGCGCCAGGTTGCCAGTACGTCGGTGCCGGTGGTGTTCGACCGGCGCATCGCCTCCGGCCTGCTCGGCGCGCTGATGGGCGCCATCAACGGCGCATCGATCGCGCGCAAGACCAGTTTCCTCAGAGGCGCGATGGGCAAGAAGGTCGCCAGCGCCGATATCACGGTGATCGACGATCCGCTGCGCCGGCGCGGCCTTGCTTCGACGCCGTTCGACGGCGAAGGCATGGCGGTGGCGCCGATCCGCTTCGTCGAAAACGGCATCCTCGGCCAATGGGTGCTCGACTGGGCGACCGCGCGCGAACTCGGCCTGCAATCCAACGGCCGCGCCGGACGCGGCGGCTCGGGTACTTCGCCAACCACCACCAACTGCCATATCGAGGCGGGCAGGCAAACGCCCGAGGAAATGATCGCCTCGATGAAACGTGGCCTGCTGCTGACCGAGACCATCGGCCATGGCGTCAACATGGTCACGGGCGACTATTCCAAGGGCGCGGCCGGATTCTGGATCGAGAACGGCGCGATTGTCCACCCGGTTTCCGAGATCACGGTCGCCGGCAATCTCAAGGACATGTTCCTGTCGATGACGCCCGCTTCCGACCTCGAATTCAAGGGCGCCACCAACTCCCCTTCGCTTCTGGTGGAGGGCATGACCATTGGCGGCGCCTGACCGGCTGCCGGGCGGGTTCTCGCGCCCGGCGCAGGTGCTGGTCCACGCCGCGCTGTCGGCCGGCGAGATCGGCATGCGCTATTTCCGCCGCGCCAACCGTTCTTGGACCAAGGCCGGCAATTCGCCGGTTTCCGAAGCCGACATCGCCGTCGATCGCCACCTGCGCGAGGCCATCCAAGTCGGGCTGCCGCAATCCGTCTTCATCTCGGAAGAGGACGAAGAGGCACGCGACATCCCCGAAGTTGGAATGGCCGTCATCGCCGATCCGATCGACGGTACCCGCGGCTTCATCGCCGGCAATGCCAACTGGGCGGTGGCAATCGCGTTGCTCGAAAACCTGCGCACGGTTGCCGGTGTCGTCTATTGCCCGGCGTTGGGCCGGCTCTTTGCCGCGCAGGTCAGCACCGGCGTGTTCGTCAATGGCGAGCCGCTTGATGCGCCGCGGGGCGGCGAATTGCGCCGGCTGACCGGGTCGCGGAAGATCAACGCCGAACTGGCCGAAAAATATGGCGACCGCTATGAAATCGTCGACTTCATCCCGTCGCTCGCCTGCCGTCTCGTCATGGTCGCCCATGGCGAAATCGACGCGGCATTCGCACGGCCGGGGGCGCATGTGTGGGATGTCGCGGCGGCCGGACTTGTCCTCGCCGAATCCGGCGCCAGCCTGGTCACGCTATCTGGCGAGCCGTGGCAAATCGCTACGCGCGCGACCCGCGCCCCGGCGCTGATTGCCGCCAGCGCGGCAAATCTGCCGGCTGCCCTGGCGCTTGCGAAATCGAGCCGCATCCTGCAATAGACGCTATCCAACCGATCCGCATACGCAGGCCGGCGTTACATCTCGCTGCAGTTCTTGATATTGCCCATGGCCGCAGAACCCGAAAAACAGCTTCTCCACCTCGTCTTCGGCGGCGAATTAGCCGACCCGAGCCGGGTGCGTTTCCGCAACCTCGAAGACCTCGACATCGTCGGCATCTATCCGAACTACGCCCAGGCATTAAAGGCATGGCGGGCCAAGGCGCAGCAAACCGTCGACAACGCCCATATGCGTTATTTCATCGTCCACATGCATCGCCTGCTCGATCCCGGCGAGGACGACAAGGCTCAATGAGGGTGGTGCGCGCCAAATCGCTGCGGCTGAGCGGCGTGTGTCTGCTATGAACGTCGCTGCCGCTCCGCGCCGGCGGCGTACGCCGGTCTGGCTCCGGCGCACCGGCCGCATGCTGTCGCGCAATCGCGCCGTCGCCGCCGTGCTGGCACGGCTGGCGGCGTGGTATCTGCGCCTGGTGTTTGCGACCAATCGCTGGCAAGTCGAACCGGCCGACGCCATGACGCAGGCCGGTCCGCATCTGCCGGCGATCGCTGTCGTTTGGCATGGCCAGCACATACTGCTGCCGGCGATCCCATTCGGGCTCAAGGCGGCGGTCATGATTTCGCGCAATTCCGATGGCGAGATCACCGCCCGTATTGCCCACCTGTTCGGCGCCGAGGTGGTACGCGCCTCGGGAGGACGCAAGGCGGACAAATCGATCGAGAAGGGTTCGATGAAGGGCTTCCTCGACCTACTGTCGGCGTTGCGGGGTGGCCAGAACGTGTTGCAGACCGCCGATGTCCCGCACGGCACTCCGCGCCGCGCCGGCGCAGGGGTCATTGCGCTGGCGAAACATTCCGGCCGGCCGATCATCCCGCTGGCGATTGCCTCGAGCCGCCGCTGGACCTTTCGTCGCGCCTGGGACAGGACTACGGTCAACCTGCCGTTCGGCCGCTCGGCATTCTGCATGGGCAAGCCGCTCTATGTCGGCGGCAATGCCGATAGCCGGCAGATCGAAAATGCGCGCCAAGCCCTCGAGGCCGAACTCGGCCGCATCACGAAGCGCGCCTATGAGCTGACCGGCAGGCCAGAGTAGAAAGAGTAGAACATGTCGGTTGTGGCGGCAGGGCGATGAGCGAGAAATGGGCGCGTCTGGCGCTGGCCGCCTACCGCGTGGTCGGCAACGCCTCCTACCCGTTTCTCGGCCCGTTTCTCGCGGTGCGCGCCCGGCGCGGCAAGGAAGACCGCAGCCGCCGCCATGAGCGCTACGGCTATCCGAGCGTCGAGCGGCCGAAGGGGCCGCTGGTGTGGATGCATGCGGCGAGCGTCGGCGAATCGCTGGCAATCCTGCCGCTGGCCGAGCGCATCGCCGCCCTCGGCATCAACTCGCTGCTGACGACCGGCACGGTGACCTCGGCGGCGATCATCAAGAAGCGCCTGCCCAACCGCGCCATCCACCAGTTCGTGCCGCTCGACATGCGCCGCGCCATCCGCCGCTTCGTCGGCCACTGGAAGCCCGACATCGCCATCTTCGCCGAATCCGAGGTCTGGCCGATGATCGTGCTGGAACTGGAAGCGCGCCACATTCCGCTCGTTCTCGTCAATGCGCGCATGTCGGACCGCTCGTTCGACCGCTGGGGACGGATGCCGCGGATCGCCGAAGCGCTGTTCGAGAAGATCGGCCATGTCGTCGCCCAATCCGACATCGACGCCGAACGCTTCCGCGAGCTCGGCGCCCGGCCGGTGACGATTTCGGGCAATCTCAAGGTCGATGCCGCCGATCTTGCCTGCGACGCCACCGAACTCGACCGCTTGCGCGTTGCCGTCGGACGGCGTCCGGTATGGATCGCCGCCAGCACGCATCCGGGAGAAGAAGAAACCGCAATCTCCGTCCACCGCACGCTCATCAGCCAGTTCCCCGACCTGATGACCATCATCGCACCGCGCCATCCCGAGCGCGCGCTGGAGATCTGCGGGCTTATCGAAAAGGCCGGGCTCGCCTATGCCCGGCGCAGCGTCAGCGACGCAATCACTCCGCGCACCGCCGTCTATCTCGGCGACACCATTGGCGAAATGGGGCTGTTCTTCCGCCTCTCGGAAGTCGCCTTTGTCGGCCGCAGCCTGGCGGCTTCCGGCGGCCAGAACCCGCTCGAACCGGCGGCGCTCGGCGTGCCGGTGATTTCGGGGCGAAATGTCGAGAATTTCCGCGACGCCTACCGCAGCCTTCTGGCTTCCGGCGCGGCGCGGCTGATCCGCAACGAGGAAATGCTGGCGGCCAATGTCGCCTACCTGCTCGAACACAATCTCGAACGTCGCGCCATGGCGGAAGCCGGGCGCAACACGGTGGCCGGAATGCGCGGGGCGCTCGACAAGACGCTCGGTGTGCTGGAATCGCATCTCTTCCCGCTGACGGTGCTGAAAGACCTGGAGGGCAACTGATGGCGTTGGCCGAGGCGCCCTCCTTCTGGTGGGACAGGCCGGGTCCGCAAGCCTGGCTGTTTTCGCCGTTCGCCGCGCTATGGGGGGCCGCCAATGCCTGGCGCATGCGCCGGCCGCCGGCCTATTTCGCCGACGCCCCCGTGCTGTGCGTCGGCAATTTCATTGCCGGCGGCGCTGGCAAGACGCCGACGGCGATCCGCCTTGCCCGCGCCGCGGCGGCGCGCGGCCTGACCCCGGGGTTCCTGTCGCGCGGCTATGGCGGCCGTGTCGCCGGGCCGACGGCGGTCGAGACCGGCCGCCATCACGCCGAGGATGTTGGCGACGAGGCGCTGCTGCTGGCGGCGCAGGCGCCGACGGTGGTTTCGGCCAACCGGCCGGCCGGCGCCGGACTGCTCTGCGCGCTCGGCTGCAATTTCATCGTCATGGACGACGGCTTCCAGAACCCCGATCTCGCCAAGGACTATTCGCTGATGGTCGTCGATGCCAAGCGCGGCATCGGCAACGGCTTCGTCATGCCGGCCGGGCCGTTGCGGGCGCCGCTGTTGCGCCAGTTGAGCCTGGCGGCAGGCGTGCTGGTGATCGGCGATGCGCCCAGCGGCGACCGCCTGATCCGCGCTGCCGCGCGCAGCGCCCGGCCGCTGTTTCTGGCAAGCATCATCTGCCTCGAAGCGGAAAAATGGCAGAACAAGAAACTGGTTGCCTATGCCGGCATCGGCGATCCGGAAAAATTCTTCGAAACCCTTGCCGCCTGCGGCGCGCGGATCAAAGCGACGCGAGGCTTCGCCGATCATCATCGGTTCAGCGCGGAGGAGGCCGAGGAGTTGCTCGAACTGGCCGAGCGCGAGAAGGCGCGGCTCGCAACCACCTCCAAGGACATGGCGCGCATGACCGGCGCAACCGGCGTCGTGGCCCAGCTGGCAAAGAAATCCAGGGTTCTCGAAATCGATCTCACCTTTGAAGACCCGCGCGTGCCGGACCTGATCATCGAGGCGACGCTCGCCGGCTTTGACGCTCGCCGCGTCCGCTCGCCGACGCGTGAGTAGACTCCTTGTTTCGTCGCAATTCCGGACGGAAAAGTGGCGGCCACTTTTCCTGGAATTGCTTCAATTGATCGCCGGCTTGGCGTCGGGAATGTCGAGGGCAAATTGCGGGATTTCGACTTCGAATTCCTCGCCGGCCTGGCTGACCATGCGGTAATTGCCGCGCATGAAGCCCGAGGCAGCCGCAAGCGGGCAGCCGCTAGTGTATTCGAAGCGGTCGCCGGGATTGAGCACCGGCTGCTCGCCGACGACGCCTGGCCCGCGTACCTCCTCGATCTTGCCCTTGGCGTCGACGATGTGCCAATAGCGCGACAATAATTGCACCGTGATCGGGCTGCGGTTTTCGATCGTGATCTGATAGGCCCAGAACCAGCGATGCTCTTCCGGCTCCGAGCGCTCGTCGATGTAGACTGGCAGCACCTTGACCCGGATGCCGCGGGTTTCGGCCTCGATACATTTGCGGTCTCTTGCTCGTCTAACGCGACTGTAAAAATAGGCAACGAAATGCTCGACGAAAAGGTGCGGCCGCTCATCGATCCAGTGCTCGATGCACTGGGCAGGCGATTAGCCGGCCTCGGGGTGACCGCCAACCAGGTTACCGTCATCGGCTTTGGCCTCGGCATCGCCGCGGCGGTTGCCATCGCGCTTGCCGCCTACTGGACTGGCCTGGTGCTGCTCCTCGCCAGCCGCACCTGCGACGGGCTTGACGGCGCCGTGGCGCGGGCGACGGCCAAAAGCGATTTTGGCGGCTATCTCGATATTGTCCTCGATTTCGGCTTCTACGGCGCGATCCCCTTTGGCTTCATCCTCGCCGATCCCGGCGCCAACGCACTGCCCGGCGCCCTGCTGATCCTGTCTTTCTATTTCAACGGCGCGAGTTTCCTCGCTTACGCGACCATCGTGGAAAAGCGGGGCATGGGCGCCCAAGCCAGCACCAAGGGTAGCGCAAGCAAGTCGTTTTTCTTTTCGGTCGGGCTCGCCGAGGCAACCGAGACTCTAGCCGTGTTCATTGCGTTTTGCCTGCTGCCGCGGTGGTTTTCGCCGATCGCCTATGTCTTTGCGGCTATCACCTTTTATACTGCAGCTTCGCGTATCGTATTGGCGGCAAGGACGTTCCGATCATGACGGATTTAAGCATCATGCGACGCCGTCTGGTGGCGTCCGGTTCGCCTTATGAGAGCGAGATCGGGTTCTCGCGCGCCGTGCGCATCGGAAATTCGATCGCCGTCGCCGGGACTGCGCCGATTGCGGCATCCGGCGGCACCGCGGCCAAAGGCGACGTACACGGCCAAACGCTTCGCTGCCTGGAGATTATCGAGGCAGCATTGAAGGAAGCCGGCGCTGGACGCGAAGACGTCATCCGGACCCGCGTGATGCTGACCGACATTTCCACGTGGCGCGAGGCAGGCCGCGCTCATGGAGTGTTCTTCGGCGAAATTCGGCCCGCCTGCACATTCGTCGAGGTTGGCGGCTTCATCGATCGCGAATGGCTGGTCGAGATCGAGGCCGACGCAGTGGCCTCCTAAACCGTTTTCGCCAGTGCCCGGTCGAGATCCTCGATCAGATCGTCGACATCCTCCAGCCCGATCGACAATCGCAGCAGGCCGTCGCTGATGCCGAGTTCGGCGCGCGCTTCGACGGCGAGGTTCTTGTGCGTCGTCGTCGCCGGGTGCGTGATCAGGCTCTTGGCATCGCCAAGATTGTTGGAAATGCGGACGACCTGCAACGCATTGGAGACGGCGAAAGCCGCCGCCTTGCCGCCGGCCACATCGAAGGCGACGAGCGTGGAACCGTGCGCCATCTGGCGGGCCGCCAGTTCGGCCTGCGGATGATCCGGCCGGCCGGGATAGAGCACGCGGCTGACCGCTTTGTGGCCGGCGAGGAACGCGGCGATTTTGCCGGCACTTTCGGTCTGATAGCGCACGCGCACCGGCAGCGTCTCCAGCCCCTTGAGCATCACCCAGGCGTTGAACGGGCTCATGCTCGGCCCGGTATGGCGGAAGAAATCGTGCAGGTTCTTGTCGATCCATTCCTTTTTGGCGAGCACGACGCCGCCAAGGCAGCGGCCCTGGCCGTCGATGTGCTTGGTGGTCGAATATACGACGATATCGGCGCCCAACGTCAGCGGCCGCTGCCCCAGCGGGGTGGCGAAGACGTTGTCGACGATGAGCGTAGCGCCGCTGTCGTGGGCGATATCAGCGACGGCGGCGATATCGCACAGTTCGAGCGTCGGATTGGTCGGGCTTTCGAGGAAGAAAGTGCGCGTATTCGGGCGCACCGCGCGTTTCCAGGCGGAAAGATCGCGACCGTCGACGAGCGTCACCTCGACGCCGTATCTCGGCATCAGCGTCTCGATCACCCAGCGGCAGGAGCCGAACAGCGCTCGAGCTGCGAGCACATGATCGCCGGCCCTGACCTGACAGGCGATCGCGGCATTGACGGCGGCCATCCCGGAAGCCGTGGCGCGGGCGTCCTCGGCCCCTTCGAGCAGGCACATGCGTCGTTCGAACATGTCGACCGTGGGATTGGCATAGCGCGAGTAGATGAAGCCTTCCTCGTCACCCTTGAAGCGGGCTTCGGCGCTTTCGGCGCTGGGATAGACGTAACCCTGGGTCAAAAACATCGCTTCGGAGGTTTCGCCGAACTCCGAGCGGCGTGTGCCGCCATGAACCAACTGCGTGGCGGGGCGCCACCTTTGCGATGCGATGCTTGCCTTGATTGTCATGATCGTCTGCCTTTGCGAGCGGCTTTGCCCAATAAAAATCCCGGCCGACGAAATCGCCAACCGGGTGCTCGCGCGGCCCCTTTTAGCGACTTATTTAACGTGGCTGCAAGCCGGCCGGCCCAAATCACCACGGATTTGACTGTGATTTACCGACTCCGCACGGTTGCGTCAATCGGGCGAAGCGCTATTGCTCGCGGTCGAGCAGTTGAGCGAGCGGCAGGCCTTTGCATCCAGGCGGCATATTGTGTGACCGGCAGATCGAGGCCCTGTGGGAGAAGGGCGCGATTGCCGGCGACGCACCGCCGGCGGGCGATCAGATCCAGCCGGCGAGCCTCGACCTGCGGCTCGGCGACCGCGCCTGGCGCGTTCGCGCCTCGTTCCTGCCGGGGCGCGAACGCAAGGTTGCCGACCGGCTCGACCGCTTCCGCCTGCACGAGATCGATCTCAGCGACGGTGCCGTGCTCGAGACCGGTTGCGTCTATCTGGCACCGCTGCAGGAGCGGCTGGCGCTGCCGGCCGACATTGCCGCCTCGGCCAATCCGAAGAGTTCGACCGGCCGCCTCGATATCTTCACCCGGGTGATCTGCGACCGCGCGCAGGGGTTCGACCGCGTCGCCGCTGGCTATCGCGGGCCGCTCTACCTGGAAATCAGCCCGAGCACATTTCCGATTATCGTTCGCAAGGGCTCGCGATTGTCGCAGATCCGATTCCGCAGCGGCAATGCGCAGCTTTCGGAAGCGGAACTGGCGCAATTGCACAAGCGCGAAAAAATCGTGACCGCGGCCGATCCGATCATCGAACAAGGCGGCATCGGGGTATCGATCGATCTTACCGGAGACAAAGACGGCCTGATCGGCTATCGCGGCAAGCGCCACACCGGCGTCATCGACGTCGACAAGAAGGCGGCCTGCGATATCCTCGATTTCTGGGAGCCGATCTTTGCCCGCGGCACCGGCGACATCGTGCTCGATCCGGACGAATTCTACATCCTGGTGTCACGCGAGGCGGTCAGCGTGCCGCCGGACTTTGCTGCCGAGATGGTCCCCTTCGATCCGCTGGTCGGCGAATTTCGCGTACACTATGCCGGCTTCTTCGATCCCGGCTTCGGCTATGCGCAGGCCGGCGGAGCCGGCGCGCGGGCGGTGCTGGAGGTGCGCAGCCACGAAGTCCCGTTCATCCTCGAGCATGGCCAGCTGGTCGGCCGCCTCGTCTATGAACGCATGGCCAGCCGGCCGGACCGATTATACGGCAGCGGTCTCGGCTCCAACTATCAGGCGCAGGGCCTGAAGCTATCCAAGCACTTTCGCGAAGGATAGCGCCCGTCCACCCTCCGACCGGTCTACTCCTCGCCGCAAGGCCAGCCCGACGGCGCGGCGAGGCCGCCCGGCAGTTTCGTCTTGCCGTCGCCGCAAGACAGGTCGATCTGCCACTGCGCTATGCCGACGGCCTGCGACAGGTCGACGCCGTCGATGCGGGTGCGATAGAAATAGGCGCCCTGAAAATCGAGCGGCCCGGAAAATCGCGAGCCGCGGAAATCGGCCCGCGCCAGGTTGGCAAAACGAAACACCACGCCGTCGATCTTTGCATCGGCAAAGACCGCGCGACCGAGTTCGGACTTCTCGAAATCGACATTCGTGAGGTTGGCCGAGGTGAAATCGGCGCGCTGCATTTCCGACTTGGTGAAAATTGCGTCGGAAAGGTCGGAATTGGCAAACGAGGTGCGGAAGCCGACCGCCTTCTCGAAATTGGCCTTTGTTGCATTGGAGTTGTCGACCATCGAGCGCACCAGCGTCGATTTGGCGAAATCGGCGCCTTCAAGCGCGCTGTTGCGCAGGTCGGTCGAGGTGAAATCGGCGTCGCTGAGGTGGGCGCCCTTGAGATCTGGAATTGTCGAGGATCAGATTGCGTTTTCTGCAGCCGCTCCAGTCGACGCCATCGGCCGGGTTGGAGTTGCATTGCGGAGCGGCGACGGCCGGAACCGGCGCGGCCGCCAGCAGGCAGCCCGCCAGCGCTCCGGCAATTGCGACCAGGGTTTTCGAATTGCGCGCCGGTTTGCCGATGGTTGGCTGGCATTTGTGCTCCTCGCGGCCGGATCGGCCGCCCGTAGACGGAGCACCTTACTCCGTCAACGCCACTGATCGCCCGCAATATTGGCGAAGTCGCGGCGATTTGCCAGCCCATGGCGAGTCTTCTCCCAATGGTGCGGCGAGACGACCAGTTTCCATAGCGCCCGCCAACCGGCCCCGGAGATCAGCAGCCAGTAGGCCGGAACGCTGAGCAGCAGCGGCCAGGAAACCCGCGCGCCCTGGCGCGCCAGGATCGCCTTGGCAAAGAAAATCCACGTCGAATAGCCGCCGACCAGATTGAAAACGCACAAGCCCGGTGACCCAAAGGACCAACGGATCCCTTGTCCCGCCCACCGCCAGACGCCAAAGGTCGACGGCGGCAATCGCAATGAAGAAAGGATGCGAGAGTATCGACACCACGATCGCGGTGATCGCGAGATGATACATCATGGTGCCGCGCAGGCCGAGTTCGCGAAATGTGCGCACCGGGTTGCGGCTATGGACGAGCACGGTCTGCAGCCAGCCCTTGAGCCAGCGGGTGCGCTGGCGAAACCATATGCCGATGCGCTCGGGCGCTTCCTCGAAGGTCGGCAGGCTAATGACATCCAGCCGCCAGCCGAAGCGGGCGAGGCGAATGCCGAGATCTGCATCTTCGGTGACATTATATGGATCCCAGCCGCCGCATTGGCGAAGCGCGTCGGTTCGGAAATGCGGTCTTATGTAGCAAGCGCACCAACAGCCTACAAGAATCCGCGTCGCTTTCAGGGTAGGTATGGACGCGGGAACCAATCCCAAAGCCATACCAGACTCATGCGCCACGCGCGCACCAAATATGAGGGGCAAGGAATTGGGTCTGGCGGCGGTTGCAAAATTGACACATCGGCAACCATACCGTATTTTCCACACTTCTGTGGACTTCCACACATCTGTGGCGTGACATAGGTTATGAAAGCAAGCGAACTGAGACGGAACCTACGGAAGCGCGGATGCGTTTTCGAGACACACCGTGGAGGAAGTGGCCACTTAACCATTCGGTATAAGGGCCGGACCTCACAATTGCCAATGCACGGAGCACACAAAGAGCTTGGACCGAAGCTGCTCCATAAGATTCTGACCGACCTCGGGATCACGCTATGACCTGGTATGAAGTAAAATTGGCGGCAGATGGCAATGGGAGCTATCTGGCGACCGCCCCTGCGTTTCCAGAGGTAACCACCTTTGGAGAAAATCAAAAAGCGTCGCTAGCGAATGCGCGCTTGGCAATCGAAGAAGCTATTGCCGCGCGCATTGCGTCTAACGATCAAATTCCGCCGCCCGTCTCGGACGGGAAGGGACCGCAGTATGCTGTCCAAATGCGCATGATCGTAATTCTTAAGGCCGGATTATACGTGCTCTGCCGTTCCAAGGGAATTACGCGAGCGGAATTGGCGCGCCGCCTTCACTGGCATCGCGAGCAAGTTGATCGGCTTTTTCGATTGGACCATAAATCACAGATCGATCAGATCGAATCTGCTTTCAATGCGATTGGTATCGATTTGAACAGCCCGATTCCTGAATTTGCTCAGGCCGCATAAGCGGACCTTATTGGCCTAGCCGCCAGACGACATTGCCGTGCGCATCGCTCGCCTTGCGCACGGTCCCCTCTGGATATTGCCGGCAAGCCTTGCCGACACGCTTCGTCAGATCGGCGACGGTCTTGCGGTCGCGCGCGTCCATCCCGGAATCAGAAACAATCTCCTGCGCGATCTGGCGGCTTGTCAGCGGCCTTCCTTCGCGCCGTAGCACGGTCAGGACTTGCCGGGTGAGTTCGCCACGCCCGAACAATACCTGGCGCTTGGCGCGCGGCATGGCGGCGTCCAGATCGCCGGCATAGCCGATGACGCGCAAGGCGCGGTCGATTGCGTCAACGTCGTTTCGGATTTCCGCCAGCCGGTCGCGGATCGTCTCGGCTTCGCCCAACAGGTCGGCGCGCTTCGTCAGCAAGCCGGAAATGGTGTGGTCGAACGTTTCGGTTCGTGCGCGTTTCATGCTGCCCTCTGCCAATAGCCTGCCCAGTTGTTGCTGACCGGCGAAACCATCGCGCACCGGATCACGCCATGCGCGTTCGCGCCGTTCGACCGCTCGCGATTGTCCTCCAGCCATGCCGCGTGATTGGCGTACTGGTAGAGATATTTCGGCGAGACGTGATGGTGCTGGCCTTGGACCATCCGGCGAAGGCGCGAAAAGTAGCTTTCGACCCAGTTGGTGTGCTTGCCGTGGTCGCTATAGGCCATGGAGTGGTTGATACGATCAACGTTCCATCCGGCGTGAAGCATGTCCCAATGGCTGGCTTCGTCGGCCGACATTGAGGCCATCCGGTCAACATGCAGCTTCGCCAATTCGACGCCATCGGCTTCGCGATTTGGTGACGAAGGGAACGGTGCGGCCTAGACGTTCGCGGAATGCGACCACGACGCGGCGCTTGCCGGTCTGATGCTTGGCTAGGCGACGGTCGATCGCGGTCGGCTTCGTAATTCTCCGGGCGGATATGGCCGCCGAAATAGGCGCCATCCACCTCCACATAGCCGTCCAGCATTTCGCCGGTATGGACCTCGGAGGCCATCGCTTCGCGGAGCTTGTGAGAGAGGACGAACGCGGTCTTGTACTGACAATCCAGATCGCGGCAAGCTGCAACGCGGAAATGCCCTTCGCGCCGTTGACGATAATGCAGATCGCCGCGAGCAAATCGACAAAGGCCATCTTGCGGACGGCGAAGATCGTGCCGCTCGTTACGCGAGAATTGGTGATGGCAGGCCGCGCACTTGAACTTGCGCCGCGTCGAAATCTCGTAGGCTTCGGTCCACCGCAACGCGGGCAAACCGCTTCGCCGTTAGTTTCCTGCCAGCGCAGATTGCGGAACGTCTCGTAAGCCTTTTCTTCGCCGGCCCGGTAGATCGACGCCAGGCTGAGGGTGCGGGCTTTGGCCGAAAGGAGAAAATGCTGTGCCATGTCATAATCACGTGTGGTTATGTTGCTAACCACATATGCGTATGGACATCGCCAAAGTCAAGTATTATCATAACCACAAGTGATTATTTTTGTAGGTGCGGTTATGAAGGCTGAGGATCAATCGGAATGGGCCATCAGGGCCAAGAATATTCTGAA
>CAVWVG010000008.1:0-164855 GCA_963758355.1 uncultured Alphaproteobacteria bacterium | reverse complement strand
GCATCTCGATTTCCTCGCCGCCGCGCCCGAAGATGAACGGGTCGCCGCCCTTGAGCCGCAGCACCCGCCGCCCGGCCTTGGCGTGATCGACCAGCAAGGCCGAGATCTCAGTTTGCGGAACCGGATGGCGATTGCGTTGCTTGCCGACATAGATGCGCTCCGCATCGCGCCGCACCAGATCGATGATCTCGGGCGACACCAGCCGGTCGTAGAGCACGACATCGGCACGCTGCATCAGCCGATAGGCGCGGAAGGTGACGAGATCGGGATCGCCCGGCCCGGCCCCGACGAGATAGACCTCGCCGCCGCGGGCCGGTTCGCGGCCGGCGCGCGCCTCAGCCAGCGCCTTGCCGAACTGCTCCTGCGCGCGGCGTTCCTGTCCCGTCAGCACCAGTTCGCCAATCGGCCCTTCGAGGATGCGCTCCCAGAACCGCCGCCGCTCGACGCCGGACGGCAGCACTTCGGCGAGCGCGTCGCGCTGGCGACCCGCAAATTCGGCGAGCCGCCCGTAGGCCGAAGGGATTTCGGTTTCCAGTCGCGCCTTCAGCATCCGCCCGAGGATCGGCGAATTGCCCTCGGTACCGATCGCCACCACCAGCGGATCGCGATCGAGGATCGACGGCATGGTGAAGTCGCAAAGTTCCGGACGGTCGGCGACATTGACCAGCGCTCCGGATGCGCGCGCGAGACGATGCGCTGCGAGATCGTCTGTCTCGCTCTCGGTCGCACAAAAGACGATCGCCGCAGCGGCAAGGTCGGCGGCAAGCGGCTGGCGCGGCTCGTGGTGGAAATTCGCCTTGGTCAGCAATTCGTGGAAATCGCCGCCGAGCTTTGCGGCATAGGCTGTCACGATGGCGCCACAACGGATCGCCGCTTCGCACTTGCGCGCCGCCGCCGTGCCGCCGCCGATCACGGCGACCTGCTTTCCGGCAAGTTTCAGGAAAATCGGCAGAGACTGCATGAACCCGTTTCCCGCCCCGTTTGAAGCAGGCCAAACCAATTGAACCGTTCAGATATTTCGTTCCATTGCGCGAGTATAGCCGGATTGTTGCGCACAGGTGGCAATCGGAGCAAACGGTTTTCGGCCGTAGTGAAATCCGGCACGCTTCGTTCGCTCAAGCCTCGCGCCCGTAATAGAGCGTCGAAGTGTGCGTCGCCTCGGCAAAGAACAGCCAGCGTTCGACGGCGACGCCGATCGCCGCGCTGGCGACCGCCAGCAGACCCGCGATGACGGCAACGGCACCCGGAAGTTCAACCGTCGCCGACAATGCCATCAACAACAGCGGGAATGCGAACAGCAACACATGCACCATCCGCCGCAGCCGCCGCGCGTGCTTGCGCGCGACCCGGTAGCCCATCTCGCGCATGACGAAATTCTCTTCCGTATGCGGCATCTCCAGCAGCCTCACCTTGCCGAGATGGCCGAGACCGGTGGCGCTTTCGACGGTGCTGCGTGTCGGAGCGCGGTCGATGGCGCGCCAATAGAAGGCCTTGGCAACCCAGGCGACGGCAATGGTTGCCGCGGCGACCGGCGCGAATGCCGTCCCTTCGATACCGAACGCGCGGACGATGGCGACCAGCAGCAGCGCGCCGCTCATCGCCGCCAGGCTCAGATAGACCGGCGGCACCCATCGCGTATTCCATTGCCGGATCGGAGATCAGGCTCGCATAGATCATCGCCGTGAAGAACACCGTGAGCGTCGCCATCGCCGCACTCGCCGCCGCCATCGCTGCAAAGAAGGCGGAGACGGACTGGAAGAACACCCAACCGATGCCGAACAAGCCGGCCGGCATAAAGGTAACAATCGCCGCCACGCCCTCGCGCGCCAGCCACGACGAGCGCCACTGCGTCAACGCCTTGAGAAACCGCTCGGGATGGCCAAGATGCAGCATCGAGCTCATCAGCCCGGAGGCGATCAGACCGAGCGAAACCGCGAAAGCAACAAAGCCGAACCAAGGGTCGGGCGGCAGGAGGCCCGCCAGCGCAAATGCCGCGAGCAACGCCAGCAACCCGTAGCCCGCGCCAGAGGCGGTGGTAAAGAAAATGACAGAATAGGCCGGATGCACGTTCGCGTCTGCCCGTTAGCGCGACAGCATCGCATCGAGGAAGGCAAGGAACCCGCCTGGCTTTTGTCCGTCGACGCGTTCTCTCGGCAACTGCGCCAACTGCCCCTGCCCGCCCTTCTTCCCTGGGCGCGGCGGCAGGTATTTCGACACCGGCCTGTAACCGCTCTCCGGCATGAGGTCGAAGCCGCCGCGTTCGCGCGTCAGTACCGAGACAGTCGATTGCGGATCGTTGAAGTCGCCGAAATGGCGCGCGTGCGTCGGGCAGGTCGTGACGCAAGCGGGCTGGCGATCCTCCGGCGCAAGGTTGGTGTTGTAGATCTTGTCGATGCACAGCGTACATTTCTTCATCACGCCGGCGTCGTCATCGTATTCGCGCGCGCCGTACGGGCACGCCCACGAGCATAGTTTGCAGCCGATGCACTTGTCGGCGTCGACCAGCACGATGCCGTCCTCGGCGCGCTTATAGGAGGCGCCGGTCGGGCACACCGTCACGCAGGCCGGTTCGTCGCAATGCAGGCAGTTCTTCGGGAAATGCACGGTGCGTGCGTCGGGCCCGTCGCCGCCGGCTTCGTAGGTGAAGATGCGATTGAACCAGACGCCGCTCGGATGCGCGCCGTAGGGCTCCACATCGGTCAATGGCGCCGAATGGCCGCTGGCATTCCATTCCTTGCAACTGGTCGCGCAGGCATGACAACCGACGCAGGTGTCGAGGTCGACGACGAGGCCGAGTTGCTTCGGCGGTGCGCTGACCGGGAGGCTGGTCATTGCACCGGCTCGCCGGCCAAAACGGCACCGAACCGACTGATCTTCGGCGCTGGTTCGAGACCCACCGGCCGGCCGATGGGTTCGAACCGCGGTTCGATCATCCCGTCACCCGCCTCGCACTTTTCGATGCGCACCCGCAGATCGAACCACGCCGCCTGGCCGGTCACCGGATCGGAGTTGGAAAGCCGCCCCTTGCCCGGCAGCAAATCGCCGATCAGGTGGTTGAGCAGAAATCCCTGGCGCGCTTCCGGTGCTTTTGGGTCGAGGTTCCAGGCGCCGGCGCGCTTGCCGACGGCATTCCAGGTCCACACGGTGTCCGGATTGACTCCGTCCATGGTCTTGACCTGGACCTTGATCGAGCCGTTGTGGCTGATGACCTTGACCCAGTCGTCTTCGCTGATGCCGAGTTCGCGCGCCTTCGTCGTCGCGATGTAGAGCTTGTTGCGGCCGAGGATTTGCCTGAGCCACGCATTCTGCGAACCCCACGAATGGTACATGATCATCGGCCGCTGCGTGATCGCATGCAGCGGATATTCTTTCGTATCGACCAATGCTTCTTCCAGCGGCGAATGCCAAATCGGCAGCGGATCGAACGCAGCGATCAATCGCTCCCGCATCGCCTCGGGCGGCACCGCCGCGCCGTGACCCTGCGCCGCCAGGCGGAACTTCTGCAACGGTTCGCTGTAGATCTGCAGCACGATCTGGTCCGCCGATGCGACGAAGCCCATCTGCTTTGCAAATTCGAGATAGTCATTGTTGGCGAACTTGTAGAAGCGTTCGCCCGGCGCCAGTTCGTGTTTCCAGAAGCAACCGTGCTCGACATAGGCCTCGAGCTGGTTCGGGTTGGCCGCGCCGCGGCCGAATTCGTCGCCCTTCGCGCCCCGCCATCCGGCCAGTGGCCCGATGCCCGGCGAGCGCTCGTGGTTCACCATGTAGTCGGGATAGCCGCCCGGATATTTCGGCGTGCCGTCGGCATTGACCATGCCCGGCAAGCCGAGGCGCGCGCCGAGATCGAGCAGCACCGACTGGAAGGCGCGCACGTCGCGGCCGCACTCGACCACCGGCTGGCGGATCGCGTCGGCGGGACCATCGGCATGGCTGATCGGCCGGTCGAGCAGCGAGATGCAATCCCAGCGTTCGAGATAGGTGGTGTCCGGCAATACCAGGTCGGCGTAGGCGACCGTCTCGGAAAAATAGGCGTCGCAATAGATGAAATGCGGGATTTTGTAGCTGCCGTCGGCCGCCTTGTCGGTCAGGATCTCCATGACGCGGCCGGTATTCATCGATGAGTTCCAGCCCATGTTGGCCATGTAGAGGAAAAGCGTGTCGATGGGGTACGGATCGCCGGCCCACGCATTGGCGATAACCATGTGCATCATGCCGTGGGAAGCGAGCGGCGCTTCCCAGGAAAACGCCTTGTCGATGCGCAGCGGCGTTCCCGCGCCGTCGACCAGCAGATCTTCCGGGCCTTGCACGTAGCCAAGCGGCATGCCGTCGAGCGGCGTGTTCGCCGCAACCTTCTTGCCGGCCGGCTTCGGGCCGCACGGAATCGCTTTCGGATACGGCGCTTTGAAGCGGAACCCGCCGGGACACTCGACCGAACCGAGCAGCAATTGCAGCAGGTGGATCGCCCGGCAGGTGTGGAAGCCGTTGGAATGGGCCGAGATGCCGCGCATGGCGTGCATGGCGATCGGCCGTCCGACAAACTTGTCGTGTTTGCGCCCTGCCCAATCGGTCCATTGCGCCTCGACTTCGATCGCCTGGTTGAAGGCGACATCGGCGAGCTCGGCGGCAATGCGGCGGATGTCGTCAGCGCCGATGCTGCACCGGTCGGCGACCGCTTCGGGCGCGTATTGAATGTCGAGATAGCGCTCGGCCAGTAACTGGAAAGCGGGCACTGCTTGGCGGCCATCTTTCAGTTTGAACCGGCCCTGCAGCGATGGTGCAATATCGGGCAGGCGCGCATCGACGAGCCTGCTCTTCTTGCGGTCGTGGCTCAGCGGCGCGCCTTTTTTGTTGCGAGCGAACAAGCCATGGTCGGCAGCGCCCGGCGCATCGATCACCAGCCAGCCGGCATTGGTGTAGCGCACCAGGTAGTCGACATCGATTTTACCGGCACGCAGCAATTCATGGATCAGCGCCATGACGAACAGGCCGTCGGTGCCCGGCCTGATTCCGATCCATTCGTCGGCGACTGCCGAATAGCCGGTGCGCACCGGGTTGACGCTGACGAACTTGGCGCCGCGCGCCTTCAATTTGCCGATGCCGGTCTTGATCGGGTTGGAATCGTGATCCTCGGCGACGCCGAACATCAGGAAATATTTGGTCCGATCCCAGTCCGGTTCGCCGAACTCCCAGAACGATCCGCCGATGGTGTAGAGCCCGGCTGCCGCCATGTTGACCGAGCAGAAGCCGCCATGGGCCGCATAATTCGGCGTGCCGAACTGCTGCGCCCACCATCCGGTCAGCGACTGACTCTGGTCACGACCGGTGAAGAAGGCGAGCTTCTTCGGATCGCTTGCGCGGATATCGCCGAGCCATTTTTGCGCAATGGCCAGCGCCTCGTCCCACTCGATTTCCTCGAACTCGGCCTTGCCGCGCTCGCCGATCCGCTTCAGCGGCTTCTTCAGCCGCGCCGGCGAATAATGCTGCATGATCCCGGCCGCGCCCTTGCCGCACAGCACGCCCTTGTTGACCGGGTGGTCGCGGTTGCCCTCGATGTAGCGAACCTTGCCGTTCTTCAGGTGCACCTTGATGCCGCAACGGCAGGCGCACATGTAGCAGGTCGTGGTCTTGACCTCGTCGTGCACCGACGGCGACAGATCGATTGCCGGTTCAGCAGATGCCAACGCGCGCTCCCCCGCGTTTGCCGCGATCACGGCCTATTATATTACATATTGCTAATATACAATATGTGCCTTGCATCCGAAAACTGCCAGTTCGGCGGGGTCTGTGGTGCCAGCTTAGACGGGGCGGAGTCAGTCTGATTGCGCCGCTGCAAGCCCGCGCTTGAGCAATTCGACGGCGCGCTCCGGCAGTTCCAAAAGCAGGGCCACGTTTTGCCCGCGCGCCGACATCTTCTTCCACGTCTTGGCGAGGATGTCGGCGATCTTGTCGTCCGAATGTTCGCCGCGCGCCACGAACGCCTCGAACTCGTGGACGAGAAACACCAGCGCGGCGGCATCTTCCAGCGCCTGCGCCTCGGCGTCCTCGCCGAGCTTTTCCTTGCGCACGATTGCGCCGACACGCGCGACCGTCGCGGGTTGATAGCCATTGGCCGACATGATTTGCGCCAGCCTTTCCGCATGGCGCACCGCCTGGGCCTTGCGCCAGCGGTAATAGCCGGCCTTGCCCGCCGGATAGTCGGAGCGCGGAAGCGCGAAGCGCTCGATATGCTGTCCGCGCGCCGCAATGCGCAATTCCTCGCTCGCCTCGGGCTCGATCCGCTCCAGCATGGCGCTCATCCGCCGGCCATAGACCAAGGCCGCCGGCTGCGGCCCGCCATCGACCTCGACCGTGGCCGGATCGGCGGTGTTGGCAGCATCGATGGCGGCCAATACCGCGTTGAGATTTGCCTGATCGTCCATGGCGGTCGCCCTCGCCGCTGTAGCAGCCTCGACAACTGCCACGTCGCCAATTGCGGTGCAACTTGCCGTCGTCCGCAACACGCTGAATTTGTTTAAATTTCCTTTTCCTTATGTAGACGGCATATTTACCCTTCACGCTTCTAATGGAACGCTCGTCACCAAGGATCGAGCGATGTTGCTGTCAGCAATCCTGAAGCGGCCTGTAGTTTCAACGATTATCATTACGGCATTGATCGCCGCGCTGGCGACGGCTTTGTCGGCGCTATCGTACCAGACACTTGGGGTACGCGATCCCGGCCTGCTTTATGAAGTCCTGTCGGCGCTTGGCATCTCGGCGTTTCTCGCGCCGGTGTTCCTGTATCCATGGATTTTGACCGCGGTGAAGCTGCGCAACGCCTCCGTCGAAATCCGCAAGCTCGCAACCACCGACGCGCTGACCGGCCTGCCCAACGTCTTCCTCCTGCGCAAGCGCATGTCGGCGGCAATCCGGCGCCGCAGCCGGAATCAGCAGCTCGCCGTGCTTTTCATCGATCTCGACAAGTTCAAGATCATCAACGATACGCTCGGCCACCGGCGCGGCGATGCCCTTCTCGTCGCGGTCGCCGCCCGCTTGCGCACTCTCGTCCGCGATAGCGACCTGGTCGCCCGTTTTGGCGCCGACGAATTCGTCGTGCTGCAGTCAACGCTGACGTGCGCCGATGAAGCTTCGCTGCTGGCCGGTCGCATCGTTGACGAATTGTCGAAGCCCTACGAAATCGACGGCCACGAGGTCACCATTAGCGCCAGCATCGGCATCGCCGTAGCGCCGCTCGACGGTTCCGAGCCCGATCAGCTCCTGACCAATGCCGACATGGCCCTCCACGAGGCCAAGAAGATGGGCAGGCACACCTGGCGCTTCTTCGAAGCCGGCATGGCCGCCGCCGCCCAGGCCCGCCGCAACATCGAACTCGACCTGCGCGCCGCGATCGCCAACAAGGATTTCGAAATCCACTACCAGCCAATTGTCGAACTCGCTTCCGGTCGCATTACCACCTGCGAGGCGCTGGTGCGCTGGCGCGACAAATCGGGGCGTCTTGTGCCGCCCGCCGAATTCGTACCGATCGCCGAGGAAATAGGCGCGATTGCCGAACTCGGAAGCCTGGTGCTGCACCAGGCTTGCGCCGCCTGCGCCAATTGGCCCGGCGCGGTCCGTGTCGCCGTCAATTTTTCTTCGGTGCAATTCAGCCTTTGCAACGTTCCCGAATTGGTCGCCGCGGCACTGGCGAAAAGCCGGCTGCCGGCCGAGCGACTGGAAGTCGAAATCACTGAATCGCTGTTGCTGAAGGATTTTCCTGCGACGCGCGCGGCGATACAGAAACTGCGCCTGATGGGCGCCCGCGTTGCCCTCGACGATTTCGGCACCGGCTATTCAGGACTGAACTACCTGCACTCGTTCCCGCTCGACAAGGTCAAGATCGACCGCTCGTTTCTCGCCGGCCTGCCGCACGACGAACGTTCGCTGACGCTGATCCGCGGCATCGCGAGGCTAAGCGCGGCGCTCGGCCTGACCGTCACCATGGAGGGCATCGAGAACATCACGCAACTGCAATTGATCGCAGCCGAAAAATGCGTGCACGAAGCGCAGGGCCATCTGCTCAGCCCGCCGCTGCCGGAAGCCCATTTGCGCGAGATGCTGGCGGCGGGAACCATCCCCGGGGTCAGTGCAACGGAGCGGCTCGCCGCGCAAGGCAAGCCTCGCCTGCACATCGCCTGAGCGGCAAGCGGATTTTGCGACCCTAGTTGGTCTGGGGGTTTTCCGGCTTTTCGTCCGGCCCAGCCGACTGCTTGCGTGCCTCCGACTTTTCAGCCTTGGCCTGCAGCTTTGCCGCCTTCTTTTGCGCCTTTGCTTTGGCCCGCTCCGATCGTTCGAACCGGTAATTCGGTTTCATCGCCATGATTTACCTTCCCTGCCGCCCTGGCGAGAGGATAGTCGTCCCGTTCGTATAGCGCACAAATCTCGCGATAGTGATGCCTCTGTTCGCTGGCCTCGATGACCGAGCCCTTTTGCCGCGCCGGCGACAGTTCCTCGACGACATGGCGGATTGCCATCGCGGCGCTGGCGAAACGGCGAAATGTCATCTCCTTGCGCCGTCCCTGCCCGCCATTGACCACATAGAGCTCGGCGGGAACAGCAAAATCGAACTTGTGCATGGCCTTGCCTTCTTCCTGAATCCGCCGCGCCGGATCTCGCATCCTGGCGCGCGGTTGCGGGCGAGGACGGGGCAACCGCCCTGATCCCATTATGCACCCATTGGGCGCCTGCCGCCTAGGCGGCGCGGGCGCGCCAGGTCCGCCGGCGCCGGTTGCGTGCTCTCGGCGCCGCCGGGTTCTCCGGCCGTTGGTGGCCCGATTTGGCTGTGCGCTGGCCTGCCGGCGGCGCTTCGCCGACGACATCCAACGCCCGTTTCAGCAGCTTCTCAATGCCGCGCAGTTGCGAACGCTCGCTTTCGTCGCAAAACGAGATCGCTATGCCACTGGCGCCGGCGCGCGCCGTGCGGCCGATCCGGTGGACATAGGATTCCGGTTCGTGCGGCAGTTCGTAATTGATCACATGCGTGACGCCGTCGATGTCGATGCCGCGCGAGGCGATGTCGGTGGCGACCAGCACCCGCAGCCGGCCGTCACGGAAGTTCTCCAGCGTACGCTGGCGCACGTTCTGGCTCTTGTTGCCATGAATGGCGCCGGAGGAAACACCATCCTGCGCGAGGTGGCGGGCGACCTTGTCGGCGCCGTGCTTGGTCCGCGTGAAGACGATGGCCCGCTCGATATCGCCCTTCGCGAGCAACTGGCTCAACCGCTGGCGTTTCGCCGAGGTCGCGACGTGATGCACTTCCTGGGCAATGCGGTCGACCGTGACGCTCTTTCCGGCAACCTCGACCCGCACCGGATCGCGCAGCACCTCGGCCGCCAGTCGGGCGATTTCGGCCGGCATGGTGGCCGAAAACAACTCCGTCTGGCGCTCGACCTTCAACAACCGCACGATTTTTCTGACGTCGCGGATGAAGCCCATGTCGAGCATGCGGTCGGCCTCGTCGAGGATAAGGTGCTCGATCTGGCCAAGATCGACGTGGCGCTGTTCGATCAGGTCGAGCAGCCGGCCGGGCGTCGCCACAATGATCTCGGCGCCGTTCTTCAGCGCCGCGATCTGCGGTCGGATGTTGACGCCGCCGATGATTGTCGTGTGGCGAATGCGAAGAAAGCGGCCGTAGGTCGCGATGCTCTCGCCGATCTGGACGACCAGTTCGCGCGTCGGCGCCAGCACCAGCGCAAACGCCCGACGAGGCGCGGCGCGGCGGTTGGCGGTTGAAAGAAGCTGCAACAGCGGCAGCACGAAGGCCGCCGTCTTGCCGGTGCCGGTCTGGGCAATGCCGAGCAGATCGCGGCCGGCGATGAGCGGCGCAATCGCCTGCGCCTGGATCGGCGTCGGCGTCGTGTAGTCGGCCGCCTTGAGGGCGGCGAGCAACGGCTCGGCAAGGCCAAGCTGATTGAAGTTAGTCGATGTCAAAACAATATCCTTTTGCATGCGCGGTTCGCCCTGCACTCGGCAGGCGCGACGGCGCGGCGTGGCTGTCATGGTCCACGCGCAATTGGAACAGACGGGAGGGTGAAAACTTTGAGTCTCGCCAATGGTGCGCCCGAATAAAGGGCACAAAACGCGCTATCGCGAGAAGTTATGAGTGTCAAATGGGCCTGAAGACGGCAAAAGTCAAGCTGCAGCGCCCCACTCGCGAGCAAATCCGACTTCGTCAACCTTCGCTCGTACGCGTTTGCGCCCCGGTTTGCGCCCGGTTTTGCGGGACATCAAAGCGCCGACGCAATTTCTCTGCTTGATGGGCTTCGAACCGAAACGAGCCAGACATGCTGCCTTTCGATCGCGACCAGTTTGTCGCAGTGTTTGCCGCCTACAACAACACGATCTGGCCGGTGCAGATCGTGGCGGTGGCGCTTGGCCTCGCCATGGTCATCCTGCTTTTCCGGAACGGCGTGAGCCATGGTCGCCCGATCGCATTCGGCCTCGCCGCAATGTGGCTATGGACTGGCATTGCCTATCACGCGATCTTCTTTGCGGCGATCAATCCGGCGGCTTATCTGTTTGCCGCCTTCTTCGCGGTGGAGGCGCTTCTCATCGCCATTCACGGAGCGAGCCGCGTCGGCATGTCCTTTGCTCCGCCCCGGGGAATTGCCGGGTGGGTAGGCATCGGACTGGTCGCCTATTCGCTCCTGCTTTATCCGCTGATCGGCTGGCTGGCCGACGGTGTGACGGAACTGCCGATGTTCGGCGTGACGCCCTGCCCGGTCACGTTGTTCACCTTCGGCCTGTTCCTGCTCGCAAGGCCTCCGATGCCGGTTCGGTTGCTCGTGATCCCGGCGATTTGGTCGCTGATCGGCGGCAGCGCCGCCATCCTGCTCGCGATACCGCAGGATTGGCCGTTGCTGGCCAGCGGTTTCGTCGCAGTCCCGCTGATCATGCTGCGCAATCGAGCCGAGCGAAGCGGAAGTTCCCGAGCGACGGTTGCCTGACCGTCACGCCTGCGCGTCAGTTTCGATCTCCACGGTGAGCCGCGCCAGCGCCCGGTAAATGCGCAGTTCGCGACGTCGCGGCCGCCATTCGTACAGAAAGATTTCAACCGGCCGCCAGTTGGCGACCCAGCCGATGATCAGCAGGCCCTCGCGCAACAGGGCGCCGAGCGTCGGGCCGGCCAACGACACGGCCAGTTGCCCGAGCAGCGTGCAGGTGACAAGGAAGCCGATCCCCATGACCAACGCCTGACGCCCATCATGTAGCAGGGCGCGAATGCGCCGCATCTGGCGCTCCGCCAGATAATCGAAATAGCCTCGAATCGAGCCGGCAAGCGCCTGCGGCTCGGCTGCCGCTGCTTCCGCTTGCGGCAGATGCAGGATCAGCCGGAATGCGGCATCCTGCGGCGCCTCGCGCGCGCAGTCGATGATGTATTCGGTGACCGTGCCGTCGAGATCGCGCTCGACCAGTGGCGACGGATCGAGTGCGTCAAACAGCCGGTCGATCGACTTCACGCGCACACGGATCGCAAAGGCAGACGCTAGCTTGTCGGCCGCCGCTGCCTTCGCCTCCATCGCCCGCCCCAGTGATCGTCCTACCAAAGCCTCAAGCAGCGATATCGACCGCCGCAACCGTTACCAGATCGGTGTGTGCAAACCCCTTGGTGTAGTCGAGAACCGAGATGACCTCGGGCTTGATGCGAAATACCTTGACCTGGCTCAGATCAGGCTTCGGGAAGGCGGCATATTCGGGATATTTCCTGCCGAGCATCTCGTAGAAAGCCTCGACCTGCTTCAAGTCGGTCACGGGCCGCGCGTGTCCCGCCAGCGACAGGCCGGCAATCTTCATCGGGTCGCTCACGTCGTGATCGATGGTCGCGGAGATGCGGTCATCGCGCGCCAGGTTCCTCGCTTTCTGGCTGTCAGGCCCGCACAGGAATAGCAGTTCGAGCCCGTCACTGGCGAAACCGACGGTCGTTGCCTGCGGCCAGCCGTCCGGCCGGTTCGTCGCCACCGTCATGATGCGATTGTCACTGAGGATTTCGAAAATCTTCTTTTTGAGTTCCGGTGTCATTTTGGCTGCTTCCGGATTACCAGCGATCCTAATTTACGCGGGGCCCGAAGCCGCGCGGCCGGCCCATGCCCATTCCCATCGTCGGCAGCACGATCTCGTCGGCAATCTCCTTCTGCTCGTCACCAAGGACGGCATAGAGCTTCTCGACTGCCGCATGGACCGTGCGCACCTGCTCGAGCCGGGCCTCCAGATGCGTCTCCTGGTAGGTCAGGCGATCGGGCAGCGATTTCTTCAGGAATTCTCCGTCGGTGTATTCCTTCATCATCGACACCATCATGTCGTTGTGCGTTTCGGCGGTATCGCGCACGGTGGTGGCGAGTTCGTCCCAGGCCGGGGCCTGGGCGTCGGTGATCTTGAGCTCGGTTTTGAGATAGGCGAGCCGGCCATCGACGCGATCGAGCATCATGTCGTAGCCGAGGCCCATCATCGGCCCGCTCATGCCGCCGCGGCCCATCATCATGCCGTTGCCCCACTGCCCCATCGGGCCGCCGCCCCACTGGCTCCATTGGCTAGTCATCATCTGGCCCATGCGTTCCCACCAGCCTTCGTTTTCGGCGCGAACCGAAAATGGCGCAGCTACTGCCAGAGCCAGCAGTCCAGCGGCCGCAGCGGTCTTCCATGTGAAGTGGATCATGGCGATCTCCTTTTGCATTAAACGTCAGCGTGAAGAATCGCACGGGCGGCAGTACGTGGCTTTGATCGGGGTCAAGGGGGACGCAACGCATTCGAGGTTGTCTTCATTTGGCGGCAGGACTATCACGACGGGCAGCAAGGCGAGGGCGGGCTGGAGCTCATACGGACCACCTTGATTTTTCTGGTAAATTCCAATGCCAAAACGCGTTTTCACACTCATGCTTCCGATTGCCTTCCTGGCACTCCCGCGGGCGGCTTTTGCCCAGTCCGTGCAGACTGCGCCGGTCGACGACCCGTCGGCGTCCGGCGCGGCTCTACGCAGCGTCGATTCCGGCCTTGGCGAAAGCGCCATCGCGTTCGTTCGTGCGCTCAATGAGGGGGTTTCGGGAAGCGACGAGCAGGCGCAACTTGCGGTCGCTAAAGCCTATGCGCCGGTCGTCGATTTCTACGGCAAGACCCAGACCGCCGCAGCCATCCTCAAGGAGAAAAATGCGATCTTCCGCAGGTGGCCGGTGCGCAGCTACGCCGTTGTCGACGGCGAAACCAAAGCCGATTGCGCCGCGGCCGGCCAGGTCTGCGATGTCTCGGCGCTGGTGCGCTGGAAGGTTTCAAGCCCGGCGCGCAAAGCCGAATCATCCGGCCTTTCGCGAATGAAGTTTCAGATCCGGTTTTCCGATCTCGGCCCGGCGATTGTCAGTGAAGGGGGCGAAACCCTGGTGCGCGAGTGAGCGGGTCACCGATTGGCTTGCGTGGACCCGATTGGAGGCCTGAAGCATCATGACGAAGCAGTTCAACATCAATCCAGCCTTCACAATCGCCGATGAACAATCGCTGCAAAGCCTGTTTCAGCCGGTCCACACGCTGGCCGCTCTGAAGGTTCAGCGCTCACTCGACCAGCATGCAAAAGCCTTCATCAACCGGTCGCCGTTCCTGTGCATCGGCACACAGAATTTGGATGGAAGAGCCGATGTCAGCCCGCGCGGCGATCCTGCCGGCTTTGTCAAAATCCTCGATTCGCGCACGCTGGCGATCCCGGACCGGCCGGGCAACAATCGTCTCGACAGTCTCACCAATATTCTCGCCAACCCCAGCGTCGGCCTGTTGTTCATCGTTCCGGGATTTGACGACACATTGCGCGTGAACGGGCAGGCCAGCCTGGTCAATGACCCTGAACTTCTCGAGGGCATGAGGGTCAAGGATCGCGTTCCCAAGCTCGCGATCGTGGTCAAGGTCAGCGAGGTCTTCCTGCACTGCGCCAAGGCGTTTCGGCGCTCGCAATTGTGGAACCCGGATTGTCTTCAGAATCGCGCCGAGATGCCGTCGCTTTCAAAGATCATTCTCGATCAGACGACCGGCGCTCCAAGCGACGACGGCGCGATGCGCAAAATCGATGACGAACTCGAGGAGGAATACAGGAAGACGCTGTACTGACTTTTGCCAAGATAGGACAATGGCTTCGAGATTTATCGCGGCAATGGCTCCGGATTGTCGCTTCTCGTCCGCAGGAAAGCGATGACGTCCGCCCGCTCGGCATCGTCCTGTATTCCGGCGAACTCCATGTGCATTCCCGGCAGGGCGCGGGCCGGATTCGAGATAAAGACGTTCAGATTTTCAAAGCTCCAATTGCCGCCCGCTTCGCGGATGGAGGCGGTATACTTGTAGCCCTCGACGCTTCCGCGCACCCGCCCGACCACGTTCCATAAGTTCGGGCCCGGCAAACCTTCCTTGCCCGCTTCGGCGAAATGACACGTCCGGCAGGTCTTTGTGAAAGTGGCTTCTCCCTTCACCGGATCGGCTGAAGCCAGCAGCGGGGCGACGGGTGGCGGCGCTGGTATCGCGTAGCCATGGGCGAGCAGATAATCCCCGACCGCCCGGTGTCCGTTCGCCAGTGCAAGATGCACCGGCGGCTGGCGCAAATAATTCAACGCATTCACGTCCGCGCCCTTTTCGACCAGGGCCGCGACGCAATCGAGGCATCCGTTGCCCGCCGCGATATGGAGGGCGGTCTGTTGTTTGAAGACAACCGTCGCGTCCGCTCCCGCATCGAGCAGCAGTTTGACGAATTCGACCTTGGCCAGTTCGGCCGCCGCCATCAGCGGCGGACCCCACTTGGCAGCGAGGTTTACGTCGGCGCCACGCGCGACCAGCATTTTCGCGGCTTCGATATGGCCCGCTTTTACGGAGTAATAAAGCGGCGTGGCAATGCCGTTGCTTTCGTTGACGCCGGCGCCCGCATCGAGAAGCGCCGTCAGCGCGGCAACATCGCCCGTCTTGGCAACGTCGTGAATAGGCGCAGCCGACGCGCCGGAAACATGGAATGCGATTGCGAGGAATGCCCAGACTTTCAGTCGCACCGGTAGCCCCCCCTAGGTGTTCGATGGAATATTAACACGGAAAACAGATGTGCTAAATCCCGGTGTCGGCGAGCGCGAAAGAACAGCCGATGCGATGCGCGCGGCGGGTTCAAGCGTCCTGCCTGCAAAAGCGGGCGCGACCTAGCCACTGTCTCTATTGGTGCGGGCGGCGGGGGTCGAACCCGCATGGCCTTTCGGCCAAGGGATTTTAAGTCCCTTGCGTCTACCGGTTTCGCCACGCCCGCAACTTTGCTTTGACTAGGGTCAGGACCCATTAACTCTGACGCGGTCGGACGGGGTCAATAGGCGCGCATTGAACACACCAGTAAGATTTGATCAAGCACGGCGGGCGGTGACAAGAATTGCGGGGAATGGAACACGCCATGTCCCATTGCCGGTGGCGAATTTTGAACGAACGGCTTCTGTCATGGTGTTGCGGATCGCAGCTCGCGAGTCCGGGCTTTGTGCGGCAATGAGCATGGCAGCCCGTACGGTGGCGTGTTCGAAGACGTCGGCGAAAATGGAAGGATCATCGAACTCGAAGGCTGAGTCGATGTCTGTGAATTGCGGATTCGACAATCCCGCGTCAGCCAATGCTTCTGTTGCCGCAACGCGCCGGGAGAAGATGTGGAAATCAGGCGCTGGAGGGGCGAGGCTCGGATCGCCATGGGCCGCCACCGCGCCGAACACAAGCTGGAGGGTTGGCGAGACCTCGGGTTCGCGCCAGGATGTCATTGCCGCAGTCCCGCCAAGGCGCAGTACCCTTCCGATTTCTGCAAGAACTCTATCGGGGTCCGGTAGGTGGCCGAAACCTACATTGCAGGTCACCGCATCGAAGCTCGCGTCCTCAAAAGGCAGGTTTGCCGCGTCGCCTTCGACGAAGCTTGCTTCTGGAACACGGTTACGTGCCCGAGCAAGCATTGCAGGCGAGAAATCCACTCCGGTTACCTTGGCACCCGCGTTCCACAGAGCGGCCGCAACATTCCCGTGTCCACAACAAAGGTCGAGCGCTTCTTGGCCAGGTCTCGCAGCGATACCGGCAACCAGGTGGGAAACCAACTGATCAGAGATCGGCGCGAACAGGTCGATATAGGCGTCAGCCCGTCTGTCATCTGCCCAACCGGTGCGCTCCCGCTGTGCAAATGCATCGAAGCTCATTGCTAAACCTCCCTTCCCAGTTAAATATCTTGCCTTCGGTTGGCGTCGCTATCGCCGTAGCATATTCTGAATACGACCCACTGCGAAAGTCGGCTTTTGGGATTCCTCTCCTGCCCAACCCGTGATTCAAGTAAGCAGGAGGAATTGCCCATGTCTGATCATTCTGGCTGACCGAACAACAGATTGATCGCATCAAACTTTACTTCCCGCGACCCCACGGCAAACCGCGTGTCGACGACCGCCGTGTCATCAGCGGAATTATCCACGTCATCCGTAATGGCCTGAGATGGCGGGACGCGCCTGAAGTTTATGGATCGCAGAAGACCCTCTACAACCGCTTCGTCCGTTGGTCACGGATGGGCATCTTTGATCGAATATTCAGCGGGCTGATAACTGGCGGGGCAGAACCCTACACCATCATGATTGACGCCACACACTTGAAAGCTCACCGGACTGCCTGCAGTCTGGCAAAAAAGGGGCAGTTCCCCGCCGTATCGGGCGTACAAAGGGCGGCCTGAACTCAAAGTTGCATGCACTGTGTGACGATAAAGGAAGACCACTTGTTCTTTGCCTGAGCGAAGGGCAGCTATCGGACCATGTGGGAGCCAAACTGATCTATCCGGCAATGCCGAACGCCAAAGTCCTGATCGGCGACAAAGGCTATGACAGCGACGAGTTCCGCAATGCGCTGAAAGCCCGCAAGATCAAAGCCTGTATCCCCCCGCGATCAAACCGAACCGCACCGAGCAGTTACTCCAAGACCCTGTACAGGCAGCGTCACAAAATCGAGAACATGTTCGCAAAGTTGAAGGACTGGCGGCGCATCGCAACCCGGTATGACCGCTGTGCCCACACCTTCATGTCGGCCATCTGCATCGCGGCGACCATAATCTTTTGGATCAACCAATAAGTCCTGACCCTAGGGCCGGCAACCGCCTCGCGCAAGCACGACGAAATCCCTTGAAACTTTTCCGCTGCTGGCGTCGTCTATTGCCACGGGAAAAACGAGGGTGAGGCCATGCCCGACCGCAAGACAACTCCGAACAAAACAAAGCGCGGCCCGCTGATCTACCGCCAGTCGCTATGGACGCGGACGACCCACTGGGTCTGGGCCGCCTGCCTGTTCTTTCTGCTGCTTTCCGGCCTGCAGATCTTCAACGCCCATCCCACGCTTTATCTCGGCAAGCAGTCGGGCTTTGAATTCAACAACGCCATTCTCGACATCGGCGCCACGCAGGACGAATTGGGCCTGAAGGGCTATACAGAAATCCTCGGCTGGAAATTCGACACCACCGGGGTGCTCGGCGTTTCCGGCGAGCGTTTGCTGGCCGAGCCACGAGCCTTCCCCGCCTGGGCGACGCTGCCGTCCTACCGCAGCCTTGCCGATGGCCGCGTCATCCATTTCTTCTTTGCCTGGCTGTTGTCGGCAACGCTTCTGGTCTGGCTTTTCGCCAGCGCCTGGAATGGCCATCTGCGCCGTGACCTGTGGCCACGGATTGGCGACCTCAAGGCGCTGCCGCGCGACCTCCGCAATCACCTGCGCTTCCGCTTCCATCACACGGCAACCTACAATGTGCTGCAGAAGCTTGCCTATTTCGCCGTGCTCTTCGTCTTCCTGCCGCTGATGATCGCGACCGGCCTGGCGATGTCGCCCGGCATGGACGCGACCTTGCCGTGGCTGACCGAGGTCTTCGCCGGCCGCCAGACGGCACGCACCATCCACTTCGTCGTTATGCTGGCGCTGGTTGGCTTCTTCCTGATCCACATGCTGATGATCCTCGCCGCCGGCCCATTCAACGAACTGCGCTCGATCCTGACCGGCTGGTATCGCACCGATCCCGCCGAAAAATCCGCGGAGGCTTCCCATGGCCATTAAGCTGCCGAACCGCCGTCGCTTCCTTGCCGGCCTTGCCGCCGGCAGCTCCGGCCTGGCGCTGTCCGGCTGCGATCTGCTCGACGGCCTCGGCGGCCCGCAGCGCCGCATCCGCGGCGTGCTCGAAGCCGCCAACGACTTGACCTACCGGGTGCAGCGGTTTGTGCAGGGCGGCAATTCGCTGGCGCGCGAATATACAAGCGCCGATATCCGCCAGGCGCAGCGTCCCAACGGCATCACCGCGCCCGACGACGAGGATTACCTGGCGCTCGCCGCCGACAATTTTTCCGCCTACCGCCTCGAGGTTAGCGGCCTGGTCGAAAATCCGCTTTCGCTGTCGCGCGAACAGTTGATGGCGATGCCGTCGCGCACCCAGACCACCCGCCACGACTGCGTCGAGGGCTGGAGCTGCATCGCGCAATGGACCGGCGTGCCGCTCGCCTCGGTGCTGGCGATGGCGACGGCGAAGCCGCAGGCGCGCTTCGCCATGTTCCATTGCTTCGATACGATCGAGCGCGGCCTTTCAGGCAGTTTCAAATATTACGAGACCATCGACCTGATCGACGCGAACCACCCGCAGACGATTCTCGCCTACGCCATGAATGGCAAGCCGCTGCCGGTCGAAAACGGCGCGCCGCTGCGCCTGCGCGTCGAGCGCCAGCTCGGCTACAAGATGGCCAAATATGTCCGCGCCATCGAACTGGTCGACGGATTTTCCGCCTTCGAGGGCGGCCGCGGCGGCTATTGGGAAGATCGCGGCTACGACTGGTACGCCGGCATCTGAAGAATAAGGGCGAACGCCGGCTTGATTACAATCAATTCGCAATTGCGGCTCCTGGCCCATAGAATGGGGTCGAAGGCCAAAAGGAGCTTGCCATGCCGTACCGCACTATCCTCGTTGCCATCCGCACCGAAGAGGAAGTCGACCGACTGATCGAAACCGCCGTCAATTTCGGCGACGACAAGCGCCATATCATCGCCACCCATTGCGAGCCCGAGCCGGTCATCTACGCCTCTCCCGACGGAATTGCCGCGGCCGAATACTATCAACGCATCGCCGACAATTCGGCACGCCGCCTTGAATCGATCCGCAAGGCTGCCATGGCGACGGCCAAGCGCATCGGCGTCGGTTGCGAATGGCGCGGCTCGATCGGTCCTGGCGGCGACGAACTCGGCGCCGGTCTCACGAGTTCCTACACCGCCGACCTCGTGATCGCCGGTCAGGCCGATCCGAAGGATGGCGTCGCCTCCCATTCAGAACGGCTGATTTTCGAAACCGGGCGCCCCGTCCTGTTCGTGCCATTCGGCGCCAAGCCGGCAACGCTGCCAAAGAACGTGCTCGTCGCGTGGAACAACAGCCGCGAATCGGCGCGGGCGACCTTCGATGCCCTGCCGTTGCTGAAAAAGGCGAAATCGGTCGAGATCGTGCTGGTCGATCCGCCGACCAACGAGCAGCAGGATGCCGCCGATGCCGGCGACGAAATCGCCGCCGCCCTCGCCCGCCAGGACGTCAAGGTCAATGTCGAGGCGATGCCGTCCGGCGGCTCTCCGGTCGGCACAGCACTGCAGAAGCGGGCCGACGAGATCAGCGCCGACATCCTCGTCATGGGCGCCTACGGCCACTCGCGCCTGCGTGAAATGATCCTCGGCGGCGCGACGCGCCAGATGCTGGCGCTGATGAAACTGCCGACCTTCATGTCGCGCTGAGCCTTTCTTGCTCGACGACGCCACTTCTTGCCGAAGCAGGCAGGGTCGAATAACGCTGGGGGCTATCAACCCGGCTGCGCTTTCCGACCATGCCTGACCGCGCCCCCACTGCAGGCCCCGCTGCTGCCCCGACGGCTGCGATGCTCGCCATCGGCGACGAGCTGTTGTCGGGCCGCACCAAGGACCGCAATGTCGGCCATCTCGCCGATGTGCTGACCCTGATCGGCATCGACCTGAAGGAAGTGCGCATTGTGGCGGACGACGAGCCGGCGATCGTCGAGGCGCTGAACGCGCTGCGCGCCCGCTATACCTATGTCTTCACCTCCGGCGGCATTGGCCCGACCCATGACGACATCACCGCCGACGCGGTCGCGAGGGCCTTCGGCGTGCCGATCGGCCATCACCCGGCCGCGCTGAAGCTGCTCGCCGACCACTATGTCGTGCGCCAGATGGAATTCACCGAGGCTCGACGACGCATGGCGCGGCTGCCGCAAGGCGCCGCGATGATCGCCAATCCGGTTTCGGTGGCGCCGGGTTTTTCGATTGCCAACGTGTTCGTCATGGCCGGCGTGCCGGCGATCTTCCAGGCCATGCTCGACAGTGTCGTGCCGACATTGAAAACCGGCGCGCCGATGTTGTCGAAGACGGTGCACTGCTCGCTCGGCGAGGGCACCATCGGCGGACCGCTCACCGAAATCCAGAAGGCGCATGGCGACGTCGTCATCGGCTCCTATCCGAAATTTCTCGATGGAAAATTCTGGACCGAACTGGTCGTGCGCTCGCGCGACACGGCGGCGCTTGGCGCCGCTGCCGCCGAAATCGAGGCGATGGTAGCGCGGTTATCGAAATAAGCGCAGCCGGAAAATCAGTCTTCCGGCGGAATGTTGCGGTCGATCCAGGAAAGTTCGCGGCTGAGCCAAGCGGCGCCGAAGAGCAGCAGCGCAATGTAGAGGCCGGCGCCGCCGAACAGCCGGAATGCGCCATAGGCGATCGCCATGGCCGCCGCCGTCGCCAGCAGGCGCAGCACCAGCGTGACAACGCCGGTCAGAAGGCTACCGCCGGCGCTCTTTAGTTCATGGGCGTAGGGCCGCCCATCGTGAAACGGCATTTTCGGCACCATGCGACCAAAGTATAGGCCGATTGCGGCCGGTCGTGGTGTCGAAAATCACAAGCCGGTGAATTGGAACCGGTTGGTCCGCTAACCCCGCGTGCGCAGAATGCGCTGCCAGATCGTGCCGCCGGCATAGCGCGATCCGAGCCAGAAATAGGCGATCAGGATCGCAAACAGGATCAGCGCCGGCATGCCGTTCAATTCGAACCCGCCTTCGCTGGTGTTGCCGGTCAACTTGGCGATGATGTAGCCACCGATCAGAAAAACCGTGAAAAAATCCAGGATTGCCGCAACAACCTTGCGCCACATCGGCGCGCTGCCACTCGTAGCCATGCAATAACTCCCCGTTTCCCGCCTTCGATATTGTTCCCTTGTCGGCCTCCGCGCAACCCTTGTTGCCCGCGCCGGGAGCGTCTAGGGCTTGCGGCGATTTTTCCCCCGATCACGGAGGCCCAAGGATGTCGGCGCAGACGAAAAAAGCCTTCCCGGTCACCTGGGACCAGTTCCACCGCGACTGCAAGGCGCTGGCCTGGCGGCTCGCCGGCATGGCGGAGACCAAGGGGCCGTGGAAGGCGATCGTCTCGATCACCCGCGGCGGTCTGGTGCCGGCGGCGATCATCGCGCGCGAACTCGGCATCCGCAACATCGAGACGATCTGCATCGCCTCCTACCACGAGTACAAGGACCAGGGCAACCTCGTCGTCATCAAGGGCATCGCCGACAAGCTGATCGCCGAATCGGGCGGCGACGGCACTGGCATCCTCGTCGTCGACGACCTGACCGACACCGGCAAGACCGCGCGCAAGGTGCGCGAAATCCTGCCGAAGGCCCATATCGCCACGGTCTACGCCAAGCCGAAAGGCGTGCCGATGGCCGACACCTTCGTCACCGAGGTCAGCCAGGACACCTGGATCTATTTCCCCTGGGACATGGAAATGTCCTATGTCGAGCCGATCTCGGGAAAACGCGACGGCTGAGGCTGCCGCCAGGCGCTCTTGGCGGCGTCCTTTCAGTCGGCGTAGCGCAACAACGGCCTAGTGGCCCATAGCGCGCGCAGTTTCGCAAACATCACGATATGGATGACCAGAAAGGTCGGCACGATCACTGTCGGGATAAGCACCCAGGGCAGATGCGGCATGGCCGCCGAGCCGATCTCGGTGTCGATGCGCTGCAGCGGCGAGCCGACAGTCGACATGACGCCGAGGCTGACCGCGTCGAGCAGGTCGAGCATGCCGAACAGGTTCCAGGCGGCGATCCAGCCGACGGAACGCTGCGGCGACCGGGCCGCCAGAACCGCGACCGGGATTGCCAATCCCCCGGCAAGGATGTCGCCCCAGCCGGCAAAATAGGGAAACGGCCCGTCGAGCCGGCCGGCGGCTGCCAGCGCCAGAAAGAACACGCCAAGCAGCCGCGCCGAATGCACGCCGATCAGCAGCGGCATCGGCAGCGCCAACAGCGCGGCTCGTGCCTTTGCCGACATCACCGCTGCAAGGAGGACGGCCAGCAGTAAAGAGACGAGGGCGACGCCGACCAGCGGCACCGGCCGGCGCCCGGCATCGTCGAATTGACCCGCCGCCGCCAGCGCCACGACGGTGCCGATCCACAGGCCGATCGCCACGAGCAGGATGACACGCGGGACGCGTTCGATCGCAAGAGAACCGACGAGCAGGTTAATCATGACGGTGATGATCGCGGTAACCGCGACGATCCCGAGGAAGTCAAGCATGGGCAAATCAAGCCCGGGGAAATCAAGCATGTGAATTTTCCTTTCCATGTAGATACACGTATTTGGGTGTGGCTTTGCGCCTTTCGTGGTTCTGATTAAGCGTCAGCGGGAGGCGACCCTGGCAAGCCCCTGCATTGCGTGGACGGCAGCAGCGCCGATGGTGGCGGTGGCTTTGGCTTGTGCCGCGCGCCATGCCGGCATCGCCTCTTCGACGCGTTTGCGGCCAGAGCGCGTCACCGTCGCTATGCGGACTCGCGCATCCTCGTCGCCTGGCCGAAGCACGATCCACCCCCTGCCCTCCAGCACGTCGAGATTTCGCGACAGGGTCGTGCGCTCCATGCCAAGCGCCTCGGCGAGATCGCCGATGGTTGTCGGCCCGCGCAGCAGCAGCATTACCAGGGTAGTGAATTGCGTGGCGCGTATGCCGTGGGATCGCATCTCGCGATCATAGGCCCGCGTCAACGTGCGCGCCGCCCGTCGCGAGGCGAGGCACAGGCAATCGGCGCAATCGGAAAGATCAGAAGGAGTCATAACCTATGTGTATATACACCTATCGCCACCCGTCAATGCCCTCGCGACTGGAACTGGCCGAATCCGATTCGATGCAACGCCAACCTGATGCGCATGTGGGCGAATTGAGGGAGTATCGACTGGTCTTACGCGCCGTATTGTTCGTCGCTTACCTGCTCCAACCATTCGACGGTCTTGCCGTCCAACGCTTCCTGGATGGCGAAATGGGTCATGGCTGTCGTCGGCGCCGCGCCGTGCCAATGCTTTTCGCCCGCTTCGAAGCGCACCACGTCGCCGGGCCGGATTTCCTCGACGTCGCCGCCCCAACGCTGGGCCCGGCCGAATCCGGCGACGACGATGAGCACCTGGCCGAGCGGATGTGTGTGCCATGCGGTACGCGCGCCCGGCTCGAACGTGACGGCGTTGCCGGTTCCACGCGCCGGAGCCGCCGGGGCAAACAGGGGGTCGATGCGAACGGTGCCGGTAAACCATTCGGCAGGGCCTTTCCCGGAAGGCCGCGAACCGGCGCGCAGGATTTCCATATTCGTCTCCTTCACTCTGTGTTCGAGCCTGGCGCCGCTGCGGACGGCGACCCCGAGTGGCACGTTAATGCGTATCCTCCGATACGATAAGGGTTATTGTCGCATGAGTGAGCGGCGCCCGAATGGAGCGCCCTTGCGGGCGGCGGTCCACTTGACCGGCCGCGATTTGGGCACGATGCTGCTATCATTACGGGGGATGCCGGTGGGTTCACGTCTGCAGCGCATCTGGCGTTTTGGCACGGAGCGCTATCCGGAAAAAGTGGCGCGGCGTTTGCGCGCGGTAAATATCGCCGCATGGTGCGCAGCCGTAACGACCGCGATTTTCGTGCTGAAGAGCCCTACCGATATTGACCCACTCACCGTCATGGCGGCCTGCGGTTTGGCAGCAGTCCCGCTGCTGCACCGGCTGGGTTCGTTTGCTGCCGCGACCGCGCTGGTCCTCATTGTGTACGCCCATGTCGCGCGTTTGACCTCGTTGATCGGTATTGGCGATGGAATTTGGGTGGCCTTCCTGACGGCCGCTCCGCTCAGCATACTTCTCTTCGGCGAAAGACAAGTGGTTTTTGCCGGTGTACTGACGGCGTTGGGAATCGCTTTGGCCGTTGCGCTGCGCTCCATCCTCCCCCTTGACACGGGATATTTGCCGCCAGCGATTCTGACGCTCAACTTTGGCATCAACTTCACGCTGAATGCCACAATCGTATTCTTCGTCGTCTACTACGTTTCACAAAGCGCCGCCCGCGCCGAGGCGGCTCTGGAACAAGAGCACACGCGATCCGAATCTCTGCTCGCCAACATTCTTCCCATCGGCGTTGCCAGGCGACTGAAAGACGACGAAGTCATCGCCGACAAGTTCGATGCCGCGTCGGTGATGTTCATGGACATGGCAGGCTTCACCGCCCGGGCGGCCGATACCTCACCTGAGGAGTTGGTGCGCTTCCTCAACAGCGTGTTCACGCGGCTCGACGAGCTCGTCCTGATTCACGGTCTCGAGAAGATCAAGACCACCGGCGACGCCTATATGGTGGTCGCCGGATTGCCTGAGCCGCGTTCTGATCACGCCGGGACGCTAGCTGATCTCGCGCTGGCAATCCGCGAGGCATTGTCAAATCTTACCGACCCGAAGGGGCGCAGTGTTCCGATACGGATCGGCGCCGCGTCCGGGCCCGTGGTCGCAGGGGTCGTCGGCACACGCAGGTTCTTCTACGATGTTTGGGGCGACACAGTGAACACGGCTGCGCGCATGGAACAGACCAGCGAGCCCGGCCACATCCAGGTCGCGCTGGAGACCTTCGAACTGCTCAGGGACCGCTTCGAACTTCGTGAGCGCGGATGGACCGACATTCGCGGCAAGGGCAAAATGCGGACCTGGTACCTGATCGGGCGGAAGCCGGTTGTCTCGCCAGACTGAATTTCTCCAACCGAGGCCGGTCGTTTCCGGCGGCTTTTGGACGCCCCCACATCGACCGCCGCCGCTGAATCCGATTCGACCACCGGCCCAAGTGCCCATGGAGGCGACGTTTCGGCGACTTCGACCGGATTGCGACAGGCAAAATCGCCTCCCGAAACCCACGCTATCAACAGGCTTGACGTCGCCGGGACTCACCCTGCCCGGAATGGTTAACGAGTGGTTAACGGAATATTTTTCCGTGCCGGTCGGACAAGCCAAAGGGCTGAATTGATTGGCGATTCCGCCTCGGAAAAATCTATTTGCAGAGCGTGCGCGACCACAAGATGTGGTAGCCGGCGAAAAGTTTGCGACAAAACCTTGACGGTGGTTTCCGAGTCATTTTACGGTCCTCCCCATCGGTCGCGTGGTTTTGTTCGCTTTGTCCCATCGTGCGTGGCGGGTTGGCGAGTGACCGGTGAATTTCCAGTTCCCGGCAAGGGTGTCCCTAAAAGGGGTTGAGCTGCGAACGCGTTTCGCGGCACAGGATTTTGTGTGCCGGAAAATGGGGCCCGGCAAATTGGGCAGTGGGGTGTGTTAACACAAGATTTAGCGTTTGCGTCTAGCGTTCCAACCATATATAGTTAGTGGCTGTTGACTCCGCCGCCCCGGTTACGGGTCCGGCGTAGTCGGCAAAAAAACGAAAAAACCGAGGCGAAAAGCAGGGTTACGGACCCAGGGGCCGGCGGGCACATGTCTGCCGGCAAGCGGCGGATTTTTGCCCATATTCTGCCCTTCGGCGGGGTCAGAAATGGGCGCTACGAGGAAGGGGATATAGGATGCGCATCGAACGGCGATTTACCAAGCAAGGACAATCCGCCTATGCGGGCATCGAATTCCGCACGGCGGTGAGCGAAATCCGCAATCCCGACGGCTCGGTCGTGTTCCGGCTCGACAATATCGCCGTCCCGGTCGACTGGAGCCAGGTCGCCGCCGACATCCTGGCGCAGAAATATTTCCGCAAGGCCGGCGTGCCGGCGCGCCTGAAGCGCGTCGAGGAAGAGACCGTCCCGTCATGGCTGTGGCGCTCGGTCGCCGACGAAGGCGGCGCTTGCCGAACTGCCGCAGGCCGAACGCTACGGCTCCGAGCTCGACGCCCGCCAGGTCTTCGATCGCCTCGCCGGCACCTGGACCTATTGGGGCTGGAAGGGCGGCTATTTCGATCGCGAGGAAGACGCCCGCGCCTTCTTCGACGAACTGTGCTTCATGCTGGCGACCCAGCGCGTCGCGCCGAATTCGCCGCAATGGTTCAACACCGGCCTCTACTGGGCCTATGGCATCGATGGCCCGGCCCAGGGCCATTATTATGTCGACCCGTTCACCGGCAAGCTCGTCGCCTCGAAATCGGCCTACGAGCATCCCCAGCCGCATGCCTGCTTCATCCAGTCGGTCGAGGACGATCTCGTCAACGACAACGGCATCATGGATCTGTGGGTGCGCGAGGCGCGCCTGTTCAAGTACGGCTCCGGCACCGGCTCGAACTTCTCGAAGCTGCGCGGCGAAGGCGAGAAGCTTTCCGGCGGCGGCCGTTCGTCCGGCCTGATGAGCTTCTTGAAGATCGGCGACCGCGCCGCCGGCGCCATCAAGAGCGGCGGCACGACGCGCCGCGCCGCCAAGATGGTCGTCGTCGACGTCGACCATCCCGATATCGAGGATTACATCGACTGGAAGGTGCGCGAGGAGCAGAAGGTCGCCGCGCTCGTCACCGGCTCGAAAATCGTCGCCCGCCATCTGAAGGCGGTGATGAAGGCCTGCATCAATTGCGTCGGCGACGGCGACGACTGCTTCGACCCGGCCGTCAACACCGCGCTGAAGCGCGAGATCCGCGCCGCCAAGAAGTCCGCGGTGCCGGAAAACTACGTCAAGCGCGTCATCCAGCTCGCCCGCCAGGGCTATACCTCGATCGAATTCCCGATCCTCGACACCGACTGGGATTCGGAAGCCTATCTCACCGTCTCCGGCCAGAACTCCAACAATTCGGTGTCGCTGTCGGACGCGTTCCTGCGCGCCGTCGAGAACGACGCCGACTGGAACCTCACCGCCCGCAAGGACGGCAAGGTGATGAAGACGCTGAAGGCGCGCGAGCTGTGGGAAAAGATCGGCAACGCCGCCTGGCAGTCGGCCGATCCCGGCCTGCATTTCAACACGACGATGAACGACTGGCACACCTGCCCCGCGGCCGGGGCGATCCGCGCCTCGAACCCGTGCTCGGAATACATGTTCCTCGACGACACCGCCTGCAATCTCGCCTCGCTGAACCTGCTCGCCTTCCGCGACAAGCAGCGCGCGTCGAAGACCGACACGCTCGCCTTCGATGTCGACAGCTTCGAACATGCCTGCCGGCTGTGGATGATCGTGCTCGAGATTTCGGTGATGATGGCGCAGTTCCCGTCGCGCCGCATCGCCGAACTGTCCTACGCCTACCGCACCACCGGCCTCGGCTTCGCCAATATCGGCGGCCTGCTGATGACTTCGGGCATCGCTTATGACTCGCCGGCCGCCCGCGCCATCTGCGCCGCGATCAGCGCGATCATGACCGGTATCTGCTACGAGACCTCGGCGAGATGGCCGGCGAACTCGGCGCCTTCCCGGATTTTGCCCGCAACCGCGAGCCGATGCTGCGCGTCATGCGCAACCATCGCCGCGCCGCCCATGGCGAGACCGCCGGCTACGAGGAGCTCGCCGTCAACCCGGTGCCGCTCGATGTCGGCGCCTGCCCCGACCGGCAGCTGGTCGACCATGCCGGCGCCGCCTGGGACCGCGCCGTGGCGCTTGGCGAAAAGCACGGCTACCGCAACGCGCAGGCAACCGTCGTCGCCCCGACCGGCACCATCGGCCTGGTCATGGATTGCGACACCACCGGCATCGAACCCGACTTCGCGCTGGTGAAGTTCAAGAAGCTCGCCGGCGGCGGCTATTTCAAGATCATCAACCGCGCCGTGCCGGAAGCGCTGCGCGTGCTCGGCTATTCCGAGGCCGCAGATCGCCGAGATCGAGGTCTATGCCGTCGGCCACGGCAACCTCAACCAGGCGCCGGCGATCAATCCCGGCTCGCTCGAAGGCCAAGGGCTTTACCGACGAAAAGATCGCCGCGCTCAACACCGCGCTGAAGAGCGCCTTCGACATCAAGTTCGTCTTCAACAAGTGGACGCTCGGCGAGGACTTCTTGAAGGACAAGCTCGGCCTCACCGGCGAACAGCTCGCCGACGTCAATTTCGAGATGCTGCCGGCGCTCGGCTTCTCGAAGAAAGACATCGAGGCCGCCAACATCCATGTCTGCGGCGCCATGACGCTCGAAGGCGCGCCGCACCTGAAGGCCGAACACTATCCGGTGTTCGACTGCGCCAATCCGTGCGGCAAGCTCGGCAAGCGGTACCTCTCGACCGAATCCCACATCCGCATGATGGCGGCGGCGCAGCCCTTCATCTCCGGCGCGATCTCGAAGACCATCAACATGCCGAACGAGGCGACGGTCGAGGAGTGCAAGGCCGCCTACATGTTGAGCTGGAAGCTGGCGCTGAAGGCCAACGCGCTCTACCGCGACGGCTCGAAACTGTCGCAGCCGCTCAACGCCTCGCTGATCGCCGACGAGGACGATGAGGACGATGCGGTCGAGGCGCTGATCGAGCAGCCGGCCGCCGCCCGCGCCGTCACCGTCACCGAAAAAATCGTCGAGCGCATCATCGAGAAGATGGTGCGCGAGCGCGAGAAGATGCCGCATCGCCGCAAGGGCTATACCCAGAAGGCAATTGTCGGCGGCCACAAGGTCTATCTGCGGACCGGCGAATACGACGACGGCCGCATCGGCGAGATCTTCATCGACATGCACAAGGAAGGCGCCGCCTTCCGCGCCATGATGAACAATTTCGCCATCGCCATTTCGCTCGGCCTGCAATACGGCGTGCCGCTCGAGGAATATGTCGAGGCCTTCACCTTCACCAAGTTCGAGCCGGCCGGCATGGTCCAGGGCAACGACGCCATCAAGAACGCCACCTCGATCCTCGACTACGTCTTCCGCGAACTGGCGATCTCCTATCTCGGCCGCCACGACCTCGCCCATGTCGACACGTCGGAGTTTTCCGAACACCGCGCTCGGCAAGGGCGTCGCCGAGGGCCGCACCGACGCGGTTTCGCGCGGGCTCACCCGCGGCCACAAATTGTCGGTGGTCAAAGCCGGCGGCACGGCAGAGCCGAAAGGCAGCGCCGAGGACAGTTCCAAACCGCGCGGCCCGGCTCGTCCGGTCGTCACCGCGATTTCTTCCGGCGGCCCGCTCGCTGCCCGCGTCACCTCGCTCTCGGCCCAACTGAACGAGGAGCCCTCCGCCTTCCGCCGCGATTTCTCCCCCGAGGCGCGGCCGGCCGAGACGGTCGAACGCATCATCGAGCGCCTGGCCGAAGAGGCGCCCGATGCGGGCGCGGCCGCCGGCTCGTCACGCAAGGAAGCCGGCAAAAGCGGCAAGCCCAGGCCGGGCAACTGCGCGCCGGCGCAATTGCGACAACAGGCGCTGGCGCAGGGCTACACCGGCAACTCGTGCGACGAGTGCGGGAATTTTACGATGGTGCGGAACGGCACCTGCGAAAAGTGCGATACGTGCGGGGCAACGAGCGGGTGTTCGTAAGCCAGTTTTGTGATAAAGAAAGGCCGCGTTATGGCGGCCTTTCTTCAGAAGATCATGAAAAAATATTTCCTATACACAAGTGCCTTTTTTGCGATTGTTGCACTATTATTTCCAGCATGTTCCTCGCTCTTAATCTATTGGATGGAATCTAACACTTGGTGCCCGCGTTTGACGGCGGCGATGATTTTGTCGGGGTCGGCTGTCCAGGTGAAGGGTTTGGGTTTCTGGTTATGTTCGGCGATGTAGCGGTTGATGGCGGCTTGGAGGTCGACGACCGAATGAAAGACGCCGCGCTTGAGGCGGCGCTTGGACAGTTTGGCGAAGAAGCCTTCGACGGCATTGAGCCACGAGCACGATGTCGGTGTGAAGTGGAAGGTGAAGCGCTGATGGCGGTCGAGCCAGGCGCGCACCTTGGGATGCCTGTGGGCGGCGTAGTTGTCGAGGACGACATGGACGGCCTTGCCGGCCGGCACCCCGGCGTCGACGGCGTTGAGGAAGCGAATGAACTCCTGGTGACGGTGGCGCTGCATGTTGCGGCCGATGACGGTGCCGTCGAGCACGTTGAGGGCAGCAAACAGCGTGGTCGTGCCATTGCGCTTGTAGTCGTGGGTCATTGTGCCGAGCCTGCCCTTCTTCATGGGCAGGCCGGGCTGAGTGCGGTCGAGCGCCTGGATCTGGCTCTTCTCGTCGACCGACAACACGATGGCGTGAGCCGGCGGATCGACATAGAGGCCGACGACGTCGCGCAGCTTGTCGACGAACTGCGGATCGTTGGAGAGCTTGAACTGGCGCCAGCGATTGGGCTGCAGCCCGTGCGCCTTCCAGATGCGGCGCACCGCGCTGGCGCTGATGCCGGCAGCTTGCGCCATCATGTCGGCGGTCCAGTGCGTCGTCTCGCCGGGCGGGTCGGCAAGCGTCAGCGCCACCACGCGCTCGGCTACTTCCGGCCCGAGAGGTGGGATGCGCGAAGGCCGCGTCTTGTCGCGAAGCAGCCCCTCGGAGCCTTCCGCCGCGAAGCGCTCCTGCCAGCGCCACACGCAGGTCTTGGATTTGCCGGTCTGTCGCATGATCTCGACGGTGCCGAGGCCGTCGATGCTCAACAGGATGATCTCGGCGCGCCAGACATGCTTCTGCGGCGCATTGCGATCCCTGACCAGCGCCGTCAGGCGCTGGCGGTCGGTTGCAGAAACGGTGAAGGATATTCCTGTACGCATGCGTCAGACTTGCACGCGCGCTCGCCAAACGGAATCCCCAATCGGACTCCTATGTTAGGCGGAAACCACTATGCATATGGATTCAATCAGAACGTGGAATTCGCAAAAATAATAGAAAATAAGATTTCTTCAAAATACGCAAATAATACATGTAGTATAATCGCACCAGCGCATGAAAAATATTGCAGCGTCTTCACCCGAGGGCGTTTTTGCGTAGCGGTACAGGTACCAAAGCAATGTGCGGAGGATAACGAATATAAGGAAACTCTATTTCGGACAATTAAATAATCGTTGAGCGGAAAAATAATATATGTAAATGTGTTATTCCAAAATGTTAAATCTATTAAAGTTATTACATCTAGGAGAAATGGCGTAGTCGGATCATATAGTTTCCCAAAGGTCGATCGCTCGCTGTTTCTTAGAGTATGGAGATACTCCACGAAATATTCGAATTTGGGTACAGCAGCCAAGGAATGCGCCGCCTATAATAAGGAGTGGTGCGAGTTTGACGAAGACAAAGACCTAGCAAAGTGATTCTTGTTTGTGCGCACGCGCAATCACGGTCGTTTGATTTCATGGCCTGGATACTCCCGCCCCGCTTAGGGCGGCTGCATCGCGACCGGTGACGCGGTTGCCGAAGTCGAGCGCGAGATCGCCGAGGCGATCCGCTTCCACATCGCTGGCCTGAAAGAGGACGGCCTGCCCGTCCCGCCGCCGTCGAGCCGCGCGAGTTACGTTGAGGCGTAGCCCCACACTCGGCGTCACCCCGGTTGGCATGCAAACCGGGGTCCATTGGCCTTGCCGCGAAAATCACAAGGCGATGTGGTGTCAGCGTTGAGAAATCAAAACCAGACTTTCACTCGCTGAAACGGCAATGGGTCCCGGATCGCCTTCGGCGTCCGGGATGACGCCGCGAATGTTGCATCGGCCTGCCCGTCCCGCCGCCGTCGAGCCGCGCCGAATACGTTGAGGCGTAACCCCACACTCGGCGTCACCCCGGTTGCCATGCAAACCGGGGTCCATTGACCTTGCCGCGAAAATCACAAGGCGATGTGGTGTCAGCGTTGAGAAATCAAAACCAGACTTTCACTCGCTGAAACGGCAATGGGTCCCGGATCGCCTTCGGCGTCCGGGATGACGCTGCGAATGTTGCATCGGCCTGCCCGTCCCGCCGCCGTCGAGCCGCGCGGGTTGGGTCGAGGCGTAACCCCACACTCGGCGTCACCCCGGTTGCCATGCAAACCGGGGTCCATTGACCTTGCCGCGAAAATCACAAAGGCGATGTGGTGTCAGCGTTGAGAAATCAAAACCAGACTTTCACTCGCTGAAACGGCAATGGGTCCCGGATCGCCTTCGGCGTCCGGGATGACGCCGCGAATGTTGCATCGGCCTGCTCGTCCCGCCACCGGTCAGCCGCGCCGAATACGTCGAGGCGTAACCCCATGCTCGGCGTCATCCCGGTTGCCATGCAAACCGGGATCCATTGGCATCTCGTCTTGCACATGCAAAAGTTGTGGTCATGGGCGGCCACGTCTACATCATGGCGTCGCGCAAGAACGGCACACTCTACACCGGAGTGACTGCAGATCTTGCGAGGCGCGTTTGGGAACACCGCGACAAGGTGTTGCCGGGATTCACCTCGCGCTATGGCGTGACGCGTCTGGTTTGGTATCGCGCATTCGATGATATCGAAATTGCCATTGCCGAAGAAAAGCGGATCAAGCGCTGGCGAAGGGCGTGGAAAATCCAGATGATCGAGCAGATGAACCCCGAATGGGAAGACCTGTACGCAAACATTGTTTGACGGAAGGTCGCCAGCACCAGCCGCTACGCTTTCGTATGCCGGACCGCCATTGGACCCCGGTTTGCATGGCAACCGGGGTGACGGAGCGTGAAGCGGGCCCGTTCAGCCGTTTGAATTGCGCATGATCTTACGATCATGCGGGCTCATTGAAACCCCACGGACGTTCGCGCCGCGCGGACGAATAGGCGTGGCTCGCACGACGCCCGCCCCTTGCTCGGCGTCACCCCGGTTGCCACGCAAACCGGGGTCTACTGGCGGTTCGCCACATGAGAGCATAGCGAGTGGTACCGTGGCCGCCTCCTTGCGACACGTTCAAGGAGTCGCGCCCGGCCGATGCCAATGGACCCCGGTTTGCGTGGCAACCGGGGTGACGCCGGGAATGGTGCATCGGCCTGCCCACCTACACCGCAGCCACGATCACGTGCGCCTGGATTTTGGCGGCAACCGCGCCGCTGCCATGCTTGTCCGCAATCGCCGCCGTCGCGTATTCGGTTGCCGCATCCAGCCTTCCCGGGTCCCTCGCCTCGATCTCGGTGCGAAGAACAGTTCCATGGCAATAGGCAACGGCGGGAATGCGCGGCGAGGAAGCACGGCTCTGTTCGGCTTTCGTCTCGATTGCCACCTGCGAGAAGCCTGCGGCCTCCAGATCGCCGCGGATCAGCGCCTTGTCGTGATAGCCATGCGGCGTGCGCGCCAGAAAGCGCGGCGGATCGTTTGGAAAAATCTCTGCCAGCGCGTTCGTCACATCGTCGGCAAATACATTCTCCTCGATGCGATCCCAGGTGTTGAACAGGATGTGTCCTCCGGGCTTCAGCACCCGCCTTGCTTCGCGGTAGGCGGCGGGGCGGTCGGGAAAGAACATCGCGCCGAACTGGCAACAGACGAGATCGAAGGCGCCGTCTTCAAACGGCAGCGCCATTGCATCCGCCTGGCGCCATTGCATGCGAGGGTCGGCCCCCTGGCGCGATGCGGCGTAGTCGATCATCGGTTGGTTGAGGTCGGTTGCGACATAGCGGGCCTGCGGCGACAGCCTGGGCGCCAGCGCGCGGGTGACAACCCCTGTGCCCGTGGCGATTTCCAGAACGGCCCGCGGCGACAGCGACGCTGCCCGTTGCGCCAGATCCGCGGCATACGCCTCGAAGATCAGCGGAACCATGTAGCGGTCGTAGTTTTCCGGAATCGAGCCAGCGAAGACCTGGTCGGGTTTCAACATCGAGATCACCTGTCATGCGTCGATAGCGCCCGAGACTAGCATACCATTGTCCGCGTCGCCTCGCCGCACGGATCGGGGACAAGCGCTTCGCGCCGTTTCCACCAGCGCCCTGTTTCCATTCGCCATTCGCTGTTCGCTGAAAAAAATCTGTCCCCGCTACTCCGCGTCCCCTTATCATCCTCCCACTGCCGTCCAAGCAAACGCCGGACGATCGCCAGCGGACGGTGGGCGGCAGCGGCGGAGCGGTCGCGTCCATAGCCCTTTGGTGGGAATGTGTGGGCGACTTACGGAAGGCTCCCCGGTTCGACACGGACTTTCGCCCTCCTGCGTGGAAGTGCGAAGGGACAACGGCCGGGGGCGTCATCCAAGAGGCCCATCCAGGACAGTGTGCCTGAGAAGTTCGGATGGGACATCAAATCTCCGCGCAGGGCGGCGAGGGCCGCACACAGTAGCCAAGCCTAAGGCGTGCGTCGCCCTGCGGTTTGCGCATCGAATGACACAAGCCACGGACGGAAACCCGCCGCGTGAATGATGAGGTGTGGGCGGATGCCCGAAATCGGTCGTCATCCTCGGGCTCGTCCCACTGCTGTCCGGTTTAGATTGAGTGGACAAGGTGCATGACATTGATTCTACTTGGTTCCAGACGTTTCGCAGCGTTTGGGACACGAGCACGAGGTCAATGTCATGCGGCACCACAATAGCGTTTTTCATGCCTTGCAGAAGCATGTTCCGTGGGCGGTTTTCGACCGCCTGGTGGACGAGCATGGAGCTGACTGGCGGGTGCGACGGCTCGACACGAAGAGCCAGTTCCTGGCGCTTCTGTTCGGCCAACTGTCGGGGGCCGACAGCCTGCGCGCCATCGAGGCGGGGCTGCAGAGTCATGCCGGGCGGCTCTATCACTTGGGCGGCCGCTGCGTGGCGCGCTCGACGCTGGCCGACGCCAATGCCCGACGGCCCGCGGCGCTGTTTGGCGAACTGTTCGCCTACATGGCGACGCGCGCCGGCCGCGCGACGCGGCGCAACCTCAAGGATGCGGTGCGTATCCTCGACGCCACGCGCATCGAACTGTCCTCGCTCAGCGGTGGATGGCTGGATACCGTCAGCGGGCACCGGGCGGTGAAGCTGCATGTCTGCTACGATCCGGTGGCAGCTGCGCCGCTGCGGGCCGATTTGAGCGACCAGCGGGTCAACGACATAACCCCGGCCAAGGCCATGCCGATCGAAGCGGGCATGACCTACGTGTTCGATCTCGCCTATTACAACTTCGCCTGGTGGGCCGAGCTCGACGCGAAAGGCTGCCGCTTCGTCAGCCGGCTGAAGAGCAACACCCCACTCGACGTGACCGCCGAGCAGACGGTACCGGCGCACGGCGACATCCTCGCCGACCGCATTGGCCTCCTGCCACAGCGCATGGCCGCCTCGCGCCGCAATCCCCTTGCCGACCCGGTACGCGAGATCGTCGTGCGCATCCCCACCGGCACCACCATTCGCCTCGCCACCAACGATCTCGACGCCCCAGCCGAGGAAATCGCCGACCTTTACAGACAGCGCTGGCAGATCGAATTGTTCTTCAGGTGGATCAAGCAGAATCTGAAGATGCGCCGTTTCCTCGGTGCTTCCGAGAACGCCGTCCGCACCCAGGTCTTCGTTGCCCTGATCGCCTATCTCCTGTTGCGCGCCGCCCACGCTGCCCAGGTAGCCGTCGCTCAGCCGCTCGCCTTCGTACGCCTTGTGCGCCTCAATCTCATGCACAGCCGACCCATCGATCAGCTTAAAACCATGCCGCCACCGCGCTCGACCGACACAAGGCAAATGACCCTTAATCTCACACGTGTCTAAACCGGACAGCAGTGGGACAAGCCCGACGTTGCGCTGGATACTTGGAACAATCCTCCCATCGCACCTGACGAAAGCAGGGCGCCTGACGCGCGATGGAAGGCAATCCGCTCCAAAAAAAATCAACAATGGTTGCACATGCAACCAGTTCGCAATTTGCCGCTCGCCCGAAATCCAATTCGTAGAAGTGCGGAATCGAAAAACGGAAACGGATTTTTCACGACGAAGCGAAATTTCGAACAGGAAAATGCATCAAAACGCGGTTGACCACTTGTCGACCTGTCATTTTTTTGTTGTGGATTATCGCAACTCACGTCAACGCTTGGATAATTCGCCAGCGTATGTGGCGGGCGTTTCGATTTTGCATCACTCATGCTGATCGAAATTCGAAACAGAGCGTTGCGTACGATGAGTCTAGATCAACCTCTCTCTCTCGGGGGATTTCGAATGGCAATGACTGCAAAGAAGAAGGCGCCGGCAAAGAAGGCCGCCGCCAAGAAGCCTGTCAAGAAGGCGGCCGCCAAGAAGAAGCCAGCGGCCAAGAAAAAGAAGTAATCCGGCTCTCCGGAACCTCAGGGTGCGACAGGCCATGCCTCGTCGCACCCTTTTCATTTTTACCGCCCCGTTCTTTGAAGAAAATGAAACGCCGATTGTCGCTCAATGTCGAAGCTTGGCCGATCGCCGGCAAGTTCGTCATTGCCCGCGGCGCGCGCACGCAGGCAGTCGTTGTCGAATGCGCCATCGGTGAAGGCGACAGCGTCGGTCGCGGCGAATGCGTGCCCTATGCGCGCTACGGCGAGACCGTCGAAAGCGTCAGCGCTGAAATCGAAACGGTTCGCCGCGCAATCGAGACGGGCGAGACGCACGCGGCGATCCTCGCTGCCATCCGGCCGGGCGCCGCGCGCAACGCGGTCGATTGCGCGCTGTGGGATCTCGCCGCAAAAGAAAGCGGGCGTTCGGTTGCCGCCAAACTTGGACTCGCCGCGCTGCGTCCGCTTGTCACCGCGTTTACCATCAGCCTCGGCACTCCAGGCGAAATGGCCGCCGCGACGGCAGTGCAGAAGCATCGGCCCCTGCTGAAGATCAAGCTCGGCGGCGCCGGCGATGCCGAACGCCTTCGCGCGGTCGCAGAAGCTGCGGGTGAGGCGACGCTGATCGTCGACGCCAACGAAGCCTGGCGGCCGGCCGATCTCCGCGACCTGCTCGAGTTGTGCGCTTCGCTGCGCGTTGCCCTCGTCGAGCAGCCGCTCCCCGAAGGCAAGGATGAAGCTCTCGCCCAAATCGTCCGCAAGGTTCCGGTCTGCGCCGACGAAAGCGCACACACCGCCGACGATCTCGAGGCGCTCGTCGGCCGCTATGATTCCGTCAACATCAAGCTCGACAAGACCGGCGGCCTGACCGGCGCGCTGGCGATGCGCGCGCGAGCGCGCGAGCTCGGCTTCAGGGTCATGGTCGGCTGCATGGTCGCGACCTCGCTGTCGATGGCGCCGGCCGTGCTGCTTGCCCAGGATGCCGACTTCGTCGATCTCGACGGTCCGCTGCTGCTGGCGCGCGACCGCGAGCACGCCCTGCGCTACGACGGCTCGCTCGTCTTTCCGCCGAAGCCGGCGCTGTGGGGTTAAGGACTTTGCGGAATTGAGCGCCGCGCGATCCACGCCGCGATCGCGCCGCCCAATGCCGGCAGCGCCATCGCCGCGAATGCGCCGGCGCCGTAGCGGGCATAGAGCCATCCGCTCGCCAGCACGGAAACACCCATGCAGGCGCCGCCGGCGACAAACGTGGCGCCATTGACGACGCTGAGATCGCGGTCTTCGACATGGTCGGCAAACCAGTGCATCGTCCCGAGATGCGTCGCGCCGAACGTCAGCGCATGCAGCGTCTGCAACAGCGCGAAGGCGGCAAACGGCCAGTCGAATGGCATCGCCAGCCAGCGCACGACGCCGCCGAGCCCGCCGATCATCATCAGCGTCGCCGGTGAAATCTGCGCCAGCAGCCGGCGCGCGAACTGGAAGACGGCGACTTCGGAAAGCGTGCCGATGCCCCATAATATGCCGACTGCCGTCGGGCTAAGCCCGATCGACAGCCAGTACAGCGTCGCGAACGTGAACAGCATGCCCTGGCTCGAAGCGATCAGCGCGTTCGATGCCAGGATCGCGGCGAGCCCGGGTTTGCGCAGCAGACCTGCGAGCCGCGTCAGGCCGCGCTCGGGCAGATTGCGCCGCGCCCCGATGCGCGGCGTCGCCAGCGCCGACAACGCGGTGATCGCAGCGCCGAACACCAGCAGGTGAACGACGATATCGGCACTGGCGCTGTGTTCGACCATATAGCCAACGGCGATGCCGGTCAGCAGGAACACGATCGATCCCCACAGCCGGATTTTTCCGTAGTCGGCATCGTAGCGGCGCACGCCCGAGAGCGTGATCGAAATCGACCACCGGAATGATCGGGCTGTTGGCCGCCGCCATCAAAAACACGACTACGAGGATGGCGGCGAACCCCGATGCGATTTCCAGCGCCGCATAAGCTGCGACCGCCAATGCCGACAGCAGGAGGACGACATTGGCGCGATCGGCAGCGCGGTCGCCGTAGGCCGAGATCGGACCGGACAGCATGACGCGCGCCGCCAGCGGCACCGCCATCACGATCGAGATCAAATTTGCCGACAATCCCTGATGCGCCAGCCAGTAAGGAAAAAAGGTTGCGAACACCGCCACCGTGAAAAAATACGTCGAGTAGATCGACGACAGGCGCGGCCCGAACAGCGCCGGAGCGGTCTCGCTTACGGATTCGGTGGCAGGCGACGCGGGCGCGCCGGTTTCGTTCATATACGCCTGGCCAGCACGTCGGCGAACAGCTTCGGATCGGCATTGCCGCCCGACAATACGCAGACGACGGTTTCGCCCTGCCAATTGCCCGCGTTGGCGAGCGCTGCCGCCAAAGCAACCGCGCCACCGGGCTCGAGCACGATCTTCATTTCCTCGAAGGCGACGCGCATCGCTTCGAACGCCTGGCTGTCGCTGACCGCAAATCCGCCGCTCAGGTGTTGGCGGTTGATGGCGAAAGTCATTTCACCCGGCGACGGCGACAGCAGCGCGTCGCAGGCCGAGCCGCCGCGCAATGTGTTTTCGACGCGCTCGCCGGCCTGCAGCGAGCGGCGATGATCGTCGAACCCTTCCGGCTCGCAGCTGTAGATGCGGGCGTCGGGAAAACGCTCGTGGATCGCCAGCGTGACGCCGGCGGTCAATCCGCCGCCGCCGGTACAAACGAGAACGCGATCCGGAACCTGCCCGAGCGCGTCGAGCTGGTCGCAGATTTCCAGTCCGCATGTCCCCTGCCCGGCGATCACGAATGGATTGTCGTAGGGATGGACCAGTTGCGCGCCGGTCGATTGCGAAATCTCGTCGGCGATATCGTCGCGGTCGCCAGTGGCGCGATCATAGGGCACGATGGTTGCGCCCGAGCGCCGCGTGCGATCAATCTTCAGTTGCGGTGCGTTGGTCGGCATCACGATGGTCGCGGCGATGCCGAACCGGCGCGCCGCTTCGGCCACGCCTTGCGCATGATTGCCCGAGGAACAGGCGACGACGCCGGCTTTTCGCAACTCCGTCGGCATGGCGCTGATGGCGTTATAGGCGCCGCGGAACTTGAACGAACCCGTGACCTGCAGGCATTCGGCCTTGAGCAGCAGGCGCATTCCGGTCATGGCGTCGAGCATGGCGCTCGACAGCAGCGGCGTCACCATTGCCTGCCCGCGCAGGCGCTCTGCGGCGGCGCGCAGGTCCGAAAATTGCGGCGGCTTGGCGGAAAGTATCTCGGCCATGTCGCCAATCCATCGGCGATTTCGGCGCGCCGCGCAAGCGGCCTTTTTGCCGCTCAGGTGACCGGCAAAAGAACTCGTTCGACCGGTGCGACAGCAGCGGCCTCCTCGAAGATGCGAGCGCATTCGCTCCACGAAAACCGCGCCGCGCACATCAAGGCTGCCGAGCGCGAGATATGCAGCGCTGCCAGCGCGGCCTTGCCAAGATCGCTGTCGAGAACGCCGGCACCGCTGTCGCCGACGACGTCGAGTGGTCCGGCAACCGGATAGGCAGCGATCGGAACGCCGCAGGCCATGGCTTCGAGCAGCACATTGCCAAACGTGTCGGTCCGGCTCGGAAAGACGAACACATCGGCCAGCCGATAGTGCCGCGCCAGTTCCTCGCCGCTCTTGGCGCCGACGAATCGCGCCGCCGGAAATTGGCGCTGCAATTGAGCGCGCGCCGGGCCGTCGCCGACGACGACCTTGCTGCCGGGCAAGTCGAGCCTGAGAAAAGCTTCGAGATTCTTTTCGACCGCGACCCGGCCGACGTTGAGGAAGACCGGTCGCGTTAGCCCGAGTTGCCTGGCCAATCCGGTTTCCTCGCCCGGCCGGAACGCCGAGCGGTCGACGCCGCGCGTCCACAGCAGAAGGTTATTGAAACCGCGCGCCCGCAAGTCGTGGATGATGCTCTCGGTCGCTACCAGGCATGCATCGCCGCCATTGTGGAACCATCTGAGCCAGGCATAAGTCCAGGCGACCGGTACCGGCGCGCGCGCCCGCAGATATTCCGGGAAGCGGGTGTGAAAGCTGGTCGTGAAGCGGCGACCGAGTCGGGCGCAGGCGAGCCGCGCCGCCATGCCGAGCGGACCTTCGGTGGCGATATGGATGCGGTCCGGTGCGATTGTGCCGATCCGTCGTGCCAGATTCGCGCGCGAGACAATCGCCAGGCGGATTTCGGGATAGGTCGGCGCCGGCAGCGTCCGATATTGGCCGGGCTCGATGACCACGACTTCGTGACCGCGCTCGCCCAGTTCGCGCACGACCTCGCTCCAGGTGCGCACGACGCCGTTGACCTGCGGCATCCAGGCATCGGTGACGAGCAGGATGCGCATCGCCGGTTCAGGCCGCGTCGGCGGCTTGGCGCTGCCGGTCGCGACTCGGCTCGGAAGCTAGCGGATTATCGTGGTCCTGACCTGCACCGTTTGCCGTCGACCAGTCGATCAGCAGCAATCGCCCGTCATAGTCCTCGGCGATTGCCGTGCAGCTTTCCACCCAGTCGCCGGTATTGAAATAGCCGACGCCAGCGCGCTCGCCGATCGTTGCATGATGGATGTGGCCGCAGACGACGCCGTCGGCGTCGACGCGGGCCGCTTCCGCCGCCAATGCCTGTTCGAAGGCGCTGATGAAGGCGACGGCGTTCTTCACTCTCAGCTTGGCCCAATTTGATAGCGACCAGTACGGCAGGCCGATCGCACGACGGGCGCGGTTCAAGTGCGTGTTGAACCACAGCGCCGTCACGTAAGCCCAGTCGCCGAAATGAGCGAGCCATCTGGCATGGCGCACGACAATGTCGAACTGGTCGCCGTGAATGACCAGCAGCTTTCGCCCGTCGGCGGTTTGGTGCAGGTCGGTCTCGCGAACCTCGATGCCGCCGAAATGCAACCCGAGGAACGAACGCAGGAACTCGTCGTGATTGCCGGGGACGTAGATCAGCCGCGATCCCTTGCGCGCCTTGCGCAGCAGTTTCTGCACAACGTCATTGTGCGCCTGCGGCCAGTACCAGCCGCGCTTCAGCCGCCAACCATCGACGATATCGCCGACCAGGTAGATCGTCTCGGCATCGTGCCAGCGCAGAAAATCAAGCAGCAAATCGGCCTGGCAGCCGGGCGTGCCGAGGTGAATGTCGGAAAGGAATAGCGTTCGAAACTGCCGGGATTCCATGTTGCCGCATCTGTCCCGCCTATCGTGCTGTTGCAAATGAACGATTCCCGTTACAGGCTTGTGACAACAGAGAGTTGGACCGCGAGGAGGATTTCGGTGGATCTGGGGATCAAGGGCAGGAAGGCGATCGTCTGCGCATCGAGCCGCGGACTTGGCCGGGGATGCGCATTTAGGCTTGCCGAGGCCGGCTGCCGGGTCGTGGTCAACGGCCGCAACGCGGCGGCAACGCTTTCGACCGCGCGCGAGATCGCTCAGGCAACGGGCGCCGAGGTCGTGCCCGTTGTCGCCGACGTCGCCACAGCGGAAGGCCAGGCTGCGCTGCTCGCCGCCTGCCCGCAGCCCGATATCCTCGTCAACAACAATGGCGGGCCGCCGCGCAAGGATTTTCGCGAACTCGACCGCGCCGCCATTCTCGAAGGCGTCACGCAGAACATGGTCGCTGCGATCGAACTGATCCAGAAGGTGATCGATGGCATGACGAGCCGGGGCTTCGGCCGCATCGTCAACATCACCTCGATGTCGGTCTACGAGCCGATTCCCGGCCTTGATCTATCCTCGGGCGCGCGTGCCGGGCTGACGGCATTTCTTGCCGGGGTGGCGCGTGGTGTGGCGGCGAAAAACGTCACCATCAACCACATCCTGCCCGGCAAGATGGATACCGACCGGTTGCGTGGCGGCTTCGCTTTCATGGCCAAGCGACTGTCGATCAGCGAGGAAGAAGCGCAAGCCCGCGAAATCGCGCCGATACCGGCCGGTCGGCTCGGCACGCCCGAAGAATTCGGCGCGCTATGCGCGTTCCTCTGCTCGACCCAAGCCGGCTACATTACCGGAAGAAATTTCCTGATCGACGGCGGTCTGCATGCCAGTTCATTCTGAAGTGCATTCTGAACGGAAATGAGATGAACAAGCCCGAGAAGCCGGCCACACCTTACCAGCCGGCCAACGAACTGGAAGAGGCTTCGCTCCACTATCATCGCTATCCGCGGCCCGGAAAACTGGCGATCCAGGCGACCAAGCAGCTCGGCAACCAGCGCGACCTGGCGCTCGCCTATTCGCCCGGCGTCGCCGCACCATGCCTGGCGATCGCTGCCGAGCCGCAACTTGCCGCCCGCTATACCGGGCGCGCCAACCTTGTCGCCGTCATCTCCAATGGCACTGCTGTGCTCGGCCTCGGCAATATCGGCCCGCTCGCCTCCAAGCCGGTGATGGAGGGCAAGGCGGTCCTGTTCAAGAAATTCGCCGGCATCGATGTCTTCGACATCGAGGTCGATGCGACCGAGATCGAGCGCTTCTGCGATGTCGTCGCCGCGCTTGAGCCGACCTTCGGCGGCATCAACCTGGAGGACATCAAGGCGCCGGAGTGTTTCGAGATCGAAAAGCAATTGCGCGAACGCATGCGCATTCCGGTCTTCCACGACGACCAGCACGGCACCGCCATCATTGTCGCCGCCGCCGTCCTCAACGGGCTCGAGCATGCCGGCAAGGACATTGCCAAAGCCAAGATCGTCGCCTCCGGCGCCGGTGCCGCCGCGCTCGCCTGCCTCAATCAACTGATCGCGCTCGGGGCCAGGCGCGAAAACATCTGGATCACCGACATTGAAGGTGTGGTCTACGAGGGCCGCACCAAACTGATGGATCCGTACAAGGCGCCGTTCGCCCAAAAGACCGACGCGCGCACGCTGGCAGAAATCCTGAATGACGCCGACATCTTCCTCGGACTTTCGGCCGGCGGCGTCTTGAAGCCGGAGATGCTGGCGAAAATGGCGGCGCGGCCGCTCATCATGGCGCTGGCCAATCCGACGCCGGAAATCATGCCCGAAGTCGCCCGCGCCGCCCGGCCCGACGCGATGATCTGCACCGGCCGCTCGGATTTTCCCAACCAGGTCAACAACGTCCTGTGCTTTCCCTATATTTTCCGCGGCGCGCTCGATGTCGGCGCCACGACGATCAACGAGGAGATGAAGCTGGCCGCGGTGCGCGCGATCGCCGCCCTCGCGCATGAGGAGCCTTCCGACATTGCCGCGCGCGCCTATGGCGGCCGCACGCCGGTCTTCGGCCCCGATTATCTGATCCCCTCGCCCTTCGATCCCCGCCTGATGCTGCGCATCGCTCCGGCCGTTGCCCGCGCGGCGATGGCAAGTGGCGTCGCATCGCGCCCGATTGCCGACTTCGACGCCTATTTCGACGAACTGAACCGCTTCGTCTTCCGCTCCGGGCTGATCATGAAGCCAGTCATCGCCCAGGCCAAGACCGTCAAGCAAACGCGTGATCTACTGCGACGGCGAGGACGAACGCGTCCTGCGCGCCACCCAGGCGGTAATCGAGGAAGGCCTGTGCGAGCCGGTGCTGATCGGTCGCCCGGAAGTCGTGCAGATGCGACTTGAGCGTTTCGGCCTGCGCATCCGTGCAGCCAGGGATTTCGAACTGGTCAATCCCGAGCGCGACGAGCGCTATCGCGATTATGTCGATCTGCTGATGGCCAAGGGCGGGCGCCGCGGCATCACGCCGGAATCGGCCCGCATCATCGTGCGCGCCAACACCACGGTGATCGGCGCGCTGGCGATCGAGCGCGGCGAAGCCGACGCCATGCTGTGCGGCATCGATGGCCGCTTCCAGCGCCATCTGCAATATGTCGAGATGATCGTCGGCAAGGCGCCCCGGCGTTCGCGATCTTTCCGGATTGTCGATGCTGCTAAATTCCTCCGGCGCGATCTTCATGACCGACACCTATGTCACCGACGACCCGACCGCCGAGGAAATCGCCGAGGCAACCGTGCTCGCCGCCGCCGCGATCGCGCGTTTCGGCCTGAAGCCGAAGGCGGCGTTGCTGTCGGCTTCCGATTTCGGATCGCGCGATTGCGTACCGGCAAGAAAGATGCGCCGCGCCGTCGAAATCCTGCAGCGCGACCATCCCGAGCTTGAGGTCGATGGCGAAATGCACGGCGATACCGCGCTATCGCAGGCGATCCGCGAGCGCGTGTTTCCGGGCTCGCGTCTTTCCGGCCAGGCCAACCTGCTGGTGTTCCCGTCGCTCGATGCGGCCAACATCACGCTCAACGTCGTCAAGCAGATGACCGACGCGTTGCATGTCGGCCCGATGCTGGTCGGCACCGCCAAGCCGGTGCATGTGCTGACCCCATCGGTCACCTCGCGCGGCATCTTCAACATGAGCGCGCTGGCCGCCGCCGAGGCGATTGGCGCACAGGCCGAGGCTTGAAGCCATTCGCGGTTCAGTTTCCGTCGGCGTCATGGATGAAGAACAGCAGGAAGGGCTGGCATAGCATTTCCCTGAAAGTACTCAGGATCGCTTCCACGGCGGCGAAGGAGCGCGCCTTCTCGCCCAGCGGGCTTCGCATGATTTTTCTGATGGCATTTCTCTCCTCATCCGGAGTTCTAGCTAGAAAAACGCCACCCCGACCGTGCCGTGGTAATTGTAGGACGGAGCGCCATACTGGTCGGCGAAATCCCAGACCGAGGCATTCCAGGAAATATCGTCACCGATGATGAGCCCGCCCGGTGTCAGCTTCTTCTTCGCCTCGGCAAACTCGAACATCATATGACTATAGCTGTGGTCCGAGTTATGGTAGAACATATCGATCTCCGGAAGCCGTGCTATCAGCGGCGGCAGCAGATCCTTCGCATCGCCCAGCTCGACATGGAAGCGGCTGCCATAATACATGTCCGGCACGATCCAGCCCGATTTCTGACCCTCGGGAATGGCCACGCCATACACCACGCCCCTGGCCGTCCAGTCCGAATTGTTCGGATCGAAGATCGCCGGCAGGTCGATTGCATATAACTGGCCATCGGGCCCGTTCTTGGCCAGCGCCAGCATCATGAAGGCGCTCGACAGCCCGTTGCTCACCCCCGTCTGCACGACGGTTTTCGGATTCAAATGCCGCACCAGCCAGTAGAGGAACAGCGCATCGTCCATATTCACCCAGCCGGGTTTGTAGTAAGCGCCGAACCTGGCTTCCTGCGCCGCCATATAGTTCTCAATGTAAGCGATACGTTCAAATACCTGCTCCGCCCCCGGCACCGTGCGCGCCTCGGCCAGCGCCTCTTTCTGCGGCGCGCTCCAATTGCGGTGGGCCAGCTTGCCGCCTCCCGCCATGGCCCGGATTTTCCTGAACACGGCGTTTGCGCAGGGCGAAGCGGCGTTGAAAATGGTGCCCGGATGATTGCGCACCGCCCAGGGGTCGTAATCTGGATGGGAGGCGTTATAGGTTTTCTCGCCGAGCATCAGCGGGATGGTCTGCATCGCCGCGCTGAAACTGTCTTTTCCCCATTCGCCGCGAATGATGCGGTCGACCCGGCGACGCAGGCGGCGTTTCATCTTGCGCATGGCGGCAAGGACTTCGGCGAGTCCCGCCGGGTGAGCGCTGGGATGCGAACTCATGAGATCTCCGACAAAGAAATAAACCACGACACGCCTATCTCTTGGTTCGCAGTGAGGCAAGCGCGCCTATTTCACCAGCAATCCCTGACCCCGTCGGTCACCTCGCGCGGCATCGTCAAGATGAGCGCGCTTGCAGCCGCCGAGGCGATCGGCGCCCAGGCCGAGGCTTGAAGTCATTCGTGGTTCGGTTCGCGTAAAGCCTTGAATGGACACATTCGGGCGATAGGAAAAATGTTCCCAATCGCCCGAGAATCGGGTTTTGCTTGGCAATTCCGCTGCTTGCAGTGGCGGGAAAAGGAAAAAAGGCCGTTAGGTGAAGACACCGAAGGCGAAACTGGCCCTGGCAATTGCGGCAACCGTCCTGCTGGCTTCCGCCGGCATTGGCCATAGCCAGTCGAACACTTGCCTGCAATTGACCAACCAGCTGGCGCAGATGGATTCGGGCGGCGGCTTTCGCTCCAGTTCGCCGCGCTATCAGCAATACGACCAGGCGGTCCGCGACCAGGAAGCGCAGATTGCCAAGACCGAGCGGGCGGCGCGCTTCAACGGCTGTTTCGGCATTTTCAACCTGAACCGGACGGTGTGCGATCGCATCAGCACCAGTCTCGACCAGATGAAAACCAACCTGGCGCAACTGAGCCGGACCCGCGACAGCCTGGCCACGGAACGCGTCAGCGGCGGCGATCGCGGCGTCATTGTTCGCGAAATGGACCGCCTTGGCTGCGTCCGCGTCAATCGCAGCGAAGCCAATATTGCGCGCGAGCCTCCGCGCCGGCGTTCGCTGCTCGAGCAGATCTTCGGGGTGCGCACCTATCGCGAGGATGGCTTGCGCGAGCGCAACGAATTCGACCCCGATTCCGCCTTTACCAGTCGATACGGCACCTACCGCACATTGTGCGTGCGCAAATGTGACGGCTACTATTTCCCGATCAGCTTCTCGACCTCGCGCCAGCTGTTCAGCCGCGATTTGGCGATTTGCCAGTCGATGTGCCCGGACACCGATGTCGAACTTTATGTCCACGGCATGCCCAATCAGGAAAGCGAGGACATGGTTTCGTGGCTGACCGGCGAGCCCTATACAGCGCTGCCGGCTGCGTTTTCCTACCGCAAGAAACTCGATCCGCAATGCACCTGCCGCTTCCGTTCGCAGTTCCTGACCGAGATCGCCGGCTCTGGCGAGATCAGCGGCGCGGTTTCGGCCGGCGCCGGCGACGAGGAGCCCTCGCGACTGCCGCAACGGCGGATCGATCCCGGCATCGATCCGGAAACCCTCGCCAATGCCGAGGGTAGTCTGACCACCGAGGAGGTCGTCACGCTTGGCGTCGTTCAACAGAAGGCGCCGCCGCCGGTCGCCGATGTGTCGAAGAAGATCAGGGTAGTCGGGCCAGAATTCTTTCCCGTCCAATGATCGGCAACAGCCGGCCCATGTCGGGCCCGTGCTCCATGCCGGTTAAAGCCAGACGAAGTGGCTGGAACAGTTCGCGGCCCTTGCGGCCCGTGCGCTGGCGGATCGCGCCGGTCCACGCCGCCCAGCTTGCTTCGTCGATTGCGCCGTCCGGCAGCAATTCGCGGGCTGTGTGCAGGTAATCGCGATCCAAATCCGTCACATGGGCCGGCGGAGTCATGATGCGCTGCCACCAGTCGACCGCCTCCTTGGCTTTGACGATGTTTTCGCGGATGACTGGCCAGAACTCCGCGCCCTTTCCGTCAAAGGCACGCTCGTCGAACCGTGCCTTCACCTGCGCCCAGTCGTAGCGGTGGACCAGTCTGGCGTTGAGGCCGTCGAGTTCGGCGACATCGAACTTCGCCGCCGATTTCGAAATCGCCCTCAGGTCCATGCGCGCCGCGAGTTCGTCGATATCGGTGACCGCATCGACCGATCCGGCTGCGCCAGTCAACACCGCCAGCGACGCGACCGCCATCGGTTCGTAGCCGTCTTCGGCAAGCTGGCGCAGCGATAGCGAGCCGAGTCGCTTCGACAGGCCTTCCCCGCTCGCGGTCGTCAGCAGGTTGTGATGGCCGAATTCCGGCGCATTGGCGCCGAGCGCCTCGAACAGGGCGATCTGGACACCGGTGTTCGCCACATGGTCGTCGCCGCGGATGACATGGGTGACGCCGAAATCGATATCGTCGACTACGCTCGGCATCGTGTACGGCCAGGTGCCGTCTTCGCGCACCAGCACCGGATCCGACATCGAAGCGAGATCGACCGTCTGGCGCCCGCGCACCACATCGTCCCAGTGGACTTCGCTGCGATGCGGTTCGAATGGATCGCCTGAGTGGTTGGGCAGCAAGAAGCGCCAATGCGGCTTGCGCCCCTGCTCCTCCAGTTCCGCACGCTCCTGCGGCGTCAACCGCAACGCGGCGCGATCGTAAACCGGCGGCAGTCCCCTGCCCGCCTGGCGCTTGCGCTTGCGTTCCAATTCGCCCGGCGTTTCGTAACAGGCGTAGAGCAAGCCCTTGGCGCGCAGCCTGTCGCCAGCATCGAGATAGGCCGGCGCGCGCAATGACTGACGCTCCTCGCGGGCCGGCCGGATGCCGAGCCAAGCGAGGTCGCGGCGGATGCCTTCGACGAATTCCTCGCGCGAACGCTCGCGATCGGTATCGTCAAAACGCAGGATGAAGGTTCCGCCCTCGCGCAGCGCATAGAGCCAGTTGATGAGCGCGGTACGGGCATTGCCGATATGCAGGTTGCCGGTCGGCGACGGCGCAAAGCGGACAATGGGTGGCTGGCGCAAGGAATTTCATCCCGTCGCTGATGGATGGCGTGGCGACGGCCGCAGATAGCGTCGATTTGACCGCGCCGGCAATAGGCCCGGGCAATAGCCAGAGGTTCAGGCGCTGATGCGCTCCGGTTCGGATGGCACTGTGCATACCGATCTGGCACGGCCGCGGCCGGCGCGCTTGGCCGCATAAAGCCCGGCATCGGCGCTGGCGATCAGTTCACGAACCGTCTCGCCATCGCGCGGCCAACAGGCGACGCCGACGCTAGCGCCGACCTCGAGCTCAATACCGTGCCACAAGACAGGCTGGCAGATTGCTTCGACAATCGCATCGGCAAGCCACATGGCCGCCTCGTCGGCGCGCCATTCATTGATGACGGCGATGAATTCGTCGCCACCGAGACGTGCGACAAAGCCGTGGCCGTCGAGCTGCGCTGTCAGGCGTTTCGCCGCCGCGCGCAAGACCGCATCGCCGGCGGGATGGCCGTGCGTGTCGTTGATTGCCTTGAAGCGGTCGAGATCGATGCACAACAAGCCGAACGGACGCTTCCCCGGTTTGCCGGTGAGTTCGGAGATCGACGCGTCGAAGGCAGAGCGGTTGAGCAAACCCGTCATCTGGTCGTGCGATGCCAGGTAGCGATTGCGCACCTCGCTTTCGGCGAGCTTTGCCACCGCCTTGCCATGGCGGCGAACGATGAATGCCAGGATCAGGCCGATGACGATGCAAACCGCACCGGCGAAGGGAGTGGTGGCGCGCAGGATTTTCGGCCTCGGCGCGTCCGGCCGCCACACCAGCGCCAACCCCGCGCCCGACGAAATGCGCGGCAGGCGGATTTGTGTTGGCGGCGTTTCGGGCGCGTCATCGGCCAGCAGGAATTGCGGTTCGAACAGGCGCAGGCGCTCCCCGAGTTCGGTGGATTGCCGTTTCGCTGATCGGCGATACCGCGACGGCGATATCGATCTCGTCTTCACGCAGCGCAAATTCGTCGGATTCAGGCACGATCGCCTGGGCGACTACGATAGCCGGCTCGCCGTCGACCATCGCAAATTCGCCGGTATCGATTCCGGTGATACGATTGCGGCCAATCTCAGGGACTACATAACGCGAGCCGGTCTTGACGCGCCGGTCGAGGTACAAACTCCTCGCCTTGTCGATCAAACCGGCATGTCCGTCCGCAATCCTCGCGGCAAAACCCTCCCGATCGAGCGTAGCCGCACTGATGAAATATTTTACCCGGCCCAACCGGTTGACCACGACGACCGCCGAAAAGCCGAGGTCGTCGAGAATCCAGTCGCGATCCTTTTCGGTGACGCTGCTTTCGGCCGGATTGTCGTTTTTGACGATCGCCCGGACGGCGTCGTCCCAATAGGTGAATTCAGCCTCGCGGTCGGCGGCCGTGTCGATCCACGCCTCCGCCTCAAGGCGCACCATGTCCAGTTCACGGTCGAGCACGACGCGGTCGGCCTCATGGCTAGCGAGATCGACGCACAGCCAGATCGCCGCCGCAAAGGCCAGCATCACCAGCGCCGCGGCCCCGTAGACGCCGCGCGAAGCAGCAAATTGTGTCTGATTGTCCGTGACTGCGCCTGCCATCCGCCCGCCCCTGCCAAAAAACAGCTAGCCGGACGCGGTAAATATAGCGTTTTGACGAACGCCAAATTTTTCAGGAAATTGCCGGTTCGCGGGCGGCGCTGCGGTAGCGGTTGGTGATCGGATAACGCCGGTCGCGACCGAAATACTTAGCGGTGATCTTGACGCCCGGGGCCGATTGGCGCCGCTTGTATTCGGCAACATAAAGCAGGTTCTGGACACGTTCGACTACCGCCCGCTCGTATCCCTGCTCCACGATCTCACTAACCGACATTTCCTTTTCCACCAAGCATTCCAGCACCGCGTCGAGCACCGGATAGGGCGGCAGCAAATCCTGGTCAGTCTGGTTCGGCCGTAGTTCCGCCGACGGCGCCTTGGCAAGAATATTGGCCGGTATCACCTCGCCCGATGGCCCCAGGCAGTTCGGCGGCATGTGCTGATTGCGCCATTTCGCCAGCCGGTAGACGTGCATCTTGTAGAGGTCCTTGATCGGGTTGAAGCCGCCATTCATGTCGCCGTAGAGCGTCGCATAACCGACGCTCATCTCGCTCTTGTTGCCGGTCGTCACCACCATCGAACCGAACTTGTTGGAGATCGCCATGAGGATGACGCCGCGCGCCCGCGACTGCAAGTTCTCTTCGGTAATGCCCGAATTGGTCCCAGCAAAAACCGGCGCCAGCGCCTCCGCAAATCCTTCGACCGGAGCTGCGATCGGCACGATCTCGTAGCGCACGCCGAGCGCCTCGGCGCAGGCTTGCGCGTCGGCGAGGCTGTCCTTCGACGTGTATTTGTAGGGCATCATTACGCAGCGCACGCGCTCTTCGCCCAGCGCATCGACGGCCATCGCCGCGCAGATCGCCAAATCGACGCCGCCCGAAAGGCCGAGTACGACATCGCCAAATCCGTTCTTGTTGACATAGTCGCGCAAGCCCATCACGCAGGCGCGCCAGTCGGCCTCGTCGATATCGGGCAGCCGCGCCGCAACGCCCTTGTCGCAAGTCCAGCCATTTTGCCCGCGCCGCCATGTCGTCGTCACGACACTGGTCTCGAACTGGTTCATCTGGACCGCGAGCTTGTGGTCGGAATTGATGACGAACGAGCCGCCGTCGAAGACCAGTTCGTCCTGCCCGCCGACCTGGTTGGCATAGAGCATTGGCAGGCGGGTTTCGATGATCTGGCGCAGCGCGATCTGGTAGCGCACGTCGATCTTCTCGCGGTGATAGGGCGAGCCGTTCGGCACCAGCAGGATTTCGGCGCCGGCTTCGCCAAGCGTTTCGCACACCCCGAGATCGCCCCAGATATCCTCGCAGACCGGAACGCCGAGGCGAACGCCGCGAAAATTGACCGGTCCGGGCATCGGGCCAACCGCAAAAACGCGCTTCTCGTCGAAGACGCCGTAATTCGGCAGGTCGACCTTTTTGCGCCAGGTCAGGATCTTGCCGCCATCGAGGATCGCGGCGCCGTTAAACAGGCCGCTCTTGTCGCGATACGGCGAACCGATGACGACGCCTGGGCCGCCATCGCCGGTGTCGGCGGCGAGTGTCTCGACCGCGGCCATGCAGGCGCGCGTGAAGCTCGGCTTCAGTACCAGGTCTTCGGGCGGATAACCGGCGATGAACAGCTCGGTGAACAGAACCAGGTCGGCGCCGCCGCGCGCGGCTTCACCGCGCGCCTTTCGTGCCATTTCCAGGTTGGCGGAAATGTCGCCGACGGTCGGGTTCAACTGTGCGATCGCGATGCGCAGGATATCGGCTGCCATAACATCGATGTAGGCGATTTGTTTTCTCGATTGAAGCCGCCAAGCGCCTGTACCGGCGCGATTTTATGCCATTCAGCCTTCGTTCATCCAAATCTTGCCATCATCTTCGCCAACAAGGATGGTTTCGGGAATTCCGGGGCATCCGAAAACGAAGCTGGCGCCGACGCCGCAAGGAGCACATCAGATGACCCTTCCATTGCCAATCCAGAAGCCGCAGGCTCGCGGCACGTTCGCTGCAGCTGCGCTCGCCGCCGCGATCGCTCTTTCGCCGGCGCCGGCCGCAGCCGGTGGTTACTACCATCACGGCTATTCGGGCGGCGACCTGCTTGCCGCCGGCGTTCTCGGCGCCTTTGTCGGCGCCCTAGTTGCGCCGCCGGTCTATGGTGCCCCGGTCTATGGTGCCCCGGTCTATGGTGCCCCGGTCTATGGTGCCCCAGTCTACGGCGCCCCGGTCTACGTCGCGCCGGTTTATGCGCCGCCGCCGGTTGTCTATGTCGAACCTCCACTAGCCTATGAAGGGCCGGCCTACGTTCGGGAGCCGATTTACGGCAGCGATCGGAAATACCGCTACGGCGGCTGGCAGGCGCCCGGCCAGTACAGCCCGTCAATCCAAGGAAAGCACCCACCCAAGGTTGTCACCTATGATGAAACGGTCGGCGGCAACTATGCCGGCGGCACGCTTGAGCCGTGGAGCAAGGGCTGGTTCGATTGGTGCCGGGCCAATTTCCGCACTTTCGACGGCAGCACGGGCACCTACAAGGGCTTCGACGGCCAGCGCCATTTTTGCCAGGTCAACTAAGCGTGGAATCTGGCTGAAAATCAATTCAGCTGAAGACTCAATCAGTTAATATTAATGCGCTGACGCCGGTCACACACCGATGTGACCGGCGTCACAGCTTGAAACTTTAGGATTACCACTTACGTAACCGAGGCGTTGGAAATCGAAAGGACCATCCAATGACATTCCCCCACGATCATATGCGGGGGGCCGAGCGGGTGGAGGATCATTCCGCGATAAGCATCGTATTTGTATCGCTTGCCATGATCGGCGCCGCACTGGCCGGGCTGTCCCTGATGATCGCCTGACCATCCCCCTTCAGACCACCAAAAAAGCAGCAGGGCTTTTGCCCTGCTCTTTTTTTGTCCCCGCGGGAAGAGGTCGTTTCAGCCGCGACTTATGCGCTGACCTTCTCCTTGTGCCGGACGGCACCTTCAGGATGCCGGATTTCGGTGCCAAGCACCTTCAGGCATTCGCGCATGAACGCCGCCAGCGCCGTCCAGCCCTTGGCCGAGACCATCGTGCCATCGACATAGGCTTCGGTCGGCGACAAATCGATATAGGTACCGCCGACTGCGGTGATTTCGGGCTCACAAGCGCCAAGACCGCCAAGCTTCTTGCCCTTCAGCACACCCGGCACTGCCATCAAAATCTGGCAGCCATGGCAGATGGTGAAGATCGGCTTCTTTGCCTCATGGAAGTGGCGCACCATCGCCTGGATGCGCTTGTCGGTGCGGATGTATTCCGGTCCACGTCCACCGGCGCAATAGACGGCGTCGTACTGCTCCGGCTTCACCTCGGAGAACGTCTTGTTGATGTCGGCCATGTGTCCGTATTTCTCGGTGTAGGTCTGGTGGCCCTCGAAATCGTGTAGCGAAGTCTGGATTTTCTCGCCGGCCTTCTTGTCCGGGCACACCACGTGAACGGTATGGCCGACCGCCTCCATGCCCTGCTGGAAGACGAAGATCTCGTATTCCTCGGTGAATTCACCGGTCAGCATCAGAATTTTCTTGCCTGGCATTTCTTTCTCCTCCGTCTGGGTTTTTTCCGGCCTAGCCGAAATGGTCGTCAGCAATGGATATCGGCGTGGCCCTGGCGTCAAGCCGCAAACCCGCGCCCAGCCCGCAAGCGCCTGGGTTCGGGATCCAGTTCTCAGGCGATGATTTTCACCGGCCGAGCCCTTGCAGTGTTTCCGCCAGCGCGGACTCGAACTTGTCGAGGTCCTGGCGAAATCCTGCCGTAACCCGGATGCAGCGCGCAAGCGGCTCGGCGCCAGGCATGCGAATGAAGACGCCGCGCTGCAAGATTCCCTCCATCACCTTGCGGGCGAACGTGCTGTCGCGACCGCAGTCCAGCGTGACGAAATTGGTCGCCGAAGCAATGACGCCAAGATTGTGGTTGCGGGCGATCTCCGCAATCCTCGCCTTGGCCTCCCTGGTTTGTTCGATGACCTGCGCCAGCCATTGCCGGTCGCCAAGCGCCGCGACCGCGCCGATCTCCGCCGTGCGGTTCATGCAGTAATGGTCGCGGATCTTGTCGAAAGCGGAGATCAAACCGGCTTCACCGATGCAATAGCCGACGCGCGCGCCGGCCATCGCATAGGCTTTCGAGAAGGTGCGGAAGCGCAACAGCCGCGCGTCGCTGATGTCGATGGGCGGAATCGCATCGCCCGGAGCGTAGTCGCAGTAGGCTTCATCGAGCACCAACAGACAGGCATCGGGCAACTCATCGAGGAACGCGGCGAGTTCGTCGGCCGTCCACCAGGTGCCCATCGGATTGTCGGGGTTCGACAGGTAGACGAGACGGGCGCCGGTCTCGCGAGCCTTTGCCGCAAGCCCCACCAGATCTTCGCGATCGTCGCGATAGGTTACCTTGTGCAGCGTGCCGCCGGTGGCGGCTACGTGGAAATTGAACGTCGGATAGGCTCCGTCCGAGGTCACGACATTGATGCCCGGCTCGACGAACAACCGCGCGGTGATGCCGAGCAACCCGTCGATGCCGTTGGCGAGCACGATATTGTCCATGCCGATGCCGTGATAGGTAGCGAGCGCCCGGCGCAGGTCGTGGCCTTCCGGATCGCAATATTTCCAGATTTCCTTGCCGGCCTCCGCCATTGCCGCCGCCGCTTTCGGCGAGACGCCGAACAGGTTCTCGTTGGCGCCGATACGCGCCGAAAACTTCCGTCCGCTGTTGCGCTCCTGCGCCTCCGGCCCGACGAAAGGCACCGTCGCGGGCAGCGCTTCCACCAAGGGCCGCAGCCGATAGGGTTGACGTTTGCTCATCGCTCTATTCCCCCGCACGCTTCTCCAAAATGAAGAACGGCGCCTTGCCTGCCCGCACGCCGATCTCGGCCCGGCGCTTGTCGGTGACGCCGTCGGCGATCGAGCGAGTTACCGGCCAGTTGCCGATGCGCTCGACGAAATCGCGGCCGAACAGCTTGAGATGATCTTCCTGCAGGAATCTTTCCAGTCGTTGCCGGTCGTTCGCCAGATGCTCGCCGCCTTCAACCGTGTCGCGGTCGAGATAGGGTCCGGGCACCGAAAAGATCATCCGCCCGCCCGGCGACAGCACGCGCAGCAACGCCGAAATATGGTCGGCCCAGTGGCCGGGAATATGTTCGAGCACGTGATTGTGCAGGATGGCGGCAAACGTGTCGTCGCCGAATTGTGCCAGCCCCTGTGGCAGCACCAGGCGCATCGCTTTTGCATGGGGATACCGCTCGGGAGCGGCATCCGCGGTGACGTAACCCTGCCCGAACCTCGCCGCCAATATACCGTGCAGACATTCTTCCGGCGCCAGGTGCAGCACCCGGCCGCCCGGCGGGACAATCGGGAACAACCGCCGTTCGTAGACGTCGAGCGCGACGCGGTGGCGGGCTTTGGCGCCGCAGCCGCGGCACAATTCCGCCTTTTTGCCGCGCCAGTCCTCGAATTGCCTGTCGCCGCAGATGTTGCACTGCATATCCGGTTCCCCGCTATCGAACCCTATATCGCGGCATCCGGCGCTGGCGATACCCCTGCATAGGCGATAGCCTTCGTTTCCTGATTCGTTCTCCAGATGCGGCCCAAGATGGACAATTCAAAGGACTTGTTCTCCGATGCGCGCCCGAAGCAGCGTGACAGCGGACGGGCCAGCTCACGTTCTGCCGACGACTACGGCGCCGCCGACATCGAAATCCTCGAAGGCCTCGAACCGGTCCGCCGCCGCCCCGGAATGTATATCGGCGGCACCGACGAAAAGGCGATGCACCATCTGTTCGCCGAGGTCATCGATAATTCGATGGACGAGGCGGTCGCCGGGCACGCCACCTTTATCGAGGTCGAACTCGACAAGGACGGCTATCTGACCGTCACCGACAACGGCCGCGGCATTCCCGTCGAGGAACACCCGAAACGAAAAGGCAAGTCGACGCTGGAAGTCGTCATGACGACGCTGCACGCCGGCGGCAAATTCGATTCCAAGGCCTACGAGACTTCCGGCGGCCTGCATGGCGTCGGCGTCTCGGTCGTCAACGCGCTGTCGATCCACCTCGAGGTCGAGGTCGTGCGCAACCGCAAGGTCTATTTCCAGGAGTTCCGCCAGGGCATCCCGCTCGGCAAGCTCAAGGAAAAGGGCGAAGTCCACAACCGGCGCGGCACAAGAACGCGTTTTCAGCCCGATCCGGCGATCTTCGGCAAGGGCTGCGCCTTCAATCCGGCCCGCCTCTTCCGCATGGCGCGCTCCAAGGCCTATCTCTTTGCCGGTGTCGAGATCCGCTGGAAATGCGCGCCGGCGCTGCTGAAGGAGAAGGACGATACGCCGGCCGAAGCGACCTTCCGCTTCCCCGGCGGCCTCAAGGACTATCTCGAGGAACAGATCGGCAAGGCGCATCAGGTTACCGCCGAACCCTTCGCCGGCCGCACGTCGAAGGCGTCGGGCCACGGCGCGGTCGAATGGGCCGTCGCCTGGCACGCCGATGACGGCTTCGTAAACTCCTATTGCAACACAGTTCCGACCCAGGACGGTGGCACCCACGAGATGGGGCTGCGCGTGGCGCTCGCCCGCGGCCTGAAGGCGTATGGTGAAATCGTCGGCAACAAGAAGGCGGCGATGATCACCACGGACGATGTCATGACCTCGGCCGCGGCGATGCTCTCCGTCTTCGTGCGCGAGCCCGAATTCGTCGGCCAGACCAAGGACAAGCTCGCCACTGTCGAGGCGATGCGCATCGTTGAGACCGCCATCCGCGATCCGTTCGACCATTGGCTCGCCGCTTCCCCGCAGCAGACCGGCAGATTGCTGGAGTGGGTGATCGACCGGGCCGAGGAGCGGCTGGCGCGAAAGCGCGAACGCGAGATCGGCCGCAAATCGCTGACCCGCAAATTGCGCCTGCCGGGCAAGCTCGCCGATTGTTCGGCCAATGCCGCCGGCGGCACCGAACTGTTCATCGTCGAGGGCGATTCGGCCGGCGGCTCGGCCAAGCAGGCGCGCAATCGCGAGAACCAGGCCATCCTGCCGTTGCGCGGCAAGATCCTCAACGTCGCCTCCGCCGGCCGCGACAAGCTCGCCGCCAACCAGCAGATCGCCGATCTCATCCAGGCACTCGGCTGCGGCACTGGCGCCAAATACCGCGACGACGATCTGCGCTACGACCGCATCATCATCATGACCGACGCCGATGTCGACGGCGCCCATATCGCTTCCCTGCTCATCACTTTCTTCCACCAGGAGATGCGCGAACTGATCCGCAACGGCCATCTCTATCTCGCCGTGCCGCCGCTGTTCCGCCTCAGCCAGGGAGCCAAGACGCTCTATGCCCGCGACGAGGCGCACAAGGACGAGCTGCTGAAGACCGAATTCAACGGCCGCGGCAAGGTCGAGATCGGCCGCTTCAAGGGCCTGGGCGAGATGATGCCGGCCCAGTTGAAGGAAACGACGATGGACCCGCGCAAGCGCATATTGCTGCGCGTCGCCGTCGACGAGAGCGCCGAGGCGCAAACCGGCAAGACCGTCGACGAATTGATGGGCAACAAGCCCGAGGCGCGGTTCCGGTTTATCCAGGAGCGGGCGGAATTCGCGAGCGACGAAGCGCTGGATGTTTGAATAATGCGCCGGACCTGCCAGCTTCGTGCTTTCTGCCCGACCTCCGTTGACTTGATCCCGATCAACGCGCCTTGCTGCCGCATCCGCTATCGCCTTCCTGCCGGAAGGATAACGGCAGCGGAGGAAATCATGGCGCACATCGTCGTGCTCGGCGCGGGCTGGGCGGGGCCATCATGGCCTATGAAATGAAGGACAAATTGCGCAAGCAAGACCGGCTGACGGTCGTCACCAAGGATCCGATCTATCATTTCGTGCCGTCCAATCCGTGGATCGCTGTCGGCTGGCGCAAGCGCAATGACATTTCCGATCGACCTCGCCAAGCCCTTTGCCAGCAAAGGCATCGAATTCAAGCCCGTCGCCGCCGCCAAAGCTCCACCCGGCGCGAAAACCGCATCGAACTGGCCGACGGTTCATCGGTTTCCTACGACTATCTGGTGATCGCCACCGGCCCGGAGCTCGCCTTCGACGAAATCGAGGGACTCGGCCCGAACGGCGGATTCACCCAATCCGTCTGCCATATCGATCACGCCGAAAAGGCCAATGTCGCGTTCGAGGCGTTCTGCAAGAACCCTGGCCCGATCGTCGTCGGCGCGGTGCAAGGCGCCTCCTGCTTCGGCCCGGCCTACGAATTCATGTTCATGCTCGACACCGAACTGCGCCGCCGCAAGATCCGCGACAAGGTGCCGATGACCTTCGTTACCGCCGAACCCTATATCGGCCATCTCGGCCTCGACGGCGTCGGCGACACCAAGGGCCTGCTCGAAGGCGAAATGCGCGAGCACCATATCAAGTGGCTGACTTCGGCTCGCGTCAAGAAAGTCGAGGCCGGCAAGATGACGGTCGAGGAAATCGCCGACGACGGTTCGGTCAAGGCGACGAAGGAACTGCCGTTCGGCTTCTCGATGATGCTGCCGGCATTCCGCGGCATCCCCGCGGTATCCGGGCATCGAGGGCCTGTCCAATCCGCGCGGCTTCACCCTTATCGACAAGCATCAGCGCAACCCGAAATACCCCAACATCTTCGCCGTCGGCGTCTGCGTCGCCATTCCCCCGACCGGGTCCGACACCGGTTCCCTGTGGCGTGCCGAAGACGGGGTTCATGATCGAATCGATGGTCACCGCCACGGCCAGCAATATCGCCCAGACTGCTGCAGGGGCGAGGAGCCGACGCATCAGGGAACCTGGAACGCCGTGTGCCTTGCCGATTTCGGCGATTGCGGCGTTGCTTTCGTGGCGCAGCCGCAGATCCCGCCACGCAACGTCAACTGGTCGTCGTCGGGCAAATGGGTGCACCAGGCCAAGATCGCCTTCGAGAAATTCTTCCTGCACAAGATGCGCAAGGGGACGAGCGAGACCTTCTACGAAAAGGTATTCCTCGACCTGGTCGGCATCGCCAAATTGAAGAAAAGTCGGCCTGAGCCGGCCGATGGCGGCCAGCCACGGATTTACCTGATTTATAAAGCATGTTGTCGACGCGGCGGATTGGTCGCGTTGACTTGGCGGGCCAATTCACGTAGTGCGGCAATGTTCCCCGGCCTGCGGCCCCAGAAACATCGCCGCCGAAAGTTTGCGTGCATCGAAACGTGCAGGCCCCAAGGCCGGCAGAGCGCGCCCTGAAAAGAGATATCCCCTGCATGAGTTTTGAAGGTTTGGGCCTGAGCCCGAAAGTATTATCCGCAGTCGCGGCCTCCGGTTACACGACCCCTACCCCGATCCAGGAGCAGGCCATTCCGCATGTGCTCGCCGGTCGCGACGTCCTCGGCATCGCCCAGACCGGCACCGGCAAGACCGCATCGTTCGTGTTGCCGATGCTGTCGCGGCTCGAAAAGGGCCGGGCGCGGGCGCGCATGCCGCGCACGCTGATCCTGGAGCCGACGCGCGAACTCGCGGCGCAGGTTGAGCAAAGTTTCAACCGCTACGGCATGAACCACAAATTGACCGTGGCGCTGCTGATCGGCGGCGTGTCGTTCGACGACCAGTTGCGCAAGCTCGACCGCGGCGTCGATGTCCTGATCGCCACGCCGGGACGCATGCTCGACCATTTCGAGCGCGGCAAATTGCTGATGAGCGGCGTCGAGATCCTGGTCATCGACGAAGCAGACCGCATGCTCGACATGGGCTTCATTCCCGATATCGAGCGCATCGCCAAGACTGGTTCCGTTCACCCGTCAGACCTTGTTCTTCTCGGCAACCATGCCGCCCGAAATCGAGCGCCTGGTCGGGCAATTCCTGCACAATCCGGTATCGGTGGAAGTCGCCAAGCCGGCGACCGCTTCCGCCACCATCGTGCAGCGCGCCATTGCCGCGCCGGACGATGCCTTCGAAAAGCGCGCCGTGCTGCGCAGCCTGATCGACGGCAACGACAATTTCAAGAACGCCATCATCTTCTGCAACCGCAAGACCGAGGTTGCGACGCTGTGGCGCTCGCTCGACCGCCACGGCTATTCCGCCGGCGCACTGCACGGCGACATGGACCAGCGCAGCCGCATGGCGATGCTGGCCAACTTCAAGGAAGGCCGCATCGCGCTGCTGGTTGCCTCCGACGTCGCCGCCCGCGGCCTCGACATTCCCGACGTCAGCCACATCTTCAATTTCGATGTTCCGGTCAACGCCGAGGATTATATCCACCGCATCGGCCGCACCGGCCGGGCGGGGAAATCCGGTAGCGCGTTCATGATCGTCACGCCGCAGGACCGCAAGGGCTTCGAGGCGATTGAAGCATTGACCGGCGTCAAAATCGAATGGCAGGGCGAGCCGGTCGAATGGGCCGAACGCTCGCGCGGGCGCGGCCGAGCTCCCAAGGGGGCGGCTGGCAAAAGCGCCGTTGCCAGGAAAGACGACACTGCAGGCGGGCGCTCGCGTCGGCCAGGGCGCGACACCGCAAAGATCGAGGCGGTGGACGGCGCAAGAGCCGATGATAGTTCGCGCCCGGTCGCTGTGCCACATAATCAGCGTGCCGCCGCAAAGAGCCAAAATCAGCGCGGTGGCCGTCCGGCCGTGCACGCCGATGCTTCCAAGCCCGGACCCAAATCGGGCCCGGCGGCGAAATCCGGACACGGCCACGCTGCCAAGAAGCAGGGTACCGGCAAGGAACCCGCGTTTGACGATGCCCATCCGTTCGGCGGTGAGGATTTCGTGCCGGCGTTTCTGCAGCGCGGTTGATCGCTCAAGGCCATTTCGCGCAATGGCTCGATTGCTGTGCAGCCTGCATGTTTTTTAGGCAAATGCTTCCGCACCGGTGCCCGCAAACGGGCCCGCATCGCCACAGATCCCGCCAAAACGGTTGCAATGCGAAGCAGTTACGGCCCATGTCCAGTTTGGCATAGTTAATGCTTTTGACGGGTCAGGCTGGGGCCGGCCAGGCGTCGGTTGGGACGTCCGGTTTGGGATGACTGCAACCCTCCACACAGCGAGTGCGCAATGAAGAAAATCGAAGCGATCATCAAGCCGTTCAAGCTCGATGAGGTCAAGGAAGCGCTTCAGGAGGTCGGCCTGCAGGGCATCACGGTTACCGAGGCCAAGGGTTTCGGACGACAGAAGGGCCACACCGAGCTCTATCGCGGCGCCGAATATGTCGTCGATTTCCTGCCCAAGGTGAAGGTCGAGATCGTGCTCGCCGGACGAGAACGTTGCCGCCGCCGTCGAGGCGATCCGCAACGCCGCCCAGACCGGCCGCATCGGCGACGGCAAGATTTTCGTTTCCACCATCGAGGAAGTCATCCGCATTCGCACCGGCGAAACCGGCGTGGACGCGGTTTGAGGCAATTCCGATTTGCCGGTTGCGGCGGCCGGTGCCAATAAGATTGGTCGGCGTCGACTTAAAAATCGGGCAATGACAGGTCAGGATTGAGGAAAGGGACATCATGACGACCGCAAAAGATGTTTTGAAAAAGATCAAGGACGAGGACATCAAATTCCTGGACCTGCGCTTCACCGACCCGAAGGGCAAGCTGCAGCATGTCACCATGGATTGCGCCCTGGTCGACGAGGACATGTTTGCAGAAGGCGTCATGTTCGACGGCTCGTCGATCGCCGGATGGAAGGCGATCAACGAATCCGACATGACGCTGATGCCCGATCCCGAGACCGCCCATGTCGATCCGTTCTTCGCGCAGTCGACGCATGGCCATCTTCTGCGACATTCTCGATCCGGTCTCCGGCGAACCCTATAACCGCGATCCGCGTTCGCACCGCCAAGAAGGCCGAGGCCTACCTGAAAGCCTCCGGCATCGGCGACAAGATCTTCGTCGGCCCGGAAGCCGAATTCTTCGTCTTCGACGACGTCCGCTTCGACGCCGATCCCTACAACACCGGCTTCCAGATCGATTCTTCCGAGCTTCCCTCCAACAACGACACCGACTACGAAGGCGGCAATATGGGCCACCGGCCGCGCACCAAGGGCGGCTATTTCCCGGTCCCGCCGGTCGATGCCGGCCAGGACTATCGCAGCGAAATGCTGACGGTGCTGGCCGCAGATGGGCGTGACGGTCGAAAAGCATCACCACGAGGTTGCCGCCGCCCAGCACGAACTCGGCATCAAGTTCGACACGCTGGTGCGCAACGCCGACAAGATGCAGATCTACAAATACGCCGTCCACCAGGTCGCGCACGCCTATGGCAAGACGGCCTGCTTCATGCCGAAGCCGGTATTCGGCGACAACGGCTCGGGCATGCACGTCCACCAGTCGATCTGGAAGGACGGCAAGCCGGTCTTCGCCGGCAATGGCTATTCCGGCCTGTCGGAAACCTGCCTCTACTACATCGGCGGCATCATCAAGCACGCCAAGGCGATCAACGCCTTCACCAATCCGACGACCAATTCCTACAAGCGCCTGGTGCCCGGCTACGAAGCTCCGGTCCTGCTCGCCTATTCGGCGCGCAACCGCTCGGCCTCCTGCCGCATTCCCTATGGCTCTTCGCCGAAGGCCAAGCGTGTCGAGGTCCGCTTCCCCGATCCGGCGCGCCAACCCCTATCTCGGCTTCGCCGCGATGCTGATGGCCGGCCTCGACGGCATCAAGAACAAGATCCATCCCGGCCAGGCGATGGACAAGGACCTCTACGACCTGCCGCCGAAGGAACTGAAGAAGATCCCGACCGTCTGCGGCTCGCTGCGCGAAGCGCTCAATTGCCTGGCCGCGGACCACAAGTTCCTGCTCGAGGGCGGCGTCTTCGACAAGGACCAGATCGACTCCTATATCGAACTGAAGATGGCCGAAGTGATGCGCTTCGAAATGGCGCCGCATCCGGTCGAGTTCGACATGTACTATTCGGTCTGAGCCGACTGCCGCTCGCGAGTTCAGCCCCGCCGGCCCCGGCCGGCGGGGCTTTTGCTTGCGGCGAAAGCTTCAGCGGTTGCCGAGGAAATCCGGCTTGCCGAGCGGCACGCCGAGATGGCGCAGGATGTCGTAGGCGGTAGTCACGTGGAAGAAGAAATTCGGCAGTGCAAAGCGGGTCGAGGTAGCCGATACCGTCGAAGTTCACTTCCCCCGACCGCAGCTTCAGCGTGATCGCCCGCGATTCGGCGCCGGCAAATTCTTCCGCCTTGAGGCCTTTGAGCAAATCGCGGGCCTTGGCGATCCGGCCCTGCAATTCTTCAAATGTCTTTTCTTCGTCCGCCCAGGACGGAACCTCGCGGCCGGCGAGCCGGCAGGCGGCGCCCTTGGCGTTGTCGGTGGCGATCTGGATCTGGCGGGCAAACGGCAGCATGTCGGGCGCCAGCCGCGCTGTCAGGAAAACCTGCGGATCGATGCCGCGTTCCTTGGCGTTGGCTTCGCCCTTGGCGGCAAACGTCGAGAGGTTCTTCAACGCTCCTGAAAACAGCGGAACCGACACGCCGTAAAGATTGAGGGGTGGGGTGGCCATGAATTCCTCCGGATTGGCACAAACGCGGTGATCGCGCCTCGCAGCGCCAATCTGGGGTTTCACTTGCAAAAGGAAAGCGGTCTCCTCGGATTCTCCCGGAAAAAATGTTGGTCGGAACCGCGCGGCTGTGCGATATTGGGTTGCAGTTGTTGGACTGAGTTTATCGAATCGTAAGCAGCGTCACCGACCCTGCTCCAACATCCAAAACTGGAGACCATCATGCTACGCAAAACTGCCCTTTCGGCCGTGGTCGCAGCCACCTTTTCCGCAGGTGCCCTGGTCGGCGTGGCCCCAGCCAGCGCCGGCGGCTATGGCTATGGCTACTACTCGCCCGGCAACGGCTACTACGGCTATCACAATAACTATTGCCGCTATATCCGCGTCCCCTACAGATGGGACTATTACGGCAACCCGATCGCCTGGCACAAGGTCTACTATTGCGGCTAACCACCTGACATTCAAGAAGAATATCGCCCCGGCCCCAAGCCGGGGCTTTTTTGTTGCGCCACCAGCGCGCCAACCGCGCCCGATCTAAAAATATGGCTGGAAGCGGCGTCCATGTGATACTGTGCACGCAGCTATCGACTGCCGATTTCAAGTTCCACCTGTCGGAAGTAGTGTCACCAACCCTGCGTCGATATGCAAAACTGGGAGACCACCATGCTACGCAAAACTGCCCTCTCCGTCATTGCTGCAGCCGCCTTTTCCGCAGCGTCCTTGGTCGGCGTGGTTGCCGCCAGCGCTGGCGGCTACGGTGGCTACTATTCGTCCGGCAACGGCTACTATCATGTGCAGCCGACGTGCTACTACGAGTACTATTATGAGTACGACCCCTATACCTACCGCTATATCCAGAAGCGCCGCAAGATCTGCTATTGATCAGCAGCGCGAACGCTACAGCCCCGGCGTGAGGCCGGGGCTTTTTTGCCCGCGACCGCGCGGCCGCCTGGTACAACAGAGCGCGCCGGAGGCTCAAGGCATTCGGTCGTCGTCTCGATTTTTGGAAAATGTCTGGAAGCGCCGACCGTGTGATATTGTGCACAGCAGTTTTCGATTGCGGATATCAAATTCCAACCATCGGAAGCAGCGTCACCGACCCTGCGTCGATATGCGAAACTGGGAGACCACCATGCTACGCAAAACCGCCCTCTCCGCCATTGCGGCAGCACCTTTTCCGCAACCGCCCTGGTCGGCGTCAGCCCCGCCAGCGCTGGCGGCTATGGCTACGGCTACTATTCGCCGGGCAATGGCTACTACGGCTACTACAACAACTACTGCCGCTACATCCGCGTGCCGATCTACGACTACAACGGCTACATCATCGGCTACAAGAAGAAGTACTACTGCGGCTGATTGCCGTTATCAGGCAGCATTCGGAGCCCCGGCGTTTTCGCCGGGGCTTTTTTTGGGTATGGTTGGCCTAGCCGAAGCCAGTATCGGCAGGCTTTGGCCGCAAGCGGATCAGACGTGACGTCTGCACCGCCGCCTGACGATGCTTGACGGCAACGCGATAAACCGGATCGCGCAGCATTTCGATGAATGCGTCCGCCGAGGGATATTCGGCGATGAAGCACAGGTCCCAGGCTTCGTCCGTCGGCCCGATGAGCATGAAATCGAACGCAGCCGACCAGACGATCCGCCCGCCGAGCCGATGAAAAACCGGGGCACTCTCGCGCGAATACGCACCATAGGCTTCTGCCCCCGTCACCATCGAGCCGTCTTCGTAGGCCGCGATCGGTTTCAAACGCACCAGATTGAGCATCTGAATGACGCCGTCGCGCGCCAGCTCCTTGAACTGGCCGAAGCGGGTGCGGTCCGGATCGACGAAATCGGGCACGGTTCAGGACCCCGAGAATTCCATGGCTCCGGATATCTCGAACTGCCGGCTGGCATTGTCAAACAAGAAAAATTCCGCCGTAAAGCCGTTCTCGGACGGCCGGATCACTTGGCGCGTTTGCCGCAACGTGCCGGTCGCGTCGATCATGAAACTGGTCGTCACGACCAGTTCAGCCCGCCGATACCGATCCGCTCGACCGCGTCAGCGTGGCGCCGTCGAACTCGCCGAGAAACGAGCCGCTGACCGAATTCCCCTGCCAATTGCAACGTGCCGGCTACCGGGCTCTTGCCCTGGCTGGAGGCGCATTGTCCGGTTACCGAAAGCGTTTTGGCAGCGGCATCCCATCGGTTCTCGATGCGGCAGGTGACGTGCTCGGCCGCTGGCCGGCCGGGAATTTTTGCCGTGCCGCGCCCGCGCCATTCGCCGGCAAGCCGGCTTAACATGTCCTCGCCGTCACTTGCCCGGCATGGCGCAATGGCAGCAAGCCAACCTGCCGAGCACGGTCATGCGATCAACGTCAGGCTGCCAGCCGATTGCCGATAACTGGTTTTCACGGTTTTCGTCCGAAACGCGAAAGCGCGATCAGGTTCGCCGGCAGTATCAGCAGGTTCGAAGCGAGCGCAACCAGCAAGGTGGCGACGATCAGCCCGCCCACAACCGGCACCATGGGCAGGATCGAAATCTGTGTGACCAGGGAGGAAACGCAAATGATCGTCGTGCTCGCCATCAGCGCCGGCCCGGCTTCCACCACTGCCAGCCGCAATGCGTCGTCGCCGTCGTTGCCGGCTTGGCGAATTCCCTCGCGCACGTTGATGACATGAACTGCGTTGTCGACGGCGATGCCGAAAGCGATCGTCAGCGCGATCACCTCCGACATGTTGATTCCGCCGCCGCGGATACCAGATGATCGTTTCGACGGCGAATATCGGCAGCAGGTTCGGCGTCGCGCAGGCGATGGCCAGCCATGGCGAGCGTGTCGCCATGCCGATCACCGCGATGCCGAGAAATATTGCAATCAGCAGGCTGCTGCGCAATTGCGATATCAGACTGGTGAATTCGGCTCCCATCAGCACGTCAAAACCGGTGACGACGTCACCGCCGCCGTAGGGCAGACTGGCGAGCTGCCAGCGCAATTGCCCCACAAGTCGAATGGTTTCGTGAATCGATTGGTCGGACGGGATACGTAACGACATCAGCAGCCGCTCGCCATCGGCTCGACAGATAGTTGGCGCGGCTCTGCGACGTCGCCTTTTGGAACTGCTCGTCGATTTTGGCCAGCGCGTCCGCGGTCTTGACCTTGCGCGCGAACTCAAGCGGCGAGACGATCCGGCGTGGCGTCGATCACCGGCAGGATCGCATCCTCGATTTGCTGCAGGCGGACGCAGATTGCCAGCCGAAAACGGCGTGCCCGGCTCGATGGCCGGGATCGACAGGAACAGTAGTGATCGCCCGCCAAAAATATCATTGGCCATCGCTTCGGCCTGGCGGGTATCGCTGCCGAGCGGCAGATAGTCGGTCAGCCGGAATTCGGAACGCACGAAAAAGTGCAGCACCGACAACATCAAGCCGAGCACCAGCCCGATCAGCGCGATGCGTCCCGGCCCGCGGCCAGACAAAGCTCGCCACGCTTTTCCCCAGGCCGGAAAACAACGGCCGCCGCACGGCGTTCGGCCGCATCCGGCCAGCCTTCAGGCACCAGTATCCGACCAGCGGCAGACCAAGAATGACCGCCAGGAAGGCAAGCGCCACAGCTGCCATGCCGAGCAGCGCAAAATTCTTGAGCGCGTCGCCGTGGGCGAAATAAAATGAGGAAAAGGCCAGGAACGTGGTGATCGAGGTCAACGAGGTTGCCGGCCCGACCCGGATCACTGCCTGTCGTAGGTTACCGAGCAGATCGGGCGAATCCGCATTGGTCGAATGCCAGCGGTAATAGAGCATGATGCCGTCGGCAAAGGCCAGGATCAGCGCCAGTGTCGGCAGTACAGTGGTAAAGTAGTTGACCGGCAGTCCGGTCACGCCGAACATCGCCAGCACCCAGATTGCCGTCAGTGCCGGCGGAACCGCGCAAATCAGCGCTGCCCAAAGTCTGCGGAACACCAGAAAGGCGATTGCCGGCGCCGAGCAGCAGCCCGATCAATGTCAGCCGCATTTGATCCGCCACCAGCGCCGTGACAATGGTGACGCTGATCGGCGTCAGGCCGGTAAAGGAAAGCTTGAAATCCTTGGGGCGCGCAGCTTCGGCCGCCTTCTTCAACGCCGAATAAGGTCCGGGCCGGGAAATATCGTCCCACTCGCTCAGCGTCGCCAGGACGACCGCGGTGTTGCGCTCGATGGCGAGCAGCGAGTCGGCTTGAGGATATTCGGCCAGAAGTTCGGCGGCGCGCTTTTTCGCCGTTTCGTCATCGGGGATCGGGTCGGGGAAAAACGATCCAATCTCGCCGGTCTGCGGATCCGGATTGGGCAGCGAGAATATCGACACGACGTTGTCGACGCCGTCGGTGACCGCCAGTTCCAACTGCAGGCTGCGCAGGTCTTCCAGCCCCGACGCGCTGATCAGCCGGTCCGATTGCACCAGGATCGTTACATCGCGGGCGAAATCGCGAAATTCGCTTTTCTGCGTTTTGAAGTCGCGAATTGCGGCGCTGTCGTCCGGTAACACGACGGTGATGTCGCCTTCGAATTTCAGGTGCAGCAGTTGCGTCGCAGCAGCAACGATCAGCGCCAGCGTCAGCAGACTGAACAGGATCGGGCGGCGCAAGGCGGCCATGCCGATGTGTTCCAGGCCGAAACCGATTCCCCACATTTCCGCCTACCTTGCCCATCGCCGGCCAGACGCCGTGCCACCTACCCGGCTCGTCCGACAATTGCAACTTTGCGGCATGACGGCGGGCTTGCACGTTGGCGCGTTTGCCCACATATCTGCATGATCGCGGGCCATAGTGCCGGTGCCACGCTGGCTTGGCTAAAGGATTAGCTATGCAAAACTACATCGATGCGGCAATTGCACCGGTCAAGAACACGGGCACGATCAAGCTGCATTCGCGTTCCGATTTTGACGCCATGCACCGCGCCGGGCGACTCGCCGCCACATGCCTCGACGCCCTGGTCGAGATCGTCCACCCCGGCGTCACCACTCACCAGATCGACCAGTTCGTTTTCGATTTCGGCCGCCAGCACGATGCGATGCCAGCAACGCTGAACTACCGCGGCTACACCAAATCCTGCTGCACCTCGATCAACCACGTCGTCTGCCACGGCATTCCAGACGACAAGCCGCTGCGCGAGGGCGATATCGTCAACATCGATGTCACTCTGGTTCTCGACGGTTGGCATGGCGATTCGAGCCGCATGTACCCGGTCGGCCCGGTCAAGCGCGCCGCCGAACGCCTGATGGAAGTCACCTATCATGCATTGATGGCCGGCATCGACGAGGTCAGGCCGGGGAACCATACCGGCGACATCGGCGCCGCCATCCAGGAATATGCCGAAAGCGAGCGCTGTTCCGTCGTTCGCGACTTTTGCGGCCACGGCGTCGGCCGCCTGTTCCACGACGTGCCCAACATCCTCCACTACGGCCGTCGCGGCGACGGCGTCGAATTGCGCCCGGGCATGATCTTCACCATCGAGCCGATGATCAATCTCGGTCGACCCGGCGTCAAAGTGCTCGCCGATGGCTGGACTGCGGTTACCCGCGATCGTTCGCTGTCGGCACAATTCGAGCATACCGTCGGCGTGACCGACGGCGGGTGCGAGATATTTACGCTTTCGCCGGCCGGTTATACGTTGCCCCCCTACAACTGAGGCGCGTCGCGCCTGGAAGGGGTGCGGTGGCGCGGGACAACGAACAAGCCGACGAGCGTCAGGGCCTCGCCGAGGCGTCCGCGAAACCGCAAGCAAAGCCGCATTATTCGGGCCACCGCGAGCGCCTGCGCGGAAAATTCCGCGATCACGGCGCCGGCGCCCTTGCCGATTACGAACTGCTAGAATTGCTGCTGTTCCGCTCGATCCCGCGCGCCGATGTCAAGCCGCTGGCCAAGCGCCTGCTTGCCGAATTCGGCTCGATTGCCGAGGTCATTGCCGCCCCGCCAGCCCGCCTCACCGCTGTCGCCGGGCTTGGGGAAAGCGTCGCCACGGACATGAAGATCGTCCACGCGGCAGCAATCGCCATGGCGGGAGCCCCGGTAGTGCAGCGGCCGGTCCTGTCGTCGTGGAGCCAAGTCATCGAATATTGCCGCGCCGCCATGGCCTTCGAGGAGCGCGAGCAGTTCCGCATTCTCTTCCTAGACAAGCGCAACCGGCTCATTCGCGACGAGGTGCAGCAGACCGGTACGGTCGACCATACCCCGGTCTATCCGCGCGAAGTCGTCCGCCGCGCACTCGAATTGTCGTCGACCGCGCTGATCCTTGTCCATAATCATCCCAGTGGCGACCCGACCCCGTCGCGCGCCGATATCGACATGACCAAAACCATCGTCGACGTCGCCGGCCCGCTCGGCATCGTCGTCCACGATCACCTGATCATCGCCCGCGACGGGCACGCCAGCATGAAGGGGCTGAAGCTGATCTGAGCCGCAGTCGCGATTGTCGAGCCGAAGGCCGCTGGCACCCGCTGGCTAACCGAACGCAGCCGCCCCTCCGTCATCGACGTCGTCATCACCCGCGATCCTGCCAAAATGCTGCCTGGCGTCGACAAATGAAGGTCACAAAAGGAGGCCGGCCGGCGTGAACCCGCACCTCAATTTCCGCTTTGCGGATTCTGGCGGGCGCGATCGTCACCCGGCAATCCAGCGTGTCGGAAAAAGCTGCCAGCGGGTGCGAGCCTGGATCGTCCCCCAGATGCCGCCAGGCGCCAGCAGCATGACGATCGCGGCCGTGGCGCCCTGGAAAATCAGAAACAGGTCGCCCGCGTCCCGGAAAATCTCGCGCAGCCCGAAATAGATCAGCATTCCGATGATCGGCCCCTCGAGCGTGCCGACGCCGCCAAGGATGACGATGAACAGGATCCTGACCTGCCAGTCGATGTCGAAGGCGCCGGTCGGGTCGACGTAGAGTATCGAAAGGTAGTAGAGCCCACCGGCCACGCCGCAAACGGCGGCGGAGATGAGGAATGCCGCGAGCCGGTTGCGCGCAACCGCGATTCCGACGCTGGCAGCTCCTTCCTCGTTGTCGCGGATCGCGGTCAGCGCCAAGCCGGTCCGCGTGCGCAACAGCGCGAAGATGCCCAGCTGGGTTGCAAGCGCCAGTGCCAGCGCCAGGCAGAATACCACGTCGGCGAATGTCGACTGATCGATGTTGGAAGCGTTGAGCACCACGCCGCGCGACGATCCGGCGAACTCCCACTGGGCGATCAAAAGACGCAGGCTGTCGGCAAGCACCCAGATGCCGATAGCGAAATAGGCATCGCGCAATTTTTGCAGGAGCAGCGCCATGATGAAGGCCGCCAGGACCGCCAGCAGCGCGCTCGCGCCGAGACCAAAGTAAGGCGAGATACCGAAGGTGTTTGTGGTCAAAAACAGCACATACGCGCCAATGCCGATGAAGGCTTGGTGCCCGAAGGAAAGCAGCCCGGTATAGCCGCACAGCAAATTCCAGCCCTGCGCCATGGCGAAGATCAGCAGCATCTCCATCGCCAGTCTGCGATCGAGTGGAAGCAGGAGCAGGGCGACGGCAACGAGCGCAACAACTGCTACCGGCAGCGCCACGTTTCGATTGCGAGCAGGGGCACTGAGACGCGCGTTCATCTGCGCCTCCATGCTGGAAGAAATATGTCAGCCTGCCTGGCGAGCAGGACGACGAAGAAGGCGAGATGGCCGAACAGCGGGCCGGAGTTGGGATTGAGCTTCAGGCCCACCACCTGCACGACGCCCAGGAACAGCCCGCCGAGGAAACAACCCCGCAGCGATCCGAGGCCGCCAATGATCACAACCTCGAAGGCGATGAGCAAGCGCTCGACGCCGGAGAAAGGCGAAAACGTGCTGCGTATTGCCAGCAGCAGGCCGGCAATTGCCGAAAGCGAAATGGCGAGGCCCATGGCGGCGCTGTAAACGTTGCGTCGATTGAAACCGAGCGTTTCCAGGATTTCGAAGTCGTCGGCCGCGGCGCGGAACGCGCGTCCCAGCGTGGTTCGGGTCAAAAGCAAATGCATGCCCGCAAACAGCACGACGGCGATCGCAAAGATGATCAGCGGAAGCACACCGATAGCGACTCCAAAAATCTCGATCCCCCTGTTCTGCAATGGCCCGATATCGATGGAGCGGATATTGGCGCCATAGATTTTCACGAGGAGGTTCCTCAGCATGATCGAAAGCCCGATCGTGATGACCATCGCCGGCACTGGATTGGGACCGACAACTCGGTTGAGCACGGTCGCCTGAAGCAGCCACCCGAGCGCAAATGCGGCAAGCGCGACGCAGACAACGACCGCGGGCAACGGCAAAGGCGTCGACGCGAGCAGGCTTACCCCGAGAAAGGCGGCGAGAACGACAAACTCGCCATGCGCGATGTTGACGATCCGCATGATCCCGAACGCCAGCGCCAATCCAAGGCCGAACAGGCCGTAGAGCCCGCCGACCATCAGGCCGTTGAAGATCGGTTCGATCAGGCCCACAGCAGGCGATCCCCAAAATAGGCGTGCTTGATTTCTTCAAGCGTTACGGACTGCGACGAACCTGACAACGTGATCCGCCCCTTCAACATGCAATAGAGCCGGCTCGAAGAACTGCGCGCACGCGCGACGTCCTGCTCGACGACGATGACGGAGATGCCGCTTTCGCGAATGCTGCGGAAACAGGCATAGATGTCGCCGATCACCTTCGGCGCCAGGCCGAGGGATAGTTCGTCGCACAACAGCAAGCGCGGATTGGTCAGCAGCGACCGGCCGATCGCTACCATTTGCTGCTGGCCGCCCGAGATTTCGCCGGAGCGGCGATGGCGAAACTCCTGCATCTCGGGGAACAGGTCGAATACGGACTGCAGCGTCCAAGGGCCAGGCCGCGCCCGCGCCATTCCCATCAGGAGATTCTCCTCGACTGAAAGCGAGGCGAACAGCCGCCTGCCCTCGGGCACCAGGGCGATGCCGCGCCGCGCGATCTCATGGCACGGAAGGGAGGTGATATTGTCGCCGGCAAATTCCACACGTCCATCCCTGGCCGGCGTCAGGCCGATGATCGCGCGCAGCAGCGTCGATTTGCCGGCGCCGTTGGCGCCGATGATCGCAATCGTCTCGCCGGCATCGACATGCAACGAAACCGCAAAGGCAGCCTGCATGTCGCCATAGAAGATGTCGACGTTTTCAAGCGTCAGCAGCGTCATCGACGGAAATCCCGAGATAGACTTCGTGAACGATCGGCGCCGCCATGACTTGCGCTGGCGCGCCCTCGATCAGCTTGGCGCCGAAATGCAGCACCATGATCCGGTCGGCCGCGGCGACAAGAGCGTGGGCAATGTGCTCGATCCACAGAACGGCGTGGTCCTTCTTCAGCGCCTTGACGATATCGATGAGTTCGAAGACCTCGTGTTCGGTCAAACCGGCGGCAATCTCGTCCAGAAGGAGCACCTTCGTCCCGATGCTGACAGCCTTGGCGAGTTCGAGGCGCTTGCGGTCGAGCAGCGGCAGGGTTGCGGCCACGACGTTGTGCTTGTCCGCCAGGCCTACAGCTTCCAGAATCGCGACGGCGCGCTTGCTGCCTTCTCTCCCGATCATTCCGGGACCATGCATCACGCCGGCAAGGACGTTCTCGTAGACGGTCAACCCGACGAACGGCCGTGGAATCTGGTAGGCACGTCCGATGCCCCGCCGGGCCCGGCGAAATTGCGGCAGTCCGGTCAGATCGTGCCCATCGAGGATCACGCGGCCGCCGTTCGCCTGCGTCGAGCCGTCGAGCACGTTGAACAAGGTGGTCTTGCCCGCGCCATTGGGACCGATGATGCCAAGGCATTCGCCTTTGGCGGCGGCAAAGCTGACCTGGTCGACGACAGCTTTCGACCCGTAGCGCTTCGTGACCCGATCGACGTTCAGGACCGGCATCGTCGGTTCTTGCTCGTATGTTGCCCGGCGCAACGGTGGAGGGCGATCCCGAAGGATTGCCCTCCACTCGTTCTGGGAGGAATTGTCAGGCAAGTTCCGAAAGCAACTTGAATTCGTCTTCGACTTCGAAGGCCGAATCGGAACCCTTGTAGGTGATCACGAGATCGTACTTGTATTTGCCTGACTTGGCCTTGCGCCATTGCCCAGCGACGAGCGGCGTCTTGGTCAATCCCGGGACCTTGGCGGTCGCGAAATCGATTTTGCCGACGACGGTGTCAAGGGTCGTTTTGCCTAGGGCGCTGCGGACCGCTTCCCGGTCCTTCGGATCGCCGGAAGCCTTGAGCGCGCTGACCGCTACTTCCCAGACCGCATGGGCGTATCCGAGCACCGGCGTCCATTGTGCGCCTTGGGCTTCCTCCCAGGCGGCGGCGAGGTCCTTGGCGCTCTGGCCGGTCAGGCTCGAAGTGTAAGGCAGCTTCGGCGACCACCAGATTTCGGTGGATACGCCGTCGCCGCGATCGCCCAGTGCATCGACGCCGCCGGGAAACAGGAAGGCGGCGGCTATGGTCGCGATCTCGGGTTTGTAGCCGCCCTGCGCGGCGGCGCGCCAGAACGAGGCAAAGTGGTTGGCGAACATGAAGCCGGTAAGGATTTGTGCGTTGCCGTTCTTGAAGGTCGAGACCTGGTTGGAGAAGTCGTCGGTCTCGATCTTGAACATGCCGCCCTCGACCGTCTTGTAGCCTGCCTTTTTGAGAAATGCCGGCAGGCCGTATTCTTGATTGGCAAATCCCTGGGCGGCCGGCTGGTCGACGTAGAAAGTGCCGACCGTATCGTTGAGCTTGCTGCGCACGGGATCCCACATGCCAATATAGGCGCTGGCGATGTCGGCGGTGTCGAACAGGAAATGGAACGTCCACGGCGTGCCGTTGTTACTGTAGGCTTCCGGCCCACCGCGAATGCCGATCAGCGCGTCGGACGGGAATAGTGTCGAGACCATCGGCGTGCGGTTGACAACCGCCAACTGGCCGCCGGTGATGGCGGCAAGCGCTTCGGTCGCGACGATCAGGTCGACCTTGTCACGGCTCATCAGCTCGGCGGTCACCTGCGCGGCGACGTTAACGGAACTCTGGCTGTCGCGCACCAGAACCTCGACGGTGTAGTTCTTGCCGCCGACCTCCAGGCCGTTCGCAAAAAGCTTTTCGAGTTGAGCTTTCACAAATGGCGTGGCCTCGCCGAACAGCGCCGCCGGGCCCGAATTGGCGCCGACAAAGCCGATCTTGATCGTCCCGGCCTCTGCGCCGTGGACGGCCGGAAACCGGAGCGTGAACGCGGAGGCGGCAGTCGTGACGGCAACGCCCTTGAGCAAGCCGCGGCGCGATAGCCCGCCCGCGGCGAAGATTTCCTTCTTCATACTGCTTCCTCCCTTAACGGCCCGGCGAACGCCCAACGGCCAATTCAATCAATTGACCAAATCATATGATTGAGATATTTGCGTGTCAATCGGCTGAACCAATCATCCGATTGGAAACGGCCATCGCCGCTGTGCGGTACACACGCCGCGCAAAGCTGGTCAACGATGGAATTCCGTGAGGAGACAGCGATGCGGCATGGTGAAATCTGGAGTTGGGACGCGGCGGCCACGGCTGCCGCCATCAAGGCCAGGAAGATTTCGAGCCGGGAAGCCGTCGAAGCCACATTCCAGCGCCTCCACAAGGTCAACCCGCCAATCAATGCCATTGCCGAAATCTTCGAAGAGGAGGCGCTGGCGGCGGCGGATCAGGCCGATGCGGCGCTGGCCCGGAACGGGGAATGCGGTCCGCTGCACGGCGTACCAATTACGACCAAGATCAATGTCGATCTTGCCGGCCACCCGACGACCAATGGGCTGGTCGCGTTCAAGGACGCGATTGCGGCCGAAGACAGTTCGCCGGTCGCCAATCTTCGAAAAGCCGGCGCCGTGATCGTCGGGCGCACCAATGTGCCGGCATTTTCCTATCGCTGGTTCACCGGCAACGACCTCCACGGCATTACGCGCAATCCATGGAATCTGAAACTGACGCCGGGAGGCTCAAGCGGCGGCGCGGCAGCCGCCACTGCCGTGGGCATTGGCACGCTCAGCCACGGCAACGATGTTGCCGGCTCGCTGCGATTGCCCGCGAGCGCCTGCGGCATTTACGGCATGCGCCCGACCACCGGGCGATTGCCGACCCACAATCCGTCGCAGCCCGGCGAGCGTTCCCTTTGCTTGCAGGTCGGCGCCACCGAAGGCGTGTTGGCGCGCTCAGTGCGCGATCTGCGTCTCGGCTTGGCCGCGCTCGAGCGTCCCGATTACCGCGATCCCTGGCAGGTGCCGGCACCGTCCCCGCGAGCAGACGACGGGTTGCCCTGCCGGGTCGCGTATTTCACCGGCGAGGAGAAGTTCGGAACCATTCCCGAGGTTGGCGCGATCGTGCGCAAGGCCTCAGCATGGCTGCAAGAGGCAGGGTATATCGTCGAGGAAGCGGAGCCGCCTGCGTTGGCCGAAATCAGCGAATTGTGGATGGCAATGCTCTATGCCGAATGCACCGGCCCGGTTCGGGATTTCATGCTGAATGCCGGCGATGAGGCATTTCGACAGTCGTTCCACAACACCGCTGCCAATTTCCCCGTGCTCGACGCGTTCGCGTTTCACGGCGCGTGGCAGCGGCGCCTCGCGATCCAGCGGCAATGGGCGGCGTTCCTCGACAAATATCCCGTCTTGCTGATGCCAAACTCGTTTCAGCCGACATTTCCGATCGATCACGACCTTGCCGGGAAGGACGAAGTCGCCAAGATTGCAAAAGCATTCATCCCGACGATATCGGTCGCCGGAGTTGCTTTGCCTGGCGTATCGGTTCCGGTCGGAACCGCGGCCGGAACGCCGGCCGGAGTACAGGTTGTTTGCGGACGATTTAGGGACGAGCGCTGCCTTTCGGCGGCCGCCACGCTGGAAGAACGGATCGGGAAAGTGCTACCGATAGACCCGATTGGAGCCTGATTTGCCGACTGCCACCAAGAACCTCCTCGACAACGACAGACGCGTCCTGCGCAAGAGCCGCGCCCGCCCGAACAGCGACGGAAGACGCGAACAGATTATCCACGCCGCGCTCAGGGTGATGATCTCGGATGGCGTCTACCGCACGACAACGCGCAAGATCGCCGAGGCCGCCGGCGTCAATGTCGCCACGCTGCACTATCATTTCCATGATAAGGAAGAGATCGTCTTCAGCGTCATGGAGGTCTTGGCAACGAGCTACCGCAAGACGCTGGCCAAGCGCTTCGACAATCCGCAGACCCTGCATGAGCGCATCGGCGACCTCCTCCGGTTCATCTGGAGCGAAATCGAGAAGGGGCGTGGCGAGCAACTGGTGTTGCAGGAAATGACGCTCTATGTCCTGCGCATTCCCTATGCGGAGCATCTCGCGGCGGAAAAGGAACGGGAAATCAAATCCCTATATAGCGAGATGCTCGGTATTGCTTCCGATGTCGGGCCGAACGACCGCGCCAAAATCGAGGAGCTGACGAATTTCATCTATGCCTGCTTCGTGGGTATCTTGAACCAGTGGCTGGCGACGCACGATGCCGCGCTACTGGTCAAGACCACGGACCAGCTGATCGACGCGGCGCGGGTCATGGCGTCGCAGCGTCTTGGACTCGGCGCGCGCACGAACCAAGCGCGCGATGGAATGCGGTGACCCCGCTCACGGCCTCGGTTGGATCGTCCACGATCACCTGATCGTCACCCGCAACGGCCATGCGAGCCCCAAGGGGCTGAACCTGATCTGACCAGTTTCTGGTTGCCTACCTGCGGATCGATCCGGCAACAACACCGGTCGCGTTTCAGATTCCCAGCGCGTCGCGCAAGCGGAATAGCAGAACGGCGGCTCTGGCAGCTGGCCGGTGCAACGCATGGAGGCGTATCTGTCGCAACGGTGTAACGGGGAAGTCGAGCTCAGATTTTGGTGTGCCCGCGGCCCAATCAGCAAGCACCCGGCCCATCGCAGTGCCAAGAGCAAGTCCCCGGCCGTTGAAACCGACAACAGAAAGTATGTCGTCGCCGAGCGCGGCAACGTGCGGATAGTGATCGGCAGTCATCGCGACATGCCCGCCCCAGGCATATTCGAAAGGCACATTGCCGATCTGCGGGAACAGACGCCGGGCAATGCGGCGCAAGTTTTCAAGCAGCTTGCGGGTGGTGGCGTCCGAATGGTCGCCGCGCCCACCCATTAGCAGCCGGCCTGCCCGGTCCATCTTGTAGTAGATCATTACGCGGCGGCTATCGGCGACCGCATGTCGGCCGGGCAGCACTATGCGGCGGATATCTTCGGGCAGCGGCGCTGTGGCAACCTGAACCGAGCGAATGGGTACGATCATGCGTGCCAATGCAGGAAACAGGCCATCCGTCTCGGCGTTTGTGCACACGAGCACGCGCCGGGCTCGGACCTGACCGGCCTCTGTCTCGACAACGAGGCTCCCTCCGCTTTTCTTCAATGACTTCGCTCGCGCGTGACAGAAAATTCGAGCGCCCTTTCCCAATGCGGCGCGGGCAAGGCCGAGCGTGTAGTTGAGCGGATGTAGATTTCGCGCCACGCGGATCGAGTAGGCCACCGACATAGGTTTCGGTGCCTATCGCCGCGGATGTTTCTTCGGCGGAAAGTGTGCGCAACTCGGCGCCAAAAGGGCGCCATTGCCTGGCACGGGCTTCGAGCGCGCGCATCGAAACCAAATCGTGGGCCGGTGTGATCCACCCGGTCTGGACCGCATCGCACTCGATATTGTGTTTGCGGACAAGTCCCATGACATAGGTCGGGGCCTCACCCGACAGGCGCAGCATGCGCTCGCCAATCTCGTCTCCGAATTGCTTGACGACGGCGTCGGGATCGATCTTGAGCCCTGGATTGAGCTGTCCTCCGTTGCGCCCCGATGCGCCCCAACCAGGCGTTCTGGCTTCGACGACCACCGTCGCGATTCCCCGTTCAGCCAGATTGAGCGCCGCCGACAGCCCGGTCACTCCGGCGCCAATAACAACGATCTCGGCATCGGCCGAACCATTGAGGGCCGGAAAGCCGCCGTCCGTTATTGCCGTTGCCGTCCACAATGAGTTGGCGAGGACTGGAGTTTCATTCAAAATCATCGCGCGACCAATCGGTCTTGTCATTCACAATTCCTGGCGGCTTCCAATAACCCTGCACGCGGGGCTCAACCAAGAGCCTTCGCCGCCCATTCGGCAACGAGGAGTCACACCTGGGCGTCGCTGTGGCAGTCGCTGGAACGGCTGCCCTCGCTTATGTGATTGGCGGAAATCGAGAGCCGAACCCGACTCAGACCGGGCGATAGACGCGTTCGGCGGTGTTCCAGAAGATGTTCGCCTGCTCCTTGGCCGACAGTGACGCTGCCGCCGCGCGGTAGGTGTTGGTCATCGTACGGTGGTCCGTCCAAAGCTTCTCGATCGGGAAATTGGAGCCGAACATCAGCCGATCGCTGCCAAAGATTTTGACGGCCCGGCCGACGACGAATAAGATGAGTTCGGGATCGTTGCGGTGAACGAATGTGCCGAGACCCGACAGTTTGGCGTTCACATTGGGCTGCGCCGCGAGCGTCCGCAAACCCGCCTCCCACCGGTCGTCCGTTTCGGTCGACATATCGGTCAACATGCCGGTATGCGTCAGGATGAACTGCGTCTCGGGGTTTTCCGCGACGAGTTCGCGCGCCGTTCTTCATCTGGGCGGGGAAAAGCTGCAGGTCGAAGGAAAAACCGTAGTCCTTCAGCCGCGCGATATTGGCGCGCACCGCCGGGTCGACGACCTGGTCAGGTGACGGGGCAAAGCGGTAGTCCGGCGTCTCGTGCCAGTGCAGTTGCATGCGCACGCCGCGGAGGAGCGGATAGCGTTTCAGCCGGTCGAGCTGCGGCCGCACATCATCCACCGTCATGTCGGCATAGCCGACAATGGCATGCGGCCAGCCGGTCTCATCGGCTGTTTTCTGCACCCAGGCCACCTCGTCCTCGAAGCGGTCCTTCGCCCAGTTGGTCTGCACATAGACGGCCTTGTCGACGCCCGAATCCTTCTGGTCGTCGAGGAACTCCTCAATGGTGTAGTCGCGGCGGATCGGCTCATAGGGGCCGAAGATGCGCGGCACCATGGGGCCGACCAGCCAGGGCAGGTCTTGCTGGCGCCAGATGTGGAAATGCGAATTGATGATCTTCTGCATCGGCGCCGCGCGAGGCTCAGGCGGCTGCCTGCCGCTGCTTCAGCGCCCTGAGCACGCGTTCCGGCGTGATCGGCAGCGTGTCGACGCGCACGCCGACGGCATCGAAGATGGCGTTCGCGACCGCCGGGATCTGCGGGTTGGCGCACATTTCGCCCGGCCCCTTGGCGCCGAAGGGCCCGTCGCCGGAGGGGCGCTCCAGCACCACGATCTCGGTCTCCGCGAGGTCGCCGGGGCCTGGCATCAGATATTCGTTGTAGTCGCGGGGCCCGTGATCGCGGTCAGGGTAGTAGGGCTCGGTGGTTTCGTAGAGCGCGTGGCTCATCCCCATCCACGAACCGCCAATCAGCTGCTGCTCGACCATTTTCGGGTTCAGCGCGCGGCCGATCTCGAAGATATTCTTCACGGACAGGACGGAAACCTCGCCAGTCTCGTCGTCCACCTCCACCTCGGCTACGGTGCAGGCATGCGCATAGCAGGTGGAGGGCTTCATCGCACCGGTCTCCGACTTCCGGATAGGAGCGGGGAACGAGGAACATGCCGCGGCCCGAGATCGAGCGGCCGTGCTTGAAATGCGCGGCAAGCGCCGTATCGAAGATCGAGATATTGAGGTTCGACGCGCCTTTCACGCGGATGTTGCCCTGGCCGTCCGTTTCCAGATCAGCCGGCGTCGACCTCCAACTCCTCGGCGGCAACCTCCAGCATCACCTGCCGCGCCTCCTTCGCCGCCATGATGACGGCGTTGCCAATGCGATGGGTGCCACGCGAGGCGAAGGTTCCCATGCAGTGCGGGCCGGTATCGGTGTCGGCGGTGTCGATGACGACGCTCTCGGTCGGCACGCCCATGGTCTCCGCGCAAATCTGCGCGATGACCTGCCTCAGCCCCTGGCCGAGATCGACGCTCGACAGCGTCACCATGAAGTTGCCGGTGGGCGTGGAATGCACCAGCGCCTGGGTCGGGTCGCCGCCCAGGTTCATGCCGGTCGGATAGTTGATCGCCGCCACGCCGCGGCCGCGCTTCAAGGCCATGGGTCAGCCCTCCCTCGTGCGCGAGGACATCGCCATGAATTGCTTGGCCACCGGCCAGTTGGCCGACGATGCGAGGCCTCCTGCATGCATTCGATCAGCGCCGCACCTTCCGTCGGCTGGCGGTGCGCCTTCATGTCGCCGTCGCGATAGGCGTTGATGAAGCGGAATTCGAGCGGGTCCATGCCGATCAGCCGGGCGAGCTTGTCCATCTGCACTTCGAGCGCGAAGTCGCCGATGGTGACGCCGAAGCCGCGCATGGCGCGACGACGGCGTGCGGTTGGTGTAGACGCAGTAGCTGTCGACCGAGACATTGGGGATCGTGTACGGGCCGGGGAAATGCGCCGCCGATTTCTGCGCGCCGTAGGGCGAGTGGCGCGAATAGGCGCCGGCATCGATATAGGCCGTGACCTTGCGAGCGATGATGCGCCCGTCCTTCATGACGCCGTCCTTGATGACGAGCTTCTCGGCCGCGCGGGGCGAGGAGATCTGCATCTCCTCCTCGCGGCTGTAGATGAACGATACCGGCCGGCCGGTGAGCTTCGCGGCGAGGATGGCGATCGGCTCGACCGATCACGTCGACCTTGCCGCCGAAGCCGCCGCCGACCGTGCCGCCGACCATATGCAGCTTGTGGCCGGGCATCTGCAGGATGATCGAGGCGTTGTCGAGGGTGAAGAACATCGCCTGCGTGTTGGTGTAGCAGGTGAAGCGGCCATTGGCCTCGGGCGTCACGATGCAGCCGGTGGTCTCCATCGGCGCATGCTCGATCGGGCGCGGACTGATAGCTCTCTTCGAGGATGTGGTCGGCTTCGGCAAAACCTTTCTCGACGTCGCCGAAGCGCACCTTGCGGCATTCGCCGCTGTCATAGAGGTAGTAGTTGCGGCCGTGGTGCTCGTTGACGATCGGCGCGCCGGGCTTCAGCGCCTCCTCGATGTCGAAGCACCGGCTCGCAGCACCTCATAGTCGACCTTGACCTTGGCCGCCGCCTCCTGCGCGGCGCGCTCGGTTTCGGCCAGCACCGCCACCACGGCCTCGCCCTTCCAGCGCACCTTGTCCACGGCCAGCACATGCTCGTCCTCGGGCCCGACCTGGATCAGGATCAGGATCGTGTAGAGATTGTGCGGCACGTCCTTGGCGGTGACGATCCGTGACGACGCCCGGATGCTTTTCCGCATCCGCTGGTATCGATCTTGCGGATGCGGGCGTGATGGTGCGGGCTGCGCACCATCTTCAGATGCAGCAGGCCGGGGAAATTGCGGTCGGCGAAATAGGCGGTCCTGCCGGTCACGTGGCCGCGCAGCGTCGGAGCGCAGGCGCGGCTGGCCGATCTCGTTGCAGATCGTCGCTGCGCTCGTCGGCGAAATAGTTCTTCGCGCAGCTTCATGGCTTGCCTCCTCAGGCCGCGGCTGCGGAATTGGAGCGGGCGGCCGAAAGCACCGCCTGGATGATCGGCTCGTAGCCGGTGCAGCGGCAGATGTTGCCGGAAATCGCCTCGATCACATCCTCGCGGTCTGGGCTTCGGATTGCGTTCGAGCAGCGCCTTGGCGGCCATGATCATGCCCGGCGTGCAGAAGCCGCATTGGGCGGCGAAGGTCCTCGAAAGGCGCGCTGCAGCGGGTGCAGCACCCCGCCCTGCGCAAGGCCCGCGGTGGTGCGGATGTCGGCGCCATTGCAGGTTTCGGCCAGCGTCAGGCAGGAGAGGCGCAACTCGCCGTCGATCATCACCGTGCAGGCGCCGCAGGTGCCCTGATGGCAGCCGCCTTTGGGCGAGGTGTCGCCCATCTTGTCGCGCAGCGCGTTGAGCAGCGTCGTGCCGCTTTCGATGAACTCGGCCCGTTCGCTGCCGTTGAGCGTGAATTGAACCGGGATCTTTGCCATCGCTTCCTCCCGATCGACGGCGTGGTGACGCGGCCTTGTGCCTTTCAGGCCGAGCAGCAGCCGGCCGAGATGCACCGGCAGGACCTCGCGCCGGTACCAGGCGCTGGCGATCGCATCGGTCGGCGGGTCGATGCCCTGCCCAGCGGCGGCCAGCGCCGGCGCGATGCCGCTCCTTGGTCAGCGGCTGGCCGGCGAGCGCCTTCTCGGCCGCGCTGGCGCGGATCGGCATGGTCGGCCATGCAGCCGAGCGCGATCCGCGCCGAGCGGCATCGACGCCTTTCCGCCTCGTTCGAGACACGGCGGCGATGGTGAGCACCGCGACGCCCTTCGGATTGCACGCGGCTGACCTTCAGGAACCGGAAGACTCGCCGGCTTCGGAAGCCTCGAAGGCGACGGACGTGCACCAGCCCGAGCGTGCCCGTCCGATCGCGCGCGCCTTGCAGGAAATGCCTCGAGCGGCATCTCGCCGCCGTCGATGATGACCGTCGCGTCGAGCGCCAGCAGCGCGACGGCGAAATCGCCATAGGGCGCCGGCGCGAACAGATTGCCGCCGACCGTCGCCATGTTGCGGACCGCCGGGCCGCCGACGGCACGCGCGGCCGGCGCCAGGAAGCCGAGGTCGGGAATGGCGCGACGATCGCGCTCATTGTCACCGATGCGCCGATCGTGACCCGGCCGCCTGCGATGTCGATGGCTGACAGGGCCGGGTCGGTCGCCCGCACGATGGTCGAGAAGGAGAGATCGCCTTCATTGGCGGCGCGCACGACGAGCGTGCCGCCGCCCATATAGCGGGTGCCCGGGCGCGCCAGCGCGGATTGCGCTTCGGCCACCGTCGCGAAGGTCTGCAGGCCAGGCCCATCGCCCTGCCTCCTCAGCCTCTCCCGGCGAAATTGCTTCTTCAGCGCGTCGAACCCGCCCTGGAAGACATTGGCGCCCATGCCTTCGGCGATCTTGTCGGCCTCGTCGGCAGGCGCGTCGAAACTGGCGCGTCCAGATCGGCATAGGTGCGGTTGCCGTCGGTGACGGGCGACAGCTTCAGCGTCGCGATGTGGTTGGTGATCGGCTGCGGCGTCTCCAGGATCGAATAGGTGACGCGAATAGTCGCGGTCGGAAAGTCGCCAGCAGTTTTTCCCGGATGCGTCGCGCCGCTGGCGAGTCTGGAACTTGCGCATGCAGCCGACATCGCCCGACGGCCGGCCGTTCTCGATCTCGCTTTTCGACCATGCGAGGATGCCAGGCCGGGCAGGCCGTTGAAGTCGCGGATCAGCGCCCACACCTTGGAGACGGGCGCGTCGATGACGCTGGAGACGGTGACGCTTGCCATCAGTATGCTCTTCCCTGCCGATGCTCGAAGGCAAGGATAGGCCGCTCACCGGCAGGCGCTTATCAATCCGTCTGGAACGCCTATCAATCCGTCTGAAAAAGGAGGCGGCGCTACGGGTGCAGACTCGCGCGCGGCGGAGCGGTAGCATCGTCGGCGGCACGCCGAAATGGTCGCGGAAGAAGCGAGAAAAATTCCCCTGGGTCGAGAAGCCCAGCTCGCTGGCTATGTCGATCAGAGGCTGCTCGCGACGCCCGAAGCTGGCGCGCCGCCTCCGCCATGCGCATCGAGTTCCAGTAGACGTTCGGCGTCAGCCCCATCTGCTCCTTGAACAGCGCAAAGAAATGCGGCCGCGACAGGCCGACGCTGCGTGCCACCTCGTCGAGGCAAGTGCGTTCGCACATATGGGTTTTCATCAGGGCAGCCGCCTTGCGCACGCGGTAGTCGCGTGCCGTGGCGCGGGCGTGAGCGTCGCGCCTGTGCCGCTGCGCCAGGGCCGTTTCGAAGACGGTGTCAATGAAGCGTTCGGTCTCGTATTCGGCGAGATGGCCGGGCGTGTCGCTGTCGGTGAGTGCGGCGAGCAGCGCAAAAGCCAGATCGTTGAGGCGGTTGTCGATCCGGATCGCGCTGCGCGTAAAGATCCGGTCTTCACGCGCGCCACTACGTCGTGCAGCGACCCAGTCGGGATCGATGTAGAATGCGAGGAACTTGCCCTCCGAGCCGCCGGCTGGAAAATAGTGCCGATGCGGCTCGAGCGAGTTGACGCCAACCGCGATGCGGCGGCCAGGCACGATCCGCTCGTTGCCCACCGTCATTTCGCCGCCGTCTCCGGCGAGCCACATGATGATGTGAACATCCTCGTGCGCGTGAGTTACAAGATCGCTGACCACGTTCAGGATCGAGACATGGCCGAATGCGGCATCGAACAGCTGGATCGAGCTGGTCATTGTTTCCTCCCGGGGCTCGTTGCCAGCCGTTGGAGGAATTGTCGTTATGCTTCGGGTTTCCGTCAAGACACGGCGACCGCAGGCAGGCCAATGCCGTCGATAGAGCGCGCTGGGGCAAAACGCACGTGTCCAGACGTGTGATGGGCCCGCTCAGGCCGGCGGCAGCGTCGCGCCGATCTTTTCGAGCGCGTCTGGAGTATCGAAATCAGTCGCCGCCGCCTCGCCGAGTTCGACGGTGACGACTTCGTCTCCATGTTCGGCGATCAGGCGGCGCGCGCCTTCGTCGCCATCGAGCTTCATCAGTTCCGCGAAGTGACGCCGCGGCAGCACCACCGGATTGCCGCGCACGCCGTTGGCGCTCGCCATCACGATCGGCATCGGCGAGCGGCCCGCGGCCGCCTCGATCAGCCGGTCGATCATGGCGCCCGTGATTTTCGGCATGTCGGCGAGCAATACGACGACGCCGTCGATGTCGCTTCGCCGAGCGCGCCAATGCCGGCCGAAGCGACGTGCCCATGCCGACGCGAATGTCGAGGATTGAAACCGGCGCGCAGGCCCAGCCCGCGTACACCGCTTGCTCGACGTCGCCGGCCGCATGTCCGGTGACGACCAGCGTCTCGGCAACGCCGCTTGCAGCGGCAGCTTCGGCGACATGGCGGACCAGCGGCTTGCCGTCGAACATTCGCCAGCAACTTGTTGGCGCCCATGCGCCGCGATTGGCCGGCCGCGAGAATGAGCGCAGCGATTTTCGGCCGCGCTCGGCGTCTTTTCGCGCGGCTGCGGCCGCGTGCCGATTTCCATCAGCAACCCGCCGACGCCCATGCCGGTGATTTCCTCGGCGCTGATGCTGCGGCCGGCGAGCAGTCGTCTGCAGCACCCAGTCGAAGCCGTTTTCGGCCGGGCTGCGGGCGCAGCCAGGCGCGCCGAGAACCGGCTTGCCGTCGAGTTCGCCGACCAGCAGCAGATTGCCGGGATCGACCGGCATGCCGAAATGTTCGATGCGGCCGCCGGCTTCCCGGATCGCGGCCGGAATGACATCGTCGATGTCGCTGATCGCCGAGGCGCCGAAGACGATGACCATGTCGCATTGCGGCGCCAGTTCGCGGATCGCCTCGGCGACCGCGCCAGCCTCGTGGGCGACGCGCAATTCTCCTTCGATGCTCGATCCGCTGGCGGCGAGCCGTGCCAGCCAGGATGTCGAGCGTCTTGTCCATGACCGATGGCTTCAGCGCCGGCAGCATTGGTTGCCACCACCCCGACGCGATGCGGCTTGAATCGTTCGACTCCGATTGCGCCGTCGGCATGACGGCAGGCCGCCTCGACCGCCGAGCGTGCCACCGCGTAAGGGATGATCTTGACAGTCGCGACCATCCGGCCCGCCTCGACCGGGCGCAGATGATCGAGCGTGGCAAAGGTGATGCCGGGATCGGCGCGGTTGATGCGGGCGACCTTTTCGGCATCGGCGACGAACAGCCCGGCATGTTCGGCAAACAGGTTGGCCCGGCCGGTGGCTGCCGCTTCGGCGCGAATGCCCCGGATGTCAGGACCGGCAATCGCCGCAGCAAGCAGCGTCGCCGCCTCGTCCTCGCCGGCATCGTCCGGGCTCGAGGCGCGCGACGACGACCTCGGCGATGCCGGCCGCGCTCAGCGCCGCAAGGTCGCCGGCGTCGAGGCGCTTGCCCTTGCGGATGCGCTTTCCGCCGGCAAGCTTCTGCGAATGCGCCAGGATCGCGCCGGCGGCCTTGCTCAACCGCCACCGGGCCGAATTTCATGATGCCTTCCGCAGCGCCTCGCCGCCGGCGATCGTGCCGGCGCCGGAACGAGGCGATGATCTGGCCCATGATCGCCACCGCGATCTCGCCGGGGCTCGCCGCGGCGATGTCGAGGCCGATCGGCGCATCGATGCGGGCTAGATCGGCCGTGGTGGCGCCTTGCGCCATCAGCCGCTCGCAGCGCCGCGCATGCGTCTTCCTGCTGCCGAGCGCCCCGACATAGAAGCAATCGGCCTTCAGCGCCGCGAGGATCGGAAAATCGTCGATCTTCGGATCATGGGTCACGGCCACCAGCGCGCAGTAGCGGTCGAGCGGCGCGTCGCCAGCACCGTCCTGCGGCCATTCGGCCTGCAGCCGAACGCCGGCAAACCGCTCCGGCGTGGCAAATGCGGTGCGCGGATCGATGATTTCGAGATCGTAGCCCGCCGCCGCGCGCCATCGGCGCCAGCGCCTGGCTGATATGCACGGCGCCGATGACCACGATGCGCGGCGGCGGCAGATGCACATTGAGGAAGAACTTGTTCCCTCCGACTTCGACAACCTGCGACTTGCCCGACAGCAGCGCCTTGGCGATGGCATCACCGAGTTCGCCGGCCAGCTCATCGCCCTCCTGCACCAGCCGGTCGCGGCCGCCGTCGAGATCGGTGACCAGGATGCAGGCGCGTCGCGCGCGGCGCGCTTCGTTGAGCTTCGCGCAGGTTGGCCGTGTTCCATCAGCCGACCCGCTCGACATAGACGCTGATGCGGCCGCCGCAGGACAGCCCGACCTGCCAGGCGGTCTCGTCGGCGACGCCGAATTCCAGCATCTTCGGCTTGCCCGACGCGATCACGTCGACCGCCTCGGCAATCACCGCGCCTTCGACGCAGCCGCCCGAGACCGAGCCATGGAAATTGCCGTCCTTGTCGATGACGAGATGCCAGCCGACCGGCCGCGGCGCCGATCCCCAGGTTTCGATGACGGTGGCGACGGCAACCTCGTGGCCGTCGCGCATCCAGGTTTCAGCCGCCTGCAATTCGTCGTGCAATTCGTGCCATCAGATACCTCCGGTTCAGGCCGCCAGCGCTGGCGCCAGCTTCAGCCAGGCGCGCGGATCGTTGCGGCGGTCGGGCTTGCGGCTCAGCGCAACGCAAAGATCGGCCAGCGCATCGAGATAATGCACCGGCCGGAATTCGTCGACATGCGGCAGCATCGCGCGGATGCCGCGCGCCTTGGCCTCGAAACCGTCGAAGCGCAACAGCGGGTTCAGCCAGATCAGCCGCCGGCAGGATTGATGCAGCCGGTCCATCTCGTGGCTGAGCAGGTCGTCGCCATCCCGTTCCATTCGTCGCGCTCCAGCCCATCGCTGATCAGAATGACGATCGCGCCCTGCCCCAATACCCGCCGGCCCCACAGTCCGGTTGAATTCGTGCAGCGTCGCGCCGATGCGCGTGCCGCCCGACCAGTCGTCGACGGCGCGGGCACATTGCGCCAGCGCCTCGTCGGGATCGCGACGGCGCAACTGGCGCGTGATGTTGGTCAGCCGCGTGCCGAACACGAAGGCGTGGACGCGGCGGCGCTTCTCGACCAGCGCATGCAGGAAATGCAGGAAGATGCGCGAATACTGGCTCATCGAACCGGAAATGTCGGCGAGCACCACGAGCGGCGGATGCAGTTGCCGGTTGCGCCGGAAGCGCGGCAGCAACAGGTCGCCACCGGTGCGCAGGCTGGTCGCCAGCGTCCGGCGCGGATCGAAGCGTGCCGGCCGCGCCGAGGCTTCGAAGCGCCGCGTCGTGACGCTCGCGACCGGCAGCACCAGATCGGCCATCGCCCGGCGAGCCAGTTTCCAGCTCCGCCGCCGTCATCTGGGCAAAATCCTTGGCGCGCAGGATCTCGCGGCCCGAAGCCGTCATGCGCGCGTCGATCTCGATTTCGCGGCTGCGCGTTCTCGCGCGAGCGCGAACTCTCGGGGAACATCGCCTGCGACACGCGTTGTTCGCCGGCCTTCGGCTTCTCGCGCTCGGCCCGGTTGGCGACGACCGGCGAGAACATCTGCAGCATCTTTTCGATCAGATTGCGCGACCGCCAGAACAGGAAGAACGCCTGGTCAAAGACCGGCATGGTCCTCGTGCCGCTTGACGAAGATCGAATGCAGGGTCCAGTAGAAATCGTCGCGCCCGGAAATGCCGGCCACTTCCAGCGCACGCACCGCTTCGACGCTGGCCGAAGGGTCCGACGCGCATGCCGGCGGCGCGCAGCGTGCGGGCAAAATACATGATGTTTTGCGGCAGTCGCCCGTCGCCAGCGCCGATATCTGATTTCCGATCGCTGTCGCGCATGGGTCCGCCCCTCACGCCTTGGCGCGCATCGCCGCCTTGACTTCGTCGAGCACTTTCGTGCCGTCGCTCGATACGATGCGGGCGATGTCGTCCTGGTATTTCAACAGCACGCCGGCGGTATCGGCGACGGTTGCCGGGTCGAGCGCCATCTTGTCGAGTTCGATCAGCGCGCTCGCCCAGTCGATGGTCTCGGCGACGCCGGGGTTCTTGAACAGATCCATCTGTGCGCAGCTTCTGCACGTAGGCGACGATTTCGCGCGACAACTGTTCGCCGGCCCGTGGCGCCTTCACCTTCAGGATCGCCAGTTCGCGCTCGGCATCGGGATAATCGACCCAGTGATAGAGGCAGCGCCGCTTCAGCGCATCGTGGATTTCGCGGGTGCGATTGGTGGTGATGATGACGATCGGCGGCGTCGTCGCGCGCACCGTCCCGAATTCGGGAATCGTCACCTGGAAGTCGGAAAGGATTTCGAGCAGGAACGCCTCGAACGCCTCGTCGGTGCGGTCGAGTTCATCGATCAGCAACACCGGCGCGGCGCCGCCTCGACTTTCGAGCGCCTGCAACAGCGGCCGGCGGATCAGGAAGCGGTCGGAGAACACGTCCTTCTCGATCGCCGCCTTTTCGCGGTCACCGGTTGCTTCGTGCACGCGGATTTCGACCATCTGCGCCGCGTAGTTCCACTCGTAGACCGCCGACGAGATGTCGAGGCCTTCATAGCATTGCAGGCGGATCAGCGGCCGGCCGAGCGTCGTCGCCAGCACCTTGGCGATCTCGGTCTTGCCGACCCCGGCCTCGCCTTCGAGGAACAGCGGCCGGCCCATCTTCAGCGCCAGGAACAATACCGTCGCCAAGCGCCCGGTCGGCGACATAGCCACCGCCGAAAGCAGTTCGAGCGTGCCGGTCGATATCGCCTGGCAATTTTTTCGCGCCACCGACGACGTTACTGATCCGCTCCGGCAATGCATTCATGAGGCGGCTCCACTGAGCGGGCGATAGCCGCGGTCGAGATAGGTCAACGCGCGGCCTTTGGCCGGGTCGCCGGCAGCAATGACTTCGCCCATCACAACATAATGCGTATGGACCAATTTTACATCCCGCACGAGGCAATCGAGCGCCGTACGGGCGCCCGTCAAGCACCGGAGCAGCCCGTTGCCAATTCATGCCACTTTGCGAGGTCGAAGCGCGCATCCATTTCGAGATGGCCCTCGCCCGCAAATGCCCGTGCCAAGTTCGATCTGGCGAGCAACCAGCACGTTGACGGCGAAACAGCCATTTTCCTCGAACCAGCGGTTTTCGTCGCGATTGCGGTTGAGGCATATCGCGACGGTCGGCGGATTATCGGAAATCGAGACCGCCGCCGAAACGGTGACGCCGCGCCGGCCGGCCGCGCCGTCGGTGGTCACGATTGTTACGGCGCCGCAGAAGCGGCTCATCGCGTCGCGATAGGCCTGTGCGGTCAGCGGGGTCGGGCGAGCGCGATTGAGCAAGGGGGAATCCGGTCTCGGTTTGGCCGGAACATGGCGTTCCGACCCGCTTTGACCATACCGCGCCGATAAAAACAAAAACAAAAGCGGCAACGACGTTTGCCGCAGATTCGCCGGCACCTCCCCCATCGCCGCTGCATTGCGCCGCCAGCGCCGCGTTGCTATGCCTTTTGGCACGATTGCAGGGCCGCGTGGGGAGGCAAAATGGCGCCGATCATCGAGGTCGATGCCGTTTCCAAGCGTTTTGGCGGCTCTGCTGGCCGTGCACAATTGTTCGCTGAGCGTGGAGGAAGGCTCGATCACCGGCCTGATCGGACCGAACGGCGCCGGCAAATCGACGCTGTTCAACATGGTCGCCGGCGTCTTTCCCCCGACCTCCGGCCGCATCCTGCTCGACGACGAGGACGTCACCGGTCTGCCGTCGCACCGGATGTTCGCGCGTAAATTGCTGCGCACCTTCCAGATCGCCCACGAATTCTCGCATCTGACGGTCCTGGAAAACCTGATGCTGGTGCCGCCGGCCAGGCGGGCGAAAACCTTGTCGCGGCGCTGGCCCTGCCCGGCCGCGTCGAGCGCCAGGAACAGGCACATCGCCGCCCGCGCCGACGAGGTGATTTCCTTTCTGAAGCTCGGACGCGTGCGCAACGAATTCGCCGGCAATCTGTCCGGCGGCCAGAAGAAGCTGCTCGAACTCGGCCGCACGATGATGACCGAGGCCCGCGTCGTGCTGCTCGACGAGATCGCCGCCGGCGTCAACAAGACCCTGCTTGCCGACCTCGCCGCCAACATTGCGCGCCTGAACCGGGAACTCGGCTACACGTTCTTCGTCATCGAGCACGACATGGATTTCATCACCCTGCTTTGCGATCCGGTCATCGTCATGGCCGCCGGCACCGTGCTTGCCGAAGGACCCGATCGACCGGCTGCAGCATGACGAGCGCGTCATCGAAGCCTACTTCGGCGGAGCGCCCGCACGGCCACACGCGGGCGCGCACGGAGCCGTCATGAGCTTCCTCAAGGTCGAAAAGCTCGTCGCCGGCTATGGCCAGATGCGCATCCTGCACGGCGTCGACCTCGAAATCGACCGAGGCGAGATCGGTGCGATCGCCGGGCCCAACGGCGCCGGGAAATCGACCTTGCTGAAGGCGCTGTTCGGCATGGCCGACATCATGTCGGGCACCATTTCGCTCGATGGCGAGGATATCGCCGCCATCCCGCCCGACCGCCTCGCCGCCCACGGCGTCGCCTATGTGCCGCAGGAGTACAACGTCTTTTCCAGCATGACGGTCGAGGAGAACCTGGAAATGGGCGCTTATGTGCGCCGCGACAATATCTCGGCTTCCATCGCGCAGGTCTACGATTTTTTCCCGCCGCTTGCCGAGAAAGCGCCGCCAGCCGGCCGGCGAACTTTCCGGCGGCCAGCGCCAGATGCTCGCCGTCGGCCGCGCCCTGATGATCGAGCCGAAGATGCTGCTGCTCGACGAGCCGACCGCCGGCCTGTCGCCGATGTACATGAGCGAGATCTTCGACCGCGTGCTGGCGGTCAACGCCTCCGGCGTCACCATCCTGATGGTCGAGCAGAACGCCCGCCAGGCGCTCGCCATCGCCCATCGCGGTTTCATCCTCGCCAACGGCGAAAATAGCTGGACGGCACCGCGGCCCGGAACTGCTTGCCAATCCCGATGTCGCCCGCAGTTTCCTCGGCGGCTGAATCGAATTCTGCGAAAGACCGGATAAGCGCATTGGAAGCAATCGCATTTTTTATCAACAAGGCCTTGCTTGCCGGCATCGTGATCGGCTCGATCTACGCGCTTGGCGCGATCGGCGTGACGCTGGTTTTCGGCATCCTGCGCTTTGCCCATTTCGCCCACGGCGACTTGATGACGCTCGGTGCGTTCCTGACGCTGGCCCTCGCCGCACTCGCCTCGGCCGCCGGGATATCGGCACCGATACCGCTGGTCTTCGTTGCGCTGCTGCCGGCCATGGTTGCTCACCGCCTATGCCGCCGTCGCCATCGACAGGGTATTCTATCGCCCGCTGCGCCTGGCCAAGGCACGCCCGATCATCATCGTCATTGCCTCGGTCGGCGTGACGCTGATGCTGCAGGGCGCCATCCGGCTCTTCGCCGGCGTCGGCACCCGCAACATGTTCTTCGACCGGGCCAAGGACATCTACCGGCTAACCCTGCCCGGCGCCCGCCGCGAACTGGTGCTGACCGAACCGCAGCTCGTGCTGATCGTCCTGACGCTGCTGTCGGTGATTGCCCTGCATTGGTTCCTGACCCGCTCGCGCCTCGGCAAGGCGATGCGCGCGGTCTCCGACAATCCCGACCTGGCGCGGATCACCGGCATCGATACCGACCGCGTCGTGCGCGCCACCTGGATGATCGCCGGCGCGCTCGCCTGTGCCGCCGGCAGCCTGCTGTCGATGGACGTGTTCCTGAAGCCCGACCTGTCGTTCAACCTGCTGCTGCCGATCTTTGCCGCGGCCATCGTCGGCGGCATCGGCCAGCCCTTCGGCGCGATCGCGGGCGGCTTCCTCGTCGGCTTCTGCGAAACGCTGGCGATCTTCGACTGGGGCGTGCTGTTTCGCGGCATCAACACCGTGCTGCCGGGCCTGCTGCAATTGCCGGCAAGCTTCGCCTTCGTGCCGACCGAGTACAAACTGATGGTGCCGTTCGTCATCCTCATCATCGTGCTGGTCTACCGGCCGACCGGCATTTTCCGCGGGAAAGTGCTGTGATCGGCGCCGGCACCATCACGCGCCGCGACGGGCTCGCCGTCGTCGTCCTCCTCGGCATCGCCGTAGTCGGTCTTCGCGGGTCAGGGCGCAGTATATTCGACCCGCATGTTCGTCGAGGCCGGCTGTTACGCGCTGATCGCGCTCGGGCTCAACCTGCAATGGGGCTATGCCGGCCTGTTCAATGTCGGCGTCATGGGCCTGATCGCCGCCGGCGCGGCGACGTCGATGATCGCCACCGTCCCATCCAACCCGCTGTTCTGGGCTTCGCACGGCCCGGTGCTTGCTCGCCTGGTTCCTGATCCGCCTGGCGCTCGGCATCGCCCTGATCGTGCTGGCGAACTTTTCGCACCACGTCGGCTTCGGCCCGCGCCTGCGGGCGCTCGCCATCTGCCATCGCCATCGCCGCCGCCTGGATCATGGTCACCGAAGGCGCTCAACCCGATGGCCGCCGAGATCGAAACGCAAGCGACCTGGATTGGCGGCTTCGGCCTGCCGATCTTTGTCGGCTGGCTATTGGCCGCAGTCGTCGCCGGCGTCATCGCCTGGTTCATCGCCAAGGTCTGCCTCGGCCTGCGCTCCGATTATCTGGCGATCGCAACGCTCGGCTTTGCCCAGATCATCAAGACCTTCCTGAAAAACGCCGACTGGCTGACCAAGGGCACGCTGACGGTCTCGCCCCTGCCCTGGCCGGTGCCCAAGCCGGCCGAAGGCGAATTCCTGCTCGCCCGCTCGCTGTATCTGTGCGTCGTCGCGGCGCTGATCGTCGTAATCTACCTGGCTTTGCAGCGCGCCTGGAACTCGCCCTGGGGCCGCATGATGCGCGCCATCCGCGACAACGAGGATGCCGCCGCCGCTTTCGGCAAGGACGTCAACGCCCGGCGGCTCGAAATCTTCGTCATCGGCTCAATGCTGATCGGCTTCGGCGGCGCCGTGCTGATCCATTTCACCGGCGTCTTCGATCCGGCCGGCTTCATCGACCTGAACCACACCTTCCTCGTCTGGGTGATGGTCATCCTCGGCGGCTCCGGCAACAATCGCGGCGCCATTTTCGGCGCGCTCGTCGTCTATGTCCTGTGGACGATGTCGGCGCCGGCGGCCACCCTGATGTTCGACGCCATCCGCGACTACGGCAAGGCGTGGTTCGACTGGACGGCGCCGGCCGACCTCGACAGCCGCGCCTTCCAGATGCGTGTCTTCGTCATCGGCCTCGTCATCACGCTGGTGCTGCGCCTTGCGCCGGCCGGCATCCTGCCCGAGACTGTGCGCCACCGAAAATAGGACCTTCAACATGAACGAGCGCCCGAACATTGAGAGTCGAGGCCACATCGAGGCCGCCGAGATCGTGGTGCCCTGCTCCGAACTGAGCGAGACGCTGCCGTTTTTCATGAACCGGCTCGGCTTTCGCCTCGACCAGATTTTTCCTGCCGACGACCCGGCGGTTGCAGTGATCTCCGGTCACGGATTGCGATTACGCCTGGTGCGCGGCGCGACTGGCGCACCGGGCGTATTGCGCCTGCTGTGCGACGATCCGGCTACCCTGCCCGGCGGTGGCAAGTCGGTGACTGCCCCGAATGGCATGCGTGTAGAGTTCGACCGTGCCCGCCCGCAAATGGTGATGCCGCCGACGAAGCATTCCTTCATGGTCCGCCGCCTCAAGGACGGCGCGCCTTGGATCATCGGCCGCGCCGGCATGCAGTATCGCGATCTCGTGCCCGATCGTCTCGGCGGCTCGATGATCGCTTCGCACATCCGCGTGCCAGACGCCGGCCCGGTGCCCGACATGGTGCATTTCCACATCGTCGGCTTCCAGATGATCTACTGCTATCGCGGCTGGGTGCGCCTGGTCTACGAGGACCAGGGCGAGCCGTTTATCCTCGCCGCCGGCGATTGCGTGCTGCAGCCGCCGCAGATCCGCCACCGCGTGCTCGAATCTTCCGGCGGCCTCGAAGTCATCGAGGTCGGCTGCCCGGCCGAGCACGTCACTACGCTCGACCATGCGATGATGTTGCCGACCGGGCGCATTAACCCCGACAAGGATTTCGGCGGCCAGAAATTCTGCCGCCACGAAGCTGCGAAAGCGAAATGGCAGCCGTGGCGCATCAAGGGATTCGAGACGCGCGACACCGGCATCGGCAAGGCCACGGCCGGCGTCGCCTCGGTCAAGGTCGTGCGCCCGGCAGGCAAGCTCGAGCCGGCATCGACGAGCCACGACGCCGACATCTATTTCGCCTTCGTGCTCGAAGGTGGCGTCACGCTATCGGCCCGCGATGGCGGGCCGCGCGCGCTGGAAGCCGGCGACGCCTATGTCATCCCGCCGGGCCTAGCGACGCAATTGTCGCAACCTTCACCCGATCTCGAACTGCTCGAAGTGACGCTGCCGGCACAGTTCGTGACGGACATCGCGCAGTAAGAAAAAGCCCGGGATCGCTCCCGGGCCTTCGCATCGGCGTATTCGCCTTTGGCCTACTTCGCCAAGCCGACGTCGAACACCTTGCCGTCCTTGATTTCGGCCTGGAGGAAGACGCTGAGCACGTCGCCGTTGGCGTCGAAATCGACATTGCCGGTGGCGCCTTCGTAATTGACGCCCTTGCCGTCCTTGATCGCGGCAACCGCCTTCGACCACTCGCCCGGCAGGATCGTTTCGCCCGGCGCGGTGGCGACATCGCGGATTGCCTTGGCGATGGCGGCGCGGTCGGCCGAGCCGGCCTGCTGGATCGCCAGCGCGATCAGGAACGCCGCGTCATAGGCGTTGGCGACGAACACGCCGTCGGCCTTGATGCCGGCTTCCTTGGCGAGCTTGTTGAACGAGGCCGCGCCCGGAATGTCGGGCGTGCCCGGCTTGGTCATGACCAGCTTGCCTTCGAGCTGGCTGCCGAGCTCGGATGCAATCTTGTCCGACACCATGCCGTCGGCCGAGAAGAAACGCTGGAAGTCGCCGCCTTCGAGCGCCTGGCGCAGGATCGTTCCGCCCGAGCCGTCGGCATAGCCGATGATCACGAGATCGGTGACGCCGCTGGCCGCCAGCGCCCCGAGTTCGGCGCGATAGTCTGCCTTGCCGTCTTCATGCGCCTGGCTGATCGCCACTTCGCCGCCGTCCTTGGGGAAGGCTCCAGCGAGCGCTTCGGCCAGGCCCTTGCCGTAGTCGTTGTTGACATAGGTGATCGCCACCTTCTTGGCGCCCTTCGCGGCGATCAGACGCGATAGTACCTCGCCCTGATAGGCATCGGAAACCGCCGTGCGGAACAGCAGATCATTGTCCTTCAGCGTTGTGATCGCCGGCGAGGTCGAGGCCGGCGAGATCATCAAGACGCCACCTGGGATGGCGGCGTTGTTGGCCGCCGAGATCGTCGCCCCCGAACAGAGCGCGCCGACGATCGCCACGACCTTTTCGACGTTGACGGCGCGGTCGGCCGCGTCCGATGCCTTGGTCGCGTCGGCGCAAGTGGTGTCGCCGATCACCAGCACCGCGTTCTTTCCGCCGAGCAAGCCACCCTGCTCGTTGACATGGCGCAGCGCCAATTGCGCGCCATCGACGATCGGCGGCACCAGGCTCTCGATCGGCCCGGTGATGCCGCCGAGGAAATCCGATCTTGATGTCCTCCGCCGCCGCGGCACCGGCCGATACCGCCAGCGCCGCCGCCATCACGCCCATTGCAAGACTACGCATGAATTCACTCCCTTTTCTTGTTCCCCGAGACGTGTCCGGGACGTGTCTGCCCCTGTTGCGCCACCCGTCCGGTCGCGCGCCCCGCCTCTTGGGTCGCGATCTTGGCTTGCCGGCATGGCCCTTGTAAAGGGAGGCGCAACACGGGAAAACCCGCGTCAGATCGCAATTCCCGGCGATTCATTGTCCGCGACAGGCCGGCGATTGCCGGTTTGCACTGCCGCCGGCTTGCACTAGATTGCCGGCGACCGACCTGTACTGGCATCAGGAAAACCTTGGTGGTGCGGCATCTTCTGCTGGCAATTTGCGTCGCCTTGCTCACGTTGCCGGGGCTGCCCCAACCTGTTGGCCAGGAAGCTTTTGGCCAGGAAGCTTCCGACCCGGTCTCTTCCGATACCATCCGCCGCATCGGCCTGTCGCTGCCACTGTCGGGCAGTTCGGCGTTCCTTGCCGGCCAGTTCCGCCAGGGTGCCGAACTGGCCGTAGAGATGCTGGCGCCAGAAGACGTCGAACTGGTTGTCGCCGACGACGGCTGCACCGCCGATCTGGCCGAGCTTTCCGCCGCCGACCTTCGCTCTGCCGGCGTGCTGCTGGTCACCGGACTATTGTGCAACGATGCCGCCTACGCGGCGGCACGCGCTTTCCGCGACAGCCAGGTGCCGGTCCTCGTCGCCGGCGCCCGCTCCGACCGCCTGTTGCGCGACGCGGCCCGTCAAAAATGGCCGGTCTGGCGATTGGCCCCGTCCGACCGCGAAACCGCGCGCGCAGCGTTCGATATCCTGTCGAAGCGCTGGACTTCCAAACCATGGGCGATTGTCGACGACGGCACGGTCACCTCGCGGGCACTGGCCGACGAATTCCGCGCCCTGATGGAAGAAGCCAAAATGCCGCCGATTACGGCGGAGACCTACCGGCCGGCGCAGAGCAGCTTTGTCGCGCTGATGCGCCGCCTCGAACGTGCCGGCGTTGCCGCCGCCTTCGTTGCCGGCAGCGCAGAGGATGTTGCCGCCATCGCCGCCAGCGGCCGCAAAAATACGCTCAACATCGAATGGGTCGGCGGTCCTGACCTTGATGCCATGCCGACGATCGCCGATCCGGCGACGGCCCCCGAAGGACTGCTCGCGGTGCTTCTGACCGATCCGCTGAACACTCCAGCGGCGGGAAGGCTCGAAGCCGAACTCGCGTCGCGTAACATCGAGCCGGAGCCCTATGTCTTGCTCGGCTATGCGGCCGCCCAAATCGCGATTGCGGCGGCTTCACCTTCCGTCGACGAGGCCCGGCAAACCTTGAAAGAAAAGAGCTTCGACACCGTACTTGGCACGATTTCTTTCGGCGACGACGGAGCATCCGACATTCATCCCTACGCCCTGCACGAGTGGCGCAACGGCGCATTCCATCCAATCTCGGCGCCGAGCCAATAAGAAGCCCAGCTTGGCAACAATGCGGACTGGACCGAAAAATTTGTTGACCGATGTCGCCGGCCTCGCCGTCGGCAACGCCGACGACGCGACGCTGAAATCGGGCGTCACCACTGTCATCTGCGCCGAGCCGGCCGTCGCCGCCATCCATGTCATGGGCGGGGCGCCAGGGACTCGCGAGACCGATCTGCTGTCGCCAGAAAATACCGTCGAACATGTCGACGCCATCGTGCTTTCCGGCGGCTCGGCTTTCGGCCTCGACTCCGGTTCCGGCGTCCAGGCGTGGCTGCGCGCACAGGGCCGCGGGCTCAAGGTGCGCGACCAGATCGTTCCGATCGTGCCGGCGGCGATCTTGTTCGATCTCGCCAATGGCGGCAAAAAGGATTGGGGCCGCTTTGCGCCCTATCGCGAGCTTGGCTATGCCGCCGCCGAAGCGGCCGATGCCGACTTCGCGCTCGGCAGCGCTGGCGCCGGCTGCGGCGCAACGGTTGCCGGCCTGAAGGGCGGACTTGGCTCGGCTTCGACAAGGATGGCATCCGGCATCACCGTTAGCGCGCTCGTTGCCGTCAACGCCGTCGGCAGCCCGGTGATCGGCGACCATGGCCATTTCTGGGCTGCCCCGTTTGAAATCGGCGGTGAATTCGGCGGGCGTGGCCTGCCCTCGCCGATGCCGACTCCGCCGCAAGTCCTGCTCAAATACCGCGTACCGGCCAGTGCCAATACAGGCGCCAATACGACGATCGCGATCGTCGCGACCGACGCGCAATTGACGAAGGCACAGGCCAAGCGCGTCGCCATTTGCGCCCATGACGGATTTGCCCGCGCGATCTGGCCGGCGCACACGCCCCACGACGGCGACTTGGTGTTTTGCCTGGCGACCGGCAGGCGGCCGCTGGCGGCCGACCTCAACGACTTCATCGACCTTTGCGCGCTTGCCGGCGCAACTGTATCGCGCGCGATTGCCCGCGGCGTCTATCTGGCGAGCCCGGCGCCGACCGACATCTTCCCGACCTGGCGCGAGAAATTCGGCAAATCGGCCTAGATTTAGGCCCGGCTTCGTTGTTTCCACTGTCCCGCCTTGCTATTGCGGGCGCGCCCGGCAAACACGGAACCGCAAATGATTCCCCGCTACTCGCGCCCGGAAATGGTGGCGATTTGGTCGCCCGAGACCCGCTACCGTATCTGGTTCGAAATCGAGGCGCTGGCGGCCGAGGCGATGGCCAAGCTCGGCACGATCCCGGCCGAAGCGGCACGCATTATCCGCGCCAAGGGCGACAAGGCCGAATTCGACGTTGCCCGCATCGAGGAAATCGAAAAGACGACCAAGCACGACGTCATCTCTTTCCTGACCCATGTCGCAGAAATCGTCGGGCCGCAGGCGCGGTTCCTGCATCAGGGCATGACCTCGTCCGACGTTCTCGACACCTGCTTCAGCGTCCAGCTCGTGCGCGCCACCGACCTGCTCGATGCCGGCCTGAAGCGGCTACTTGCCGCACTGAAGAAGCGCGCCCGCCAGCATAAGTTGACACCGACGATCGGTCGCTCGCATGGCATCCACGCCGAGCCGACGACCTTCGGCCTGAAGCTCGCTTATGCCTATGCCGAATTCGACCGTGCCCGCGCCCGGCTCAAGGCAGCGCGCGCCGAGATTGCCACGTGCGCGATCTCCGGCGCAGTCGGCACCTTTGCCCAAATCGATCCGCGTGTGGAAGCCCATGTCGCTAAGAAGCTCGGGCTGAAGCCGGAGCCGATTTCCACCCAGGTGATCCCGCGCGACCGCCACGCCGCCTTCTTCGCGACGCTTGCCGTCATCGCTTCGTCGATCGAGCGCCTGGCGGTCGAGATCCGCCATCTCCAGCGCACCGAGGTGCTCGAAGCCGAGGAATTTTTCTCGCCCGGCCAGAAGGGTTCCTCGGCCATGCCGCACAAGCGCAATCCGGTGCTAAGCGAGAACCTCACCGGCCTGGCGCGCATGGTGCGCAGCTACTCGATCCCGGCGATGGAGAATGTCGCGCTGTGGCATGAGCGCGATATTTCGCATTCTTCGGTCGAGCGCATGATCGGCCCCGATGCGACCATTACGCTCGACTTCGCGCTGCACCCGCCTCGCCGGCCTGATCGAGAACCTAGTCGTTTATCCCAAGGCGATGCGCGCCAATCTCGACCGCCTGCGCGGCCTGATCCATTCGCAGCGCGTGTTGCTGGCGCTGACCCAGGCCGGCATGAGCCGCGAGGACGCCTATGCCGCCGTGCAGCGCAACGCCATGAAGGTCTGGGAAAACGGCTCCGATTTTCTCGCCGAATGCATCGCCGACCCGGAGATCGCTGGCCGGCTCGGCGAAAAACAATCTGTGCGCGCTGTTCGATCTCGCCTGGCACACCCACCACGTCGACACGATCTTCAGTCGGGTGTTCGGCAAGTAAAGCCGCCGCCTGCCGCAATAGCCTCCGTCACATCGCGATACAACTTGTGAACGCGTAGCCACATTTGAGCCGTCGGCGCGCCGGCTTGTGTGCCTACATATTGGTTACTGGGGTAACAAGGAGGATCGGCCCTCCCCCGTCCTCCCACAAATGGAGGTTACCATGACCGACTATCATGAGTTTCCGCACAACCGGTATGAGGAAATCCCCGGCAGCCACTACAGCCGCGACGCAGGGGGCCTCGGCGTGCTGATCGCGATCGTTGCGCTGGTCCTGTTCTTCGGGGCCTTGCTGATGTTTACCGGCACCCCGACGCAGGACGAAATGCAAAGCGGAGTCAGCAATCCGCCGCAGACCGAGCAGCAACAGGCGCCGGTCAAGCAGCTCAATTAGCTGCGCGCTCGGTCGAACGCGAAAGCCCGGACGCGCAAGCCTTGCGTGACGGGATGTTGCCAGGCCGGCACGGGCCTGTGCTAAGCGTCGGGCGGATGAAGACGACCGACGCTGAAATTCTCATCGTGCCGGGTTACAAGGGCTCCGGCGACGAGCACTGGCAAAGCCGCTGGGAACGCAACCTTTCGGCGGCCCGTCGTGTCGCCATGGGCGCCTGGCACAAGCCCGTCTACGATGACTGGCATGCCAATCTCGTCGCCGCGGTCAGCCAGGCCAGCAAGCCGGTGATTCTGATCGGTCACTCGATCGGCGCGCAGGTGATTACCCGCGCTGCCGAGGAATATGCCGGTCGCGTCCGCGGCGCATTTCTGGTTGCCCCGCCCGATGTCGAAAACTCCGACATCCGCCCACGCCATCTTTTAAGCTTCGGCCCCTACCGACGCGAACCGTTGCCCTTCCCTTCGGTCACCATCGCCAGCCGCAACGATCCGTTCTGTCCCTTCGAAAAGGCCGACGAGATGGCGGCCGCCTGGGGCTCGCTGTTCATCGACGCCGGCATGAGCGGCCACCTCAACCACGAAAGCGGCCACGGCCCCTGGCCGGAAGGGCTGATGGTGTTTTCGCGGTTTTTGCGGAGGCTTTAGGCGCATGCGAAGTCATCCGCGAATACTGCGCTAACCACCGGTTAACCATGTCCGTTTACCTTTCACGCTCATACACCCGGCGTAGGAGCGGCAATTGTCGAAATGGATTGGCGGATTTTGGGGGCCGGCGATCCTGTTGGTTTCGGCAATTGCCGCCCGTGGCGCCGAGGCGCCCAAGTTCGTCGCGCCGAAGGTCGTCGCCCCCAAGGTCATAGCCTATGACCCGACGCAGGCAGTGCGCGATTTTCTGAAGACTGCCACGATCGAGGACACCAACGCCCGCGAAAAGGAAGAGGAAGCCTACGACAGCAGTGTCGAGTTCTCCTGGGGCGCCGCGGTCACCTCCAATTACGTCTCCAGCGGGCTGACGCAATCCGACGACAAGCCTGCCTTCCAGGCCTGGGGCGAGATGCAGTCCGGCATCGTCTATGCCGGCGTCTGGCTGTCGACGGTCAAGCTCGATCCAGATAACTGGGAGTTCGACCTGTCCTGGGGCATCCGGCCAACCATCGGGGCACTGTCGCTCGACATTTCCTATGTGCGCTACGTCTACGATGCGACCGGCAATTGCTGCGGCGAATGGATCGCCGCCGCCGACTATGAGGTCAACGAGAAGCTGATGCTCAACAGCGCGTTCGACTGGGACCCGCAATCGGACGGCCGCACGGCCACCGCCGGCTTGACGCTGTCGCTGCTCGAAAAGCTGGAATTCTCCGCCGAGATCGAACGCGATCTTGTCACCTACGAAAACGATTGGGACGCTGGCTTCACCTGGTCGTTCAGCGACAACCTGTCACTCGACCTGCGCTATTACGACGCTGAATTCGCCGATCCGCGCTACGTCGCCACCGTGGCCTGGCAGGGATCGACCAGCGAATAAGGCGCCTCCGTCCCACTTGCCAGCAACGACGCAAGCAAGGATTGTCGCCGCGACGATCCCGCGTTGAAAATGGAGTGCCGCGATGGCGTTCACCGACCGCGAACTCGGGCTCGGCCGCCCGATCCACCGCCGCGACTTTTTGAATGGAGTCGCGCTCGCGATCGGCACGGCGGCGGCGCCGCGCCTGTTGATCCCGGACCGCGCGCTCGCGGCGACGCCTTATCCCCCGGCGTTGACCGGCCTGCGTGGTCAACATCCAGGTTCCTTCGAGGCCATGCACGCCATCCGCGACGGCGATCGCTCCGCATTCGCTGCACCCGCGAGGGAGACCGGCGAAACCTACGACCTTGTGGTTGTCGGCGCCGGCATCAGCGGCCTTGCGGCGGCGTTCGAATACCGCGAGCGAAATGGCCCGAACAGCAGGATCCTGATCCTCGACAATCACGACGATTTCGGCGGTCACGCCAAGCGCAACGAGTTCACCGCTTCCAACGGCAGTCTGGTGATCGGCTACGGCGGATCGCAGTCGCTGCAGACGCCATCCTTCTTTTCGCCAGCCGTGCGGCAGATGCTGGCGAAGCTCGGCGTCGAAACGTCGCGCTTCGAGGAATATTACGATTCCGAATGGTACGAGAAGCGTGGTCTTGGCGAAGGATTCTTCTTCACCGCCGAAAGTTTCGGCGAGGACCGGCTGGTGCGCCTCTCGGAGACCGTTTCGGAGTGGATCGCCGAGACTCCGCTCAGCGAAAAGGCCAAGGCCGACCTCGTCGCCCTGCACGACGCGCCGGCGGATTATCTGCCTAACATGGAACGCGAGGCGAAGCGCCAATTCATGGCGCAAACCACCTACGCCGATTTCCTTCGCGACCAGGTCAAGGCCGACCCGCAGGTGATCGCCTACCTGCAAACCACAACGCACGAATATTTCGGCTGCGGCATCGATGCCGTCACCTGCGCCGACGCCTGGTCGATCGGCAATCCCGGCTTCGACGGCATGGCCCTCGGCGACGATCCGATCCGCACCATGAGCCCGTCGGGAAGGTTGAATTTCGCCGACCCCGACGAGTACATCTACCATTTCCCCGATGGCAATGCCTCCATCGCCCGCCTTCTGGTGCGCGGCCTCGTGCCCGGCGTGCTGAGTGGCTCGACCATGGAGGATATCGTACTTTCCGGCTGCGACTATTCGGCAATCGACGATGCCGCCAAGCCGGTCCGCGTCCGCCTCGAATCGACGGCGGTCAGCGTCCGCCACGAGGGCGACCCAGCCTCGGCGAAGTCGGTGGAAGTGCAGTACCTGAAGGACGGCGTCCTTCATCGCGTCAGCGCCGGCCATGCAATCCTGGCCTGCTTCAGCCAGGTCATTCCCTACATCGCGCCGGAGGTTTCCTCCGAGCAGGGCGAAGCGCTGCGCGACCAGCAAAAAATTCCGCTGCTCTATTGCAACGTTCTCCTGCGCAACTGGCGCGCCTTCCAGAAACTCGGCGTCAACGGTTTTTCCTCGCCCGGCCATTATTGGGACAAGGCGGAGATCGATTTCCCGGTTTCGATGGGCGGCTATCGTTTCGCCGACGGCCCCGACGATCCGCTATTGCTGCATGTCGGCAAGGCCGCCGCCAACCCGGGCGGCGGTTCGTTGCGCGACCAGGCACTTGCTGGGCGCTACTGGGTGCAGGAACAAACCTTCGATGACATGGAGCGCGCCCTGCGCGACCTGCTGGCCCGTGCCCTCGGTCCCGGCGGCTTCGATCCGGCAAACGATATCGAAGCCATCACCGTCAATCGCTGGTCGCATGGTTACGCCTACGAATACATGCGGCCGTGGGATGAATATTGGCCGGATGGCGCACTGCCAATTGATACCGCAAGGCGCGGCTGGGGACGTATTGCCATCGCCAATTCGGATGCCGGTGCCTACGCCTACGCCCACAGCGCCATCGACCAAGCGGTGCGAAGCGTGCGTGAATTGCTGGGAGAACCGCAGGACGCGCCGGCCTTTGCCAATTTTCCCGGGCCGCCGCGCAAGGAAATCGGGCTGGAGTAGCTCGGAAGTTTCAGACATCTTTCATGACCTGATCGATGGCGACCGTCATCAACTCTTCCATCGTGCGGCGAATCTGGTGGTCGGACTGGCCGACCCCGGCGGCATCGAAATCGGCGCGAATCTTGCGGAATACGTCCGCATCGCCCGGCTCCTCGAAATCCGAGCGGATCACTTCCTTGGCGTAGGATTCCGCCGATTCGCCGAGTTTGCCGAGCTTTTCGGCGGCCCACAGCCCCAAAAGCTTGTTGCGGCGGGCCTCCGCCTTGAACCGCAGCGACTCGTCATGGGCAAATTTTTCTTCAAAAACCCGCCCGCGGTCGTCGATCCCGTTCATTGCCGTCTCCCTCGCAAAACCGCCCTGTGCAGGCCAATATAGGGAGCCGGCAGCACGTTGGAAATAGTTGATATCGCGCAAAAATCCCCTATGTCCCGCCAATGTGCCTGGCCGGCACAAGGCTGCCCGGGCCGGGTCGGGGTCTCCACGCCGCCCGCCCAGTTGTAACCCGGTCGGCCATGCAGTAAAGGGGTCAGACGTCGCTGCCCGCAACCGCCCCCATTCCGCTGCCCGACGAATTTTTCCTTCACAGGAACGCCCCATGAACCGTCGCCGTCGAATCTACGAAGGCAAGGCCAAAATCCTTTACGAAGGGCCGGAACCCGGCACCCTGGTCCAGTTCTTCAAGGACGACGCCACCGCGTTCAACAAGAAGAAGCACGCGATCGTCGAGGGCAAGGGTGTCCTCAACAACCGCATCTCCGAATACCTGTTCAACCACATGAACCGGATCGGCATCCCGACGCATTTCATCCGCCGCCTCAATATGCGCGAGCAGCTGATCCGCGAGGTCGAGATGATCCCGCTGGAAGTCGTCGTGCGCAATATCGCCGCCGGCTCGCTATCAACCCGTCTCGGCATCAACGAGGGCGACGTCCTGCCCCGTTCGATCATCGAATTTTACTACAAGAACGATGCGCTCAACGACCCGCTGGTCTCCGAGGAGCATATAACTGCCTTCGGCTGGGCCTCGCCCCAGGATATCGACGACATGATGAGCCTCGCCATCCGCGTCAACGATTTCCTGTCCGGCCTGTTCCTCGGCGTCGGCATCCAGCTCGTCGACTTCAAGATCGAGCTCGGCCGCCTCTATGAGGGCGAGATGATGCGCATCGTCGTCGCCGACGAGATCTCGCCCAATTCGTGCCGATTGTGGGACGTCCAGACCAACGACAAGATGGACAAGGACCGCTTTCGCCGCGACATGGGCGGACTTCTGGAGGCCTACAGCGAAGTCGCCCGCCGGCTCGGCATCATGAACGAAAACGAGCCCGCCCGGCCACGCCGCCCGGTTCTGGTCAAAACCGATAACAAGTGACCGATCAAGGGCTTGCCGACCCACCCGGAATCAGATTTTCAACGACTTGAATCTGTACTTGAGATCGGTTTGTGAGGAACATGGTGCGGGCCCGCGTCACCGTCACGCTCAAGTCGGGCGTGCTCGATCCGCAAGGAGTGGCGATCGGCCACGGTCTTGCATCGCTCGGCTTTGCCGGGGTCAAGTCGGTCCGCCAAGGCAAAATCTTCGATATCGAGATCGATGGCAACGACAGTGCCAAAGCCAAGGCTGATCTCGAAGCGATGTGCCAGAGGCTGCTCGCTAATACGGTAATTGAGGATTTCGTAGTCGAGACATTCTCCAGGTAGCGAACCGGCGCCGCTGCGACGATGAGGGGACGAGGCTGACATGTTGCCACGGGGGTCGATGGGCGTTCTGCTGATTGTCGGGGTCGGCATGTTCCTGCTGCTGACGGCGATCGGCGCCTGGGTCACATGGAGCCGTTATGCCCACACCCGCGACTGGCCGGCGGTTGAGGGAGAGATCATCTGGTCCGGCAAGCTCTGCGACATCGAGCGCAAGAGAAGGAAGAATTGGGACTTAGAGACGACGATCGATTGCGAAGAGGCCGACGCCTATATCGACCGCGAGTCCTCTGCGCTCTCGCCCCTGCGCAAGCGCGAAACCGACTACGTGCAGATCAACTACGAAGCCGCTGGCGATGTCCGCCAGAAGCTGGTGCATCTGAGCGAAGTGTCGCGCGCTGCGCTTGCGGTCGGCGACAAGGCTACCGTCCACGTCGATCCGGACAATCCGGAATCCTTCGACCGGACTTTCGATTCGGGCGACATGCTGTTTTTCTGGACGATGTCAGCGGTCGGCGCGGCAATGGGAATCGTAACGGCGGCTCTTGGCTGGATCGTGCTGAGGCTGAACGCCATGTTCGCCGCGCGCAAACAAGCAGGCGCCTGACAAGCGGAATAGCCCGCGGCGAGAATCGGCTATGGATTGCGTAATCGAATCGGAGCAAGGCTTGAAATCCGCCGTCGTCCAGTTGCCCGGCCTCAACCGCGACCGCGACATGATCGCGGCGCTGACCAAGATCGGCGGCAAACCACCTGTCACCGTCTGGCAAACCGATACCGAATTGCCCGATGTCGACCTGATCGTTATCCCCGGCGGGTTTTCGTATGGCGACTATCTGCGCTGCGGCGCCATTGCCGCAAGGATGCCGGTGATGCGCGCGGTTGGCGATGCCGCAGCCCGCGGCGTGCGCGTGCTCGGCGTCTGCAACGGCTTCCAGATCCTGACCGAAGCCGGCCTCTTGCCGGGCGTGATGATGCGCAACGCGTCGCTGAAATTCGTCTGCCGCACCGTCCGTCTGAGGGTCGAGAATGCTTCGACGGTTTTTACCCGCCACTACCAGAAGGGTCAGGTCATCTCCTGCCCGGTCGCCCATGCCGACGGCAATTATTTCGCCGATACGGCAACGCTCGACCGCCTCGAAGGCGAAGACCGCGTCGTGTTCCGCTACGCCGAGGGCACCAATCCGAACGGCTCGCTGCGTGACATTGCCGGCATCGTCAACGAGGCCGGCAACGTGCTCGGCATGATGCCGCACCCGGAAAACCTGATCGAAACGGCCCATGGCGGCGCCGACGGACGGCCCCTGTTCGAAAGCGCTCTGGAGATCGCCGCTTGAAGCCAACCGCATTGGCAATCGCTGCGTTGCTCGCGCTCGCGGCGTGCAAATCCGATGTGCTGGCATCGGCGGGCGGCCGTTCCCGACCGGGTGACGATTCGGCGCTGTCGACGATGGAGCGCATCGCGGTTGCGGCGCAGAAATGCTGGTTCGACAGCAAGGACCCCGCCTTCAAGAACTTGCGCCTGTCACCGGAACTGGCGTCGTTCTCCGACAAGCCGCGCATTCTCGTGGTGCCGCACCGCAATCTCGGCGGCTTGCCGCAATTGGTGATCGAGGCGACCGGCAACCCGGCCAAACTCTCCGCCTTCGGCCCGATGATGGACGGCCAACATGCCGGCCGCATCGAAAAGGACGTACTGCGCTGGGCGCGGCGGGATGCCGCGTGCGCCTAGGCGCTTGCTGCCAAAAAACCTAAGCAGCCGCAGGCACGGTGCAACTCATGTCCTTGCCGCAGCACATCGGCGACTTGATCTTGCCGTGGCCGTTCGGGCATTTCGAAACCTGCACGGTGCTGCCGTCGGGCCGCGTCAGGTTGTCGTTGACAAGCGCCGCGCCACAGTGGCCGCAGGTCGCGTTGACGCTCATGCCGCAGACCGAGCATTCGTAGGTCGCCATCGTCTTTCCTCCGTCAGGATTTCCTCTGGCGAACCTAACAGCCGACTGGCGAACGAGACAAGCCGGCGCGCTGCTTCGTAGCCCCCGGCTTGGGTGGAAATTCGGAAAGGGGATTTCCAACTACGCCCAGAAGGAGCGCTTCGCTTCGTGCATCGCCTCGGCACGGGTGATGCCGATGTCCCGCAACAGCTCATCGGAAAGGTCGCGCAATTGGTGGCGCGTACGGCGCTTCAGCATCGCTTCCGAGAACCACTTGGCCGTGGCCACCGTGGAGCCGGCCAACCGGCCGATGAAATTGACATGCGCATTCCCGAGCGATTCGCCGGAAACAAAGCTTGTGCCATCAAATGTATCGATTGTACTCATTTTCGTGTTCCGTTTTATGCGAAGTCTGCGGTAACATCCATATGCATTGACAGGTACAATTTTGCAATATAGAAAATTGTCACCATGACAAGTTGGCTTCCCGACCTGGCTTCCGGCGTTGGTCCCTACTATTTGCGCCTGGCCAACCGCATTGAATCCGACATCGAAAATGGCGCGCTTGCCGAGGGCACGAAATTGCCGCCCCAGCGCAATCTCGCCTTCGATCTCGGCGTCACTGTCGGCACCGTTGGCCGCGCCTATTCGACGTTGCGCAAGCGCGGCATGGTAAGCGGCGAGATCGGACGCGGTACCTATGTGCTGGCGCGCTCTTCCGCCGTCGATGAATTGCCGCCGGATGTTGGCGAGCCCTATGCCGGCACACGCCTGCTCGATCCGCCTTCGGGAAAATTGCGCCTCGACAGCACCGCCGCGCCCGATGTCGGACAGGGCGCCACCATCGGCGAACTCCTCGCCGCGATCCTCCGCGACCAACCGCGGGAAGTCACCAGCTATGCGCGCCGTTTTCCCGACCACTGGTTTGCCGCAGGCAGCCGCTGGCTGGCTCGTGGCGACTTTGCGCCCGAACCCGCCGCGATCGTGCCGACGCTCGGCGCCCATGCCGCCATCATTGCCTCGATTGCCGCCGCCACCGCGCCTGGCGACCACATCGCTTGCGAGCCGCTGACCTATTCGCAGATCATCCGCGGCGGCGAACTGATCGGCCGACGCGCTTGCCTGGTTGCCGCCGACGACGGCGGCATGATCCCCGACGATTTCGAGCGCGTCTGCGCCCGCCAGCATCCGCGCATCGCCTTCCTGATGCCGACGGCGCAGAACCCGACATTGGCGACACTCGACGAAGGCCGGCGTCACGCGATCTCCGAAATTGCGCGAAGGTTCAATGTCTGGCTGGTCGAGGACGATCTTTACGGCGCGCTGACCGACGACCCGACCCCGACGATTGCCAGCATGGCGCCGGAGCGCACCTTTTTTGTCGGCGGCCTGTCGAAATCCGTCGGCGCCGGCATTCGCGGCGGCTGGGTCGCCTGCCCGCCGCATTTTGCCCATCGTGTGCGCCTCGCCCACAAGATGGTCACGGGCGGCATGCCCTTCCTGCTCGCCGAGTTGAGCGCTCGCATCGTGTTGTCCGGTGCTGCCGTCGCGATCCGCAAGCGTGCTATCGAGGAGATCAACGCCCGCCTGGCGATGGTCGACCGCGTCCTCTCCGGCTTTCAATTCCGCCGTCGCGACAACGTGCCGTTTTTCTGGCTGGCCCTGCCCGAACCCTGGCTGTCGAGCACCTTCAAGAAAGCCGCATTCGCCGAGGGGGTATTGGTCGACGACGAAGACGAATTCCGCGCCGGCCGCTCCGACCAGAGCTTTCACAGCATCCGCATCGGCATCTCGGCCGAACGCGAACGCGCCGACCTCGAACGAGGCCTGATGTCGATTCGCCGCCTGCTGGACAGCGGCCGAGCGGGATATGACAGTTTCATTTGACTTGCCCGGCGCTGAGTTCCGGCGCGCAAGCGGCCGCATTCAGCCAAACAGACCGAACAGCGCCCTGATCGCGAACGCGGCCATTATCACCAAGAAGGCGATTCGGCCGGTGCCGACGGCCCTGCCCCACAACCGGTTCTGTTCACTTTTCGACAGGGCCGGAGAGGCCCAGTCGGCGGCGTGCGTGCCCCGCACACCAAGTACGCCGCCGCCGCCCTTGGTCATGCCGAGGTCGTCGACCGGCACATTGGCACGCCGGGCGATTTCCTCGATGACGCCGCCGAAATAGGAGCTCTCCAATCCGGTCCCGATCGCCCGCTCCTCGAAGAGGAAGACGCGGTCGCCGTTCCTGAGACGTAGGACGTAGGGCCGCTGCATGTTGGCCATGCCGAGGCTCGTATAGGATTCCAGCCTCGTCTCCACCGCAGCAATGTCCGAATAGGGAATCGAAAGCCGCTGCCACGGCGTGGCGTGGATCAGCGAGCGGTGCGCCGGCAGGACCAGATCGATCCGGTTGGCTCCGAAGACGACGCTCAGGCCCCATTTACCGCGGAGGTCGCGCACAACGTAGCGGGTCAGCTCGATCATGATCGCCGCCACGATCGCGACGACGATTCCCAGGAGCCAGGATGTTTCGAAGAACGCGACCACCGTCGCCACCACCATGAGCAGGCTCATCGCGGCAATGAGGGGCGTCGCGAACAGCGTCAAAAGGCGCGGCGCCAGGGGAAGTCGGAACGCGCGGGGCGCCGGCGGACTGACCGGTTTCAGATTTGCCGGTTCGGCTGCAGGATTCGTAGCCAGGATCGCCTCCCCGCATCCGACTATCCGCGGCCGGGCATTTTACAGGCGCGGGCCGACGAAGATCAGGCTCGCATGTGACCACCCAATCCGTTCCGGTGCAATGTGATTTTTTCCAATCTGTGCCTATGGCGGCAACCCCACCGGTCTCTTGAGCGCACGCCAGTGACTGAAGGTAAGTGAACTGTCCCCATATTTGGATTTGATTTTGAGGAGGCATTTCCATTCGCCGGCGATCCGTGTAACGGCTGCCGCAATCGCCTCTCGCCTTTGCGCCGGAAATGACCCTCCCCAACACCATCCCGATCACCCCGGAACTCGTCGCCGCCCACGGCCTGAAACCCGACGAATACCAGCGCATTCTCGATCTCATCGGTCGCGAGCCGAGCTTCACCGAGCTCGGCATCTTCTCGGCGATGTGGAACGAGCACTGCTCCTACAAATCCTCGAAGAAGTGGCTGCGCACGCTGCCGACGACAGGTGAGCGCGTCATCTGCGGGCCAGGTGAGAATGCCGGCATCGTCGATATCGGCGACGGCGAGTGTGTCGTCTTCAAGATGGAGAGCCACAACCACCCCTCCTATATCGAGCCTTACCAGGGTGCGGCGACGGGCGTCGGCGGCATCCTGCGCGACGTCTTCACCATGGGCGCGCGGCCGGTCGCCGCGATGAACGCGCTGCGCTTCGGCGCGCCGGACCATCCCAAGACGAAGCATCTGGTTGCCGGCGTCGTCGCCGGCATCGGCGGTTACGGCAATTCCTTCGGGGTGCCGACCGTCGGCGGCGAAGTCAATTTCCACCCGCGCTACAATGGCAACATCCTCGTCAATGCTTTTGCTGCCGGCATCGCGAAAACCGATGCGATTTTCTATTCGAAGGCCTCCGGCGTCGGCCTGCCGGTCGTCTATCTCGGCGCCAAGACCGGTCGCGACGGCGTCGGTGGCGCCACCATGGCCTCGGCCGAATTCGGCCATGACATCGAGCAGAAGCGCCCGACGGTGCAAGTCGGTGATCCCTTCACCGAAAAATGCCTGCTCGAAGCCTGCCTCGAACTGATGGCGACCGGTGCCGTTGTCGCCATCCAGGACATGGGCGCGGCAGGACTGACCTGCTCGGCCGTCGAAATGGGCGCCAAGGGCGATCTCGGCGTCGAGCTCGACCTCGACAAGGTGCCGGTGCGCGAAGAGCAGATGAGCGCCTACGAAATGATGCTGTCGGAAAGCCAGGAGCGCATGCTCATGGTCCTGCACCCGCGAAAGACAGGCCGAGGCCGAGGCGATCTTTTCGAAATGGGGCCTCGACTTTCGCCGTTGTCGGCAAGACCACCGACGACCTGCGCTTCCGAGTCCTGCATCAGGGCGAGGAAGTCGCCGACCTGCCGATCAAGGAGTTGGGCGACCAGGCGCCGGAATACGATCGGCCGTGGAAGAAATCACCGCGCGCCGGCAAAACCGGACCTCGCGGCCTTGCCCGCGCTCGATGCCGCGGATGCGCTTCTGCGCCTGCTGGCATCGGCCAACTACGGTTCGAAGCGCTGGGTCTATGAGCAGTACGACACGCTGATCCAGGGCAATTCGCTGCAGCGACCGGGCGGCGATGCCGGCGTCGTCCGCGTCGACGGGCATCTGACCAAGGCGCTGGCGTTCTCGGCCGACGTGACGCCGCGCTATTGCGAGGCCGATCCGTTCGAGGGCGGAAAGCAAGCCGTCGCCGAATGTTGGCGCAACCTGACTGCCGTCGGCGCCGATCCGCTGGCCGTCACCGACAACCTCAATTTCGGCAATCCGGAAAAGCCGGAGATCATGGGCCAGTTCGTCGGCTGCATCGAAGGCATCGGCGAAGCGTGCCGCGCGCTTTCCTTTCCGATCGTGTCCGGCAACGTCTCGCTCTACAACGAGACCAACGGCGTCGCGATTCCGCCTACCCCGGCGATTGCCGGCGTTGGCCTTATCCCGATTGGACGAAAACCGCGCGCATCGGATTTGCCGGTGCCGGCGAACCGATCCTGCTGGTCGGCGCGCCGGCGCAATGGGGAACCTGGCTCGGCGCCTCCGCGCTGCTGGCCGAATGCTTCGGCCGCGAAGAAGGCGCCCCGCCGCCGGTCGATCTTGCCCACGAGAAACGCACCGGAGATTTCGTCCGCAGCCTGATCCGCAGCGGCCTGGCGACCGCGGTGCACGATTGTTCCGACGGCGGCCTGGCGCTTGGCCTTGGCCGAAATGGCGATTGCCGGAAGCATCGGCGCCAGTATCAATGCGCTCGCAGACAACGATCCGCTCGCGGTGTTTTTCGGCGAGGACCAGGGGCGCTATGTCGTCACCGTGAAGCCCGAGAATCTGGAGCGAGTGCAAGCCCGGGCCGAGAAGGCCGGAGTATTCGCGCCGTGGATCGGAACCGACCGGCGGCCCTGCATTGGCGCTTGGCGACAGCCGCGCGCTCGCCGTCGACGAATTGCGCAAGGCCCATGAAATCGTGGTTCCCTTCCTATATGGAGGGAACGCTGGCCTAGCGGAACGATTTCAGGCCGGCGTATCTGATGCGGCAAGGAGAACGACAATGGCCATGTCGGCGCTCGATATCGAGAAAATGATCAAGTCCGCCATTCCCGATGCGGTCGTGACGATCCGCGATCTGGCCGGCGATGGCGATCACTATGCCGCCGAAGTCGTCTCGGAGAGTTTTCGTGGCAAGAGCCGCGTCCAGCAGCACCAGATGGTCTACCAGGCGCTGAAGGGCAACATGGGCGGCGCCCTGCACGCCCTGGCGCTGCAGACCGGCGTGCCGGATTAGGCCGCGCTCGCGATGGATACCAAACCGCGAACCGGCCTTTCGCAACTGCCGCCGCTTTTCACCCGGCCGTTGTGGCGTGACCGGTTCTTCTGGCTGATCCTCGGCACGACCGCGTTCTGGGCGCTTTTGATCGGCTATTTCTTCCTGTGACGCCCTTTAAAACCGGCGCGTTGCGGCGATATTTTCCAGAACGAACCCAATCTTCCGGCCCCAATCTTCCGGCCTTGCCCCGGAACCATCCTGAGGAAGACGCCATGACGACCATGCACGAATTCATCGACAAAGAGGTCAAGACCAACTCCGGTGGTGCTGTTCATGAAAGGCACTCCGCGATTTCCCGCAATGCGGCTTTTCCGGCCGCGTGACCCAGATCCTCAACTACCTCGGCGTCGATTTCAAAGGCGTCAACGTGCTCGCCGACGACGACTTGCGCCAGGGCATCAAGGAATACACCAACTGGCCGACGGTGCCGCAGCTCTACGTCAACGGCGAATTCGTCGGCGGCTGCGACATCGTCTCCGAAATGTTCCAGTCCGGCGAATTGCAGAAGCACCTGGCCGGGGCCGGAATCGCCACGAAGGCGCCTGCCAGCGCCTGATTTCCCTCCGTATTACCGCCCTATTTATCGGCCAGAAGGGTTACATCGCGCGGCCGGTTTGCTAAAATGGCGGCGTCAGGCGAATAATCGGGACCGCCGCCGACCGGCGTTTACGTTTCCTTTGCGTTAACGCCCGGTTGCGAGAATGGCTCTTCGCCAGAGTACGGTCGGGCCAGTTGGGGTCGGGTAAGAGCGGTTTTGGATCATCGGACCAAATACGCCGACAGATTGCGCCGGGTCGCGGCAGCGGCCTTGGTTGTCGCGGGCGGCCTATGCGCTCGGCGCCTGCACGACGACCGGCGCCTCGAGCTACGCCGACCCGCAACTGAAAGCCGGTCTGGCAACCGAGCAGACCGGATCGATCGAGGCGAGCAAACACCGCCCGGCGCCGGCGGCCCGCCGCTCGCGCTCGCCGATCCGGCTGCCCAGGATAATCTTGACCAAGCCGCTCAGCCGGCGGCGATTGCCGCAGGCAAGAGCAGCCTGGTGGCCAACGGCGCGCAATCGCGCGATCGCAAAATCGAGCTCGCTTCGCTCGCCGCCGAGGATTCGATGATGGCTGCCGACGCGCAGGCCGCCGCACAGGCGCGCCTCGCCTTTGCCGCCGATCCGGCCGAACGGGCCGCCGAACAGCGCATTGCGGAACTGTTTCCGACGATCAAGCACGGCGAGTGCAAAGGCGGCTGGGGTCCCAAGCCGTCGATGGTCAATGCCAAGCGCATTAACCCGGCCGATCCCTATTACATGGAGATGCGGCTGCGCCACACGCCGCCGCTGCCGATCGGGCATGTCTATATCGCCTATGGCCACATGGACGTGAGCGGCGAGCCGGTCGACGAACGGCTGGTGATGCTGTCTCCGATCGGCGGCTATGCCGGCGCCGCGATGGCGAGCGCCATTCCCATGCCCGGCCTCTTGACGCCGCACCCCGACGATTGTGTCGTCCAGCCGATCGCCGCCTACCGGATTTCGCTGTCGGCCCAGCAGTACGAGCAGTTGCTGCTCGAGATCGAGCACCAGAAGGAAAAGAAGCCGACCTATTCGCTGTTTGCCTACAACTGCAACATGTTCATGTCGGATGTCGCCAAGTCGGTCGGCATCCTGCCGCCGAAGAACATCTACAATCCGTCGCTGGTCTATTTCTACGACATGATGGACCGCAACGAAGGCCGCAAGGTGCCGCGAACGCCAGGCGCCGAGGTCGAAATCGCGCAGGCCGCTCAGCCGCACCCGGTCAACTGACCGCGTCTGACTGGCGTCGCCGCGACCTACCGGAATATCCACGAATCGAAGGCGAAGAAGCCCATCTGGCGCGAAGCGTGCGCCCGTTCCGGCTTGGGATTTTCACCGGCGGCGCCATAGGCAAAGAACAGCGGCATCAGGTGCTCGTCGCTCGGATGGTTTTCAGCCGGATAGGGTGCCCGCTTCTTCCAGTCGAGGATCGCCGCGCGATCGCCAGCTGCAAATTTTTCGGCGAACCAGTCGACGAACGCGCCAACCCGCTTCGCCATTTCGGCGTCCGGCTTCTCGCCTCCGCGCATCGCTCCGAACAAACGCGCGCAGGTTATGGGTGATATGGCCCGAGCCGACCAGCAGTATGCCCTCGCGGCGCAGCGAGGAAAGCGCCGCGCCGATGGCATAGTGGTAGGCGGCATCGCGCCGCGGATCGACCGAAACCTGCACGATCGGGATGTCGCCCTTCGGGAACGCCAGCAGCATCGGCGTCCAGGCGCCGTGGTCGTAGCCGCGCTTCGGCGCGATGCGCGGATGCAATCCGGCAACCTGCAACAGCCCCGCCACCCGCATCGCCATTTCCGGCGCGCCCGGCGCAGGATAGACGATTTTGTAGAGTTCCGGAGCAAAGCCGCCGAAATCGTAGATCATGCCCGGAGCCGGATCGGTGACGACGACCGGACCGTCGGTTTCGAAATGCGCCGACATCAGCACGATAGCCTTCGGCCGGCCGGTCAAGGCCGACAAGCCGGCGAGATAATCGCGCGCCTCCGACGGGTCGGTCACGATGTTGGGCCCGCCATGCGAGATGAAGACGCTCGGCAGCGCGGTGTCGACGCCGATGGTGCGAGCCGCATTCATCGCAGACGCCGGCTTTTTGGTCGACGATTTCGTGGCGTTTTCGGCTTGGCCTGTTCTGTTGTCGTCGCCATGTCGCGTTCCTTTCGCGCCGCGATATAGGCGCGAACTCGACGACGTGCGAGGCAGTTCCCCTGCAACACCCCGTTCGCAATTGCTGAACGGCGACCGACCCCAGCCGCCCGCGGATCAGTATTGGGCGATTTGCGGCAGGCCGTCGTCGATGTCGTAATAATCGCCCTTGTCGGCGACAAAAATGTGCTTTTCGCCCTTGAGCCCGCTCGGGCTGTCGAACGCCCCCGCGCAGATGGAAGTCGTCGGCCCGCCGTCAAGCTTCCAGAACAGCCCCGAGCCGCAAATCGCGCAAAACCCGCGCCGGGCGTCCGGCGACGAGCGATACCAGCGGATGTTTTCTTCGCCCGAGATTTCCAGCCGGTCGTCGGATACGCTCGTCGCCCCAAGATAATGCCCGCTTTGACGCCGGCATTGCGAGCAATGACAGAAAATGATGCCGCGCAGCGAGCCGCGTGTCGTGAAGCGAACCGCCCTGCACGAGCATCCGCCGGAATGGTCCTCGTCCTTGCTCATGGAAAAATCCTTCAGCCCTGTGACCGCTGCGTCGGGTGTCAGTTTCCAGCCGGCGGCATGCGCAGGTGCGGAAAGCGACCCTCGGCAATGTAGGCTTCTTCCGCCGGCGTCGAGGCCCTGCCGAGCGCGGCGTTGCGGTGCGGATGGCGGCCGAAGGCGGCGATGACTTTGGCCACCTCGACCGGCTGCTCGGCAGCGAATGCATAGCCGGGCTTGAGATGCGGCGGCGCCTCCTCGAGGATTTCCTGCGCCAGCGTGAGCGCGAGATCGAGCCGTTCCAGGTGATCTGGTCCCTCGCAATGGCCGAGCGGCAGGTTGTAAACGGTCTTGTACCAGGGCGTCTCGAGCGCCGCGTAGTGGCCGTTGCGATAGCCTTCCATGGTTAGTGCCAGAGCTTTCTCGTCCAGGGCGAAAGCGCGCGGCGTATTGCGCCACACCGAACGCGGAAACTGATCGAGTGCGATGATGAGCGCCAGCCTGCCGTGGGGATCATCCGCCCAATGATCGAACTCGCCTCCAGCCGCGCGCTCCGTGACTTCGGTGAAACGGGCGACGATCGCCGCGTCAGCGGCGCCGCGCATGCGCCACATCCAGTGCTCGTTGTGCACGCCAGTATCGACGTCCAGCGAAGTCCCCTCGGGAAACCAGAATTCCAGGATTTCCTGCCATTCATGCATCGGGCGCCGTGTCAGGCGATTGCCGCGGCCGGCACCGCCTGCGGCTGCTCGGCACGAAGCAGTTCGGCGATCAAGAACGCCAACTCCAGCGACTGGTCGGCGTTGAGGCGCGGATCGCAATGCGTGTGATAGCGGTCGGACAGATCCTCTGCCGAGATCGCCCGCGCTCCGCCGGTGCATTCGGTGACGTTCTTGCCCGTCATCTCCACGTGGATGCCGCCGGCGTGCGTACCCTCGGCGCGATGCACGGCGAAAAACCCGACCACTTCCTTGAGGATGCTTTCGAACGGCCGCGTCTTGTACTGGTTCAGCGTGATCGTGTTGCCATGCATCGGATCGCAGGACCAGACCACCTGCCCTGCCCTCGCGCTCCACGGCGCGGATCAACGGCGGCAGCTTGGCAGCGACCTTGTCGGCGCCCATGCGGCAAATCAGCGTCAGCCGCCCTGCCTCGTTTGCCGGATTGAGGATGTCGATCAGGCGGATCAATCCTTCGGGGTCGAGCGACGGCCCGCATTTCAGGCCGATCGGATTTTTCACGCCGCGACAAAATTCGACATGCGCGTGGTCGAGTTGGCGCGTGCGGTCGCCGATCCAGACCATGTGGCCGGAGGTCGCGTACCAGTCGCCGGAAGTGGAATCGATCGCGGGTCATCGCCTGCTCGAACCCGAGCAGCAGCGCCTCGTGGCTGGTGAAGAAATCCGTCTGGCGCAATTCGGGATGCGATTCCGGGTCGACTCCGATCGCGCGCATGAAGCTCATCGTCTGGGCGATCTGGTCGGCCAGCGCCTCGTAGCGCTCGCGCTGCGGGCTGTCGGCGATAAAGCCGAGCATCCATTGATGGACGTGCTCAAGATTGGCATAGCCGCCGGTGGCGAAGGCGCGAAGCAGGTTCAGCGTCGCGGCCGATTGGCGGTAAGCCATCTCCTGGCGCGCCGGATCGGGAATACGCGCCTCGGGCGTGAATTCGAGGCCCGTTGACGATGTCGCCGCGATAGCTCGGCAGTTCCACATCGCCCTGGCGTTCCATCGGCGAGGAGCGTGGCTTGGCAAATTGTCCGGCGATGCGGCCGACTTTCACGACCGGCGAGGTCGCCGGCAAACGTCAGCACCACCGCCATCTGCAGGAAGACGCGGAAGAAATCGCGGATGTTGTCGGCGCCGTGTTCGGCAAAGCTTTCGGCGCAGTCGCCGCCCTGCAGCAGGAACGCCTTTCCATGCACCGACTCAGCTAGCTTTGCCTTCAGCTTGCGCGCCTCGCCTGCAAAAACCAACGGCGGAAAGTAGCAAGCCGCGCCTCGACCACCGCAAGCTTTGCCTGGTCGGGTATTCCGGTGCCTGCGTGATCGGCTTCGATCCGCCAGGAATTGGGTGTCCATTTGGCTGCCATCTCGGCTTCCTCAAGGGTCAGCGGAAAGGCGGCGTTATAGCCTCATGCGCAGGCCCGGCGTCACGCAGAAATCGCCTCGCTGACATGCGCGCCCGCAGCCGCAAGTCGCCGGTCGAATTCGCGGGCGATTTCCGCTGAAAGCTCGACTGGACGCGGATAGCGAGGCTTATCGCGATCGACAATGAGCGGCCGCGCAAAACCGATCGTGCTGGCAAAAAACCGGTCCAAGCCGGCTTCGCCGAACTCGGCGAGGAACCCGGCGAGCACCGCATCGAGATAACTTTGCAGGAGCTTCGCCGGCGCGGCTGGCTCTGCCGGCGGCATGCCGACATAAACGAACAGATCGGCAGGCAACTCGAAATCGTCGCCACCTTGCAGCAATGTCAGATGCCCGCGATTCGACGCGAACGCGCTCATAGCGCTCCTCACGTCGGTCGAGCGCCGCAAGGTTCTGCTCCGCGTTCGAGGATCAGCAAGCCATCGATCTCGACTTTCCTCGTGGCGATGCACCGACAGCAGCGCGATGTCGTCGCCGGCCGCTGGCGGGATCGTGCTGCCGCGCGATTGCCAGTGGCGGCGCCATCCCGACAGCCGTGCCCGGCTGCAACCGAGATAATCGGTCCGCAGCGTCTGGCGATTGACCAGCGAACCGTAACCGAAACAGGCAAACAGTATTGTTCGTCATGATCGTTCTGCAAAAGTTTGACGGCGCACGTCTATTGCATATGTTGACGTCGCCGATCCAGCTGCGGCGAACACGGAATACGGGAAACGCCGGCCGATGGAGGAACTCCGGCTCGCCACCGAGGACGGATTCGACTTGCCCGCCACGATTTTCGAATTGACGCTCGGCCGCAACACCGAGGGACCGGCAGTGCTGTTTTCGTCGGCAACTGCGGTCCAGCGGCGCTTTTACCGTACCTTTGCCCAATATGTCGCCGACAACGGCGCTGCCGGCCGTGATGACCTACGACTATCGCGGCATCGGCACGAAACTGTCGCCAGTCGCAGCCCGCAGCGTGCGCATGTCGGATTGGGCGATCCGCGATCTGCCCGCTGCCGTGCGCGAATTGCGACGGCGCTTTCCCAATTCACAGCTTGTCGGCTTCGGCCACTCTTTCGGCGGCCAGGCGCTGGGATTGTCCGGCATCGCCGACCGCTTCGCCCGCTACATGACGATCGCCGCCGGTTCGGGCTATCTCGGCTTTACCCGCGAAGCGGGGAAATTGTCGCGCGGCATGAACCTCGTCGGCTTTCCGGTTGCAGCCCTGCTCGGCCGAGTGCCGCGCTGGGCCGGCATCGGCGAATCCCTGCCCTTCGGCGCCTTCAACCAATGGCGTCGATGGTGCAATTCGCCCGACTATTTCTTTTCCGATGCCTCGGTTCCCGCAAACCATCCGCTTTGCCGACGTGCGCATTCCGATGACCGCCGTCGGCTTCGAGGACGACGCATGGGCAACACGCCAAGGCATCGAGGCGCTGATGGCCTGGTACAAGGGCACGCCGATGAAGCTGATCTGGTTCACGCCGCAGGAGGCTGGCGGTCCGATCGGGCATTTCGGCTTTTTCCGCAAGGAACACAAAGAGTTCCTGTGGCCGCAAATCGGCGACTGGCTGACCACCCCATGCATCGGCTGAAATTCAGCCGGCGCGCTTGCCGTGCTTGAGCCGATAGCTCGGCTGGTACATCGTCACCAATTCTTCGGCCGCGGTCGGATGCACCGCCATAGCGCGGTCGAAATCGGCCTTGGTCGCCCCCATTTTCACCGCGATCGCCAAGCTTTGGACAATTTCGGCGGCACTGTCACCGAGAACATGCACGCCAAGCACGCGGTCGCTGTCGCCGTCGACGACGATTTTCATCAAGGTGTTCTCGTCGCGGCCCGACAAAGTATGCTTCATCGGGCGGAACGTCGCCTTGTAGACATCGACCTTTGCAAACTTCGCCGCCGCTGCCGTTTCGCTCAAGCCCACGGTGCCGATCTCCGGCTGGGCGAAAACCGCGGTCGCAACCGCCTCGTGATCCGGCGAGGTGGGATTGTCCTTGAATTCGGTTTCGACCATGCAGATCGCCTCGTGAATGGCGACCGGAGTCAGCGCCAGCCGCCCGGTCACGTCGCCGACGGCAAGGATATGCGGTACGTTTGAGCGCGAATAGGCGTCGACCGCAATGGCGCCGCCGGCGCTGAGCGCGACGCCGGCCTTGTCGAGCCCGACGCCGGCGGTGTTGGCGCGGCGTCCGGTTGCCAACATTACCGTCGAGGCATCGATTTCGTCGCCGCTCGAAAGCCACACGCGGCTCTTGGGACCGGCTGCCGTAACGCGTTCGATGATAGTTTCGCTGCGGATATCGATGCCCTTGGCGCGCATCGCCTGCGTCAGCTCGGCGCCGAGATCGTCATCGAAGCCGCGCAGGATCTGCTTGCCGCGACAGACCAGCGTTACCCGCGAGCCGAGGCCCGAAAAAATTCCGGCGAACTCGACCGCAATATAGGAGCCGCCATAGATCACGATCGACTCCGGCAATTGCGGCAAATGGAACGCCTCGTTCGAAGTGATGCACAATTCATGGCCCGGCAATTCCGCCATCTTCGCAGGTGCGCCACCCGTCGCGATCAGGATGCGCTCGGCCGTCACCGTGCGCGCCGATTTCACAAGCCGGATTTGATGCGGGCCTTCCAGTACGGCGCGCTCCTCGAATATCGCCGCGCCGTTGTTTGTTAGCCCCTTGCGATATGCGCCCTCCAGGCGGCCGATCTCGCGGTCCTTGGCCGCGATCAGGCTCGGCCAGTCGAACACTGCTGAATTGATTTTCCAGCCAAAGCCGGCAGCGTCCTGAAATGATTCATGAAAATGCGAGGCATAGACCAGCAGTTTTTTCGGCACGCAGCCGCGGATGACGCAGGTGCCGCCAAACCGGTATTCTTCGGCAATGCCGACCTTGCGGCCAAGCGCGGCAGTCAGGCGCCCGGCACGTACGCCACCCGAACCACCGCCGATGACGAACAGGTCAAAGTCGAAGGAAGTGCCCAAGGAAGCCGAGCCTACAAGCCAGCGTCCTTCATCTTCTTGGCAATTTCCTGCTGCAGGTCGCGCTGGATGCCAGTCTGCCAGACCCTCGCCGATTGCTCGATCATGCGCGCCACCACCGGCGTTTCACTGATCAGCTTTTTTCCCGCCTCGGATTTGTAGAAGTCCGTGATCACCTTGAGCTCGTCTTCGTTGAAGATGCGGGCATAGCCGTGCGCAACTTCCACCTCGAGGTCGCCCCGACGGCTGGCAAGCGACAGCGCTACCTCGTCGACGATGTTGGAAATCTTTTCTGCCTGGTCGGGCTGGTTGGCGATCAGCTGCTGCTTGGCGCGATCGGCGATATCGGGAAGGATGCCGTCGAGCGTGCGCGTCGATTGCGAAGCGGCAACCGCCGCCCGGGCAGCCGCAAGATGGGACTCGCTGATCTCCTGTGCCTGGGCGTTGGCAAACAGGCCAAACCCGACGACCAATGCCGCCGCCAGCCAGCGGCGCGCGAGCGACCTTGCCAAAACCGGGAAACTGATCATGTGATGCTCTCTCCAACTACATTCAAAACAAGCGGTATCGGTGCCGACGCTTCGCCGCAGGGGTCCGTCACGGTGTCAGGATTCTCGTTCCCTTTTCCCCGACGACGATGGCAAGCGTGGCAATTCCAAGGAAAAGCCCGTGCTGCACCACGCCGGGAATGTCAAGCAGCGCCGCCGACAAGGCCCATGGATCGTCAATGCGGCCAAAAGATGCGTCGGCAATCCAGTGCCCACCATCGGTAACAACCGGTTCGTCGCCTTTGCGGCGCAGGTCAACCGGCCCGGACAAGCCAAGTCGCGCGGCCGACTCGGTGATCGCCTCGAGCGTGGCGCTGCAGCCGAACCGGTTAACCTCGACCGGCAGCGGAAACGCCCCGAGATGTTCGACCACTTTGCTTTCGTCGGCGATCACGATCATGCGGTCGGAGGCGCAAGCGACGATCTTTTCGCGCAGCAGCGCCGCGCCGCCGCCCTTGATCAGGCTGAGGCCGGGACCGATCTCGTCGGCGCCATCGATGGTCGTGTCGAGGCGGGGAAGCTCGTCGAGACTTGCCAGCGGAATGTTCAACTGCTCGCACAAATTGGCCGACCGTTCCGACGTTGCCACGCCGACGATTTTGAGTCCTGCGGCAACCTCCCGTCCCAGCAGATGAATGAATGCCTCGGCAGTCGAACCCGAGCCGATGCCGAGTTTCTGGCCGGAACTGACATAGGCGAGCGCCGCTGTGGCGGCGGCCTGCTTGTAGGCGTCCTGCATCCGCAATTCCCGATTGGCAGATCGCTCCGCCTAACACGGCCGCCGCCCCAGAACCAGACAGAGCTAGACTTGCGCCAGCCAGAGCCAGACTAGCGACATTGCCGAAACGTTCCGCCCATGGTCAAAGGGCGTCGAACGGATTTCGACCGCCAATGCCGCAAACCCTTGTTTTCGATCTCGACGGGACGCTCGCCGATACCGCCCGCGACCTGATCCCGGCGCTCAACCGCGTCATCGCGCAGGACCGCCTTCAGCCGGTGACCGCCGCCGAAGTCGGCCATGTCGTCGGACACGGCGCAAGGTCGATGATCGAGGCTGCCTACAGATTGCGCCGACGCAACCTCACATCGACCCGCCTCGACGTGCTCTTCGATCGTTTTCTCGAGGACTACGCCGCCAATATTGCCAATGAGACAATCCTGTTCGACGGCTGCCTTGCGGCCATGCAGCAGTTTGCGGACGCGCAATGGAAACTAGCAATCTGCACCAACAAGCCGATCGCAATGACGCACCTGCTTCTCGATCGCCTCGGCGTCGGCGAGAAATTTGCCGCCATCTCGGGCGGCGACAGCTTCCCCTATAAGAAGCCCGACCCGCGGCATTTGACGGAAACCATCCGCGAAGCCGGCGGTCGCCGGGAAAAGGCCGTAATGGTCGGTGACTCGATCACCGATATCCGCACTGCCAAGGCTGCCGGCGTGCCCATTGTCGCCGTCGATTTCGGCTATTCCTCGGAGCCGGTTCGCACCCTCGGCGCCGATTTTGTGATTTCCCGGTTCGCAGAGCTGTGGCCGGCGGTGAGTTCACTCTCGACCTGACCGGCTGATGCGGCTCAAGCCACTAGCGTGCGCTGGGAAGCTGCCCGCCCGATAATCGCCGCGCACCGTTCCTGCTTTTTCATCCATTCGGCGAAGTCGTCGATCGCCAGCGGCTTGCAGAAAAGATAGCCCTGCGCGTGCGTGCAGCCTTCGGCCAGCAGGAATTCCAGTTGCCGCATCGTCTCGACGCCTTCCGCGACGGTCTCGTATTTCAGGCTGCTGGCGAGCGCCAGGATCGAGCGGACGATGACACGGCCCTGTTCATTCTCCGGATCGTCCAGTCCGTCGACAAACGATCGATCGATCTTGAATACATCGAAAGGCAGGCGGCTGAGCTGCGAAAGGTTGGAATAACCGGTGCCGAAATCGTCGATGGCAAAGCGGATGCCAACCGATTTGAGGGCCTCAAAATGCCGGCGCGCCCGTTCGGGGTCGCTCATCGCCATGCTCTCGGTGACCTCGAGTTCAAGCCGGCGCGGGTCGATGCCCGAATTGGTGACGATTTCCAGCACGCGCTCGGCAAAATCGGGGCGGTCGAACTGCTGGATCGAAATGTTGACGGCAACCGTCAGCGGACGGCCGGCCTTTTCGAAGGCATTGATCTGCGCACAGGCCTGCTCCAGCACCCATTCGCCGAGCGGAAGGATCAGGCCGGTTTCCTCGGCGACCGGAATGAAGGTTGCCGGCGCAACCGATCCGCGATGCGGGTGGTTCCAGCGCAGCAGCGCCTCGGCGGCATCGACCTTGCCGTTGACGCAATCGATCTTGGGCTGGAAATGCAACGTCATCTCGTCGTTGGCGAGTGCGCGCCGCAGATCGCTCTCGATGCGCATGCGCTCCGAAACGCGCGCGTTCAGCTCTTCGGAATAATAGTGATAGGTACCTTTGCCTTCCTTCTTGGCCTGATACATCGCCATGTCGGCGCACTTCAGCACCGTCGCATAGTCGCCGCCGTCGCGCGGGAAGGTGGCAATGCCGACCGATGCGCCGATCCTGACTTCATTGCCGGCAAGTTCGAACGGCTCTTCCATGGCCGCGACAATCCGGCGCGCCACCGTTGCCGCATCGGTCTCTTCGCGGATTTCGGAAAGCAGCACCGTGAACTCGTCGCCGCCGAGCCGGGCCAGAACCTGGCGCTCCTTGCCGTGCGCGCCAGTTTTGCCCGCCAACTCGCTCGGCTCTTCGCCTTCATCCGCGGCAAGGAAGCAGACGGTGTCGTCGGCCCGCAATACCGCCGAGATGCGTTCGGCAAAACCGGTCAATAGCGTATCGCCCAGCTCATGGCCGAGCGTGTCGTTGACCCGCTTGAAGCCGTCGAGGTCGACAAACAACAGCGCCCCGGAAACGCCGCGCCGCTTGGCGCGATGGATCGACCGCGTCAACTCCATGCGGAAATATTCGCGATTGGGCAGTCGCGTGATCCGGTCGACATAGGCGAGCTGGTAGATCTGTTCGATATTGGATTTCAGCCGGCCGATCATGGCAGCAAACGATTCGGCTAGCTGGCGGATTTCGCCGCTGCCGGCGATTTCGATCTTCTGTTCGAGATCGCCGTCAGCGAGCGCGCGTGCGGCGACCGACAGCCGGCGCAGCGGCGCGATAATCTGGTTGGCCAGACCGAGCGCGAACAGCAGTCCGGTCACCAGGATCGGCGCCATCGCGGTCAGTTTGCCGCCGATGATCGCCAGCAATGTTTCGCCGATCCCGGGATTGCCGAAGCGCACCAGCACCGAGCCGATGGGCTTGCCGTTGTCGAGCAGCGGTTCGGCAACCTCGATGCCGTCATCGAGATGAGCGAATTCGGTCTTGCCGCTCTCCATCGAGCGCGACTGGAGATCGTTTCTGAGGAACGATTTTCCCGGCGCGCTCGACGCGTCGCCGCCAAGGCTGATACGGAAGTCGCGGTCGACGACGCGGAGCTCGAGTGCGCCGGAGCGCTGCCGCACCGATGCCAGTATTGCCTCGATGTCGCCGGTTCCGATCTGGCCGAATTGCTTTTCCAGGCTGCGCGCGATGATACCGGTGATGGCAAGCGCGTCCTCGACGCGCTTTTGGCGCGTCAGGCGATAGTCGCGCCCGGTATCGACGACGAGTTGCGCCACCATGAGCGCCGCGCCGATGCCGGCAACCAGCGCCAGCATGCGAAACCGCAGGCCGGTAACAGACCAGCGATTGTTTCCCCCTGCCAAAACGAGCCCCCGCCGTTTCGAATTCCTGCTGCGGTTAGCCTGCCAGAAGCCGACGAGCGCCCGGTTAAGATCGAACCAAGTTGGCGGGGTTTTTCGCGTGCGGTTAACGAGTGGTAACCGCATATCCTGAGCGAACTGACGCAGCACCCTGTAAAAACTCGGCTTTCCTTGACCGGCCCAATCATCGTCGCGCGCGACCTGGCGCATGCGAATATTCGCGAGCGCCTGGAAAAGGGCGAGCCGATGCCGGAGTATTTCCGCGACCATCCGGTCTATTATGCCGGGCCGGCGAAGACACCGAAGGGCTATGCTTCCGGCTCGTTCGGCCCGACCACGGCCGGCCGAATGGATTCTTATGTCGAGCAGTTCCAGGCCGCCGGCGGCTCGTTGGTGATGCTCGCCAAGGGCAACCGCTCGCGCCAGGTGCGCGAGGCCTGCGCCAAACACGGCGGCTTCTATCTCGGCTCGATCGGCGGGCCGGCCGCGCGCCTTGCGAAAGATTGCATCAAAAAAGTCGAGGTCGTCGAATATCCCGAACTCGGCATGGAAGCGATCTGGAAAATCGAGGTCGTCGACTTTCCCGCCTTCATCGTTGTCGACGACAAGGGCAACGACTTCTTCAAGGAACTGAACCTGGGATAGGCTCTGCCAATCTCAGGTTGGCGATGCCTCGATGCAGCAACACGTCGGCGACGAGGCGATAGGAAATGCGTGCGTTGGAAAACGTGCGGTAGAAATTGATCAGCGTGTCCCACGGATCGGCCAGGCGCTGGAACCCGGAAATAAACACCACAAGCGTCGCGACATCCGTGCGCCCCTGCAGGACGAAGACGCCACCCAAAAGCAGCACCGCCAGCGGACCAAGGGCATCGAGGAAATTGCCGAGAAAGGTCAGGAAGTACTTGCGCCGGTAGATGGCGAGGCGGCATCTGGAAAATCTGGTCGATCAGCGAATGCTCCTGCTCGCCGAATTCGTCGGGGACCGGAGCATCGAGGTGCAGCGATTTCGCCGCCTTACGCCCGAGCCGCCGCGTATAGGATATCTTATGACGCGACAATTCGTTGATCTGGTTCTGGAAAACCCAGACCAGCGCTGGCTGCGGCAGATAAATGGCAACCGCCAATGCCGCGACCAGCGGCTGCACCCAGACCAGATATCCGACGATAAAGACGATGGTGGCGCCTTGCAGCAGCGGCACTGCCAGGCTGTCGCTGGCAAACGAGCCTACGTCCTCTCGATTCGGCCGCAATGATCGAAACAATCGTGCCTTCGTCGGGGGCCTTCTGGCGTTTTTTCGCCGCCAAGCGCGAAATCGCCGACAGCATGGTCACCATGCGCAATCGCAGCGCCCGGGTGATTTCTTCAAGCACCAGGCCCTTGATGACGTTCATCGCGTATTTGAGGCCGCCCTGCACCAGCAGAACGCCAAGATAGGCCGCCGCCAGCCAAAACAGTGTCTGAAGCGAGTGCTGGCCGATCGCCGTGTTGACTATGCGTCGTTGCAGTTCCAGCGGCGCCGCCGTCAGCGGAGCGATAAAGAGGGTCAGCAGGCAGATTTGGATCTGCTGGCGTCGGCTGATTTGCCAGATGAACCGGTAAAGCGATGTCGGAACCATGCTCGGGCCACCCCGTGAAGATGGCCAAATATATCATGAAGCGCCCGGCCGGGTATTGACCGGAGCGATCGCCTGTTTGTGCCGCCGCAATGCGTGCCGGTCACCCGGCCAGTTTCGTCAATCGTGGGACCGTCGCAACGAAATCCGGCCGCGGATCGGCGAATTCGGCGATTTTCGCCATCACGGTTTCGTCCGACAGGATGCGGCGATGACCCAATCCCGGCGCCGGCAACAGCCGTACGTGCCGGCCGGCAGCGGCGTAATCCTCGGCTTCCGAAAACGGCACGTCCCTGTCATCGGGCGCATGCACGACCAGAACCGGCAGCGTCTCCTGGACCAGCTGGCGGGCGCCGGAAAAATCGGCGAGCGGCCGTCCGGCAACGCGCTCGACATGGTTCTCCATCGCCGCCTGCGTCCGCCGGTTCAGGCCGACATGGCGGCCGAACTGGCGAAACACTCGCATCATCGAACTTGGCGCCGCGATCAGCACCAGCCGTCGCGTCCACACCGGTTTGATGCCGGCAATCGAGCCGACCACCGAATTGACCGCGACCGCGCCGCCGAAGGAATGGCCGGCCATGACATCGAAAGGCCCGAAGCGCAGCGCCGCCGCATCGACCGCGGCGACCGCATCGACCATCGTCAACCGCCGGCCGGCCGATTGGCCATGGCCGGGAAAATCGAGCGCAACGACGCGGAACCCTCTTGCCCGCAGCGCCGCGACCGGCGCAAGCATGTATTCACTTCGCGACTGCCAGCCGTGCAGCACCAGCGCCCAACGTGTTCCCGTTCCTGCTGCCCGGCCGTCGGCGCGAATTCGTGGGCGGCAACCGAAATGCCCTGGCGTGTTGGCAGGAAGTGCAATTCGGCCTGCGCCATCGCCTTGCCGGCCTGAAACAGGCGCAATCGCTCGCGGTCCGAAACCTTGTCGGGATGAGCGGTGCGCGCGAACAGTTGAAAGGCGAGCCGCCCGGCCAAGCTTGGCGCGATGCGCCCCGCCGTGCCAAATAGCATCCAAGTCGCATTCAAACCGATGGAAGCCTGGATTGTAGCCATGGCCGATCATCCCTATCTTCGTTCAGCCATGAACAATATGGTTCAGCGATGAACAAACGTCAACACCAAACCGGTGGCCAAACCGGTCAAAGGGGCGATCAACTTTTTTCCGCTTCCGGCGCGCCTAGTCACGCCCCCGATCACGCGTCCGGTTCGCGCGCGCCCAAGCAGCGGCCCAATCAGCGGCTCCCCAATCAGCGGCTCCCCTGGGACAATCCGCGCTTCCGCAACTGGATCGCGGTGATCCGCGCCGAAAAGGCGGTGATCCGCGCCGTGATGCAGGCGCTGGCGCCGCTCGGCATGAAGCTGCATCATCTTGACATCCTGATGAACCTCTACCGCCATCCCGGCCTCTCGCAGCTCGAGCTTGCCAACCGCCTGCTGGTGGTGCGCTCCAACATGACGATGGTGCTGCCGCAGATGGAAAAGGCCGGCTGGCTGCGCCGGCAGCCCGACGCCAGGGACAAGCGCGTGACGCGGCTCTTTCTGACGCCGAAGGGCGAGCAGGCGCTCTACCCCGCGCTCGACGCCTATCAGGAAATCATCGACCGCGTGCTGGCGCTGTCGAGCGACAAGGACTGCGACGCCATGGGCGCCATGATGCGCCAGGTCGAGGAGGCGCTGAAGGAGGAGTGAGGCCCCCTTTCTCCCCGCGTGCGGGGAGAACGATCGGCGCTACCGCCCACGTCTATTCGTCCGCACGGCGTTGCCGCCTGCGGGGTTTCAAAGAGCGAATGCGCAAACCGCAGGGCGACGCATGCCGAGAGGCTTGGCTACTGTGTGCGGCCCTCCGCCGCCCTGCGCGGAGATTTGATGTCCCATCCGGACTTCTCAGGCACACTGTCCTGGATGGGCCTCTTGGATGACGCCCCCGGCCGTTGTCCCTTCGCACTTCCACGCAGGAGGGCGAAAGTCCGTGTCGAACCGGGGAGCCTTCCGTAAGTCGCCCACACATTCCCACCAAAGGGCTATGGACGCGACCGCTCCGCCGCTGCCGCCCTCCGTCCGCTGGCGATCGTCCGGCGTTTGCTTGGACGGCAGTGGGGCAAGGATAAGGGAGCGTGGAGAGGCGGGAATAGATTTTTTTGGCATGCATCTTAAATCGCGAATGCTGGCAAAGGTTTGCCTAAATTCGCCAGGACGGGAATGTCCACTTTGGGGCGATGCCGCTGGGGCTTTCAGCCGCCGAGCTTCCAGGTCAGGTTGACGCGGATGGTCTGGATTTCGTCGTCAATATCGAAGGGGTAAGGCGTGCCGGGCGTGCCGCCGCCGAAGCAGACCACGCAAATTCCGGAGACGGTGGTGCTGCCGAAATCCATGTATAGATATTCGACCCCGAGAAACATGTTGCTGACGATCGGCACCTCCAGCCCGCCACCGACGGCATAGCCGGTGCGGGTCTCGAGGGAGCTGTTCGGTCCCATCAAGCCAGGAGTGATGGCGGTGGCGGTGTCGCCAATGCTGTGTTCGATCCCGGCGAGCGCCAGGCCACCGGTACCGTAGACAAGGACATCGGTGCCGGTGCCGGGAAAGATGTAGCCGGCCCGGCCGCGCAATGTGGCGAGCCAGTTGATATCGCTGGTGCCGGTGATCTCAAAGACAGTCTTGCTCTGACTGATATTCGCGCCGCTGATATCGGCTTCGACACCAACCAGCATGCGGTCGAGCACGAGATTGTATCCGGCCCTGGCTCCACCGACGAAGCCGGTGGTGTTGTCGGTGCCCTTGGCGCCGGTTGCGAGCCATGGGTGCCCGGTTGGGCCATTGCCGGTATCGGTGGCGGAAACGTCCAATTGGGCACCGCCAACGGTGACACCGTAAAAAGCACCGTTCCAGTTTATTGGCGGGGCGGGATCGAGTTCATCGGCATGGACTGCGCCAAGCGAGAGGCTCAGCACTACGCCAACCGCCGCCAGTTTGAGTGTCGATGTGAGTGGCCGATTGTATTGGCGCCCCATCTCTGGCTCGTCGCAAATGGTTTCCTTGTCCAGTTGTTTCATCATCGCCTCGGCCTGCTTTTCGGAAGCACAGCGTTGGCTGATTTATGGTTAATACTTTCTTAATTTGCCCCAACTTCGGCCGTCATCCCGGACGCCGAAGGCGATCCGGGACCCATTGGCAGTGCCGCAATCGGAGGATTGGCGCGGTTGCGCCGCGCTTCTTGCATTCCTCACAACCGACAGGCCGATAGACCCCGGTTTGCATGGCAACCGGGGTGACGCCGAGGTTGGAGCACCGCCCGCCATTATCGCAAATGGAAAATCGACCTGATCGAATCGATCCATCCCGAGTGGTACGATCTCTATCGGATGTCTGGGGGCTGAGTGCCGCCACAACGCCGTCTGTGGCGAGGCCTCACGGAATGGATCGTCGGGTCAAGCCCACTGCTGTCCGGTTTAGATTGAGTGGACAAGGTGCATGACATTGATTCTACTTGGTTCCAGACGTTTCGCAGCGTTTGGGACACGAGCACGAGGTCAATGTCATGCGGCACCACAATAGCGTTTTTCATGCCTTGCAGAAGCATGTTCCGTGGGCGGTTTTCGACCGCCTGGTGGACGAGCATGGAGCTGACTGGCGGGTGCGACGGCTCGACACGAAGAGCCAGTTCCTGGCGCTTCTGTTCGGCCAACTGTCGGGGGCCGACAGCCTGCGCGCCATCGAGGCGGGGCTGCAGAGTCATGCCGGGCGGCTCTATCACTTGGGCGGCCGCTGCGTGGCGCGCTCGACGCTGGCCGACGCCAATGCCCGACGGCCCGCGGCGCTGTTTGGCGAACTGTTCGCCTACATGGCGACGCGCGCCGGCCGCGCGACGCGGCGCAACCTCAAGGATGCGGTGCGTATCCTCGACGCCACGCGCATCGAACTGTCCTCGCTCAGCGGTGGATGGCTGGATACCGTCAGCGGGCACCGGGCGGTGAAGCTGCATGTCTGCTACGATCCGGTGGCAGCTGCGCCGCTGCGGGCCGATTTGAGCGACCAGCGGGTCAACGACATAACCCCGGCCAAGGCCATGCCGATCGAAGCGGGCATGACCTACGTGTTCGATCTCGCCTATTACAACTTCGCCTGGTGGGCCGAGCTCGACGCGAAAGGCTGCCGCTTCGTCAGCCGGCTGAAGAGCAACACCCCACTCGACGTGACCGCCGAGCAGACGGTACCGGCGCACGGCGACATCCTCGCCGACCGCATTGGCCTCCTGCCACAGCGCATGGCCGCCTCGCGCCGCAATCCCCTTGCCGACCCGGTACGCGAGATCGTCGTGCGCATCCCCACCGGCACCACCATTCGCCTCGCCACCAACGATCTCGACGCCCCAGCCGAGGAAATCGCCGACCTTTACAGACAGCGCTGGCAGATCGAATTGTTCTTCAGGTGGATCAAGCAGAATTTGAAGATGCGCCGTTTCCTCGGTGCTTCCGAGAACGCCGTCCGCACCCAGGTCTTCGTTGCCCTGATCGCCTATCTCCTGTTGCGCGCCGCCCACGCTGCCCAGGTAGCCGTCGCTCAGCCGCTCGCCTTCGTACGCCTTGTGCGCCTCAATCTCATGCACAGCCGACCCATCGATCAGCTTAAAACCATGCCGCCACCGCGCTCGACCGACACAAGGCAAATGACCCTTAATCTCACACGTGTCTAAACCGGACAGCAGTGGGTCAAGCCCGACGATGACGAGTGTGTGGTTGCGACGTCGGCTCGGCCGGCATCTCGCCGCTCAGGTGGCCGGTGACGCCGGTCAGGAACACGAGATTGCCGGCGATGACAGCCGGCGACAGCTTCAGTCGCTCGGCGTCGGCGCGGAACTCTGCCGGGATGATTACGCGGTGGGGCATGGGGGCTCCAGGTGCTAAAGCGGCAGCTCTATGCTTGTCGCCGCAGTCTCGCGTGTTTACATTTATTTGCCATTGCCGGCTCAGAGCTTTTGAAACGCCGGGGAAGATGACCGAAATCGAAAATGAGTATCTCGATCTTCCTGACGACCCCGAAGAAGCGTTTGCAATCTTGCAACGAAGAAAATTCAAGAGTCTCGAAGAGGCATGGAAGAACGATGAGTTTGGTGGCTGGCATCTCGAACGTCAGTACGTTGATCATCTCGTAGCTTTTGACGAAGTGCACGCCCTAGGACTGCTGACTGCTTTCCGCGACCCACCGTCAAATGACCACCGATTTGCCGACTTCTTTCAGGATTTCCGGCGGCAAGCCGAAATTGCCTCACAAAAAATACTCATCGAAGCGGCGAGACGGCTAAAGGTAAATGCGGACCATATCGTCGTGCTGAATTCAACGGCCCGCAAAACCATACACGCCTTGATTTCGGCTATCCGCGAAAAGCTAAATGAAATGACGTTGCCTGAGAATCTGCGGCAGTCGCTGTTCAACAAGCTAGACGCTTTTGCTGCGGAAGTAGACCGCAACCGAACTCGAACCGATGCGTTCTTTGCATTTGCAGTTGAGACATCAAAGGCCGCGCGTCAGGTGAACGATGAACTCAAGCCAATTCAGCAAACAATTGACCGCATATTCGAGTGGATTGAAAAAGCGACGAACCTGAAAGACGCCCTGCCTCCATGGGATGAGCGCAAGCGAATTGAACCGCCGAAGAAGCGATTGCCAAGTCCGAACGAGCAGTCAGATTTGAGAAAGGAAATAGACGACGAAATCCCATTCTAAAACGGCTGGCACGACGGCGGGACTTGAACCCGCATCTCCCTGCCACTACTCTCCAAGCGTGACCTAGGATTTCGTTCGAAAACAGGGGCTCTATCCGATTGAGCTACGCCGCGATCTCTTGTGCCGCTACTCCTTATCGCCGCGCACGACTGTGAGTTTGGGCTTTTTTCGTTTCAAGCGCGCCTCGGTCGTCGCCTTGCGCTCGGCAATGTCCGCGAGCTTTTCCTCGGCGAAGGGCTTGGTTTTCTCGATCAGCCCCTTGAACCCATAGAGGTTTGGCCGGCTGCCGTGCCGGGTGTAACGGCGTTCCTGCCGCTCGATCAGGCCCAACTCGTGCAGCGCCTTGATTTGCTTTTGCACCGTCCGCTCGGTGACACCAACCGCCTTGGCAATCCTCGCTACAGACGGGTGGGGAAGGTTGTCCGCCTTCCACCAATAGCTTGACAGATGGAGAACAATATTCATGTCGAGCGCGTCGAGGCCGAGCGCCTCCTGCTTCTCGATGATAATGCTCGGCATGGCAGTCCAGCCGGCATCCATCAAAGTTTTCGACCACTTCTCCTCGTTGACTTTGACTTTTTCGGCATCGGTCTTCGGCGCTGTTGCTTCCTTAGTCATTGTGCTAATCTCCGGCCTAGCTGCGGTCACGCTGATATTGGGCGGTAGCGGTGGAAACGCAATGATCGCAGGGGCGTCGCAGCGTTCATCCGTCCCTGAAGATGGGGACGCCCGGCGGGTGAATCCAGAGCCGCTCGGGGCGGAGCCGTATCGCCATCCTACCTGTCCCCTCCCCTTGAATCCGCCCCCCTTCTGCCCGATAACCATCCTTTCCCGCGCGCCTTGACCGCGCAAGGAACCGTCCATGCAAGACCCATTCGGCCGCGATATCAGCTATCTGCGCGTTTCGGTCACCGATCGCTGCGATTTCCGCTGCGTCTATTGCATGGCCGAGGACATGCATTTCCTGCCGAAGAAGGATTTGCTGAGCCTCGAGGAACTCGACCGGCTGTGCAGCGTGTTCATTTCCAAGGGCGTGCACAAGTTGCGCCTGACCGGCGGCGAACCGCTGGTGCGCAAGAACCTGATGTCGCTGGTCCGTTCGTTGTCCCGGCATCTCGGCACGGGGCTCGACGAACTGACGCTGACCACCAACGGATCGCAATTGCACCGCTTTGCCGGCGAACTTGCGGCGAACGGCGTCAAGCGCATCAACGTCTCGCTCGATACCCTCGATCCGGAAAAATTCGCCCGCATTACCCGCTGGGGCCGCATCGACCAGGTGATGAACGGGCTTGCCGCCGCCGATGCCGCCGGCCTGCGCGTCAAGATCAACGCCGTGGCGCTGAAGGATGTCAACGAAGCCGAGATCGCCGACCTGATGACCTGGGCGCACGGGCGCGGCTACGATCTGACGCTGATCGAGACCATGCCGCTCGGCGAGATCGGCGAGGACCGCACCGACCAGTACCTGCCGCTCGACCTCGTGCGCCGGCGGCTGGCGGAGCGCTTCACGCTGACCGATATTCCGTACAAGACCGGCGGCCCGGCCCGCTACGTCTCGGTCGCCGAGACCGGCGGCCGCGTCGGCTTCATCACGCCGATGACGCACAATTTCTGCGAAAGCTGCAACCGCGTGCGCATCACCTGCACCGGCACGCTCTACATGTGCCTCGGCCAGAACGACGCCGCCGACCTGCGCGCGCCGCTGCGCGCCTCCGAGGGCAACGAACTGGTCGCCGCCGCAATCGACGAGGCGATTTCGCGCAAGCCCAAGGGCCACGATTTCGTCATCGGCCGCAACGCGGCGCCTGCCGTGGCGCGGCATATGAGCACCACGGGTGGATAGGCTGGTTCATGTCTTTCGCAGACTTCCGTCACCCCAGCGAAGGCTGGGGTCCAGCTTCGGGCGCATCGACTTCGGCATGAAGCTGGATGCCAGCCTGCGCTGGCATGACGCCGTAATAGATAGCCGGCGCCTACCCCCGGGAACCGAACACGAAAGCCCCCCATGCTCGCGCGCACGCCGGCGACCGTTAGCGAAAACCTGCGCGGCAGCGCCTACATGGTCGCCGGCATGTTCGGCTTTGCCGTCAACGACACGATTTCGAAGTTCTTCGGCGGCGAATTGGAAGTCGGCCAGTTCATGTTCCTGCGCGGCATCATCGCCACCAGCCTCGTCTACGTGCTGGCGCGCGCGCTCGGCCAGATGCGGCCGCTGCGCCTGCTCGCCCAGCCGAAAATCCTGGCCCGTGCCATGGGCGAGGCGGTCGCCACCATCCTGTTCATTACCGCGCTGTTCCACATCCCGATCGCCAATGTCTCGGCGGTGATGCAGGCGCTGCCGCTGGCGCTGACGCTGTGCGCGGCGTTTTTCTTCGGCGAGAACGTCGGCTGGCGCCGCCTCAGCGCCATCGCCATCGGCCTGGTCGGCGTGCTCGTCATCATCCGGCCGGGCATGGCCGGCTTCAGCCTCTATTCGCTCTACGTCGTCGGCGCGGTGGCCGCCTGCGTCATGCGCGATCTCGTGACCCGCCGCCTCGGCCACGAAATCCCGGCGCTGTTCGTCACCTTTGCCACCGCACTTGCCGTGACGCTGACCGGCATCGCCATGCTGCCCTTCGCGCCATGGCGGCCGGTCACCGCGCTGCATGTCGAGCTGATGGCGGCCGGATCGCTGTTCCTGCTCGTCGGCTATTACTTCACCGTCGTGTCCATGCGCGTCGGCGACATCGGCTTCATCGCCCCGTTCCGCTATTCGGTGCTGCTGTTCTCGATCCTCGGCGGCGTCATCGTCTATCGCGAATATCCTGACGGCATGACGCTCATTGGGGCCGCCATTGTCGTTGCCACCGGCGTCTACACCCTCTATCGCGAGCGCATCGTCGCCCGCCGGCCGATCGCCCAGCTTCCGACCCGGCCTTAAAGAGCAGACATGAACGAGCAGCTCGATCCAGCATCCATGAGCGACGCCACCGCAATCCGCCCGGCGCGCTTCCTCGATGCGGCAAGCCCGCCGCATATCCTCACGCTGATCCTGGCGACCGGCCTCGGCTCACTGGCGCTCAACCTGTTCCTGCCGTCGCTGCCGACGATCGCCGCCTTCTATGCCGCCGACATCGCCACAGTGCAGCTTGCGGTTTCGCTCTACCTTGCCGCCAGCGCCGTGCTGCAGCCGGTGATCGGTCCGCTGTCCGACCGCTACGGCCGCCGCCCCGTGTTGATCGTCTGCGTCGCGCTCGCCATTGTCGCGACGATCGGCGCGATCTATGCCCCTACCATCGAATGGTTCCTCGCCTGCCGCATCGGCCAGGCGGTCTCGGTCGCCGGCATGGTCATCGGCCGCGCCGCCATCCGCGACACGGTCGGCATGGCCGGCGCGGCGAGCAAGATCGGCTACGTCACCATGGCGATGGCGGTTGCGCCGATGCTCGGCCCGATCATCGGCGGCTGGCTCGACGAACTCTATGGCTGGCAATCGACCTTCTGGCTGATCGCCGGCTTTGGCGTGGTCGCCCTTGTCATGGTCGTCGCCGACATGGGCGAGACCAATGCCCATCGCGGCGCCAGCTTCGCCTCCCAGCTCGCCGCCTATCCCGAACTCATGCGCTCGCGCCGGCTATGGGGATATACGGCCACGGCAACCTTCAGTTCGGGTGCCTTCTTTGCCTTCGTCGGCGGCGGCCCCTTTCTGGCGAATGAATATTTCAACCTGCGGCCCTCCGAGTTCGGCCTCTATTTCGCTTTCGCTCCGGTCGGCTACATCCTTGGCAATTTCCTCTCCGGGCGCTTTTCGCGGCGCGTTGGCGTCAACGTCATGATCGCCATCGGCGCCGCCGCCATGGCCGCCGGCCTGGCGGCTGCGGTCGCTCTCTCGCTGCTCGACCTGCGCAGCCCGGTGGCATTTTTCGGATTTATGAGCTTCGTCGGCCTCGGCAATGGCATTGCGCTACCCAATTCCATGGCCGGCATCGTCAGCGTACGGCCGCGCCTTTCCGGTGCCGCCTCCGGCCTCGGCGGCTTCCTGCAGCTCGGCGGCGCTGCAGCCGTTTCTGTCGTGGGCGGCCACCTCGTCGGGCCGCAGACCGGCGCAACGCCGCTGTCGATTTTGATGTTCGCCTGCGCCCTCGCAAGCCTGGTTGCCGCGCTATATGTTGTACGCGTGGCGGCAAGCCTGCCGCCCGAGGATGAGGCGAGATGAACGATCCCAAGGCCGCCCGCCGCGAATTCCTGGTGCGGCCGTGCCCGGACGATCCGCAATTGTCACGCGAGGTCGAAGGCATCGACCAGACCGGCGCGGTGGTGAAAAGCCGCGTCATCGCCGAAAAGCCGCTAACCCTGTTCGTCAACTCTCGCGAGGTCGTCACCATGATGACCATCGGCGACCACCCCGACCTGCTGGCGATCGGCTATCTGCTCAACCAGAACATTCTAAAATACGACGACGAGGTCACCGGCGTCGATTACGACGCCGACCTCGGCGTCGTCATCGTGCGCACGCCGGCGAAGACCGATTTCGAAACCCGGCAGGCGAAGAAAGTGCGCACCTCCGGCTGCGCCCAGGGCACGATCTTCGGCGATGTCATCGACGCCTTCGAGCACACCCGCCTGCCGCAGGGCGCCCACATTCGCACTTCCTGGCTTGGAAGCCTGACGAAGAAGATCAACACCGAGCCGAGCCTCTATCTCACCGCCGGCGCCATTCATGGCGTGCGTCCTGTGCGAGGAGGATCGTCCGCTCGTCTACATGGAGGATGTCGGCCGCCACAACGCCGTCGACAAGATCGCCGGCTGGATGTTCAAAAATCGCGAGACCGGCGCCAACAAGATTTTCTACACCACCGGCCGCCTGACCTCCGAGATGGTCATCAAGACGGTGATGATGGGCATTCCGATCCTGGTTTCGCGCTCCGGCTTTACCGCCTGGGGCGTCGATCTGGCGCGCCAGGCCGGATTGACGCTGATCGGCCGCGCCCGCGGCGCCCGCTTCCTCGCGCTGTCCGGCCAGGAGCGCATCGTCTTCGACGCAACAAGCCGCGGACGATGAAGAAGAGGACCGCCGCCACCGCCGCAAGTCGAGCGCACCCGATGACTAGGCACGTGGATACCGGCGCGATCGGCCTCGTCCTCGCCGGCGGCCTGTCCCGTCGCATGGACGGCCGCGAGAAGGCGTTCATCGACTTGGCCGGCAAGCCGTTGATCGTCCGTGTCGTCGACCGGCTGGCGGCGCAAGTTGACGCCATTGTCATCAACGCCAACGGCGACCTTGCCCGCTTCGACCCGTTCGGCCTGCCCGTGGTCGCCGATACGGTGCCTGGTTTTGCCGGCCCGCTGGCGGGATTGCTCGCCGGAATGCGCTGGGCCGAATTGAACCGCCCGCAGGCGCGCTTCCTCGTTTCGGTCGCGACCGACACGCCGTTCTTCCCCGACGATCTGGCGTCGCGCCTGCGTGCCCGCGTGCCCGACGAGCGCACCATCGCCATCGCGACGAGTGGCGGCAATCGGCACCCGGTGTTCGGCTGCTGGCCGGTGGCGCTCGCCGACGACCTCGCCGAATTTCTCGATTCTGGCGAGGGCGGCAAGGTCATGGCCTTCGCCCAGCGCCATCGTGTCATCGAGATCGCATTCGCTGAAACCGAAATCGCCGGCACCCGGGTCGATCCGTTTTTCAACATCAATACGCCAGCAGACCTGGAAGCCGCGCACCGGGTCGTGGAGAGTGCCTCCCATGCGCCGCATAGGGTCTTCGGCGTTACTGGTTGGAAGAATGCTGGCAAGACGACGCTGCTCGCCCGCCTGGTGAGCGAACTGACCGGGCGCCGGCTCGTCGTCTCCACCGTCAAGCACGCCCACCATTCCTTCGACATTGACCGCGAAGGCACCGATTCCTGGAAGCACCGCAAGGCCGGATCGAAGGAAACCGTGCTGGTTTCCAATCGACGCTGGGCGCTCATGCATGAACTCGGCGACGAGGACGAGCCACCGATGGAGGAAATCCTCGCCAAGCTCGCGCCGTGCGACCTGGTCCTGATCGAAGGCTACAAGCGCGAAAGCCACGACAAGATCGAAGTGATCCGCGACACCGGCCGCGTCGACCAGCCGCGCTGGCCGGAGGATTCCTCGATTGTCGCGCTGGCGAGCGAGCAGCGGCCGGACGGCTGCACCCTGCCCTGCTTCCATCCCGACGACGTCGGTGCGATCGCCGATTTCATCCTCGTTCACGTCGGCATCGGCGAACCAAACGGCCATCCCTGCATGTCGTCGGATAGCGGCAAAACGCTCGACGACGACTGCTTCCGGCCGAGTTCGCCGCGCATGCGCCACGACGTGGCGCTGGGCGTTGTTGCGCGAACGCCTGACCGCCATCGCCGACATTGAAACGGTCGATCTCGCCGAAGCCGGCGGCCGCATCGCGGCAGCGGCAGTTATCGCGCCGCGCGACATTCCCGCTTTCGACAACGCAGCCGTCGATGGCTACGCCTTTTTCGGCGCAAACCCGCGCCGCCGGTATCGGCGAGTTCGAGATTCGCGCCCGCATCGCCGCCGGCGATCCGGCCGGCAAAATCTTGCCCGAGGGCGCCGCCGCGCGGATTTTCACTGGCGCGCCGATGCCGCCGGGCACGGATACGGTCGCCATGCAGGAGGATTGCAATGTCGTCGGTGAAAACGGTGGCGAAAACCGCGTCGCCATTCCTGCCGGCCTGAAGCCCGGTGCCAATCGTCGCCGCGCCGGCGAGGACGTCAAGGCCGGAGCGACGGTGGTCTCGCCAGGGAGAACGCTGCGGCCCCAGGATATCGCCGCCGCGGCTTCGGCCGGCTTCGATCGGCTCGCCGTTTTCAGGCGGCTGACGGTCGGCCTGATTTCCTCCGGCAACGAATTGCGCCGACCCGGCGAGCCGCTCGAGCCGGGCGGCGTCTATGACGCCAACCACTTCCTGCTGCGTGCCATGTTGCAGCCATCGCCGGTGACGACCGTCGATCTCGGAATACTGCCCGATGACCGCGACATCACGCGAAAGCGCGTCCTCGAGGCGACGGAGCGCTGCGATATCCTGCTGAGCTCCGGCGGCGCGTCGCTTGGCGAGGAAGACCATTTGACCGCAGCGATTGCAGAACTCGGAACCCGCCATGTCTGGCAGCTCGCGGTAAAGCCGGGCCGGCCGATGGCCTTCGGGCAAATCGGCCCCACTGCCTGCTTCGGTCTTCCCGGCAATCCGGTGGCGGCATTCGTCTGCTTTCTCCTCTATGTGCGACCGGCAATCGTTCGCCTCGGCGGCGGCGATTGGCCGGACCCGGTGCGCTATCCGGTCGCTGCCGCGTTTTCCTATTCCGGCAAGAAAACCGGCCGCCGCGAATTCTGGCGCGGCGAACTGGTCCGCGCCGAGGGCGGCACGCTTTGCGTGCGCAAGTTCGCCCGCGATGGCTCCGGCCTGATCTCCGGCCTGCGCGCCGCCGACGGCCTGATCGAGGTCGGCGAGGACATCGCCGAAATCCGCGAAGGCGAGCCGGTCGATTTCATTCCGTTTTCCCAGTTCGGCATCGCCTGAAATCTCCATGCTGCATTGCGAAACTTTAACTTGAGCGCGGCGCCGGCTTGCGTTCATGCGTTGTGCAAGGAGAGCGGGTATGAATCGGCCAGCAAACATCACCGGGTACAGTCGCGTCTCCATCGCCCTGCATTGGCTGAGCGCAATTGCGGTCGTCGCCCTGTTCCTGACCCATGAAGGCGAGCGCGGCGGCGCCGCAAACGCCTTTCATGTCGGCGGCGGCGCCCTGCTCGGGCCGTTCCTGCTGTGGCGTTTTGTCCTGCGCTTTCGCAACGGCACGGCGAAGAAGCCGGCGCAGGCCGAAGCATTCAATCTCTTCGCCCACATCGTGATGTGGGCCATGCTCGCGGCAATCGCCCTCACGGTCGTGACCGGCTACCTGCTGCCGTGGAGCCTCGGCCGTCCGCTCGACATCTACGGCCTTATCATTCCCGCGCCGATTTCACGCGTCGGCTGGCTGCACGAGGCAATCGAAGCCGTCCACACCGTCTGCGGCCAGGCTTTGCTGCCGTTGGTGGTCCTTCATCTCGCCGGCGTCGCCAAGCATTTCCTGTTCGATGCCGACCGGTTGCTGGTGCTGCGCCGGATGCTGCGCCCCCTCGCGAACGGACTGTGAGCGGAGATTTCCCGCATCCGCCTCATGGCGATTGACATGTACGTCGAATCGACGTACATAGACTGCAATATCTCAGCCGCGAGGCAACCATGCGCGCTTTCAATGAAACCACTAAAGACGTCGACGAGCGGGCGAGCGAGCGGATGAATTTCCGCACCAAGCCGCATATAAAGAGAGCGATCCAGCAGGCGGCGGCGCTGATGGGAGTGGACGACTCCGTGTTCACGATGAGCGCGGCCTACAATTCAGCGCTGGCAACGATCGAAGCACATGAGCGTACTTCGCTGGATCCGGCGGATCATGCCGCTTTCTTCTCGGCACTCGACAATCCGCCGCCCCCCACTGCCAAATTGCGGGAAGCATTTGCCCGCCATCGGGCGACTGTCACCTCCAGGTGACAGCTCGGCAATTCACCATTGAGCCGTTCGATCCTGAAAAGCATGATCGAACGGCATTTTCCTGCGGCGTCGAGCAGGTCGACAACTTCTTCAAACGGACGGCCAACAAGCTGGCGAAAGCCGGTAACCTGCGTGTCTTCGTCATGGTCGCGGACAATGGTGGACTTATCGGATTCTACGCAATCAATGCCCATGCAGTCGACTATCGCGAGTTGCCAAAACGCTTCGCCCGCGCGAGACCGGGGCATGGTTCGATCCCGGCGGCCTACATATCGATGATTGGTGTCGGTGCCAGGTATGCAGGAAAGGGTCACGGCGGCGCTCTCCTGGCTGACGCGCTGACGCGGATCGCGGCCGCTTCGCAGACCCTGGGCATAGCCGTGGTGATCCTCGACGTTTTCGATGATGGCAACCCGGATGCAGTTACGCGACGAAAATCGCTGTACGAGAGATACGGGTTCACGCCCCTCCCCTCCAACCCGCTCCGCATGTTCCTGCCAGTCGCGGTAGTGAACCATCTCTTTGGCGGGGAGCAAACCAGGGACGATTAATCGGCAAATCCGGTCAACCGCGCAGGCGCACCAGCGGGATCTGCTTGGTGTTTATCGGCGCTATCCGGCATTCCTCCCGATTGCCATACTTGCCGTGCATTGATTCGTGGCAAGCGCGGGAGGGATTGCATGTTGAGCCGCAAATTCGGAATTGCGCTTCTCGCTGCATTTCTTGTCGGCACCCCGGCGTCGGCGCAATTGTCGATCCAGCTCGGTGGGTCCGACGCCGACATGAAGGCGATGCTGTCGGCGCAGGGGTATGACCGCATCGATGTCGTCGATCGCGGCTTGTCTTCTACCACCTTCCAGGCCTGTCGCGACGCCGATCGGATGCAGCTCAAGATCTACTGGGACGGCCGCATCAGCGCGCCGAGCCGCATCGGCGGCTGTCGCGCGCTGCTGACGGCGGCCGACGTCAATCGCCTGCTGCAAGCCAAGGGCTACCAGCGCATCAATCTGGAGGACCAGCAGCAAGGCGGCTGGATCGCGATCGCCTGCGCCGCCGGGTCGCGGGTGCGCATCGACGTCAGCCAGTTCGGCGATTTCGCGCCGCCGCGCGCGCTTGGCCAATGCCAGGACGCGCTGGCCCCGTCCGACATTACCGCGTTGCTCGAGCGCAAGGGCTATGACCGCATGGATTTCACCGACCGGCAACTGCCCGACTATGTCGTCCAGGCCTGCCTCGACGCCGACCGCTACGAACTGTCGATCGACAGCTTCGGCAACATCACCGATCGCCGGCCGATCGGCGCTTGCGATGCTCCGGTCGATCCCAATGACCTGGGGCGCCTTCTCGCCGACCTGGGCCTCGACCGCGCCAAGGTCATCGACTCACGTCCGCCGCGCTACCGCCTCGAGGCTTGCCGCGGCCGCAACCAGGTCGAAATCGTCGTCAACCGCTACGGACGCATCCTAGATGAGGTTCAGATCGGGCGTTGTTCGCCGCCGGTTTCCGCCGACGACCTGACGACAATCCTGAGCAAGCAGGGCTATTCCAACATCTACGTCACCGACAACGGCGAGGACGGGTTTGTAGTTACCGCCTGTACGAACAACCGTCGCAACGAGTTGCTCCTCACACGCTATGGTGAAGTCCTGAAGCAGCGCGAACTCGGCCGCTGCACATCGCTGACCGTTTCCGAGGTGCTGAAATCGCTGGCCAAGGACGGCTGGCAAAACACCAGCGCCTATGTCGAGGGCTGCCGGCAAGGCCGGCGCCTGCGCTTGCAATTGAACGAATTCGGCGAGGAAACTGGCCGCGAACGCCTCGGACGCTGCTAGCTCCGCCAGTTGCGCCTGCTCCGGGCAGATGCTTTGATCGCCGCCGGCGAGGGGGAGGCCGGAATGGTTGCGCGTCGAAGGCTTGGCGACCTGACATGACGAGCAGCGTCGCCCTGCCCTTCTGGCTGGTCGTGCTGCTGGCTGTGTTTGCCATCGTCGGCGTCACCGACCGCGTCTTTGTTCCATCCCTGCGCTGGTTCCTGCGCCGTCGCGTCAACGAGGCGATCGACGAACTGAACCAGCGCCTGCACCTGCGCATCCGCCCGTTCAAACTGACCCGCCGCCAGACGCTGGTCGACCAGTTGATGTACGATGCCAGGGTCCTCGAAGCGGTCGAGGCCGAGGCGCTGGCCAAGGGCACGCCGCACGCCCTCGTCATGCGCCGGGCCGAGCGCTTCGCCCGCGAGATCGTTCCGACATTTTCGGTACGCGCCTATTTCGGCTTCGGCACCCGCATCGCGCGCCGGCTTTCCGAATTCGTCTATCGCGTCCGCCTCGGCTACGAAGACGACAAGGCGCTGCGCGAGATCGATCCCGATGCCGCCGTCGTGTTCGTCATGAACCACCGCTCCAACATGGACTACGTGCTGGTCACCTACATGGCCTCGAGCCGGGCATCGTTATCCTATGCCGTTGGCGAATGGGCCCGCATCTGGCTGTTGCAGAACCTGATCCGCTCGATGGGCGCCTATTTCATTCGCCGCAATTCCAAGGATGAACTCTACCGCCGGGTGCTTGGCCGCTACGTCGCCATGGCGACGCAGCAGGGCGTCACCCAGGCGGTGTTTCCGGAAGGCGGCCTGAGCCGCGATGGCCGGCTGCGCGAACCGCGGCTCGGCCTGCTGTCCTACATGGTCGCCGATTTCGATCCGAAGAAAAGCCGCGACATCGTCTTCGTCCCGGTCGGCATCAACTACGACCGCGTCATTGAGGACCGCATCCTGACGGCCGGCCAGGAGCGCGAAATCAGCGGCCGCGATTTCCGCGTGCGCGTTCGGGCAATCCTCGCATTTGTCGGCAACCTGATGAAGCTGCGGCTGCAAGGAAGGCTCTACCGCTATGGCTATGCCTGCGTTTCATTCGGCCATCCGCTGTCGCTGAAGGCATGGATGCGCCGCAACAAGGCCAGCTTCCGCGAAACCGACAGCGAGGCCCGCTTTGCCGCCACTGCCCGCCTCGGCGAACACCTGATTTCCGAAATCGGCCGCATCATCCCGGCCTTGCCGGTCGCCATGACCGCCCAGGTATTTCTCGCCAACGGCAAGCGCTGGGTCGGCGAGCTCGAACTGAAGGCGCAGGTTTTCGCCCTGATCGCGCAACTCGAACAGTCCGGCGCCCATGTTCACATTCCACGCGCCGACCGCGACTACGCCGTTTCGACAGGCCTGCGGATGCTGACGTTACGCCGCCTCGTGGAGGTCCGCGACGAAGGGCTTTATCGCGCCAACACCCGCGAGCGGGTGTTGCTGCAATATTACGCAAACTCGATCGCGCACCTGGTCGACCAGCACTCGGCGGTCCGGTAGTGTCTCAGCTTGAAATCTCAGTTCCTTCGCGCCAAGCGCGCTTGGCGGCCGAGTTTTTGCCGTCCCGCGGCAAATCCTCTTGTTCCGCGCCCGCGGTGGTCCGCTGCATTTTGAGGGCACTATCTATCACGTCAGCTGGACGGTCTTTAGGTCCGGTGGGCATCAGTCGGCCTGCACTAATGTATTTTCTGACAGGGCGTCTAAGGCAATGGCGACGATGCGATCCTCGAAAAGCCGTATCTTGCGCTCAGCCGCCTCTTCACCGCCAGGCCACCCTGGTAGTGCAGCTTTGATCTCAGCGACCTCAGGCGCGACATTCTCCCGATTAATTAGCCAGTCGACCGTTCCAAGCAACTCCATGCCAAGGGGTGATTCGAAGCCATCGATGAGCTTGCTCGTGGCCTCCAAAGCCTCCCGATAAGGCTTCGCCTCAGGCGTTGTGAAGTAAGCCGATACCAGGTCCTTCTTCTCATCGTTGAAATATATTGGTTCGAATGGACCAGCATCACTCAATCGTTTTTCGCAGTGAAGGTAACTCCCATCGAGCGCGTTTAGCATATGCTTCAGCCTATCTGAGTACGGGCCGTACTTGTTAGCGCTAAACGCAAATTTCATCGAGGGTAGACCTTGTTTGGAGACGAAGCGCTCTACAAAGTAGCCAAGCTTCTGCACTTCAAGTAGCGAACATTCTATCCCTAGAACTGCGTATCGTCTAACTAGTTCTGCCACTAATGCCCGCGCCGGAGTTAGCTTCTCCACACCGGTCCTCTTGGCGACATTCTGATATTGTTTGCTTGGCTCGAAAACAAAAACTTCAACATCGTCAAGTGTGCCCAGCTTGTCGATGATTAGTGAGCGCACTTCTTGCCAAGCTAAGCCTCCATTACCCGCACCGAGAGGCGGAAGTGCGATGGACTTGATCTTATGCGCTTCGATCACGGTTTTGAGATTTTCTAGGCCTTTAGCTATCCATTCCAGTTTAGAGGGATATCGCCAATGCGCCTTTGTTGGGAAATTGATTATCCACTTCGGGCCATAAAGATCGTTTCGCTCTGTGACAAACATCTCCCCGAGACGAATGCGCTTGGCAGCACATTCGGATTCATAGCGCCTAAAGTTCTCAGGGAATGCTTCTTTGAACATTAAAGCTACGCCCTTCCCCATTACACCGACCGTGTTGACGGTGTTAACCAGCGCCTCCGCATCGGCTTCGAGCAAGTTGCCACGAGCGAACTTAATCATCAGAGAAACCACTTCCTTCCGGTTTCAACCTTAATTTTTGCGCCAACTTTTTCAGCGTCGGCTTTGACCTCGGCCTGCACAATGGAGTCATAGCAGAGGATGCCGAGAAGCGCCGAAAGCGGAACGTGCTTATGCACAAGCGCTTCCGCCTGATATTTCTCGAACTTGTCAGAATCATCTCGCTTGAAGTCGCGCACCTGCAACGTGGGCCAAATGATCCGATTCAGGTCGGCCAAGTCGTTCGAGAACTGCGCAAACCTCAAATAGGCATGCCGATCCGAAAACACAAACGGAACACCAAGCTTGACCAAGTGATGCAGCGACGAGACGAGGATCAAGATATCCCGCATCGGGCGCTTCTGGATGCCATTGTATCCGGTCTTGATGTTGTAGAGCATCGGACTATAGGGCGTGAAATAGAATGGCACATAGTCGCTCAAGGTGCCTCCTGGCCCACAGGGCACTACCCGCCCGATCCGCTTCTGAATGAGCTCCGGATTCCCGATCTCGACATATTTCGCCCCGTCCATCTTCGAACGGCAATGGCAACCCTCATTCAACACCGGTCCGATGTTATTCCTATGGACAATCCGGAATATGAGGGCCTTCTGCGGGTTGATGTCCTTCGACATGATTCGAGGAAGTTAGTCTGCCATGTGCTTAGCGACAAGCACAGCCTTGGATCATGTCGAACTGCAGACCCCTGACAAATTTTAAACTGAGACACAGCCGCCGGTCCCTGTGCAGTTGATTCACCGCACCGGGTGCAGCGTCCACGTTCCTTCGCTGTTGGCCTCGTAGTCCTGCTTGATCGTCGTCATCGGCAAATACTCCACGCGGGCCCATTTTTCCGCCAGGTCGCGATAATGCGGCGACAGGAAGTGGCCGCTTTGGCCGGTCGAAACGATGAAGCCGGACTGGTCGGGCGCCGACAGGTCGTAGATGCCGCGATAGGCAGAAGCGTGGACATTTGCATAGGGACTGGCGCCGCGAAAATCCGTGCGGCCGCGCAACAGCGTATAAGAGCCGCCGGCGCTTTCGACCACGATCGAAAAGAACGGCGATAGCAGGCCGACCGAGGAGAACGGCCGGTGCTCGCCGAACGCAACATGGGCTTCGCCCCATCGCCAGTTGCGCCAGTCCTTGCCCTGCAGATCCTGCAATTCGCGCACGGCGGAAGCCAGCGACTGGGCGAGCATCACGCCGCAAGTTTCGAGCGGCCCGGTCGAGAGATCGTCGCACCAGTCGCGCACGTCCTCGCCGCGCAGGATGCGCAGCAGCGGCTCCATGTAACCTTTCTCGAAGCGCGAATATTCCGAGCCGAGGTCGTCGAGCAGCACCAGCTCCTGGAAATTTCGCCACCACGCCGTCAGGATCAGCGGCTCCGGACGATCGGCGCGCATATGGCCATCCCAAGCGGCCAGCGCCGCGGTCATCGAGGCGTCGCGACCAGCGGTTGCCGCCAGCGACCGCAAGGCCTCGTCGCGGAACGCTACCAGCGCCGCCGAATAATCGTCGCCCTGGAAAGCCTTCATGTCGGCAAGTTTGCGTTTCGGCCCCGGTTTCACGACCAATTCCTCGACCCTGGCCTGGCGGAAATTCTCGTCCCAGTCGAACGTGATGTGCTGGTTGTAACCGGGCGGCAGCCAGTTGGCGTTTGCCGTCGCCAGCGCGCCGTCGGCCGGGTTGATGATCTGCGGCAGGCTTTCGAAGGGCATGTACCCCGACCCAGTCGTATTGCTCGAGCCAGCCCGGCACCGGCTCGCGGCCCATAATCTGGTTTTCCGGTTTTCGAACCGGCGCGCGGCCGGGCGCGATCAGCCCGATGGTGCCGTCGACATCGGCAACGACCATCGATTGCATCGGCGCGACGAGTTTGCGCATGGCGTTGAAGAAATCGCCGACGGTGTCGGCCTCGGCGATGCCAAGCGCGGCTTCGACCGAAGTGTCGTCGCTGGCCAGCACCACCCATTTCAGCGCCGCGACATGGCCCTGCGGCAGCAGGGTGAGATGTTGCGGTAGTTGTCGGGCAGCACCGGGCCATGGCGGGTTTCGCGCCGCGTAAACGTCACCGGCTCGCCGCCCTTCACTTTCACGGTCACTTCGCGCGTGTCGAAATTGCGCCAGCCGTCCGGAGTCAGGTACTGCGTCGGATTGGAGGTCTGCTGGCGCTCGATGAACAGGTCCTGCGAATTGAGATTGGTCGTCGTCAACCCCCAGGCGATGCTGTCGTTGCGCCCGATCAGCACCAGCGGCGTTCCGGGAAGCGAGCCGCCGATGATGTTGCGATCGCCAAAATTGCAGGTGCGCCAGATAGAAGGTCGAAGGCGCCGTCAGGCCAAGATGCGGATCGTTGGCGAGCAGCGGCTTGCCCGATTCCGTGCGCGACCCGGAGATCACCCAGTTGTTGGAAGCGTCGATGCCGATCGGCCAGGCGAGATCGGCGAACTTGTCCGGCGCCCGATACGACGCCGAATTGACGGCGCGCTCTGGAACTCGAATATCTTGCGCAAGTCCGGCAGTGGCGGCGGGTTGTCGCGCGGCCCGTACGGGCAGCAGATCGTCGATTTCAGTCCGGCGAAAATCCCCTCGCCGCCATCGCCAGCCGGCGGATTTCCTCGTCCATGTTGGAATTGAGCGTCAACGCCATCACCTTGATGATCGCCACCGACTGCCACGGCTCCCACGGTTCCGCCGTCAGGCCGAGGATCATGAATTCCGGCGGCAGGCTCGGCGCCAGCAGTGCGGTTCGCCGTGTCAGGTGGGCGTTGACCCCATTGGCATAGGCCTCAAGCACCGCCTTGGCCTTCGGCGACAAGCGCCTCGTAGGAGGCGCGCGCGGCGGCGGCGATATCGATCGTCTTCAGGAAGATGTCGGTATCGATAGTCGCCTTGCCGAACATCTCCGACAGACGGCCCTGCGCGACCATGCGCAACACATGCATTTGCCAGAGCCGGTCCTGGCCATGCACGAAGCCGAGCGCCAGCGCGGCATCCTCGATGTCATTGGCTTCGATATGCGGAACGCCGTTGCGTCGCGAACGATGTGCACCTGGCCCTTCAGGCCGGCAATGGCAAGGTCGCCGCTTTCATCCGGCAGCGAGGCGCGAATGGCGAAATAGCCGAGCGCACCGACCAGCACGACAGCGGCAAGCAGCACCAGCGCCGAGCCGAAGAACCATTTCCATGCTCGACGCATTGATGTATCCCGAGCCGCATTTTGAAAGACAGGCTAGATCGGCGGAAAGGTAATTGCAATGGCAAGGGTTGCATTTCTCGGATTGGGCGTCATGGGCTTCCCGATGGCCGGGCATATTGCCGGCAAGGGCCACGAGGTTACGGTCTATAACCGCACGGCGAAGAAGGCCGCCGACTGGGTGGCAAAGCACGGCGGCAAATCGGCCGCGACCCCGGCGCAAGCCGCCGAGGGCCAGGAATTCGTCTTTTCTTGCGTCGGCAATGACGACGACCTGCGCTCGGTGACGCTCGGCAAAGACGGCGCCTTCGCCGCGATGGCCAAGGGCAGTGTCTTCATCGACAACACCACCGCATCGGCCAATGTCGCCCGCGAACTCGATGCCGCCGCGCGCAAAGGCGGCTTCGGCTTTCTCGATGCCCCGGTTTCCGGCGGCCAGGCCGGCGCCGAAAACGGCGCGCTGACGGTGATGGTCGGCGGCGACGAAGCGACTTTTGACAAGGCCAAGCCGGTCATCGAATCCTACGCCCGCATGGTCGGGCTGATGGGCCCGGCCGGCGCAGGCCAATTGACCAAAATGGTCAACCAGATTTCCATTGCCGGCCTGGTCGAGGGCCTCGCCGAAGCGCATCCACTTTGCCCAGAATGCCGGCCTCGATGTCGAAAAAGTCATCGGCGTCATCTCCAAGGGCGCGGCCGGCTCCTGGCAGATGGAAAACCGCCACAAGACGATGAACGCCGGCAAATACGATTTCGGCTTCGCCGTCGAATGGATGCGCAAGGACCTCGGCATGTGCCTCGACGAGGCGCGGCGCAACGGCTCGCGCCTGCCGGTCGCCGCGCTCGTCGACCAATTCTACGCCGAAATCGCAGGCGATGGGCGGCAAGCGCTGGGATACTTCGAGCCTGTTGGCGCGGCTGAAGCACAAATAGCCCGGCCGATGGCCCGCGCGCCGCACACGCTCGATCAGGCGCTGGCGAAACTGCGCGGATTAGCCTCCGAGGAAAACCGACACGGCATGGCGAGGTTCGGCATCGCCACCGACAAGGCGCTCGGCGTTTCCATGCCGAACATCCGTGCCACCGGCGCGCCAGATCACGAAGGATCACGCGCTGGCGCAGGCCTTGTGGGACAGCGGCATCCACGAGGCGCGCATCCTTGCTTGCCTCGTCGATAAGCCGGAGTGGGTGACTTCCCGCCAGATGAACCAATGGGCCGGCGACTTCAATTCCTGGGACCTGTGCGACCAGGTCTGCGGCAACCTCTTCGTCCGCTCGCCGCATGCCCGGCAAAAGATCGCCAAATGGGCTGCCGACCGGCGCGAATTCGTGCGCCGCGCCGCCTTCGCGCTGATGGCGTGGCAGGCCGTACACGACAAGGAAGCGACGAAAGCGCAGATCGACGCCTGGCTCGACCTCATCCGCCAGCATGCCGACGACCCACGCAACTTCGTGAAAAAATCGGTCAACTGGGCGCTACGCCAGATCGGCAAGAGCCGCGCCGAGCTCTATCCGGCCTGTCTGAAGCTGGCGCGCGAACTTGCGGCGAGTGAGGATAAGACGCGGCGGTGGATCGGGAGGGATGCGGTGAGGAGCTGGAGAGCGAGGCGGTGAGGCGGAAGCTGGCGGTGTGAAGCCTAAAGAGACGTGCACACTGGTTCATGCGGCTCCGAAAGCAACTGATGCAAGGACTTCATGCCGTGGCAGTCCTTCAACCAATCGACATATGTGGCGGCAAACGGCGTATTAAGCTGCTGCACTGTGGTCGCCAGCCAGTTCTTGTACTCGTCTGAGGGCAAACACATCCCAGCCATTAGGGCGGCCGGCTTGTCCCATTCGCTGAGCGAGCCAAGCTGCGTTTTTAACGCTCGAAAATAAGCACGGTCGTTCGCCAAGCCCCGAAGATAGAAATGCGAACGGCGTTCTATTACGCTCCTGTTAAAATCATAGGACTGCCACTCCGAAAGAGAAACTGGCAATGTGCCGTCCACAAACAAATTCAATAGCCACGATCTGACATAAGCAAGATCGGAATAGGGCGACATAGCAAGCAATTCCCTAACTCTGGCCTTTATTGGTTCAGCGGCGAAATTGTCTTGCACTGACGCTGCGCTCAGTGTGAGGCAATACTCGCGAGGTACATAATAGAGCAGATCCGCGTGCTTTTCGAGCAGTCGGACAGCATCAATTTCGGGCAAGAACCGAAGCGCTCGTAGAATTGCTTTAAAAACTGATAGTTCGACACCTTTCTTATCTCCTGTCTCATCCAGCTTATCTAACAAGAGTTCTGCCGTAATAAACGGATTCGCGATGGCGTCATCATCTTGAGCATTGTCATCATCACCATAACTTAGGGTGATAAACGCTTGTACCTTTTCCATTTCAGCGCTCGTGAACACATCTTGCAGGCGTGTTTTAGAAGAGCGCCGTATTTCCTTGACTGAAGTCATCCTGGTTTTAGCAACGTTTAAGGATAACCCTTCGGTGACCATCAGATGTTCAGCAAGCCGACACAGGATCGAGTGCGCCTCCATTCCGGTGGGTACCGCGATGCGAAAATCATCCACGAATTTGGTGAACTTCACGCCTGTGTGCTTCAGAAACATATCCGTGTCGTTTAGCAGGCATTCTGCCAGCATACGCGAAGCTGTGCTTCCGACAGGTAGACCATACGACTGCCTGGCACGGGTTGTTTTTATGATCTTTTTCACCAAGTCGGAAGGTCCAGTAGGACATCCAGCATCCTGAAGTACATTCTCAATTCTATGAAAATAGATCCTTTGGTAGAAATCGGAAATGTCAGTAACTATCGCTGGGCGGTCTTCTCCAAATGGATTGTCTGGACCGCCGAATTCTGAGAGATAAGCTAGCCATTGGTGATATCCGCGTGAGGGCTCGAAAATCTTTAGAGATTCGCCTTCGTGGAAACGGTATGCGAAGGCTTCGTTCTCATCCTTCGGCAGTCGCGCAGCTTCCAAGCTAGGCGCACAATCAAGAAGCGCGGCAAGATAGATTATATTATCGGATGCGGTAAGTTGATGGGCGATCCTGAATCCAAGCCACGATTTTGGTGTTAGTATTTCTATAGTGCCGACAGGCATGTATTGTCCGATATTCAACTTCTTGCAGTCCTTGGCAATGGTTCCAGGCCGCTCAAGAAAGCATCGCATTTCAGGAAGGCGCGGAAAGAGGTCTGTATCACCGAATGATCCCAAGTGATTAATCGCGCGCCGAACGCTGGCCTCAGAAATCATTAATGCACCCACTCCATTATGAGGTGCGGATAGTAAGACAGTAGTCCATGAAATAGTAAATGCGCTAATTTAAGCGGCAGCTGGCCATGCCGTTAGAATGCAGGCCGGCCGCGTTCCTGCGGCTCAGATCCATTCACGACAAGCTCGCAAAAGGGCGGCACGGCGGCTCCGGCAACCGGGGCGTCACCCCCGCCTTGCCTTCGCGATCTTCGCCACATCGATCTTCTTCATGTCCATCATCGCGTCGAAGGCGCGTTTGGCCTCGGCGCCGCCGGCCTGAAACGCCTCGGTCAGCACGCGCGGCGTGATCTGCCAGGAGACGCCCCATTTGTCCTTGCACCAGCCGCAAGCGCTCTCCTGCCCGCCGTTGCCGACGATGGCATTCCAGTAGCGATCCGTCTCTGCCTGATCTTCGGTGGCGATCTGGAACGAGAATGACTTCGTTGTGCTTGAACATCGGACCGCCGTTGAGCCCCATGCAGGGAATCCCGCAGACGGTGAAGTCCACGACCAGCACCTCGCCCTCCTTGCTCGAAGGGTTGTCGCTCGGCGCCTTGTGGACGGCGCCGACGCGGCTGTCGGGAAAGGTCTTGGCATAGAAGCGGGCGGCCTCCTCGGCGTCCTTGTCGTACCAGAGGCAGATCGTGTTCTTGGCAATCATCATTCATCCTTTCGGTTTGGCGCCGCAGTGGCACTCACTTCTGTCGCTGTCATAAATCCACAGTTTTGCGGCGGTCAGGTGGCACTGCGCAGGCTCGGCAACCCAGGAACGCTTAGGGCGCCTTCACAGTTCCGCCCGCGACAAGCTCAGGAAGCTTGCGGATGTGAGGCGGCCGTAGCAGTCAGCTGCCCTTGGGGCCCGTCTCGACCAACTCGAAATCGTGCGTGATCGTCGCCGTCTTCGCCAGCATCGCCGAGGCCGAGCAGTATTTCTCCGCCGATAGCGCGATAGCGCGTTCGACCTTGTTGGTCGCCAGGCCCCTGCCCTTGACGACGAAGTGCATGTGAATGCGGGTGAAGACCTTCGGATCGGTTTCGACGCGGTCGGCCTCGATTTCGACGACGCAGTCCTCAATCGCCTCGCGACCCTTCTCAAGGATGTGGACGACATCGAATGCGGTGCAGCCGCCGGTGCCGATCAGCACCAATTCCATCGGGCTCGGCCCCGGCGTCTTGGCCTCCGGCCCGAAGGCCGTGCCGAACACGATTTTGTGCCCCGTGCCGGATTCGCCGACGAAGGTGCGGCCCTCGACCCACTTGATGCGTGCTTTCATGGAGATTTAGTCCCTCGCCTTCGCCGGCTTCTCCAGCGACACGTAGGACAGCGGCAGGCGCGTCGTCTCCTTGATGCGCTCCATCGCGAAGGCCGACGACACGTCCTCGATCTCGATTTCCCCGACGAGCTTCTTGTAGAACGCGTCGTAGGCGGCGATGTCGGGCACGACGACCTTGAGCAGGTAATCGACCTGGCCGCTCATGCGATAGAAGCTGACCACCTCCGGAAACCGGGTGATCACCTCGGAGAAGCGCTTCAGCCAGTCGGCGTTGTGCTTGTCGGTGATGACCGATACGAAGACGGTGACGCCGACATTGACCTTTTCCGGATTGAGGATCGCAACCCGGCGCTCGATCACCTTGTCTTCTTCCATCTTCTGGATGCGCCGCCAGCACGGCGTCGTCGAAAGTCCGACCTTGCGGGCGATGTCGGCGACGGGGGTGGTGGCGTCTTCCTGCAGCAGCGCCAGGATTGCCTTGTCGGTGCGGTCCATGAAAGCAGAGCTCGAGATTGGAAAATTGTTCCGGAAAAATCTATCTGGGGAAACAATAGTCCACAAGCGAGTCCAGGGGCGCTGCAACCCTGCCAGCGCTCAGCCGAGCAATTCACGCACGCGTTGTTGCAAATACGGCACGAGATCGCCGGAAAACCACGGATTCTTGCCGATCCACGCGTTGTTGCGCCAAGACGGGTGCGGCAGCGGCAGCACCTGCGGTGATTTCCGCCCGTCAACGAGCTTTTTCCAGCGGGAAACGGTTTCAGTCAGCGACGGCGCCGCGCGCGATCCGAGGTGCCAGCGCTGGGCATAGAGGCCCACCAGCAGCATCAATTCGATCTGCGGCATCGCCGCGAAAATCTCGTCGCGCCAGGCCGGCGCGCATTCGCGCCGCGGCGGCAGGTCGCCGCCCTTGGCGTCGAGGCCCGGAAAGCAGAAACCCATCGGCACGATGGCAATGCGCGCCGCGTCGTAGAATTCCTCTTTCGTGACATTCATCCATTGCCGCAGCCGGTCGCCGGACGGATCGAGAAACGGGATGCCGCTGGCGTGAACCCTTGTTCCCGGCGCCTGGCCGCAAACGGCGATGCGCGCCGTCGCCGAAAGCACCGCCACCGGCCGCGGCTCGTGCGGCAGCGGTTTTCCAGTCGGCCGATCGACGCAAATGCGGCACGCGGCGATCCGCCGGCTCAACGCGTTCAGTTTGGTAGTCATTTGCGTATGGCAACACTCGGACGCGCCGCCACCGTCTCGGCCCATTTTTGGAGTCGCGGGAGATCCTGCGGCGGCTCGATGCGGCCGGCGCGCAGGAACTGGTAGGCGACGATCGCGGTGATGTCGGCGATGGTGAATCGCTCGCCGGCGATGAACGGACGGCGGCCCAGTTCCGTATCCAGAAATTCCATGAACTTGCGCGCCCGCGCTTGCCCGATCTCGCCCCATTCGGGGATTTGCGCGCCCTCCAAAACCGCACCGCCGGGATGCAGATGCCGAAATGCGTACGAAACCGGCAGGGCGAACAGCAGCTCGACACGCCGTTGCCACATCTCGACGATGGCGCTGTCGAGCGCATCGACACCGAACAGCCGCGGCTCCGGGTGCAGCGCCTCGAGATAACGGCTGATGGCAACCGTTTCGGCGATCACTGTACCGTCCGCCAGCACGAGCACCGGCAGCGTCATCATCGGGTTGAGCGCGGCAAATTCCGGCGAACGCTGCTCGAGCTTGTTGATATCGAGTTCGATCGTTTCGATCTCGAGCGCCTTCTCGGCCAGGAAGATCGCCACCCGGCGCGGATTGGGCGCGCGACCGCCGCTGAACAGTTTCATCCCCGTCAGGCGCAACGCTCTCTCTCCGTTTCTATATGCCGAGCCAGCCCCTCGCCGCCATCAACACGGCGCGCAGGCGGCGCGTCAAGCTCCACGAAGTCTTCGACCTGCGACTGGCGCGGATTGGCGTGACGCCAGTCGGACGGGGTATCGAAGTCGTAGGCCCAGATGCCGCGCCCGGCTTGCCGGGCCTGGTGCTCCTCGGCTGCATAGCCGCCATAGTCGACCGCCCAGCCGTCGCTGACCATCGTGGCGTTGAGATCGATGCCGCCGGCGCTGCATCGCCCGAGCAGGCGCCCATAGCGGTCGAAACCGTCGGCCGAACAGCGAACTTGCCCGCTCTCGGCAATCGCCCGCAAATGTTCGCGCGCCAGTTTTCCGCAGGCGATGCCGCCGCCGGTGGCTCGGCAGGTCTGATCCAGTTCCGGCGCATCGATGCCGATCAGGCGCACCCGCTCGGCGCCGATTCTGAGCGTGTCGCCGTCAATCACGTAGGCCGATCCGGATAATTCCTGTTGCGACCAGCGATTGGCGAATATCGCCGCGACGGCGAGCAGGCCGACCACCGACCACGTCCCGACCCCGCCCAGCGCCAAGCCTTGCCGACCGCCCGCCGCGCGTCGCCGCAGCGGCCGCCACCGTGACGGTTGTCGCCGTTCCACCACAACTCCTAACGCGCTGTTAACCAAAAAAGCACTACCGTGCGCCGATTGCCCGGCAAGTCAGGTCCAGCGTTCGCCGATGCGTGAAATATCGCCATCACGTTCCGACAAGAACATCGTCGATCGCACGCGCAAGCTGAGCGCCAGCGCCCGCATGGTCAAGGACGTGCGCCGCCGCATCGGCGAAGACGGCAGCGATAACCCTTTTGAGCACGAACTGCTCCAGAGCTTCGCCCAGAACCACCGCAACGCCTTCATCGCGCTGCCGATCTTCATTGCCATCATCGCCACGATCGCCAGTTCCTATGTCGGCATTCTGACCGCCATCTACTGGTTTCTGCTTACCGTCTTCTGCCATGGCCTGATGGCCGCCTTCTCCAGCCGCTTTATCAACGAGGCGAGCGATGCCACCCCGCCGCGCCATTGGCGCCGCGTCTATCTGCTCACGCAATTGCTCGTGGCGCTCTGCTGGAGCATCTTCGCCGTCTACGAATGCCGCGACTGTTCGAGCGAAACCTACGCGCTGATCCGCTTTTCGACGATCCTGGTTTTCCAGGCGATCACGATGATCCTGTCCTACGGCTTCGGCGCCAGCCTGCTGCTGACTTCGGCGCCGCCGACGATTGCCCTGTCGATCGTCCTGCTCATGTCCTATACGCCGCCGACATTGCTCATGGCCGGCATCCTCGTCGGCTCGCAGGCGTTCTTCTACTTCATCGCCGACCGATTCAAATTGTCGGTGCTGTCGATCCTCAAGCACAAATCGGAAAACGAGGACCTGATCGCCGAACTTGAAACCGCCAAGGCGATTTCCGAGGAAGCGCGCCGGCGCGCCGAGGAGGCGAACCTGGCGAAGTCGCGGTTCCTCGCGACGATGAGCCACGAACTGCGCACGCCGCTGAATGCCATCCTCGGCTTTTCCGAGGTGATGAAGTCGGAAGTGCTCGGCCCGATCGGCAATTCCACCTATCGCGACTATGTCGGCGACATTCACGATTCCGGCAAGCACCTGCTCAACGTCATCAATGAAATCCTCGATCTGTCGCGCATCGAGGCAGGCCGCCACGAACTCAACGAAGAGGCGATGTCGCTCGTCAACACCGTCGACGACGCCTGCCACATGGTTCAACTGAAGGCGCGCTCGCGCAATATCAGCCTTTCGACCCAATACGAGGAAGGCTTGCCGCAGTTGTGGGCCGACGAGCGCGCCGTGCGCCAGGTGACCCTCAACCTATTATCGAACGCGCTGAAATTCACCCCTGTCGGCGGCCATATCAACGTCAAGGTTGGCTGGACCAGCGGCGGCGGCCAGTATCTTTCCGTCGCCGACAACGGCCCGGGAATTCCGCCGGAGGAAATCCCCATCGTCCTGTCGTCGTTCGGCCAGGGTTCGATCGCCATCAAGAGCGCCGAACAGGGTACCGGCCTCGGCCTCCCGATCGTCCAGGCGCTCGTGACCATGCATCAGGGCCGGTTCGAATTGCGCTCGCAATTGCGCGAAGGCACCGAGGCGATCGCCACATTCCCGCGCGCCCGCGTGCTCGAAGTCATGGGCCGCGTCGAGGCGGCGGTGCCGGGCGGACGAAAGCCCGCGCCCGCGCGGCGGCAACGGGATAGCTCCGGCGCACCCCTTGCATTTGATGTTTGCTGCCTAATTTTTCGCCGCAATTCCGGACGGAAAAGTGGCACTCACTTTTCCTGGAATTGCTGTGGAGCTTCGGGCATCGCCAAAGCGCAGTCGCGCGGTGGTGTCTAGGTTTGATTTTCCGCAGATTGTCAGCCTATCGAATCCGCCCTGCCATTCCTATATGCCTACCGGAAAGATAGGAGGTCCGTATGGCTCAATACGCTGTCGCATTTGATCTGGATACAGCCGCGATGAAGGCGCCTAAACCTAACGGCGGAGGCATGTCTAACGCCGAAGTGACCCGCGTCTACCAGAGAGAGATACCAGATGCGTTGCGCGCATGCGGCTTTACAGGCCATCCGCAGGGTTCCCTCTACCACACCGAGGCCAATCAAGACCCGATAACGGCTCTTATGACACTTCAAACTGCCCTTCGGGGTGAAGCGCAAAACTTCTGCCGGTTTGTCAAGCGGGTGCATGTCTTTCGCATGGAAGAGTGGAGCGATGTCACAAAATTAGTCGCCGATCGCCCTGCCGCTCCGCCTCCAGAAGCTGTCGAAGAAATAGAAGAGCAAGAAGCTATTGCAGAGGCCGAGGCCTGAAGCCCCGGCGCCGCGCTTGGCCGCAAAGGGGGCGGAGAAGTTATCCAAGAAAAGGCAGAGCGAGATCGCGAAAAAGGCGGCAAGGTCTCGTTGGTTGCAACGAGGCATTGACATATGCCCCATTTTCCTTCATCAGATGATGACGAAAAATGGGACACGGAACTATGGAAAAGTCTGCCGTTCTTTCTCCGATCGATGGTGACAATCTTCTTTCGGAGATGGGCCTCGACCGACAGGGGCTTATCGAGGCGATCCGATTTGGCGCATCCGAACATGCGCTCTGCACCAGCAATGATGGCATCGGGTTTGCCCCTTACTTGGCCTACGACAAGATCGGGCGGCGTCTTCGTGAACTTTATCTGCCGAGAGGTTGGGAACGCGACAACAGCAACAATCAATGCGCGATCAAAAACCCCAGAACTAGAGTTCGAGTTGTCCCCTGCAATTTTGACGAAGATGCCGGCAACCCTGCTGGCGAGCCGTCAAATCGGTCGCCTAAGGGGGAAGTCAGTCGAAAGAGCACCGATTCAAACAAGATGGCTTGGCTTCCTGGTCTGCCGCGCCCAAAACCACTGCCAGATGCCGGTGGGTATCTAACGTGGGTTCTTGGCGCGTTCATAGATAGCGAAAAGCCCATAGGGGCTGAACTCTCTTTTCCGACGGAATTCGATGGTCAGCGGTTCACGCTTTTATCCAAGCGCATACCGCTGATGTTCGGCGACGGCCTTGGTGCCGAGCCGGACAAAAAACCGGAGGTGGATGACACTTTCGGCGAAGTCGAGATAGACGTTAAAAGAAAATAGCAATGCTCAATCCAGATCGATTGGAGTTAGTCAGGCGGCGGCTTGGACTAACCAAGATAGGATTCGCGAAGGCACTCGGTGTGGATCGTAAGACGATCCACCGCTTTCAAAGCGGTTCCGAATTGAATCCTGACTTGCTTTTAAAACTCTGCCGTCTCTCAGGTTATCCGGAGAAGTTCTTTCATAAGGGCGATTTCGATTATCCCAATTCGGATGGAGTCAGTTTTAGGTCTCTCAGATCACTGACCGCCTCAATGCGTGACAGTGCGCTAGCGATAGGCGCGCTCGCTTTTGAGCTTGATGACTGGGTCTCAGAAAGATTTGGATTGGCTGCCCATTCGATCCCGCGGATAAACAGTTTCAAACCGACTGAGGCTGCCGCTGCATTGAGAGTTCACTGGGGCATTGGAGAGCGACCGATTGGCAACATGGTCAATCTCCTAGAGCTGCATGGTGTGCGCGTATTTTCATTGATGGAAGAAACGCGGCATCTGGACGCTTATTCGTTCTGGCGGCATGACAAACCATACGTTTTCCTCAATACAATGAAGACGCCAGAACACAGCCGCTTCGATGCCGCCCATGAACTTGGGCATTTGGTAATGCACAGACACACAGGATCGGCTCACAAGAGCGCGGAAGACGAGGCGCACGCGTTTGCGTCTGCATTCCTCATGCCGCCTGCTGATTTGTTAGCCCGCCTCCCGGTGGTGCGATCCCTGAGAACGCTCATCACGGAAAAAAAACGTTGGCGCGTTTCCGCCGCTGCCTTGAACTACGCCTTGCACAAATTGGGAGTGATTTCCGACTGGTCGTATCGCGGGTTCTATATTGAACTGAATAAAATGGGGCGAGAGACGGAGCCAGATGGTATCGAGCCGGAAACGTCCCAAGTGTGGAGAAAGGTGCTGACTAGCCTGTGGCGAGAGGGAATTTCGCTTTCAAAGCTAGCTGATGAATTGGCGGTTCCTGAGAGGGAGTTATCCAGTCTACTTTTTGGGATTGCCGCCGCGCCAGTTCAGCGATCTTTCGGACATGTGCCACGCCTCGCGATCGTGGACGCGCCGTGGCCTAGACCACGCGGACCTCGTGAAAAGAACGGTTCATAAAATTCAAATTGACACACCTCCAACCGCAGATGCCTCAAAATCCAATGATCGCCTCGCCTTGCATTCTCATCTGTTCGATCAATTTTGAAACCGGCTTCTGCTTCGGCTGCGGACGCACGCGCGAGGAGATCGCCGACTGGATGAACGCCAGCGACGCCCGCCGCACCGAGATCGTCGCGCGCCTGCCCGAGCGCATGGCGATGATCGAGCGCCGCCCGCGCCGGGAAACGCGGCGCGCCAGAATGGCCCGCGAGCGCGCCGACGGCCCATCGTGAACCGCCTCGGTCTCTATCTCGGCCTGATCGGCGCCGCCTGCATCCTGCTGATCCTGCGTCACGACCGGGCAGATACGTTCGGCCTGGCCAGCGACGATTTTGCCCGGCTGATCTGGTACGGCGTTCTGGCGCTGGTGCTCGGCGCCGCATTTTTTTCCAATCGGCGGCGAGTTCGGCGTCAATCTTCGCCATTTGCTGATCTGGCTGGTGATCGTGCTCGGGCTCGTCACCGTCTATGTCTACCGCTACGAATTGCAGGACATGGCCGCGCGGGTTTCCGGCGGCCTGTTGCCGGGCAGCCCGGTTGCCAGCCGGTCGGCGGACGGACGGCTGCAGGTCACGCTGATCCGCTCGCCCGACCGCCATTTTCGGGCACGCGGTTCGGTCAACGGCGCGGCGGTCGCGTTCCTCGTCGACACCGGCGCGAGCATGGTGGTGTTGACCCGCCAAGCGGCGATCGCGGCAGGTATCGACGTCGACCGCCTGGTCGATTCGGCGCAAGTGACGACCGCCAACGGCCGCACGACCGCGGCGCCGGTGACGCTCGACGAAATCGAGATCGCCGGCATCAAGCGCCAGCGCGTGCACGCGCTGGTGGCGCGCACCGGCTCCCTCGACGGCAACCTGCTCGGCATGAGCTTTCTCGAAACGCTCTCGGCGTTCGAATTTCGCGGCGATCGGCTGGTGCTGACCGACTAAGCGTTTTCACACCACCTGCTGCAATTGCGCGCGCACTTCGGTGAAGGCGGTGTTGATCTGCTTGAACGTCTCGGAGAGATAGCGCTTGACCTCCATGGGCAGTTCGACGCCGGCATGGCTGTCGGGGTGATAGAGCTTTGCCAGCCGATGGTAGGCTTCCCTCGCCTGTTCGAAGCTGCAATCGTGATCGAGCCCGAGCACGGCGAAGGCATCGGCAAAACGCGGGTCGTTCGGCGGCGCCAGCACCGGCTTGCGCAACGGCTCCACCGGCTCGACATAGGCGATCTGGTGCTTGGCGATAAACTTACGCTGGCCGTCGCCGGAGACGAATTCGAGAAATGGCGCGCCGTTCGACAGGACGCCGTCGACGGATTGGCTTTGACCGTGCGCCTTGCTCTGCACCACCGTCCCGCGCATGAGCGCGCCGTCGAGCAGGCGAACCGACACTTCGAACGATTTGGCGTTGCCTGAAAACACGGGGCCCGTCTTTCGAAACGCCCCCTGGTTGTCATCAACCTACCGTTCCCGTCTTAACGTTGCGTTTACGGTTTGCCTCCAACGCCGCGATTTTCTCACCACTAGAGCAGGCTGTAGAAGAACCGGAACGACACGAACAGCAGGAACAAGCCGAAGGCGACCTCGAGTTGCCGGCGCGACAGCGCGTGCGCGAGGCGCACGCCAAGCGGGGTAACCAGCAGCGTCAGCGGAATGATGATGGCGATGGCGACGAAATTGACGAAGCCGAGCGACAGCGGCGGCAACCCGCCCTTGCCCCAGCCGGCCCAGACATAGCCAAGCGCGCCGGGTATCGAGATCAGCACGCCCACGCCGGCCGAGGTCGCCACCGCCTGATGCATCGAGCGGTTATAGAGTGTCATGAAGGTATTGTTCATGATGCCGCCGCCGATGCCCATGAAGGTCGAAAAAAAGCCGATCACCCAGCCCGCGAAAGCGCGCCAGATGCCGGTCGGCACATCGTCGCCAAGGCGCCAGTTCTGCCGCGCGAACAGCAGTTTCAGCGACAGCACGAAAGCGATGACGGCAAAGATGATGCGCAGGCCGGCGCCTGAGATATAGGCGGTGATGATCGAGGCACAGACGACGCCGATCGGCACCGGCAGCACGAAGCTGCGCCAGCAACGCCATGTCGACGGCGCCGCGCGCATGGTGCTTGGAAAAGGATTGCAGCGAGGTCGGCACGATGATCGCCAGCGAAGTGCCGACCGCCACATGCATGTTGACGATTCTCGAAACCGAGCGAACTCAGCATCTGGTAGAAGACCGGCACCAGCACAGCGCCGCCGCCGATGCCGAACAGGCCGGCGAGAAAACCCGCGACGGCGCCGGCCGCCACCAGCGCCAGCACGAACGGCAGAAATTCGGCAAGTGACGGGAGATGCTGCATGGCGGTCCCGGCATTGAGGCGCAGGCGACGGTTCGCCCGCATCGGGTTGCCGGTCAGCCCCCGCAACCCCGGTACTGCGCCCGGGCTAGGCCGCCTGGCGTTCGCCGTCAAGTCTCACTTCGGCGAACGCCCGGGCGATGATTTCGGCGCGCGCATCGGGCCGCGCCGCTTCGACGCTGAGCACCTGGCGCCAGCGCCGGGCGCCCGGCCAGCCGGAGAAAAGCCCGACCATGTGCCGCGTCACCTGCGACAACCGCCCGCCGGCGCGCAGATGGCGATCCGCGTAAGCCGTCATTGCTGCGATGATCCTCGGCCAGTCCGGCGCTGTTTCGGCATCCGCAAAACAGATGGTCGGCGTCGCACGAGGAGTTCGGGATGCTGGTAGGCGGCGCGCCCGAGCATCGCGCCATCGAGCGCGACGGGCATCCCCTCCATTCCTTGGCGAGTTCCGCCCGCGCCTGAATTCAAATTCTCAAGGCCGCCGTTCAAGCCGATGAAGCGATTCGGGTTTTCCGACTTGAGCCGGCGCACCCTTTCATAGTCGAGCGGCGGCACTTCGCGGTTTTGCCGCGGGTTGAGGCCGTCGAGCCATGCCTTGCGCGCATGCACCCACAGCGCATCGGCGCCCGCCGCCCACACCGACTGCGCCAGCTCGTCGAGCGCCGGGCCGGTGTCCTGTTCGTCGACGCCGAGCCGGCATTTGACCGTGACCGGCATCGCCAACCGCCGCTTTCATTGCCGCCACGCATTCGCCGACGAGAACCGGCGCCTTCATCAGGCAGGCGCCGAAAGTGCCGGACTGCACCCGGTCGGACGGACAGCCGACATTGAGGTTGATTTCGTCATAGCCGAGATCGGCGCCGATGCGGGCAGCCTCGGCGAGCCTGGCCGGCTCGCTTCCGCCGAGCTGCAACGCCAGCGGGTGCTCGATCGGATCGAAACCGAGCAGCCGCTCGCGGTCGCCATGAATGACCGCCTCGGCGGTGATCATTTCGGTGTACAGCAGCGCCCGGCGCGTCAGCTGGCGATGGAAGAACCGGCAGTGCCGGTCCGTCCAGTCCATC
>CAVWVG010000007.1:0-291439 GCA_963758355.1 uncultured Alphaproteobacteria bacterium | reverse complement strand
ACGCATTGTGCGGGCGTGTGGTCGGCGGCCTCGAGCGCGGCCTCGTAGCCGAGCGCGCGCAGCGCGGCGCTGGTCACCGGCCCGATCGAGACGAGCCGCGGGCCGTCGAGCGTGCCGGCCGCCTCGTGGAAGAAGCGAGCGGACGACGCGCTCGTGAACATCGCGTAGTCGGCGCCGAGCGCGGCCGCGCGGGCGGCGGCGTCGAGCGGCTCGGCCACGGTCCGGTAGAGCGCGAGCACGTCGACCTCGGCCCCGCGGGCGCGCAGCGCGTCGGGCAGGACGTCGCGGGCCTCGAGCGCGCGCGCGACGAGCGCCCGGCGCACCGGTACGTCCGCGAGCGCCGCGACGAGGGACTCGGCCACCGAGCGCTCGGGCACGACGTCGGCCCGCACGCCGTGCTCGCGCAGGGCGGCCGCGGTGCCCGGGCCGATGGCGGCGATCGCCGGTCCTGCGAGCGCGCGGGCGTCGCGGAGCTCCTCGAAGAGCCGGCGCACCCCGTTGGGGCTGGTGAGGCAGAGGAGGTCGTAGGCGGCGAGGTCGGGCACGTCGGCGGCGGTGCTGCGGGAGAGGTCGGCGCCGGCGTGGGAGGCGCGCCCGTGCGCGTGCAGGGTGAACGACCCCGATCCCTTGCGCGAGGTCTTGACCGCGCCTCCGGGCCAGGCGGGCTCTGAAAACCAGGACGGCCGCCGCCGCCCGCATCTCCGCTTCCATGAGCGCGCGGTAGGGATCGCAGTCCACTTCTTCGAGCGGGGTGATAGATAGGCGGTCACGGGAGGGCGGAGGCCGCGGGCGTGGAGAGCACGCAAGGCGAAGAGCGCGACCACGAGACCCGCCTTCATGTCGTAGCAGCCCGGACCGTACAGGCGGCCGTCTTCGATGCGCACCGGCCGCGCCGCCACCGTCCCCAGCGGCCAGACCGTGTCGAGGTGTCCGAGCAACATGACGGGGGACCCGCCGGGTGCGGGCTCAGGGCCGCGCGCCCGGAGGATGGGACCCCCGCCGGAGACGGGTACTCAGTCGGCACGAGGCCGACCGCCTCCGCGTCCGCGCTAGCCGGGTGGCCAGCGCCGCCACCGCGGGCGGGTCGGTGGACGGCGACTCGATCGCGCAGATCTCCGCGAGGAGCGCGGTCATCTCCTCCGCGTGCGCGCGCGTCCAGACCAGCAGTCCGTCTGTGGGAGTCAAACCCCAAGTATAGACGCGCGCGGCGGCGCGTCAGGCGAGCCGGCCGAGGAACACCGCGTGTCGTACGCGAAGGCGACCCGGCCCTCCCGCGCGTGGGCGCTCGAACACGCGGGCAGCTCCGCGAGCATGGCCTCGCGGCGAGGATCGCCTTCCTTCGGGGTGTAGAGTCTCAGACAGGCCGGCCGCGCAGGCCTTCGAATCGAAGTGCTGCGCGCCGTCGAACCGTCGCTCCTGCCAGCCCGCCTCCCCGAACAGGCCGCGCAGCGACTCTTCCCGGGCGTATTGCGCGCTGACCTCTTGGTAGTCGTTGGACCATCGGTGCAGGAACGCCTCGTAGTCGCGGAGGAACGGCGTGGAATCCACGCGCCTCAGGTTCCAGACCAGCGCGACCCCGCCGCCCGGCCGCAGGATGCGGCGGAACTCCGCCCGCGACTCCGGCACCTCGAACCAATGGAGGCCCGCCCGGCGGTGACGGCATCGACGGAGCCGTCGCCGAGGCCGGTGGCTTCCGCCCGCCCGTCGACGCTGTGGAATCGGCCGCTGGGGCCGAGTCCGCCTCCGCCACCGCCGCCATCTCCGCGATTGGGCTCCACGCCGAACACCACGTTCCCGTTCTCCACCAGCAGGCGCGAAAGGATCCCGGTCCCGGCACCCGACGTCCGCGACGGCGTGTGATGGCTGCGAGACCGAGATCGGTGCGCAGCGCTTCCAGCACCTCCGGCGGATAGCCGGGCCGCCACCGCACGTAGTCCTGGACGCGGTCGCTGAATCGCGAGGTGGGATCGCGGCCCCGGTCATCGTCTCGCTCACGAATACCAGCATAGCGCGTCGGAGTACGCTCCCGGAGAGATGAGTGCGGCGCCCGTTCCCCCCGGTCCGAAGGGCCCGCCCGTGCTGGGACAGCTCCTGCCCTTCCCGCGCGATCCGCTCGAGTTCTTCACCCGGATCGCGCGCGACTATCCGGGCGATGTCGTGCGCTTCCGGCCCGGACCGCGCGACAGCTATCTCCTGAAGGATCCGGAGCTGATCAAGGACGTCCTGGTCACGCGGCAGCACGACTTCAGCAAGAGCCGGGGCCTGGAATGGGCGAAGCTCTTCCTCGGCGAAGGGCTGCTCACCAGCGAGGGCGACTTCCACACCCGCCAGCGCCGGCTCGCCCAGCCCGCTTTCCATCGCCAGCGCATCGGCGGCTACGCGGAAGACATGGTCAAGCGAACGGTGGCCGCCCGCGACCGGTGGTCCGCGGGCCAGGTGCTCGACGTCGACGGCGAGATGATGCGCCTGACCCTCGCCGTCGTGTGCAGCACGCTCTTCGGCACCGATGTCGCCGCCTCCGCGGACGAGGTGCGCGAGGACCTGGCGACGATCATCGGGCTCTTCCCACGCTTCTCGCTTCCCTTCTTCGGGCTCATCCAGAAGCTGCCCCTGCCGAGCAACGCCCGCTTCAGCCGGGCGCTGGCGCGGATGGACGCGCTTGTCTACCGGATCATCGCGGAGAGGCAGCGCGATCCCAGCGACCGCGGCGATCTCCTGTCCATGCTCCTCCTGGCCCGCGACGAGGAAGGCGAGGGGGAGGATGAGCGACGCGCCAGCTCCGCGACGAGGTGATCACGCTCCTCCTGGCCGGGCACGAGACCACGTCGAACGCGCTGACCTGGACGTGGTACCTGCTGTCCCAGAATCCCGACGTGGAGGCGCGGCTGGCGCGAAGAGCTGCGGCGCGTGCTCGGCGAGCGGGCCGCGACGGCGGACGATCTCCCCGCGCTGCGCTACACGGAGATGGTGCTCGCGGAAGTCGATGCGCCTGTTCCCGCCCGCCTGGGGCATGGGCCGCCGCGTGCTGGCGACCTGACATTGGGCGGGTTCACGATCCGCAAGCGCCATCCTCGCCCTCTCGCCCTACGTCGTCCATCGCGACCCGCGCTTCTGGCCGGACCCCCTCCGTTTCGACCCGGAGCGCTTCACCGCCGAGGCCAAGGCGGCCCGCCCGCGCTTCGCCTATTTCCCTTTCGGGGCGGGCGCACGGAGCTGCATCGGCGAGCCGTTTGCCTGGATGGAAGGCGTGCTGCTCCTGGCCACGATCGGCCAGCGCTGGCGGCTGCGCCTCCAGCCGGGCCAGGTTCGTGGAGCCGAAGGCGCTCATGACGCTGCGCCCGCGCTACGGGATGAAGATGATCGCGGAGCCTGCGAGCTAGGGGCGGCCCGACCAGTAGGGCTGGTAGTAGTGATCGGGAGCCGTCATGCGCGCCGGCCGCGGCGGGCGCCGGAACGCGGCGTCGATGCGGGTGCGCACTTCGCTCGGGTGATCGAGCGCGTCGAAGAGCGCGCCGACCGCGAACAGCGTGAGGAGCCCCCCGGCGATCACGACCAGGGGAAGGAGGAAGATGAAGGCGAAGCCGGCGACTTTCTCCAGGAGATCAGCCATTCAATGGATCCGGGTGCGGCCGCGGAAACCCTCCTCGTAGGTGTGGAAGAACTGCAGCCCCTCTTCGGGGTAGTGCCAGCAGTAGTAGCCCGATCCGTTGTCGAAGTCGATCAGCCAGAGACCCTTGACGTCGATGCCCATGTTCATCACGTCGTTCGCCCAGCGGGTGACCACGGCTTCGACCAGGGGCTGCGCCGCCTCCGCGCTGGACGCGTTCTCGGAGATCTCCTCGACGGCGTGATAGGCCTCGTCGGTGATCCGCCGCACCTCGGGAAGGAGGCGGGCCGCCTCGTCGTAGGTAAAGACCTTCTTCGGGGCCCGGTCCGCGCCCTCCGGCATGGCTCGGATTATAGCGTCCGGGCGTCCGACCTTGACCATCTCGGCGCGCGGGCCCTAGACTACGACCCTCTCGAACGCACGCGTCACCGGCCCGCCGAGTGGGGCGGAGAGCGAGATGACGGCGAGCCTGACCGTGCTCAGCGGGCCCCTGGCCGGGACCCGCCTCGACATCGACGGTTCCGAGGAGGAGATCCTCGTCGGCTCCGACCCGGGCTGCGCCCTCTCCCTCGACCTTCCCGGCGTCAGTCCGATCCATGCCCGGCTCTCGCAGGACCAGGGCGAGCTGATCGTCCACGACACGCGCAGCCAGCGCGGCGTGTACGTCAACGACACCCGCGTGACCGGCGAGGCGCCGCTGCGTGATGGCGACGTGGTGTGGCTGGGGACGCCCGGAGAGGACGAGAGCGTCATGTTGCAGTGCCGGGTGGAGGGTGGCGCCGTCCTCCCCGGCGTCGTGCTCCCGGACGAGACGCCCGCGGACTCCGCCCCGGTCGTGTTCGCGGACGAGGCACCCGCCTCGGAGGAAACTCCGCCTTCGCGACCGAGGCCACCGCCTTCGTGACCGAGGCGCCCGCCGACGCCGTCGATCCGATGGGGGACCTCGGCGATCTCATGGCGATCGCGCCGCCGGAGGCGCCCGCCGTCCCTCCGGCAGCGGCGGCTCCGGAAGCTCCAAGCGACGACGTGTTCTTCATGGAGGAGCCGGCGGTGGTCGTCGCGCCGCCGCCCCCTGCCCCGCCTCCGCCACCTCCCCCGGCCCCTGTGGCGGCCTCTGCGGCCGCTCCGTCGTTCGCACCCGCCGAGGACGACCTGTTCTTCGTCGAAGAAGCTCCTGCGCCACCGGCGGCCGCGGCGCCTGCGCCCGCGCCGCCCGCCCCTGAGCCGCCGCCGGCACCGCCCCCGAAACCCAGCCCGGCGGCCGCGCGGCCCGCCGCGCCCGCAGCCGCCCCTCGCCCGGCCCGCCGGCCGGGCCCCACGCCACCGCCGTCGATGTCGATGGAAACGGACGAAGAACCTTCGCCGCGGCCGCGCAGCGTGCCCCCGCGCTCCGCGCCGGCGCCGCGCCCCGCCGCGGCGTCCCGGGCGCGCCGCTCCTCACCGCCGATCGCTCTCATCGCGGGCAGCGTCGTCCTGCTCGCCGCCGCGGGCGCGGGTGTCTTCTTCCTGCGCGCGGCGAGCATTCCGTCGATCGAATCGATCACGCCCGCACGCGTCGGGCTCGGGCAGAGCGTGACGATCGCGGGTGCGCACTTTGGCGCCACGGCGTCCGAGAACGTCGTCCGGTTCGGCGGCAAGCCGGGACGCATCGTCCAGGCCTCGCCCACCCGCCTCCAGGTGGAGATCCCCGAGATGCCGGCGGTGCTCGGCCGGGACACTCCCGTCCCCGTCGTGGTCGTGGTGGACGGGCACGAATCCAAGGCGGCCACGGTGGGGGTGTTCGAAGCGCCGCGCATCCACGGGATCTCACCCGTCGGTCGCGATGCCCGGCGACGAGGTCGTGCTGGCGGGAGCGGGATGGGGCGCCGGCGTCTCCGTTCAGTTCGGCAGCACCGCCGCCACCGTCCTCGACACCTCGCCCTCGTCGCTGAAGGTGACGGTCCCCGCCCTCGAGGGCGCGCCGGGCACGGAGTTCCCGGTGCGCGTGGCCTCCGGCCCGGACACGTCGAACCCCGCACCCTTCGTCCTCGGCCGCCTGCCCCTCGTGATCTCGGTCTCGCCGGCGAGCGCGGCCCCCGGGGACCTCGTGACGGTGGCGGGGAGGGGATTCGACGGCAAGCCGCTCGCCAACGACGTGCGCGTGGCGGGCACCCGCGCGCTGGTGACGGCCGCGTCCAGCAGCGAGCTGAAGGTCGTGGTGCCGCGGGCGGCGCCGGGGGAGACGACGCTGGACGTGCGCGTGCCGGGCGCGGAGCACGTCGGGCAGGCCCGGCTCGCCGTCGCCGCCGGTCCCGATCCCATCGACTTCCGGTTCGTGGCCGAGCCCTTCGAGGACGCGGCGGGTCACGAGCACGCGCTGCTGGCCACCGGCCTCGGGCCGGCGTTCGTCCTCAGCGCGAGCGGCGGCAAATCGGCGGCGGAGCGGGGCTACGAGGCCGAGCGCCGGCTCAACGAAGCCGGAGCCGCGCTGAAGGGCACGGTCGACGGAGACGTGCGCGCGCGCGGGCTCGACGGCAGTCCCTCTCTCGTCGTGGCCGGCCGGGACACGCCGCTCCTCGAGGTCACGCTGGACGATGCCGCCGCCTACGAGGAGGACTGGACGGGCCTCAAGGGCCGCGGCGGCCCCATCACGCCGGTGCGGGTGGCCGTGTGGTGGGAGGCGGTGGCGCGCGACCTCGTGCTGCTCCTGATCCGTGGTGAGAAGCCGCACTTTGCCGCGGATCTCGCCCCCGAGGGGCGCGTGTTCGCGGATCTCCATCCGCTCGCGCGGAAGTCCGTGACCGTGGGCGTGCCGCGGCAGATCGTCGCCGAAGCGCGGCCGCCCGTCCGCGACGCCCTGCGCACGGCCGGCTTGCGCATCCCTGCCACCGTGAAGGGACCCGCCCCCGTGGCCGTCGCGGGGACGGCCACGGAGCCGGGCGCGCCGGCCTCGCCCGCGGCGCCCGCGGGTCCCGTCCTGAAGCTCGACGGCCGGTGGTCGGGTTCGGAGACGGACCAGGGCCGCACGAACTACATCACCGCCGTCTTTGCCGGCCCCGGGGGCACCTTCACGTACGAGCGTGCCCTCAGCGTCAGCCAGCCGCTCCTCGGCGTCGTGCAGCAGAAGACCGTCGTGCGCTTCTCCGTCCAGACGGGCGCCGGTCCCCGCTACTACCTGGGAAAGTGGGACGGTCAGAGCTCACGGGCACGGTCGCCGTCGATCCCGCCAGCAAGTCGCTCCTCGGCACCTTCGAGCTCTCGCCCAACTAGGCCGCCGGCGGGAGATCAGGTCCGGTGGTCGACGAAGCGAAGAGGGCGCGCACCGTGGAGTCCACCTCCAGCAGCAGCTGCCCCCAGATCGGGGAGGCCGGTTCCTGGCGCGGGGCGCCCCTCCGCTCGACGGCGAGGGTTCCGGTCCGTTTCAACCGGCGAGCTCCGCGTCCGCGCGGTCTCGGCCGGCTCCCCCTGCGACCTCGGCGCGCAAGGCGGCACGCTCCTCGTCACTGAGGCCGATGAACTCCAGGGCCGCCCGGTAGCGCACCGCGCTCTCTTCTCCGGCCGCGCGGTCGAACCCGTGGATGAAGCTGCGCACGACGCGGCAGCGCAGGGTCAGCTCGCCCGCGCCACGCAGGGGCAGGCGCAGCATCTGCACCGTGCCCGGGCGCAGGACGCAGTCCACCTCCACGAGGGCGCCCGTCTCCGAGAGGTTGACGACGGGGGCCGGGCTGGTCGCGTGGATCTTGCCCAGCACGCCGCCATGGACGGCCACACGCGCGCGGAGGCGCCGGTCCTTCAGGCGATCGTGATCGTCCTTGTCGAGGTAGACGTCCTGGATGGCGTTGAGCAGCTTGACGCCCTCGGCCATCGGGCGCTGGAACGCCTTGCGGCCGGAGATCAGGCCCATGCCGCCGGCGCGCTTGTTGATGACGGCGGTCGTGCACGGCCTCGGCGAGGTCGTTCTCGCCCGACGGCGCCGCCGGAGTTGATCAGGCCGGCGCGGCCCATGTAGCAGTTGGCGACCTGGTAGCGGCACAGGTCGATCGGGTGGTCGGTGGTCAGCTCGGCGTAGATCCGCTTGTCGAGCTTGCCGTAGCTGACTCGCCGATGTTCAGCGCCGTGTAGCCGCCGTTGTTCTCGGGCAGCTTCTGCTTGATGATGTCGGCCTGCGATCGTCACGCCGAGGTGGTTGGCCTGGCCGGTGAGGTCGGCGGACGACGTGGTAGTCCTTGTCCGTCGGTCTTGAAGGCGGTGTTGCGCAGGTAGCACCAGAGGACCGTGGCCATGCCCAGCTCGTGCGCCGCGTGCGAACGCCTCGGCGACCTCGACGATCTGCCGGTGCGACTCTCGGCGAGCCGAAGTAGATCGTCGCGCCGACGGCCGCCGCGCCCATGTCCCAGGCCTGCTCGACGCGTGCCGAACATGATCTGGTCGAACTTGTTCGGGTAGGTCAGCAGCTCGTTGTGGTTGATCTTGACGAGGAACGGGATCTTGTGCGCGTACTTGCGCGCGACCGCGCCCGAGCACGCCGAAGGTCGAGGCCACCGCGTTGCAGCCGCCCTCGATGGCGAGCTTCACGATGTTCTCCGGATCGAAGTAGACCGGGTTCGTGCGCGAAGCGACGCGCCGGCGGAGTGCTCGATGCCCTGGTCGACCGGCAGGATCGAGAGGTAGCCGGTGCCGGCCAGGCGGCCGTGCGAGAACATCTGCTGCAGGGTGCGCAGCACGGGCAGGGGCCGGTCCGCCGCCGTGAACACGCGGTCCACGAAGTCGGGACCCGGCAGAAGGAGGGTCTCCTTGGGGATCCCCTGGCAGCGATGCTCGAGGAGGGGGCGCGCGTCGCTCCCCAGCAGGTCTTCGATCGCCTTGAGACTGCCCGACTCCGCCATCTTCGTCGTACTCATGAAAGCTCCTTCTGTACTTAGTTGAGGCGCGCCGCCTGGTGGCGCAGCTGAGCGATTCGGGCCCGCAGCTGGGGTGTTTCCGGGGCCTGCGGGACGGCCTGGACGTAGGCCTCCAGGTCCGCCGCGGCCAGCGCGTAGCATTCGAGGGCGGCCAGGACGAGGCCGCGGTCGCGGACCTCCTCCACGGCGCCGGGATTCAGGAGGACGAGGAGCTCCGCCGTCCGCAGAGCGCGCTCGTGGTCGTCCGCCTTGAGGTAGATGGCCTTGAGGTTCCGCAGCGTCCGTGCGAGCACGGAGCGGAGCGGGCACGGGGCCAGCATGTCCGCGGCCATGCGTACCCGCCCGCCGTAGATGCGGTCGAGCCGGTCCTGGCAGTCCTGCGGGGTCAGCACGGTGCCGCCGTTGTAGGGATCGACGAGGGCGTCGCTTCCGCCGGACACGACCCGCACCACGAAGTGCCCCGGCAACCCGACGCCGTGCACGGCGACGCCGGCCCGCCGCCCCACCGCGATGTAGACCGTGGAGAGGGTGATCGGGATCCCCGTGCGGCGGTCGAGGACGTCGTTGAGGAAGCTGTTGCGCGGATCGTAGTATTCGCGCGTGTTCCCGCGGAAGCCTTCCTCCTCGAAGAGGACGCGGTTGAGGCCGGCCACCGCCGCTTCCGGGGAGGCGCCCAGGCGGCCGCGCACCGCCTCCGCCATCGTGTCGAGACGTTGCAGATAGGGATCCAGTTCGAGCTCCGGGTATTCGTCGCAGGCGACGAGGAGGGAAGCCCGCGCGAGGTCGACCTCGTCCTCGGGGCGGGCGACCATGTCGATGAGCTGGCGCCGGTGCGACTCCGTCACAGCGAGGACCTCGAGGAACGGAGGGATTATACCCATACTGGACAAAGCCACATCATCCGGGGATGGGCTCAGGTGGGCGCGGCCGAACGTGCGCGCGAAGCCTTCCTCGAGGCTGAGGGGCGCGTATCCGCACTCCTGACTGAACTGGGAGTGGTCCAGCTCGGCATCCTGGGTGAGGCCGAGCAGCGCATCGGGGCTGAAGAAGGAAGGGGGGAGCACCACCGCAAGTGCGGAGGCCCCCACGCGGCACAACGCGAGAGGTACGTGCAGGCGGCGGCGCCGCAGGCCCTTGCGGGCGACGATCTGGTCGATGAGATCACGCAGGCGCAGCACGGTGCCCCCGGACACGTTGTAGGTCTTCCCCTGGGCGGTGGGTGAGCCGAGGGCCAGCTCCACCGCCTGCACCACGTCTTCGACGAACACGGGCTGGAGGCGGGCGGTTCCGGGCCCGGGCACCGGGCAGAGGAGGGGACGCGCGTGAGCAGCGAGACGAGCTTCTGGAAGTGCAGGCCTCCGGCGGGACCGTACACCATCGTGAGCCTCAGAATGGTGAAGTCGAGCCCCGACTCGCGGATGAGGCGCTCCGCTTCGGCCTTGGACGCGCCGTACGCGTTCTTCTGCGCGTAGGCGTACTGGCCATTCAGGGCGCCGACGACCAGTACGGCACGCTGGCGCAGATCCGCGAGATCGAAAACCGCATCTATTCACCGCTCGATGTTGAAATCCTCCCCGACTGCCGCCACTCGCCGCATCTCGAACAGGGCGAAAAGACAATTGCCGCGATCGCCGATTTCTGCGCCCGTCTCGATCGCATCGAAAAGCAGGTGGTGAACATTCGATGAGACTGACAAGCTGTGTGGAAGGCGAATGGCGCGATGGCCAAGGCGAGGGCCGCCCGCTGGTCAATCCGGTAACCGGCGAGAAGCTTGCTGAAGCCGACAGTTCCGGACTCGACATGAAGGGCGCGCTGCGCTTTGCCCGCGACAAGGGAGGCGCGGTGATTGGCGAAATGTCGTTCGCCGAGCGAGGTGCCTTGCTGAAAAATGTTGCCGACACGCTCGTCGCCAACCGCGATAAATACGAGGCAATCGCACGCACTAACAGCGGCAATACGAAGACTGACGCCGCGGTCGATATCGACGGCGGTATCGGTACTCTCAAATATTACGCGCGCCTCGGTCAGAGCCTGGGTGGCGCGCGCATGATCGGTGAGTTTGGCGAGGACCAGCTTGCCAAGGAGCCGGTGTTCTTTTCGCGCCATTATTGGACCAGCCGGCCGGGCGTAGCGGTTCAGATCAACGCATTCAACTTTCCGTCCTGGGGGATGTGGGAGAAGATCGCGGTGGCGACGATTGCCGGCTCGCCGAGCATCGCCAAGCCGGCAACCGCCACGGCGCTGCTTTCCCATGAGATGATGAAAGACGTTCTGGCCGCAGGCGTCGTGCCGAGCGGCGTCCTCACCATCGTCTGCGGCGCCGGCGAAGGATTGCTCGAAGCGGTCGGCCCGATGGACTCGATCGCTTTCACAGGTTCGGCCGGTACCGGCCTGCACGTTCGCTCGCATCCCGGCGTCCTTTCCAGCGGTGCGCGCGTGACCATCGAGGCCGACAGCGTAAACGGTACAATTCTTGGCCCTGACGTGGCCCCTGGCACCCCGCTGTTCGATCTCGCGGTCCGCGAGATCACAAAAGCGCTGTCCCTGAAAGCCGGCCAGCTTTGCACAAACATCCGCCGCATCTTCGTTCCGCGCCAACACGCGCAGGCGTTTGCCGACGCGGTCTTGGAAGCCGTGCGGGCGTTGAAGGTCGGCGATCCCTCCGACGAATCCGTGCGCGTCGGGCCGCTCATCAACAGGCGTCAGCAGCGCGATGCGCTCGACAGCATCGCCCGGCTTGCTTCGGACGCCAAGCTGCTCACCGGTAGCGATCTGCCCGACAATCTCGATGCCGCATGCCGCGAGAATGGCGCCTTTGTCGCTCCAACTCTGCTGTTTTGCGAACAGCCCGGCGAAGTGAGGTCCGTGCACGAAATCGAGGTGTTCGGCCCGTGCGCCACCATCATGCCTTATGACGATCTCGGCGAGGCGATTGTGCTCGCAATCCGCGGCGGCGGATCGCTCGCGCTGAGCTGTTTCACCGAAGATGGCGATGTCCAACTGGCCGTAACTTCGCAACTCGGCCCCTGGCATGGCCGCATCATGTTCGTCGATGCAACTACGGGCCGCAACCACACTGGTCACGGAATCGTCATGCCGCAATGCGTACACGGTGGGCCGGGCCGGGCGGGCAATGGTGAGGAACTGGGCGGCTTGCGCGGCCTTCGCTTTCACATGCAGCGCAGCGCGATCCAAGGTTCGCGCGCGGTCCACGAGACGCTGGCCGCGCGCGTAGCGCAGGCGGGATTATGACACAGCCAGCCGAAAGTTTTCCGCTTCCCAGCCAGCACCATGTTCCTGGCCGTAACGAGCGCCACCGCGACGACTTATTCGATGCCATCAAGGCGCTATGTCCGGCGCACACCTGCCATAACAATGCAGCTGACAATGTTGCCTGGCGCTATGGCTTGCGCTTGTTCAACGCCGGTTATCACTGGGAGGCCCATGAGGTACTCGAAACCGTGTGGATGCGCGCCGAACCCAACAGCCGCGAACGCAGCCTTGTCCAGGCCGTCATCCACATTGCCAACGGCGCTTTGAAGCTCGCGATGCAACGGCCGGGCGCAGCGGCACGTCTTTCGCAGCTCGCAGCCGAGTGCGCCAAGCGTGCGTTTTCCGGTTGGCACGGATCGCTGATGGGCCTGCAGGCCGCCAATCTGGTGCGAGCCGCCGACTGCCTTGCCACCGGCAAGGCCCCGCCGTCTTTGGTTGAAAGATATGCAATATAATGCATATCGAAAACTATAAGCCAAAAAGCCATGAGATCGTTGAAAAACAATGATATAATGCACCAACGATTTTCCTGGTTTGAGGCTTGAGATTCGATCGGTAAGCAATATAGTGCTTATTTGTTCGCGCTTCGCGCGCGAGGAGGGCTCGTGAGTCAACGCATCGATTTCCAGACCGACCCTTCGCGCTACCGTCACTGGCGTATCGAATACGCTGGCCCGGTCGCGACGCTGTTGATGGACGTCGACGAAAAGGGCGGGCTATTCGACGGCTACGAATTGAAGCTCAATTCCTACGATCTTGGCGTCGATATCGAACTGGCCGACGCCGTCCAGCGCATTCGCTTTGAACATCCCGAGGTCGGCGCCGTGGTGCTGCGCTCGGGCAAGGACCGGGTCTTCTGCGCCGGCGCCAATATCCGCATGCTCGGCGGTGCCGCCCACTCCCACAAGGTTAATTTCTGCAAGTTCACCAACGAGACCCGCAACACCTTCGAAGCGGCCGGTGCCGAATCCGGTCAGCACTATATCGCGGCGATTCGCGGCGCCTGTGCTGGCGGCGGCTACGAACTGGCGCTCGCCTGCGACCACATCATCCTGACCGACGACGGAGCCTCTTCCGTTGCCCTGCCGGAGGTGCCGTTGCTGGCGGTGTTACCGGGCACCGGCGGTCTGACGCGGGTGACCGACAAGCGCAAGGTGCGCCGCGACCTTGCCGATGTGTTCTGTTCGACCGAGGAGGGCGTCAAGGGCAAGAAGGCGCAGGAATGGCGTCTGGTCGACGAGGTCGTCGCCAATTCGAAATTCGAGGAAATCGTCGCCGCGCGCGCCCGCCAGTTCGCCGGAAAGGCCAACGGCAAGGCGGCTGCAGCGGGTATCCGCCTGGCGCCGTTGACGCGTAAGTTCCATGACGACGGTTCGGTCGCCTATTCATGGATCGATGTTCAAGTCGACCGCGATAAGGGCATCGCTACGATTTCGATCTCCGGCCCGGACGCCGATGCGCCCGCCTCGGTCGAAGCGCTGCATTCCGAAGGCGACCGGACGTTCATGCTGGCGCTGGCGCGTGAACTCGACGACGCCATCCTGCACCTGCGCCTCAATGAACTCGAACTCGGGGTCCTCGTCTTCAAGTCGCAGGGCGATGCCGCCAAGCTGCTCGCCCACGAAAAATTCCTGCTCGACTACCGCGAGAGCGACTGGCTGGCGCGCGAAATCCTGCTCTACTGGAAACGGGTATTGAAGCGCATCGATCTGACCTCGCGCTCGCTGGTGGCATTGGTCGAGAACGGCTCCTGCTTTGCCGGGCTGCTGGCCGAAATCCTGTTTGCGTGCGACCGAACCTATATGATGGAAGGCGATTTCGATGGCGACAATCGCCCGGTCGCGGCAATCTCGCTGAGTCCGGCCAATTTCGGACCGTTGCCGATGTCGAACGGCCTGACGCGCTTGCAGACCCGTTTTCTCGGTGAACCCGCGCAGGTGGACGACGCTGCCGCACGCAAAGGCGAGCCGCTGGAAGCGGTCGACGCGGTCGCGCTCGGCCTCGTCACCTTTGCCTTCGACGAGGTCGACTGGGACGACGAGGTCCGCATCTTCCTCGAAGAGCGCGCCTCGTTCTCGCCCGATGCCATGACCGGCATGGAGGCCAATCTGCGCTTTGCCGGCCCCGAGACCATGGAGACGCGCATTTTCGGTCGCCTCACCGCCTGGCAGAACTGGATTTTCAACCGCCCGAACGCGGTTGGCGAAAACGGCGCGCTGCGCCGCTACGGCACCGGAAAACGCGGTGAATTCGACAGGAAGCGCGTCTAGAAAATGGTGAATGGTCAATGGTGAATGGCATGTGATGAAAACCTGGACGGGCGGCCGAAGTCGCTCTCCAGTCCATCCGAACATTCACAATTCACCATTCACCCGGAACCCGGGAGAATCCCATGCTCGACCTCGTCAACGTCAACTACGACACCCTGATCCCCAACAACGTCAATTTATCGTCCGACAAGCGCGTGCTGAAGGCGCTGGAAAAATGGCATCCAGGCTACATCAACTGGTGGAACGCTCTCATCCCGGAAAAATTCCAGCAGGGCATGGTCTATCTGCGCACCGCCGTCAGCGTCGATCCCAAGGGCTGGGCCAAGTTCGACTACGTCAAGATGCCGGAATACCGCTGGGGCATCCTGCTTGCCCCGCAGGTCGAGGATCGCAGGATCCCCTGTGGCGAACACGCCGGTGACGCTGCCTGGCAGGAAGTGCCCGGCGAATACCGCGCCATGCTGCGCCGCCTGATCGTCATCCAGGGCGATACCGAGCCGGCCTCCGTCGAACAGCAGCGCTTCCTCGGCAATACCGCGCCTTCGCTCTACGACCTGCGCAACCTGTTCCAGGTTAATGTCGAGGAAGGCCGACATCTGTGGGCGATGGTCTATCTGCTGCACAAATATTTTGGCGCTGATGGCAGAGAAGAGGCCGACGACCTGCTGCGCCGTTCGTCAGGTTCCGAGGAAGCGCCGCGCATGCTCGGCGCCTTCAACGAGGCGACGCCCGACTGGCTGTCGTTCTTCATGTTCACCTACTTCACCGATCGCGACGGCAAGATGCAGCTCGAAAGCCTGGCGCAATCCGGTTTCGATCCGCTCAGTCGCACGTGTCGCTTCATGCTGACCGAGGAAGCCCACCACATGTTCGTCGGCGAGACCGGTGTCGGCCGCATCATCGAGCGCACCTGCCAGGCGATGAAGGAGGCGGGCATCGAGGACCCCTTCGAGATCGCAAAGGTCCGCTCGCTCGGCGTCATCGACCTGCCGACGATCCAGAAGAAGCTGAACCTGCATTATACGCTGTCGCTCGACCTGTTCGGCCAGGAGGTTTCCACCAACGCCGCCAATGCCTTCAATTCCGGCATCAAGGGCCGCTTCATGGAGCATCGCCTCGAAGACGACCACAAGCTTGCCGACGCCAGCTACCGGATCTGGGATTTCGACGACGGCAAGCTTGTCCACCGCGACGTCCCGGCGTTGACGGCGATCAACATGCGCCTGCGTGATGACTATACGCGCGACGCCGCCGGCGGCGTCGGCCGCTGGAACAAGATCATCGAAAAATCCGGCATCGCTTTCGAGATGAAATTGCCGCACGAGGCGTTCCACCGCAAGATCGGTGTCTTCGCCGGCAAGCCGTTCGATCCGCAAGGAGTGCTTCGCAGCGGCGCCGAATACGATGCCGGCGTCGCCGACTGGCTGCCGACGCGCGCCGACGGCGATTTCATCGAATCTCTGATGGTTCCCTGTTACGAGCCTGGCAAATTCGCCGGCTGGATCGCTTCTCCCAAGGTCGGTATCGACAACAAGCCCGGCGACTTCGAATATGTGAAGTTGCACATGGCTTGAGTGAATGGTGAAACCGTGAATGGTGAATGGTATGGGACAAGCGATTGCAACCATTCACCCGCGGAGAATCATGACCGCCCCCGTCAAGCAGCACCTGATCGATCCGGAGATCTGCATTCGCTGCTATACCTGCGAGGCGACCTGCCCGATCGAAGCCATCGAGCACGACGACGCCAATGTCGTCGTCGATTTCGACAAATGCAATTTCTGCATGGCCTGCATTCCGGTCTGCCCGACCGGCTCGATCGACAACTGGCGCGTGGTCACCAAGGGCTATTCGCTCGCCGACCAGTATTCGTGGCAGGAACTGCCAGCGCAAGAAGCGTTCTCTCCGACGGCGTCGGAAGCCGACACTTCAATCGAGGCGCTCGACGACTCGGTCGCCGCCCTGCTTGCCGATGCCCATTCCGGCGCCGGCGGCAAGGCCAAGGCGCCGGCTTCTGCCTCGAAGCCGACGATCAATCTCTATACGCTCGCCAAGCCGGCCGAGGCGACGGTGACCGGCAATTACCGCCTGACGGCGGAAGCTTCCGACGCTGACGTGCGTCACATCATTCTCGATTTCGCCAATCAGCCGTTTCCGGTGCTTGAAGGCCAGAGCCTCGGCATCCTCGCGCCCGGCGCCGACGCCAACGGCAAGCCGCATCTGCCGCGGCTCTATTCGGTCTCGAGCCCGCGCGATGGCGAGCGCCCCAACTTCAACAACCTGTCGCTGACGGTGAAGCGAGAAAGCGGCGGCGTGTGCTCCAACTACGTCTGCGATCTGAAGAAAGGCGACAAGGTCAGGGTCACCGGTCCGTTCGGCGCTACCTTCCTAATGCCGAACGACGCGAAGGCGCGCCTGCTGATGATCTGCACCGGCACCGGTTCGGCGCCGTTTCGTGCCTTCACCATGCACCGCCAGCGATCCGCCGGAGCCGACGGCGGCAGCATGACCCTGTTCTTCGGCGCACGGACTCCCGACAGCCTTCCCTATTTCGGACCGCTCAACAAGGTGCCCGACCGGCTGTTGCGCAAGCACATGGTATTCAGCCGCATTCCCGGAAAGCCGAAGGAATATGTTCAACATAGGCTCCAGGCCAAGCGCGACGAGGTCGCCGAAATGCTCAGCGACGCCAACACCCATATTTACATTTGCGGCCTGCGCGGCATGGAGGAGGGTCTGGAACAGGCGTTTACCGGCATCGCCAAGAGCATTGGCATGAAATGGCATGCGTTGCGCGACACCATGCGCCAAGGTGGCCGCTATCATGTTGAGACCTACTGATGGATGAGCGCATCCGCCCGCGCGATCAGGCGACCGCCTTCACCCACGAAATCACCGTGCGTTTGTCCGACTGCGATCCGGCGCGCATCGCCTTTACCGGCCGCATTCCCTACTTCGCCCTCGAAGCCATCGACGCCTGGTGGCAAGCCCATGTCGGCGAAGACTGGTATGTGATGAATATCGACCGCAATATCGGCTCACCCTTCGTCCATATGTCTATCGATTTCCGTGCCCCGGTGGCGCCGCGTCATCGCCTCGCCTGTACGGTGCGGCTGATCAAACTTGGCGAGAGTTCGGTGCGCTTTCGCGTCGAGGGCCATCAAGCCGCGAAATTGTGCTTTTCCGGCGAATTTGTCGAAGTCTTTGTCGCCGCCGCCGAACACACCAAGATCGCCATTCCCGAAACGATCCGCAAGAAAATTCAGGCACTTGTCGCCACCTGAGACGACCTGGATCATGTTCGGTCGGGCGCTGGCGGAAATATATTGCATATAGCAAACAACGTCCTTAAGCTTGTGCATTATGTTTCCTCTGCGGAATACCGGTATGAATGAAATCACCAATTTCCGTGGCGATGTAGTGGCCGACGAAAATGCGTTGAGCCCAATCAGCGTTGATGACTTTGTCATCAGGGTCGGCGATCGGGTGCGCAAGGCGCGCCAGCGCAAGGGCATCGTGCGGCGTGTGTTGTCGGAACTGTCCGGCGTATCGCAACGCTATCTGGCGCAGCTCGAAAACGGCGGCGGCAACATTTCCATCGCCCTGCTCCATCGCATTGCTTATGCTCTCGATCACCGAATCGAATGGCTAGTCGGCGAGGAAGACCCGTGGGCGTCGGAGACCGCCCAGTTCGCCGAACTGTACCGCTCGGCCACCAGCGACCAACGCCGAGAGGTAATGCGCATTCTCAATCCCGGCGGGTCTGAGCAATTCCGCATGCAGCGTATCTGCCTGATCGGCCTGCGCGGCGCCGGCAAGTCGACGCTCGGCAGAATGCTCGGCGAGGCGATCGGCCTGCCATTTGTCGAATTGAACCGCGACATCGAGGAGCAGAGCGGCATGCCGGTCAACGAGGTCATGGCGCTCTACGGACAGGAGGGTTATCGCCGACTCGAACGCCAGGCAATCGAGCGCATCGTCGCGACATCGGCCTCGGTAGTCCTGGCGGTCGCCGGAGGCATCGTCTCGGAACCGGAGACCTACAAATATCTGCTGCGCCATTTCCATACGATCTGGCTGAAAGCCAGTCCCGAGGAGCACATGGCTCGGGTGCGCAAGCAGGGCGACGAGCGGCCGATGGCAGGAAACCCAAAAGCGATGGACGAACTGAAATCAATTCTGACCAGCCGTGAAGCGCTCTATGCCAAAGCGGAGCGAACGGTCAATACGGGCGGCAAAACCTTAGAGGAGAGCAAACGCGACATCTTCGAGGCAGTACGTGAGCTCGCAGTTTTATGATTGCCACACTACTTCGCAAATTGCGGCGCACGCTTTTCGAGGAACGCGAGCACTCCTTCGTGATAATCAGCATCGAAACCCGCTGCGGCCTGTAGAGCCGCCTCAACGCGAAGATAATCAGAAAAGTTCGCGGAGGCGGATGCCGCGGCAATCGCTTTTTTTATCGATCCAATTGCCACCCGTGGCCCTGAAACAAGCTTACGGGCGATCTGGCTGGCTTGCTCTGAAAGAGTTCGGTCATCAACGCTTTTCCAGATCAGTCCCGTACGCTCTGCGTCCTCCGAACTAATTTCACCTCCAGTCATCAAGAGCGCTCGCGCTCGCGCAGGGCCGAGCGCCTTGACGAGATTCCACCCGCAGCCTGTATCGACTGACAATCCGACCTTCACAAAAGAAAACAAGAAGCGCGCGGATTTCGCTGCTATTGTTATGTCGCCGCCGAGCGCAATCCCAATGCCGGCACCAGCAGCGATGCCGTTCACGGCGACGATGACCGGTTTGTCAATCGTCGTCAGGCTTTCGATGATCGGATGGTATAGCTCGTGCTGAACTACTTCGAGATTGGGCGCGCTCTTTAGCTTTCGCGGATCACGTTCCAAAAGGTTCTGACCGGCACAAAATGCTTTCCCGTTTCCAGTCAACTGAACTACCTTGACTGATGTATCGCTCGCGGCTTTCTGAAGGGAGTCACGCAGTTCAAGGAGCATCTCGCGGCTTAGGGCGTTGAGACGATCAGGCCGGTTGAGGGTTATTGATGCCACGCCGTCCACAACGGCACAATTTATGGAATTGTAGTTGCCGCTTTGAGCCACGTTGTACATTCCCTTCCGTGTTGCCATGTGCCGCCGGCGGGCGGGCCCCGTGTGGTGTTAACAAACAGTAGGCGCCATGCGGATCCGGTCATAGCATCGTGAGTTAGGCGGCTGCACTAACTGACCTGAGCCCCGACTTCCCGCCAGCGTAGCGCACCATTTTTTTGCTGCAACATCCTTCAGGATCGCATTGTCGAGCATCGCCTCGGCCAGCAGCCTCTTCAGCTTGGCGTTCTCTTCCTCCAGAGCCTACAGGCGCCGCGCGTCGGACACGCCCATGCCGCCGAACTTGGCCTTGTACTTGTAGAAGGTCGCTTCCGAGATGCCGTGCTGCGGCAGACATCGGCGGTCTTCACCCCCGATTCCTGCGCCCGCAATATCGCGATGATCTGCTCTTCCGTGAACCGTGAACGCTTCATTCGTCCGTCTCCTGCAATCGAACCATCCAAGGCCGCGAGAAGCAGCCTTGGTAAACCTTTCATCCAATCGCGATGGCCCGGATTTATCCGATGCGGGTCGGCGGCTCTCCGGGTACTCAGCCCAAAAGAAGACCGTCAGCTTCCGGTCCCAAGGCGGAAATGCGCCCTCATGGCAGTCGTTCGCAGTGGCATCGGTCTCGCTCAAAAGCGGACGTAATATGGCAACCGAATAGCGAATTGCGGCTGCTTACGCCCTGTCAGGTTGCCATGTAAGAGGAAAGAGCGATAGTATATAGTCAATAATGTAGAGTTCGAGCGTGTTGATAATCAACGGATCTCCGAACTTCTTCCCGAAGGTATTGGGGGACCTATGATCGAGCATTTACAGATCGGCAAGACCGCTAACTTTTACCGGCTGGCGGATCGCATGACAAACGTGGCGATCGACGAGATGTTTCGTAAGCTACGTGCTAGCCATCCTTCCGCTTCGCAGAACCTGTTTCAGCATCGGCGCATTCTTCAAGGGGTCGCTCGTTGGTCGGCTATTTCCTTCCTTTATGAGCGGCCAGTGGCATTTCTTGATTCCGCCTCGCTTGTGCGTGAGCGCGTTTGCGGTTTTCTTATGATCGTCGAGTATCGCGGGCATGCAGCTGTTTTGCGCTCACATCTCGAGCTACCGGCAGGCTTCGTTACCCGGTATTTCGGGCGTGTGCCAGTAGATCGCATAGATGCTGCGGTCGCGCGTAACGATGCAATTTTCGAGCAGATCAGGTTGCGCAACATGTCACTTGCGCGACAAGCAATGCGCTCGAAGACGTTCGAGGCGTATAATCTGAGCGAGGTGGTCGGGCCGGCCGCGGCGCGTCGCTATGCGCCGCGTGGCTACAGAGTACGGGACGGTACCCACCACTACTCGGCGACGCCCAGTACCGGGCGGATTGGTCAACGATCCGATCGCGTCGATCATCTGACCATCATAGATTATGCAACTAGCGTCATCGATCGGTTGCTGGAAGACGGCGCCGCACCTGCGGTCTTTATGCGACGCTTCGCCAGGGCGATTAGCCTTGCCGATATTGAGGGGCAGGCGCGCCCGACCACCTTTGCCATTGATGTCGCTGAGCTGACCGACGCGATCTATGAACGCAAAGAACTGAGGCTCGTCCGAGAAGAGCGAGGCACAATCGTAGAGCTCGATACCGCCGCCACCAATCTTGTTTTAGACGAGTTCGATACGGTGCTCGAAGTGCGCGGGGAAGGCCGGACGATGACCCTTCATCGGCCGGGCGAGGAGGCGCAACTCGGTACTGTCTCGCTCAACAAATCGCGCATCGCGCTCCGTGACCTGGATTTGCCGGCTGGGATCGATCTGATGGTCGAGGGGCAGGACCAGCCGATTGGGGCTGATCCTAATCGCACTTCGCTTCGCGAACATCTCAATAATGAGAGTTTATTCATTCTACTCTTCGATCAGTTTGAGCTTGCCTATATCGGCGGGACGCTTTTTCGAGACGATGCACTGGTCGACGGCGGCACCACACTGCTGAGCTACCTGTCGACGAACCCGTTGCTCGACGACGTGGAGGACGAAAAGGGGCCATTTGAAGAAGCGCAGACTGCATTTAGTCCGAAGTCGACATTCGGTGCGATCGTCAATAGCGTGGCCGAGGGCGACGAGGTGCTCGTATGTGATGATCTCGGAGATGAATGGGCCGACTTCATCGGTCTCAGTAACGCGACCACCCCGCCACGCACTAGCTTCTATCATGGTAAGCATGGCGATCTCTCGCTCGGCGCCGGGCCATTCCACATATCGGTCAGCCAAGCACTGAAGAACCTGCAGCGTATGACGCTGCCAACAGAAGAGGTGGATCGCAAAATTGAGAGTTGGAAGAAGCTCTACGTGAGCGGCAAGGGAGTGAAGACGTCCATCTCCCGCATCGCACGCGGTGATCCGGCTGAGCTTGGCACCGCATTCGCCCATGCACGAAATGCCCCGGACGCGATACTTCGAGCGATGATCGTGACCTCCTCACTGAGCAAGACCGCTGTCGCAGATGCACTGGCGCGCATTGCGAAAGGAGAGCGACCCGACCCCTATTTTGTGCAGCTATATTGGTTGCTGATGTCCTACTTCTCGGCGTGCATCGAGATGAACGTGCGCGGCTATGTGGTATGCCGGCCTTAGATCGCTTGGCTGGAGATCTGGGCGGTCCGTACGCTGCGAAATAGTTGAGACATACTGTAAGATTTTTCTGGACGGTGGTTCCGGTTTTTATTTTCAGAGGGATTAGACGCTTAGGGCGGCCAGACGTGGACGTCCATCATTGTTACGCACGCGAGGCGTCAAGAATGGCTAGGCCACTTAACAAGCTGAAAGACGGGGTGCCATACACCCGTCGCCAGGAAATCGAAGCCTGCATCAATGAGGCCCTGACGCAAGACACCGCGACACTCTTGCATCGCGCGAATATCCGGAGCCCGCGGGATCCGGATTACATGCCGATGGAGTGCCTTCTGCATCTCATGCGCGAGGCCCGGCTCCGGCGCGACAGGACAACGGAAGGCAAACTGTATCTGATATTCATGGCGCGCTGCGAAGCGAGATTGAAGAAGGCGATTCCTGACGGGAGCCGGGCGGATGCAGGGGGCATCCGTGAGGAAATCATGCAGAAGTTCGGCGAGATTTTCGCGCGCGTCGGCACGAACCACGACAGCACCGCCCTCGATTATTACGAGGTGAACTTCAACCACGCTTTTCAGGTGTTGCGGTTCAAGCGCCTGCGCCAAGAAGCGAGGCGGGATGAGATTTTCGTCGATCTCGGCAACGAGAAAGACGAAGATGGTTCTCCTGTCGACCCGGAAGCCAACCTTGCAAGGTTGTCTGCGGCCGCTCACGCTCCGGCACGGCAGGAAAATTTTGTGTTTCTAAAGCAGGTCTTGAAGGCGCTTGAGGACCTCTCGCCCGAAAATCGAGAGACAGTCAGGTTGGTGCTGATCGAGCGTTACAAAGTCGCATCGGATGATCCGACAGAGGTTACCGCCGCCACGATTTTGGGTATCAGCCGCCGGGCCATCAACAAGCGGCTCGGCAAGGTAGCAGCCCGTCTCAAAAAGTTTCGCCAGGAGAATGAAAAATGACCAACGCAGAGAAAACCCTGGGCGATGTTCTTTATGATTTCGCCCTCGCCATGCCAGCCCGGACCCGGCAGTGCTGGATGAATATGCCAGGCTGTACCCGGAATACGCCGACGTACTCGCGGATTTCGCCGTGCAGCTTGCGCTTGGATCCGGCGCCGGCGACGAAGACGACGACGAAGGTTCGGCTGACGGCCCTGTAAGTCCCGCTGTCTCACGCGCCGTGAGCCACTTCCATAATGTTGCCTATGAACTCGACGAGGCGGCGATCGGCGGAGTGCGCAAGCGGTGGACAATCCCTTTGCGATCGCTGAGCCGGGAGCGCTTTCGTGCGTTTGTTGCCAGAATAGATGCGAGTTCCGTTTTTGTGATGAAGTTGCGGGATCGGCAGATTGAGCCCGATACCGATCAAGTCCCGCCCCGGTTTCTGCAAGACATCCGCAGATGAATTGCACGTACCTGTAGACGTCCTTCTTGCTCATTTTAGCGGACCGCAAACCATGACGGCTCACCAACATTTCAAGGCAGACGAGAAGCCGGCAATGCCCAAACGCGAGACATTCGAGGAAGCGGTTAGAAACTCAGGACTAACACCAGAGCAGCAAAGGCGGCTTTTGGAGATGTGAGGGCGGTGTGGACAGCTTCGAGACCATCCGGCGGATAGCGGCGCAGCTTCATGAGAAGGTCGCGCGCCTTGGCACGGACGTATTGCAACCGCTCTTGCTGGTTGAAGCTGCCGCGAAGGATTTAGGTCTCACGGTTGTCTTCCTCAAGGCCGGAAACACGGCCCTTAAGAACGGGCGGGCCCTTTTCGACGACCAGAGCGGAACGATCTGTGCGGAGAACAAAGCGTCTGAGGTCGATCGCGCTCTCCTAGTAGCTCACGAGATCGGCCACTCGATCGTCCACAAGAAATCGAGCCATTGCGCAGAGGGCGATATCGATCCCTCTCGATCCACTGAGGCGGCGCCTGTCGGGCTGCAAAAGGTTGAGGACTACGGCGTTCGGGAACGCCGCGAGCTCGAAGCCAACGTTTTCGCGCGCGAGCTTGTTTTCCCGCGTGATTTGGCGAGGCGCCTGCATCTCGATGATAGAAAGACTGCAGCCGACATCTGCGCGCTCACGGGGTTGCCTGTTCCGCTGGTGCGCCAGCAGATCCTGGACGCGCTGCTTCTGCCGGCCATCGAAGCGGCCGCCAGCAAGCCTGCCCCGGTCTTCGAGGAAGACCCTGCCCAAGAGGGCGCGGCAAAGCACCGCGGATCGCCCTACCTTTTGCGCGCCGGACCTGGAACCGGCAAGACGCGCACTCTCGTCAGACGGATCGAGACGCTAATCGGCGACAATGTCGATTTGGGATCGGTGCTTGTCCTGACATTTTCCAACCGAACCGTTGCCGAGCTGACGGAGCGTCTGACCAAGGCGATTGGAGAAAATGCCGCGTCGATTTGGGTCGGCACCTTTCATGGGTTTGGCCTCGATGTCATCCGGCGTTTCCACGACAAGCTGGGGCTTCCGTCCGAGCCCATGCTGTTCGATCGCAGCGACGCGATTTCCGTTCTGGAGCAGATACTGCCGACCTTACCTTTGAAGCACTATCGCAACCTGTGGGATCCGGTCGTGGTGCTGCGTGAAATTCTCCAGTCGATTTCACGCGCAAAAGACGAAGTCGTGGCCGCGAGTGAATACCGTGTACTGGCGCAGACCATGGCCGACAATGCCTATCCTGCCGACGAGAAGTTGCAGGAGGTTGCAGCCAAGTGTCTGGAGATCGCTTCGATCTACCAGATTTACGAAGAGGTGAAACGCGAGCGCGGCAGCGTGGATTTCGGCGATCTGATCATGTTGCCGACCAAGCTGATGGAACAAAACGAAGCTGTCCGCAATGCGGTTCGCATGCGTCACCGGCACATTCTGGTTGACGAATATCAGGACGTAAACCGCGCGAGTGTGCGGCTGGTCAAGGCTGTTGCCGGCGAAGGGCGCACCCTTTGGGCTGTGGGAGATGCGCGACAGTCCATCTATCGGTTCCGCGGCGCCTCATCAGCGAACATGAGTGCGTTTGCGCCAGATTTCCAAGGTTCAACGTTAGGGCAATTAGAGCTCAGCTATCGCTCGAAGCAACGCATTCTCGACACGTTCGGCAAATTCTCAATCGATATGCCGATCGCGCCGGAGCTAGCCAATCTGCCGCTCAAAGCCGTGCGTGGACAAGGAGCGGCAACGCCACAACTTCGCATACTGCGTGACCCCGATGACGAGGCCGCGGGCATCGCCGCCAGCGTGCGCGAGCTGGAAAAAGAAGGCATTGCTCTCCGCGACCAGGCGGTTCTTTGCAGAACGAATGATCGACTGAACGAAGTCGCGCAGGCGCTGGAAGATCGCGGCATTCCCGTCCTGCATCTCGGCAGCCTTTTTGAACGAGAAGAGATACGCGACCTGCTGAGTATTCTCTCGCTCGGCGCTGACCATTTTGGCGCCGGCCTTGTCCGTATCGCTGCGATGCCGCGCTATGCCATTCCGCTTCAAGACGTGAAGCGGATGATCAACCACCTCAGTGACACGACGGGCGTTGCGCTGACGAAGCTTGAAGAACTGGCGACCATGCCGGGTCTCTCGAGCGAGGCCGTAGACGGCATCGGCCGGTTGGCCCGCGATCTCGCAAACGTCAAGCCGAATGCCTACCCTTGGGACCTCCTCACGACCTATCTGCTCGATCGCACGGATCTCATCCGAAGAATGGCGCTCGGAACGGGCATCGGCGATCGAATGAGATCGATTGCCGTATGGCAGTTCTTGAATTTCCTCCGCGAGCACAGTCCTGTCGCGACCGGCTCACCCATACAAACGGCCCTGGACCGAGTAAGGAATCTCGTTTTGCTTGCGGAGGAACGGGACTTGCGGCAAGTGCCTGATGCCGCGCTTCAGATGAATGCCGTCAGGCTCATGACGATTTACGCTAGCAAGGGACTTGAGTTCGAAGCTGTTCACATCCCGGGGTTCGTCAAGACGCAAATACCGGCGAGCTATCGCGCGTCTTGCCCGGTACCTCAGGGATTGATCGCCGGTGCTTCCGGAAACGTGCGCGAGGAGGCGGAGCGATCCCATAAGCAAGAGCAGGAATGCCTCTTCTTCGTTGCGATGTCGCGCTCCCGAACGCATTTGCATCTTTACGCTCATGAAAAGCAGCGCAACGGCTCGGCGCGAAACCCATCAGACTATCTGCCACGCCTGAAGGGCACCATTGACGAGATCGCGGCGCCCACTTCGATAAGGCTGCCGGCGCGCACCATCCCGGCAGTCGACTTGACGATCGGCGATGGCTGGGAGCGGTCGCACCAGTATATTTCGGCGTACGAGAAATGCCCTCGTCGTTTCTTCTACACCCACATGTTGGAGGTGGGCACAGCGCGGCGGTTGACGCTGTTCGAGCGTACCCACGCATGCGTCTACAAATTCATCACCTGGCTTGCTGAGCAGCGTGTGAGCTCTCCGCCCACGATCGAAACTGCCAGAGCAGCGATGGAAACCATCTGGAATAAAAAGGGTCGGCTGATCGGTCCTTATGCCGACGATTATCGCAAACTTGCTGACAGCCTGGTTGTCGGTTTGCTCGATGCCGGTGCAGGCCGACGCTTTCGCGAGGCTGCTCCCCTCGCAATCAATTACAGGAACGGCACCGTCGTCGTCCGGCCGGATGAGATAGCGGAACGTGACGATGGCGTAGTCGTTATCCGCAAGGTGCGGACCGGCAAGCGCAGTAAGTCGGAATTCGCCAAGCTTGAATACTCGATGTACCGGAAGGCAGCGAATGCGCATTTTGGTGCCGCTGCGCAGGTCGAGGCCGTGCATCCGAGCGACACCGGCGTCGAGGTTGTGCCAAAGCCGAAGAAGACCGACACTGCCGACGCGAAGGTCGAGGAGATACTCAAAGGGATGGGTGCCGGTCATTTTCCGCCGGACCCCGACCCCTTCCGCTGCCCGCGCTGTCCTCATTTTTTCATCTGCGCGGCGACGCCCAAGGGACCGCTGAAGCTTTCCTAGTCTAGAGCTCACCCAAGATTTTGATTCCTGTTTCGCGCAGTCGCCGGAATTACCTCCTCAGGAGCGAATGGCGGCAATGGAGCCGACCCTCTCGCCTCCAAAGGGATCCGAAACTATGGACAACATCGACATCTACTACCAAGGCGAGACCATCCGCTCGCTCGAACACCTTGAAATCGGCGGCGACGAGGGGTTCGCCTCTCTCCAGACGCTGATTACCAATAAGCACGGCATCTCCGACAAGGCCTTCCTCTTCGTCGAAGACGAGGACGAGCCGGTGGATGTCAAGGCCAAGGTCCGGTCCAAGGCCGGGCGTTCCGGCATGAAGGTTCACGTTCACCGCTGCCGCAAGGTCGAGGTCGTCGTCCACTTCAAGGACAAGACCTATCACGACACTTTCGCTCCGGGCGCGACGATCGCGCGCGTCAAGCACTGGATCGCTGTGCGCAAGCTGGGCATGACCGACGAAGAGGCCAGCCACCATCACCTCCAGGTCACCGGCACGACGAACCAGCCCGAGCCCGGCACGCATATCGGCACGCTGGTCGAGCATCCGGGCTGCCGCGTCGAGTTCGACCTGGTGACAACCCCGAAGGTCAACGGCTAGGGGACGTAGCATGGCCACGTCGACACAAGCAGGGCCCGATGAGCGGGCCCTGCGGGCCGATTTGGGGAAACCCGCTTTTCGGCTCGCACAATCGGAAGGTCGTTTTCGACTTATCAGCATCGCCTGGCCCATCGCCGTTATCGGCGTAACCGCCACCGATGGGCATGAATTCGCCCTGCGGTTCGACTGTTCGGGCTATCCCGCTGCCCCGCCAACGGCGCGTCTATGGGATGCCGAGCGCAATACGGCGCTGGTCATCGGTCAGTGGCCGCAAAGCAAAGGAGGCCGGGTCAAGGCGGTGTTCCGGCCCGACTGGAAAGACGGCACTGCCCTCTACCTGCCGTGTGACCGCGTCAGCCGTGAAGGTCACGACAACTGGCTCCAGGAAACGCCGACGATGATCTGGCGGCCTGATCGCGGCATCCTTCAATATCTGGAGATCGTCCATGAACTTCTCAATTGCGGCGACTATCAGCCGGTGGCTCGCGCCGCGGCGTGAACTCTCCTGCTCTTTGCTTTTTTGGCGCAGGCTAACCCGCAAGCTGCGAGAGCGCGGCCGTGACGAAACCCGCGAAAGCGGTGCGTTCCTCCTCGGCTATGTCGAGCCGGCCGGAGCGGCGCGCATCGTGACTTCGTTCTGTATGACGATCTCGATCCGAAAGTCTCGACACCGGCATCGTCCGCTTCGATGGCAAGTATTTCGGGCAAGCTCTGGGCGCATCTGTCGTGAGCGCAAGCTGACGGTTGTCGGTGACGTGCATGTGCATCCCGGCGACTCTGGTCAGAGCAGGTCCGACCGCGCGTACCCCATGGTGTCGCAAGCTGGCCATCTCGCGCTGATTCTTCCCCGCTTCGCGCGCACGCCTATCCCTCATGAGGAGATTGGCATCTATCGCTACCTCGGCGGCGGCGAATGGCACACGGTGCCGCGTGGCCAGCGGCATGAATTTTTCATCATTGGATTTTGAGGACCAGTCATGAATACGATCGTACCCGCAGACGAATTGCATCGCTTGGCTAAGCGCGCCCTAGACAACGGCACCGCGACGAGCATCGCAGAAGCTGAAAAGCAGTTGCTTGGTTACCGAATTGCACTGACGATCGGGCCTGCCCAAGCGACGGATCGCAACCATCAGGTTGCGCTTCTGATGGCTGTTGCGCTCGGCCACCGCGCTTTCTTGGCGGTGTGCATGTCGACGGGCCGATCGACGCACCGCTGCTCGCGCCGCTGCCTTTTGGAACGACGTTGGGAGAGGCAATCACGACGCTCGGTGGAACGTGTGGCCCCACCCCATCGCCGATCATGCCGCACATCGTCATAGGCGGACCGGCGCGTGCGCGCACCGATCGCTTCGTGGTGCGGGCGGTGTTTGATGGTTGGCGCGGCGGTGTCGTGCCCGGTCACAAACCCAGTCTCGAAATAGGAGAAATTCCCGCGATGCCGCTGTCGGCGATGCTGGCGGCTGCACTCGCCATGAACGAAGCCTTCTTGCACGTCTCAGGCGAGATGGCGGCTGCTGGCCGGCGCAGCGTCGGACTCGACTTGTGGAATCTCGAGCGCTCGGAGGACTGGCTCGAACCCAATGGCACGGCTCCGGCGCTGCGCTACCTGCCAACGCGGCTCTGGCTGGTCGGACTTGGGCACCTGGGACAGGCCTATCTCTGGGCGCTTGGCCTCCTGCCGTTCTCGGTTGACGCCAAGGTCCAGCTTGTCTTGCAAGACAACGACAAGATCACCGGTTCAACGGAGAGCACCTCGGTGCTCTCCGATAGAACGATGATCGGCTCGAAGAAGACCCGTGCGATGGCAGCATGGGCGGATCGGCGCGGCTTCGAGACGACCATAACGGAGCGCCTGTTCGACCAGCAGTGTCGCCGCCGTCATGACGAGCCGGCAATTGCACTTTGCGGCATGGATAATGCGCAAGGCCGGCGAGCGCTGATCAAGTGGGATTTGACTTCGTTGTCGAAGCCGGACTTGGGCGAGGCCATCAGGATTTTCGCAGTATGCTGGTCCATACCTTGCCAGGCGAACTTCCTGCATCCGAACTGTGGAAGGAGGCCGAAAGCGTCGCGCCGCAAGCGTTGGAAGCCGTGGCCTATCGCAGCATGCTGGCCGATGGATCCTTGGATCGGTGCGGAGTTACCCTCCTGGCTGGCAAGGCGGTGGGAGCGCCATTTGTTGGCGCGGTAGCTGGAACGCTTGTCTTGTGCGAGGTCTTACGCCTCCTGCACGGCGGCCCGCTGAATCGACTGATCGACTTGAACCTGATCGATCCTACACGTTTGCGTGTTGCACCACAGGCGCGAGATTTTTCGACTTTCAATCCAGGCTTTTCAGAGGTCTCTAACCGCTAGTGAACGGCAGCACCGTGAACCATGGCGCATCAACGCGATTCGACCTCTCCGCCTGCGTCCGATTGGCGTCTTAGGGTAAGCCAGATCGGGACGAAGCCTGGATAAAGCTGGACGTCCGCTATCATTTTTCGGGTGACCAGAAGCTGCCAGTCCGCTTGCGTGAAGAGTTTCGGGCGCCGGCAGGCGTACGAAAGTCCCCGAGGAAGGAACCCGCGGGCCGCAGGCGAGGGCTATGGAGATTTCGATTTTCGGCTGGTGTCGGGGATGGCGCGACCGCCGCCGGGAAGCGGCGGGATTGATGCGGACGGACCGCTTCGCTCTTCCGGCCGCGCGGCATTGTCGGCACGGCGCACGGCCGGACGCGACTCCTTCGGCTTCGATGATCACCATGGACACGCGTGGGTCCGTTGCCGGAGGCGGGGCGCCTGCGGCTGAACGCTGGATCATGCCATGCCGGGTCATGGGACGGTCTCCCGGTTCGTCGCCGATGTGTCCGGCGGTCCGCGCGGCTGCCTCCACCGTTCGAACACCTCGATGACGATCATGCGTCCGCCGCAGCAGGGGCATGGCGGCCGGAAGTCGTCCGGTTCGTCTGGTGTGTCGTCATCGGACGGCGCAGCGACGTCCAGCAGTTCGCGGGCGCAGCGCGAGGCTGGCCTTGCGGGCGGAGCCGGCGAGCAGGCCGTAGTGCCGGATGCGGTGGAAGCCGCGCGGCAGGACATGGAGCAGGAAGCGGCGGATGAACTCGTCGGTCGCGAGCGTCATGACCTGCTGCCGGTCGGCGCCGTCGCGGCGATAGTCCTTGTAGCGGAAGGTGACGCCGCTCTCGTCGAAGCGCGATCAGGCGGCTGTTCGAGATCGCGACCCGGTGCGTGTAGCGGGACAGATAGGCGAGCACCGCTTCCGGCCCGGCGAAGGGCGCCTTGGCGTAGACCACCCAGCGCTTCTTCCGGACCGGCGACAGGTGGCGCAGGAATGCCCGCCGCTCGGCGAGGTGCGCCATCGATGCCGAAGAAGGCGAGCCGGCCGGCGTCGTGCAGCGCGATCAGCCGGGTGAGGAACAGCCGGCGGAACAGCTTGCCGAGCACGCGCACCGGGAGCAGGAAGGCCGGGCGCGACGATACCCAGCGCTTCCCGTCCGGCGCGATGCCGCCGCCCGGCACGATCATGTGCACGTGCGGATGGTGGGTCAGCGCCGATCCCCATGTGTGGAGCACGGCGGTGATGCCGATGCGCGCGCCGAGATGCTTCGGATCGGCTGCGATCGTCAGCATCGTCTCCGATGCCGCCCGGAACAGCAGGTCGTAGACTGTCGCCTTGTTCTGGAAGGCGATGTCGGCGACCTCGGCGGGCAGCGTGAACACGACGTGGAAGTATCCGACCGGCAGCAGGTCGGCCTCGCGCTCGGCAAGCCATGTCCGCGCCGCCGCGCCCTGGCACTTGGGGCAGTGCCGGTTGCGGCAGCGAGTTGTAGGCGATCCGCCATTGGCCGCAGTCCTCGCAGGCCTCGACGTGACCGCCAAGGGCCGCGGTGCGGCAGTGCTCGATCGCCGACATGACCTTGAGCTGGGCCAGGCTCAGATGCCCTGCATGGGCGGCCCGGTAGGCGGGCCCGGCAGCACGGAAGATGTCGGCGACCTCGATCGAGGCGCGCACGGCTCAGCCGTCGGGCGAGCTCTCTCCCGGCTTGAACAGCGCCGAGCTTGTCGAGCGGGCTCGTCACGGCGCGCACCGTCCGGGTCGCGACCTTGGCGTAGAGGGCGGTGTTGTTCAGCTTGGCGTGCCCGAGCAGGACCTGGATGATCCGGATGTCGGTGCCGTCCTCCAGCAGGTGGGTGGCGAAGCTGTGGCGCAGCGTGTGCGGCCCGACCCGCTTGGCGATGTCGGCGGCCTGTGCCGCCTCGACGACGATGCGATGGAGCTGCCGCGTGCTGATCGGCTTCATCGCGTGCTGTCCGGGGAACAGCCAGCCGTCGCGGTGCATCACGCCCTGCTGCCGCCCGACCTTCCACCACTGGCGCAGCAGGGTGAGCAGGTCTTCGGACAGCATGGCGTTGCGATACCGCCCGCCCTTGCCGCGCTCGACCCGGAGCAGCATGCGCTCGCTGTCGATGTCGGCGACCTTCAGCGTCGACACCTCGGCGACGCGCAGGCCCGCGCCATAGGCGACCGACAGCGCGGCCTGGTGCTTGAGGCAGGTGGTGGCGTTGAGCAGCCGGGCGACCTCGTCGCGGCTGAGCACCACCGGCAGCTTGCGCGGATGCGCCAGCCGGACCAGCTTGCGCGCCAGATCCGGGCGGTCGAGCGTTTGGGTGAAGAAGAAGCGCAGCGCCGACACGATGCTGTTCATGGTCGGCACGGGAACGCCGTCCTCCTGCTGCTCGATCTGGAACCGGCGCAGGTCGTCGGCGGTCGCCGTATCCGGCGATCGCCCGAGGAAGCTTGCCAACCGTCCGACATCGCGGAGGTAGTTGCGCTGCGTCTCCGCGCTGAGAATCGGCGCATGTTCATGTCGTCGATCAGCCGCTGGCGCAGCGGGCTGATCGGTGCATCGGGAACGGGATGGGGCATGGTCAGGCTCCTTGTTGAAGAAGCCCGTCATGCTCTGCCTCAGCCGAACCACGCTCAATGCAGTCGCGACGGCCGGTTCGTGACGCTCTACCTCACCGCAGGCGCCCTCCCGCGCAGCGGGTTCGTTCGTCGGCCCCCAAGCTGCCAGCCGGAAATGCGCCCTCAAAGCCGACGCTCAAGCACGTGACCAATCAGCTGCAAGAGCGGACGCTTTGGAGCGGTCAGTCCCGACGCTGCAAGCGAAAATCCGCTTTTTGTGTGGAGCACAATCATCGCCTCGTTGCGCAATTGAACCGCTCTCGGTGCGAGCGTAACGGTGTTTGGATAGTTAGCGTAGCACGGTAATAGCACCGCACAATTATGCAGTTTGCAGAGTGTAAATGCGCTCGCCGGAGCCGCCGACATGGATGAATTGGCCCATAAGGCGACCGCGGCTGCACCGTGATTGCCGCCGCGCGCTAGCCGAGAAGACTGATCGCGCCTCGCGGCAAGTCGCAGATGATCGTCGGCGAAAACGCAGTTCTTGCGCGCGACCATGCTGAACATCTTTCAGCGGCCCGCTAGGCCTTCTTTTTCAGTGTTCTCGGGCCAATCGCGATGTCCCCGCACGAGTTGAGTTGCCTCCGCGGCCGGCATTGCCTTGCCGAAATAGAAGCCCTGTCCATACTCGCCACCGCTGCGCATGATTTCCTGCATCGCTTCGCGATGCTCGATGCCTTCGGCGATGGTGGGCAAGCCCAGGCTTTTCGCGAGGTCGATGACTGAGCGCACGATCTTGGCGCTGCCGCCGTCGCTGTTCATCGATTGGACAAACGAACGGTCTATCTTGATCTTGTCGAAATGAAGTTCTCGAAGATTATACAGGTTGGAATAGCCCGTGCCGAAGTCGTCCAAGGAAATCTTGATGCCGATGGCCTGGAGCGCGGCCAAGGCGGAGCGGGCTGCATCGATATCGGTGACGAGCGCATTCTCTGTGACTTCCACTTCCAGGCGCTTCGGCGGGAAATCCGTTTCAGAAAGGATGGCAAGTATTTTGACCGGCAGCAGGGGATCAGCAAAGTGCAGCGGCGATACATTGATCGCGATGGTGATCTCCGGTGACCAATCGCGTGCATCCTGGCAGGCGCGGCGGAGGAGAAAATAGGTGAGTTCGCCAATGAGCCCGAGCTTCTCGACTATCGGGATGAAGACCTCAGGCCCAACCTCTCCCCTGACCCCGTGATGCCACCGCGCAAGAATTTCGAAGCCGACCAACCGGTTTTCCGCTAGCTGCATCAGAGGCTGGTAGCGCGGTTGAATATCGTGCGCCGCCACGGCGCCGCGGACATCTTCCTCCAGGGCAACTCGGGCTCGCAGAGCCTTCTCCATGCTCTGGTCGAAAAAGCGGTATGACCCCCGGCCCTCTTCCTTGGCCCGATACATGGCCATGTCCGCAGCGCGGAGCAGCGTTTCCGGGTCTGTTCCGTCGGTTGGACAAATGGCGATCCCGATGCTCGCGCCGACTTCGACGGACTGGGCACCCACCCCGATCGGTATCTCAACACTGGCAACAATGCGGTCGGCCAAGGCGGAGGCAGCGGTAGTCGGATCCTCCGGCGTGACGCAGTCGAGGATAAAACCGAACTCGTCGCCGCCGAGCCTCGCGACGATTTCACCTTTCCTCGCCAGTCTGCCCAGGCGGGTCGCGATTTCCCGCAAGACGTCGTCCCCCGCTGCGTGACCATGAATATCGTTTACCGGTTTGAATTGATCGAGGTCGACGATCAGAACCGCATGGCCAACCGAACCACGCGCTGCGTGAGCCACCGTTCTATCCAGGGTTTCGGCAAATACCCGTCTATTCGGCAACCCCGTGAGGGGATCGTGCCTTGCCATCGACTCGGCAAGCTTGTGCGCGGCCTCTGTAGCCTCGTGCGCCTTTTCCAGCGCCGCCAGATGGTGACGATATGTCTCGGCCTTTTCCGCCGCTGCCTGTGCCTCTGATTCCTTCAGAGATGTAATGTCGGTATCAGTCCCGATAATGCGCGCGACGCTGCCGTCGGGCATCCACTCAACCGGCCGACCACGACTTAGTATCCACATCCAGTGGCCGTCGCGGTGCCGCTCTCGATAGTCGAACGAATTTTGTTTTAGTTCGCCTGCGTTTTGGCGATCGGCTTCGTGGGCGATGCGCTCACGATCGTCTGGATGCACGCGCTCCAGCCAAGCGTCACGCGACGGATCGATTTCTTCGTCAAGGCCAATGCCGCGCATCTTGCGCCACATCGGTGAGAAGAAGGCCTTCTTGCGGCGGAGGTCGTGGTCCCACACGCCCTGTCCAGCACCTTCCAGCGCGAAGTTCCAGCGGCTCTCGATTTCGGCAAGGGCATCCTCCACACGCTTGCGGTCGGTAACGTCGCGGCAGACGCCGACGACACCTATGACCTTGTCTTCAGAGTTGCGCAGCGGCAATTTGCTTGTGGAGAGCCATTTTTGTTGGCCCGAGCTCGTAACCACAAATTCCTCGATGTCGATCTGCGGCTTTCCGGAACAGATCACTTGTTGCTCGTCGGCGAAGAATTTGCTCGCGATCTCGGTTGAATGAAGCTCGAAGTCGGTCTTGCCGATCAGGTCTTCGGCGGTGAGGCCGAGGTCCTCGGCGACGGCGCGGTTGGCAACAATAAAGCGGCTTTGCGTGTCTTTCACGAACAGATAGTCCGGCACGCACGTAATCATCGCGCGGAGGAGAAGACGCTCGACGTTACGATCGCTGCCTGGTCCTAAAGGGACGAGCGCTTTCGCTTGAAGGCGATCGTCCGACTGAACGGTCGACCCCGGTTTATCGACTTGGGCAACGCCGGCTTCGCCCTTCGCGCCCGATCGGATAACCACAGAGATACCTCAAATTTCCTGCCTGGGATCATGCCAATGGCTGGCTGCGCCAAGAATGTCGACGGTAATAAACTTAACTTCTTCCTGTTTCCCCTTAGTTAACGTTCGGTCTACATCCTTAATTGTGTCTCTGTTCACCTGGAGCAGGCTCGGGCGCTCATCACTCGCATCTCGCGCGAATTTGGCGTTCCGGAGAACGTCATGGTGGCCCGCCCGTGGCGGGGAGTTAGGCCCATTGGCCGCACGCGCTGTGAACAAAGGGGCTGAACGCGTTGTGGCAGACGGAGGGAATGGAACCGTGGGCGCCGCGGCTGGTCCGGAAATTTGTTTGTCTCTCGACACACTGAGACTGCGATGCGCGCGCGGATGCTTGCCCGGAGTAATGTAATGCCACTCGACACGGCGATCCTGCTGCCACAGCGATCGGTTTGGCGACGACAGCTCATGGCGCAAAGCGGACCGAGCACAGCGGTGCGAAGCATCGCGACCATGATTTCAATTAAGAGAATTGGCGCCGGCAAACCGTCCACGGAGAGAGAATCTGGCGCGAATAGCTTTATGCAGGCTGCGCCTCCCGCATGCTTTCGAACCTTGGGCCGTTCTCAGACAAACCCGAGAGTTCTTTAAGACAGGCGACTTGCTGTTCGAAACATTACGATTTGAGCCTGTGAATCCCGAGACGTTGGCGCTCGTTCGGCCGCCCAAATTCATGTGCACAAACGACTGGACTTCGGGCGTGAAGCAAGCGTCAGTGTTGCCACGCTGATCGGGCGCGTTGAAGCCCGATCGATCCTGCCCCGCCGGCGCCGATGCCACCGCGGGGTTGCGGCGGTGACGGCGACTGGTGCCGTCGCAACCGAAAGGATCGCAAGATGTCGACCGATAAGATCAAGGCCAAAACAAAACCGGCGCGCGCCAAGGCCGGCAGCAAGAAGCCTGCCGGGCGAGGTGCGCCTCGAGCGGTATTGACGCGCGGCGCCACTAAGCAGGAGACTGTCCTCAACTTGCTCCGTCAAGCCGATGGGACGACGGTCCCGGCCATCATGAAGACGACGGGCTGGCAGCAGCACTCGGTGCGCGGCTTCCTTGCCGCCGTGGTCCGCAAGAAGCTCGGCCTGCCGCTGACTTCTGCCAAAGTCGATGGCGTGCGCGTCTATCGCCTGGCCGATGACAGCCGTCCAAATCGACAGCGAAGTTGCCACGCGACCGGCGCGCTAGTCATGGCCAATGCGGACAATACAGCGATCGGGCGTGAGCTCGATCGCATCGGTTCCCTTAGGCTCGTGGAGCTTCGCCGCAAATGGCACCGGCAATTATCCCAGCGCGCCACCGAAGATCAGTCGCTATCTGCTGGTCCTGGCACTCGGCTACCGGCTTCAGGAACTCCAATACGGCGGGCTACCAAATCGACGCGCCGCAAGCTGCAGACTGTCGCGAAAGAGCTTGCGGGCGACGGGACGAGTCGGGCCGGCGCCGAGCCTGAGCCTGAAGCCCGGCGCGCGCCTCGTCCGTGAATGGCATGGGCATACGCATACCGTGACGGTGACGGAAGACGGGTTCGAGTATGCCGGAGCGAGCTATCCCTCCCTGACCAAGGTCGCCAGGAAGATTACCGGAGCGCACTGGTCTGGACCACGCTTCTTCGGACTGTCGACAGTGAGTCGCGCTACAGCAGCCCGAACGGCGATGGCTGAACCGTACCAAGTTGCCGAGACGGGCCGGCAGGAAGGTCCGCTGCGCGATCTATACCCGCAAATCGACGGACGAAGGTCTGGAGCAAGCCTTCAATTCCCTCGACGCCCAGCGGGAAGCCTGCGCCTCCTTCATCCTGTCCCAGAAGCATGAAGGCTGGACCGAGTTGCCGGCGCCGTATGACGACGGCGGCTATTCCGGCGGCACCATGGAACGACCCGCGCTGAAGCGACTGATCGCCGACATCGAGGCCGGAGCGTCGATGTCGTGGTGGTCTACAAGGTCGACCGACTGACGCGGGCCTTGTCCGACTTCGCCAAGCTCGTCGATGTCTTCGATCGCCGCGGCGTCTCGTTCGTGTCGATCACCCAGCAGTTCAATACGACGACCAGCATGGGCCGGCTGACACTGAACGTGCTCCTGTCCTTTGCCCAGTTCGAACGCGAAGTCATCGGCGAGCGGGTTCGCGACAAGATCGCCGCATCCAAGAAGAAGGGCATGTGGATGGGCGGCATGCCGCCGCTCGGCTATGACGTCAAGGACCGCAAACTGGTCATCAACGAAGCCGAAGCCGATACCGTTCGCCATATTTTCCGGCGCTATCTGCGAACTGAGATCGGTGCGTGAGCTCCAGGATGACCTGCAAATCGCCGGGATCAGGAGCAAATTGCGGGTTCGCGGAGATGCCACCACATATGGCGACCAGAAGCTGTCGCGCGGCGCGCTCTACTTGATGCTGCAGAACCGGATCTATCGCGGCGAGATCACCCACAAGGGCAATGCCTATGCCGGCGAACACGCTGCAATCATTGATCAGGTGCTCTGGGATCAGGTCCAGGCGACGCTTGCCGGCAACCGTGTGCAGCGCATGACCGGCTCCGGCGCCAGAGAGCCAAGCCTACTAGCAGGGCTGGTGTTTGACGAAACCGGTGAACGCCTGACCCCGACACACGCCGTCAAGAAGGGAACCCGGTATCGCTACTATGTGTCGGCCTCACTCATTACCGGCTCGCGCAAGGCGAATGCTGCCGGATGGCGTGTCCCGGCGGCCAATCTCGAAGGACTGGTCATCGGCGACTGCGCACCCTGCTCTGCGATCAAGGCGAACTCCTGGATGGCATTGACGAGCACATGTTGAACGGCATCGGTGTGAAGCACCTCATGGAAAACGCGCGCCGGATTGCGCAAGAGCTGACGGACCGGACTCCGGACAAGATGCGCTTCTTGGTGACGACTTTGGTCGGGCGCGTCGAGATCGGCGCGGAGTTGATCAAGATCGAGGTCTGCCGCCAGCGGGTGACCGGTATGCTTCAGGGGCACAGCGCTCGGCCATCGGATCGATCAGTGACGGGAAACAGCGATCCCGAAGGCATCGTGACGCTGAAGATTGCCGCCCGCCTTCAGCGGGCCGGGCGCGAGATGCGGATGGTCGTTCACAATGGCAGCGACGAGTGCCCACCCGATCCTGCCTTGCTCCGTGTCCTTGCCCGCTCGCATGACATCCAGACCCGCCTGACACATAACCCTGGTCTTTCCGTCCACGATGTTGCGCGCGACGAGAAGGTGACCGCCGCCTATATCTACTCGATCCTGCGACTCCCATGGCTCGCTCCGGACATAACGGCCGCCATCGTCAACGGGCACCAACCAGCACGACTGACCGCCAAAAGGCTGATCCGTCTGTCCACACACCTGCCGATCGATTGGGTCGATCAGCGCAAGCTGCTCGGCTTCCCGCTGGACGAATTCCCTGGCGCTTGAGCTGGCTCGCGGCGCCGAGATTTGCCCCCCCTCCTTCGGCACCATTGAACGAATTCCCGGGCGCTTGAGCCAACGCGCGCGCCGGGATTTGCCCCGCTCCTTGGGCCCCAATCATCCCAGGGACTATTCAACCACTGAACTCCGCCCGAGAGATAACTCCGGCCGTTGTGCCGCCTCTGTCGCTCGTACGAGTTCTCCGCGGAAAATGGGCGGGCATGCGCATGCCGGAAAAGCCCGGAATTGCGGGCCCAAATCGGCTAGTGACCTCGGTTGAAAAATATTCAATATCAATAAGTTAGTTGCTTGGCTGGGGCGGGAGGATTCGAACCTCCGAATGGCGGTACCAAAAACCGCTGCCTTACCACTTGGCGACGCCCCAATGCCGTAGTGCGATTTGAGAAAATCGCCCCGCCTATCGGCGCGAATTGGCTTCAGCAAAAACCTGACGCAGTTCGCGGAATTGGCGAAAGTCAAATCGGCTACGGGCGCGGCCTCTATATCCATTCGCCGGTGCCGCGGCAAGAACGGGCGCCGCGCGCCAGTGTCGCCGATCCACTCCCAGCGGGAACGGTTGTCGGGAACCGGCTGGTGTCATACGGCGGCTTCTGCGCGGTGGTATCAGCAAAGGCACGCGGGTGTGTGCGGCGCAAAAGCGCTTGCCGCTCCCGGATGCCATCGATATAACGCGCCGGTTCAAGACAGGCTTTTCAGACGGCCTTTCCAGACAGGCGGAGTGTAGCGCAGCCTGGTAGCGCACCTGCTTCGGGAGCAGGGGGCCGCAGGTTCAAATCCTGCCACTCCGACCAGCCTTCGCTCTGCGAGTTTCGGCTCGGCGAGCCATGGGCGAGCTGAGGCGAAGGAGCAGCCAAGCGAAGGCTGTCGCGCCGTAGCCCGAAGGGCGAAGGCGGACCGCTGCCTAGGCTCTGCGCATCGGCAATAACGGAGCCAATCCGCAACAGGCACTGCGATGAAATTCTTCGACTTCAGCCACCCGATGTTCCGCCCACTTTGGGTGCGCGTGCTGATTGTAGGCGTCTGCGCCGGCTGGAGCCTGTTTGAATTCGTCTTCGGCTCGTCGTTCTGGGGATTTCTTTTCCTGACAATGGGCGCCATCGCGGTCAGGGGCCTGTTCCTCGATCCCGGCGCCGGCGCTGGCGCCAAACCGGACAAGCCGGCCGACTGACTTGTTTCTTCGCAATTCCGTACGGAAAAGTGGCAGCCACTTTTCATGGATTGCTCTACCCGTTGCGCTGCCTCGCCAAAAACGCCAGGCGCTCGAACAGGTGGACGTCCTGCTCGTTCTTCAAAAGCGCGCCGGCGAGGCGCGGCAGCATGTTCCTGGCGTCGCCGCGCAAGTCTTCCGGCTCGATCTGGTCGGCGACCAGCAGGCGGATCCAGTCCAAGGCTTCCGACGTCGACGGTTTTTTCTTCAGCCCCGGCGTCTCGCGCAATTCGTAGAACTGCGTCAGCGCGGCGGAAACCAGCTGCTTGCGGATGCCGGGATAGTGGACGTCGACGATGCGGGTCAGCGTCGCCATGTCGGGGAAGCGAATATAGTGAAAGAAGCAGCGGCGCAGGAACGCGTCGGGCAGCTCCTTTTCGTTGTTGGAAGTGATGATGACGATCGGCCGGTGGCGTGCCTGCACGGTCTCGCCGGTTTCATAGACGTTGAACTCCATGCGGTCGAGTTCCTGAAGCAGATCGTTGGGGAACTCGATATCGGCCTTGTCGATCTCGTCGATCAGCAGCACGACCTTGCTGTCGGCGGCGAACGCCTCCCACAACTTGCCGCGGCGGATGTAGTTGGCGATGTCGTGAACCCTGCCGTCGCCCAGTTGCGAATCGCGCAGGCGGCTGACTGCGTCATATTCGTAGAGCCCCTGCTGGGCCTTGGTCGTCGATTTGACGTGCCATTCGGACAACGGAAGCCCGAGCGCGGCGGCGACCTGGCGCGCCAGCTCGGTCTTGCCGGTGCCGGGCTCGCCCTTGACCAGCAGCGGCCGTTCGAGCGCGATCGCGGCGTTGACCGCGACCATCAGATCCTTGTCGGCGACATAGGCCGCCGTGCCTTCGAAACGCATGTCGTATCCGTATGTTCGGGAGATCGGTCGGCCGGGAACATAAGCGGGGCAAATCGAGTGCTCAAGCGGCAATTGCGCCGCTGCCGGCGGCCACGCGGCGCAGGATATCGACGAACACCGTCGCCGCTGGCGCCAGCGCGATGCCGCTGCGCGTGTTGACGCCGACGGCGCCGAGCGTCGTGTCGGTGTTGATCGGCAGGGCGACGAATTCGCCGGTGGCCATCTCGTCGGCGACGACGCCACTGGAAATGATCCAGATCGCCGGTTGCTGGCGCAGGAAGGCGCGGCCGAACGAATCGGACACCGTTTCGACCACCGATGGCGGATCGGCGATGCCCTGCTCAAGAAAGAGGTGTTCGACCAGCGGCCGGATAATCGATCCCGGCTGCGGCACCAGCAAAGTCCATTGCGACAGTTCGCTCGCCGCAATCGCGCCGCGGGCAGCGAGCGGATGCGAGGCGTTGACCGCAAACACGACCTTGTCGCGATAGAGTGGTTCGAAGGATAGGCCGGTCATGTTTTGCGGCGCCGGTAAGCGGCCGACCACGAGGTCGAGTTCGCCGGCGCGCAGATCGTCGAGCAGCACCCGATTTTCGCCGGTGGTGATCCGTAGGCGGCTGGCAGCGCCGCCGTCGAGGAACAGCGCCACGGCGCGCGGAATGATCGTCGCCGACACGGTCGGCAACGCGCCGATGCGGACCGGCGGGCTGGCGGCGGCGTTGAGCTCACGCAACGCGAATAGCCCGGATCGCGCCGAAGCGAGACTGGCGCCGGCATGGCGCAGGAACAATTCGGCGCGGCTGGTCAGCCGAATGCCGCGCCCGTCGCGGGCAAACAGCTTGGCGCCGCAGATTTCCTCGAGCTCGCGCAAGGTGCGTGTCACCGCCGGCTGGGTGACGTGCAGCGACTGCGCCGCCCGGCTTACGCTTTTGTGTCTGCGCCACCTCGACAAAGGTTTCGAGATGGCGGATTTTAAGGCGGCGAATTTGATCCATGGCGTTTCTGTTATGAATTAACGCCAAAAATATCATTTTTCATAATGAATTCTTTATGACATGTATATCGTGCGGAGGGAGATTATGGCATTTCGCCCGGATTGGCGGCGTTGCGATTCACTACCGACTGCGGCCAGGCCGCGCGGGCGCGCCAACGGTCATCTTCTCAAATTCGCTCGGCACCGATTTCCGCATCTGGGACGCGGTGCTCGCCGAGCTGGGCGATGACATCAGCAGCCTTTGTTATGACAAGCGCGGACACGGGCTCTCGGATATCGGCCCGACGCCGTGTTCGATCGACGATCACGCCGGCGACCTGATCGGACTGGCGGCGCATCTCGGCATCGCCAGAGCGGTGATCTGCGGCCTTTCGGTCGGCGGCATGATCGCGCAGGCGACCTGCAAGCTGCGCCCGCAACTCGTCGCCGGACTGGTCCTGTGCGATACGGCTACCAAGATCGGCGACGACGATTTTTGGAACGCGCGGCTCAAGGCAATTGCCGAGAGTGGTATCGCCTCGATCGCCGGGCCGATCCTGGAACGCTGGTTCTCGCCGGGCTACCGCCGCCCCGAGAACCCCGACTTTGCCGGCTACTCCAACATGCTGGTGCGCTCGCCGGCCGAAGGCTACAGCGCCACTTGTGCTGCCCTGCGCGAGGCCGACCTCACCGCCGACGCGCCAAATATCCGCGTGCCGACGCTGTGCATCGTCGGCGACCAGGACGGCTCGACGCCGCCCGATCTGGTCAAGGCGATGGCGCAGCGAATTCCGGGCGCCAGATTTGAAATCGTGAAGGGCGCCGGGCCACCTGCCCTGCATCGAACAACCGAAGGCGACGGCGCGAACTGATCGCCGAGTTTCGTGGCGCAACTGGAGATCGGTTGATGGGTGCTGCAAAACGGAATCGGAAACCGCGAACGGGGCATGGCGGTCCGCCGCAAGGTGCTCGGCGACGCGCATGTCGAACAGGCCGAAAGCGCCAAGGACGATTTTGACGCGCCGTTCCAGGACTTGATCGTCGATGCCGCCTGGGCGCAGGTATGGGGCCGGCCGAATTGGACGCTGGGCCAGCGTTCGTGCGTCACCCTGGCGCTGCTAGCGGCAGGCGGCCACTGGGAGGAATTCGAGATGCATCTGCGCGCCACTGCCAACACCGGGGCAAGCCGCGACGACGTGCGCGAAACCTTGCTGCATGTCGCCATCTATGCCGGTGTGCCGACGGCTAATCAGGCTTTCAAGATCGCCAAGAAGGTGTATGGGCAAATGGACCGCAAGGCAAAAGCAAAACCCGGCGAGTGACGATCATGACCTCCAATCGGCCTCCGATGATCAGCGGATATGCGGCGCGCGACCGGCAATGGCATCCGCCGGCCTATACGCCGATCTACAAGACCTCGGTGGCGCGCTCGCCGCAGCGGGCGCTGATCTCGCTCGACAATACGCTGAGCGAAATGACCGGGCCGGTGTTCGGCCATGCCATGATCGGCGAGCATGACAACGACCTGCTCGTCAATTTTGCCAAGTCGGGCGAGTCGCCGATCGGCGAGCGCATCATCGTCCACGGCCGAGTGCTCGACGAACAGGCGCGGCCGGTCGTCGGGCACGCTGGTGGAGTTCTGGCAGGCCAATGCCGGCGGCCGCTATCGCCACAAGAAGGAAACCTACCAGGCGCCGCTCGATCCGAATTTCGGCGGCTGCGGCCGCACCATCACCGACGAGGACGGCCGCTATTTCCTGCGCACCGTCAAGCCCGGCCCCTATCCGTGGCCGAACGGACCGAACGACTGGCGGCCGGCGCACATCCATTTTTCGATCTTCGGCCATGCCTTCGCCCAGCGCCTGATCACGCAAATGTATTTCGAAGGCGATCCGCTGATCCCGATCTGCCCGATCGTCCGGACCATTCCCGACAAGGCAGCAGTCGGCCTCCTCGTTGCCGCGCTCGATATGGCCAACACGATCCCCATGGATTCCCGCGCCTACAAGTTCGACATCGTGCTGCGCGGCCGGCGCTCGACCCCGTTCGAGAATCGCATGGAGGGCAACTGACATGGTCCAGTCGCTTGTCCAGTCGCTGGGATTTCTGAAGGAATCGGCCTCGCAGACGGCCGGGCCCTACGTCCATATCGGCCTGACGCCGAATTTTTCCGGCATCGGCGGCGTCTATCCCGCCGATCTTGGCATCGCCATGGTCAACGATAAGACCAAAGGCGAGCGGATCACGGTCGCCGGTTCGGTGATCGACGGCACCGGCACGGTGCTGAAGGATGCCCTGGTCGAAATCTGGCAGGCCGATGCATCCGGTCTATATCCATCGATCAACGAAGTCCGCGGCAAGGCCGATCCGAATTTCGTCGGCTGGGGACGCAAGGCGACCGACATGGCGACGGGCGAATTCTTCTTCGAGACGATCAAGCCGGGAGCCGTACCGTTTTTCGACGGCCGCCCGCAGGCGCCCCACATCACTTTCTGGATCGTGGCGCGGGGCATCAATATCGGCCTACATACGCGCATGTATTTTCCCGACGAGGAAAAGGCCAACAAAGCCGATCCGATCCTGACCCGGATCGAGCACCGGGTCCGGGTTCCAACGCTGATCGCCAAGGCCGAGGGCAAAGGCAAATACCGGTTCGATATCCGCCTGCAAGGCGACGGCGAAACCGTATTCTTCGACATCTAGGACAAATCCGCATGACGCAATTTCTGCCGTTGCGCGAGGCGATCGCGACGCATGTGCGCGACGGTCAGACGCTGGCGATGGAAGGGTTCACGCATCTGATCCCGTTTGCCGCCGGCCATGAAATCATCCGTCAGGGCTTCAAGAACCTGACGTTGATCCGCATGACGCCTGACATCCTCTATGACCAGATGATCGGCATGGGCATGGCGAAAAAGGTCGTGTTTTCCTATGCCGGAAATCCCGGTGTCGGTCTCTTGCGGCGCATGCGCGATGCGGTCGAAAACGCCTGGCCAGCGCCGATCGAATACGAGGAGCACAGCCACGCGGCGATGGCCAATGCCTACGAGGCGGGTGCCGCCGGGTTGCATTGCGCGATCTTTCGCGGCTATCGCGGCGCCGATCTCGCCAAGGTCAATGCCAACATCAAATTCATCGACTGCCCGTTCAGCGGAGAGAAGCTCGCAGCGGTGCCCTCGGTCAGGCCCGACGTGACGATCATTCACGCGCAGAAGGCAAACAAGCGCGGCGACGTGCTGGTCGAAGGCATTATCGGCGTGCAAAAGGAGGCGGTACTGGCCGCAAGGACGGCAATTGCAACCGTCGAGGAAGTCGTCGACGACTTCAAGGGGATGCACCCGAACCTGTGCGTGCTGCCGCACTGGACGCTGGCGGCGATCAGCGTCGTGCCCGGCGGCGCGCATCCCTCCTATACGCACGGCTATTACAAGCGCGACAACGCCAGCTATCTCGAATGGGACAAGATTTCCGCCGACCGCGAGGCATTCGCGGCATGGATGAAAGCCAATGTGCTGGAAGCCGGCCCGGAAGTATTTGCCGCCCGTATCGCCAAAGTCTGAGAGGTGGCGACGATGGATTTCAACGCCAATGAGATGATGACGATCGCAGCGGCGCGGGCGCTTTCCAATTCCGATGTCTGCTTCGTCGGCATCGGCGCTCCGTCGGCGGCCTGCAATGTCGCCCGCCTGACCCATGCTCCCGACATCACGTTGATCTACGAATCGGGGACGATCGGCACCGCGCCCGACGTGCTGCCGCTGTCGATCGGCGACGGCGAATTGTGCGAGACGGCGGTTACCACCGTGTCGGTGCCGGAGATGTTCCGCTACTGGCTGCAGGGTGGGCGCATCACCATCGGTTTTCTCGGCGCCGCCCAACTCGACAAGTTCGGCAACATCAACACCACGGTCATCGGCGACTATGCCAAGCCGAAAGTCCGCCTGCCCGGCGGCGGCGGCGCGCCTGAGATCGCGATTTCGTGCCAGCAGATCTATCTGACGATGGTGCAGTCGAAGCGCGGTTTCGTCGAGAAGATCGATTTCTTCACCTCGCTCGGCCACGGAACCGGCGGCAATGACCGTCGCGACCGTTGGGGTGTCGAAACGAAGGGCCCGACTCTGCTGATCACCGACCTGGCAATCTGGCGGCCCGATCCCGAGACCAAGGAATTCACGGTGCGCTCGCTGCATCCCGGCGCGACCCGCCAGCAGGTGGAGGATACTTGCGGCTGGAAGGTGCGTTACGCCGATACGGTCACGGAAACGCCGCCGCCGACGAAGCTCGAACTGGCGACGCTGCGCGACTTGAAGGCGCGCACCGACGCCGCCCATTCCGGCAATGCGGCAGGCGCGCGACGGGGGAGCCGCGATGGCTGAGGCTTTCATTTGCGATTATGTGCGTACGCCGATCGGTCGCTTCGGCGGTGTGCTTGCCTCCGTGCGCGCTGACGATCTCGGCGCGGTTCCCATGCGGGCGCTGTTGCAGCGCAATCCGAAGCTCGACCCGGCGCAGATCGAAGAAGTCTTTTACGGCTGCGCCAACCAGGCCGGCGAGGACAACCGCAATGTCGCGCGCATGAGCCTGCTGCTTGCAGGCCTTCCTGAATCCGTTCCTGGCGTCACTGTCAACCGTTTGTGCGGCTCGGGCATGAATGCGCTGATCGACGCTGCGCGCGCCATCCGTGCCGGAGAAATGGAACTGGCGATTGCCGGCGGGGTCGAATTGATGTCACGGGCGCCGTTCGTATTGCCGAAAGCCGAGACGGCGTATTCGCGCAACGCCGAAATCTACGACACGACAATCGGCTGGCGCTTCGTCAACCCGGTGCTGAAGCAGCAATACGGCGTCGATTCGATGCCGGAGACCGGAGAGAATGTCGCCGAGGAATTCCAGGTCACGCGAGCCGATCAGGATGCATTTGCGCTGCGCTCGCAGGCCAAGGCCGCGGCTGCGCAGGCAAGTGGCCGGCTCGGCAAGGAAATCGTTGCCGTGACCATCCCGCAGCGCAAGGGCGAGCCCGTGGTCGTCGAGCGCGACGAACACCCGCGCGCGACTACAATTGAGGCGCTCGCCAAATTGCCGACGCCGTTCCGCAAGGGCGGCAGTGTCACCGCCGGAAACGCGTCCGGCGTCAACGACGGCGCAGCGGCGCTGATCGTCGCCAGCGAGGCAGCGGCAAAGCGGCATGGACTGACGCCGATCGCGCGCGTTCTCGGCGGTGCTTCGGCCGGCGTCGCGCCGCGCATCATGGGCATCGGCCCGGCGCCGGCGAGCAAGAAGCTGATGGCGAGGCTCGGCCTCAAACCCGAAGATTTCGATGTCATCGAGCTGAACGAGGCTTTCGCCTCGCAGGGGCTGGCGACGCTTCGCCTGCTCGGCATCGAGGACGCCGACAAGCGCGTCAACCCGAACGGCGGGGCGATCGCGCTCGGCCATCCGCTCGGCATGAGCGGAGCGCGCATCGCCGGCACGGCGGCGCTGCAGCTTGCGATGACCGGCGGCAAACGCGCGCTGGCGACCATGTGCATCGGCGTCGGCCAGGGAATTGCCGTGGCGCTGGAACGCGATTAACTGGCGCGATGTCCTATACCCTGGAACGAAGCGACCTGCTCACGACGCTTGCTGGCGACGATGAAGTCGCCAAATTGCTTTCGACACAGGCCGATATAGAAGCGATGGTCAAGTTCGAGGTGGCGCTGGCCGAGGCCTGCGCCGCCTGCGGCTTTATCGACAAGATCGGCGTGCTGGCGATTGCCACCGCTTCCAAGAATTTCCGCCCCGACCGCAAGAAACTGGCGCAAGGCATGGCCCGCGACGGCGTGATCGTGCCGGAACTGGTGCGCCAGCTGCGCGCCGGCGTGATCAGCGGCCGCACCGAGGATCTGCACCTCGGCGCCACCAGCCAGGACGTCATCGACACGTCGATGGTGTTGCGGCTGAAAGCGATCTGCGAACTGCTGGCGAAGCGCTTGTCGTCGATCGTCGGCTGCATCAAGGCGCTCGAAAAGCAGTTCGGCGGCAATGCCATCCAGGCGCGCACGCGCATGCAGATCGCCAAGCCGGCGGCGGCGCGCGAGCGCCTGGTGCGCTGGCGAAAGCCGCTCGAGGAACTGGCGAAAATACCGGAGCGCGAGAAGCTCAAATGGTTCGCCGTTCAGCTCGGCGGGCCGGCCGGGAATCTCGACGGCTACGGTCGCAAGGGGCTGACGGTCGCCGGCGAACTGGCCAAGCGCCTCGGCCTCTCCTCGCCGGCCGACAACTGGCAAACCGACCGCGGCCGCGTCGTCATCGTCGGCGGCTGGCTGTCGCAATTGACCGGCGCGCTCGGCAAGGCCGGCGCCGATATCTGCCTGATGGCGCAAAACGAGATCGGCGAGGTCGAACTGGCCGGCGCCGGCGGCTCGTCTTCGATGGCCCACAAGCGCAATCCGGTCAAAGCCGAAGTCCTGGTCGCGCTTGCCCGTTACAACGCGACCTTGCTTGGCGCCCTGCACCAGTCGCTGGTGCATGAGCAGGAGCGCTCCGGTGCCGCCTGGACGCTGGAATGGCTGGCGCTGCCGCAAATGTGCATGACAGCCGGCGCGGCAACCCGGATCGCCGAGGAATTGTTTCAATCCATCACCAGCTTCGGCAGGGAACAAAAGAGCGCAAAATGAGGACCCAGGTTGCCATCATCGGCGGCGGGCCGTCCGGCCTGTTGTTGTCGAAGCTGCTCGGCGGCGCGGGCATATCGACCGTCATCCTCGAAAAGCACAGCCGCGACTATGTCCTGTCGCGTATTCGCGCCGGCGTGCTCGAATCCGGTACGGCCGAGCTCTTGCGCCGCGCCGGGGCCGGCAAGCGCATGGACGAACAGGGCCTGGAGCATGAGGGCGTCTTCATCGCGGCGGCCAACCGCAAGTTCCGCATCGACTTCAAGCGCCACACCGGGAAAATCGTGTTGGTCTACGGCCAGACCGAGGTCACGCGCGATCTCTACGAGGCGCTTGACGAAGCCGGCGCGCGGATCGTGACCGAGGCTAACGATGTCGCGCCCGGCGACGTGACCGGCGACAAGCCTTTCCTCACCTATGCCAATGGCGGCAAAACGCACCGCCTCGATTGCGACTACATCGCCGGCTGTGACGGCTTCCACGGCGTCAGCCGGACGACCATCCCGGCCGGCAAGCGGCGCGAATTCGAGCGCGTCTACCCGTTTGCCTGGCTCGGCGTTCTGTCGGAAACCAGGCCGGCGGCGCACGAACTGATCTACGCCAATCACGAGCGCGGGTTTGCGCTCGCCTCCATGCGCAACCCGCACCTGTCGCGGTCCTACATCCAGGTTCCGGCGGAGGCGAAGGTCGAGGCGTGGAGCGATCAAGCGTTCTGGGACGAGTTCCGCCACCGGCTTCCGGCGGATGCCGCCGAAACGCTCGATACCGGACCGTCGGTCGAGAAATCACTCGCGCAGGTCAGATCCTTCGTTTGCGAACCGATGCGCTGGGGCCGCCTGTTCCTGTGCGGCGACGCCGCCCACATCGTACCGCCGACCGGGGCCAAGGGCCTCAACCTTGCTGCCTCCGATGTATTCTACCTGTCGCAGGCGCTGATCGCCCACTATCGCGACAAGGACGATTCCGGTCTCGATGGGTATTCCGGCAAAGCGCTGACGCGCATCTGGAAGGCGATCCGCTTCAGTTGGACGATGACCGCCCTGCTCCACCGCTTTCCCGAGCACGGGCCGTTCGAGCGCCGCATCCAGGAAAGCGAACTCGACTATCTCGAGCATTCGGCGGCGGCGCAGACCGTGATTGCCGAAAATTATGTCGGCCTGCCGTTCTGATTTCCGGGCTTGCCGATCCGCGCCGTCGATACTATTTTGCCGCCCGTGGTGATTTGGCCGGCCGGCTTGCAGCCACGTTAAAAAACTCGCTAAAGGGCCGCGGAGACTGAAAGTCCCGTAGCACCGGCAGCGAATTTCGCGGCCGGTGTTTTTGTTTTGGGGTTTTTCATGCCGATCCGCATTCCCGACCGATTGCCGGCGCGCCAGGTTCTGGTCAAGGAGGGCGTGATGGTGATGGACGAATCCGTCGCCATCCGCCAGGACATCCGACCCCTGCATATCGGCCTGTTGAACCTGATGCCGAACAAGATCGCCACCGAAACGCAGATCGCGCGGCTGATCGGCGCGACGCCGCTGCAGATCGAGCTTTCGCTCGTCAGGATCGGCAGCCACCAGGCGCGCAATACGCCGCAAGAGCACCTGATCGATTTTTACCACACCTGGGAGGAGGTCAGGCACCGCAAGTTCGACGGATTCATCATCACCGGCGCGCCAATCGAGACGCTGCCCTACGAAGAGGTGACCTATTGGCGCGAACTCCGCGAAATCTTCGACTGGACGACGACGCATGTCCACTCGCCGTTCTTCATCTGCTGGGGGGCGATGGCAGCGCTCTATCACTTTCACGGGGTGCCCAAGCACCTGCTGAAAAAAAAGGCTTTCGGCGTCTACCGCCACCGCAATCTCAATCCGGCCTCGCCTTATCTGGCCGGGTTCTCCGACGATTTTTCGATTACGGTGTCGCGATGGACGGAAATCCTGCGCTCCGACCTGAAGCCGGAAATGAACCTCGAAGTGCTGATGGAGTCGGACGAGACTGGCCTTTGCATGGTGGCGGAGAAGAAGGGTAACCGGCTCTACGTCTTCAACCATGTCGAATACGATTTGACGACGCTGGCCGACGAATACAATCGCGACGTGAAGGCGGGCACACCGATCGCAATCCCGGCGAACTATTTTCCCGGCAACGATCCTTCCCGCCAGCCGCTGAACCGCTGGCGCAGCCACGCATTCCTGCTGTTCGGCAACTGGATCAACCGGGTCTACCAGACGACGCCGTTCGCGATGGAGGATATCGGCATCGGGCAACAATAAGGGCCCGCCGCTTTCGGCAAGCGCGGCCGCCGCTTGCGCGTTTCCTGCACCCGGTGCGATAGCGGCGCATGGCTTCGCCCGAATCGATCCTGCAATCGGTTTTCGGCCATGCCTCGTTCCGCGGCACGCAGGGCGAGGTGGTCCGCCACGTTGCCGAAGGCGGCGACGCGCTGGTGCTGTTTCCCACCGGCGCAGGAAAAAGCGTGTGCTACCAGGTGCCGATGCTGGCGCGCGAGGGCACCGGCCTGGTGATTTCGCCGTTGGTGGCGCTGATGAAGGATCAGGTCGACGCGCTGCGGCTCGCCGGCGTCAGAGCGGCGGCGCTCAACAGCGCGATGGAGCGGGACGCTTATCTGGAAACCCTTTCGGAATTCCAGGCCGGCAGCATCGATATCCTGTACGTGACGCCTGAAAGACTGGTGCTCGACGGGTTCCGCCAGCGCGCCGGCGGCGTAAAGCTATCGGCAATCGCGGTCGACGAGGCCCATTGCGTCAGCCAGTGGGGCCATGACTTCCGGCCCGACTACAGGGCGTTGGCCGGCCTGCCCGACTGGTTTCCCGGTGTGCCGCGCATTGCGTTGACGGCGACCGCCGACCCGCAGACCCAGGCCGACATCGCCGTTCAGCTGCGTCTTGAAGGGGCGCGCAAATTCATCTCCAGTCTCGACCGGCCGAACATTTGTTATGCGATCGCCGATCGCGCTGACGGGCGTCGTCAGCTTCTGGCATTCCTCGGAGAACGACGCGACGATAGCGGCATTGTCTACTGTCTGTCGCGCAAGAAGGTCGAGGAGACCGCCGCATTCCTTAACGCCTCCGGCCTGCCGGCGCGCGCCTACCACGCCGGCATGAGCGCGGCGGAACGCAACGCCGCGCAGGACGCCTTCCTGACCCAGGAAGGGCTGGCGCTGGTGGCGACGGTCGCTTTCGGCATGGGCATCGACAAGCCCGACGTGCGCTATGTCGCGCATATGGACCTGCCGGCGTCGATCGAGGCCTACTACCAGGAGACTGGTCGCGCGGGGCGCGACGGACTGCCGGCCGATGCGTTCATGGTCTACGGACTGAACGACGCGATCCAGCGGCGGCGGATGATCGAAGAAGGCACGGCGCCGGACGAGGTGCGCCGGCTGGAACATTCCCGGCTCGATGCCCTACTGGCGCTGTGCGAGACCACCGCCTGCCGCCGGCAGACGGTGCTGCGCCATTTCGGCGAAGCGCATCCGGGCCGATGCGGCAATTGCGACAATTGCACCGATCCGCCTGAGCGGTTCGATGGAACCGGCGACGCCGTCAAGGCGCTCGCTGCCATCTACCGCACGGGCGAACGCTTTGGCGCCGGCCATATCGTCGACGTGCTCACCGGCGTCGAAAGCGAGAAGACCGCGCGCTTCGGGCATGAAAAACTCAAGGTATTCGGCGCCGGGCGCGATCGGTCCGCCACGCATTGGCGTTCGGTGCTGCGCCAGCTCGTGGCGTTCGGCCTGGCGGCGGCCGACCATGACGCGTTCGGTGCATTGCGCCTGACGCCGGACGCACGGGCAGTGTTTCGCGGCGAGCGGCAGATCGAATTGCGGATCGACCGCAAGGCAAAAACGGCCCGCAAGTTGCGCGCAGATAGCGGACGCCGACGCGAAAGGCTGGCCAATCTTTCGGAGCGCGATCTGGCGTTGTTCGAGCACCTGCGCGCCGAGCGCCTGGCAATCGCCCGCGAGGAAGGCGTCGCGGCCTATATGGTCTTCAACGATGCGACGCTGGTCGCCATGGCGCAGAGCGCGCCGGCAACGATGGACGAATACGCGGCGCTACCGGGCGTGGGCGCGGCCAAGCTCGAACGCTATGGCGAGCGGTTCCTGTCGGCGATCCGTGCCGCGCGGTGAATGGTCTGCCCGTCGTTGTTGGATTGACTAATCTAGCTATTATGGCTATTTTGTACGGTATGGCTATTTATTGGACCAGGAGGCCGAGATGAAGCACTTTTCGGCGACCGAAGTTAAAAACCGCTTCGGCGAGGTCCTTGAAGAGGCCTTGCGCGAACCAGTCGTCATTCACAAGAACGGGCGCGATATCGCGGTGCTGATTTCGAAAGCGGAGTTCGACCGGCGCGATCGCAGGCTGGCGAACAAGACGCTGATCCAGAAGCTTCACGAAGAAAGTATCGAACGCTACGGCGACGTATACCGCGCTTTGGCGAAATAGCTGGCACCGTGGAACGCATATATCTCGACATAGACGACGCGGTATCGATTTACGCGCGCCAACTCGAGTTGTTTGGCGGATCGTCGGGTGTTCGAGACCTCGGCTTGATCGAATCGGCCATCTTGCGGCCGCAGACCGGATATTATTCCGATCTGATCGAGGAAGCGGCTGCATTGTGGGAGAGCCTGGCGATGAACCACGGCTTTGTCGACGGCAACAAGCGCGTGGCGTTTGCCTGCACATATACCTTCCTCGCAGCCAACGGCATTCGGATTGTCGCTGCACCGGACCGGATCATTGTGTTCGTGCTGTCCGGGCTCGAAGCCGGAACCTTCGCCAAGGACAATCTCGACGCGTGGTTGCGGGCGAACACCAAGCCTGCTTGATTGAAGCGATGTTCCTGCCCTTCTTCCTCGAATTGAAGGCCGCGCGTGTCCCGGTTACCTTGCGCGAATTCCTCGGCCTGCTCGAGGCTATGGAAGCAGGAATTGCGACCTTCGATGTCGAGGCTTTCTATTTCCTGGCGCGGACCACGCTGGTCAAGGACGAGCGCCACATCGACCGCTTCGACAGGGTTTTCGCCAGGGTGTTCAAAGGTCTTTCCACCTTGGCCGAAGGCGAAGACGCCGTTGCCGCGCGCGAATTGCCCGAGGAGTGGCTGAAGAAGCTCGCCGAGAAATACCTGAGCGAAGAAGAAAAGGCGCTGATCCAGTCGCTCGGCGGCTGGGACAAGCTGATGGAGACGCTGAAGCAGCGGCTCGCCGAACAGCACAAGCGCCACCAGGGCGGCTCGAAAATGATCGGCACCGCCGGCACCTCGCCGTTCGGCGCCTATGGCTACAATCCCGAAGGCGTACGCATCGGCCAGCAAGAAAGCCTGCACCGGCGCGCGGTGAAGGTGTGGGACCGGCGCGAGTTCCGCAATTTCGACGATGGCGTCGAACTCGGTACCCGCAACATCAAGGTGGCGCTGAAGCGATTGCGCAAATGGGTGCGCGAGGGCGCCGCCGACGAACTCGATTTATCGGGCACGATCCGCGCTACCGCCGAACACGGCTATCTCGACGTACAGACCCGCCCCGAGCGGCGCAATGCAGTGAAAGTCCTGCTGTTCCTCGACGCCGGTGGCTCGATGGACGACCACATCCGCGTCGTCGATGAACTGTTTTCGGCCGCCCGCGCCGAACTGAAACATCTCGAGCACTTCTATTTCCACAACTGCCTGTACGAGACCGTGTGGAGGGACAATCTGCGCCGGCGTGCCGACACGCTGCCGACCGTCGACGTCATCAACACCTATCCCAGGGACTACAAGGCCGTGTTCGTCGGCGACGCGGCGATGAGCCCGTGGGAAATCGTCCAGCCCGGTGGCTCGGTCGAGCACTGGAACGCGGAAGCCGGCGAAACCTGGCTGCGGCGCGCGCTCGACCATTGGCCGCACTCAGTCTGGATCAATCCGGTGCCGGAAAGCGCCTGGCGCTATACGCAATCGACGCAAATGATCCGTCAGCTATTCGGTGGCCGCATGTTCGCGATGACGCTCGCCGGCATCGAGGCGGCAACGCGCGAACTGGCGCATTGAGCGGCGATTGTCGATCTACGCGATTTTGCGAATGACGACGCCCTCTTGCTTGGCGAGCCACTTGTCGATCTTGGTCAGCAGCGCGTCCGGCGAAACCGGCTTGGTGACGTAGTCGTCCATGCCGGCGGCCATGCATTTTTCCATGTCGCCCTTGATGGCATGCGCGGTGACACCGATGATCGGCGTGTGCGTGGCGCCGCCGCTTTCCTGGCGGCGAATTTCACGGGTGGCATCGTGCCCGTTCATCACCGGCATCGATACATCCATCAGAATCAGCCGCGGCTTCATCGCTGCATAAGCCTCCACCGCCAGCGCGCCATTGCCTACAATGTGGAAGCTGTGGCCGGAACCTGACAATATCTGCGTGAAGACGATCTGGTTGACCTCGTTGTCTTCGGCGACAAGGATATCGACCTCGCCTTGCGCCGGTTCGGCCGGCTGCGCCTTGGCAATATCGTTTGCAGCAACCGGTTCGGCTTTTGCCTCGGCGTCGGCAACGCTGGACGATGCCGCCGGCTTGGCGAAGCGCGAATTCTTGGCGGCATGTTCCTCAAGCACTGCGATGATCGTCTCCAGCAGCAGCGAGGAGCGCGCCGGCTTCATCAAATGCGCTTCGATGCCGAGCGAACTGAACGTGCGACCGTCCTCGGTCTGATCGACCGAGGTCAGCATGATGATCGGGATGCTCGCCATTTTCGGGTCGGCGCGCATGATGCGGGCGACCTCGCCGCCGTCCATCTGCGGCATGTGATAGTCGAGGATGACAAGGTCGATGGCGACGCCCTGGCTTTGGGCGACGCGGACGACCTCGATCGCCTCGCGACCGCCTTCGCAAGCCGCCGAATCGAACCGCCAAGCCGCCATCTGTTCCTGGAGGATGGCGCGGTTGACCATGTTGTCGTCGACGACGAGGATGCGCGCACCGCTGACGTCGACGGGAATGCGCTGGCGCCGAAGCTGGTCACCGTGAACCGGCATTTGAATGCGAAACCAGAATGTCGTGCCTTTGCCGAGTTCGCTTTCGACGCCGATTTCTCCGCCCATCAGATCGACCAGCGAGCGGGTAATCGCAAGGCCGAGACCGGTACCCTGATGCTTGCGGGTGGCCGAGTTGTCGACCTGTGAAAATTTCTCGAAAACGCGGGCAACCTTGTCCTGCGGGATGCCGATGCCGGTGTCCTCGACGCGGAACAGCAGGCTCGCAGTTGCCGCGCCGTTTTGCGTTGGCCACTTCGCCGTGGACTTCCACCAGGATGTGGCCGCTCTCGGTAAATTTGACCGCATTGCCCATCAGGTTGGTGATGATCTGGCGGATGCGGCCGACATCGCCGACGAACATCTCCGGCAGCGACGGATCGATGCGGACCGCCAGTTCGAGGTCCTTTTCGGCGACACGTGAGGAAACCAGGGTGGCGACGTCCTCGATTGCCTCGGCCAGCCTGAACGGCGCCGGATCGAGTTCCATCTGGCCGGCGTCGAGCTTGGAGAAGTCGAGAATGTCGTTGATGATCGTCAGCAGCGAAGCTCCCGACTTGATAATGATGTCGGTGAAAGTCTTCTGCTTGGCGCTCAGTTCGGTTTTGGCGAGCAGTTCGGCCATGCCCATGACGCCGTTCATCGGCGTGCGGATTTCGTGGCTCATGTTGGCGAGGAACTCGCTCTTGGCCCGGTCGGCGCTTTCGGCCCGCTGGTTGGCCTCCTGCAGCTGCACTTCGCGCTGTTTTTGCTCGGAGATGTCGAAATAGGAAATCAGCCGGCGCTCCGACGACAGGTTGGTGACCGAATAGATCATGTGGACGCCGTCGGCGCGCTCGAAATGGCGTGGCTCGACATTTCCCTTGCGGATTTCGGCGGTGCGCGTCGCCACGTAGTTTTCCCAATCCGCGTCCTTGACGTCGTAAACGCCGTTGTGCCGGTTGATGTCCATCAGCGCCCGGAACGGAGAGCCGGGCCCGAAGGAATTGAGGTCGATCTTCCACAGCTTGTAGAAGGAGTTGTTGATGACTTCGCATTTCAAGTCGCGGTCGACGACGACAACGGCGAGGCTCACGGAATTCAGTGTATCGACAAGGTCTTCGAACAGCGACTCGGCCTTGATATGCGCTTCTTCGAGCTGAAGCTCTCGTTGCTTCAGTTCCGTCACATCGTTGGTCGAGCCGATCAGATATTTGGTTCCGTCGGCAGTGACGAACGGGCGCTTGTGAGCAACGCGGTATTGCTTGGTGCCGTCATCATTGACGATGGTTTCCTCGAATGACAGCGTCTTGTCTCCGGAAAGAACCCGCCGATCGTCCGCGGCGAACTTTCTCGCCATCCGCCCCGAGCAGATCGATATCGGACTTTCCGACGGCGCCCTCGAGCGCAAGGCCGGTCACTTCGCTCCACGCCTGGTTGACATAGATCAGCTTCAAGTCGGCGGTCTTGCCGTAAATCGACATCGGCAGGTTGTCGATCATGCCGCGAAAGACCTCGTTCTCGCGTTGGGCTTCCTGCAGATGCTTTTCGCGCCGCTTGAGTTCGGTGATGTCGGAAACTGTCGTCACGATGCCGCCGCCCGCGCGCGGCTCGCCCTCGATCAGGATATGCCTGCCGTCAGTCGTGGCGCGTTCCAAGCGGTGGCGCTCGCCCTTGGCCACGCGCTGCTTGGCGGCCTCGGCGCGACGGCGGCCTTCCTCGCCCTCGCCATAATCGCCGCGCGCCGCGAGGAATTCGAAATAGTCGTTCCACGGCCGTCCCGGCTGCAAATATTCTGGCGGCATGTCGAGCATTTCGGCGGCCCTCGCCGATGCGAACTCGATAGCTTCAGTACCGAAAACGACGAGCCCCTGGCGCATGCTGGTGGCAGCATCGAGCAGCACTCGGCGAGCTCTTGTCCGCTTCGCGCTGGGCTTCCTCCAGGCGCTTTTCGCGCGATTTGAGCTCGGTGATGTCGGTGTGGGTGGCGACCCAGCCGCCGTCCTGCATTGGCTGGTGTCGGACCTCGACGACCTGCCCGGTTTTCAATTCGACAATCTCGACGCCGACTTCGCGGCTGGAGAGACGGGACTCGTTGCGCCGCTTGAATGCTTCCGATCCACCTGTCCACTGGATGCCATGAGCGGCGCGATGGGCAACGATGTCGTCGTGAGGCGTGCCGGGGCGCGTCAGTTCAGGGGGCAGTTGGTAAAGGGCAGCATATTGCTGGTTGCACATGACAAGCTGCTGGTTGCTGTCGAACATGCAGAGGCCCTGGGCCATGGTGCTCACGGCAACGTCGAGCAATCGGTTGTTTCGATCGGCTTCGGCGCGAATTCGTTGCAGCTCGATCTCATCGCGTTTCAGTTCTGTGATATCGGTTCGCGTGCCGATGCAGGTGCCGTTCGGCATCCTGTGATCGCGGATCAGGATCCAGCGGCCGTCGCCCAGCTGACGCACAACTTCGTTGTAGGGAAGATGGTACTGGGCAACACGCTCTTCGACGAACTTGTCGTGATCCTGAGGCGGAATGTTCCATTGGCCGTGGTTGAGTCCGTGCCGCAGAATGTCCGGCAAGGAAGTGCCCGGCGTCAGAACGGGCGACAGCTTGGAATACAATTCCCGGTGCGCGTCATTGCAGTACACGAAGCGGTCCTGCTCATCGTAAATGACGATTGCATCCTTCAGCTGATCGAGCGCAGCCAATAGATGCTCGGCAGAAACCGTGATGGAACGGACGTGATCTTCGCTCATAGCTCCCCCAATCGGTCGACGCCCCCACACGCAGCGGACGCGACACGGCATCGGAACGGCCATGGCCCGTTATTTCGGGCCAGCCCCCGCAGGATTCATGATCGATCAACGTTAAATTTGCCTAAACCGCAGGCAAGGGCTTGTCGCGCCCGGCTTGAGCCTGGGCCGCCAAGAAAAGGATTTGTCGAGCGGATTTGAAGTTCGTTCAGTCGTTCGCAGCAGGCCGCGACAGGCGCCAGAGCGCCGGCAGCAAGGCGGTGGCGAGCGCGATCTTTACCAGATCGGCCAGTACGAAGGGCTGTACGCCGACGGCAAAGGCAGTCGCAGCCCCCAGGGTCGTGCCATTCTTGGGCGAAACAAAAACGAAGCCGAGCCACAAAAATCCCAATGCAAACAGGATGATGTCGCCCGCAAACATGGCAGCGAACAACTTGAACGGCGACCGGCTCCAGCCGTGATCGGCCGCCAGGCCGACGACGACCGCTATAACCAGAAAGCCGGCGAGAAAGCCCGCCGTCGGCCCGGCAAAATAGGCCGGTCCAGCGGCCGCGCCGGCAAAGACCGGCAGGCCGACAAGGCCTTCGGCCAGATAAAGAAGGACGGTTGCAACCGCGAGCCGCATGCCGAAGGCCGCCGCAATCGCAAACAGGGCCAGCGTCTGCAATGTCATCGGCACCGGCCAGAACGGCACCTGGATTTTCGCCGAGATCGCCAGGATCAGCGAGCCGAACAGCGCCGCCATAGCCATGGTGTAGATGCGCGGCAACCCTGCAGGAACATTCCAGACGAGAGATCCGATCAAGCTGGCGTTCGACATGGGGCTGGTCCTGTGCTGTTCAAGCGGTCGGCATCTGTTTATGCTGCACGTGCGAAATCGGCAATGCCGACCGCACTCAATAAATTACCCCGAAATCCGCCGATGGCCAGATCACCGCAGTTTCGAATGGATTTTACGCCCGCGCACGGCCAAGCGGTCGATCTCGGCCATGACGTCGCGCGGATAACCGCCAACAATGCCGGCCCGTACACCTTCCACGGCACCAACACATACATTGTCGGAAAAAAGTCGCTGGCGATCGTCGATCCCGGCCCCGATGACGAGGCCCACTATCGCGCGCTGCTCGGCGCCATTGGCGGACGAACCGTCGAAGCAATCCTGGTGACCCATACGCATATCGATCACTCGATACTGGCGCGACGCCTGGCGCGGGAAACCGGCGCGCTGATCTATGCCGAAGGACCGCACCGCCCGGCGCGACCGCTCAGTATCGGCGAAACCAACCTGCTCGATTTCCAGCGACCGCGAATTCGTTCCCGACCGGGCACTCGCCGACCGCGAGCGCATCGCCGGCACGGAATGGCAGTTCGAGGCGGTATTCACGCCCGGCCACGCCGCAAACCACATGTGCTATGCGTTGGCCGGCACCGACATCCTGTTTTCGGGCGACCATGTGATGGCATGGTCGACCACGATCGTGGCGCCGCCCGACGGCGCCATGGCCGACTATATGGCCTCGCTGAAGACGCTGCTTAAGCGCCGCGAGCGCGTCTATTTGCCCGGCCATGGCGGACAACTCGACAAGGCGCGTGAATTCGTGCGGGCACTGCGCGCCCACCGGCGCATGCGCGAAGCGGCGATCCTTGCCCGCCTCAAGGCCGGCGACCGGACGATTGCCGAAATCGTCGCGGCGGTCTATCGCGACCTCGATCCGCGCCTGCACGGCGCAGCGGCATTGTCGGTTCTAGCCCACATCGAAGACCTGCTCGCTGCCGGCAAGATCGCCAGCGATGGCCCGGCTTCGTTGACGGCAACCTACGAAGCGACGCCTGCGGGCTAACCTTGGCCGCCCGAACCGAACAGCGACTTGTCGAGGTCGTCGAGGAAATCCTCGATGAGGCCGGCATTGGCGCCGAAATCATGCGGCCCGTATCGCGACGACGAACGCATGTCGACGACGGTGCTTTCGGCCTCCGGTACGATGGCGACGACGACATCGCGCTCGAAGCCGAAAACGCGGCTTGCGGCAACCGCCTCGACGTAAATGTCTTTGGGTTCGGCGGCGACGATTGCCTCGCTTTCCGATTTGTCGCCTGCCGCCTTGCCGTTCTTGCCAGGTGCAGTTTTGACCTTTGCGGCCCCGGTCTTTGCAAGCGGTTTTGATGGCGGTTTGGCCGGCGCGGCTTTGACGGCCGCAACCTGGTCCGGCGCGCCCTCTTCGCTTTCGGTGTCGTCCAGCCGCGGAAGTTCAGCGTCCTCGACGCCGCGCACCACGAGCACGCGCCAGCTGCGGTCGCGCATCAGCGCCAGCACGGCTTTCAGCACACGTTCGGAGCCGGACGGATAGCTGTGACTGGCGAGATCGGGATAGGCCGTCGCCAGAACATCGGCATAGGCCGCATCGTAATCGGCGAAATCGTTGGTGCCGGAAGCTCGCAAGCGATTTCCTGAGATCGGCGGCCTGGCCGAATGCCGGCGGATCGGCCGAATTGGTCGAAACATCGCTGAGCAACGGGTAGCGTGTCGCCAGATAGCCGTACCAGACATACGGCGCCAGCATGAGGATCGCCAGGCAAATGCCGCGCATCGTGGCCGGGCCGCCGCTCATGCCGAGATGCCAGTGGTCCATGAACGCGCGCACACCGAGCGCCAGCGCCAGAAAGATCAGCGCCAGACCGACGGCGATCAGCCAGAACGCCTGCGGCGAGGTGATGTAGCCGAAGCGATGCAGCAGGATGGCGAGAGCGTAATAGGGAATGCACAAGACCGCGATGCCCTGGCACCACGACGCCGCCCAGGAATGCTTGCGAATGTAGAACCCGGCCATCGCCCTAACCGACCTCGATTTTGGGGCCAGCATATTGACTGAGCCGGGCGCGGCGAAAGCCGCCGCTGCGTCGCAGCTATCTGTGCGAGGCAGCGATTGTGACGCCGATTCCATTTTTTCGCCCAAATGGCGCCTTGGCGATCGGTTTCGATCAAGACGGACGGGCAATCGGCAATCGGCACCTTCATACCAGTCCGAAATCCGCGGGGGCGTGTTCAGTCAAGGAGCCATCGATGGAATCGGACGTCAATGCGGGTGCGCCGACCGTGCAAGAACCTTTCCTGCGCATGAACAAATCGAAGCGGCGCAGGCCGCAACCTGCCGCGATCCCGGCGCCTGACGCCAATTATCGCGAAATGCTGCCGCAGGCGCTGGCCGCGACGATGTCGGGGATTTCGCTCGGCGACCAGTTCTTCGAAGCCGCCCATCGCGCCGCCGAGCAGGCCGGATGCGAGATGCTGTTCGAGATCCCATCGCTATTCCTTGCGGATCCGGAAGGCCGGGCCGCGGCGATCCGCTGCGGCAACGCGGAAGAAGCCGAATTCTTCTTCTTCGTGTTCCGCCCCAACAGCCAGAGCATCCGCGTCGTCGCCGCTTCCGAGGCACCGGAAACCGTGCTCGACTTCACGCGCTCCTATGCCGGCGTCCTGTCGATGCTACGCGCCGACCGCCAGGCCGTTTTGCCGCTTTTGCAATAGGCTTGCGCGCCGGCTTCGATCGGACCGCACCGCTGGCGATCGCCGCCTGCGCGGCGGCAAGCCGAGCGATCGGCACGCGGAACGGCGAACACGAGACATAGTCAAGGCCGAGCGTTTCGCAAAAGGCGATCGAGGCCGGATCGCCGCCATGTTCGCCGCAGATGCCGAGCTTGATGTCGGGCCGCGCGGCGCGTCCCTTCGTCGCGGCGATGCGTATCAGTTCGCCGACGCCGTCGATGTCGAGCGAAACGAACGGGTCGCGGTCGATGATGCCCTTGGCGACATAAGTCGACAGGAACGAGGTGGCGTCGTCGCGCGAAATCCCGAACGCTGTCTGCGTCAGGTCGTTGGTGCCAAAGGAAAAGAACGCGGCGCTGCCGGCGATCCGGTCGGCGCGCAACGCGGCGCGCGGCAGTTCGATCATGGTGCCGACCGAATATTCGAAATTGATGCCCGATTCGGCGCGCACCTCGGCGGCTACCGCGTCGACGCGCTCCTTGACGAAATCGAGTTCGCGCTTCAGGCCGACCAGCGGCACCATGATCTCGGGCACGACCGGCGCGCCGGTCGACTTGGCCGCCGCGATTGCCGCTTCGAAAATCGCGCGCGCCTGCATTTCGGCGATTTCGGGATAGGAAATCGCCAGGCGGCAGCCGCGATGGCCGAGCATCGGGTTGAATTCGCGCAGCGCCTCGGTGCGGTGGCGCAGCCGTTCGGCATCGACCTCCATGGCGGCCGCGACTTCGGCGATTTCTTCGGCCGAATGCGGCAGGAATTCGTGCAGGGGCGGATCGAGCAGGCGGATCGTCACCGGCTGGCCGGCCATGATCGAAAACAGCTCGACGAAGTCGGAGCGCTGCATCGGCAACAATTTGGCGAGTGCGCGACGGCGACCGGCCTCGGTTTCGGCCAGGATCATCTCGCGCATGGCAAGAATGCGCTCGTCGGCGAAGAACATGTGTTCGGTGCGGCACAGGCCGATACCCTCGGCGCCGAAGGAATGGGCGGCGCGCGCATCGAGCGGGGTTTCGGCATTGGCGCGAACGCGCATGCGCCGGCGCTCGTCGGCCCAGTCCATCAGCGTACCGAAATGGCCGGAAAGCTCGGGCTGAATCATCGGCATGGCGCCGGCCAGCACCTGGCCGGTCGAACCGTCGACGGTGATGACCTCGCCCTTCCTGAAGACGCGGCCGGCAACGCGGAACTCGCCGGCGGCGTAGTCGACACGCATGCCGCCAGCGCCCGACACGCAAGGTTTTCCCATGCCGCGGGCAACGACGGCGGCATGGCTGGTCATGCCGCCGCGGGCGGTCAAGAATTCCGCGCGCCGCATGCATGCCGTGGATATCTTCCGGGCTGGTCTCGACGCGCACAAGGATGACATCGCGACCGAGCGCCTTCAGCGTTTCAGCATCGTCGGGCGAGAACACGATCTCGCCGATCGCCGCGCCGGGCGAAGCCGGAAGGCCGGTGGCGATGACATCGCGGCTGGCGTCGGGCGCGATGGTCGGATGCAATAGCTGGTCGAGCGAAGCCGGATCGATGCGCGCCACCGCGTCGTCGCGCGAAATCAGCCCCTCCTGCGCCATCTCGACGGCGATGCGCAGCGCCGCCCTGGTGGTGCGTTTTCCGGCACGCGTCTGCAGCATCCACAATTTGCCGCGTTCGATGGTGAATTCCATGTCCTGGATTTCGCGGTAGTGGGCTTCAAGTTGGCGGGCGATGGCGTTGAATTCGGCGAAGGCGGCCGGCATGCGTTTTTCGAGCGACGGCAGGTCGGAGCCGGAAGCAACGCGCGCCACTTCGGTCAGCGATTGCGGCGTGCGGATGCCGGCGACGACATCCTCGCCCTGGGCATTGACGAGGAATTCGCCATAGAGCGCGTTGTCGCCGGTCGACGGATTGCGGGTGAAGGCAACGCCGGTCGCCGACGTTTCGCCCATGTTGCCAAACACCATCGCCTGGACGTTGACAGCGGTGCCCCAATCCTCGGGAATGGCGTGGAGCCGGCGATAGGTGATGGCGCGCTGGTTCATCCAGCTCTTGAACACGGCGCCGATGGCACCCCACAATTGCGCCATCGGATCCTGCGGGAACTCCTCGCCGAGTTCGCGGCGGATCAGCGCCTTGTAGCCGGATATGACCTTCTGCCATTCGGCCGGTGACAGTTCGGTATCGTGTTCGTGGCCGCCATTGGCCTTGGCATCGTCGAGGATTTCCTCGAATGAGTCATGGTCGACGCCCATGACGACATCGCCATACATCTGGATGAAGCGGCGATAGCTGTCATAGGCAAAGCGAGGGTCGCCCAATTCGGCGGCGAGCGCCTCGACGGTCAAGTCATTGAGGCCGAGGTTGAGGACGGTGTCCATCATGCCCGGCATCGACGCGCGCGAACCGGAACGCACAGAGACCAGCAGCGGCTGCTTGTCGTCGCCGAACTTGCGTCCGGTCTTTCTGGCGACTGCGGCGAGCGCCTTTTCGACCTGCGCCTTCAGGCCATCGGGGAATTTCGCCCGAGTTCGCATAGTAGCGGTTGCAAGCCTCGGTGGTGATGGTGAAGCCCGGCGGCACCGGCAGCCCGAGCGCGCACATCTCGGCCAGATTGGCGCCCTTGCCGCCGAGCAGTTCGCGCATCGACGCATCGCCCTCGGCCTTGCCGTCGCCGAACTGGTAGACCCATTTGGTCATTCGCCCGCTTTCCCGCTGCCGCGCCTTGGATTAGCCCTGCCGATTGTGCAGTGCAATAGGGGATTCGGCGCTGGCTCTCTGCCGAGACGGCGCCAACCACAATCGCTGGGCCCTCGGGACAAGCCCGAAGGTGACGAATGTGGTTGGCGGACGAAACCGACTATCCCCTTCCTTGTGGCAACGGTTCGTGGAAACGACGCGGCCGAGCCTCTCGCGGTGCCCGATCCCGGACGCTCTTCAAACGCGTCTTAGAAGCGGCTAAAAGGCGATCCATGCCCACAGTGCGCTCCCTGCCTGACGACATCGAATTCGAATGCAACCCCGGCGAATCGGTGCTCGAGGCGGCGCGGCGCGCCAACCTGCCGATCGCGCATGCCTGCGGCGGCAAGGCGAAATGCTCGACCTGCCGCGTCTGGATACTGAAGGGCACCGAATCGTGCCCGCAAAAATTCGGCATCGAGCGCGAACTGACAGAGCGGCTGGCGCTGAGCGACGACATCCGCCTCGCCTGCCAGCTTCGCCCGACCGGCGATGTCGTCTTTCGCCGCCTGGTACTCGACGACACCGATTTCCGCATCGCCAACCAGCTGCAGCGGCGCGCCGCCACCAAATTCGGCGAGCAGAAGGCGGTGGTGCTGTTCTTTTCCGACGTCGCCGGCTTCACCAGCTTCTCGGAGAAGCTGACGCCCTATGACGTCATGTATCTGCTGAACCGCTATTTCGCCCAGGTCGGCGAGGTCATCGAGCGCAATGGCGGCTATATCGACAAGTTCGTCGGCGACGGACTGATGGCAATTTTCGGCATCGACGGGCAGGCCGATGCGCCGATCCGCTCGGTCAACGCGGCGCTGCGCACGCTCGAGGCGGTCGACCGGATGAAGCCGTTCTTCAAATCGATGTACGGGATCGATTTCGAAATCCGCATCGGGCTGCATCTCGGCGATGCCGTCATCGGCTCGATCGGCTCGCCCGGCAACGAGCGCATCACCGCGATCGGCGACGCCGTCAATGTCGCGAGCCGGGTCGAGGCCGCCAACAAGGAGGCCGGCACGCGGCTGTTGATCTCCGAGCCGCTCTACGAAAAGGTCAAGGAGCAGGTCGATACCGCCGATTTCGTCCGCGTGCGATTGCGCGGTACCTCCGACCGGATCACGCTTTACGAGATTACGCGCCTCAAGCCGGAAGCCGAAACGGCGCTCAACGCGGCGATGGCGCACGATACCATGCGGCTTGCCGGCAAGACCTGGCGCAAGGTGGTGGCGACTGCCTCGCTCATCGACGGCGAGCCGAAGGTCATCCAGTTTCCCGAACTCTATGCGGTCGTGCTCAAGCGCAACGACAGCATCTTCGCCTTCAACAATGCCTGTCCGCACATGAAACTGCCGCTCTTCGAACAGGCGGTGCCCGGCGAGCGGCCGGGCGGCAGCAGCATTGGCGAAGACGGCCTGCTCAAATGCCGCTGGCACGAGAGCTGCTTCGATCTGGCGTCCGGCGAGATCGTGCGCTGGTGCGACGCGCTCGACGCCGAAGGCAAATCGGCGTCGTTGCCGATGCTCGGCGACATTTCGAAAAACCGCGCGCCGCTCAACCTGATCGCATGGCGCGAAGAGGCCGGCCATATCTGGCTGGCGCTCGATTGAAGCAATTGGATGAGGCAATCGGGTCGCGGATTTCGCCGGCGCTGGTATTGCTGTTATGCTTCGCCCGACCCAAGTAATGGCTATTCCGGAGCCCAGCCATGTGCCGCAACATCAAGACGCTGTTCAATTTCGAACCACCGGCAACCCACGCCGAAATCCATGACGCGGCGCTGCAGTTCGTGCGCAAGCTGTCCGGCACGACCAAGCCGTCGCGGGCAAACGAGGCTGCGTTCGCGTTGGCGGTGGAGCGCATCGCCGAGGTCGCCCACGAGCTGCTGCATTCGATGCACACGCACCAGCCGCCGCGCAATCGCGAAGTCGAGGCGGCAAAAGCGCGCGAGCGCGCCGCGTTGCGCTTCGGCTGAACCGGGCGAGCGCAATGAACGTGCCGGCCGACCCGTTCTGCCATTGCCCGCAATTGCGCGGCCGCATCGTCGAGCCGGCAAAATCGATCTATCGCAACCTCGACCATGCGCGGCTGGCCGAACGGATGCGGGCCAACGGCGTCAACGACGACTGGCGGCGCAGCGACGAGGAACGCGAGGCGACGCGCCGGCAGATCCTCGTCGGGCGCGAGGGCGACGATGTCTGGGTCTTCGGGTACGGCTCGCTGATCTGGGATCCGGCATTCCATTTTGCCGAGCTGCGCACCGGCGAACTCGCCGGCCACCATCGCAAGTTCTGCCTCAAGACCGTGCTGGGGCGCGGCAGCAAGGACCGGCCCGGGCTGATGGCCGGGCTCGACCATGGCGGGCGATGCGCCGGGCTCGCCTTTCGCATCGCCGCAAGCGATGTCGACACCGAGACCAACGTGATCTGGCGCCGCGAGATGGTGTTCCGCTCCTACATCCCGCAATTTCTGCCGGTGATGACGCCGCAGGGGCAAATCGAGGCGATTGCCTTTGTCGTCGACCAGCACGCCGCCAACTATGTCGGCGATCTCGACTTCGAGGTGACGGCGGAGATGATCGGCACCGGCATCGGCGAATTCGGCACCAATCTTTCTTATGTCGAAAACCTTGTCGACCATTTCGAGACGATGGGCATCGAGGACGAGGAACTGTCTGCCTTGCGTGATCGGGCGCGGGCGGTGGCGTCGGAGAACGCCGCCAGTCTCTGAAGGCGGTAGCATCCGCGGACGGGCGCACTATATTTGTTGTCAGGCGACCGCCACCCTGGAACAAACCGATGCGCTTTTTAATCCCCGCAATCGCCGCCCTCGCTTTTGCCATGCCGGCAACGGCGCCGGCCCAACTTGTCACGGGCACGCCCGAACAGAAATTGCAGAAACTGCTGCTGCCGCATGCCTATTACGGCGGGCATGTGACCGACGACATCCGCCGCGCGACGGGCGACCCCAACATCCCGGTCATCGACCGGCGCTGGCAATGGGGCGAAATCTACACCTGCAACTACGTCTTTCTTCAAGGCCGAGGCCGCGGCCGGGCGCTGGTATGCGAATAGGGGACGGGCGCCGCCCCGACATAGTCGGCCGCGGCAGCGCTGCGTGAGGGCGAGATTTCCCGGCGAAGACGCAGCTACTCAACCGCGCCGCCGGCAATCGCCTTGGCCAGATCCTGGTACTGCTCGCATTCGGTCCCGCAGAGCGCCTCGAGTTTGCCGAGCTCGACTTTCGCAAGCTCCGGGCGGCCGATCGCGACGTAGCCTTCGCCGAGATATTCGTGCGTATTGATATTGCCGGAATCGAGGGCGAGCGCTTTTTGATAGAAGGCCATGCCTTCGTCGACGTTGCCCATCTTGCGATTGGCATAGCCGATCATGGTCAGCGTCATCGAATCCTTGTTCTTGACAGCGCTCAATGAGGCAAGCGCCTGGCGATAGTGGCCGGCCAGTGCCAGATCGTGCCCTTCCTGGTAGAGGTCTTCATCGAGCTGGCTTGAACCATTGGTGACGCACCGGTTGGCCGATTTGCTCCAATGCATTCCGTCCTTGCAGCTATGCGTGTCGCTGCTGGCGCCACTACTGCCGCCGCCGCCCGCGGCGAAGGCCGGGCTGGCTGCGATCGTGCCGGCGAGAAGAACTGCGGCCAAAGCAGCGCCAAATCGGGCCGCGCCAAATCGGGTGGGCCGGGTGGGCAAATTGAAATCTTGTTTCATGGCTGGCTCCTTGTTTCGTCGCAATCCCGGACGAAAAAGTGTTGTCCACTTTTCCTGGGATTGCTGTAGTAACGTCCCGGTGACGGGGCATCTGGGCTAGTTCGCGGCAGTAAACACAGGCCACTCCCATTTATTCGTTTGCCCCATGACGCAAAGCAGTCACGACGTCGTGACAGCGGGTCTGTCGGCACAGCTCAAGCGGCTGTGGCGATACGGGCTCGTTTTGTCAGGCAATCGCAGTGTCGCCGAGGACCTTGTCCAGGCGACATGCGTTCGCGCGATCGAAAGAGCGCACCAGTTCAAGCCGGGGACGCGCCTCGATCGCTGGCTATTCACGATCCTCCACTCGATCTGGCTGAACGAGGTGCGCGCGGCCCGCGTGCGCAGGGGCCAGGGGCTGGTAGATCCCGAATCCAGCCTGATCTTCGACGGGATCAAGCAGATCGAAACGAATATTCTGGCCGCCCAGGTGTTGAAAGAGGTCCAATCCCTGCCGGAAGCGCAGCGCGAGACCGTGTTCCTGGTTTACGCAGAAGGGCTGACCTACCGCGAGGCGGCGGAAATGCTCGCCGTGCCGATCGGGACCGTCATGAGCAGACTGGCAGCGGCGCGCGCAAGCCTCGCGGCGCTGGCGGGAGAAGACCCGGTCGCCAAAGGGAACGATGGGAGGAAGGAAGGGCGATGACCGACGACACGCGCGAAAATCAGCCGACCGACGCCGAGCTCGTCGCCTGGCTCGATGGCGAGTTGCCGACCGCTGAACGGGGTGCGCTGGAAGCCCGGCTGCAAACCGATGTTGCGCTCAAGGCGCGTCTGGACCATCTCGCCGCAGGCGGGCGCCCGTTCGCCGAGGCCTTTGACACTCTCCTCGCCGCCGCGCCGGCCGGGCGGCTCGAGGACATACTGGCGCAGGCCCGGATCAGGGCGGCCAGGGGTGGGGCCATGGGCGGGACCCGAACCGGCTTGGGCCGAAGGCGTTTCGCCGCCGTTGCCGCCGGCCTGCTCATCTTCGCGGCGGGCGCAGCGGTCGGTTTCGGTCTGCCGCGCGTCGTTCAGCGCCCGGAAGAAATCGCCGAAACATCCGCTGCAAGCGATTGGCGCGAGGTCGTCGCCGAGTATCTGACGCTTTATTCCAATGAGACGCTCGCCGACATTCCCGAGGATGCGGCACAGCGGGAAAAGGAGCTTGCAACGGTCGCCGGCAAGCTCGCCCTCGACATGTCGCCGGACAAGGTCGCCCTGCCCGAGCTCACGCTGAAGCGGGCGCAACTGTTCGACCTCGAGGGCCGGCCGCTGGCGCAGATCGCCTATCTGTCGAGCTACGGCCCGGTGGCGTTCTGTGTCATTGCCGACGACCAGGGCGACGCCGGCCGGGAGTTCGAGGAGCGCCACGGCCGGGGTATCGTCTATTGGTCGAAGGGCGGGCATGCCTTCATGCTGATCGGCAAGGTTCCGCGGCCGCAGCTCGAAGCACTGGCGGCAAGGCTCGAGCGGCAGATGGCGTAGAACGGCCAGCCCCGCCTCCGATCCTCGCCGAAGTTACAACACATCCTCGATCTACACGGGGTCCAGGCAGGATTCTATTCCTTCGCAACGCAACGAGATTCCAGATGCGCACGATCCATGTAATTGCGGTTTCGTTCCTCATCGCAGCCGTGCTCGCGCTGCGATGGCAGGTCAGCGAGCGAGCCGATTTCGAGGCGACGCTGGAGCGCGCGGCCCTGGCCGCAGAAATTCGCCGCGACCCCGCGCGCTGCCCGCTCAGCAGCCAAGCCATCGACCGAGCGGCACCCTGGGTGCTGGCGGCGTGCGTCGACGGCGGGCTTGGCTGGTATGAAGCGGCACAGAAATACGGTGCCGATGCCGAGAAGGTTTACCTCGTCTATGGCAAGGACCCCGCCCTCACCGAAGTCTTCGCGCGGCTCGGGCCCGACGTGATCCCGGTCATCAGCTATTTCGTGCGCAACGGCTCGATCCAGTATCGCCTCGAGAACGAGATCGGACAGCGCTGGGCGCGGCTCTGGGGCAACGATGAGGCGGCGAACGGCCAACTCACGGCGGAACAGTACGGTCTGATCGCGATCGAGGAGCTTGCCGACCGCGGACACGAGATGCTGTCCGAATTCGAGATCGTCAACGGCATCGCCGTTCGCAAGCAATTCACCCGCAGCCTGCTTGCCGCCAAGAACGTCGTCTTCGGCGGAATGTCCGACCTCGAACAGGTGCTCGCCCGCGGCGAACGATTGCCGAGCTGGAACGAAGTCGGCTGGGCCACGCTCGACGCGGCAATCGTGGTTGGCGGCGTCGGCGTTGCGGCAAAATCAATGCGCCTGGCTCGCGCGCCTATCGCGGTCGCCAATGCCACTGCCTGGGGGGAAGCCGGCGCGGCTCGGCTGGCGCGCCCGATTGCAGCCACCGCCGCCGCCACTGCTGCTGCCGCGGGCGCCGACGCATCGCGATTGCGGCTCCTCGGCAGGGTCGGCCGAAGCGCCATCCGCTCGCTCGCCACCGTCGGCAGCGCCGCCGGCGTCGTCACCGTCGTGGCAATCCCGTATCTGGCGGTGACGCACCCCGCACTCCTGACGAACGCCGCCGGATGGGTGGCGGAGCAGGCAGGCCTGCCGGGCTGGCTCGGGGTATTCGTCGCCACCTTCGCCTTGTGCATGGTGGTCGGGCTGCTGGTCAGGATGCTGCTCGGACCGGTTTTGTGGGTATTGCGGATTTTGATGCGGTTCGTTTCCTGGGCCGGGCGCGAGCGTAGGATCATTGCGCCGATGGCGTGAGGTGAGCGCGGCAGCCCCCCTGTGACCCGGCGGGACCCAATGAAGCGGAACGCAGCGTGAGCGCCTCGCTTTATGAGCCGATCAACGTCTACAAGCCGCAAGGATCCGACATCGGCTGGGTGGACGGTCCGTTCGAGTACCTGACGGTTGCGGGAATACGGCTGCCGTTGCCGTTCACGACGCGCATGACGGTGGTGCGGCTGGCAAACGGCGACCTGTTCCTGCACTCGCCCGTCAGTTTCGACGCGGCGTTGGCGGAACAGTTGCGCCAGCTCGGCCAGGTCCGCCACCTCGTCTCGCCCAACCAGTTTCACTACGCGCATATCGGCGAGTGGGCCAGGGCGTATCCGGACGCGGTCACCTGGGCTTCCCCCCGCGTGCGCCAGCGAGCCCGGGCGCGAAACGCCGACGTGCGCTTCGACCGCGACCTCGGCGAGACGCCGCCGCAGGAGTGGCAGCGCGAGCTCGACCAGGCGCTGTTTCCGGGCGGCTACTTCAAGGAGTTCCTCTTCTTCCATCGCGCATCGGAGACGCTGATCCTCACCGACACCATCATCAATCTCGAACTCGACAAGATCGACGAGCCGTGGCGCACGGCGACGCGACTGAGCCGGATGGATTACCCGCGCGGGCAAATCTTTTTCGGCATGCGGCTTCCCGCTCTCCTGCAACGGCAAAAGGCGCAGGCGGTGAAAAGCAGGATACGAGCCTGGCAGCCGCGGCGGGTCATACTCAGCCATGGCCGCTGCTTTGAGGCGGATCCCGAGGAGATTATCGGGAGGATGTTTGGCAGGTGACGAGTTGAAGGCGGCGGAACTGCTATCCGCACTCACTTTCCACGCCGGGTCAGGTCGATGCCAACAACGCGAATTTCATCGACGTTGGGGAACTTATCGGAGATAGCCAGCCAATGCCTTTGCAGCGCCTCTACTAATCCTTCAAAATCAACATCAGGGATTCCGGGCAATTCCCAGCGCTGTTTTTCACCTCGATAAACCAGCACGAACAGTCCCCGGTTGGAGCGGTTGTCGCGAAGGTAATCATCGCAAAGTTGGTTCTGTAACCGTTCAATTAGTTTGGAGCCGCTCCACTTGTCCGCTAGCTTAAGCTCGATGGGCAGTGGCGCGTCAAATCCCACACCGTGCATCCGCAGGTCCATGCGCTTGTCGTCGGCTAGCGCCTCTTCTTGCGGGATCGAACAACGGCCCTGCGCCCTTTCACGAAGCCAATCACCGATATACTTTCGCATGTCCATCTCTTGCGTGGCGCCCTTGATCAGGATGCCGGCGATGCTGCTGTCCCCATGCTCAAGATTGTCTTTAAGGTCGAGGAACCGCATCTCGGCCAGCTCGAACAACTCGCGATGATTGGCGGGCGTGCGCTCTATTGCGGTTTGAAACTCAAGCGTCTGTTCGACCGTCCAGGGCGTGAGATCGGCGTCCAGTTCGGCCTTCGTTTTGGCTTGATGCAGCATCCAAGGTCGTGACGAAGGTTCAGGATGAAGCTGCGCCAATTGCATAAGCGCCAAATACGCTTCCTTCCCCGGTATCTCCTTGAGCATCGAAAAGAGTTGATTCCGCGCATCCTGCGCATCGTCGCGCAGGCCCGGGGAATAGACGCCCTTACCAGCGCGCTGAATATCCTCTTTCTCGCGAATGTACCGATGCATGAGCACATAGAGGCTCATCAGGTGCTTGGGATTGCGGAATGCGTCACCATTCTTAACTGTGCTCCGGCGCCCACCTAGCAGATGTGTGATGAACTGCATCGCGAAGGCAGTTTGCCTTTCCGGGCTCTTGATCTTCATGAGGCGCGCAGAAAGTGCAGGGATGGCCTTGTCCGGCTCAACTCCAGTCCAGACCGCATACCAGCGGGCGGCATGCGCAAGTCGCCGATCCGCGCTTCGTAGTTCCGCCAGTCGCGCAATGTCTGCTGAACTAATCCCAGCACCTTGGCTGATATTCAACATGTAGCCGAGATTACTGAGGTTCTTGGGCTCGCGCGTCTTCAGCCGCGTGAAAAGCCCCTCGCCGATGCGCGCCATGCCCACAAGCCGCTCCAGCTGAGGTCTGAAAGCACATAGTGCCGCTCCACCTTGGCTTTTTCGACACGCAAATCGTGATCCACTTCGCGCAGCAACAGCTTGGTGATGAGTTCGGGAAACGCATCAAGCAGCGATGGCAGCCAATCCGGAAACCCATTCAGCTCGTCCATGGCGTAACGAAACGCGATTTCGGCGTCACTTTCGTTCGCCGTCGCAGCCCAGTTCTCGGTCTCTCGCGCCTCGATATTGAGGCCGGTCAGCCCAAAGATCACACTGAAGGGAGTGCTGTTGTCCGCTTTGCCTTCGGAACGAAGCTTTGGCGTATACCGGCGCCAATAGGAAACCACGCCATCGCGGAAGGCCCGTGCAATTTCTTCTCCGAACTCGGCCTGCAGCACCGGCCAGTTTCCGGCCGACCAGAGCGACGATTGCGAGTCCAAGTCCCGCATCTTTTCGAAGAGGTATTGCTGGTGGTTGGTAACGGCGGTGGGATCGGACAGTTCATGGTCGCGAAGCTGAGCTACATGCTTGGCAAGATTGGCTTTCCATTCTTGCTCGCGCTCGGCATTAGCGGCCTCGCGTACCCTACGCTGGCGGTCATACTCCGCGTTCTGCCGCCTCCATTGCTTCTGTTCTCTTGTGGGCGGAGGCGGGTGCAGGTGAGCATGTAACGCAGTGCGAAGCGCCGGTGATTTCGCTACTGATGCCTTCAGCGCTTCACGCCATTTCCTCGGTCGCTGCGCCTGAACGTAAAGACGTGATGCCAGCGACAGCGCAACCAAGCGATCATCGCGCAACGGGCGCAACTCTATGCTTGCCAACACGCGGTCAAAGTCATCAGGCCCGAACTGCCAGTAGGAGCCGAGCGGCGACACCTGCCAGAATTTGTTCACCCGCTCTTTCTTCTTCTTTTCCCGGAACCGCCTTGCCTTGCCAACCTCGTGCCAGAACAGCCCATCGTTCAGTTCCGGCCACGCAGGCACAAGGCTTGGGATGTTCGAGCGAATCTCGCGCAAATCCCAATCGCGGTAGTGTTGCGCCGAAGGCAGCTTCTGAAGCACCGAAAGTGTCGGAATTTGCAAGGCCTCGGGGTGACGGGCAAGTATGAGCCGTTCGGCCACCTGGGCCGCACTTTTGATTAGCCAACCGAACCGTTCGGAAATCTCGCAAGAGCGCCGCTCGACAACTGGTCTCCTGGAAAGGAGAGTATTGAATCCCTTGAGCAGCTCTGCCGCCAGCTCAAGATCGACCGACCGAGCGAAATCGTCTAACGCCTGCGGCAATCGGTCGATTGTGTGGCGTTTTTTCGGATTGAGTTTGGCGATACCGGTAAGAACCCATTCAACTGAATGCTTGGTGGCCGGTAAATTCTCCAGCAGTTGCGCGAACCATTCGCGGCTCAGCGCCGCCGCTTCCTTCAGGAAGCGCTCGCGCATCTCAAGCTTGTCGGCTTCTGATCCGATTGCCTGCACAGCACGAATCGCCGCGACGCGGGGATAGTGGCTCGACTTGTGATTCAGCGCGACCTGTTTCGCCTCCGGCAGGGCCTCCGAGAGCTCTCCCTGCCAGACCATGCGCAGCAGAAACCATTGGACGTCGTTGTTTCCCGCGTATTTTGCGAGTAGTTCCTTCACGTCAGCGACGATGTCTTTGTCTGCGAAACGCTGAACGGCGCGATAGTCGCTCGTCGAACTCCGCGTTACGCCTGTTAGCATCGTCTCGCACACATCACGGAGTATCTTCTGTCGCGTCGTGCGTGGCAGAGCCTTCGGCTCGCCACCCTCGAAAATAAGCTCTGGGGAAATAGCCAGCCCTCGTTCGCGGATTTTGTCGTCAAGAAGTAATAGCCACACCAGCACTGGTCGCATCGTCGGTACGATCACTTCCTGCCCATACTGTTCCCGGAAGAGCAGGGCCTCGATCTTGCGCTTCGATGTTTCGCGATCGAGTAATCCCTTGAGCCATTCCGCGGTCAAATATTCGCGGACCGTACGATGATGGAAACGCACTGTCTGATAGATCGCTTCATCGAAAATCGGTCGTGCAAGTAGTGCCGAGCACTTCTTGCCATCCCAGCCAGGCAGCACCGCCGCAATGGCAATTCCCTTCATGTTCTCCGACCCATCCGGCACGCGAATGGTCAATTCCTGGGTCAGCGTGGTTGCAGCAGCGACACTGCATGCTCCTTTCTGTGAATCCACTTTGGAAAGGGGCAATACTTCTGCGCGCTTCTGGTCACGTTCGACCAACCGTCGCGCAATGCTTGATTGCATCAGCTCAAGACGATTGCCGATACGCTTGTTTTTGTTCCAATATTCTACTAGCTCGCTCAAATCATCCGGGCGTGCTGCCATCGACCAAGCATCAGCCCGCTCGATAGCGTCTACGAGCGGATTTGGGTCTGCAATTCCTCGGGTCTTCGCAAATTTCTTGACCTGCTCTCCTCCGAGATCGTCTAACGCAACGATCCTGAAGGGATTGACTTTCTTGTTCGCGGCGCGCGCTTGCCCACTTTGCTCGCCAGCTGGTGTGGGTTCGACATACTTGAGATGCTGCTGGCACAGTTTGAGATCGGTCACAGGTCGCCATGCTGTGCCGCGGCCGGTGAGCACGATATGCGTCCGCTGAAGCGCAACCGATAAACGAGCACCGATCTTGCGTATTGCTCGCTCAAAGTCCATCGGCCCGCGCAACCGTGCTTCATCGACAAATCGAGAAACAACCAGCCCTCTCTATCGGAAGCCAGCCAATGCTTAAATTCCGTGAGACTGCCCTCTTCAAAGGCGATCTCAAAATCATCGGCGACGTGTTCCAGTCGCAGAAAGAACGCTGATTTTCCTTCTTGGCGCAGTTTTTGCGCCGCGTTGCGCACTTCCTCGGTCTTTCCAGCTCCCGCCTCCGACAAGATCAGAGTCCGGTATCCGGCGAGAAGATCCTGCCAGCTAAGGCTCTTTCCAAACCAAAGGTGTCGATAGTCGAATTCATCGCTATCTCCGCCTTCGAGGGAAAGGTCGTGAAATGTCCGCCCCAGCTCGATGTAATCTTCAGACAAAGCTTCCTCGCAGAATCTTATGGTCCGCGAACTCTATCCGACGACATCTTGATCGGTAAACCGCGATAGGGACAAACGATTGCGCACGCCCCCCGCCTACACCGCCTCCCGCAACTTCTCCGCCTCTTCGAGATTGACGCTGACGAGCTGGCTGACGCCGTGCTCGGCCATGGTGACGCCGAACAGCCGGTTCATGCGCGCCATGGTGATCGGGTTGTGGGTGATGATGACGAAGCGCGTCTCGGTCGTCGCCGCCATCTCGTCCATCAGGTTGCAGAAGCGCTCGACATTGTGATCGTCGAGCGGCGCGTCGACCTCGTCGAGCACGCAGATCGGCGCCGGGTTGGTGAGGAACACGGCAAAGATCAGCGCCATCGCCGTCAGCGCCTGCTCGCCGCCCGAGAGCAGCGTCATCGTCTGCGGCTTCTTGCCGGGCGGGCGGGCGAGGATTTCGAGGCCGGCTTCGAGCGGATCCTCGGAGTCGATCAATTGCAGTTCGGCCGTGCCGCCGCCGAACAGATGCGTGAACAGCCGCTGGAAATGGCCGTTGACGACGTCGAAGGCGGCAAGCAGGCGCTCGCGGCCCTCGCGGTTGAGGCTCTGGATCCCCTGGCGCAGGCGGCGGATCGCCTCGATGATGTCCTCGCGCTCGGAGACGATCGTCTCCAGGCGCTCGGCGATTTCGGTCGGCCTCGGCCTCGGCGCGCAGATTGACGGCGCCGAGCCGCTCGCGCTCGACCTTCTAGCGGTCGAGCTCGCGCTCGACGTCGGCCATTTCGGGCATCGGCGCGTCGGCCTTGTGCTCGGCGCCGGCGAGCGCCTCTTCCGGCGCGCGGGTCAGCGTTCCTCGCGGATGCGCGCCTCGATCTCGGCGCGGCGCTCGTGCGCCGGCGGTCAGCCGCTCCTCGGCAGCGGACGCGCGCCTCGCGCGCTTCCGCCAGTTCGGCGATGGCCTGGCGGGCGGCCTTGTCGGCGTTGGCCAGATCGTTCTCGGCCTCGGCGAGCCGGTCGGCGGCGGCTGCGGCGGCGTTCGGTCGCGGTCTCGATCTCGTCAGCGAGCGCGGCGCGGCGGGCTTCGATATCGGCCGGCAGCAGCGACAGTTCGCCGATTTCGTCGGTGCATTCCTCCAGGCGCTGGCGCAGCGTTTCGAGCTGGCGACCGGCATTTTCGGCGCGATCGCGCCATTGGCCGGCTTCGCTGTCGATTGCCGCAAGCCGGCGTTCGCGTGCGGCGATTTCGCGGGCAAAGCCTTCGGCCTCGGCGCGGATTTCGGCGGCGGCGCCGCGGTTCGTGGCGACGACGGCGCGCAGCCGCTCCAGTTCGCCTTCGAGCACGGCGAGATCGGGCACGCCGGCGAGCGCGGATTCGGCGCTCGGCGATTGCCGCCGCGGTTGTCCTGGATGTCGATGCCGAGACGGCTCAGCGCGTCTTCGCAGCGTCGCCCTGCGGTTGGCGTCCTGGGCGATGGCGCGCTCGGCGGTGGCCAGTTCCTCGCGGGCGTCGGCCAGCGCCTTCTGCGCCTGGCGCCAGGCCTGCGCGGCTTTCGCGTTCGGCCTGCGCCAGTTGCTGCGTCGCCTCGCGCGCCGGCGGCGCCTTCGGCGCGGCGCCGCGTCGACGGCGCGGCGCGCGTCGTTGCGCCTCCTGCTCGAGTTCGGCCAGCCGGTTCTTCTGCGCCAGGCGCTGGGCGGCGGCGGTCGGCGCATCGGCGCTGGCGACGAAGCCGTCCCAGCGCCAGAGCGCGCCTTCGCGGCTGACCAGACGCTGGCCCGGCGCCAGCAGCGCCTGCAGTTCGCGCGCCCTCGCGCGGCCTCGACAACGCCGATCTGGGCCAGGCGGCGGGCCAGTTGCGCCGGCGCCCGGACGACGGCGGCAAGCGCTTCGACGCCTTCCGGCAATGCCGGGTCGCCGCGGCAGCGGCCTGCGCGTCCAATGCGCCGGCGCCGACGGTTCGAGCGGCATATCGAGGTCTTCGCCAAGCGCCGCGCCCAGCGCCGTCTCGTAGCCGCGTTCGACCGCGATCTGTTCGAGCACCGCCGGAAACAGGTCGCCGCCGGCTGCGTTGAGGATCCCGGCGAGCGTGCGCGTCTCGGTCTCGATGCGCGTCGAGCTTCGCCTCGGCGTCCTGAAGGCGGCGCGCGGCAGTTCTTGCTCGCGGCCGCGCGCGGCTTCAGCCTCGCGGTCGGCGGCGAGCGCGTCGGCCTCGGCGTCGGCGGCGCGCTTGTCGAGCATGGCGACGCGGCCGCGCGCTTCCTCCGAATCGTCGCTGACGGCGATGCGCGCGGCGATTTCGCCGAGCTCGGCCTCGATGCGCTCGACATCGTCGGCGAGCTGGCGGCCGCGGTCGAGGCGTCGTCCTTGCGCAGCGCGTTCGAGTCTCGCCCTTGCGCGGCGGCTTCCGCGGGCGCCGTGTGGTCAGTTCGCCGGCAGCCTGGCTTCGCTCTCGGCAAGCGTGCGCGGTTGCCGCCTCGAAGCCGTGACGCGTCGCTGGCGCTCGCGCTCGTGTCGGCGCCGGCGTTTTCGCAATTCAGCTCGCTTCCGCCGTCGAGCCGCTCGAGGATGCCTCGCGTTTCGCGCGACCATGCGTCTCCTCGCGGGCGATGTCGGCATCGAGCTGCCGCGGCGGCGCTCGAGTTCGCGGCTGGCGGGCGCGGATGCGGCCGGCTTCCTCCTCGATCTGGGCCCTGGCGATCGACAGGCGCTGGAAGGCGGCGGCGGCGGCGGCCTCCGCCTCGCGCAGGTCCGGCAGCCGGCGGCGCCGATCGGCCTGCTCGGCGGCGACGCGGGCCTGCGCCTCAGCGCGGTCGCCGACACAGCGACGGTGGCCGCCGCCAGGGCGCTTTGCGCGTCCGCCTCGGCGTCTTGGCGCAGCCCAGCGCAGATGCAGCAGCGTCGCCTCGGCCTTGCGGATATCGGCCGACAGGTTCTTGAAGCGCGATGGCCTGGCGCGCCTGGCGCTTCAGGCTTTCGATCTGGCTTTCCAGTTCGCCGACGACGTCGTCCAGCCGCTCAAGATTCTGCTCGGCGCCGCGCAGGCGCAGTTCGGCCTCGTGGCGGCGCGTGTGCAGGCCGGAAATGCCGGCCGCCTCTTCGAGCAGCGCGCGGCGCGCCTGCGGCTTGGCCTGGATCAGTTCGCCGATGCGGCCCTGGCCGACCATCGAGGGCGAGCGCGCGCCGGTCGACTGGTCGGCGAACAGCAGTTGCACATCCTTGGCGCGGGCTTCCTTGCCGTTGATGCGATAGAGCGAGCCGGCCTCGCGCTCGATGCGGCGCGACACCTGCAATTCGTCGGCATCGTTGAAGGCGGCCGGCGCGGTGCGGTCGGCTATTGTCGAGGAACAGCGTCACTTCGGCGGTGTTGCGCGACGGGCGGTCGCCGGAACCCGAAAAAATCACGTCGTCCATGCCGGACGCGCGCATGTTCTTGTAGGAGCTTTCGCCCATCACCCAGCGCAGCGCCTCGACAAGGTTGGACTTGCCGCAGCCGTTCGGGCCGACGATGCCGGTCAGGCCGCGTCTCGATGACGAATTCGCCGGGTTCGACAAAGGATTTGAAGCCGAGCAGGCGCAGGCTTGGTGAATTTCACACGTGCCCTCCGCCGCTTCGCCGGCGCGAATCGAATGTCGTAACTCGCTTCACCGATGTGCGGGGAAATACCGCCGATTACAGGAACTTGTCGATGATTGCCGACATTTCCTCAATCGACATGGCCCCATTGTGCTTTTCGCCGTTGATGAAAAAGGTGGGCGTCGAATTCCACCTTGAATTCCTTCGAGGCCCGGTCGCGAACCGCCATCAGCTTGTCCAGCAGCTTCTGATCCGTCAAGCAGGCTTCGAAGCTCTCCTGTGTAAAGCCGGCCAGGCGGGCGATCTGCAGCAGCGGCGGCCTGGGTCTTCGGCCGCCGACCCAGTTGGCCTGCTGCTTGAACAGGACATCGACCATCGGGAAATACTGCTCGGCCGGGGCGCAGCGGGCCAGCATGAAGCCCGCCTCGGCGCGCGGATCGAACGGGAACTCGCGCAAGATCAGCCGCACCTTGCCGGTGTCGATGTATTTTTCCTTGATTGCCGGCAAGGTCGTCTCGTGGAAATGCGCGCAATGCGGGCAGGTCATCGAGGCATATTCGACGATGGTGACCGGCGCGTCGGCCTTGCCCAGGACCTTGTCGGGCAGCGAACCTTCGGCGAGCAACGCTTTCATGCTGGCCGAACCCTCGCCACCGCCGCATCAGGCGATCGCGAAACCAGTAGGCGCCGCCGGCGGCGGCGACGACGACAACGCCCGCGCCGATCAGCAAGGTACGACGATCCATCTGCAATGCTCCGCAAAAGAGTTCAGATAGCGGGTCTCGCCTACTATGGGCGAAATGGCAGGGCAAGGCGGGGCAATAAATTCGCCGTTACCGGCGTCGATCAGAAGGCGGGCCGGCACCGGGCCCGAGTTAGGGGCTTCGAACGCGAATACACCCCCTCGCCGAGTCTGCGCAGGCGTTCGCGCAGTTCCGGTTCGGCGATGTTGGCAAGCACCGTCCCGCAGGCGCCGGCGGCTCGTTCTCGATCGAGTTCGGGACGCGGCTTTGGGCGCTGCGCTTCGCCCGGCAGCGGCTTCTGGACGATGCGAACGCGGCTCTATCGCGGCAAAGCCGAAGAAGCGGTTGATCCGTTCGATGATCTGGCCGGTTTCGTGCTGCAGCCAGACGGCCTGCGCCCCGTCGCAGGCGATGACCAGCGTGCCGGGCACGAATTCCTCGTCGGCGCCAGCACGGCGCGGCCACAGGATCTTTTCCGGGCGACTATGGGCGCCGTGCTCGCCGACCAGTTCGCTCCAGGCGGCGAGCAGCTGGCTGGTCATGCCGGCGCGCCGGGCGATCAGCGGCGACAGCAGTTTTGCCGCAACTTCGCCGACCGCGACCGCGCGCCTGCGCGCTTTGGCCGCATGCTTTGGCGTGGTGTGCGATCCGTTGCCGGTCACCGGCTTGCAATCCCGACGGCGTTCCGCGAATGCTCGCGCCATGGCAATGGCCGCCCGCAATTCGCTAGCGCAAACCAACATAGACGAACCGGCAGGCGAAACAACCGCGCGGCTGATGGGCTGGTATGACGGCAACGCCCGGGAATTGCCGTGGCGAGTTGGGCCGGCCGAACGCAAGCGCGGTACCCGGCCCGATCCTTATCGCGTCTGGCTCTCGGAAATCATGCTGCAGCAGACCCGGGTCGCGACCGTCATCCCCTATTTACGAACGCTTTCTGGCGCGCTGGGCCGATATCGGACGGCTGGCCGCGGCGCCCGAAAGCGAAGTGATGAGCGCCTGGGCCGGGCTCGGCTACTATTCGCGGGCGCGCAGCCTGAAACGTTGCGCCGAGACCATCGCGCGCGATCATGGCGGAAAGTTTCCGGCGACGAGCCAGGCCCTTCAATCGCTGCCCGGCATCGGCCCCTATACGGCCGCAGCAATCGCGGCGATCGCCTTCGGCGAGCCGGTCGCGGCTGTCGACGGCAATGTCGAACGGGTCATCTCGCGGCGCTTCGGCATCGACACGCCGTTGCCGCAGGCGAGGGAAAAAATCCGCGAACTGACACAGTCGCTGGTCGACCGCCGGCGCCCCGCCGATTTCGCCCAGGCGATGATGGATCTCGGCGCGACCGTATGCACGCCGAAATCGCCCGGCTGCGCGAAATGCCCGTGGAGTGACGAATGCATCGCATTTGCCCAGGGCGACCCGGCTCGCTTGCCGATGCGGGCGACCAAGCCGCAACGCCCTTTGCGCACTGCCGCCGCCTTCGTCGCGGTCGCGGGACAATTTCGGGAAGGTCAGGCGGTGCTGCTGCGCCGGCGGCCGGCAAGGGGAATGCTCGCCGGCATGGCCGAGCCGCCGACGACGGCATGGTCGGTTTCCGCCGACGGGGCAACCGGGGCGGACGCAGCACCGTTTCCCGCCGCATGGCGCCACTGCGGCACCGTCCGCCATGCGTTCACGCATTTTTCGCTCGACCTCGAAGTCTGGAGGAGCGACCTCGAGGACGGTCGCTCGGGGCGCCCGGCAAGCGAGTGCTGGTGGGCCAGGATCGACCGGCTCGAAAACGAGGCGCTGCCAAGCCTGATGCGTAAGGCGATTGTGCTGGCGCTCGCAAATCCGAACGGCTATGCGCAACCACCGAAAATCAGGAAATGCGCAGATGCCTGAACCGATCCGCCATATCGTCTTCGACGTCGGCAAGGTGCTGGTCCACTACGACCCGGATATCCCGTTTTCCCGGCTCATCCCCGACGAAGACCGGCGGCGCTGGTTTTTCCGCAATGTGTGCACGCCGCAGTGGAACATCGAGCAGGATCGCGGCCGCGAGTGGACTCAGGCCGAAGCGCTGCTGATCGCCGATTACCCGGACGAAGCCGAATACATCCGCGCCTTCCGCCGCAACTGGCACGAGATGGTGCCGCACGCCTATGACGACAGCGTCGCCATCCTCAACAGCCTGATCGACGCCGGCCATGACGTGACGATGCTGACCAATTTCGCCGCCGACACTTTCGCCGAAGCGAGCGAGAGATTCCCGTTTCTGAATTCGTCGCGCGGCGTCACGGTCTCGGGGCAAGTGCGACTGCTGAAGCCGCAACGCGAAATCTACGAGCACCACGCGGAAAGCTTCGGGCTGTCGCCGGCTGCAACCCTGTTCATCGACGACAGCCCGGCAAATGTCGAAGGCGCCATCGCCGCCGGCTGGCAGGCGGTGCGGTTCATTGACGCGCCGATGCTTGCCCGCGATCTGGCCGTATTGGGTGTTACGGCCACCTGAGGCAGCGGCCACCTTGCCGAATCGCATCGACGCGACTATGTTTGCAGACAAGGGGATGGAGTCCCCCAAAACTGCCAAGTGGCTGATGACTCCTGCCGCGTGGAGACATGCGTCGGGAGTCGCGTTTTGTTTGCGACCCACCGCCGATGGTGGGCTTTTTATTGCCCGTCTCCATGCGCAACCGGAGGCAGCCGGCATGCGCCGGCAGGAGACTGGCGATGGCAAATGTCTGGCTTGTTTCGGCGATATGGATCGGGCTGGCGCTCGCCGCCTCGATCATCTCGATCCGCGTGGCGATGTCGGTGGCCCTGATCGAAATCATGGTCGGCGCGGTTGCGGGCAACACTGATCGGACTGCATCTCACCGACTGGGTGAACTTCCTCGCCGGTTTCGGCGCGATCTTGCTGACCTTCCTGGCCGGCACCGAGATCGATAGCCGGGTCATCCGCAAGCACTTCTGGTCGAGCATGACAATCGGCGTCGTCGGATTCCTGGCGCCCTATCTCGGCGTGCTCGCCTATGCCCGCTACGGCATTGGCTGGTCGTGGCCGCAGGCGCAGATCGCCGGCATTTCGCTTTCGACCACCTCGGTTGCGGTTGTCTATGCTGTGATGGTGGAAACCGGCTTCAACAAGACCGAGATCGGCAAGATCATTCTTGCGGCCTGCTTCATCAACGATCTCGGCACGGTCTTGGCGCTTGGCATCGTCTTTGCCCATTTCGACGCGTGGCTGGCGCTTTTCGGCGCGGTCACCGCGCTCGCTCTATGGATGCTGCCGCGTTTTGCGCCCTGGTTCTTCAAAAAAGTCGGCCACCGCGTCAGCGAACCGGAGACCAAATTCGTCTCGCTGGTGCTGCTCGGACTTGGCGGGCTCGCCACGATTGCCGGCAGCGAGGCAGTGCTGCCGGCCTATCTGGTCGGCATGGCGCTCGCGCCGGCATTCCTGGCAGACCAGGAATTGCCGCATCGCATGCGCATCATCGCCTTCACGATCCTGACGCCGTTCTATTTCCTCAAGGCCGGTTCGCTCGTCGATTTCAACGCGGTTCTGGCGGCGGCCGGCCTGATCGCAGTGTTCCTGACCATCAAGATGGTGACCAAATTCGTCGGCATCCTGCCGCTCACCCGGGCGTTTCGCTTCGATCCGCGCGAAGGCATGTACACGACGCTGCTGATGTCGACCGGGCTGACCTTCGGGACGATTTCGGCACTGTTCGGACTGACCAATCACATCATCGACCAGCGACAGTACACCATACTGGTGACTGCCGTTATTGGCAGTGCGGTTGTGCCGACGCTGATCGCGCAGCAATGGTTCCAGCCGGCGTTCAAGCCGATCGAGGACGACGCTGCCGCGCCAGTGTCCGTCAACAAGGAGGGCTGACATGTTCCGCAAGATCCTGATCGCCAATGACGGCTCGCAGGGCGCGGCCAAGGCGCTGGCGGCGGCCCTGAAGCTGGCGCATCGGCAAAAGCTGAAGCTCCATATGATCTCGGTTGAGGAACTGCCGCGCATCCCGGCTTCAATCGACGAAGTGATCGAGGAGGAACGCGAACAAGGCCAGCGCTTCGCCGGCGTGATCGCCGAGGCGAAGCGAAAGGCAAAGGCGGCGGGCGTCAGGTTGGAAACGCATGTCGTCACCGGCCACGCAGTGCCGGGCATTGTCGAATTCGTCGAGCGCGAAGGATTCGACCTGTTGGTAATCGGCTATATGGGCCACACGGCCTTGTACAACCGGCTGATCGGCGCCACGACCGACCGCCTGGTCGAGTTGGCGCCGTGCCACGTGCTGGTCGTGAAGTAGGAAAAATCGGTGCCTGTGCGGATCGCCAGAACCGATCGCAACCGGAGGAAGGCACATTCGGGCCCAAAGACGTCGCCGCCGTCCCGCGCCGGCCAGGTCGAAAAGCAGCCTCGGCACACTGAGGCCGAACGGTTTGGCGGCATCCTCGGCTGCGCGCCCGACAACGAAGCCTCGGCTCCCGATTTCTTCGGCGACCTCAATCTCGATCAGGTGATCGACGCGATCACCGCGGGTCGCGACGACTATGACTTAAAGCCGTTCTACTACGTTTCACTCGAAGCGCCGGACGCCATTGCCTATCGCCAGGAAGTGTTTCGCGACCTCGAACGCGACACGCTGTTTCAGCACGTCGCCGAATTTTGCGAACAGATGCAGGGCATGCGCAAGCAGCTCAAGACGGCCGAAAAGCTCTACTATCGCGAACAGAAGCAGCGGCTGTTCCTCGACGCGGTCTCCACCTACTGCAAGGCGCTGGAGCGCCTGTCGCGCGACCTTTCCAGGGCGAAACCAACTTCCCGGGGGATTCGGGCTTTCCGCGAATTCCTGCGCGGCTACCTCGATTCGGAGAACTTCAAGACCCTCAAGGGCGACGCGGAAACGCTCTACCGTAACCTTTCGACGATCCGCTACTGCATGCACATCAAAGGCGACCGCGTCAGCGTGCGCAAGGCGGAGAACGAGATCGACTACAGGGCCGAAGTCGAAGCGACCTTCGCCAAGTTCCGCCGCGGCGCCGTCAAGAGCCACCTCGTGGACATCCCCGACTATCGCGAGATGAACCACGTCGAGGCAGCGGTTGTCGAAATGGTCGCCAAGCTTTACCCGGAACCGTTCCGCGAACTCGACAATTTCTTCAAGCGCCGGCGCCATTTTGCCGATCCGCAGATCGCCGCCTTCGATCGCGAGGTACAGTTCTATCTTGCCTATGTCGAGCACATGCGGCGGCTGACGGCGGCCGGGCTGCATTTCTGCTATTCGGAAATCCTGACCGACAACAAGGCCGTGCGCAGCGTCGATGGCTTCGATATCGCGCTGGCACAAAAGCTCGTGGCCGAAAAGGCGCCGGTCGTTTGCAATGAATTTGAGATGCGGGGAGCGGAGCGCATTTTCGTGGTGACCGGACCGAACCAGGGCGGCAAGACCACGTTCGCCCGCACCTTCGGGCAACTGCATTTTCTCGCAAGCCTGGGCTGTCCGGTGCCGGGAAAGGAAGCGCGGCTGTTCCTGTTCGATCGCCTGTTCACCCATTTCGAGAAAGAGGAGAATGTCCAGAACCTGCGCGGCAAGCTCGAGGACGACCTCTACCGCATCCACGAAATCCTCGAGGCGGCGACGCCACGCAGCATCGTGATCATGAACGAGATTTTCACCTCGACCAGCCTGGAGGATGCGCTGTTCCTCGGACGAAAGGTGCTGGAGCGGATCATGGCGCGCGACACTCTCGCGGTGTGCGTCACGTTCCTCGATGAACTTTCCTCTCTCGGCGAAAAGACTGTCAGCGTTGTCAGTACGGTCGATCCGCACGATCCGGCCAAGCGGACGTTCAAACTCGTGCGCAAGCCTGCCGACGGCCGTGCGCACGCGATGGCGATCGCCAAACTGCATCGCCTGGCCTACGGCGATCTCAAGGAGCGGCTCGGGTCATGAAGGCGCTGCTGATGTATCGCGATCGCGACTTCGACGCGCAGGCGACGCCGCCGTGGAACGCGGACGCGCTGAGCAGCGACCTCGGGCTCGATACATTGCTCGACGCGATGGGCGGCGAGGACGAGTTCGTCCGCGACGTCGCCCGAACGGCGATCCTGACCTGGCTGACCGAGCCGGATGCGATCCGCTATCGCCAGGCCATTCTCAAAGACTGCATCGCAAATCCCGAGACCGTGCACCGCATCTACGACCTGGCGGTCGCCACCATCGAAGGCGAAAAGAAGAATTTCTGGGGCATCTTCCTGCGCTATCCCGATACGATCCTGCACCGGTCGGTCGAAGTGCTGGGATTTTTCGTGCACCAGCTTCGAGCCTTGCGCGCCATCGCAGAGAGCGAAGGAAGCCGGTATTCCTCGCACGGACTGCGGACATTCTTTGCAATGCTCAGCCGTGAATTGAGCGAGGAATATTTTGCCGAGATCGGGGGGCACCTTCATAACCTGAAACTGCCCGACGGCGTGCTGATCAGCGCCGAAATCGGCGCCGGCAACAAGAGCACCAATCTGGTTTTGCGCAAGCCCAAGCAAAGCGAGCGCAGCTGGTGGAAACGGCTGTTTGCCGAGCGACCGACAACCTTCAGCTACAGGCTCGACCCGCGCGACGAAAACGGCTTCCGCATGCTCTCGGAACTCGAGGCCAAGGGCATCAATCTCGTCGCCAATGCGTTGGCCCAGTCCAACGATCACATCCTGAGTTTCTTTGTCCAGGTTCGCGCCGAACTCGCCTTCCACATCGCCTGCATGAATCTGCATGAACGGCTAAAGGAACTGGGCGAGCCGGTGTGTTTTCCCGAGCCCGTGGAGACGGGCGAGCGTCAGCGCTCGTTTCGCGAACTTTACGATGTCTGCCTCGCGTTGACCGCCGGGCAAAAAGTGGTAGGCAACGACCTGGAGGCGGCCGGCAAGGACCTGATCGTCATCACCGGGGCCAACCAGGGCGGCAAGTCGACGTTCCTGCGCAGCTTCGGCCTCGCCCAGATCATGATGCAGGCCGGCATGTTCGTGCCGGCCGCCGCTTTTCGCGCCAATACCTGCGGTCAGATCATCACGCATTTCAAGCGGGAGGAAGACGTCACCATGAAAAGCGGCAAGCTCGACGAGGAACTGACGCGCATGACCGAGATCGCCGATCATCTGAAGCCGGACGCGCTGGTGTTGTTCAACAAATCCTTTGCGGCGACCAATGAAAAGGAGGGATCGCAAATCGCTACGCAGATCGTCGACGCGCTCATCGAGTCGAAGATCACCGTCGGCTTCGTGACGCATCTTTACGAGTTGGCCCACGGTCTTTTCGACCGGAGGATGCCAAACGCGCTGTTTCTTCGTGCCGAACGCAAGGCCGATCGCTCGCGAACTTTCAAGCTGCGCGAAGGCGAACCGCTTTCGACCAGCTATGGCCGCGACCTCTACGAGCGAAGATTCGACAGTGGCGGCACCGTTACGCGACGAAGCCGCAAAAAAATTCAAGCATGATCCGGAACGTGCTCTCGTGCCACGCCGGCGTTAAGCGTGCGGCTGCCGCCCTCGGGCTGCGCACTCACTTTGCTGCTGTTCGCCGCGATGCTTTTCGATTAGGAGGCGTGGGCCGACCTCGACATATCTTGAAACGGAAGAGGGCTTGTACCCATTGCCGGGGCTTATCGAAGGGCTGATCTGGGTGGCACTGGGCAGCGCCCTGGGGGGCGCGGCGCGCTACTTCATTTCGGGTCTGGTCGGCCGGCTGATCGGCAAGTCCTTTCCCTGGGGCACCATGACGGTGAACGTCAGCGGCGCTTTCCTCATCGGCCTCGCCGCGGCCAGCGCTTCGCAGGGAGCGCTTGCTTCCGTCCATACCTGGCAATTCGCCGTGACCGGCTTTCTCGGCTGCTACACGACAGTTTCCTCGTTCAGCCTGCAGACGCTGGCGCTGGCGCGAGACGGCGAGACCTTGCGCGCGCTCGTCAATGTCATGTTTTCGCTGCTTTTATGCCTGTCGGCTGTGACATTGGGCTTTGCCGCCGCAGCTGTCGCCGGAGGCATCTCGTGAACAACGTGCGGGAGGCGCCGGCCGGTGAAACGGCACCGCCGCACTCGCCCGCCGGCCGCTCGCGCCGGAGCCGCAGGCAGGCGCTGCGCGAAGCGGCCCTGCTCTATCTCGCGATCACGGCGGGGGCAGTGATCGGCGGCATGTTGCGCGCGCTCGCTTCCATGCTGGCACTTGCCTGGTTGGGGCCTGGCTTTCCTTGGGGCACGCTGTTCGTCAATGTCGTCGGATCATTCGTGATCGGCTTCTTTGCGACGCTGACCGGTCCCGACGGCAGGATATTTGCCGGCATGGTTCAGCGCCAGTTTGTCATGACCGGAATCTGCGGCGGGTTCACCACCTTCTCGGTTTTCAGTCTCGAGACATTTCGGTTCGCGCAAAGCGGCAACCTTGCGCTTGCGGCAACTTATGTCAGCGTCTCCGTGGTTGCCTGGCTTGTCGTGGTTTGGCTCGGTCACGTGGCGGCCGCACGTATCAACCGGATCGGAGGATGATCATGCAAATTCCCGGCGAAGCGTTGCTGCTGCGCATTTTCATCGGCGAAAACGATCGCGACGACGGCCACCCCCTCTACGAATCGATCGTGCTCAAGGCGCGGGAAATGCACCTTGCCGGCGCGACGGTGCTGCGCGGGCCGATGGGTTTCGGCAGGTCGAGCCGGCTCCACACGACGAAGATCCTGCGGCTCTCCGAAGACCTGCCGGTGGTCATTGAGATCGTCGATGCCGAGGACAAGATCAATTCTTTCCTGCCGGTGTTGGAGAAAATCATGACCAGCGGCCTGGTCACGCTCGAAAAGGTGCGCGTGCTGCAATACGGCGCCGCTCCGGATTGAGGTTGCCGGATGGCGCGGCCGAAACGGCGTCATTCCGGCCCGTCGCGGATCGGCGTATCGGCATTTTCTTCGTGAGCGGAAAACACGTTCTGCGCATACGCATCGAGAATGCTTTCACAGCGTTTCAGCCATTCGCGCGCGCTGTTGCCGAGCGGCGCCTGATGGAAATCGTTTTGGGCGATCTTGGCGCACCAGGTCTTGAGTTTGGCGAATTCCTGTTCGTTTTCTCCGAGTTCGGCATAGGTGAAGTGGCGCACTCGTGTCTCCTCGGCGATCTCGGCCTGGTAGGCCTCGCACTTGCTGATCAACTCCTTGTACTCTTCGTCCCGATCCGCGTTGAACCTTGAAACGACCTTCTCCGACTGTCGCTGATCGAGGCCATCTGCGGAGAGCAGGATCGCCTCTCCGCCGGCCTGCTCGATTTCGTTTTCGAGTACCTTCAGGCGGCGCAGATGGTCATCGGAGCTCGGCAGCACGCATACGCCATTTTGCAGGTAGGCCGCGCCCATCCCCTTAAGCTTGCGCCAGATGGCAATGCGGGAGCGTGCCGGCTCCGGCGGCATTTTATAGGCGAGCAAAAGCCACTTGACAGTTCGCATTGCACAATTCATTTGTTACGGCTGTTACATACAATTCGCGATCACTCTATCACAGATGTCAAACGATAGCGAAACGACGGAACTGGGGCAAAGCCGGGCCGCCGCCAGGCGATCCGGCAAATATCCCATCTGGCGCCAGATTCCGCGCGGCGTGTGGACGCTCGGTTTCGTCAGCATGTTCATGGACACCTCGTCGGAGATGATCCATGCGCTGCTGCCGATCTACCTCGTCACCGTGCTCGGAACCTCGACGACTGTGGTCGGCCTGATCGAGGGCATCGCCGAAGCGACCGCCAGCATCACCAAAGTGTTTTCCGGCGCGCTGTCGGACTGGCTCGGCCGGCGCAAATTGCTGGCGGCGATCGGCTACGGCCTTGCCGCCTTCACCAAGCCCGTGTTTCCGCTGGCGACGACCGTCGGCTGGGTGGTCGCGGCGCGTTTCATCGACCGCGTCGGCAAGGGCATCCGCGGCGCGCCGCGCGATGCGCTGGTCGCCGATATCGCGCCAAAGGAATTGCGCGGCGCAAGCTTCGGCCTGCGCCAATCGCTCGACACCGTCGGCGCATTCCTCGGGCCGCTCATCGCCATCGGCCTGATGGCGGCGACCGCAGACGATTTCCGGCTGGTGTTCTGGATCGCGGTCATTCCCGCCTTCCTCTCTTTCGGCCTGATCGCATTCGGCGTCGAAGAGCCGGCGCGGCCGGCAAGCAAGAAGAAGCCGCAGGTTCCCCGCATCGCCGATATCCCCGGCCTTGGCGCCGCATTCTGGATCATGGTTGCGGTGGCGGCGGTGCTGACGCTGGCGCGATTCAGCGAAGCGTTCCTGATTTTGCGCGCCCAGAATATCGGCCTGCCGATCGCGCTGGCGCCGGCGGTGATGGTGGTCATGAACATCGTCTATGCGCTGGCGGCCTATCCGGCCGGCGCGCTTTCCGACCGCATCGGCCGTGGCGGCGTGCTCGCCGCCGGCATCGCCTTCCTGATCGGCGCCGATCTCGTGCTCGCGTTGCTGCCGAGCGTCGGATTCGCCTTCCTCGGCGTTGCCCTTTGGGGCCTGCACATGGGCTTCACGCAGGGCATTTTCGCGACGCTGGTCGCCGACACCGTGCCGGCGCGATTGCGCGGCACGGCGTTCGGCCTGTTCAATTTCGTCAGCGGCGCGGCGATGTTGCTGGCGAGCCTTGTTGCCGGCGGCTTGTGGGATATCTACGGGCCGGCGGCGACGTTCTTGGCCGGTGCGGCGATTACCGCCGTCGCGCTCGTCGGGTTCGGTTTTGTGCGGGCGTTCATCGTGCCAGCGGCAAAAGACGCCAAGCCGGCGGACTGAGTAACGAGCGCCTACGCTCCCGCCGCCAGCACCTGCGAGCGATACGTTTGGCGCAGGGCGTCGATCGGGGTCAGTTCGCCCTTTTTCTCGACATGCCAGAACGTCCAGCCGTTGCAGGCGTCGAGCCCCTGCACTTTCGCGCCGAGGCCGTGGATCGAGCCGGTGAGGCCGTCGCATTCGAGCGAACCGTCGAGGCGGACCAGCGCGCGCCAGCGGCGGCGTGCGTCGGTCAGCGCGGCGCCGGCCTTGACGAAGCCGGTTTCGACCAGGGCGCCGAAGGCGACGCGCGGCTCGGCGCGTTTTCCCGTGGTCACGGCGAGCGTCGGGCCAGCCGCCGGCTCGGTCGCCGCGATGCGCGCCAGCGCCGCGTCGATATAGGCCTGCTCACGCTCGACGCCGACGAAATGGCGGCCCATGCGGCGGGCGACGGCCCCGGTGGTGCCGGTGCCGAAAAACGGATCGAGCACGACATCGCCGGGCCTGGTCGTCGCCATCAGGATGCGGTGGAGCAGCGCTTCGGGCTTCTGCGTCGGGTGGACCTTGGCGCCGTCAGCACCCTTCAGGCGTTCGTTGCCGGTGCAGATCGGGAACAACCAGTCGGAGCGCATCTGCAGGTCGTCGTTGGCGGCCTTGGCGGCGTCGTAGTTGAACGTATAGCGCTTCGCTTCGCGGCTGCGCGACGCCCAGATCAGCGTTTCGTGGGCGTTGGCGAAGCGGCGGCCGCGGAAATTCGGCATCGGGTTGGTCTTGCGCCAGATCACGTCGTTGAGCACCCAGTAGCCCAAATCCTGGAGGATGGCGCCGACGCGGAAGATGTTGTGGTAGGAGCCGATGACCCAGATGGCGCCGTCGGCCTTCAACACGCGGCGCGCCGCCAATAGCCATGCACGCGTAAAGGCATCGTAGGCGGCAAAATCGGCAAACTTGTCCCAGTCGTCGTCGACGGCATCGACCTTCGACTGGTCGGGCCGACTCAAGCCGCCTTCGAGCTGCAGATTATAGGGCGGATCGGCGAAGACGAGGTCGACCGACTTTTCGGGCAATTTTTCGAGAGCGGCGACGCAGTCGCCCTTGATGATGTGGTCGCGCCAGCCCGAACCCGGGCCGGCCGCCAATTCGGCCAGACTCAATGCACGCATGACCCACCGGAACGCAGAACAACTCCGGGCGGCATGGTTGCCGAACAGCGTGAAGAAAGGCTTAAGGCTGGCAGAAGTCAGAAATCAGAAACCGGAAATCGGGAGTCAGACTGGCCGGGCACTTGTATTGCCGTATTGGCGCTCGTATAGTGACGTATATACAGGAGGTCAATATGCCGTTGAGCATTCGAAGCGAAGAGGTCAACCGCCTCGCCCAGGAACTCGCCGACCGCAAGAAGGTGAGCAAGACCGAAGCGGTGAAAATCGCGCTCAAAAACGAGATAGGCCGTGTCGAACAGCAGGTTCCCTTGTGGGACCGCCTCAAACCGCTGCGGGACCGGATCGCATCCTATCCGGCGACCGGCAACAAAGCCGATAAAGCGTTCTTCGACGAACTCAGTGGCGACCACTGATGTTCGTCGATGCGTCCGCCATCATCGCGATCATAACCAGCGAGCCGGAAGGCAAAGCCTTCGCCGCGCTCGTCGAAGAGTCCGACACCGACAAACGGATCACCACTGCAGTTGCAGCGTGGGAAGCAGCCGCTGGCCTGGCCCGCGTGAAGAACATTCCGATACCGCAGGCAGAAGCCGACGTGCGGGAATTCCTCGACAGCGCCGGCATCCGACTGGTGGCCATCGAGCCAGAGGATCTGACCGCCGCCCTCAGCGCTTATGACCGCTATGGGCGCCATCGCTACCCGCCGGAAAGCCGCAACCTCGCGCTGAACCTGGCCGACTGCTTCCACTACGCCTGCGCCAAGCGGTACCAGGCTCCCATCCTGCACAAGGATGCCGGCTTGATCCGGACGGATGTCGCCACTGTCGGCGGGGCGGGCGCAACGCCGCAACCCTGATTACCCATCGATCGATCTTGCCAGCACGCGCGAGGTCGCCGTTAGCGACAGGCCGGACTCCTCGTTCCATTGGTTGAACGCGTCCTGGACGGCGGCCATCGCTTTTTTCGAGGTCGCAGATTTTTCGATGACGCCGGCCCGGACCAATGCGGCGCTGACATCGCGCGACAGGATGAAAGAGTCCTTGCCGACGAAGCGCAGGAAATATTGGCCGGTGGCGGCGCCGAGGCGCGAGCCATGTTCGGCGAGTTCGGCGAGCAGGCCGACATGATCCGCGGCCGGCCAGTTGCCGATCCATTTGCCGACGCCGCTGTGTTCTTTCGATTTCGCCGTGAAATAGCGGGCGTTTTCCGGAACGGTCGAAAGCTTGGCGCCGTTGCGGACGACGCGCTTGTCGGCGAGCAGGCGGGCGATGTCGTCGTCGCTGGCAAGGCTCCAGCGGCCGAGGTCGAAACCTTCGAAGGCTTCCTCGAAGCCCGGCCACTTCGCCTCGATCACCTTCCAGTTGAAGCCCGACTGGAAGATGCAGCGCGTCGCCATCGACAGGTAGCGGTCGTCGGGCACCTTGGCGAGCTCCGCCTTCGTCTTGGCGCTCGTCTCGTCCAGCATCCTGGCGATCGCGGCCTTGCCGTGGCGCTGTTCGGCCAGTTTGCGGATTTGCGAAAATTTCTGCATGCCCGGCCACCGTTTGTCTGCTAAGCCGCCGCCGTCTTTCAGAGGAGTTTCGCCGCGAACATGGCGCCAATCAAGCTCATCATTTTCGATTGCGACGGCGTGCTGGTCGATTCCGAGATCATTGCCGCTGAGGTCGAGTGCGAGCGCTACCGCCGCTTCGGCCTCGACATGGATGCCGGCCAGTTCGCCGAACGCTTCAGCGGCATGAGCGGCGAACGCGTCCTGCGCGAAGTCGAGGCGTTGCTGGCGCGCAAATTGCCGGCCGGGCTGCTGGGCGAGATCGAGGCAGCGATCGACCACGCGCTCGGCGAGCAGCTCGAGGCGATCGACGGGGCCGAGCGCGCCATCGACCGCCTGCGCCTGCCCTTCTGCATCTGCTCGAACTCGCGCCTCGAGCGCATCGAAGCGATGCTGCGCCGCGTCGGCTTTCACGAGCGGTTCCATCCACACATCTTTTCGAGCCACGAGGTCTGCCCCGGCCGGCCGAAACCGGCGCCCGACGTCTACCGCTACGCCATGGCGCAATTCGGCGCCGAGCCGCAGGCGACGGTGATCGTCGAGGATTCGGTCGCGGGCGTGAGCGCCGGGGTCGCCGCCGGCGGGCGCGTCGTTGGCTTTACCGGTGGCCGCCACAGCCACGCGGCACACGGCGAGCAATTGTCGGCGGCCGGGGCCGAAACCGTTATCCGCCGGCACGATGAGCTGGCGGCGGTGATCGAGGCGTTTGCGGTGTGGGTGGGGGTTGGGGTGGGGGCAGACTAGCGGAGCGACGCACGCCGAACGACCTCTTCGAGCAACCGGTCCAAGTCCGCGCGGAACTCGACCTGCGTGGCATTGGGGAGGCTTTCAATTTGGCGAATCTGCACATGCAACATGTTGTCCGCGATGTTGCGCAGCGAACTCGTTCAAATGTCTCATGGATCTCTTGAATGACTGGTCTCCCGCCAAATTGTTTGCAACCTCGCCGAAATCTTTACATCCGAAGACCGGCGCTACATGGTCAGTGATGCCTCGAACCAACATTGCAATCGACATGTAGCAGGCATTTGCGTGGGCGACATTTAGCTCGCTGCACAACTGGGCGAGACGTAGCAAATCCCACTTGTGCTTTGGTGCGCCGCGTATTTCGGCAAGGCGCTTCGCGTCAACATAACTAGGAAGCGTCTGCCCAGCCGCCCTCGGCGCGGCGGTTTTGCGACGAATTCCGTTTATGGCGGCGCGGACCGCCGCAAGCGTATCGCGTACTCCTGCCTGCGATGGCCTCCTTGTGTAGTTGGAGATCGCAGCATTAGCGGCGTTCGCAAGCCCGAAAGAAAAAGGACTCGCGACGCCAAGGTCCTCGTTGATTATTGCTTGGGCTTCGATGGCCAGCCTTTTGAACTCCGCCTCGTCACCATCCAAAATATGGTAGTCGTGGAAGCGCGAAAGGATCGCGCTTAGCTGCTCAGCGATGTTATCCAATTCACTATCAGCAGACACCTATTCGCCTCTGGTGTGGGGTAAGATAGGGGGCAGCGATACCGCGAAGCATGCATTCGCTCAACCACACCTACCACGGATGTTGATCTAGCTATTGTCGAATAGGCGCGACGAGGGCGCGGCGAGTTAAGCTGCTCAACCGTGTTTGCGAGCAGGATGAGCGCCTAGCGAAATTTGTCGCTTTCTACCCACGCTCGCACGGTAGAAGGTATCCAATTGAATGACGCTGCGGGAATTGTCGCCGCTTCGATGCGGCGCGCAGAAGATTGGTCCGGATTTACGACCGTCACAGCAGGTGGACCCGAAGGCTTGCCCCGCGCCTTCGGGCTCACGATCTCTCCGTCGACCTTGTTGTGAAAGGCGCATCGTAGCATGAAACGGGCATGAAAGTCAGAAGGAGGTTGCGAGTATCCAATGAACACCACCTCAGAGGCTCGGCTCAACTCGGCGACGCAGGTGTTCCAGATTTTCTGAAAGCCAGGCTGATCGAACCGTTTCATATAGTGCGGGGGTATGATCAGAGGATCGTATTGGCGGCCCTTATTCGAGCGTGGCGATCGGAACTCGGTGAAAGCCCATGTCTCTTGAGAGCCAGATTGGGCTAGCCTCAAAACCTTTGCTTGCGTGATAAACGCCGCTTGTTTTTCGTTGAACCAATTGAGCGATCCGTGAGGCTTCAGAAGCATCGGAGCAACGGTCTCTTCTCCGAAACCATATTGATTTTCGACGGTATTTGAATTCAGCAAGAGCTTATCAAGGACCAGGTCCCAATTAAATGAAATGATAGTGGCCTTTCGCTTACGTACCTGATCTACAAAGTCCTGCAGCCACTGATTGTCTGCAAGGTCTTCATGAATGTTGCTGTGCAGCTCGTCGAACCACTGGGCAACATGCCACAAGAGGCCGCTTGAAGCCTTTTCAATGTCTTCCGGCCGAAAATTGCCCTTAAAGGTGCGAGTATGATCGAACAGCGCACGATTTGCTTCCATGGCCGACAGGAGCGGTTCAAGTTCGGGAAAACTGGTTCTCCGATCCGGATCGAACTCGGGGTGGTGGAACTTGATAATCCGCGTCAGCCGGTTCCGGAGACTGAGCTCAAGGCGGTCCCAGACCTTCAAAAGAAGATCGTTTGTCATGGGAAAGCCTAGACTGGCCGAAAAGCCTGCGCCTATCACGTACACACGCGATGATTTTCTCCGATTGGTCACGGTAGCTCGGTCCTCCGCGCATATGTGAAGCCATCTAGAGGTAAGACGATTCAGTACTCGCCCAACGGAAAAGACAATTGGGCAGCGTTACCGACGCACTGGGCACGCCACGCCCCTAATTCACCCGCTTCTGATCTTTCTTCTCGCCCTTCGCCCCCGCCGCGTCCGTGCGCTGCTCGTCAAAGCCGACATAGACGATGATGTTCTTGTCCTGCGGCTTGGGGAACGAGATCGCCTGATCGACAAAGGAAAAATTGCCGGAAGTGTGGCCGGGGTCGACGGTGGCGGCGATATCGTGCAGTTGCGAATAGAGCACCGCGTCGCCCTGGGTCACCGCGATGCGCACCGGCAGCGTGATCGTTCCGGTTTCGCCGCTCGGCCCCGAGATCACCCGCCCGGCGACGCCGACCTTCATGTTGAGGAATTCGCCGGCATAGTCGCACTCGCGCACCACTTCGCTGATGACGGCGCGGAAGCGCAGTTGCTCCTGCGTCGGCGGCTCGACCTTCTTGGCCTTCTTCGGCGGCAGCGGATAGAGGTCGAGCGTTTCGGTGCCGGCGCGCATCACCGTCTTCGGGCAATAGGCGCGCGGGTCCTGGACCGGGTCGGGCTGCGGCAATCCGGCGACCTGGCCGCCCGCGGCAAGGCCGGTCTGGCCACCCGTCTGGCCGCTTGTCTGGGCGCTGCCGAGGGTGGCATCGACGCCCGAGCCCTTGCAGGCGGCAAGCAACAGGCCAGGGGCAACGATTGACAATTCTGCTGGCGAAATTCGACGCATCGATACGGTGTGCCCCCTTGACGTTGGCCCTTGCAATTTGGCGCGAGGTCTATAGCAGCAGCGGGGCAAAAATGCGAACCGGAACCTTCGGTTACCCTGCGCCATGAAATACATCTCCACCCGGGGCGAGGCCCCGTCGCTCGGCTTTGCCGATGCCATGCTCGCAGGCCTGGCGCGCGACGGCGGTCTTTATGTGCCGGAGGCCTGGCCGCAGCATTCAAAGGCCGAAATCCGGGCGATCGCAGGCCGGCCCTATGCCGAGACGGCGCTCAGCGTTCTCAAACCCTTCGTTGATGACGAAATCGACGAGGCCACGCTCGCGCGTCTCGTCACCGACGCCTATGCCGGCTTCCGCCATCCGGCGGTGGCGCCGCTGGTGCAGACCGGCGCGAACGCCTTCATCCTCGAACTGTTCCACGGCCCGACGCTCGCGTTCAAGGACGTGGCGATGCAGCTGCTCGGCCGGCTGATGGATCATGTGCTGAGCCGCGCGAGGCAGGCGCGCGACCATCGTCGGGGCGACTTCGGGCGATACCGGCAGCGCCGCGATCGAGGCGTTTGCCGGGCGCGCCAATGTCGAGGTGTTCATCCTCTATCCGCACGGGCGGGTGTCGGAAGTGCAGCGCCGGCAGATGACGACGCCGACCGCCGCCAACGTCCATGCGCTGGCGGTGGAAGGAACCTTCGACGATTGCCAGGCGCTGGTGAAGGCGCTGTTCAACGACGCCAAATTCCGCGACGAGGTTTAGCGCTTTCCGGCGTCAATTCGATCAACTGGGCCCGGATCATGGCCCAGATCGTCTATTATTTCACCGCCGCGACCACCCTCGGCGCGCCCGACCGGGCAGTGTCGTTTTGCGTGCCGACCGGCAATTTCGGCGACATCTTCGCCGGCTACGCGGCCAAGCGCATGGGCCTGCCGGTCGACCGGCTGATCATTGCCACCAACGCCAACGACATCCTCGCCCGGACGCTTAAGAGCGGCCGCTACGAGACCGGCAAGGTTTTCGCGACCTCCTCGCCGTCGATGGACATCCAGGTATCCTCCAATTTCGAGCGGCTGCTGTTTGAGGCGAGCGGCCGCGATGCCGCGCAAGTGCGAAGCCTGATGGCAGGGCTCGGCCAGTCCGGGGCGTTCACCGTGCCCGGCGACGCGCTTGCCGAAATCCGCCGCGATTTCGATGCCGGCTCAGCCTCGGAAGCCGAAACGGCGGCAACGATCCGCGATACGCTGGAAAAATCCGGCTATCTGGCCGATCCGCACACCGCCGTCGGCCTCAGCGTGGCCGGCGCGCTTCGCGACTGCTTCGCCGATGGTGACGCTCGCAACCGCGCATCCGGCCAAGTTCCCCGACGCGGTCGAGGCGGCGTGCGGCGTTCGCCCCGCCCTGCCCGCCTTTCTCGGCGACCTGATCAAGAAGCCGGAGCGGTTCGAGACCGTGCCCAACGACATGGGAGCGATCCAGCGCCATATCGCCGCGAAATCAGGCCGTTAACCGCCATCGGCGATCGCCCAGGCCCGCCCGGGGTAGCGGCCGCAAAATCCCGATGACTCGCCGGAAGCAAACCGATACAATCGACACATGGATGATGTGCAAGTTTCCAAGCTCGATAACGGGCTTACGGTCATTTCCGAGCGGATGGAGCGGCTGGAAAGCGCCGCGCTCGGGGTCTGGGTCAAGGCGGGGGCGCGCAACGAGACGCCTACCCAGCACGGAATTTCCCACCTGCTCGAACATATGGCCTTCAAGGGCACGGTGACCCGGTCGGCGATGCGCATCGCCGAAGAAATCGAAAATGTCGGCGGCGAGGTCAATGCCGCGACCAGCGTCGAGACCACCGCTTATTACGCGCGGGTGTTGAAGGACGACGTGCCGCTCGCGGTCGATATTCTGCACGATATCCTCGCCAATTCGGTCTTCGACGGCGAGGAACTGACGCGCGAAAAACACGTCATCGCCCAGGAGATCGGCGCCGCCGACGATACGCCGGACGATGTCGTGTTCGACCTGTTCCATTCGTCGGCCTTCCCCGGGCAGCCGCTCGGTCGCCCGATCCTCGGCACGCGCGAGACGGTCGACTCGTTCGCAAGCGGCGATTTGCGCAACTATCTCGCCGAACATTATCGCGGTCCTGCGATGGTGCTTTCTGCCGCCGGCAAGGTCGACCATGAAAAACTGGTCGCGCAAGCCGCAGGAAACCTTCGGCAAGTTTCCGGCCGAGGCCGGGCCGGAGCCGGCGAAAGCCAGATATGTCGGCGGCGAGAACCTTTCGGAGCGCGATTTCCAGGAAACCCAGATCGTGCTCGGCTTCGAGGGCCGGCCCTATCACCAGCGCGACTTTTATGCCTCGCAACTGCTCGCTACCCTGCTCGGCGGCGGCATGAGTTCGCGGCTGTTCCAGGAGATCCGAGAAAAGCGCGGGCTGTGCTATTCGGTGTCATCGTTTCACTGGGGTTTCACCGACACCGGCATTTTCGGCATTCACGCGGCGACCGGAACCGACGACGTGCCGGAACTGCTGCCGGTGATCCTCGAGGAACTGGCCAAGGCCGCCAATTCCATCAGCGAAGCGGAGGCCGACCGGGCGCGGGCGCAAATCCGCTCCGGGTTGCTGATGAGCATGGAGAGCCCCGCCTCGCGGTCCGGCCAGATCGCCCGCCAGATGTTGCTGTTCGGCCGGACATTCCCTCCGCCGAACTGAACGAGCGGCTGGCGGCGATTTCGACCGCGCGATTGCGCGAGCTTGCCGGCCGCCTGTTTACCGGCACGGTGCCGACGCTGGCGGCGGTCGGACCGGTCGACCGCGTGATGCGCCAGCGCGAAATCGCCGAGCGCATGGGAGCCAAGGTCGCCAACGCCGCAGAATGATGGCCGCAATTTCGCTTCGGCGCTGGATCGGCCGCCTGCGCCCGCCACCACCGGCCTCGGGGCCCTACCAGGACGGCACGGTAATGCTGCGCGCTGCCGAATTCGACGACTTCGACCAGTGGCGGCGATTGCGCGAGACGAGCCGCGACTTCCTGACGCCGTGGGAGCCGCGCTGGCCGGCCGACGACCTGACGCGGTCGGCCTATGTGGCGCGCCTGGGCCGCCAGACACGCGAGCGCCGCGAGTGCTCCGCCTTTTCCTACTTTTTGCTCTTGCGATCGCCGGTGATCCTGATTGGCGGCATCAACCTGACGCAGGTGCGCATGGGTTCGGCGCGCAGCGGCATGCTCGGCTACTGGATGGGGCAGCCGCATGCCGGAAAAGGCCTGATGAAGCGCGGGCTGAAACTGCTGCTGCCGGTAGCATTCGGCGAAATCGGACTGCTGCGGCTCGAAGCAGTATGCCTGCCCGAAAACGAACGATCGCTCGGGCTGCTGGAAAGCCTCGGATTCGTCCGCGAAGGCATCGTTCGCCAGTATCTGGAGATCGATGGAAAGCGCCGCGACCATATCCTGCTGGCGCTGTTGGCAAGCGAACTCGCCAAACGGCGCGGCCAGCGCTGCGCGCGGGCCGATCCGCGGCGCCGCAGCGGGCAATTTGGGGGCAATTCGCTGGCTAATTGGCGGCGATCATGGTCTAAGGCGAAGCGGGTAAATCCCTGTTTTGAGTAGCGGAAAATCCCTCGGATCGAAGCCTGAATGCGCCTTTTGCGAACCATATTGCTCATCGTCGGAGTGGCGCGATCTGCGCGGCAAGCGCGCCCGCCGCGGCGTTGGAACCGGTGAGCGTTTCCAAAGAAGACGTCGCAATCGATCTGACGCCGGCCGTCGAATACTATTCGCAGCAATCGGAGAGCCTGAAAATCTCCACGGCGCCAGACCGCGAAGGCATCGTGCGGCGCATCGAGGTGCGGGCGAAAAACGCCGAATTGATCACCAATTGGGCGGTATTTGCGCTGGCCAACAATTCCAATGAGCAGATCGACCGCCTGATCGTGGCGCCGCGCTACCGGCTGGTCAATTCCGGAGTATTCCGGCCCGACCTCGATTCGGCCCGCATCGCCGCGATCACGCCGAGCGAAGGCTTTTCGCTGGAGCCGGCCGACGATCGTGAGGGCGACACCTTCCTGATCACGCTCGATCCCGGCGTCGTCGTCACCCTGATCGCCGAACTGCGGACCCCGCAACTGCCGAAATTGATGCTGTGGGAACCGGAAGCCTACAAGGACACGGTCAACAGCTACACGCTCTACCGCGGCATCGTGCTTGGCATTTCCGGCCTGCTGGCGGTTTTCCTGACCATCCTGTTCGTCGTCAAGGGAACCGCGATGTTTCCGGCGGCCGCGGCGCTGGCGTGGGGCGTGCTTGCCTATGTCTGCGTCGATTTCGGCTTCTGGGACCGCATCGCCACCATCGGCGCCTCGGGCCAGCCGTTGTGGCGCGTCGGCGCCGAAATCAGCATCGCGGCGGCGCTGGTCATCTTCCTTTATGCCTACCTCAACCTGCGGACGCTGGAACCGGCAATTCTCGACGCTGACGATCGCATGGCTGCTTGGCCTGGCAATCCTGTTCGGCGTCGCCATCATCCTGCCGAACGTCGCTGCCGGGCTTGCCCGCATCTCGATTGCGGCGACCTGCGTGCTCGGCGCTGTGGCGATCGTCTGACATGGCGCTGAAAGGCTTCGACCGCGCGGTCATGCTGATCCCGACCTGGATCCTGATCCTGACCTGGGTGTTCGGCTCGTGGCTGGCGATCACCGGGCAACTCGCCAACGACGTCGTCCAGCCGGCGCTGACCGGCGGCCTGGTGCTGATCGTCATGCTGCTTGGCTTCACCGTGATGCAATACGCCTTTGCCGGCGGCGCGCTGGCCCAGGGGCTGGTTTCGAATGTCGAGCGCCAGGCGATGGCGCTGACCGGTTCGGGCTACATCGTATGGGACTGGGACGCGGCCCGCGACATCATCCACGCCGGCGACGAGGCCGCCCATGCGCTCGGCCTGCCCGACCGGGCACTCAACGGCCCGGTGCGCAACTGGATCGGCCTGCTGCATCCCAATGACCGCGACCGTTTCCAGTCGACGCTCGATGCCATCGTCGAGCACAAACGCGGTCGCATCACGCAGATGATGCGGCTCAAGGCAGACAACGGCCAATATCACTGGTTCAGCCTCCGCGCGCGCCCGCTGCTTGGCGTCGACGGCGACGTGATCCGCTGCGTCGGGGTAATTTCCGATGTCACCGATTCCAAGATGGCCGAGGAACGGCTTCTCTACGACAGCGTCCACGACAACCTGACCGGGCTCGCCAACCGGCAATTGTTCGTCAACCGGCTCGAAGTCGTCATGGCGCTGGCGCGCCGCAATGCGGCGGCACGGCCAACGGTATTCCACATTAACCTCGACAATTTCCGTGACGTCAACGCGCGCTTTGGCTTCGGCGTCGGTGACACCATCCTGCTGACGATGGCGCGGCGGCTGTCGCGGCTGTTGCGCGAGGGCGACAGCCTGGCGCGGCTAGGCTCCGACCAGTTCGCCATCCTGCTGGTGTCGGAGACCGCCGCCGACAAGATCGCCGCCTATGCCGAATCGATCCGGCGCATGATCAAGGCGCCGGTGCAGTTCGCCGGCGAGGACATCGAACTCGGCACCTCGATCGGGATTTCCACCTTCGCGTCCGAGCATACCGAACCCGACATGATGATGCGCGACTCCGAACTGGCGATGCTGCATGCCAAGCGCTTCGGGGGAAACCGCATCGAGCCGTTCCGCCCGGCTTTCCGCATTGCCAAGGACGAGCGGGCGCTGTTGCTCGAAGACCTGCAATCGGCACTTTCAAAGCGCCAGCTCACGGTCCTCTACCAGCCGATCGTGCGGCTTGCCGACCGCAGCGTCGCTGGCTTCGAGGCGCTGGTACGCTGGCAGCATCCCCGCGTCGGCACGGTGATGCCGGCCGATTTTATCGGCCTGGCCGAGCGCAACGGCATGATCCACGATATCGGCGCCTTCGTGCTGGAAACCGCCGCCCAGGACCTCAAGCGGATCATGGAGCGGACCGGCGAGGCCGAGCTTTTCGTCAGCGTCAACGTGTCGAGCCGCGAACTGCTGCGCCACGATCTGGTCAACGACATCCGCAATGCGATCAAGAAGGCGTCGCTGCCGCCGCAGATGTTCCGGGTCGAACTGACCGAGAGCTTGGCGATGGAAAATCCGGAAAACTCCACCGACGTGCTGAAGCAGATCCGAATGCTCGGCGTCGGCCTGTCGCTCGACGATTTCGGTACCGGCTATTCGAGCCTCGCCTACCTGCTGCGCTTCCCCGTCGATACGCTGAAGATCGACAAATCCTTCATCCAGGCGCGCGACCGGCCCGAACGGCTGGTCGTACTGCGCTCGATTGCGGCGATGGCGCTCGGCCTCGGCCAGAAGCTGGTCGCCGAGGGCATCGAATACGAATCCGACGTCACCGAACTGATGCAGATCGGCTGCGAATTCGGCCAGGGCTACCTGTTCGGCGATGCGATGCCGCTCGAAAAAGCGGTGACCATGGTGACCCGCGAATACCGGATGGCGGGGCAATGATTCAGCGGTCAGGTTTCAGATGCCAGATGCCAGATGCCAGAAGACGGATGTCAGAACCCAACTGACATCTGAAATCTGATCTCTGCTCAGGCGTGCCCGGCCTCCCCCGACAGCAGATGCGGATCGACGCCCATGGTGCGCAGCGCCAGTTCGTATTTGGCGTCGTCCTTCGGCGAAAACACCAGGCGGTCCTCGGCCGGCGAAGTCAGCCAGCCATTGGCGGCGATCTCGCTCTCCAGTTGCCCGCCGCCCCAGCCGGCATAGCCCAAAAGCAGCAGGAAGTGGCGCGGGCCGTGGCCGGTGGCGATCGCGCGCAAGATTTCCAGCGTCGCCGTCAGGCAGATCTTCGGGGTGATCGCCAGCGTGCTCTGGGCTCGGTAATCGGGCGAATGCAGGACAAAACCGCGGCCGGGCTCGACGGGGCCGCCGGAACGCACCGGCATGTTGCGCAGACCCGACGGCAGCTGCGCGGCCTCGGTTTCGCTGACGATATTGAGCTGCGCCAGGAATTCGACCGTGGTCGGATGTTCGATGCGGCGGTTGACCAGAAAGCCCATGGCCCCTTCGGAAGAATGCGCGCACAGGAAGATCAGCGATTTCGCAAAGCGCGAATCGCCCATGTTCGGCATCGCGATCAGGAAACTGCCTTCGAGTTTCTTCAAGCGTTGCATGCGTCCTCGCAGTCGGCGCAGGTTAACAACCGGATTGCCCGGCGTGAAGCGCTGCAATTTCCGACAATACTCGCGGTTGTCACCGAAATATGATCCCGGCGGCAACAAATCTCATTGGAGCCGCGCCTGCCGGGACCGTATGAGCAAGACATGAACGCAGGCTTTTATGTGGCGTGGCAGGTCGCTGCGGTCCTTTGGCTGGCGGTGACAACCGCCGGCCCGGCGGGCGCCGCGACCAGCGATTGGCAGGAACTCGGCGGAGGCAAAGCGCGAATCGCCGCCGAGCTCGATCCCGCCACCGGCCAGATATCGGGCGTCGTCGAGGTCCAACTCGACGACGGCTGGAAGACCTATTGGCGCGAACCGGGCGATTCCGGCATTCCGCCGCAATTCGATTTTTCGGCTTCCCGCAACTTCGCGGCAGACGCGATCGGCTATCCTGTGCCCGAGCGCCTCGAACTTGGCGAGGCCGCTTCGGCCGGCTATCACGGCCGCGTACTGTTTTCGTTCACCGGCGCGGCGCGCGACAGCAACGGCGCCATCGACCTCCAATTGCTGATCGGTGTGTGCGAGCAAATCTGCATTCCGGCGTCCGCGGCGTTTTTGCTGCCGCTGTCGCGATTGCGCGGCAGCGACGCCGAGACGCACCGGTTGATCGCGGAGGCGCAGACCCACATGGCCGGCACGCCGCGACCCGACATGCATGTCGAGGAAATTGCCGTCAAAGGCGCGGCGGCACTGCGGGTGCGGACAATCGTGGCGGCCGGCGGCGACGTGGCGCTGTTTGCGACGGGCCCGGCCGACTGGCGCATGTCGCCGGCCCGCCTGGTCGAACGCGACGGGGAGACTGCAATATTTGAGATTCCGCTTTGGGTCGCCGGCAATGGCGCACCGCAGGCAGGCAAAAAACTGCGCCTGACGCTGGCGCGTGACGGCCTCGGAGTTGAACAGGAAGTCGAGGTCGGCGAGTAGATATTTCGATGATGCCCGGCTTTATTCGGCGGTGCCGGGCCCTATAAACCGTCTCGTGCCGGCGCGAAGCCGGCGTCTTTCATGGAGCTTGCCGTGGGCATTGCGATTGGCGACCGGCTACCGGACGGAAAATTCCGGATCATGACGGCAAACGGCCCGGCCGATTTGACGACGGACGAGATACTCAAGGGCAAGAAGGTGGTGCTGTTCGGCGTGCCCGGCGCCTTCACGCCGACCTGCAGCCGCAATCACCTGCCGGGGTTCCTCGATCACGCACAGTCGATCCGCGACCGTGGCGTCGACACCATCGCGGTCGTTTCGGTCAACGACGTGCACGTCATGAACGCCTGGGCGCTGGCCAACCACAACGACAGCCGCATCTTGTTCCTCGCCGACGGCTCGGGCATCTACGCCAAGGAAATTGGCCTGGCCGCCGACATGCCCGGCATGGGCATGCGCTATCGCCGCTTTTCGGCGATCGTCGAAGACGGCATCGTGCGCCAGCTCAATTTCGAGGACGGGCCCGGAGTTGTCCTGACCGGCGCCGCTCAGATTCTGACGCAGTTGTCATCGTAGGGCTTGTCGCGGGTCACTTCCGGTACGGATCCATCGCTTCGCGGGCAAGTTCGTCGACGCGCTCGTTTTCTGCGTGGCCGGCATGGCCGCGGACCCATTTCCAGGCGATGTCGTGGCGGGCGGCGGCGGCATCCAGCGCCTGCCACAGATCGGCATTCTTGACTGGCTTGCGGTCGGCCGTGCGCCAGCCGTTGCGCTTCCAGTTGGCTAGCCATTGCGTGATGCCGCCTCGCACATATTGCGAATCGGTGTGGAGGTTGACCTTGCACGGGCGCGTCAGCGCCTGCAGCGCCGCGATCGCGGCCTGGAGTTCCATGCGGTTGTTGGTTGTTAGTTTGTCGCCGCCGGAAACTGTCTTTTCGGTGCCGTTGTAGCGCAGCAGCGCCGCCCAGCCACCCGGTCCGGGATTGCCGGAACAGGCGCCATCGGTCCAGATTTCGACGGTCTGCATCATGTCGAGGTTCGGCTCAATCTGTCACGCCATAGGCGGCCGGCGACTGCACTTTCTGGTGGAACCGCAACTTGGCGAGATATTCGCGCGGATCGTGGGGAACGACGAGCGCGCCCGGCGGCACGTTCAGCCAGTCATACATGCGCGTCAAAAGGAAGCGTAGCGCCGAGCCACGGCACAGGATCGGCAAGGCTTCGACCTCGGATTTCGTCAGTTGGCGGCCGTTCGAATAGCCCTGCAACATCGCCTTGGCCTTGGTGACATTGAACGACCAGTCGCCTTCGAAGCACCAGGCGTTGAGGCAGATGGCGACGTCGTAGGCGAACGTGTCGTTGCAGGCAAAATAGAAATCGATCAGGCCGGAAAGGGAGCCCTTGAGGAACAGCACGTTGTCGCGGAACAGATCGGCATGGATGACGCCGGCCGGCAGCGACTTCGGCCATTGCGCTTCGAGCAGGTCGAGCTCGCCGCCGATCAGGTCGTAAAGGCCGGGGGCGATTTCGTCGGCGCGCTTGCCGGATTTGTCGAACAGGGGTCGCCAGCCGGCGAGCGCCAGCGCATTGACGCGGCGCATCGCGAAATCGCTCGCGGCGACATGTATGGCGGCGAGCGCGGCGCCGACCTGACGGCAGTGGGAAGGCTGCGGCCGGCGCAGCGAAATCCCGTCGAGAAAAGTAACGATGGCGCACGGCCGGCCGGCGAGCGTCGACAGCATTTCGCCCGAGGCCATGCGCACCGGCCGCGGGCAATTGACGCCACGGCCGGCCAGATGCTCCATCAGGCTCAGAAAGAACGGCAGGTCAGCCGGATCGACGCGCTTTTCGTAGAGCGTCAGGAAATACTGGCCGGCGTCGGTGGAGATCATGAAATTGGAATTCTCGACGCCCTCGGCGATGCCCTTCATCGAATGCAACGCGCCGATATCGTAGCGCTGCAACAGCGCGGACAGTTCGTCGTCGCGAACATCGGTGTAGACGGCCACAACGCTTCTTCCTAACCGTTGAGGAACGCCATCTCGGCGTCCGCAAGCCTGACCTCGCGCAGTTCGCGCATGACCGGAAATACTTCGGTTTCGGCGACGGTCTGGGCCATTTCGATGCGGGTATCAAAGCGCCCGCGAAACGCCGCGACGATCTCCTCGACGAGGATTTCGGGAGCCGAGGCGCCGGCCGAAAGGCCAACGGTGCCGCCATCGATCTCGCCCCATGGGATGTCGGAAGCGCCTTGCACGAGGGCAGCGCGCGGGGCGCCCGAGCGCAGCGCCACCTCGACCAGCCGGCGCGAGTTCGAGGAATTGGGGGCGCCGACGATGAGGAAATGGTCGGTGCCGGGAGCGGCGAGCTTTACCGCCTCCTGGCGGTTGGTGGTGGCATAGCAGATCGATTCGGCGGCCGGATCGGCGAGGCCGGGAATGCGCCGCCGCAGCGAATCGAGGATGGCGGCGGTGTCGTCGACCGACAGGGTCGTCTGGGTGACGTAGCCGATCGGCCGGCCAGCCGGCTCGAAGCGTTCGGCTTCGGCTTCCGATTCGATCAGCGTGACGGTGCTGGCCGGCAATTGCCCCATGGTGCCGACGACTTCGGGATGGCCGGCATGGCCGACGAGCAGCACATGGCGGCCGTGGCGGACATGGCGCTGCGCCTGCTTGTGGACCTTTGAGACCAGCGGGCAGGTCGCGTCGAGAAAGAACAGATTGAGGCGGGCGGCGGCTTCCGGCACCGATTTCGGCACGCCATGGGCCGAAAAGATCACCGGCTGGCGGGTCGGTGGGATCTCATCGAGCTCCTTGACGAAAACGGCGCCGCGCGCCTCCAGCCCCTCGACGACGAAGCGGTTGTGGACGATCTCGTGGCGGACATAGACCGGAGCCCCGTATTTCTTCAGCGCCAATACGACGATCTGGATCGCCCGGTCGACGCCAGCGCAAAAGCCGCGCGGCCCGCACAGGCGCAGCGTCAAGCTTTGGGTTGGCAATACCGGCAATCTCGTCTCCATTCGGCGCCGCCGGGCCGAGTGCCCGCTCGTGCAGTCAACTATCGCGGCGCGACGGCCGCCGCAACAATACCGCACCGACCACGAGGCAGGCGAGCGCCAGTCCGAACCAGGTGATGGCGTATTGCAAATGGTTGTTGGGCAATTCGACGATTGTCCCGCCGCCGCGCGGCAGGCCGCCGGGAATGGCGGCAGGGCCGGCATCGAGTGAGAATGGCACCAGCAGGTTTTGCGCAATTCCCGCGGCGGCGGCCATCTGCGTCAAATTGCGCCAGTAGAAAATGCGGTTTGCCGGCTCATTGTCGGGAACGAAACGGTTGGGTTTCTCGACAAGCGCATTGCGCGCCAGGCCGGCGACCGTCTGGTCGCCGGAAAGCTGCCCGGCCGCACGCGTTGCCGGATCGCGATCGGCATCGGGCACGAAGCCGCGGTCGACGAACAGCATGCGGCCGTCGGCCAGTTGCAGCGGGGTGAAGACATCCCAGCCGACGGTGCCGTCGCGGGTGGTGTAGTAGTATTGCTCGAGATCGTGACGGAAGGTGCCGGCGGCGGCGAGCGCCATATAGTCGACATCGCCGGTCTGGCGCCATCGCGCCTCGATCTCGCCCAGCGGCGCCGGCAAGCCGTGGCGGCGGATTTCGAGGGTCGCAATCAGCGCTTCCTTCCACGCCAGCCGGCGCACCTGCCACATGCCAAGGCTGAACAGCACGGCGGTGGCGGCAAGAACGGCAAGGGCCAGGATCAGGCGCGAGCGCCTCACTCGTGGAATTCCCCCTGCCCGGCGCCGGTGCGGTATTGCAGCGCGATCATGAACGCTTTGCCGAAGCGCAGCGCCCAGATCGAAGCAACGACCGTCACCGGCAACCAGATCAGGAAATCCACCCAGATCGGCGGCGACAGCGCCGAATCGACCAACAGCGCCAGGCCGAGAATGACAAAGCCAAGTATGAGGATGACGAAGACCGCTGGTCCGTCGCCCGAATCGGCAAAGGAATAATCGAGGCCGCAGGCGGCGCAGCGCGGCGCCGGCTTGAGCAGGCCGGCATAGAGCCGACCCTGGCCGCAGCGCGGGCAGGTTGCGCCAAGGCCGGCCGAAAACGGCGAAATCTTCGGCCAGTTGCGGTTTTCGTCAGCCATAATGCCTCACGGCAGGATTACGATGGGCGTGTTCCAGGCCAGCATGTCCCACAACTCGTCCAAGTCGGCATTGTCGAGCCCGATGCAGCCGTTGGTCCAGTCGAAATTCTGCAAAACCCAGCCAACCCAGCCGAAGCCGTTCCATTGACCGTGGATCATGATCGATCCGCCCGGCTTGATGCCGGCGGCGCGGGCGCGTTCGCGATCGGCATCGCTGGGATAGGAAATATGGATCGAGCGGTAGGCAACGCTGTCCTCCTTGCGCCAATCGAGCACATAGCCGCCCTCCGGCGTGCGGCCATCGCCTTCCTGCCGCTTCGGCCCGACCGGATCGCGCCCGAGCGAGATGCGGAAGCTGCGGATGACCAATCCATCGCGCCACACCTGCAAAACGCGATCTGCCTTGCGGACGATGACCTTGTCCGGCGGGTCCTCCGGCGTCGGCCAGCCCCTGGCCGAAACGGCATCGGCGGCGGCGCAAGTCAATGCCAAGGCGAGCGCCGCGCGCAGCGCAATCGCGCGCGGCCACAGCGGCCGTTTCCACATTGCGCGCCTATTCGGCGACGACAGCACCCCAGGAAGCCCAGACATAAATGCAGACAAACAGGAATAGCCACACCACGTCAACGAAGTGCCAGTACCAGGCGGCGGCCTCGAAGCCGAAATGCTGCGTCGGCGTGAAATGGCCGGCCATAGCGCGCAGCAGGCAGACGGTCAGGAACACCGTGCCGATGAGGACATGGAAGCCGTGGAAGCCGGTCGCCATGAAGAAGGTGGCGCCGTAGATCGATTCCTTGAAGGTGAACGGCGCGTGCGCGTATTCCTAGGCCTGCACCGAGGTGAACAGCACGCCGAGCAGCACGGTGATGAACAGCATGAATTTCAGCATGCCGCGCTCGCCGTGGATGAGCGAATGGTGAGCCCAGGTCACCGTCGTGCCCGACAGCAGCAGGATGATGGTGTTGAACAGCGGCAAGTGGAACGGATCGAGCACCTCGATGCCCTGCGGCGGCCAGTGACCGCCGGTGAATTCGCTGCGCGCTACCTGGGCGGCTTCGCCGGGGAACAGGCTGGCATCGAAGAAGGCCCAGAACCAGGCAACGAAGAACATCACCTCGGAGGCGATGAACAGGATCATGCCATAGCGCAGATGCATCGACACGACGCGGGTGTGATAGCCCGTGTGGGCTTCCTTCACCGTATCGGTCCACCACGCGAACATGGTGTAGAGCACGATGATCACGCCGATGAACAACAGGAACGGATTGGCGATATTGACGCCTGCAATCGCGAAGCGGTCGCCTTCGAGCCAACGCATGTAGGCGACGCCGCCGACCGCCATCAGCAGCGCGCCTGTGGCGCCGATCACCGGCCACGGACTGGGGTCGACGAGGTGGTAGTCGTGGTTGGCCTTGTGGGCTTGCGCCATTTCAGTCTCCCTTTCGATATCTCATGCCCGGCTATCGCCGCGGCAAACCGTTCAGCCGCCGCTTGGCCGCTTTGCCGGAGCGGCGGCAACCGGCTGTTCGTCGTCGGCGGCATAGAAGGTATAGGACAGCGTGATCGTGCGCACCGACCGAAGTTTCCTCGCTGTCGGCCATTTCCGGATCGACGAAGAAGACCACCGGCATCTCCAGGCCCTCGCCCGGCGCCAGAGTGGTTTCGGTGAAGCAGAAGCATTCGAGCTTGTTGAAATAGGAGCCGGTCGATTCCGGCGTGACGTTGAAGGTCGCATTCCCGGTGATCGTGCGCTGCGACAGGTTCCTGGCAAAGTAGCGAATCGTCGTCACCTCGCCGAGCTTGAGGGTGACATCGCGCTGCATCGGGTGAAACTGCCAGTTCAAGCCGGGCGCGACATTGGCATCGAAGCGCACCGTAACCAGCCGGTCGATCACCTTGACCGGGCCGCTTTCGGCGCGCTGCGTCGTGCCGTCATAACCGGTCGCCTGGCAGAACAACCGGTAAAGCGGCACCGATGCGGCCGTCAGCCCGCCCATGGCAGCGAGCAATGGCGACGCACATGGCCACGATGCGAGTATTGGCCCCTGTAGCTTTATCAACTTGCTTCGTCGCAATTCCGGACGGAAAAGTGGCGTCCACTTTTCCTGGAATTGCTTTGGCGTTTTCGCTGGCCGGCCGGTCGTGCATCATAGCGGCATCCCTAGAGCGGCCGGTTGAGGATGTTGGCGCCGAGCTTGGCCCAGGTCGCCACGTACAGCACGATGACAAAGGCGGCGAGCGCCAGGCCGATGGCGACATTGCGGGCTGCGCGCGCCTTCTTCTGGCGCTCGGTCAATTCAACGCGCTCGGGCTTCATCCCATGCTCCAGGCTGGGATCCAGGCGGCCGGCGCCAGCAGGCGGTCGCAGGCAAGCGCGGCAAAAACGGCGAAGAGATACAGGATCGAATAGGCAAACAAGGCGCGGGCTGGCACGAGATCGCGATCGTCGGCACGAAGCAGGCGCCAGGCGCGGCGGATAAACTCTGCGCCGAGCAGCGCCGCGGCGAGGCCATAGACGAAGCCGGCAAAGCCCAGCACCACCGGCAGCAGGGCGCTCAGCGCGACGGCAATCGCATAGGCGAAAATCTGGCGGCGCGTCGCTGCCGGGCCGGCGACGTTCGGCAGCATCGGCACGCCGGCGCGCCGGTAATCGGTCGCCGAATACAGTGCCAGCGCCCAGAAATGCGGCGGCGTCCACAGAAAAATGATGGCGAACAGCACCCAGGCGTTCAGCGACAGCGATCCGGTCATCGCCGCCCAGCCGATGACAGGCGGCAAGGCGCCGGCAGCGCCGCCGATGACGATGTTCTGCGGCGTCGCCCGCTTCAGCCACATCGTGTAGACGACGGCGTAGAAGAAGATCGTGAATGCGAGCAGGCTGGCCGCCAGCCAGTTGGCGAGAAGGCCGAGGGTGGCAACCGAAAAGCCAGCCAGCACCAGGCCGAAGCCCAGCGCCTCGCCAGGTGCGATCGCGCCGGCGGGGATCGGCCGGCGCGCGGTGCGCGCCATCCTCGCATCGATATCGGCATCGAACCACATGTTGAGCGCCCCGGCGGCGCCGGCGCCGACGGCAATCGCCAGGATCGACGACGGCGGCGAGCACCGGCGACAGATGCGACGGAGCGACGATCATGCCAACCAAAGCGGTGAAAAGCACCAGCGACATCACCCGCGGCTTCAGCAGCACGACATAGTCGCGCGGCATGGCGGTGGAGACAGTCGCGGCTCCGATGTGGTCTTCGGCAATTGCCATGGTCTTCATTTCGTGGCGGCGGCCGGATCGGGTCCGGCCGGCGCGTTCAGGTTCGCCTCACTTGACGCGCGGCAGGGTTTCCCACTGGTGGAACGGCGGCGGCGAAGGCAATTGCCATTCCAGCGTCGTCGCTCCGGCGCCCCAGGGGTTCTCGCCGGCGCGGCGCTTGGCGAGAAACGCCTCGACGATCGAAATCAGGAACACGATCGTGGCCGCTCCCGACAGGTAGCTGCCCCAGGAGGAAACCGCATTCCAGCCGGCAAAGGCGTCGGGATAGTCGACGTAGCGGCGCGGCATGCCGGCAAGGCCGAGGAAATGCTGCGGGAAGAACACCAGGTTGACGCCGATGAAGGTGCCCCAGAAGTGGATGCGCGCAAGCAGCGGCGAATACATGTAGCCGGTCATCTTCGGGAACCAGTAATACCAGCCGGCAAAGATCGCGAATACCGCGCCCAGCGACAACACGTAGTGGAAGTGCGCGACGACGTAATAGGTGTCGTGGAAGGAGCGGTCGAGGCCGGCATTGGCGAGTTGCACGCCGGTGACGCCGCCGACGGTGAACAGAAAGATGAAGCCCATCGCCCACATCATCGGCGAGCGAAACTGGATCGACCCGCCCCACATCGTGGCAATCCACGAAAAGATCTTCACCCCGGTCGGTACCGCGATGACCATGGTGGCGAAGACGAAGTAGCGCTGCGTGTCGAGCGACAGCCCGACCGTGTACATGTGGTGGGCCCAGACGAGGAAGCCGATGCCACCGATGGCGATCATCGCCAGCACCATGCCCATGTAGCCGAAGATCGGCTTGTTGGAGAAGGTCGAGACGACGTGGCTGATCATGCCGAAGCCGGGCAGGATCAAAATATAGACTTCCGGATGGCCGAAGAACCAGAACAGGTGCTGGAACAGGATCGGGTCGCCACCGCCTTCGGGAGCAAAGAACGTGGTGCCGAAATTGCGGTCGGTCAGAAGCATGGTGATGCCGCCGGCCAGAACCGGCAGCGCCAGCAGCAGCAGGAAGGCGGTGATCAGGATCGACCAGGCAAACAGCGGCATCTTGAACATGGTCATGCCGGGCGCGCGCATGTTGAAGATAGTGGTAATGAAGTTGATGGCGCCGAGGATCGAGGAAGCGCCGGCAAGGTGGATCGCCAGGATCGCAAGGTCCATTGCCGGGCCGGGCTGGCCGGAAGTCGCCAGCGGCGGATAGATCGTCCAGCCGCCGCCGACGCCGTTGGAGCCAGCCGGGCCCTCGACGAACATCGAAAGCAGCAGCAGGAAGATTGCCGGCGGCAGCAGCCAGAACGAGATGTTGTTCATGCGCGGAAACGCCATGTCGGGCGCGCCGATCATGAGCGGCACCATCCAGTTGCCGAAGCCACCGATCATCGCCGGCATGACCATGAAGAAGATCATGATCAGTCCGTGCGCGGTGATGAAGACGTTGTAGGTGTGCGGATTGGTGAAGATCTGGACGCCGGGATGATGCAGCTCGATGCGCATCATCACCGAAAGGAAGCCGCCGACAACGCCCATGGTGACGGCGAAAATCAGATAGAGCGTGCCGATATCCTTGTGGTTGGTCGAAAAGAACCAGCGTCGGAAGAACGGCGGCTTGTGGTCGTGTTCGTCGCGGGCAGCGTAGGTGGCCATGTCAGTCTCCCGAATTCCTCGTTGGCGCCAGATGCTCGGCCAGATGCCGAGTTACGCGCTCAGTTTCCCGCGACCTTGAGGTGGCGTGCCGTATCGATCGCCGACATCAGCGCCTTGTTGGCGCCGCCAAGATCGCCGGCGGCGCGCGCCTTCCAGGCGGTGAACTGCTCGGCGCTGACGACGCGAATTGCGATCGGCATGAAGGCGTGATTGGTGCCGCAAAGCTCCGAACACTGGCCGTAATAGAGGCCTTCGCGTTCGGCCTTGAACCAGGTCTCGTTCAGGCGGCCGGGCACGGCGTCGATCTTGATGCCGAAGGCGGGCATGGCAAACGAATGAATGACGTCGGCGCCGGTGACCAGCACGCGCACCTGGGTGTCGACCGGCACCACGAGTTCGTTGTCGACGGCGAGCAGGCGCGGATAGGTTGCCTTGTCGCCCTTGCCGGCGCCGTCGCGCTCGTTCTCCTGGAGCATGATCGAGTCGAACGAAATGGCGCTGTCGTCCTGGTATTCATAGCCCCAGTACCATTGGTATCCGGTGGCCTTGACCGTCATTGCCGGCTCATCGGTCGGGGCAAGCTGGCGCTTGAGCAGGTCGAATGACGGGAAGGCGATCATGATCAGCACGATGATCGGGCCGACCGTCCAAACCAGTTCGACCAGGGTATTGTGCGTCGTGCGCGAAGGAACCGGATTCTTCTTGTGATTGAAGCGGAATATCACGAACAGCAACAGGCCCATCACCAGGGCGGTGATCGGGACGATGAACCACAGCGTATAGAAGTCGAACCATTCGATGCGCGCCATCATGTCGCTGCCTGGCGGCTGGTGCCAAAACTCCCACGGCCTGGGCTGGGCAGCGTCAGCCGGCAATGCCGCGCCACCGGTAATGGCCGCAGCGGCGATTGCCGCGGCAATGTCGCGAGCTTTTGCGAATTTCGTCCCCAAATTCATCTCCATATTCCGGCACTTCCGGATTTCGATCCTTGCCGACCCAACTCGTCGATTTTGCCCAAATCCGGGCCTGCCGTATCCCGAGCCAACCGCTACCTGTCCCCAACCCTGGTCGTCGCGGGCCGGTGATCGGGCAATTCACGGTCGCGGACGGCGGCCGGAATCCGCCATGGGCCGGTTTTTGTCAAATCACAAGCCGCCCGCCGCCGCAACACTGCGAGGTCTGGAAGACTTGCGGCATTTTTGCACGTTCCAGGCGACGGCGTCCGACGTCGCGCGGGCCTGAGAAGGCTGGGAACCCGATTGAGGGGTTGGGCGAGCCTAAAAATGGCCGGGTTTTATGGCCATGGGCGCAAGTCGCCAAGTTTGGGCGGCAACTTCATTGCCAAACAGCGCGTCTGGCGGAGCGATTGCGCGTCTGCCTGTTGGGCACTAGCAATACGATGGTGATTCGGCGCCGAATCCGAAAGGAATATCTGCGGCCATGAACGGTTCCTTCGCAAGGCTGGCGAGTGTCCTGTTGATCCTGGCCTCGAGCGCGGCGGCGGATCTTGGCCTGGCGCAGGCAGCGCTGGCGCAGGGTGCCGTCAAATCGACGCACGGCGCCTGGAACATGGTGTGCGACACGCCGCCGGGGGCTTCGGCCGAGCAATGCGCGCTGATGCAGAATGTCGTCGCCGAGGATCGGCCGGAAGTCGGCCTCTCGGTCATCGTTCTTCGAACCGCCGACCGCAAATCCGAACTGCTGCGCGTGCTGGCGCCGCTCGGCGTGCTGCTGCCGAACGGCCTCGGCCTCAACATCGACGGCAAGGATATCGGCCGGGCGTTTTTCGTGCGCTGTTTCCAGGACGGCTGCTATGCCGAGGTCATTCTCGACGAAAAGCTGATCACCGCGTTCAAGACCGGCAAGACGGCGACTTTCATCGTCTTCCAGACGCCGGAAGAGGGAATCGGCATTCCTGTCGACCTCAACGGCTTTAGCGAAGGTTATGCGGCAATACCGTAGAGGCGGGATCGCCCTGCCCTGATTCAGTAGCGATCTTGCACGGCCGCGCGCCATCGCATACGCCCTGCCCCAAGCAATCGTCCCGCATCGATGAACCGTATCGTTCCGCTCATTCTTGCCGTCGCGCTCTTCATGGAGCAGATGGATTCAACCGTGATCGCCACGTCCCTGCCGGCGATTGCGGCCGATATCGGCACCAGCCCGATCGCGCTGAAGCTGGCGCTCACGACCTATCTCGTGGCGCTGGCGATTTTCATCCCCGCCAGCGGCTGGATGGCCGACCGCTACGGTGCGCGCCGGGTTTTCATGGCGGCAATTGCGATTTTCGCGGTCGGATCGCTGTCGTGCGCAGCTTCCGATTCGCTGCCCGCTTTCGTCGCCGCCCGCTTCCTGCAGGGAATGGGCGGCTCGATGATGACGCCGGTCGCCCGTCTTGTGTTGGTGCGCGCCACTGCCCGCAACAAACTGGTGGAAGCCATGGCGTGGCTGACGGTTCCCGCCCTGGTCGGGCCGCTGGTCGGGCCGCCGCTCGGCGGATTTATCACCACCTATTTCAGCTGGCACTGGATCTTCCTGATCAATCTGCCGATCGCGGTTGTCGGCATTGCGTTGTCGTACCGGTTCCTGCCGCGCATCGCCGGCCAAAATAACGGCAGCTTCGACAGAACCGGGTTCGCGCTGGCGGGCCTGGCCGCGGCAGGACTGGTCTTCGGGCCTTCGGTCATCAGTCTTCCGGCGTTGCCGGCCGAAGTCGGCATCGCCGCCTTTGTCGGCGGGCTGTTGTGCGCGGCCGCCTATGTCCGGCATGCGCTGCGCATGGAGAGGCCGGTTCTCGACCTGCGGCTCTTCGGCCTGCCTTCGTTTCGCGCCAGCATCCTTTCGGGCTTCTTCACCCGGCTCGGCATCGGCGCCGTGCCATTCCTGCTGCCGCTAACCCTGCAGCTGGGGTTCGGGCTCAGCGCCTTTCATTCAGGCCTCGTTACCTTTGTCGGCGCCATCGGCGCATTGACGATGAAATTCGCCACCGCCCGGATTTATGCCGCGTTCGGCTTCCGCCGCGTCCTCGTGACGATGGTGGCACTATCGTCGCTGCTGCTGATGGCGATGTCATCGTTTTCTCCCGGCATTTCGTTCGGCCTGATCTATTCGATCCTGCTGATATCCGGTCTGGTGCGATCGCTGATGTTTACCGGCATCAACGCGCTGGCTTTCGCCGAAACCGGTCACGAACAAGCCGCGCCGGCCACGGCGATGGCGGCAGTGTTCCAGCAGATTTCGCTGGCCATGGGTGTGGCGGTTGCCGGCATGCTGGTCGAAATCAGCATGGCGTGGCGCCATGGTGCGCTTGCTGTTCCCGATTTCCAATTCGCGTTTGCCGCCGTCGGGCTGATAGCGCTGATCGGCGTGCTGCCGATGCTCGGCTTGCGTGCCGACGCGGGTTCGGCCGTCTCCGGCCACGGCGCGGCGCCGGCCGTGAGGCTTACCGAATAGGCCGGCGGTGCAAATCCGGCCGAAATGCCCTAAGTTACGCCTGCACCGAAACACGATACCGGGAATTCCGCCATGTCCTCCACAACGCAGCTTCTGGAACGCTTCGATGCCAGCCGCGAGACCCTGACGCGCACCGTCGCCGATGCGCTTTCGGGCTGCGAGGACGGCGAGCTTTTTCTCGAATATGTGCAGTCGGAAGGCCTGGTCTTCGACAATGGCCGGCTCAAGGCCGGCAATTTTTCGACCGAACAAGGCTTCGGCCTGCGCGCAGTTTCGGGTGAGGTTTCGGCCTACGCCCATTCCGGCGAGATGTCGCTGGCCGCGCTGAAGCGGGCCGCCGACGCGGTTTCCTCGGTGCGGCGCGGCCACGGTGGCGTCAGCGCCGACGCGCCGGTTGGCACCAACCGCCGGCTCTATGGCGAGGAAAACCCGATCGGCGCGCCGAGCTTCGACGATAAGGTCAAGATTTTGACCGTCATCGACGCCTATGCCCGCGGCCTCGACCCGCGCGTGCGCCAGGTCTCGGCCTCAGTCGGCGCGAGCTGGCAGGTGGTCGAAATCCTGCGCGCCGACGGGCGCCTCGCGCGCGACGTGCGGCCGCTGGTGCGCGTCAATGTTTCCATCGTCGTCGGCGACGGCGACCGCCAGGAGAGCGGCAGCCACGGCATGGGCGGGCGCAAAGGCTTCGGCGAATTTCTCGCGACTGATTCCTGGAAGCACGGCGTCGACGAGGCTCTGCGCCAGGCGTTGGTCAATCTCGAGGCGGTGCCGGCGCCGGCCGGCACCTTCGACATCGTGCTCGGCCCGGGCTGGCCCGGCGTCATGCTGCACGAGGCGGTCGGCCACGGCCTCGAAGGCGATTTCAACCGCAAGAAGACTTCCGCCTTCGCCGGGCTGATGGGCGAGCAGGTGGCGGCCAAGGGCGTCACTGTTGTCGACGACGGCACCATGGCCGAGCGGCGCGGTTCGCTGTCCATCGACGACGAGGGCACGGCGACGAACTGCACGACCCTGATCGAGGACGGCAAGCTCGTCGGCTACATGCAGGACCGCCAGAACGCGCGGCTGATGGGCATGCGCCCGACCGGCAACGGCCGGCGCCAGTCCTACGCGCACGAACCGATGCCGCGCATGACCAACACCTACATGCTCGCCGGCAAGACCGACCCGGCCGAGATCATCGCCTCGGTCAAGAACGGCATCTACGCCGTCTCCTTCGGCGGCGGCCAGGTCGACATCACCTCGGGCAAGTTCGTCTTCAACTGCACCGAAGCCTATCGCATTCGTGACGGCAAGAAGGCCGAGCCCCTCAAGGGCGCCAACCTGATCGGCAGCGGGCCGGAAGCCCTGAAGCGCGTCACCATGGTCGGCAATGATCTGGCCCTCGATCTTGGCGTCGGCATGTGCGGCAAGAACGGCCAGGGCGTGCCCGTCGGCGTCGGACAGCCGACGTTAAGGATGAACGCGGTGACGGTGGGGGGGACTGGGGTGGGGTAGGGCCGCTGTTTGACAAGGTAGCTACCGGAAGCTACATTGCGGAATGCGTTCCGTCGGCCTGAAAATTCTCAAGAACAAGCTTAGCGAGTACGTGCGTTTGGCCGCGGGAGGCGAAACCGTGCTGGTTACCGATCGTGACCAGGTGGTCGCCGAACTCGGCCCACCGGCCGCCGGACGAGCGGCGGATTTGGCAGACGCGACGCTGGCACAGGCGGTTCGCGAAGGGTTTCTGACACCTCCGCTCACGGTGCATGGCGTTCCGCCGCGGCGGCCGGTCATGGCGTTTGCCGAACTCGCGCGCGAGCTTGAAGCGACCCGGGCGGACCGGTGATTTATCTCGACACCTCCGTTGCGCTTACGCATCTGCTCGCAGAAGACCGAATGCCACCACAAAGCCTGTGGCGGCAAACGCTGGTTTCGAGCCGACTGCTGCAATACGAAATCTGGACCCGGCTGAACGCGCGCAAGCTCGGGCAATCGCATGGCGAGGATGCCGGCCTCCTGATCGGCCGTATCGCCTTGGTCGAATTGTCGCCGCCGGTGCTGGCCCGCGCACTTGAGCCGTTCCCTGCTCCGGTGCGCACCCTCGACGCGCTGCACCTGGCTTCCATCGAATTCTTGCGCCAGCGCGGACAGACGGTCGAGCTTGCCAGCTATGACGAACGCATGATCGCGGCGGCCGGGGCAATGGCGGTACCAGTACTGGCGCTGTGAGCGCTGGGCTTCGCAACCAGACCATACACGGCAACCGATCGGGAAAAAAAAATCAAAAAAATCCCGACGGCATGTCGATCCCGGCCATGCTTGTTCGTCATATGGACAGGAAGGCCGGTAGCGGCGTTCCCGTATCAAAGGAGACAAGACGATGCGCGTAGTGGTTTTTGTCAAAGCGACCACCGACAGCGAAAAGGGCGTCATGCCTTCGAGCGAGATGCTCGAAGCGATGGGCAAGTACAACGAGGAGCTGGTCAAGGCCGGCGTCATGCTCGGCGGCGACGGCCTGAAGCCGTCGAAACAGGCCAAGCGCGTGGCTTTCGACGGAACGAGCCGCACCGTCATCGACGGGCCATTCGCCGAGACCCGCGAGCTCGTCGCCGGCTACTGGATCTGGGAGGTCAAGAACATGGCCGAAGCGCTTGCCTGGGTGAAGCGCTGCCCCAATCCGATGCCGGGGCCGAGCGAGATCGAAATCCGTCCGGTTTACGAAATGGCCGATTTTGGCGAGGCATTGACGCCGGAAGCCGCGGCGCCGCACGACCGGGTTCGCGAGAAACTGGAACGGCGCTGAGGCCTGCCATGGCCGCGGGCACTGCTTGCCTGCCCCGCGTCCGCCGCCTATGTGGGGTGCGTGGCAAGCACGGATGCCCATAAAGCGATCGAGACCGTGTTCCGCATCGAGCAGCCGAGGCTCATCGCCGGCCTCGCCCGCATGGTGCGCGACCTCGGCCTCGCCGAAGAACTGGCGCAGGACGCGCTCGTGACCTCGCTCGCCGAATGGCCGAAGACCGGTGTTCCGGACAAGCCCGGCGCCTGGCTGATGGCGACCGCCAAGCGCCGCGCCATCGACATCTTCCGCCGCTACAAAATGGCCGAGCGCAAGCACGCCGAGATCGGTCGCGACCTCGATGACGAGCGTGACGGCAGCGTCGAGGCGCTCGAGGCGGCGCTCGACGACGATATCGGCGATGAACTGCTCGGCCTGATCTTTGCCGCCTGCCATCCGGTATTGTCGCGCGAGGCGCGCGCTGCGCTGACCCTGCGCCTGATCGGCGGGCTGGCGACGGACGAAATCGCCCGCGCTTTCTTGGCGAGCGAGACGACCATTGCCCAGCGCATCGTCCGCGCCAAGAAGACGCTTGGCGACGCCGGCCTGCGCTTCGAAGTGCCGCGTGGCAAGGAACGAGATGCGCGCCTCGCTTCGGTGCTGGAGGTCGTCTACCTGATTTTCAACGAAGGCTACGCTGCCACTGCCGGCGAGGACCTGATCCGCCCGGCCCTGTGCGCAGAGGCCCAGCGTCTCGGCCGAATCCTCGCCGGCCTCGTGCCGGACGAGCCCGAGGTCTTTGGCCTGTTGGCCCAGATGGACCTGCAGGCGTCGCGCCTTGGCGCCCGCATAGCGCCTGACGGATCGCCGGTTTCCCTGACCGAACAGAACCGTAGTCGCTGGGACCGGCTTCTGATCCGCCGCGGTCTCGCCGCCCTGGAGCGTGCCGAAACGCTCGGCGGCGCCAACGGACCCTATGCTCTCCAGGCCGCCCTCGCCGCCTGCCATGCCCGGGCGCGACGAGCAGACGAGACGGATTGGAAGAGGATCGCATCGCTCTACGATACGCTTCGCCGGGTCATGCGGTCGCCCGTGGTCGATCTCAACCGGGCGATCGCTCACAGCATGGCCTTTGGTCCGGAAACCGGCCTGACACTCATCGGCGAGATCGAGCGGATCGAGGCTCTGGCCAACTACGCGCCCTTGCCGGCGGCCAAGGGAGATTGTCTGTTTCGCGCCGGCAGGCGCAACGAAGCCAAGCTCAGTTCGAGGCGGCGGCCGCGCTCAGCCGCAACGGGCCCGAAAGGGCGTTTCTGCTTGCCCGTGCGGCCGCCTGCGACAGCCCGGCCGCGGCGCATGCCGAAAATGCAGCCGGCTTCCGAAACACACGGCAGCATCGGTGATCTAAATCAAATACCCCCGCGCTGCTCGCAACATAAGGTCGTGCCTACGTTGGCCGATCGGTTTTGCCCTGCAGAGCCCGACCGCGGACACCAATACTTTTCACGGGAGCTTTGCCCATGCCCTATACAATCGACCGTGCCTTCACGGACGAACCCTTCGCAAAAATCGTGGAACGGACCCGGGCGGCGCTCGCCGGCCAGGGTTTCGGCGTGCTGACCGAAATCGACGTCAAGGCGACGATGAAGAAGAAGATCGACGCCGATGTCGACGACTACCTGATCCTCGGCGCCTGCAATCCGAAAATGGCGTTCGAGGCATTGAAAATGGAGCCGAAAGTCGGCGCCATGCTGCCGTGCAATGTCATCGTGCGCCGCAGCGGCAAGGACGAAGTGTCGGTCAGCGCTATCGATCCCGTCGCCTCGATGCAGGCGATCCCGAACGAGGCATTGCGCAAGGTCGCCGGCACGGTGCGCGGCCTGCTGGAGAAGGTCGTCGTGGCGATCTGAGCGGTTCGCCGGAAAACGGACGGCGATTTCGAACGGATTAAAGGAAACTTGCACCGAATTCGATCAAAAATATAGTTTCTGGCTTGAAACTTTAATCTCAGGCTGGACTTAATGGACCCGAGAGAATTCCGCGATTTGCCGGCTGGAAGGCTGGTGCCAACGATCGCCAATCAATGGGCTTTCGTTCCGAACCCCTTGCCGCCGGATATCGACTTTGCCCGCCTTGCGATGCCGCTTGCGGAAACCATGCGTGCAATTGGCGAATGAAACGCGGCCGGCAGAAACCTGCCAAATCCAGCACTTGTCATTCGCCCGCTGCAACGAACGGAGGCATTGCTTTCGTCAGGCATGGAAGGAACCTACACGACAGCCGATGCACTGGCGCTCGCCGAGACCGATGATGCTGGAATTACCGATCCGCAAACGATCGAGGTACGCAATTATATAAGGGCGCTTGAACTGGCGCAGCGGCTTCTCACCGAACTCCCGATATCGAGTTGACTTATCAAGCTGATCCATCAATCGCTTCTGAGCGGAGTGGCGCCCGGGCGCGGCACTTTCCAAAGCCCCGGCGAATTTAAAATACATCAGAACTTCATCGGGGGCGGAAACCGGCAGATTGAGAACGCCCGTTTCGTGCCACCACCGCCGGCCGAAACACTGGATTCAATGGCCGATCTCGAGCGGTACATCCACCGCCATAATCGCGGTGGTATACCACCAATCATTGACGCGGCACTCATCCACTATCAATTCGAGGCGATTCACCCGTTCGCAGACGGCAACGGCCGTGTCGGAAGAATTCTTGTTCCGATTCACTTGATGAACGTTGGAGTGCTTGACCGCCCATTGTTGTACGTCAGCCCTGCAGCGGAAGGACGCAAGGACGACTACGTTGAGCTCTTGCTCAACGTATCAAAAACCGGCGATTGGACGACCTGGATCGAATTCTTTCTCCAACTGATCGTCGCTTCGTGCGAGAAGGCCAGCGAAACCATCGCGGAATTGGAACGGCTGCGCAACGAATACCGACGCCGGATTTCGACCGGGCGAATGTCGGCCCGGCTACTGATGCTTGCAGATCACTTATTCATGACTCCGGTGATAACGATACCTCGCGCTGCGGAACTGCTGGGCGTGACCTATCCAGCAGCAAAAAACGCAATCGAGCGACTCATCGAGCTCGAGATTCTCGAAGAGCTTTTTCTGGCATCGCTGCATGTATTCGATGACCCGACAAACTTGCCGCATCATCCCAAGAGGTTCATTTGCCGCGCCGTCGTCACGTTAAGCGGAGGCGCGCAGTCTACGAATCCGCCGCAACAAACTGGCTGAGCGGGAGCGGATCGGCGTCGCGCCGTTCCTTGCCGGTCCATTTGCGCCAGGCGTTACCGACACCACGGCCGATGCCGGCGATGACTTCGCGGGCTTTTTCGATTGTACGGCGGACCGGACCCTGGTGTGCGGGTTCGTCGAACTCGGACATGATCACGGTCGGCCCGGCGGCCGGGTCCCCCGCCACTGAATCATTGGCGTTGCGCGCCGGGGCGGTTGCAATCCTGTTCTCTTCCTCGCAGACGGCAATCACGCTCGGATAATTGGCCGAGCCGGACTTCAGCAATTCGGGCTCCACCCGCGCCTGGCATTCGGCGACGGAGGCGTAGCGCGCTTCGACCGTGCGGACATAGTCGCAGGCCGATCCGCTATCGGAGCAGCCGAGAATGGTCATCACGATGATCGCCGGATTCATGGAATTGCCCCAAATTGTCACGGGGGCGTTCATGGCCGCCGATCCGGGCCCGCGCATGGCGCGAATCGGGCAACAGTCGGGCAATTTGCCGCGGGGCAGGTTCGAAATTTTTTTCCAAACGGTCAAAATTATCCGCTGACAAATCCCGCAGCGGGGTTCATCTTGGCGTCAAGACGCGGCGCTAACGACCGCGCCATTGGCTGCCGAAATCAATCCTTGTCCGTCGTTGTCCGCAGCCGGAAACAGTGCAAGAAAATTTTCCCAGGGAGACCGTCATGACGCAATTGCCCATTCACGATCCATTCCAGCTGTTTGCCAAATCCGGCCTCAGCCGACGCGATTTCCTTGCCGCCACTGCCGCCGGAAGCGCGCTCGTCGCGCTGCATCCGTTCTCGGCGCTCGCCGCGACCGACCAGGCGCATCTCAGGATCATGGAGACGACCGACATCCACGTCGCGGTGCTGCCCTACGATTACTATGCCGACAAGGCCAACGACACGATGGGGCTTTCGCGCACCGCCTCGATCATCGACGGCTTCCGCAAGGAGGCCAACAACTCGATGCTGATCGACAATGGCGACTACCTGCAGGGCAACCCGATGGGCGACTGGATCGCCTACGAACGCGGCATGAAGGATGGCGACATGCACCCCGTCATCAACGCGATGAACCTGCTCGGCTACGAGTGCGGCACGCTCGGCAACCACGAATTCAACTACGGCCTGTCGTTCCTCGACAAGGTCAATGCCGGCGTCAAATATCCGCTGGTCTGCGCCAACCTGGTGCGTGGCGCGGCACTAGCCGCCAATCCGCGCGACGACAAGCTCTATCTGAAGCCCTATGTCATCGTTGACAAGAAGGTCACCGACGGCGCCGGCAAGGAACAGACGATCCGCGTCGGGTTCATCGGCTTCGTGCCGCCGCAGATCATGATCTGGGATTCCAAGCATCTGGTCGGCAATGTCATGACCCGCGACATCGTTCAGGCAGCTGCCGCCTGGGTGCCGCAGATGAAGGAGGAAGGCGCCGACATCGTCATCGCGCTGTCGCATTCGGGCATCGACGCCAAGAAGACCGACGGCATGGAGAATGCTTCGCTCTTCCTCGGCGGGGTCGAGGGGATCGATGCGATCTTCACCGGCCACCAGCATCTCGTCTTCCCCGGCAAGAGCTTTGCCGGGCTCGACGGCGTAGACGCCGAAAAAGGCATGCTGATGGGCAAGCCCGGCGTCCAGGGCGGCTTCTGGGGCTCGCATATGGGCCTGATCGACCTGCTGCTCGAAAAATCCGGCAACAGCTGGAAGGTGGTTTCGTCTGCCGTCGAAACGCGGCCGATCTACAACCGCGACGAAAACCGCAAGGTAATCCCGACGGTCGAAGATTTTGCGCCGGTCGTCGGTGCGGTCAAGGCCGACCACGAATTGACGCTCGAATATGTGCGGCGCGCCGTCGGCAAGACCTCGGCGCCGCTCTATTCGTATTTTGCGCTCGTTGCGGACGACCCGTCGGTGCAGATCGTTAGCCAAGCGCAGATCTGGTACATCAAGGACCTGCTCAAGGACGGCCAGTACAAGGACCTGCCGGTGCTATCGGCGGCGGCGCCGTTCAAGGCCGGCGGCCGTGGCGGGCCGGACTACTTTACCGACGTGCCGGCCGGCGATGTCGCGATCAAGAACGTCGCCGACCTCTATCTTTACCCGAACACGGTGCGTGCAGTTCTGATCACCGGCGCCGACGTCAAGGAATGGCTGGAGATGTCGTCCGGCATCTTCAATCAGGTGACGCCGGGCAAGGCCGACCAACCGCTGATCAACCTCGACTTCCCGTCGTACAATTTCGACGTGATCGACGGAGTGACCTACAAGATCGACCTGTCGAAGCCGGCGAAGTACGATTCGAAGGGCAACGTCATCAACGCCGATTCGAGCCGCATCGTCGACTTGCAGTTCGACGGCAAGCCGATCGATCCGGCGGCGAAATTCGTCGTCGCCACCAACAACTACCGCGCCGGCGGCGGCGGCAATTTCCCCGGCATCAACGGCACCAAGATCATCCTCGAAGCGCCGGACACCAACCGCGACGTGATCGTGCGCTACATCGTCGACAAGGGCACGATCAACCCGTCGGCCGACGCCAACTGGACGTTCGCTCCGGTCGCCGGCGCTACGGTGCTGTTCGAGACCGGGCCGAAGGGCCGCCCAGTATGCAGGCGCGGTCAAGGGTGTGAAGATCGAACCGGCCGGCGACGGCGAAGGCGGCTTTGCCAAGTTCCGCATCACGTTGTGAAGTATTTGAATTTCCTCCACCAAAGGGCGGCTTGAACCGCCCTTTGGTGGCATGGCAGCATCCCGCCCCCCAACCCGCTCTTCATTGCATGTCGGCAAACGTGTAAATCCGTGAGCCATATTGGATTTCGGTAACGATCCGCGGGGCCGACCTGCCATGCCATTTTCAGCGACCGATCGGGTTTTTCGGTTCAGCGGGTTCGCGCTCGACATCGACCGCGGCACGATCGCGCGCGACGAAAAGCAGATTTTCCTTCGTCCGAAAACCTACACGCTGCTGACGCACCTTGCCCGCAACATGGGCCGGGTGGTGCCGAAACAGGAGCTGATGGAAACCGTCTGGCCCGGCGTTTTCGTGACCGAAGATTCGCTGACGCAAGCCGTTCGGGAAATCAGGAAGACGCTTGGCGGCGACCTGGTGCGAACGATTTCACGGCGCGGATATATGCTTGCCGCCGAACCGAGCGGCCCCAAAGCTCGGGCACGGGGCCGGTTTTGGCAGTCGTTCGCTTTCGCAACGACAGCGGCGACCCGCAAGACAACCTGATCACCGACGGCATCGCCGAAGACCTGATCAGCGCCATGGCACGGTTCGGCAATCTCACGGTCCTGGCGCGCAATACCAGCTTTTCGTTCACCTCCTACGATCCGTCGGAATTGCAGCGCGTTCGAGCTCAAACCAGGCGCCGACTATATCGTCGAGGGATCGGTTCGCCGGCAGGACAAAACCATTTCAGTTGCCGTCAATCTCGTCGATGCCGCCAGCCAGGAGCACCTGTGGGGAAACCGGTATCTTGCCGAAGACATCGGCATTTTTCCGGTGCAGCGCCAAATCGTCGAAGAAATCATCGGCCGTCTCGTCATGCGCGTAAACCACGTAGGTTTGCAGCGCGCCTCGCGAAAGGATGTCGCCAACCTCGCCGCCTATGAATCGGTATTGTGCGGCATCGCGCTGATGCGCGATCCAGCGCAAAGCGATCTCGACGGCGCCGCGACATTTTCACGGCGGCAATCGAACAAGGATCCCGCTTACGGCTTGGCATATACCTACCTGGCGCTTTCGCGCTCGATCGTCGGCGAGTTCGGGCCGCATGATCTTCGATGAGCTGGAGCGCGCGCGCGAACTGGCGGACAAGGGAGCGGCGCTTTCACCCGATCAGGCCACGTGCCGGCGCATCCAGTCGCTGGTGCGAATATTCCTGCGCGAACACCAGGCAGCGGAGCAATATCTGAAACTGGCGCTGGAACTCAACCCGCTCGACGCAGAATGCATCGAGCAGATGGGGTTCCTGCTGACTTTGCGCGGGCGGCCGATCGACGCGCTCTCGTGGTTTGCCCGCGCCATCCGCCTCAACCCGCTGCATCCGCACTGGTACCAGTACGACCGTTCGCTCGCTCTCTATCTTTCCGGCGACTACCGCGCGGCGGCGGAGGCATTGAATTTGTCGACACGACTTACACCATGGATCAGGACAAGGCTTGCCGCCTGCCATGCCCAACTTGGCGAACTGGAAATCGCATACCAGCACATTGCGCTGGCACGCGAAAGCCATCCCGTCTTTTCACCGGCGGACTATGCCGCCAACGGCGTGCCGTTCGAAAACCCTTCCGATGCGGCACATCTTGCGGACGGCATCCTGATGGCGCTTGGGTCAAACGCCGCAATCCTGACCGGGAGCGCGCGGACGCCGCCCGCCGACACCCCGCGGGATGCCGGCGGCAATTGGCGTCGGATCAGGCTGCGCGCCGGACCAAAGCCTCGTCCAGCGAAGACCGTGGGCGGATCTCTAATTTGGCGATGTAATCGACAAACATCGCCGCATCCTGCGCCCCGGCCAATGCCACGTGCCCGTCCGGCCGCACGAGGTAGGCCGCGTCTCTGGCAAACCCGGCTTTCTTGCGCGCCGGCCGTCCACTCGAAGCCATGAATCGGGAGGCCGGATCGCGTCAAAGCAGCACTGAATTCCGGCTTCGGCGTGCCGTAGATGTGCAGCTGCCAGTCCAGCATCATGAAGCAGAGCGTGGTTGTCACTGGCGCCGAAATCCACCCATGGCAGGCGGTCGCCGGCAAGAACTGAACCAGCCGAACCGATACTGAGCGGGCTGGCACGATAGTTAATCCCGGTCTGCGAGATCATGCGGAAGAACATGTGCGAACCGCGCGACGTCGCCAGCAGCGTCGACATCATGTGCGGCAACAAATAGCGACGCCAGAACCCGATCAACCTCGACCGGCTCACCGCGAGCTTGAATGCGCGATCGGTGCTGGAATGAGCAAGCCGAGCGAAAGCAATTCGCTCGGGCTCATAGCTGTCGAGAAGACTTGCATTGGCACGCCCTTGCAGGACGGCGGCAAGCTTCCAGGCAAGGTTTACCGCATCGCCCATTCCGGTGTTCATCCCCTGCCCGCCAGCGGGGCTGTGAATGTGGCCGGCGTCACCGACAATGAAGGCGCGGCCGACGCGGAACTTTTCAGCAACCCGGTGATGGACGTGATAGGTCGAAAACCACTTCACGGATGTCACCTTCACGCCGGTATCGTGCTCGATATCGGAGCGGATTGCATCGAAGGTAATCGACTCATCGTGTTCGTGCGCTTCGGGGACAACGCCGATCAGACGGATCGTGCCCGACTGGCGCACCGGCATCATGATGGCGAAGCCATACATGCCAACGCGCATGTCCATGCCTTCCTGGGTGATCGCTCCGGCGCCCTCGACATCAGCGACGTAGAATGACTGGCGATAGGCGCCGCCCGGAAATCCGATATTCAGACCATGCCGCACCGCGCTATGAGCGCCATCGCAGCCGCAGATATACGCAGCCTCAACCTTTTCGCCGAGATCATCCTTGCGCAGCGTTGCAATGACGCCGCTTGCGTTCTGCGAGAACGAAACCAATTCCGTCTTGCGTTCGATTTCGACGCCGGCCGCCTTCAGATGGCCGGCCAGGATTTTTTCATGGATGTCCTGTGGCAACGCGAACGCAAACGAATAGCGACTGATGCCGGCGCCGAAATCGGCAAGCTTGAGCGCGGCGCCAATTCCGGCCGGTGTGCGCACCGTGAGCCTGTTGATACGAACGCCAGCCGCCAACACGTCTTCGACGATGCCGATCTGGCGATGAAATTCGAGCGTACGCGCCTGGACTGCGAGAGCGCGCGACGTCTCGCCCGGTCCGGTGCTGCGGTCGATGACGCGGACGCCGACGCCAAGCCGCGCCAGCCAAAGTGCCAGTGTCAGACCACTAGGTCCGGCCCCGACGATGAGAACTTGCGTTTTTGCGTTCGCCATTTGCCACTCCTGTTTGCCGTGCGAAAACCTGATGTTTCGCAAATCCATTTGGCGGACCATGTCGCCGCCGATGTGCGGCAAGTGGGCCCTGGCAGGCTCGAAATCCCGAGCAAGTTCTGAAAGTTTGCTGAATTTTTTCGGCGCGCGCTCAAAGCCGGAGATTGGTGCGAGTGACCGCGGCAGCGGCGCCGAAAACTGCCGGTCGATGCATTGTCACATTTACCATCGCGACCGAAATAACCTTTACAAAACGTGGCCTTCCGGTAAAACGCTACCCCTTGGAGGGTAGCTGAGTATGAGGCTAGTCATGCCTCGCTTTTCCAGGGTTTTCCGGCCGGCTTCGGTTGCGTACGCAGCCGCGTGTCTTGGCGTGCTCGCCGCCGCGGCGGGTGCGCAGACAAATGTCGGCAAGGCCGACAAGATTACCAACAGCGTCACAGGCTCGTTCGGCCAGCGGCAATTGCAGGCCGCCGACTCCGTTCACGCGAATGAGCGCATTTCGGCGGCCGAGCGATCCCACGGAGAGTTCCTCCTCAACGACAATTCCCGCATGCTGGTTGGAGAAAACTCGTCGGTGTCGCTTGACGGCTTCGTCGTGTCCGGCGGCGGGATCGAAGCGGGCACGGTCAGGCTGGCCAAGGGTGCGTTTCGCTTCATCAGCGGCGGCGGTAGCGAGAAGCTGAAGGTAACGACGCCGCTCGCAACCATCGGCGTTCGCGGAACCGGCTTCGACGTCTACCAGATCCCGGCAAGCCTTTCGTTGTCGGGGACGGTTGAAACCGTCGTGGTGGTGCTTGAGGGACAAGTCGCCGTCTGCGGCCGTCACGGGGGCTCGTGCATTCTAACGCAGCGCCGTTGCGACATCATCCGCGTGCCGGCTTCCGGCCCGCCGGCGCAGGCCCCGTTTTTCCTGAGCCGGCAATGGACCGCGCAGCAATCGGCATTGTTCAATCTGCTGTACAACCAGCAGCGTTTCGGACAGCAATGGCAGCTACCGATCCTCTCGTGCAGCGCCCGGGCGGCGCTGGAAGCCCAGCAAGGGAACAACTACGCCAACAGTCCGCTGGACAATCTCCAGCCGCCGCCTCCGCCAGGGGCACCGCCGCCGCCGCCACCACCACCACCGCCGCCGCCACCACCACCGGTCGACGACTGCAGCGACTGCGAGTTCTAGTAGCCTGCATCGTAGCCTCATCGTGACCGGGGCATAGCGCGCCTTTGAGCCGAGGACCCGTGACGGATCGGGTGCAACCGCTAACCCTTTACAAATCCCAACTTTCCGATAGACCATAGCGAAGGGGCGGATGAGTAATATCCGGGCCTGACATGCGTCCTTCACCTCACAGTCTGCGAATTGTTGCCGCCGCGCTTTTGTCCACCAGCGCGCTGTTTTCGACGCTTCCGGTATGGGCGGAAAACAAGGTCGGCGCCGCCGACAAAGTCGTCAATTCGGTCACCGGCTCAGTCGGCAGTCGGCAGTTGCGGTCGGCCGATCCGGTTTACGGCGACGAAAGCATCAGCGCCGAGGCGAATTCGCATGGCGAACTGCACCTGAGCGACGATTTGCGCGTGCTGGTCGGCGAGAATTCGACCGTCGTGCTCGACAAGTTCGTGGTCGGCAGCGGCGGTATCGAAGCCGGCACGCTCAAGATCGCCAAGGGCGCGTTTCGCTTCATCAGCGGTGGCGGCAAGGAAAACATCAAGATCGCGACGCCGCTGGCGACGATCGGCGTGCGCGGCACGGCTTTCGATGTTTACCAGATACCGGCTGGGCAATTCGGCGTGGGCGTCGATACGAGCTATGTCGTGGTACTCGACGGGCAAGTGTCAGTTTGTTCCAACGGCAACTGTCTGCTGACCCAGCGTCGCTGCGACATCATCAGGGTGCCCGCCGGCGGCAGCGCCGAGCGTGCGCCGTTCTTCCTCAGCCGGCTGTGGACCGCGGCGCAATCGGCGCAGTTCAATCTGCTCTACAATCAGAGCCGCTTTGGCAGCCAGTGGCGCCTACCGGTTTTCGCCTGCAGCGCCCGGGCCGCACAGGAAGCGCAGAACAACGTGGGCACAACAAACAGCAAGAACGACAAGGATGCGCCTGCCCCGCCGGAGCCGCCAGCGCCGGTCGTCGAGCCCCCGGCCATCGAAACGCCGGCGCCGCCCGATCTGGATAGAGGCCTTAGTCAGAATCTATGATAAGCGGCCGCGATTGATTCGATTTGTGCGCTCGCGGGGTATCAAGGGTAACGCGAATCATTTTCCACTCGGTTAGCTTCATCGTGGCAGGCTTGCGCCGCATCAGCGAAGCGACCGACGCCAGAAGCCAGCGGCGATCGTCGCACCGAGCAGCGCCGATATGGCAAACACAGCCGCCATGGCAAACAGCCGGGGGTGATGCCAATCGACGTCGCCGGAAAATCGCGCCATCTGGATCGCGATCAGCGGCAGCGGCAGGATCAGGAAGGGCGAAGCGATGCGGGCGCTATCGCGCGTTCCCTCGCGGGCCATCGACGCCATCATCAGGCCGAGCGCCGTCAGCCAGCCGGCGGCGGCGCGCGCTGTCAACGGCGTGATGGCAAAGGCCTGGTATTCGATGAGATGCGCCGGGTTAACGAAGCTGTAGAGGCCCTCGGCTGCCAGCAGCGCGCCGAAACCGAAGAGCACGCTGCGCAGCGGCGTCGACATCGGCTCGATCCCGGCGCCTTCGACGGCCTTCCGCTGCTGCCGGAAATAGAGGACGAGGAAGATCGGCGGCGGTAACAGATAGCTCGCATACCAGACAGCAAACCCCGGCTGTCCGTGCAGGAATTTTGGCCAATGCAGCCAGGTCGCCAGCAGTTCCAGCGACGTGAAGACGATCGCCGGCCAGACGATCACCCGCACCATCTCCCAGCGCCTTGCCAATGCGGCGAGCACGAATACCGGCGCCACCGAAGCATAAAAGGCGCCGAGGATCGCGGCGGTGACGACCGGCTTGATGTCCCAGGCAAAGCGCGTGGCGGAATTGGCCGGATCGAGCGTTACCGACAGCACCGCCAACACGCCGAAGATGACTTCGGCGACGAACCACAGGCGCAGTGCGAGGCCGATCGGCGAGCCTCTATTCGTTTCCAGGGCCATTTCAGGAACTTTCCGTGCTGGCAGAGCGTGCCGACGCCAGCCCGGCCCAAAGCGTCAGCGCCAGCGCGGCAGTGAGCCCGGCAAACCACAGCGCGGCGGCTAAGCCCATCGGCTGGAACAGGCGCAAATGCAGCGTGCTGGCGATCAGCGCCAATGCCGAAAAGATCGCCATGCCGAAAGCGGCAAGGACAATTTCGACCAGCCGTCCGGCGCGGGCAATCATCAGGCCGGCAACAGCGAACGCGAGGAACGGGCCGGAATAGATCTGGGCGAGCAGGTGGTTGACCGGCCAGGGCCAGACCTCGACCATCATTGCGGGAAACAGGAACAGCAACAGCGCCACGAAACCGCAGACAGTGCCAAGCGCGGTTAGCATGATGCGCATCGGCTGGCTCATCGTCGCGCCGGCGTCGGCAAACGAGGCGCGCCAATGGCGCCAGGCCACGATCGCGCCGGCAACCGGGAACACGACATAGGCAAAGAACCAGAACCACACCGGCGTCAGAGCCGGATCGAACTGGTCGAGGTTGAGCAGCGAGACGACCAAGAGCATCCCGGTCCACACTGCCGCAATGACGGTGACGATGCGCACCGAATAGAGATGGCGGGCAAGTGTGCCCGCAAACATCATGAACGCGCCGGACAAATACATGGCGGCGACGAACCGGGCGTGCAGCGGCGGGATCGTCCATGGGATGGCGCGCCAAACCTGGCCCGGGACGAAATAACCCCAGAAGCCGACCCAGATCGCAAACAATCCGACCACGGCAAAATAGATGCGATGCGCGGTCGAAACGGCCTGCATGGGTCCCCCGGAAAACCAGCCACTCGCCACCGCACCGGCGGCGAGCACGGCGCACAATCTAGCAGCGGTCTTCCCGGCAGCAAGGGGATTAGGGATACAGCCGCGTCACTTGCCACGGCGCATCCGCCGTAGCTCTTTCGTAGCGTTCGCGGTCGTGCAGGCGGAAGGCGCCTTCGCTCCAGAACTCGATCGACCGCGGCATCAGGCGGAAACCGGACCAGTAGGGCGGGCGCGGGATTGCGGCCGTTGCCAAATTTCGACGCGTATTTCGCGACCTCCTTTTCGAGCGCGAAGCGGCTTTCGAGCGGCCGCGATTGCTTCGAGGCCCAGGCGCCGATGCGACTGCCTCTCGCACGTGAAGCGAAATAGGCGTCGGCCTCGGCATCGCTGATGACCGACACCGGACCGCGAAAGCGCACCGATTTGCGCAGGCTCTTCCAGTGGAAACAGGCGGCCGCCTTGTTCGACGCCAGCAGTTCGACGCCCTTGGCGCTTTCGAAATTGGTGTAAAAAACGATGCCCGCTTCGTCATGACCGCGCATCAGCACCATGCGCACATTCGGCATGCCGTCGGCGTCGACGCTCGCCAGCGCCATCGCGCTCGGGTCGTTGACCTCTGATTTTTCAGCTAGTTGTAACCATTCCGCGAAAATTTTCATGGGTTGCGGGGCGGATTGGTCATGCTTTTTTAACGCCGACTGCGCGATCATTCATCAAATTGGCCAATTTCTGGTTCTGTGGTCGGGGCTGATGCGGAATTCTTACCCCTTGGCAGGCGGCGTTTCCAGTTCGGACATGCCTGCAACCCAAACCGAGCGCCGGCTTGCCGGCGCGGCGGTTTTGCTGCTTGCGGCGTCGGCGCTGGGCGCCTGCACCATCAGCAAACACGCCGCCGGCCTCGAGCCGGCATCGGAACTGGTCACGGCTTCGATCTCCAAGTCGGTCAAATCCGAAGGAGTCGACAGCACCGACACCGAGGTGATCAAGAATTTGGTCGCCGGGGTCGACAAGGGCAAGAACGATCCGGCACTCTTGGCGTGGTCGAACCCCGAGACCGGCAGCCGGGGCACGATCACGGCGATCGATCATTTCGTCGGCAACCACGGGCAGAAATGCAAGAAGTTCGAGACGACGCTCGATTCGTTCATGGGCATTTCGCTGTACGACGGGGAAACCTGCGAATTGCGCGAAGGCTTCTGGGTGCTGTCCTGGTTCCTGCGCAAGGACAAATAGCCCTTCGTGGCTGAACGGCCCGGCCGCGGCTGGACAGATGCCGCGGAAACTCCCATATCTCTGACAAGTTCCGGGAAAGCTTTCGCCGCCCAGCGACGCAACGGGGGCGAATATGCGCGATCCCTATGTCGTGCTCGGGGTGGATCGCAAGGCAAGCGAAGCCGACATTAAATCGGCCTATCGCAAGCTCGCCAAGCGCCATCACCCCGACCGAAATCCGAATGACCCGAAGGCGAAGGAAAAGTTCGCCGAGGCGACCCATGCCTATGAAATCGTCGGCGACAAGCAGAAGCGCCGGCAATTCGACCGCGGCGAGATCGATGCCGAGGGCAAGGCGAAATTTGCCGGTTTCGAAGGGTTTCGGCGCCGGCGGCCAGCCTTTCGGCGCGGGCGGCGGCCCCGGAAGCCCGTTCGGCGGCTTCGAATTTTCGACGCGCTCGAGCCGCGGCGGCGCCGGGTTCGGCGATGCCGAAGACATTCTGCAATCGATTTTTGGCGGCGCGCGGCAGCCAGGGATTTTCGGGGCGAATCAGCCGGGCCGCAGCCCAATCTCGATATCCAGGCGGATGCGCGCGTCGAGATCGCCGATCTGGCTCGCGGCAAAGCCAACGTGACGTTTCCCGATGGCCGCACGCTGGCTTTCGCACTACCGGCAGAGCCGGCCGAAGGCCAAATCGTGCGTCTCGCCGGCCAGGGCCGCAAGGCGGCAGGCCGCAAGCCCGGCGATGCGCTGGTTACCCTGCACATGGCGCCGCATCCGCGCTTTAGCGTCAGCGGCGCCGATTTACGCGCCAGCGCCGACCTGCCGATGGAAACCGCGGTTAACGGCGGCAAGATCGAGGTCGAGACCATCGACGGGCGGATTTCGCTGGCAATTCCTGCCTGGACCGATTCGGGCACCGTCTTTCGCCTGCGCGGCAAGGGGCTGCCGAAAAAGGGCGGCGGCCATGGCGACCTGCTGGTCACCGTGGAAATCCGCTTGCCGGCCGACCGCCGCCAGTCCCTGCAGTCGCTCTTCGCCAAGGCCGAAACCCGGCGCTGAGCCGGCCAGGGTACCCCGAAACGCCCTTCGTCCACCCCCTCCCACCGGCCCCCGGCCGATTGCTTGCACGCAAACCGGTTGTGCGATATGCGCCGCAAGCAACTTGCATGGTGGGAAACCTGTCAAATGGGCGATGGCAGCGCATTGTTGGCCGGCAAGCGCGGCCTGATCATGGGAGTGGCAAACCAGCGCTCGATCGCCTGGGGCATCGCCGAATTCGGCGGCGCGCGCCGGTGCCCGGCTGGCACTGACCTATCAAGGCGACGCGCTGAAAAAGCGGGTCGAGCCGCTCGCGACAAGCGTCGGCGCCATCGTCGCCGGCCATTGCGACGTGACCGAACCGGCAACCATCGATGCGGTGTTTGCCACGGTCGAGAAGGAATGGGGCGGTCTCGATTTCCTCGTCCACGCCATCGCCTTTTCCGACAAGGATGAACTGACCGGCCGCTATGTCGATACTTCGTCGGAAAATTTCCGCCGCACCATGGACATCTCTGTCTATTCGCTGACGGCGGTGACGCAGCGGGCCGAAAAACTGATGGGCAATGGCGGCTCGATCCTGACGCTGACCTATTACGGCGCCGAAAAAGTGATGCCGCACTACAATGTCATGGGCGTCGCCAAGGCAGCGCTGGAAGCCTCGGTGCGCTATCTCGCCGTCGACCTCGGGCCGAAGAAAATCCGCGTCAACGCGATTTCGGCCGGGCCGATCAAGACGCTTGCGGCCTCCGGCATCGGCGATTTCCGCTACATCCTGAAGTGGAACGAATACAATTCGCCACTGCGCCGAACGGTGACGACGGAGGAGGTCGGTGACGCGGCGCTCTATCTGCTGAGCGATCTGTCGCGCGGGGTGACGGGCGAAATCCACCACGTCGATTCCGGCTACCATGCAGTCGGCATGAAGGCGGTCGACGCGCCCGATATTTCCGTCGTCAAGGACGAGTGACGCGGTTCCAGCGACGGCCTTTCCGCGATGACCGGCGCCACGATTTATTTCATCCGCCACGGCCAGACCGACTGGAACGCCGAGCTGCGTTTCCAGGGTCGGAAGGATATTCCGCTCAACGATCACGGGCGGGCCCAATCCGTGATTGTCGGTCAAAAGCTCGCGCGCCTGATCGGCAATTCCTCCAAGCTGCCCTTCCTCTGCAGCCCGCTTCTCCGGGCGCGCCAGACGATGGAAATCATCCGTGCCGAGCTCGGTCTCGATCCCGTTGCCTATGAAATCGATCCGCGCCTGATCGAGGCAAGCTATGGCGAACTGGAAGGCACGACACTGGCTGAATTCAAACGCACGCAGCCGGAGGCGCACAAGCGGCGCAAGCGCGAGCGCTGGGATTTCCGGCCGCGCGGCGGCGAAAGCCACAACATGGTACGCCTGCGAATGCTGCCGTGGCTCGCCGAACTGGACACGGACGTCGTCGTCGTCGCCCATGGCGTCGTCGGCCGGGTATTGCGCCATATCCTCATCGGCATCGAACGCGAGGAAGCCGCCGCCTACCCGTTCCCGCAGGATTGCATACTGGTGTGGCGGGATGGTCGCGAGACGGTGGTGTAGGGGAGTAAGGCAGTAGGGGATTAGGGCAGTGGGGCAGGAGGCCGGATACGCAGGCCAAATGCGTATTGCCCTATTCCCTTACTGCCCTACTGCCATTAGAAAAATTGCCATGTCCTTCAACACGTTCGGCCACCTCTTTCGGGTCACCACCTGGGGCGAAAGCCACGGGCCGGCGCTTGGCTGCGTCGTCGACGGCTGTCCGCCGGGCATTGCATTCCGGCGCGCCGACATCCAGGCCGAACTCGACAAGCGCCGCCCGGGCCAGTCGAAGTTCACGACGCAGCGCCAGGAGGCTGACGAGGTCGAAATCCTTTCGGGGACGCTTGCAGACGAGGCCGACCCGCAACTGTTGCGCACCACCGGCACGCCGATCTCGATGCTGATCCGCAACACCGACCAGCGCTCGAAGGATTATTCGGAAATCCGCGACCGCTACCGGCCGGGGCATGCTGACATCACCTACGATCTGAAATACGGCATCCGCGACTATCGCGGCGGCGGCCGCTCGTCCGCGCGCGAAACCGCCGCACGGGTCGCCGCGGGCGCACTTGCGCGACGCGTCGTGCCGGGACTGACGGTGCGTGGCGCGTTGATTCAGGTCGGTAGCATCGGCCTCGAGCGAAGCCGCTGGGACTGGGCGCAGGTCGGCCAGAACGACTTCTTCTGCCCGGACGCCGAGGCGGCGGCGAAATGGGCGGAGTATCTGACGACGGTGCGCAAGAACGGCTCCTCCGTTGGCGCGGTGATCGAGATCATCGCCGAGGGGGTGCCGCCCGGGCTCGGCGCGCCGATCTACGCCAAGCTCGACCAGGACATTGCCGGCCACCTGATGTCGATCAACGCCGTGAAGGCGGTCGAGATCGGCGACGGCATGGCGGTGGCGGCGCTGAGCGGCGAAGAGAATGCCGACGAGATCCGTCTCGACAACCAGGGCAAGCCGCGCTTCCTGTCGAACCATGCCGGCGGCATTCTCGGCGGCATTTCGACCGGCCAGCCGGTCGTCGCCCGCTTTGCCGTCAAGCCGACTTCGTCGATCCTGACGCCGCGCCGCTCGATCAACGCAAAGGGCGAGGAGATCGACGTTTCCACTAAGGGCCGCCACGACCCGTGTGTCGGCATCCGCGCCGTACCGATCGGTGAAGCGATGGTCGCCTGCGCGATCGCCGATCACTATCTTCTGCATCGCGGCCAGACGGGGAAGGGTTGAGCAGATAATGCCGAACGACGACGCGACCTTGTATATGTGCGAGATTGTAATTATGTTTATGTCATGATCGAATTTCGCTTCGAATGGGACGAGGCGAAAAATCGTGCCAACCAACGCAAGCACGGGCTGAGCTTCGAGGAGGCCAGCCATGTATTTCGTGATCCACTACATGTTTCGATGCAGGATCGTATCGAAGGCGGGGAACGGCGATGGCGTACCCTCGGCACCGTCGGGGGTTTTGCGGTTCTGTTGGTTGCCCACACCTTGGCCGAAGAGGAATCGTCCGGTGCGTGGAGAGAAATCGTCCGCATCATTTCGGCAAGGCGCCCGACCCCCAGTGAAAGGCGACGCTATGAAGAGCAAAATCGTTAGATACACATGGGAGTCACTGCCTCCGTTGACGGACCGGCAGAAGGCAGAACTTGCGGCGCTGGCGGAACTGCCGGATGAGCAGATCGATGTCAGCGACGTTCCCGAAACTACCGACGAGCAATGGAAGAACGCCATTCGCGGCCGGTTCTACAAGCCGCTGAAGCGGCAGATTACGGCGCGGATCGATTTGGACGTATTGGCTTGGCTCAAGGCACCCGGCAAGGGCTATCAGGCGCGCCTGAACGCCATCTTGCGGCGAGAAATGTTGGCGCGGCGCAAGCCGGCGCGGCGCGCGTGACTACGGAAGAACGATGCCCTACGACCAGGCAAAAACCGCCGAAGCCATTCGCGCCTTCGAGGCCGGCGAGATCGTTGTCGTTATCGATGACGACGATCGCGAGAACGAGGGCGACCTGATCGTCGCGGCGGTGCATTGTTCGCCGGAAAAGATGGCATTCATCATCCGCCATACATCGGGCATCGTCTGTGCGCCGATGCCGGCCGCCGAGGCGAGGCGCCTGAACCTTGCGCCGATGGTGGCCGATAACGATGCGCCGCACGCGACGGCATTCACCGTTTCGGTCGATTATCGCCACGACATGACTACCGGCATTTCCGCCGAAGAGCGCTGCACGACTGTGCGCGGACTTGCCAACCCGAATTCGGGGGCGGCCGATTTCGTGAGGCCGGGCCATATCTTTCCGCTCGTGGCGCGTGACGGTGGTGTGCTGATGCGCTCGGGCCATACCGAAGCGGCGGTCGATTTGTGCCGCCTCGCCAACCTGCCGCCGTTCGGCGTCATTTCCGAACTGATGAACGACGACGGCACGGTGACGCGCGGGCCGCAGGTCACGGAATTCGCAAAAAAGCATGGTCTCAAGCTGGTATCGGTTGCCGACCTCATAGCCTGGCGCCAGCGCCAGGAGCGCTTTGTCGAGCGTGTCGAGGCAGCACCGATTGCGACCGCTGCCGGGGCGGCCGAGGCGATCACCTACCGCACGCCGTGGGACCCGATGCATCATGTCGCACTGGTATTCGGCGACATCCGTGACGGCGCCGGCGTGCCGGTGCGCATGCAGATCGAGAGCGTGATCGACGACGTCTTCGGAAATCCGCACAACCTGCGCAAGGCCATGGCGCATATCCAGAAGGCCGGGCGCGGCGTGATCGTCTATCTGCGCGAAGGCTCGGCTGGTGTTGCCCATGTCGGGCGCAGGTCGGACGCCGGCCTTCGCGAGGGCGCCGCCGAGGACCACGACACGGCAAAACGCCGGCGCGAGGAGTGGCTGGAGATCGGGCTCGGCGCGCAGATCCTGCGCGACCTCGGCATCCAGTCGATCGAATTATTGGCCTCGCGCGAGCGCCACTATGTCGGCCTGGAAGGGTTCGGCGTGCGCATCTCGAAGACCGTGCTGATCGAATGACCGCAAAGCCGCCAACCCTCGCGCGAATTGCACTGGCACTGGCCCTGCTTGCGCCGCTGCCGGCGCAGGCGGCGGAAGTGTGGGTCGCCGAGAAGGTCGAAAAGCCGAAGCTGCCTCACGAAATCGTCGCCCAGACGCTTGCCCCGGCGCCGAGCCGCATCGCGGATATGCTTATGGCGACGGCGCAAACGGGCGGCATCGCCGAAGCTTGGTACACCTTCGGCACTTCGCGCTACCGCCACGGGATTCTCGGCGACAACCTGGAGGGCGGCGAACTCGTGGCGATCGCCGCCGGCGGCCGGCGCATGAGCGCACGCCTCGATGAACTTGAGGTGTTCGAGGACCTTTATCCACGCATCGCCGATCTTGACGGCGACGGCAACAGCGAAATCGTCACGATCCAGTCGTCGCTTCTCTTTGGCTCGGCCGTCGCCGTCTACGCGCCCTCGGGCGAAACGCTGGCGCTGGTTGCGCGCACGCCGTATCTCGGGCAGCCGTTCCGCTGGCTCAATATCGCGGCGATTGCGCCGTTTTCCGGCGGCAAGTATGCGGAAATCGCCATGGTCGCCACGCCGCATATCGGCGGCAAGCTCGCTTTCCTGCGGCGCGACGGCAGGCAGCTGCGCGTCGTCGCCGCCGAGGAAGGTTATTCCAATCACGTCATCGGTTCGACCGAATTGCGGCTCTCGGCGGTGGCCGATGCCGATGGCGACGGCCGGCCCGACCTCGCCCTGCCCTCGCAGGATCGCAAGCGCCTGCGCATCGTCGCGCTCGATGGCGGGAAAATCCGCGAGATTGCCTATGCCGAACTGCCGGCAGCGATCGACAAGGCGATCGCGGTCGAAGGGCCGGCCGGCGACCCGACCTATACGGTGGGCCTCGAAAACGGCGCTGTCTTCCGCATCCACCGGCCGAAGCGCTGAGGCGGCCTCTCGCCGCACTTTCCTGCGCCTCGGTTGACGCGACAGGGGCTGCAGCCCACATAGGAAAGGTATTTTCCGGCAAGGTATTTTCGTGAAAACGCGCTTCTACAGTCCCGAAATCTGCCTGGAACACCGCAACGCCCCCGGCCACCCGGAGCGTCCCGAGCGGCTGAAGGCGATTGCCAAGGCGCTTGCCGGGGACGAATTCGCCTGCCTCGAACGGGTCGAGGCGCCGGCCGCCGATCCGCAGACCTATCTGCTGGCGCATCCGAAGGCGTATGTCGACAGAATCGCGGCGATGATTCCGGAAAGCGGACTTACCCGCATCGATGCCGACACCGCCGCAAGCCCGAAAACCTGGGAGGCGGTCAGCCACGCCGTCGGCGCGGCAATCGACGCGGTCGACGCAGTGATGTCCGGCGCCGCCGCCAACGCCTTCGTCGCCGCTCGGCCGCCCGGCCATCACGCCGAAAAGACGGAGGCCATGGGCTTTTGCCTGATCAACAATGTCGCGGTCGCCGCCCGCCACGCGCAGGTGAGGCACGGAGCCGAACGGATCGCCATCGTCGATTTCGACGTCCATCACGGCAACGGTACGCAGGATATTTTTTGGAACGACCCCAGCGTGCTGTATGCCTCGACCCACGAGATGCCGCTCTATCCCGGCACCGGGGCGCTCGGAGAAACCGGCGCCGGCAACATCTTCAACGCGCCGCTGCGAGCCGGCGATGGCGGCGAAAAGATCAGGGCGGCGTTTCGCGAACGCATTCTGCCGGCGATCGATCATTTTCGCCCCGACCTGATCCTGGTTTCGGCCGGATTCGACGCCCACTGGCGCGATCCGCTGGCCAATTTGCAATTGACCGGCGACGACTTTTCCTGGATCACCGCGAAATTGATGGAAGCGGCCGACCGCCATTGCGGCGGCAAACTCGTCAGCCTGCTCGAAGGCGGCTATGATCTGGAAGGGCTGGCCGAATCCGCCAGCGCGCATGTGCGCCGGCTGATGACCGGCTGAAATACGGGACCGAAAGGACCATGGCGACAAACGAATCGGCGACCGAGATCGCGAAAATGAGTTTCGAAACGGCGCTGGGCGAGCTTGAAAAGATCGTCGAAGCGCTCGAGCAGGGCAATGTCGCGCTCGAGGCTTCGATTGCCCATTACGAGCGCGGCGAGAAGCTGCGCGAACATTGCCAGAAGCTGCTGTCGGCGGCCGAGGCCAAGGTCGACAAGATCAAGCTCGGGGCCGGCGGCAAGCCGCAGGGGGTCGAGCCTCTCGACCCGGAGTAAGCCGATGCTGCGTCACATACGCATGTTCCTGTGGATAGCGGTTGCCGCGTTCACGGTGCTGCTGATCGTGCTGGCGATGAACCCGGCCGCCAGCCGCAAGGCGCTGTCGCTCGCCGGCGGCGGCATTGGCGGGCCGTTCGAATTGCAGCGCACCGATGGCACGACGTACAGCGACCGCGATCTCGCCGGCGTCCCGCATGCGATGTTTTTCGGCTTCACGCACTGTCCGGAAGTTTGCCCGACGACGCTGTGGGAACTCACCGGCTGGATGAAGCAGCTCGGCGGCGATGCCGACAAATTGAAGGTCGTGTTCGTCACCGTCGATCCGGAGCGCGACACTCGCGAGACGATGGCCGAATACATGACCTCGTTCGACCCGCGCATCGTCGCGCTGACCGGTACTATGGAGCAGATCGAGACGATCAAGAAGGCCTACAAGGTCTATAGTCGCAAGGTGCCGCTGGAAGACGGCGATTATACGGTCGACCACACCGCCTCGGTCTACCTGATGCATGGCGACGGCAGTTTTTCGGGCACCATCTCGTTTCGCGAGAACAGCGATACGGCGCTGGAAAAGCTGCGCCGCCTGGTCGACAAAGGCTGAGGGCCGAGAATGGCGACCGCCCCGGGGAAATCTCATGCCGGCCGCGTCGTCGCGCTGGTTTTCGGCCTTGCCGCCGCGGCCATCGCCGTCGCCTGGATCGTGTTTGCCGACGACATCTATCTGACGCGGCTGACGGCGTTTGTCGTCAATTGCTTCTGAACCGCCCCTTCACAGCGCCTTAACCATGTTCCTTTGCGCTTCGCTAAGGCTGCGCTGGCACAGTGCGTCCGGGCGTTTCGGGGGTTGTCATGCGTTCGGTCCGTTTTCCCGCCGCTTTGCTGCTTGCGCTTGCGACGATCTTGCCTGGCAAGGCGTTTGCCGGCGATCCGCCGCGGCGCACGGTCGACAAGACCATTGAGAAGGCGGCCGCCAGGAAGGCCGCCGAGAAGCTCGGCGAATTGCGCGGCATGATCTTCGAAGATGTCACTGTCGATTTCCTGGCCACCGGAAAGGTCGGCGGCGAGGCGCAGCCCTCGCCGCGCACGCTGGCTCCGGGTGCAGGCACCGGCACGAAGCTGCGCAAATACCCGCCGGTCGTTCACAACGATCGCGAATCTTTCGGCATCGATCCTTTCGCCACCCGTTCGATCCACACCGCCGAGGACGGCACGGAACGCGTGTCGATGGTTTTCGGTGCGCCAGCTCATGCAAGCCTGATCGAGCGCCTGCGACCGCGAGTTCTGCCGCTCGATTGATCGCCCGTTCGCCGGCCTTGGCCGCTGCTTGCCAACGCAGCGGCCGCAAGCCATGACCGCTGGATGCGCGAACGCCTCGACCAGTTGCTGGTCATCGCCGGCCACTACGCCACCCGTTCGCGGGCGGCCGATGCCGTGCGCCGCGGCTGCGTTTCGGTCGACGGCAAAAAGGCGTTGCGCGCTTCCGAAATAGTCGATGACGGCGCGCGGATCGAAATCGACGACCCCGCTCACCAATATGTCTCGCGCGCGGCGCTGAAACTGAAGGCTGCTCTCGCGGCAAGCGGCTTGTCGCCGCAAGGCCGCAACGCGCTCGATCTCGGCGCCTCGACCGGCGGCTTCACGCAGGTGCTGCTGGAAGCGGGGGCGCACCATGTCTGGGCGGTCGATGTCGGCCACGGCCAACTTGATCCGAAACTTGCCGCCGATCTGCGCGTTACCAAGCTTGAGGGCGTCAATGCCCGCCATCTGGCGCTGGCTACCCTTGATGGCATCCGACCGCAATTCGTCACCGCCGATGTCAGCTTCATTTCGCTGAAGCTCGCTTTGCCGCCGGCGCTGGTGCTGGCCGAGCCGGGCGCCGGCGGCATCTTCCTGGTCAAGCCGCAATTCGAGCTCGGCGCGCAGGCGATCGGCCGGACCGGCGTCGTGCGCGACAGCGAGGCCGCATTTGCCTGTGCCGTCGAACTCGGCCAATGGCTCGACGCCCAACCGGGTTGGCGCAAGACGCACCTGATCGAATTGCCGCTTGCCGGCGGCGAAGGAAACCGCGAATGGCTCATCGCAGGGATCAAGGACAAGTGACGCGGACACTTGCCATTTCGCGTCTCGGCTACAAGGGCGATGGCATTGCGCTCTCAGACGGCGGCGCCATCCATGTCGCATTCGCCTTGCCGGGCGAGACGATCACGACAGCCGAGCGCGACGGCCATCTCGAAGCCCACGAAATCCTCGTCGCCTCGCCCGATCGCGTCGAGCCGATCTGCCGGCATTTCGGCACCTGCGGCGGCTGCCAACTGCAGCATTTGCGCCATGATGCCTATCTCGAATGGAAATGCGATCTCGTCGCCGAGGCGCTAAAACGCGAGGCCATCGCGACCGAGCCCGGCCCGATCCGCCATTTCCCGGTCGCCTCGCGCCGCCGCGCGATCTTTTCGGCGATCCGCGCCGAAGGCGGCATCCGCCTCGGGTTTTCGCAGCGGCGAAGCAACCGCATCGTCGATCTCGAGGAGTGTCCCGTGCTGCTGCCGGCGATCGCCGAACGCATCGGCAACCTGCGCGAGCTGGCGGCGATCCTGACGCCGAAGCGCGGGGCGATGAAGATCGCCGTTCTTGTATGCGACAACGGCCTCGACATCGCCGCCGCCAATGGCGGGCCGGTTTCCGACAAAGCGCGCCAGGCGGCCATCGCCTGGGCAATGGAAAACCGCGTTGCCCGGCTATCGATCAACGGCGAAACCGCAATCGAGAGCGAGCGGCCATTCTTGCAAGCGGGCGTCGCGCGCGTCACCCCGCCGCCGGAGGGTTTCGTGCAGGCGGTCGCGGCCGCCGAGGCGGCGATGGCGGAACTGGTTGCAGGCCACTGTGCCAGCGCCAGGCGCATCGCCGATCTCTTTGCCGGGCACGGCGCGTTCGCGCTGCGACTGGCCGCATCGGCGCAGGTCCACGCCGTCGAAAAGGACGGCACCGCATTGGCGGCGCTCGAAAAAGCCTGGCGCGAGGCCGGCGGAACGCTGAAAGCGGTAACGACCGAACGCCGCGACCTGGTGCGCGCGCCGGTCACCGCGCCGGAACTGAAGGCGTTCGACGCGGTCGTGTTCGATCCGCCGCGGGCCGGCGCCGAAGCCCAGGCGCGCGAACTGGCGAGATCGACCGTGAAGCGCATCGCCGCCGTATCCTGCAATCCGGCAACGCTGGCGCGCGATCTGCGAATCCTTGTCGATGGCGGCTATCGCGTCCTGTCGGTGACGCCGATCGACCAGTTCGCGTTTTCCCCGCATGTCGAAGCGGTGGCGCTGCTGGAGCGGTAGGGTTTAACTGCTGGCGCGCAGCAAGCGGGCGAATGCCGTTGCAGGGATGTTGATGGCGAGGACGCCCGCCAGCGCCAGCCCAATGCCGAGCAATGTCGTCGGGCGCAGCGTTTCGCCGAGCAGCACCATGCCGAGCATCACGCCAACTCCCGCCCTGAGATAAGCTTGGCTGGCGACGCCGACGGAGCCCAGCGTGCGGACCAGGCGGAAATACAGGATCAGTGCGATGCCGGTGCAGAGGATCCCAAGGGCAAGCGCCGCCGACAGCGCTTCGGCGCTCGGCCGCAGGTGCCACGGGCGGTCGATCACCAGGCTTGCCGGAACGAGCACGACCGTCGCCCAAATCATCGAACCGGCGGCGGTCACGGCGGCCGGCAGGCGCGCAAACCGTCGTCCGAACAGCGCGGCGTAGCCATACATCGCCGCCGCGCCGAGGGCGGCGCATTGACCCGCCACCGCATGGCCAAATCCTGCCAGCGATTCGAGCCCGACCGTCAGGACGACACCGCACAGGCCGAGTACCGCGCCGAATATCTTGATCGGCGCGACCGGCTCCGGACGCATGAAAAGCACGGTAATCAACACGACGAAAATCGGCGAGGTGGAGTTCAAAACGCTGGCGAGCGACGCATCGACGAATTGCTGACCCCAGGCCAGCAACGTCCAGGCGCCGAAACTGTTGAAGAACGACTGAATGAACAACAGCCGCCAGGTGTGCCAGTCCGCCGGCAGGCGTTCGCCGCGCCAGTAGAGCACAGCGAGCAGGAAAACGGCCGCGACCGACACCCGCATCGCGATGAGGGTAACCGGCGGGATTTCGGCGACCGCGACCTTGAGGAACAGATAGGACGAGCCCCAAAGCAGGGCAAGCAGCGCCAGCAGCAACAGTTCGCGCCATTGTGCTTGGGCCGGGCGATTCATGGCTGGTTCGTCTTTGCGGGTCAGCGTTGCGTCACCGCCGCATTAGCCGAAGCCACTCGTTTGAGGAATGTCCGGTCCTCGCGCAGCAGGAATTTTTCGCGCTGCGCAAACTCGTAGTTGGCGCGGCCGATCGGGTCGGCCGCCAGCCGCGCGCGATAGGCTTCGTATTCGGCGAGGCTGACGATGTGGTAGACGGCGTAGGCGAGCGTGCTCGAACCTTCATGAGGCGAAAAATAGCCGACAAGGTCGGCGCCGCAGCGCGGAATGGCCTCGTTCCAGTTGCGGGCATATTCCTCGAACTGCGCCTTTCGGGTCGGATCGATGTGATAGCGGATAAAGCAGGTGAGCATCGACTTCTCCTTCCTTTTCTCCAGCAGGTAGCCGATTGACCGACGAGGATGCTTCGACTACCGTCGAAGTATGAAAGAAGGGCCGAACATCTCGCTGGTCGCGGCGCTGATCGGCGACCCGGCACGGGCCAACATGCTGAGCGCCCTGTTGAGCGGCAAGGCGCTGACCGCGACCGAACTGGCCAACGAAGCCGGCATCACCGCGCAGACGGCGAGTTCGCATCTGGCAAAACTGCAGGCCGGCGAACTCGTGCGGCCGCATCGGCAGGGCCGGCACCGCTATTTCGCGCTGGCCGATGCCGACGTTGCCGCCGTGCTGGAGGGATTGATGAACGTGGCATCGCGGCGCGGAATGCTGCGAACCCGCACCGGGCCGCGAGATGGCGACATGCGCAAGGCGCGCGTCTGCTACGACCACCTGGCCGGCGAAACCGCGGTGCGGTTGTTCGAGGCCATGCGCGGCAATAAATCGATCGTCTCGGCTGGCGACGAGGCGACGTTTCGGCTTTCGACCAAGGGGCGCGAAACAGCAGTAGAATTCGGTATCGATGTCGACCGGCTGGCGCGCGGCAGGCGGCCGTTGTGCAGGGGATGCCTCGATTGGAGCGCCCGTCGCCTGCACCTTTCCGGCGCGCTCGGTGCGGCGATCCTGGAACGCGTCGTCGAACTTGGCTGGGCCAAGCCGCAGGCCGGCTCGCGTGTGATCCGTTTCCGCCGGGGCGGCGAAGAAATGCTGCTCGAACGATTTGCCGCGACAATTTGAACGAGGCACTCATGCTCACGCTCGAACAAGCCAAGACCATCGCCGATGCGGCAATGGCGGAAGGCCGCAAGCTCGGGCTTGCGCCGCTCGCGGTGGCGGTACTCGATCGCGGCGGTAATCTGCTGGTTTTCCAGCGCCAGGAGGAAGCCGGCATCCTGCGCTTCGACATCGCGTTCGCCAAGGCGTGGGGCTCGCTCGGCATGGGTTTCAGCTCGCGCCAACTGGCGCAACGCACGGCAAAGGCGCCGGAATTCTTTACGGCGCTCGCCGCGGCAAGCGGCGGCAGGCTGGCGCCGTCGCCGGGCGGCGTGTTGATTGCCGGCGCTGACGGCAAGGTGATCGGCGCGGTCGGGGTAACCGGCGATACCGGAGACATGGACGAGAAATGCGCGCTCGCCGGGATTGCGGCGGCGGACTTGAAACCCGCTGGATAGCTGCCGGTTTTGCCAGCAACGGGAAGGACTAACATGCAGGCACCGCAACCCATGACAAATCTCAATTCGGCAGAAATCCCCGCCCACCTCAATCGCTGGAACTGGGGCGCGTTTCTGCTCAACTGGATCTGGGGCATCGGCAATAGCGTGTGGATCGCGCTGCTTTGCCTGATCCCGTTCGTGAATGTCGTCATGATGTTCGTGCTCGGCGCCAAGGGCAGTGCGTGGGCGTGGAAAAGTAGGCCGTGGCGCGACGAACAGCAATTTCAGCGGACCCAGCGCAACTGGGCGATTGCCGGGCTGATCGTGTGGCTGACGATTCCGTTGCTGGTCGGCGGCATGGTTTTCGGCATTTTCGGCGCGATGAAGAAAAGCGACGCCTATGCGATGTCGATGGCCGAGATCACGCAGAACCCGGCTGTGCAGGCAGCACTCGGCGAAAACATCGCGGCGGGGTTCTTCGTAAGCGGCAGCATCCACCTCAATGGCGCCGAGGGCAATGCCGTGCTGCAAATCCCGTTACACGGTTCGCGCGCCAACGGTGTCGGCTATTCGCGGGCACAGAAGGTCGCCGGGGCATGGCAAATCACGCTTCTGGTCGTGCGCATCGACGGCAGTTCCGAGCCCATCGTACTCATCAACCGCGACAACCTTCCAATCCCCGGCGGTCCGCTCGACACCTGAGCGAAAAGAAGTTCTTACGAGGCCTTCTTCTGGCCCTTGGCCATGAAGGCGAGGAAAGCCTGTCTGGCCTCGTCGGAAGTCAAGCGCGCCTGCCAGAGTTTTGCTTCCTCGCGCATACGCGCCAGGACGTCGGCGCGATCGCCGCGGATGAGCGCGCGGCTCTGGGCAAGCGCTTCCGGCGGCTTGGCGGCGATCGCCTTGGCGACGGTGAGCGCGGTTTCCTCGAGTTCGCCAGCAGCAACGATGCGATTGACGAAACCGGCGTCCATCGCCTGCCTTGGCGAAAAGGGTTCGCCCATCGCCAGCAACGCAAAGGCGCGGTGATGTCCCATCAGGCGCGGGCCGATCAGGCTCGATCCGGCCTCGGGCAACAGGCCGAGGTCGACGAACGGCGTCCTGAATATCGACGTGTCGGAGGCGACGACATGATCGCAATGCATCAGCATGGTGGTGCCGATGCCGATAGCGAGCCCGTCGACGCCGGCAACTACCGGCTTTTTTGCCTGGATGATGCGTTCGAGGAAATCGAATACGGCGAGCGATCCGCGCTGGCCCGATGTCGCAACCGCGAGGAAGTCGGCAATGTCGTTGCCGGCCGAAAACGCGCCAGGGACGCCGAGGATCAGCGTGCAGCGGATGGCATCGTCGGCTGTGGCGCGGTCGAGGGCGGCGGCAAGCGTGGCATACATCGCCGAGGTGATGGCGTTCTTCTTTTCCGGCCGGTCGATGCGGACGGTAAGGACACCGTCGGCAACCGAAACCTCGATATGCTGCTGTGTCATGACACCCCCGATTCAGGCGACCGCCAACAGGCGGCTTGCGATTTTGAGGCTTTCGCCGCCATCGATGACGCGGGCCTTCAGTGCGGAACACTCGGCGAGAAAGTTCTCGGCAAAGAAACGGGCGAGCGTCGCGCGCCCGGGCTCGGAATCGGCAAGGCCGCCCTTGGCGAGCCAGGCGCCCCCTGCAGCCAAGCCGAACAAGCGCAGATACGGCGTGGCGCCGGCAAGCGCGCCCTCGCCATTGCCGTCGGCCTGGGCTTCGAGCAGCCAGTTCGTTGCTGTTTCAACGGCGTCGAGGGCTTCGCCGAGCCGCGCGGCGGTCGTGCCGAATTCCGGCCGATTGGAGGCGCGGACCTGCTCGGCGATGGCACGCAATTCGCCGATCCAGGTCTTGACCGCCTCGCCGCCCGACAGCGGCAATTTGCGGGTTACCAGATCGATCGCCTGGATGCCGTTGGTGCCTTCGTAGATCGGGTTGATGCGGGCGTCGCGCAGGAACTGCGGCGGCGCCGGTCTCCTCGATGAAGCCCATGCCGCCGTGGACCTGGACGCCGATCGAGGCAACCTCGACGCCGATGTCGGTCGAAAATGCCTTGGCAACCGGCGTGATCAGGCTGGCGCGTTCGTTCCACTGCGCCGCATCGGTTCCACCGGCATGCGCCATGTCGATTGCGTAGGCGCAGCAATGGCAGATGGCGCGGGCGGCGGCGACATGCGCCTTCATCGTCAGCAGATTGCGCTGCACATCCGGGTGCTCGACGATCGGGCTCATGCCCGGCCCGCTCGCATCAGGCGACCTGCCCTGCCTGCGCTCATGGGCATAGGCGAGCGCGTGCTGGTAGGCCGCTTCGGCGATCGCCACGCCCTGAATGCCGACATTGAGGCGGGCGTTGTTCATCATCGTGAACATGCAGGCGAGGCCGCGGTTTTCCTCGCCGATCAGATAGCCGATGGCGCCGGGCTCCTTTCCGAACCTGCCGTCGCCATAGATCATCGTGCAGGTCGGCGAGGCGTGGATGCCGAGCTTGTGCTCGATCGAATGGCAGAACAAATCGTTGCGCGCGCCGAGGCTGCCGTCGTCGTTGACGAGGAATTTCGGCACCAGGAACAATGAAATGCCGCGGGTGCCGGAGGGAGCATCGGGCAACCGGGCAAGCACCAGGTGGATGATATTGTCGGTCAGGTCGTGCTCGCCATAGGTGATGAAGATCTTCTGGCCGAAGATGCGGTAGGTGCCATCGGCGGCGCGTTCGGCCCGCGTCTTCAGCGCGCTGAGATCGGAGCCGGCCTGCGGCTCGGTCAGGTTCATCGTGCCCATCCATTCGCCGGAGACGAGCTTGGCGAGGAATTTTTCCTGCAAGGCGGGCGAACCGTGCTTGTGGATCGCCTCGATGGCGCCGATGGTCAGCAGCGGCCCGAGGCCGAAGCCCATGCAGGCCGAGTTCCACATTTCGGACGCCGCCACAGCCAGCATCATCGGCAGCCCCTGGCCGCCGAATTCGGGCGGCCCGGCAATGGCGTTCCAGCCGCCTTCGGCCCAATGCCTGTAGGTTTCCTTCCAGCCCGGCGGTGTCGTCACCTTCGCGTCGGCGAGCTTTGATCCGTACTGGTCGCCGACGCGATTGAGCGGCGCCAGTTCCTCTCTGGCAAAGCGGCCGGCTTCCTCCAGCACCGCGTCGACGACGTCACCGCTCAGATCGCCGAGCTTGCCGTCAGCCATGGCTCGTTCGAGGCCGGCGATGTGCTTCAGCGAAAACCCGATTTCGTCCACGGGAGCGCGATACATCGAAAAAGTCCTCTTCCTCGGCCGGCAATAGGTGCGTTTTACGTAAACGTCAATTGATGTCCCCCTGTCGCCCGGTCCGTTGACCGGCGACAAGTCTCCACTAGTGTAGCGCATCTCGCGGAGGATGCGGCAATGCAATATCGGCAACTGGGGGCCTCGGGCATCAAGGTCTCGACCATCACCATCGGCACCATGACGTTCGGGGGCAACAGGATGGTCGGGGAAACCGACATCAAGGGCGCCACTCGCCAGATCGACATGTGCCTCGACAAGGGCGTCAACATCCTCGACACCGCCAACGCCTATGCGGCGGGCAAGTCCGAGCAAATCATCGGCGAGGTGTTGGCCAAAGACGGCCGGCGCCAGCGGCTTCTGGTCGCGACCAAGGTGCGGTTTCCGATGGGCAAGGGGCCTAACGATCGCGGGTTGTCGCGCCACCACATCGTCGCCCAGTGCGAAGCCAGCCTAAAACGCCTCAAGACCGATGTCATCGATCTCTACCAGGTGCATCAATGGGACGGCCTGACGCCGCTCGAGGAGACCATCGAGGCGCTCGACACGCTCGTGAAGCAGGGCAAGATCCGCTATATCGGCTGCTCGAACTTTTCCGGCTGGCACCTGATGAAGGCGCTGGCGATCTCGGATGCCCGCCACCAGCAGCGCTTCGTCTGCCAGCAGATCCACTACACGCTGCAGGCGCGCGAGGCCGAATATGAGCTGGTGCCAATCTCAGTCGATCAGGGGCTCGGAATCCTGGTCTGGAGCCCGATCGCCGGCGGGCTGCTCTCGGGCAAGTACCGGCGCGGCAAGAGCCCCAAGGAGGGCGGACGGCACACGTTGGGCTGGAAGGAGCCGCCGATCTACGACGAGGACAAGCTCTACGATATCGTCGACGTGATCGTGGCCATCGCCGAGGCCCGCGGTGTCTCCGGCGCGCAGGTGGCGCTGGCCTGGCTTCTCTCCCGGCCGTGGGTCACCTCGGTCGTGATCGGCGGGCGGACCGATGCCCATTTTGCGGACAATCTCGGCGCGGCCGAGCTGGAGCTGAGCGAAGAAGAAGTCGGCCGGCTCGAAAAGGTGAGCCGGCCGCCACTGCTCTATCCCTACTGGCACCAGAACTGGACGGCCGCCGACCGGCTCAACAAGGCCGACCTGGCGCTGCACGCGCCGTATCTGGCCGACAAGAAGGCGTAGTGGCGCAGATCATCGACATCGCAAGGACGGCCGACTGGCAGGACCTCGCCCTGGCCGAGCTTTCCGCCGGCAAATGTGTCGCCGTGCCGACCGAGACGGTTTACGGCCTTGCCGCCGACGCAACCAACGGGCTTGCTATCGCGCGCATCTTCGAAATGAAGGGGCGGCCGCGGTTCAACCCGCTGATCTGCCACATCGCTTCGCTGCCGATGGCCGAAGGGCACGGAACCTTCGACGAAACCGCCCGCAAGCTGGCGCGGGCATTCTGGCCGGGCCCGCTGACACTGGTGGTAGCGAAGCGGCGCGATAGCAATATCAGCGAACTGGCCACCGCCGGCCTTGACACCGTCGCCCTGCGCTGGCCGAGGGGGCCGGCGAGCGAATTGATCGAGCGTTTCGGCCGGCCGCTGGCGGCGCCGAGCGCCAACAAGTCAGGGAAAATCTCGCCGACGACGGCCGGCCACGTCGCCGAGGAATACGGCGATGCCAACCTGCTGATCCTCGACGGCGGCCCCTGCCCGGTCGGGCTCGAATCAACCGTGGTCAAGCCGGTGCGCAACGCAATCGTGCTGCTGCGGCCGGGGATTGTCACCGCCGCCGAAATCGAGGCGGCGGCCGGCTTGCCTGTGAAACTGCCTGCACGCGCCAATGCCATCGAGGCGCCGGGGATGCTGGCGAGCCATTATGCGCCGCGCGCCAGACTGGTTCTGAACGCGCGACAGTGGCCGGCCGATGCCGCCGTGCTCGCCTTCGGCAATTCGGTGGGTGGCGCGGCCCATGTCGCCAATCTTTCGCCGGCCGGTGACCTGCGCGAGGCCGCCGCCAATCTCTACGGACATCTCAAGCAGCTCGATGCCAGCGGGACGGCGATCATCCACGTCATGCCGATTCCTTCGACCGGCATCGGCATTGCCATCAACGACCGCCTGGCACGCGCCGCCGCGCCGCGGAACTGAGCCATGACGAAGCCAACCGCCGTCACGCTTGAACGCTTTGCCGCCATCGTCGGCGCCGCCAATGCGCTGCGCCCCGAAGAAACTGACCTGACGCATTATACGCAGGAGAATCGGAACCTCCTTCACGGCAAGACTCCGCTGGTGCTGCGGCCCGGCTCGACCGAAGAAGTGGCGGCGATCGTACGGCTGGCGGTCGAAACCACGACAGCGCTGGTGCCGCAGGGCGGGCATACGGGTCACGTCGCCGGCGGCGCACCGGACGACAGCGGGACGCAAATCGTTATCGCCATGGAGCGGATGAACCGGCTGCGCGAGATCGACGTCGCTGGCAACACCATGACGGTCGAAGCCGGCATGGTGCTGCAGCGCGTCCAGGAAATCGCCGCAGAACACGACCGGTTGTTTCCACTGTCGCTGGCGAGCCAGGGCTCGTGCCAGATCGGCGGCAACATCTCGTCGAACGCCGGCGGTGTCGCCGCGCTTTCCTACGGCAACACCCGCGAGCTGGTGCTCGGCCTTGAAGTCGTGCTGGCCGACGGACAAGTCTGGGACGGTTTGCGCAAGTTGAAGAAGGACAACACCGGCTATGCGCTCCGGCACCTGTTCATTGGCGGCGAGGGCACGCTCGGTATCGTCACCGCGGCGGTGCTGAAACTGCTGCCACGACCTGCCGGCAAGGAAGTCGTATTTGCCGGCATGAAGACGGCGCAGGCCGCGCTCGAACTGCTGAACTCGGCGCTGGCCGTTGCCGGTCCGTCGCTGACGACGTTCGAATTTATCCACCGCACTCCGCTCGATTTCACCCTCGAACATATCGCCGGCACGCGTGATCCGTTGGCGGGCCGCCACGAATGGTATGTGCTGGCGGAATTGTCCTCAGGGCGCAGCGCCGAAGATGCGCGCAAGATGGCCGAGACGATCTTTCATGCGGCAATCGAAAGCGGCATCATCGACGACGCTTCGGTCGCCGGCAGCGTTGCCCAGCAGAACCAGTTGTGGAAACTGCGCGAGGACATGCCCGGCGCGCAGGCCTTCGAGGGTGGCTCGATCAAGCACGACATTTCGCTGCCGGTGCACAGCATTCCCGAGTTCCTGGCGCAAGCCAGGCCGCTGGTCGAGAGCACGTATCCCGGCGCGCGCGTCTGCTGCTTCGGTCACATGGGCGACGGCAACCTGCACTACAATGTCAGCCAGCCGAAGGGCGGCGATACGAAAGCATTCCTGGCCGCGGGCGAGCGCATCAACGATGCGGTCAACACATTGGTGGTGGCGATGGAAGGCTCGGTCTCGGCCGAGCACGGCGTCGGGCAACTGAAGCGCGACCTGATCGCGCGGCTGAAGTCGCCGGTCGAGATGGAGCTGATGCGAGCGGTCAAGCGCGCGCTCGATCCCGACGGCATCATGAACCCCGGCAAGGTGGTTCGCGAATAGATTCAAGCGCGGTTCAACCTCAGAATCAAATTTAAGCCTAACTTCGCGCATCGAATCAGGGGCTGCTTAAGCTCCTGAAAAGATTCGTTGATCGATCCTTACACCCTGAAATCATTCAATAACCAAGCTCTGCGGCAAGGAACGATTCACTTCGTTTCTTAAGCCGATCGGCATCGGGTGCTGCTAGATTGCCTCGTGTAGCGGGACAACAACAACAAACCGCGACGCACAGAAGACCCGGCGCAGAATCGGGCTCTGGAGGAAGCAGAGAGGCGAACGATGTCGAAAGCCAAAGGTGGGACCAACACCGCCGAACTTTCCGCAGCCAACATGGAACTTCCCGCATGGGCGTCAAAGCCCATGCGGATCGATCCCTACCGGCTGCCGCACAGCATCCGCCAGGACGATTGCGAAACCCAAATCAAGCTCGATCGCAACGGCGCCGTGATGCGGCGCAAATTGCCCTGCGGCATCTCAATGTCGCTGGCGCTGCCGGCTCGCAGCTTCGAGGGCGTCGCCGCCCGCGCTATCGAGAATGAAGATGGCACCGTGACCGTCACTCTCGAACTGAAACACCGCGATCCGAACCTGTCGGTGCCGCTGCTGGTGGCGAGCGATTTCGACAACATCGCCGCAGACTGGCACACGTGGAGCCGGTTGCTGCAATTGCCGATGCTGATGGTCGAAGGCGAAAACCTGGCACGGCCGATCATGGCCTATCTCGGCAAGCTGATGGTCGATCCGCCGGTGGCGCGGCGCAAGCGCTGGCTGAAACGCCGGCCATTCTTCCTGCGCCGCCGCAAGGTTGGCGATATCGGCAGAATCGAAAAGATCAGCGGCGAAGAACTGGTGGCGCGACGCTAGCGCCAGCGGCTTCGCTGCCGCGCCAGGCACACGGCTGCGGCTTTCTTTCGGCCTGTCACATGAATGCATGACACGCAAACGGTGCGCGCCGTTGCATCCTGCCCTTCAAGCGGAAACCCGCTTGGAAAGGAACAGATGCAGCGATGGACCATTCCGGTTTGGTGATAGCTCATCTTGGAAACAGCAAGGCAGCGCGGAAACGCACATCCGGCGACGAGGAACAATACTTCCGGTCTGACGGTATTCGCTGGGCGACGCGGCTCGCCTGTTTTGTCGCGAGCCTCCGCACCGGAGCCGCGTCCGTTGCCGACGCGACCTCCAGAGCGAAAGTGCCGAGCCACCGCGGTTTGGCGACGCAGTGATCGCGACGACAGCAATGCGGGCGCCTGCTATGCTGGAGCTTGCCATGGGAAAATCCGAACCTGGTGCAGACGAAGACGTCGAGCGCGCCGCCATCCTGAAAGTGATCGCGGCCGAGACCGACGCCTATCTGCGCAAGGACTTCGCGGAATGGGCCTCGTATTGGGCGCGGGACACCGACGCGGTGCGCATGTATTCGCTAGCGGGCCGCGGGGTATTCGTCCAGCGGGGCTGGGATTCGGTCCGGGCTCCGATGAGGTACCTCATGGACCGCCATCCCGAACCCAGCCCCTCCCTCGGCCTCATCGATCGCCTGAACCTGCGCCTCAGTATCGGCGCCGACATGGCTTGGGTCTATTACGACCAGCTGGGCGCGGAGACGGGCGATCCCTTCGAAATGCCCCACGTGCATCACGAAATGAAGATCCTGAGGAAGATCGGCGGGAGGTGGCTGCTTGCGGCCGTCGTCGTCCTGCAGCAGACGCGGAATTTCGTGGACTGTCCGATGATCGAAGTCGACCGCGACGGAACGGTCATATGGATGAACGAGAAGGCTCGTGCGCAACTGGCGCGCGACCGTACGCTGATCGTCTCGGGCAGAAGGCTGCGGGCGCGCAACCGGGCAAACCTTGCCGCGCTTCAGTCCGCGATCGAGGCCGTGCATGCACGCCAGCTCGAGCGATTTGGCAATGCCCACACAGAACAGATGCGTATTCCCGTTGCACTGACGGAGGAGGAAGGGACTGGCACGAAGGTGTGCTGGGTCGGATTGAACGACAACAGAGTGGTTGTCACTTTCGACGACCTGCGCATGGTGGCGCGTCGGCTGCACGCGGCTGCCGGCGTGTTCCGCCTCTCCGAGATGCAGAAACGGCTCAGCGGCCTGATCGTCGAGGGTTATGACCTGGCGGCAGCGGCGGAGGAGATGGGCGTCAGCGTAAATACCGCGCGCACACATCTGCAGCGCATTTTCGACAAGACCGGAGAGCGCAGCCAGTCGGCGCTTGTGCGGGCGCTAATGAGCGTTGCGCCGCCTGAATAGTTTTTCAGCCGACGAACTGCGACGCCGTCAGCCCGCCAAACAATATCCAGCCGAAATGACTGTTTGACTTGAACAGCATCAGGCAGCGTGCCGGATCGGCAACATCGAGCGTGCGCACCTGCCAGATCATGTGCAGCGCGCCGAGCGCCAGGCCGAGCCATGCCGGCCAATTCACCGGCGTGATCCAGAAAGCGACGGCGAAAAGCAGCAAGGCGAGCGCATATAGCGCCGCGATTGCGTCTCTTGCCCGCGCGCCGAACAGCCGCGCCGTCGACTTGACGCCAACCAGCGCATCGTCCTCGATATCCTGCAACGCGTAGATCGTGTCGTAGCCGATCACCCAGAAGATGCAGCCGAGGTAGAGCACCAGCGCCGGCAGTTCGAAACGGCCGGTCGCGGCCGGCCAGCCGACCAGCGCTCCCCACGAGAAGGCTAAGCCGAGGAACAGTTGTGGCCACCAGGTGATCCGCTTCATGAACGGATAGACGGCGACGGTGACGAGCGACAGGCAGCCGATCAGGATCGTCAGCCGGTTGAACTGCAGCAGAACGACCAGCCCGCCGAAGGCTTGCAACAACAAAAAGACCAGCGCCTGCGTCCGCGTCACCCGGCCTGACGGCAGCGGCCGCGAGCGCGTGCGCGCCACCTTTGCATCGATATCGACGTCGACGAGGTCGTTGTAGGTGCAGCCGGCGCCACGGGTCAGGAATGCGCCGGCGGTAAACAGAAGCAACTGCGCGCCGATTTCGAGCCAGTGGCCGAACCCGCCGGCGATGCGGATGCCGGTATGGCTGGCCAGCATCAGCGACCACCAGCATGGCCACATCAGCAGGCGCCAGCCGATCGGTCGCTCCCAGCGGGCCAGTTGCGCGTACGGCCACAGCGCTTGCGGCAGGAAACGGTGCACCCAGCTGCCGCGCAGCGCGTCGGCGACCATGCGCGGTTGCGCGCCGTCCGCGCGCCCGTCTGCCGGAGTTTCGCCTTTCTGCGACATGGCCGCGTCTTGGCCACCGTCAGCGCGGCGGTCAAGGGCAATGTCAAGTTCAACCCGGGGGAAAAGCCGAATTGCGGCTGACCTTGCCACCGTTTCGCGCGATTTGGCGGGTAAAAAAACGAATTACACTGCGGTTGTGGGGATAGCAGCCATGGGTAAGCAGGAGATGAGTTTTATCGCGACGATCGACGAAGCCGAAGCGAAGGGCGCGACCAAGAAGATGTATGCCGCGGCCGGCCAGTACTATGGCTATGTGCCGAACATGGTGCGGGCCTTCGGCCACCGGCCAAAGGTGATGAAGGCCTGGAGTGGGTTGCTGCGGGCGATCAAGGCGAACATGGACCCGCGCCGCCACGAACTGGCGACCCTCGCCGCCGCCCAGGCCTTGCGCTCCTCCTATTGCATGCTGACCCACGCCCACGTGCTGCTGCAGGAATTCTACGAGGAGGACGAACTGGAGGCGATCGTCGCGGCGCCAGAGACCGCCGCCCTCGACGAAGCCGACCGCGCGATCATGCGGATCGCCGCCAAGGTCGCCCAGGACGCCACGGCGATCGAACCGGCCGACATCGCCGAACTGCGCGGCCACGGACTGTCCGACGACGAGATTTTCGACGTCGTCGCCACCGCCGCGGTCCGCTGTTTCTTTTCCAAGACGCTCGACGCGCTCGGCGTCGCGCCGGATTTCAGCCTATATCGCCATGGAGCCGAACCTGCGCGAAAAGCTGACAGTCGGCCGACCGATCGAAGCCAGGGCGGGCTGAAACTTCCGGTAGCGTCTCATTTCGAACTTCGGCTTGCGACCTCAAGCGCACTCGCTCTGGCGCGAACCGGCATCTGCGTCATCGACCCGATCCAGACTTGAATCGTCGCCCAAAGGCCCGTCCGACCGCCAGGAAGTGCCATTTTTCCCGCTGGTTGGTCTCGCCGATCAAGGCCGAGGTCTTCCAGCATTCGCGCGTCGGGGACATCGAGGGCTGGAACCCCAAGCACCCACATCCCGTCCCGAAGCTCGACTTGCAGCAAGGAACCGATCATCTTCGCTCTCCTCATCCGCGCCGTTGGTGGCGCTATGGGGAGAAGCCTCGCTCCTGCGGTGCGTTTGAGTCCTAAAGCGCGGGCTGAATTGTCCTGAAATCCGATGAAATCGCACTTAATCCTCGGGCAATCCGGCGAGGCGCAAGCCCTGGAACAGCACATCCACCCGCCATGGGTCGCGAGCGTGCTGACCCAATCGCATCGTGGCGATGGTGAAGCCTGGGTTGATCCGCAGCAGTTCGTCCAAATATCGCCGTGCCTCGTCGAGCCGATCGAGATGGGCGTTGGCCGCGACCAGCATCCAATATGTCGGCGTATAGTGGGGGGATACCGCCAGAGAGCGCAGTGCCCATTCGATCGCCTCGTCGAAATTGCGCTCGCACATTCTGATGTGCGACACGCATGTCAGCTGGCCATGGGCAAAGTATTCGTTGGGGCTGAGGCTCAGCGCGCGCAACTGGTAGTCGGCTGCCGCGCGCAGATCGCCGCCAAAGAGGGAACAGATTGCCGCGCCCGACAGCGCGCTCGAGTTGTTGGGATTCTCGGCGACGGCCCGAAGCGCAAGTTCGAGCGAACGATCGTACTCGCCCAGGACCATCAGCATAAGTCCGCAGTTCGAGAGCAGTGTGGAGTTGCTTCCACATAGAGGGAGAACCTTATTCAGCAACTCAACTCCCCGCACCCGATCAGCTGACGAGCTGCCGGGCGCCTGGTGGTGGTAGTTCGCAAGATGCTGCCCGCCGGCGATGGCCGCAGCTAGCGTGAAATCCGGATCGAGCCGAAGAGCTTCCTCCAACAAGTCGCTTGCGCGTTTGCCCTCACGGTAGAGCAGGTGTGGCAGTGCGCGCAGGTAAAGATCGTAAGCACTCGGATTGCTCGTTCGCCTGAACCGCGTGCGTTCCACCTCCGCCCGAGTGATACTCGGCTGGATTGCCCCAACGACTCCATCGGTAATCTGGTCTTGCGTGTCGAAAAGGGCCGTGCGCGGCACGTCGAAGCGCTGTGCCCATAATTGAGTCCCGTTCTCAGCCTCGACCAGCTGCGCGTTGATGCGCACACGGTCCCCGGCGGATCGAATGGCTCCTTCGAGCACATAGCGCACACCGAGTTCCTTGCCGACCTGTCTGACGTCGAGCGTGCGTCCTCTATACGCATAGGCTGAGTTGCGCGAGATGACGGCAAATGCCCTGAAGCGGCTGAGCGCTGTGGTGATGTCCGCAACGATGCCATCTACCAGGTATTCCTGGTCACGATCCGCGCTTAGGTTCTCGAAGGGAAGGACGGCGAGCGCCGGCCGACGAGATTCTTCGTGCTGATCAAGCACTGCCGTCGAGGACACTGGCAAACGATAGCCAAGACGAGGGACAGTAACGATCCATTCCTGCCCACTCTGTTGCGCGCCCAACGCCTTGCGCAACGCCGCGATCTGCACGGCGAGATTGCTTTCCTCAACGATCGTCCCGGGCCAAGCGGCCTCAAGTAGCGCGTCCTTGGAGACCACGTTGCCGCCGCAGGACAGGAGCGCCTTGAGAAGCGCTGCTGCACGGCCGCCAAGCGGCACCGGCGCACCTTCGCGCATGAGCTCCATGCGATCCGCATGGAACACATACGGGCCAAACTCAGTCGTCTGTCCTACCTCCATGGAGGGCTTATAGCCGATCGGAAGGACGCCCGGCAGCCCTTCGGCACGGCCAAACGTCCAGGCACATTGACGATGGCAGGCATTTTCCTGTTTCGTCCCGGAATGGCGGTTTTCGCCGCGTCGCCGGGAGAACGAACATGTTTGCCAGATCGGGGCTGAGCTACCGGGCACTGCCGTTGCCCGACCGCAGCGATTTCACCGAAGCGCAGGCGCTGGCCGAGGCGCGCAAATACCTGGCGCGGATGCGGCAGCGCCATTCGGTGCGCGAATTCTCGCCGCGGCCGGTTGCGCGCGAAATCATCGAGACCGCAATCGCCACCGCCGGCACCGCGCCATCAGGCGCCAATCACCAGCCCTGGCATTTCGTCGCCATCGCCGATGCGGCGATCAAGCGCCAGATCCGAGCGGGCGCCGAAGAGGAGGAAGACGCCTTTTACGGCGGCGGCGCCGGCGACGAATGGCTGAAGGCGCTGGCGCCGATCGGCACCGGGCCGAGCAAGCCGCATCTGACGACGGCGCCGTGGCTGATCGTCGTCTTTGCCCAGCGCTGGGGCGAATTTGGCGACGGCACGCGCTACAAGAATTACTACGTGCCGGAAAGTGTCGGCATCGCCACCGGCTTCCTGATCTCGGCATTGCACCATGCCGGGTTGGCGACATTGACGCACACGCCAAACCCGATGAAGTTTCTGAACGCCCTGCTCGGCCGGCCAGCGTCCGAAAAACCGGTAATGATCCTGGTGACCGGCCACCCGGCCGAGGACGCCACGGTGCCGGCCGCAGCCAAGATCAAGAAGCCGCTCGACGAAATCCTGACGGTGGTGTGATGGGCTGCGGCGTGTGCATCGTGCCCGTCCGGCAAATTGCAGTTGCTATTGCCGCGATCATTAGCGTGGCGCTGGCCTCGCCAGCCGCAACTGCCGCAGAGCGCGTCGATCTGGAACTCGCACTGGCCGCCGATATCTCGGGCTCGATGAGCCCTGCCGAAGCCGAATTGCAGCGCCAAGGCTATATCGATGCGCTGACCGATCCTCTGTTCCTGGCCGCGGTCAGCCATGGTCGCCTTGGCCGCATCGCGGTCGCCTATATCGAATGGGCAGGCACCGGCCAGCAATGGCTAACGGTGCCATGGTCGACCATCGACGGCGAAGCCAGTGCCCGCAATTTCATCGCCCGCATTGGCCCGGCCCGACAGGTGCATTGGGAAGGCACCTCGATCTCGGCCGCGATCGGCTTTGCTGCTACCTCGATCCTGTCGAACGAATTCGACGGCGAAACGCTGACGATCGACATTTCCGGCGACGGGCCGAACAATACCGGGCCGTCATTGGCGCTGGCGCGCACCCATGCGGTGGCGCAGGGCATCGCCATAAACGGGTTGCCGATCATCGGCCGCGACGCCGAACAATTTGCGGGCATCGACGCCTACTACGCCGACTGTGTGATCGCCGGGCCGGGATCGTTTTCGCTGCCGGCGCAGGGGCTCTCCGAATTCGCCGCGGCGATCCGCCAAAAACTGATCCTCGAGGTCGCCGGGCGCAAACCGGGCGGAGTTGAACAGGTGCGGCCGGCCGCGGCAACCGATTGCGAGGCAGCCGAACGGCTGCGCCGGCAGTATCTCGATCGCTACTTTCCGGACCTGTAAGGAAATTTCTGGTGGTTCGACCGAGAGAGGACGAGTCCGCCTGGAATCTCATCCAGGCGCCGCCCCTTGGAGGTCACGCAGTGCCCCCAAGGCCGGCCTGGTCTGCTGGTGGACCAATGCGGCGACCGCGAAGTCGCCAATGGCGGCGCCGCGAAAAATGAAGGCCGAGCGCCGCGCCGGATCGAAGTTCCGCGCGACCCTGCCAGAAACCAGCTCCTTCAAATCGCCATGGACCAGGTCCTCGGCAACCATGCGCCTCGGGCTCGCCGCCTCCTGCGCGCGGTCGTCAATGATGACGCAGCCGAACGCGGACAGGCTTTCGGGGCGCCAGGGCACGGCGAGGTCGGTGATGGTCGCGAAGGCCCCCGGCTTCAGCCAGTTTGCGTCCAGAAACGGCGCAGCCGTCGTCGTGAGGGTGACGGTGGTGACGACCAGGTCGCTATCGGCGAGCGCTGCTCTGGGATCGTCGCAAACCATCGCCTTCAGCCCCATCCCCCTCGCCTTTTCGCCGAGCAGCGCGATATTCGCTGCACCGCGGCTGAAAATCGCAATCTCCCGGATCGGAAACAGCGATGCGAAGGCATCGAGATGGCTGCGCGCCTCGACGCCCGCGCCGACAAAGCCGATCTTTCTCGATTGCGGATTGGCGAGCCGGCGCGCGACCACGCCGCTCAGGCCCGCGGTGCGGGCCGCCGTGATCCACTTCGCGTCCATCACCGTCAGCAGTGCGCCAGTCCTGCTGTCATGAACCATGATCGAGCCGTTGATGGCCGGCAAACCGATCGCCGGGTTGTCGGGGCTCACAATGACGAATTTCACTACGCTCACCTGTGGCGCGTCGGAAGCCGACAGCGTCGTCATCAGATAACGCCCGTCGCCAGGGGTGAGGGCGGATTTCGGCGCGCTCCAAACCTGGCCCGCGGCTTCGCGGCGGATCGCGTCCTCGACCGCGTCTATGATCTGCTCCTGGCCCAGGCCCAGCGCGTGGAGATCGCTGCTGCTCAGCACCCGGACCGCCGCCTCGGCTTGCTGTTGGTCGTTGCCGGACATGCGCGCCACCCGTGGGTTTCGACGGGACATTGCGTATGCCCGAACAGCACCAGTTTGCGCCTGGCGCAAGTGCGGGTCAAATGCCGCATTGCCTTACACTGGCGCTTCAGTGGCTGGCGCGTTTTTTGCCGGTGATCATTGCCCGCACGAGGTTTTCGCGATGCTCGAAACTGGCGACGATCACGCCGAGGACATGCAGTCCGACGAAGACCAGCGTTGCCGTGGCGATCGCCTGGTGAAGTTCCCGCACCCAGCGCACGCCCCAAAAGGCGTCGGTCGTCAGCATGTATCCGGTGCCGGCGGTGACCGCCAACATCGCCAACAGCAGTACAATCATGGCGCCGCCGGCCGGGTTGTGGCCGAGATAGCGGCGCGTGCGCATTCGCAATGTATCGACGAGGTGGGCAAGCACTGTCGACGGCCGGTAGACGAAATCGCTGAAACGCGCATGGCCGGCGCTGAACAGACCCCATGTCACGCGGATCGCCAGCAACGCCATGATCGCATAGCCGGCGCGGGCATGGAGCCATCCCATTTCCTCGCCGGTAAGCCAGGTAATGGAGAATGCCGCAACCAGCGACCAGTGAAACAGCCGCACCAGCGGATCCCAGACCTTCACCATGACGGCGTCTCCAGCGCCGGGGGCGTCAGCCGGCGGCTTCATGCCGCCGGCCATTGCCTCGTCCCGGGTAACCGACATTATTCGTTCTCGCCGTTCTCGTTGCCAAGGACCGACCCGGTCAGAGGGTCGACCTTGGCCTCGACGCGCTGGCCGTCGCGGTCGATCATCTTGGCTTCGTAGATCTTGCCTTCGATCCTGACGTCACGGACCTTGTAGCCCTGCGCCGCAAGCTTTTCGGTAACCTGCGGGATGGTCAGCCAATTTGCTCCCGCCTTGCCGGCGGCATTGTCGCTGGAGGCAGAAGCGGCGGCCCCCGCAGTCAGAGAAATGGCAATGGCGGCGGGGATCAGATATCTGCGCATGGAATGCTCCTTTGTTGTTCGAAACGACGCCAGCCGCTCCGATGAGCGCGTATTGCCATAGTCGCCCTGACGGCAGCCTGTTGATCCATGTCAGCGAATTGTCAGGCAGGCCCGGCTAACGAAAATGCCATGAAATTCGCGACAACCCGGCTGTTCGCCGTCCTTCTGTCGCTGGCGATTGCCGGCGCCGCCCAGGCCGGCGACGATGACGACCATGAGCAGGCCTTGCGGGCGGTACGCGAAGGCAAGGCGCGCCCGCTCGGCGAAGTGCTCGAACGCGTCCGGGCCCAGCTCGGCGGCGAGGTCGTCGGCGTCGAATTCGATCGCCAGGACGGCCGCTATATCTACGAATTGCGCGTGATCCTGCCGGGCGGGCAATTGCGCGAGGTGTCTGTAGATGCGTTGACGGCAACAATCGTTGCGCATGGAGACGACTGATGCGAGTGCTGCTCGCCGAGGATGAGCCACGCATCGCCGCCGACCTCGCCCGGACGCTGCAGGCCGCGGGCTTTGTCGTCGAACGCACCGCCAATGGTGAGGAAGCCTGGTTCCTCGGCGACACCGAGGACTACGACCTGATCGTGCTCGATCTCGGGCTGCCGGGCATGGATGGCCTGGCGGTGCTGAAGCGCTGGCGCAGCGCCGGCCGAAATACGCCGGTGCTGGTGCTGACGGCGCGCGGCAGCTGGGTCGAGCGGGTCGAAGGCATCGACGCCGGCGCCGACGACTATCTGCCGAAGCCGTTCCGCATGGAGGAATTGCTGGCGCGCGTGCGCGCGCTGATCCGACGCTCGACGGGTCATGCCTCCTCGCGGCTCGAAGCAGGCGAAATCAGCCTCGACACCCGTCAGAAGCAGGTCGCCCGCGCCGGCGTGCCGGTTGCCTTGTCGCCGCTCGAATACCGCCTGATCGTCTATCTGATGCACCACAAGGGCCAGGTCGTGCCACCAACCGAGTTGCTCGAACATCTCTACGGCGACGACGACGCGCACGAGGCCAATGCGCTGGAGGCGGTGATCACGCGGGTGCGCAAGAAACTCGGCGCCGGAGCGATCGAAACTCGCCGCGGCTTCGGCTACGTGATCGCAGGTTCGCCGAAATGAACCGCGGCTCACTTCGCCTGAGGCTTTTCGTCGCCGGGACGATTTCCGTCATCGCGGCGCTGGCGCTTTCGGGTTTCGGTCTGTCGCTGCTTTTCGAGCGCCATGTCGAGCGCCGCATCGAGGCCGAACTCGGCGTTCACCTCAACCAGATCATCGCCGGCCTCGAACAAGACGCAAATGGTCGCATCGCCCTCGGCGTGCCACCGGCCGATCCGCGTTTTGCCCAGCCGCTTTCGGGCCTCTATTGGCAAGTGCAGGCCGGGGATGCGATCCTGCGTTCGCGTTCGCTGTGGGATGCCTGGCTTGAACTGCCGGCCGACGAACTGGCCCATGGCGGAGATCCACGTTCATCGCATCGCCGGACCGGGCGGCGCCGATCTCATTGCCGTGGAACGCAGTGTCGAATTGCCGGCGCGCCTCGGTGGCGGCGACGTGCGGGCCGCGGTGGCGCTCGATTCGGCAGAAACCGTCGCCGCGCGCCGGGCCTTCACCGCCGATCTGGCGCCGTATCTCGGCATGCTGGCGCTTTTCCTGATCGCTGCCGCCTATGGCCAGATCGCCATCGGGCTGGCGCCGCTCAAGGCAGTTCGCGAGCGAGTCGCCGCGATCCGCGCCGGAAAGCGACATTCGCTCGGCAGCGATTTCCCCGACGAAATCCGGCCGCTCGCCGCGGAAGTCGACGCGCTGCTCGAAGCCCGCCAAGCCCAGATCGAGCGTGCCAGGGCGCGCGCTGGCGACCTCGCCCACGGTCTGAAAACGCCACTGCAGGTGTTGTCCGGCGACGCTGCCCGGCTGCGCAAGAAAGGCGAAAAGGCCATCGCCGACGACATCGACCAGGTGGCAACGATGATGCGCCGCCATGTCGATCGCGAACTCGCCCGCGCCCGCATGGCGACGGCGCGGCCGGATGCGCGCGCTGAGGTGGCAGAAACGCTGGCGCGGATCGTCAAGGTTTCGAGGCGCACGCCGCAGGGCGCACGCCTCGCCTGGCAGGTCGACGCGCCACAAGACCTCATCGCCAAAATCGATATGGACGACCTTACCGAGGCGATCGGCAACCTGACTGAAAACGCGGCGCGCCATGCCGCATCGCGGGTCACGGTAACGGCCGTGGCCGAAGGCGAGGATATCGTCATTCGCGTCGGCGACGACGGGCCGGGCATCCCGCCCGAACATATCGCCAAGGCGGGCGCGCGTGGCGGCCGGCTCGATCAGGCCGGCAGCGGCAGCGGTCTCGGGCTGGCGATCGTGCGCGAAATTGCTGACGCATGGGGCGGCAGGATCGAATTGCGCTCCGGCGCCGGCGGTTTCGAGGCGTTGTTCAGGGTCGCGTGTGCGGCTTAGCGTGGGTCGATATGGCAGGTCATGGCGATGAACGCCGCTGCCACCAGAATACGACCGCAATCGCGACGAGACCGACCGCAGCCAGGACAAAGACCAACGCCGAATTCTCGATCCAGGCGATCGTCGGAATGCCAAGCGCCATGACGAAGCCGAGAAGGCAGATCTGCCAGGAGAAAATATGTACTCCGGCCGTAAACGTGCCGAGCGTCAGCAGGGTGAAAATTGCGATGCCGGTGGCATTGGCCGTGAAGACCTTCTGGACATTCGGTAGCAACACGAGGTTCATGACCACGAGGAAGGCCGCCCAATGCAACAGTTGGGTGCCGATCAGCCGCAATTTGCCAGCCCTGTCCTCGGCACCCTGCCAGCCATAGGCGATGCACAGCAGCCCGATGACCGGCGCGAGAATTTCCCAGTAGGCGACGATCGGCTGCTTTGAGAAGCTGCTGTAGGCGACCCCCGCGATTGTGAGACACAATACGATCGTGAACGGCAGTTCCCTGATCCACAGGCTTGCGGGCTGCGGGCCGGCCGATGGTTGCGGGGATTCCGAGGTCATGCTGCGTGCCCCTTCCTTGAGGCGGTTCACTCATGAGCAATGTAGCAAGAAATCGGATCGGGCGTCAGAGTGGCCTCTCCGCCTTCATGATGTGAATGCCATCGGCGAGCAGCCGCACCGCGACTGGCGCGCCGATAGCAATCCCTGTGCGACGGACGAAGTGGGCCGGCACCGTCATCGACAGTTCCGGCGCGTCGGCGCCGGCAAGGCGCACCGACAGGGCGGTGCTTTCGCTCAGCGTTGCCAGCCTTGCGACGGTGCCTTGCAGCAGGTTCTCGCGCGGGCCGGCGTCGCTCTTGCGAAAAAGGATGACCTGGGTCGACGGCAGCGCCCACACTATCTCTTCGCCCATAGCGAATTGGCGATGCGGGCCGGCAACGAGTGTACGGCCGTTCCAGTCGAGCAAGGTGTGGCGGGCGCGGTGGCGCAGGATGCGCGCGGCAAACATGTTCTTCAGATCGACGATACGGGCGGCAGCGACGCCGACCGGCCGGGCCAGCACTTCGCCGGGCTCGCCGACCTGCAGCACCGCGCCGCGCTCGATCAGGCACATGCGCTCGGCCAGGCGCGCGGCTTCGTCGAAATCGTGGGTGACGAGGACGATCGGCATCGCGAGGCGCGCCTTGAGCTCGGCAAGCTCGCCGTAAAGCCGCTGGCGCGTCGCCTTGTCGACGGCGGAAAACGGTTCGTCGAGCAGCAGCACTTCGGGGTCGCGAGCAAGCGCGCGGGCAACCGCGACGCGCTGCTGCTGGCCGCCGGACAGTTGCGAAGGCATACGGCCTTCGAGCCCATCCAGATGGACAAGCGAAAGCAACTCACGTGCCTTCGCCGCGCGCTTGCCTGCCGGCAAATGGCTCATGGCGGCGGCGACATTGGCCAGCGCATCCATGTGCGGGAACAGCGCGTAATGCTGGAACACCATGCCGACCCGGCGCCGGTGCGGCGGCAGGAAAACGCCGGCGTTCACGTCCGACCAGACCGCTCCGTTGCAGCGGATCGTCGCCGCTTGCGGCCGGTAGAGCCCGGCGATGGCGCGCAGGATCGTAGTCTTGCCGCTGCCCGACGGACCGACCAAAGCCAGCGTTTCGCGGCCGGCGCATTCGAAACGAACATCGAGCGGGATCGGACCCGACTGCGTCAAGGCAACGGAAAGCGCCGGTTCAGCCACGGGCACGACCGAACCGGCGCGAGAGCGCGAAGGTCACCGCCAGCGCGATCAGCGAAAACGCCAGCAGAGTCAGCAGACATCAGCCCGGCGGCCGGATAATCGAGCGCCTGCACGCGATCGTAGATTGAAATCGACAGCGTGCGGGTCTCGCCGGCAATCGAGCCACCGACCATCAGCACGACGCCGAATTCGCCGAGCGTGTGGGCAAAGCTCAATACCATCGCGGTGACGATGCCGGGCCAGGCGAGCGGCAGATCGATGCGGCGCAGAACCGCCAGGGGCGACATGCCCGACACCGCCGCCGCTTCGCGAATATCGGGTGGAATCGCCTCGAAGGCGCGCTGCATCGGCTGGACGGCGAAGGGCAGGTTGATGACAACAGAAGCGGCGACCAGGCCCTGGAACGTGAACACCAGCCCCTCGCCGAACAATGATTGCCAGGCACGGCCGAGCGGCGACGTGCCGGAAAATCCGACGAGAAAATAGTAGCCGATCACGGTCGGCGGCAGCACGAGCGGCAAGGCAAGCGCGGCCTCGGCCAGGCCCTTGCCGCGAAATTCGAGAAAGGCGAGCCACCGACCAAAAAAGATGCCAATCGGCAGCAGAAAAGCGACGGTGATAGCGCCGAGGCGAACCGAAAGGAAGAATGCCTGCCAATCCAAGACCGCCGCCTCAGCTCGATTCGCCGGGCGCCGTAAAGCCATGGCGGCGGAAGACTGCACGCGCGGCCGGGCCACGCAGGAAATCGCGGAACGCGCGGGCGGTCGGACCCGCATCCTTCAGGAGCACCATCCCCTGTTGCAAAGGCTGATGCAGCGATTCCGGCAGCAGCACATAACTGCCAGCCTGCGCAACCGCCGGCGAGAGCGCCAGCGAATAGGCAAAGATCGCGCCTTCGACCGAACCGGTCGTGGCAAACTGAGCGGCCTGCGAAACGTTTTCTCCGAGCACCAGTCTGTCCTGCAAGCCGTCCCATAACCCGGCGTTGCGCAGCGCCTGCTCGGCGGCGCGGCCATAGGGCGCATGCATGGGATTGGCGATCGCAAAGCGCTTCACCTTGCCGGCGCCGAGGGCGGCCTTCAAGCCATCGAGGCCCGCTTTGGCATCGACGGGCGAGCCATTCGGCGCGAACAGGACAATGCGGCCGACTGCGTAGGGTTCTGCCGCGCCGTCGGTTTTGCCGTCGCCCACGAGCTTTGCGGCAAACTCCATGTCGGCCGAAAGGAAGAGTTCGAAAGGCGCCCCTTGCGAAATCTGTCGAAAAAAATTCCCCGACGATCCATAGGTCGGACGCACGGTCTTGCCGGTCTCGGCGCCAAACATCGCGGCGATCTCGTCGACGGCCGGCTTGACGCTGGCGGCGCAGGCGATGTTGGCGCCCTGGTCGGCAGCCGCCGGCCGCGGCACCGTCAACAGCGCGACAAGCACAAGCGCCGAGGCCAGCGCGGATCGTGCCAGCGAGCGGCAGAAGCCGCCGGTCTTGACCGATCGCGTCGCGGCGTTGCCGTTCCGGGACATCGTTTCTCCGTTAGGATCGGATCGATATAGCCTAATATCTATATCGATGTTGAGAAGGTGCTTCGAACTGCCTCGGAATGCAATTCCCGTGTGCGCGTCTCAGCCAGTCTCGGAGCCTTCGTCGATCAATGCGTTGAATTCGGCCATTTCACGGGCGACGGCGGAAGCGGCCTTGGCTTCGATCTTGCGATAGCGGGCAAGCACCTCGCGCCCGAGATCGGTCAATTGCGCGCCGCCGTGGCCGCGACCACCCCTGGACGCTTCGACCAGCGGCGCGGCGAACTGGCCGTTCATGGCGTCGATGAGATACCAGGCCTTCTTGTAGCTCATGCCCATCGACCGGCCGGCCGCCGAGATCGAGCCGGTGGCGTCGATCGCCTCGAGGAGATCGGCCTTGCCGGGGCCGATCATCACGGTACGGCCGAGCAACAGTCGAAAACGCAAACGCGGCGGCGGGACCTTGGCGTCCATGGCGCCAGTCTAGGGAACTCGGTACGGGAATGTCAGGGGCACAAACGGGTCGGCTTTACGGCCGCGACCCGCACCGCCGGTGAACGGGGCAAACCCGAAGCCGCCGGTCGAGCCGACATCGCTATTGCGCGCAGCCGGGTAAACGCCGGCGTTCAGGGCACGCCCGGTCGGGCCAAACCTTCGGTCCGCGCGACCTTTCGCTCAGTGCTACTTCTTGTTCTTGGCGCGAGGCGGATTTGGTTCAAGCCGGGAGACTACGGTGCCCGGTTTCGCCGGCGCCGCGGCAGCGATTTTTGCCTTCTTCGGTTTGCGGATTTCGCGTTTGGCCCGCATCTGTCCTTTTGCCATCACCAATCTCCTGGTTGCTGATCGATCATAACATTATCACGCCGCCTGCTTCTGCGCCGGCTTCGGGTTGAAGCGGGTATAGAAGCTCTCGCCCTTTTCGGCCATCTCGCGCAGCAGTTTCGGCGCCTTGAATTGCGGGCCGTATTTCTTCTGCCAGCGCCTTGGTCATCTCGACGAATTTCTTCGCGCCCATGCCGTCGATGTAGGAAATCGCGCCGCCGGTGAACGGCGCGAAGCCGAAGCCGAGGATCGAGCCGACATCGGCCTCGCGCGACATCGGTGACGACGCCTTCCTCGACGCAACGCGCGGCTTCCAGCGCGATGACCGAATGGAAGCGGTGGCGCAGTTCCTTGACATCGATCTTGTCCGGGTCCTGCTGCGGATAGAGGTCTGCGAGACCGTGCCAGAGGTGCTTCTTCGCCGGCTTGGCCGGATAATCGTAGAAGCCCTTGCCGTTCTTGCGGCCGAAGCGGCCGTGCTTGTCGACCATGGTGTTGACCAGCGTCGAGATGGCGGTGGTCGACCGCCTTCTCGCCCATGTCGCGCATGGTCTGGTGCATGATCTTCTGGGCAAGGTCGATGGCCGTCTCGTCGGTCAGCGCCAGCGGCCCGACCGGCATGCCGGACATCTTGGCGACATTCTCGATCATCGCCGCCGGCACGCCCTCGATCAGCATCTTGTAGGCTTCGGACATGTAGCGCAGCACGCATGCGGTTGACGTAGAAGCCGCGCGTGTCATTGACGACGATCGGCGTCTTCTTGATGGCGCGGACGAAGTCGAGCGCGACGGCCAGCGCCTTGTCGCCGGTCTTCTTGCCCATGATGATCTCGACCAGCATCATCCTGTCGACCGGCGAGAAGAAGTGGATGCCGATGAAATTCTTCTGGCGCGCAGAATTCTTCGCCAGCCCGGTGATCGGAATGGTCGAGGTGTTGGAGGCGAAGATCGCGTCGGGTTTCATGTGCTTCGCCGCCGCTTCCGGTCACCGCCTTTCTTGACGTTCGAATCCTCGAACACCGCCTCGATGACGAGGTCGCAATCGGCGAGCAGTCGGCGTAGTCGGCGGTGGTGACGATATGGCCAAGCAGCGCTTCCCTGGCGGCAGGCGTCGAGCGACCCTTGGAGATCGCCGCGTCCTCGATTCCCGCCGCATGGGCGCTGGCCCTTCTCGGCCGCCGCGTCGTCGCGGTCGAGCAGCACGACATCGATGCCGGCCTTGGCGGTGACATAACCGATGCCGGCGCCCATGAAGCCGCCGCCGCCGAGGATGCCGACCTTCTTGAACGTCGTCGGCGGGACATTGGCCGGGCGGCGGGCGCCCTTGTTCAGTTCCTGCAGGCTCAGGAACAGCGAGCGGATCATCATGCCGGCTTCGGTGGTCTGCAGGACGGCGGCGAAATAGCGCTGCCTCGACCCTGATCGCCGCATCGATCGGCAGCAGCAGTCCCTCGTAGACGCATTTCATGATGAAGCGGGCGCCGGGATAATTGTCGTAGGTCTCGCGGCGCTAGATGGCGTTGGCCGGCGGAAACAGATTGCGCGCCGGCGGCCGAATAGACCGGTCCGCCGGGCAGCTTGAAGCCCTTTTCGTCCCAGGGCTGGACCGGCTTCAGGCCGGCCTTGATCATGGCCTTCGCCTTCTCGATCAGTTCGCCGGGCGCGGCGATCTCGTGGACGAGGCCCAGCTTCTTGGCCTTGGCGCCGTCATAGGTCTTGCCCTGCAACAGCATCTGCAAGGCTTCCTGGGTATTGATCAGGCGCGGCACGCGCTGGGTGCCGCCGGCGCCGGGGAACAGGCCGACCTTGACTTCGGGCAGGCCGACCTTGGCCTTCGGGTCGGAGGTCATGACGCGGCCGTGGCAGGCCAGCGTACATTTCGAAGGCGCCGCCCATGCAGGTGCCGTTGATGGCGGCAACCCACGGCTTGCCGCAGGTTTCGAGTTTGCGGTAGACCCATTGCAGGCGCGAGGATTGCTCGAACAGGAACTTTGCGGCGCCTTCCGGATCGGTCTTCTTCATTTTCTGGAAGGTGGCGAAGGACATTTCAAGCATCGAAAGGTCGGCGCCGCCGGAGAAGGTTTCCTTGCCGGAGGTGACGACGACGCCCTTGACGGATGCGTCCGCCGCCATCTCGTCGACGATTTTCGTGAATTCCTCGACAACCGACGTATCGATGACGTTCATCGACTTGCCGGGCATGTCCCAGGTGACGAGAGCGATGCCGTCGGCGTCTTTTGCAACGGTGAAATTATTGTAGGTCATTTGACGGTTCCGTTCTGAGATTTTGGTTCAGCGGTAGGGTTCGCCGGATTTGTGGAGGAAGCGGTCGCCGGTTTCATCGGTTTCGAACATCATGTCGACATCGGAATAGAAACCGCGTTCGCGTTTCGCCCGCGTTCCGATTTCCAGCAGCATTACGGGCCGATCGGTCCGGTTTACGAGGCAATGGCCGTTGGCGACGCCGGCCTTGAAGCCGGCCGCATCGCCAGCCCGCATGACCTTTTCGCCGTCGTCTTCGATCAGCACAGCCTCGCCATCGAGAATGTAGACGAGTTCATCCTCATTCTCGTGCCAGTGGCGCAAAGAGGAGCCGCAGCCGGGGTCGATGCGGGTCAGATTGACGCCGAACTGGGTCAACCCCACGGCATCGCCGAGCGGCCGGCGGTGCCGTCCAGCGAAGGCGGAGCGGAATACCTGCGGATAGCCGCTGCCGCTTCGCCAGGGAATGGATGCGATGTCAATTTTGGGCATGCCGAGTCACACCCTTTCAATGATCGTCGCCGTGCCCATGCCGGCGCCGATGCACAGCGTCACCAGCGCGGTGTTCAGGTCGCGGCGCTCCAGTTCGTCGAGCACCGTGCCGAGGATCATCGCGCCGGTGGCGCCGAGCGGATGACCCATGGCGATGGCGCCGCCGTTGACGTTGATCTTGTCGTGCGGAATGTCGAAGGCTTGCATGTAGCGCAGCACGACCGAGGCGAAGGCCTCGTTCAGTTCGAACAGGTCGATGTCGGAGAGCTTCATCTTCGCCCTCTTCAACAGCTTCTCGGTGACATCGACCGGGCCGGTCAGCATGATCGCCGGCTCGGAGCCGATATTGGCGAAGGTGCGCACGCGGGCGCGCGGCTTCAGGCCCATGGCCTTGCCGCCTTTTTTCGAGCCAAGCAGCACGGCACCGGCACCGTCGACGATGCCGGACGAATTGCCGGCGTGGTGGACATGCTTGACGGCTTCCACTTCCGGATAGCGCTGGACGGCGACCGCATCGAAGCCGCCCATTTCGCCCATCATGACAAAGGAAGGATCGAGCTTGCCGAGGCTCTGCATGTCGGTCGACGGGCGCATGTGCTCGTCGCGGTCGAGGATGGTGATGCCGTTGATGTCCTTGATCGGGATCACCGATTTCTTGAACCGGCCTTCCTCCCAGCTCTTGCCCGCCCGCTTCTGGCTTTCCACCGCATAGGCGTCGACGTCGTCGCGGCTAAAGCCGTATTTCGTCGCGATCAGGTCGGCCGAAATGCCCTGCGGCACGAACCAGCCGGGCAGCGCCACCGAGGGGTCCATCGGCCAGGCGCCGCCGGACATGCCCATGCCGACGCGGCTCATCGATTCGACCCCGCCGGCGATGACGATGTCGTCGGAACCGGCGGCGATCTTGGAGGCGGCGAGATTGACCGCGTCGAGGCCGGAAGCGCAGAAGCGCGAAATCTGAATGCCCGGCGCCTTGTTGTCGTAGCCGGCCTCGAAGGCGGCAGCGCGCGGAATGACGGAACCGGCTTCGCCGACCGGATCGACGCAGCCGAAGACGATGTCGTCGACGGTGCCGGTATCGAGCCCATTGCGATCGCGGATGGCTTCGAGCGCCTTGGCGGCGAGGCGAACGGCGGGCACCTCATGCAAGGCGCCGTCCTTTTTGCCGCGGCCGCGCGGCGTGCGCACGTGATCGTAGATGAAAGCTTCTGGCATGGGTTGCTCCCGTTCTGGAGCACGATCCCGAAAAGCGGATACCGCTATTAGGAGATCATGCGTTCAATTGCTTGCGCCGCGTTTCACGCGGTCGCGGTTGCTGCGTCCCGGCCCGACGGCATCAGGTCCTCGGCGAACTTGAAGCCGGGCAATTGCTTGATGCGGCCGAGCCAGGCGACGAGGTTGGGCAGTTCGTCATAGCTGACGCCGATTTCGGCCGGCCAGTGCAGATAGCCCTGGCAGGCGAAATCGGCGATGGTCGGGCTGCTGCCGACAAGCCAGGGCCGGCCAGCCAGTGCCGCATCGAGGATCTTGAGCGCGCTGACCATGCGGCCGTGCAGGAATTGCACATCCGGCGTCTCGCCCTTCTTCATGAAATGGCGCAGGAAGCGCAGCGGTCCAGCCTGGCCGGAGACCTTCTGGCTGTCGAACAAGAGCCAGCGCAGGACGTCGTATTCCTCGGGCTCGGTCTCGGGTCCGAACTTGCCGAAGTGCTTCGACAGATAGGTCAGTATGGCGCCGGATTGCGTGATCTTGAAGTCGCCGCCCTTGCGGTGATGGACCAGCACCGGCACTTCGCCCATGACGTTGATCTTGCGGAATTCGGGTGTGCGTGTCTCGCCCGAAAAGAAGGCGACGCGATGCGGCGCCCAGTCGGCTTTGCACAACTCCAGCAACAGCGCCGCCTTGTAGGCGTTGCCGGACTCCCAAAAACTGTACAGCGTAAACTCGGCCATCAGTCCGCACCCTCAACAATCAGCAGCCTTCCCGTCGAACTGACGAGCCGATGCTGGCGCGCCTTCTGATAGGTGGCCGAGTTATAACAGGCCTTCGCCTTGGCCATCGATTCAAATTCGATGATCACGTGCCGGCTGCCGAGGTCGGCGGCCTCGACCGGATCAAAGGCGCCGCCCCGTGCCAGGAATTTCGCGCCGTACTCCCGATAGGCCGGCGTCGCTTCGGCAATATACTGCTTGTACTTTTCGGGGTCGCTCACTTGCACGTGTCCGATCCAATATCCCTTGGCCATGTCATCACACCCCTTCGACGATCACGATTTCGGAACCGGACGCCGCGAGCCGGTGGCGGACCGCCTCCCGGTAACCGGGCGAATTGTAGCATTCGACCGCCTGGTCAAAGCTGTCGAATTCCAGGACGACGTGGCGCGAGCGCGCCGGACCTTCCGGCGCCAAATGGCGTCCGCCACGCACCAATGGCCTGGCTTTGAACTGCTGGAACACCAGATTGTCGAGGCGCAGATATTCCTTGTAGCGCTCGGGGTCGGTGACATCGACATGCACGATCCAGTATCCCTTCGGCATAGGCGCCTCACGCAACCGCAATCACTTCGATTTCAACAAGCCAGTCCGGCGACAGGGTTTGCGCCACAATGGCAGTCGTCGGAATTTTGCGCCCGCCGAGCGCAGCAAGGCGTGCCTTGGCGTTTTTCTGCATATAGGCCGGATCGCGCAGATAGCTGGTCAGGCGCACAATATTGTCGACGGTCATGCCGGCCGAGGCAAGGTTCGTGCGGATGTTCCGCCAGACCAAGTCCAGTTGTTCGTCGATGTCGGCGCCAGCGGACCAATCGGGCCGCAGGCCCATGGTGCCGGAAATATAGAGCGTACGCGCGGCGCCCGACACGGAAACCGCATGGACGTAGTCATCTGCCGGATAAATGCCTTGTTCGGCACCCGGATTGTGCACCGTGATTTCCACCGCCTACAGGCTCCTCGAAATCAGCAATTTCATGATCTCGTTGGTGCCGCCGTAGATGCGCTGGACGCGGGCGTCGCGGAACATGCGGGCGATCGGGTATTCGTTCATGTAGCCATAGCCGCCGAACATCTGCAGGCAACCGTCGACGACGCGGCCCTGCAATTCGGTCAGCCACAGTTTCGCCATCGATGCCAGTTCCGGCGTCAGCTTGCCTTCAAGATGTTGCGCCACGCACCAATCATAGAACGTGCGGCCGACGGTCGCCTCGGTTTTCAGTTCGGCCAATTTGAACTGGGTGTTCTGGAACTCGACGATCGCCTTGCCGAAGGCCTTGCGATCCTTGACGTAGTCGATCGTCAACTTCAGAGCGCGCTCGACCATGGCGATGGCGGATGCGCCGATCTGCAGGCGCTCCTGCGGCAATTGCTGCATCAGCTGGACGAAGCCCTGCCCTTCCTCGGTGCCGAGCAGGTTGGCGGTCGGCACGCGGACATCGTCGAAGAACAATTCGGAGGTGTCGTTGGCGTGGGCGCCGATCTTGTCGAGGTTGCGGCCGCGGCGGAAGCCATCGACCTCGTCGGTCTCGACGACGATCAGCGAGGTGCCTTTGGCGCCCTTGCTCGTGTCGGTCTTGGTGACGACGATGATGAGGTTTGCGTTCTGGCCGTTGGTGATGAAGGTCTTGGCGCCGTTGATGCGATACTGGTTGCCGTCGCGCTCGGCGCGCGTCTTGACCGCCTGCAAATCGGAGCCGGTGCCCGGTTCGGTCATGGCGATGGCGCCGATCAGTTCGCCGGTCGCCATCTTCGGCAGCCATCGCCGCTTCTGATCGTCCGAGCCGTAATGCAGCAGGTAGGGGGCGACGATGGAGTTGTGCAGCGCGATGCCGAAGCCGTCGACACCGACATGGGTAAGCGCCTCGATGATGGCGCTCTCATGCGCATAGCTGCCGCCGGCGCCGCCATATTCTTCCGGCATCGACGCGCAGAGCAGGCCGGCGGCGCCGGCAGCGCGCCAGCGTTCCGGCGGAACGATGCCATTGGCTTCGTAGGAATCGTAGTGCGGGGCGATTTCGGCCGACAGCCATTTCGTCGCCATGTCCTGCAACATGGCGACATCCTCGCTCCTCCATGCCGGCGCGGGCAATCCGAGAATCTCCGCGGGTGCAGCCATTCTATCTCTCCCCCGCATCCGTCCTGCCATTCGGCGCCGCAGCTATCCCGTTCATAAACAGGTAGTTTTGAGGCGAGCAAGGTCCGTCGCTGCGCCGATATCCGATCTGGCCAAGCCACCGCACCGTGTTCTCGTATCCTTGTGGCTGATGCTTGTCCTCAATTTCGATCAATAGGATCGGCTTGTCGCGTTCGAGCGTTTGTCGCGCTCCACGGAGCACCGCAAGCTCGTGGCCTTCGACATCGATCTTGATGAACCCGACATCGCGGATGTCGAAAGAATTGAGCGTGCGAACCTCCACTTCAACGCTGTCGATCTCGGCGGCTTCGGAAAGGCGATTGGCTGGATCGATCGTGGCGTGTCCGGTGTGGACTGTGCGGCCCTGTCTCGGAATGCGCATTGTCGTCGTACCAGTCTTGTCGGAAAGAGCACAGTTGTGAACGGTGGCCCGAGGGATCGAAATGCGAAGCCGGTCGGCCAGGTCACGCTGGGGTTCGAACGCTATGCACTCGCGGGCAATCCTTGCCAGGTGCCAGGCATACGTACCATGGGCGGCGCCGATATCGATTGCGACGCGATTGGCCGGAACCATTTCGCGCAGGTGCTTCAGCTCCTTTTCCTTCCACCTTCGGGCGCTGACCGCGAGGATTGCGGTCGACATCGATGCCGGTAGAAGCTTCGACGCGATGGGAAATGTCCGGCGCACCCACCAATAGGGCTGAAGAAATCGATGGACCATGATCAACGCCCGCCATGTCGGCCTTGGCAAGGAGGCAGCTTTATGCGGATCAAAAGGCTTCCGCCTTCAGCGCCATCATCGTTTCGGCACCGCTCTCGATGCGGGCGAGATGCGCCTGCGCCTCCGGCAGGATACGCTCCATGAAATAGCGCGCCGTGGCAAGCTTGTTCTCGTAGAACTCGGCGCGGCCGTTGGCGCCGTCGGCCAAGCCTCCTGGCTTTTCTCTGCCATCAGCGCCCACATGTAGCCGAGGGCGGCAAGGCCCATGAGGTGCATGTAGTCGTTCGAGGCGGCGCCGGCATTGTCGGGGTTCTTCAGGCCGTTCTGCATCAGCCACATCGTCGCGGCTTGCAGCTCCTTCATGGCGTTGCGCAGCGGCTTGGCGAAGGCAGCCATCTTGTCGTTGTCGCGGTTCTTCGCGGTGAAGCCGTTGACCTCCTCGAAGAAGGCATGCAGCGCGCGGCCGCCATCGGCGGCGAGCTTGCGGCCGACGAGATCGAGCGCCTGGACGCCGTTGGCGCCCTCATAGATCATGGCGATGCGGGCATCGCGCACGAACTGGCTCATGCCGTGTTCCTCGATATAGCCGTGGCCGCCATAGACCTGCTGGGCGGCAACCGCGTTCTCGAAGCCCTTGTCGGTGAGCACGCCCTTCACCACCGGGGTCAGCAGCCCCATCAGGTCGTCGGCGGTCTGGCGTTCCTTTTCGTCGGCGGAACGATGCGCGATGTCGCCCTTCAGCGCGGTCCACAGCATGAAGGCGCGGCCGGCTTCGTTGAAGGCCTTCATGTTCATCAGCATGCGGCGGACGTCGGGGTGGACGATGATCGGATCGGCCTTCTTGTCGGGCGCCTTCGGGCCGGTCAGCGAGCGGCCCTGGATGCGCTCCTTGGCGTAGGCGACGGCGTTCTGGTAGGCGACCTCGGAGACGGCGAGGCCCTGCAGGCCGACGCCGAGCCGGGCCTCGTTCATCATCGTGAACATGGCCTTGAGGCCCTTGTTCTCCTCGCCGATCAGATAGCCGGTGGCCTCGTCGTAGTTCATGACGCAGGTGGAGTTGCCGTGGATGCCCATCTTTTCCTCGATCGAGCCACAGGAGACGCCGTTGCGCTTGCCCGGCTTGCCGTCCTTGTCGAGCACGAACTTCGGCACGATGAAGAGCGAAATGCCCTTGACGCCTTCCGGCGCGCCCTCGATGCGGGCCAGCACCAGATGGACGATGTTGTCGGCGAGGTCGTGCTCGCCGGCGGAGATGAAGATCTTCTGGCCGGAGATCTTGTAGCTGCCGTCGCCGGCGGGAACCGCCTTGGTGCGCAGCAGGCCGAGATCGGTGCCGCAATGCGGCTCGGTCAGGTTCATGGTGCCGGTCCACGTGCCGGCGATCATCTTCGGCAGCCAGGTCTTCTTCTGCTCGTCGGTGCCGTGGACCTGGATCGCGGCAATCGCGCCCTGGGTCAGGCCCGGATACATCGAAAACGCCATGTTGGCGGAGACCATGTATTCGCCGACGGCGGTATGCAGGGCATGCGGCAGCCCCTGCCCGCCATATTCGGCGTGTGCCGCGAGCCCCATCCAGCCGCCTTCGCTATAGGCCTTGTAGGCTTCCTTGAAGCCCTTCGGCGTCGTCACCGAACCGTCGTCATGGCGCTCGCAGCCTTCCATGTCGCCGACGCGGTTCAGCGGCTGGAGGACCTCCTCGGAAAGCTTGGCCTTTTCGGCGAGGATCGCCTCGATCATGTCGGGGGTGGTGTCCTCGAAGCCCGGCAGGTTGTTATAGCGCTGCAGGTTCAACAGCTCGTTGAGGACGAACTTCGTATCCTCGACGGGTGCGCGATAGACCGGCATGGCTTCTCCTGGCGTCCTGCCCACGACTGCAAGCCCGGCTATCGCCAGGCGCTCGCTTCGCGGCCTTGTTGAAATAGGGCTTGATACCGTTCCTAGCAAACTTTTACGTTTCCGTAAACGTCAATTTTTTTGCACTGCCACCTTCCCTGTGCGAAGGCTGGGGAATTGGCGCCCGGACACAAAAATTAACGGCTTGTTTACCCCATTGGACCGAAGTTCGGCCGATCGATCGGGGCCTCGCATAACGATTTGCGAAGCCACGACCGTTGCCGATACGCCGCACCACAGGGGCATTCATGAGTCGTCTCCGTTCCCAGCTCGACCGGATCGCGCGGAATTCGGGACAGCCACGTCCCCATCCCGGCCCCCACCCCGGTGTCGCCAGCGCGATCGAGGCGGTGCAACGCCGCCTCGACGGCGGTTCGGTCAGCACCCACGGAGGCGCCCACGGGCAGAATGGCTGGCGGGCGCCATCGGGCCCGGCGCCGCGCCAGGAGGCGGTCGCCGGTAAAGCAGACACGATCAACCCGGCCGAGCTGGCGCGTCTCAAGGGCGCGCTGCAGCAGGTTCGCGAACAGCTCGGCGACGTCAACCAGCGCCTTGCGACGCCGAGAAACACCCCGTCCGCGCAATCGCACTCGACCGACCCAATGCATTCACATGGACAATCGCATGCGCAATCGCAGGCGATCGCCGGCCTCGCCGGCGAAATCGCCAGGATGCGCGACCAGGGATCGGTGACGACCTCGGTGCTGGAACAGATTGCTGGCGAATTGCTGGCGCTGCGCAAGGATTATCAGGCGCTCGCGGGTCGGCCATCGGCGACCATCGACACGGGCGAACTGGTCCGTTCGATCGCCAGCGGCTACGGCGAGGTCGCCCGGCGCCTCGAAGGCGCAATGGACCAGATGCGGGCTGCGCCGTCCGCCCAGAACCAACAGACCGAATCCCGCATCGCCGCGCTCGCCGAACACATCGGCGCGATCCGCGATTCGATCGAAAGCCTGCCGGTGCGGTTTCCAATCGCGGCGGTGCACGATCAACTCGAGCAATTGACCCATGCCCTCGACCATTTGATCGACAAGGGCGACGACAAGCTTGCGACGCATTTCAGCGATCTCAACGAGCGCCTCGACGAAGTGACGCGCGCGCTGGTGACGCTTTCGGTGCATCCGGGCGCCAACGACGCGATGGACCGTATCGAGGCGCGCATCGCCTCGCTGACGAAATCGGTCGAGAACCTGGCGGCGAACGCGCCAATGCCGGCCGATTCCGGCTATGCCGCCGCCTTCGCCGACGAAGTGCGCGGCGCGTTGGCGGCGATGAACGCGCAACTCGGCGAATTGCAGCACGTCGACAATTCCGAGGCATTTCGCCATTTCGACGCCCGGCTTGCCGATATCGGCGAGAAACTCGATCACCTGCCGGCGGCGCAGGCCGGGGATGGCACCACGGTCGCCGACAGCAGCCATGCCATCGGTCGACTCGAGGCCATCGCCGAGCGCCTTGCCGGCCTGCAATCGCCGGAAATCGGGCCCGACTGGCTGGCGCGCAGCGAGGCGCTCGAAAGCCGCTTCGCCGAACTTGCCGACCGCCTCGACCAATCGCTGGCGGCAGCGCCGGCGGTGTCGCAGGGCGATGCAGGTATCTCGAATTCGTTGAACGCGCTGACCGAATTGGTCAACCGGGCGGTGGCGCGCAGGCAAAACGATGGCGATGCCGATTTGCTCGACCGCATTCACGACGATATCGCCGCGATCTCGCGCAAGATTGCAACGCTCGGCGAAGGTGGCGGCGATCTCGGCCCGCTTGCCAGCCGGCTCGACGCCATCGAACATCAGGTAGCGCTATCGCGCGACATCGCCATCGACGTCGCCGGCCAGGCAGCGGAGCGCGCGGTTTCGTTGCTCGGCGCCACGCATGGCGGTGAAGAATCGGATGCTCCGACCGGCCAGACCGTCGAAGTGCTGCGCGGCATGCTGGCCAGCATGGCCGATCGGCTTGGCGAAATCGAACAGAGCCTGAGCGGCCATCCACACCAGCCGGCGCACCAGCCGGCTCACGGCCCCGTTCATGGCAATGCCGCAGATGGCGCAGAGGAACATCGGCATTTCGAACCGCCCGCGGAAGAAGCGGCGCCGATCGGCAACTCCACACCGGCTGGCAGCGATCTCGACAAGGATATGCTGGAATATCTCAGCCAGGCGGAGGAAGACCCTGGCTTGCCCGAAATCGGCAACGCTCCCCGCTCTGGATCAGCCGGAATTTGCACGAATTTCGGCCATGGGCGAGGCGGGGCGGCGCAATTCGAGCCGTCGCAATTGCCGGGCAGCGACTTTGTCGAAAACGAAATCGCGATCGACGACCTGCCGCTCGAACCCGGTTCGGGTGCGCCGGACCTGGCAGCGCTGGTGCAGCGGGCAAGCGAGAACCGCCAAGCCGGTCGCGCCGGCACTCCGGTGGCCGCCGCCGATGTCATTGCCGCGGCTCGGCGCGCAGCGCGCAGCGCCTCGCTCGAATCCGCGGCGATGCGCGAAAAAATCGCCGCAGGCGAACAAGCCAGCCGCCCGGCCGCAGGCCCGCCCCGGCGGCTTTCGTCGATCGTCGGGCTGCTCGCCCGCAAGCGCAAGCTGTTTCTGACGACGGCGCTCGCCGCCGCATTGATCGCCGTTTCGATGCCGGTGGCGTTGCGGTATTTCGCGCCGGCCGACGAAGCCGGCGAAGCGCGGACGGCCGGCGGCCAGATCGATGCGACACAGGAAGACCAGATCAATGCCGGCAGCGAGCAACTGGCTGCGCAAGGCGGTCTCAAGGCCGATTTGCAAGCGGCGTCGGAAAACCAGGATGCAATAGCCGGGGCTGAGGTCGAGTTCGAAGGCCGGGGCCGCCAGTTCGCGTACGATTGGCAGCGGCTCCGAGTTGGCGACGGCCAAGACGGGCGAGGAAATGCAAGCGCAGGCGGCAGCGGCCGCGGGCGGGCAGGCCGAAACCGGCGCCATGGGTTCGCAGCAACTCGGTTCGGCCAAGATCGAGGCATCCGCAAACAACGATTCCGGGCAGGCCGAGCGCAAGCAGCCGGAACCGGGCCAGAGCATCACCCATGCGCCGATGCCGCCCCAGGAAATCGGCAACATCGCGTTGCGCGAGGCGGCTGCGGCCGGCGACGGCGCGGCGCTGTTCGAAGTGGCGCGGCGATATACCGACGGCGACAGCGTCGAGCGCGACCTGACCAAGGCGGCCGAATGGTACGAGCATGCGGCACGTGCCGGATTTGCCCCGGCGCAATACCGGCTCGGCAATTTCTACGAAAAGGGCCATGGCGTCGCGGTGGACCTCGCCAAGGCAGCGACCTGGTACGAGGCGGCGGCCAAGAACGGCAATGCGCTCGCCATGCACAATCTCGGCGTCCTCCAGACATCCGGCCTTTTGGCCGGCGGCCCCGATCTGAAATCAGCGGTCGAATGGTTCACCAAGGCGGCCGAATTCGGCGTCAAGGACAGCCAGGTCAATCTCGGCATCCTCTATACGCGCGGCATGGGCGTGGCCGAGGACATGATCGAAGCCTACAAATGGTTTGCCGTTGCCGCCAAGGCCGGCGATGCCGACGCGGCAACGAAACGTGACACGCTGGCCAAGTCGATGCGGCCGGACCAGCTGGCGGCGGCACGCGGCAAGGCCGAACTGTGGAAGCCGCAACCGGTCAATCTCGATGCCAACCAGCCGCCGACGCGGCCGGAATGGGCCTCGGCGCCGGGCACCAGCGCGGCGCTCAGCGACAACGAATTGACGCTCAAGGTGCAGAAGCTGCTGTCGCGCCAAGGTTTCGATCCGGGCGCGGCCGACGGCTTGGCGGGGGCCAAGACGCGCGATGCCATCAAGGCATTCCAGAAACGAAAGGGCCTGGCCGCCGATGGCGCGGTGACGCCGGAACTGCTGCGTGAACTCCTAAAGGGTGCGGTCTAAACCCCATCGAGCACCCGATCAGGGCGCTGCGACAATTCGTACATTTACCATGAAGGCAGTCGCGCCGCGCATTTGTTGACACAGGCTGAGGTGCGGCGCATTAACCGCGGATCGTGGAAACCGCGCCGGAGGCGCGCGTTTTCAGGGCTTTCAAACCGATTCGGAACCTCCGGTGACGGTTTACCTGCCAATCGCCGAAATGTCGGTCAATGCCCTGCTGTTGCTTGCGATGGGCATCGCCGTCGGATTTCTTTCGGGCACTGTTCGGCATTGGCGGCGGCTTCCTGATGACGCCGTTGCTGATCTTCTACAATGTGCCGCCGGCAGTGGCGGTGGCGACGGGCGCCAACCAGATCGTCGCCTCCTCGATTACTGGCGTCATCGCCCACATGCGCCGCGGCACCGTCGACTTCAAGCTCGGCCTCATGCTGCTGCTCGGCGGCCTCGCCGGTGCCGCCGTCGGCGTCTTCGTATTCAGCCTCTTGCGGCGCCTCGGCCAGCTCGACCTGATCATCGCCATTCTCTACGTCGTGTTCCTGAGCTCGATCGGCACGCTGATGCTGATCGAAAGCCGGCGAGCACGACGCAAGCTGCAAGGCGGGCGGACGCATCGACGTGCGCCGGCCGGGCCAGCACAACTGGATTCACGGCCTGCCGCTGAAAATGCGGTTTCGCAAATCCAAGCTGTTCCTCAGTTCGATTCCGGTGCTGGTGCTCGGCGCCGTGATCGGCCTGCTGACGTCGATCATGGGCGTCGGCGGCGGCTTCATCATGGTGCCGGCGCATGATCTACCTGCTGCATGTGCCGACCAACATCGTCATCGGCACGTCGCTGTTCCAGATCATCTTCGTCACCGCCTTCACGACGATCCTGCAATCGACGACTAACCATACTGTCGACATCGTGCTGGCTTTCGTCCTGATGCTGGGCGGCGTCATCGGCGCGCAACTGGCGCAACGGCCGGCAACCGGCTGCGCGCCGACCAATTGCGCGCGCTGCTGGCGCTGCTGGTGCTGGCGGTTGGGCTGCGCCTCGGCTACGACCTGATCGTTACGCCGGGTGAACTGTACTCGATCGTGCCAGCCCCGACACATGCTTCGTAACATGCGGCATGTCTGTCGAAGCTGGCTGATCCTCGCTTTCGGCACGATCTTGGGCGTGATCTGGTCGGCGTTGCCCGGCCCGCCGGCGCTGGCCCAGGCGCAAGGATCGGGGGTACAGGCATCGGGTGCGCAGGGATCAGCGGTCCAGGGAGCGGCGGCGCTGGGATCGAGCGAGGAAATCCAGATGGGAATTTCCGCCGACGTCATCCCGGTGACCTCGGATTTCGGCGGCACCAACCTGGTCGTTTTCGGCGCCATCGAAAACCCCAACCGCGTCGCCCAGGCACTCGACCGCTATAGTCTTGTTGTCGTTATCCGCGGCGCCCCGAAAACCGTCGTCGTCTGGCGCAAGCAGCGGGTATTCGGCATCTGGGTCAACCGCCAATCGCGAACCTATGCCGACGTGCCTTCCTTCTACGAGGTCGCGGCCAGCCGCCCGCTTGAAGAACTTGCGTCGCCCGATGTGCTGAAGGCAAACGGCATCGGCGTCGCATATATTCCACTGAACTTGTTCATTCAGCGGCGCATCGGCGGCGATCGAGCCGGCGCCGCAATTCGCCGCGGCGATCCGCGATCTGCGTTCGCGCTCGGGCCTCTATTCCCAGCACGACGACAGTGTCGACTTCCTCGGTTCGAGCCTGTTTCGGGCGACAATTGCGCTGCCCGCCAATATTCCAATAGGGACCCATGAGGTTACCGCCTACCTGTTCAAGGGCGGTAATGTGCTGGCCAAGCGGACGGGCAGCTTTGAAGTCCGCAAGCGCGGCTTCGAGGATTTCCTTTTCCGCTTTGCCTATGACTATGCCTTCGTCTACGGCATTGGCGCCGTCCTGATCGGCGTATTGACCGGATGGGTGGCGAGCCTGGCCTTCCGCGCAGCGAGGAGATGAAATTGAGCGAGTTTGTCGATACCGACGACGAGGGACAAAACCCGATGCCGGCTATCGCCTGGTCGGTGGCGCTCGGCGGCGTATTGCCATTTGCGGCGATCGCCGCCAGCCTTGTATTCGCGGGTCGCAACAGCGCCCTGACCGAATTGCTGGCCGACGCGTTCCGTGTCTGGTCGCTGGCGATCCTCAGTTTTCTTGGCGGCATCCGCTGGGGCATGGCGATGACACGCGGCGACCGGTCGCGATACGCGATGGTGTGGCCGGTATTGCCGGCGATCTTCGGCTGGGCGGCGATGTTCCTGCCGCAGGCCGGAGCCGTGCTCGGCCTGATGGTTGCCTATTGCGCGATGGGCGCCTGGGACAGCCTGTCGGCACAATCAGGCATCGCGCCGGCCTGGTACGGCCATCTGCGCATCGTGCTGACGCTGGCCGTCGCCGCGACGCACGCGGTTGCGTTCGCCGTGCTCGCTGAAGCAATTCCAGGAAAAGTGGCCGCCACTTTTCCGTCCGGAATTGCGACGAAACCAAAGCCAAGCACTCAGGCGAGCTGGCGGAAAGCCAGCGTATAGACCCGCTGCTTGCCGGTGACATGGGCGACCAGCCGGTCGTCGTCGAACATGCCGCCGAATGCGCGGTCGCGCAGGTTCAACCCACCGGTGAAAGCGCCGAATGCCGGCAGGATCATGCGGTCGCCGTCGCTGGCAAAGCATGGCCGGCGCACAGCGCGGCCTCGCCGCAGCAGGCGCGCCACGGGATGCAGGTGCCCGGCGACCTGGCCGGGAGCGGCGTCGGCCATTGGTTCGTGGCGGAAGCGCAGGGCGCCGATGCAGACTTCCTCGGCGGTCACTCCGCCAAGTTCAGCCGGCGGCAATGGGTCGTGGTTGCCGGCAATCCAGACCCAGTCGCGGCCCGCCATCAATTCGGACGAGCCGGGCACGAAAAACCGACGGCATGTGGGCGCTGGCCTGTTCGGCATGGAAGCTGTCGCCAAGGGCGACGACCGTGCGCGGCTCGCCAGTCGGCGATGCGCTCGGCCAGCCGTTCGAGCGTGGCGATGGTATCGTAGGGCGGCGCCAGATGGCCGCGGGCGGCAAGCGAAGCGCCTTTTTCCAGGTGCAGATCCGAGACGACGAGCACGCCCTCGGCCGGCCAGAACAAGCAGCCCGACCAGTCGCAGGCAATCTCGCACCCGGCAAGCGCGGTCCAGATCACGCCGGCGCGCTCCTCCAGCGGAACCGAACGAAACGCCAATGCCGTCATGTCGCCGCTTCCCTCAACAATTCGTCGGCGGCTTCCGCCAGCAGCGCTTCGTGCGCCTCGCCGACGATCGCCTCCTTGCCGATCTCGAGCATGATCGGAACCGCCAGCGGCGAAATCCGGTCGAGGCGCTTATGCACGATTTGGCCGGCGACGCGCGACAACATTTCACCGAGGCGGCGAACATCGAGCAGCCCGTGGGCGGCATCGGCGCGAGTTGCCTGCAACAGCAGATGATCGGGCTCGTGGCTGCGAAGCACGTCGTAGATCAGATCCGAAGAGACCGTCATTTGCTTGCCGGTCTTCTCCCTGCCAGGCTGGCGCTTCTCGATCAGTCCGGCAATCTGGGCACACTGGCGGAAAGCGCGCTTGAGCAGATAGGATTCGTCGAGCCAGGCCTCGAGATCGTCGCCGAGCATGTCCTGTTCGAACAGGGCGTCGAGGCCGAGTTCGCCGCGCGCGAACATGCGGCCCAAATCCATCAGGCCCCAGACGGCGAGCGCGTAGTCGGAAGCAACGAAGCCGAGCGGCCGGGCACGAGCCCGCTCCAGGCGGCGGGTCAGCAACATGCCGAGGGTCTGGTGGGCAAGCCGGCCCTCGAAGGCATAGACGACCATGTAATACCGCGTGACACGCGGGAAGGTTTCGATGAGCAGGCCGTCGCGCGGCGGCAGCGCCGATTTGCGGCGCTGGATCGCCAGCCAGTCGCTGACCTGTTTCGGCAGCCGCTTCCAGGTCGCGGGATCGGCGAGCATGGCGCGCACTTGTTCGGCCAGATAAGTCGACAGCGGGAACTTGCCGCCGGCGTAATAGGGGATCGCCGGATCGCTGTCCTTGGCGTTCGAAGCGTAACAGGTGTTTTCGCGGATACCCTCGAACCGCAGCACCTTGCCGGCAAAGAGGAAGGTATCGCCCGGAGACAGGCTTTCGAGAAACCCCTCCTCGATCTTGCCGAGGATCGGTCCACCACGAACGTTGGCTCCGCGACCGCGCGACCGCGTCAGGCGCACATCCAGCAACGGCTGCTCGATGATCGTGCCGGCGTTGAGCCGATATTGCTGGGCAAAGCGGGGGTGGGTGAGGCGCCAGCGGCCTTCGGCGTTCTTTCGGATTTTGGCGTAGCGCTCGTAGCTTTTCAGCGCGTAGCCGCCGGTGGCGACAAACTCGACAACCCTGGCGAACTGGTCGCGTTCGAGGTTCGCATAGGGCGTTGCCATGCGCACTTCGTCATAGAGCTCGTTTTCGTCGAATGCCTCGGCGACGGCCATGCCCATGACGTGCTGGGCCAGCACGTCGAGGGCGCCCTCGCGCAGCGGCGGGGTATCCTGGGCGCCGAGATAGTTGGCGTCGAGCGCAGCCTGGCACTCCAGCACCTCAAAGCGGTTCGACGGCACGAGGATACCGCGCGAGGGTTCGTCGAGACGATGGTTGGCACGGCCGATGCGCTGGGCGAGCCGGCTGGCGCCCTTGGGCGCGCCGACATGGATGACGAGATCGACATCGCCCCAATCGATGCCGAGATCGAGTGTCGAGGTTGCGACGACGGCGCGCAATTTGTTTTGCGCCATCGCCTGTTCGACCTTGCGGCGCTGGGCGACGTCGAGCGAGCCGTGGTGCAGCGCAATCGGCAGCGAATCGGCGTTGATCTTCCACAATTCCTGGAACAGCATCTCGGCCTGGCTGCGGGTATTGACGAACAGCAACGTCGTCTTGTGGGCGGCGATCGCCTCGAGAATCTCGCCGACGGCATAGCGCGACGAATGGCCGGCCCAGGGCACGTGCTCGCGCGATTTCAGGATGGTGATCTTCGGCTTGGCTCCGGCATGAACCTCGACCAGCCCCGCCATCGCATCGCGTCCCGGTCGTTGCGGCACCAGCCATCGTCGCAATTCTTCGGGCTGGGCGACCGTCGCCGACAGGCCGATGGTGCGGAGGCCGGGACGCAAGTGGAAAAGCCGGGCAAGGCCGAGCGACAGCAAGTGACCGCGCTTGGACGTGACCAGCGAATGCAGCTCGTCGAAGATCACCGTTTCGAGGCCATCGAAAAATCGCGGCGCATCCTTAGAGGCGATCAGCAGCGCCAACTGCTCCGGCGTCGTCAGCAGGATTTGCGGCGGCATGAGCTTCTGGCGCTGACGCCGCGACGGCGATGTGTCGCCAGTGCGGATCTCGATGTCGATCGGCAGGCCGATTTCGGCCAGCGGCGTTTCGAGATTGCGGCGAATGTCGACGGCGAGCGCCTTCAGCGGCGAGATATAGAGCGTGTGGACGCCGCGTTTGGCTTCGCCCGGCCGCCGCTTCGGGCGCGACGACAACTCGATCAGGCTCGGCAGAAAGCCGGCGAGCGTCTTGCCGGCCCCGGTCGGCGCGATGAGGAGGACCGATTCGCCGCGCCGGGCATGATCGAGCAGTTCCATCTGATGCGGACGCGGGCGCCAACCCTTGGCCGCAAACCAGTCGGCAAACGGTTTTGGCAGTTCGTCGAACAGGTCCGGCTGGGCAAGGGCGGCGGCGGAACGGTTGCGCATCGGGCCAATCTAGCCCGCCGGCCCGGCGACGCCTAGCAAGCGGCGGCGACGGAAAAATCGGCCCTTTGCGTATGGCAAAAGTGATCTTGGTGTGTTATTGCTATACAGGTAGATCACTAGGTATAAAGGTATATCATGCCTTTGAGCATCAAGGACGCGGAAGCCGATCGTCTGGCCCGCGAACTCGCGAAGCGAACCGGCGAGACGATTACGCAGGCCGTGGTCAAGGCGTTGCAGGAGCGGCTTCGTCGCGAAGAGCGCAAACCGGACGACGATCAACTGGTGGAAGACGTGCTGGAAATCGCCAAGCACTACTCGAGCCTGCCGGTTCTCGATTCGCGTTCAGACGATGAGATCATCGGCTACGATGAGAGGGGTTTGCCGAAGTGATCGTCGACACTTCGGCCTTGATGGCAATCCTGCGGCTTGAGCCGGAGGCGCGGCGGCTTATCGAGGCAATGAAGTTGGCGGATCGGCGTGCCATTTCCGCTGCGACGCTTGTCGAGGCCGGGATCGTGGCCGAAGCGGGGACCGGCGAACAAGGCGCGCGCGATCTCGACGCGGCGATGACCCGTTTGAAAGTGGAAATCGTTGCGTTGACGGAAAGCCACGCGGCTCATGCCCGCAGGGCGTTTCGCCGATACGGCAAGGGACAGGGGCATCCGGCCCGGCTCAATCTTGGCGATTGCTTTTCCTATGCGTTGGCGAAAGCAACGGGTGAACCGCTGTTGTTCAAGGGCAACGATTTTTCCAAAACCGACATTGCTGTCGCGACCTACTGAAAGATTTGGCGTTCATGCACATGCAAATGCGCGTTCTGACATTCGTTGTCGCGGTGATCTGCGCCGCGCTTGTGATGTCCCGCCCAACTGTTGCTGCGGAAAGCTACGTCCTCGCCCTGTCCTGGCAGCCGGCGTTTTGCGAGACCGCCGAGCGGCGGCCGGAATGCCGAGATCAGACGGCGGAGCGTGCCGATGCACGCCAATTCAGTCTGCACGGGCTGTGGCCGCAGCCGTCGAGCCGCAGCTATTGCGGAATAGCGGCAACGGCAATTGCCGACGACAAGGCCGGCAAATGGAATAGTCTGCCGATCGACTACCTGCCGCAAGAATTATGGGACCGGCTGCGGACCGCCATGCCCGGCACGCGCTCGGGCCTGCACAAGCACGAGTGGGTCAAGCACGGCAGCTGCGCGGCCGGAAACGCGCAGACCTATTACACGCGCAGTCTTGACCTGCTCGATGCCGTCAATCGATCTGGCGTGGCGCGGCTCTTCGCCGGCAATATCGGCAAGACGGTGAACGGAGAAGCGATCCGGTCCGCTTTCGATGCAGCGTTCGGCGCCGGTGCAGGAAAACGCGTGCGTGTTTCCTGCGTCGATGACGGTGACCGGCGGCTGATCGCCGAAATTACCATCGGGCTTGCAGGCGAGATCGGCCAATCGCCCGACTTTGCAAAACTGATCGCCGCATCGAACCCGACCAGCGCCGGTTGCCCCGGCGGCATCGTCGATTCGGCCGGGCTGCAGTAGCCTGCGGCTTCAACCGCCTCGACCGCCCGCCCCACTGCGGGCAGCCTTGGGCAACGGCAGGCGAACCCAGATCGGCATGTGGTCGGACAGATCGAACTCGAACTTGGCGTAGAGTTCGTCTGCGGACTGCTTCGTCTTGAAACTGCCGACGCCGGCCTCCTCGAACAGGCGGCGGAAATCGAACATGCCATAGTCGTAATCGTCCTTGCCGCCCGTGCCGGCCTGGCGATTGCGCTCGACCGTCGGCAGGCGCGCGTCGCACGAGAAAAAGGCCAAATGGTCGAAGGTCTGGCTCAAGCGCGAATTGGTGCGAATCGGCCCGCGCGCCGGGTGATTGTCGAGAAACGGAAAGTTGACCGCGACTGCGCCTTTCGCCTTGTCTTCCATCTCCTTGACGCTTTTGGCGATCGCCTCGCGGCGCGCGTCGTTATCCTTCTGGAAATCGAGGTTGAGGTCGCCCATCAGCAGAAATGCCGGTGCGTCGGCGTTCTTCTGTCCGCAAACGAAATGAAGCCATTCGAGCAGTGCGAAGAACTCGCGCTCGCGCTCGCGCGCGGTTCCGGAGACGAGATGGGCATCGACGCAGGCAAGCCGGTAGGGGGAGGCGGCTGCGGCGTGCGTCTCGAATACCGCCAGGTACGGGGAGCGGATGAACTCGAAGAATTTCGGCAATTTCGGCGCGTCGAAGCCGGCGAAATTCTTCAGCCGCGTCGCCAGACCTTCCCAGGTGCCGGTGTCGGGCGAAGCAAGCACGGCATCGCGCAATTCGAGCAGGTTGGCGTTGACCTTGTTGAGAACGGCGCCGCGGTCGAAGGAAAGGTCGGAGACGATGTCGGCCAAACGGAACACGGCGCCGCGCCACAGGAACACCATTCGCTCGGGCGAACCCTTCTCGTTCGGCGCTTCGCCGGCGATGTCACTGGAGATCAGGCTCCATTTGCCCTCGCGGTCGCGGCGGCCCAGTTCGGCGGCGAGCCAGCGCGCCGATTCGAGGTCGGATTGGCATTCCTGGATGGCGATCAGGTCGCAGTTGGCGGCAAACCGGGCGATCAATTCATAGGCGCCCGGCGAGCGTCCCGACGCAGCGCCGGCCTTCGGTTTGGCGCCGAACTTGCGGATGTTCCACGACGCCAAAACCAGCGAACCGGCACTGCGGCCCGGAATGCCGTATTCGGCCTCGCGGCCACGCAGCCGCGTGTCGATGGTTGTCCATTCCTCGGGGGTGAAGCGCTTGGCCATTCGGTCCGCCCGGTTCCGCCGCGAAAGCACGTGCCCCCAGCATGCTGCTGCGCATACTAACGCGGGCGGCTGCAAGCGCAAGTTGAGGCGCGCTTCATTCAAGGCTCCCGACAGCCGGTGACAGGAGCCCGCCGGGAGCCCTCCCGGCGCGCTTGCCCGAACGCGCGCAGTCACTAGGTTAGCGCCATGCGCCCCGAAGACCTGCTGCGCCCGACTCCGGCGGGCCTTTATTGCCCGCCCGGCGATTTCTTCATCGATCCGGTGCGACCGGTCGGTCGTGCCCTGATCACGCACGGCCATTCCGACCACGCCCGGCCCGGCCACGATGCGGTCCTGGCGACGCAGGCGACGCTCGACATCATGGCGATCCGGCTCGGCAACGATTTCTGCGGGCGTCGGCAGGCGACCAGCTTTGGAGAGCGCACGGAGATCAACGGCGTCGGCGTGACCTTTTATCCGGCCGGCCACGTCCTCGGCTCGGCCCAGATCGCTGTCGAGATGGGCGGAACCCGCATCGTCGCTTCGGGAGACTACAAGCGACTTCCCGATCCAACGGCCGAGACTTTTGCGCCGATCCCCTGCGACGTGTTCATCACCGAGGCGACCTTCGGCCTGCCGGTGTTCCGCCATCCCGATCCGAAGGCGGAGATCGCCAAGCTGCTCGATTCGGTGCGCGTGATGAGCGACCGCACCCATCTCGTCGGCGTCTACGCGCTCGGCAAGGCGCAGCGCGTGGCGCGGCTGTTGCGCGATTGCGGCCACAACGGCCCGGTCTACGTCCACGGCGCGCTGACGGCGCTGAACGACCTCTATGTCGCCAACGGCATCGATCTCGGCGACCTGCGGCCGGTCGGCGAGAATTCTTCCGGCGATTTTGCCGGCGCCGTCGTGCTCGGTCCACCGATGGCGTTCCAGACGCCGTGGGTGCGACGCTTTTCCGAGCCGCTGATCTGCTTTGCCTCCGGCTGGATGCAGATCCGGGCGCGCATGAAGACGTTCGGCGTCGAATTGCCGCTGGCGATCTCCGACCATTGCGACTGGGACGAACTGACCCGGACCATCCGCGATACCGGCGCATCGCAAATCTGGGTGACGCACGGGCGCGAGGAGGCGCTGGTGCGCTGGTGCGAACTCAACGGCATTGGCGCCCGCCCGCTGCACCTTGTCGGCTACGAGGACGAGGCGGAATGAAGGCTGCAGCCGTGAGCTCAGGGATATTTCTTGTCGGCCGAAGCAGTGCCGATTGCCTTGCCGGCCTTGTCGTAGGCCGTCGCCGTCCAGCGGTAGGTGTGCGAGCCGCTCGGCGGGCATGGGCTCTTGTACTGGAACTGGCCGGCGGCAACGACCCCGCCGCCGGCATAGGCGACGCGGCCACCGCCATGCGGATAGGACGGTACGTCGAGATCGGTCATCCTGAATTCGATTTGCGCGGTGCCGGCGGGCACGTCCTTCACGACGAATTTCGGATTGCCGACGATGTTCGGGCTCCCGCTGGTGCACAGCTTCAGGCCGGACCAGTCGAACGAGATCGAAAAGGCCATGGCCGGAGATACTCCGAGTGCGAACAGGATAGCGGAGGCAAGCGCGGGACCACGGAGCCGCGTGGATAATTTCATGACATTCCTCCTGCGCCCATCGCCCGATGCAACTGCCGCCGCGCGGCCAAGTCAAGCGGGCAAAGCGCTCGCCGGGCAGCCGTTCATTGGTCGTCATCCCGGCCGCTGCTGCGAGCCGGGATCCATTGGCATTTGCCGCGAACGGATGACTGGCGTGGGGGTGCGCCCGCGCTTCTTGCATTTCTCCTACAAGCCGACAGGCCAATGGACCCCGGTTTGCCCTTCGACCAGCTCAGGATCAACCGGGGTGACGGCCGAAGTTGGGGCAGCGCCCACCAGTTCGCTGACGACAGATGTGTGATTGTCGTAGGGGGCTGAATTGAATTGCCAGGGAGCGGCATTGTGAAAGCCTTCGCCACCCTGCTCGAGCGGTTGGTGCTCACCCCGTCGCGCAACCGCAAGATCGAATTGCTGGTCCGCCATTTCCGCGACCGGCCCGACCCGGATCGTGGCCTCGCGCTCGCCGCCATCACCGGCGAACTCGATCTGCCGTCGGTCAAGCCGGCGCTGATCCGGCAACTGGCAAGCGAAGTCACCGACGAGACGCTGTTCCGCCTTTCCTACGATTTTGTCGGCGATCTTGCCGAGACCGTAGCGCTGATCTGGCCGGCGACAGCTACCGTCGACCATGCGCCGACGCTTGGCGAGGTGGTTGCCGAACTGGCGATGGCGTCGAAATCGCAGGCGCCGGCGCTGCTGCGCAAGCGGCTCGACACGCTCGATGCCTCCGGCCGGCTGGCGCTGATCAAGCTTGCGACCGGCGGCCTGCGCATCGGCGTCTCTGCCCGGCTTGCCAATCAGGCGCTGGGCGAATTCGGCCGGGTCGACATCGCCGAAATCGAGGAAATCTGGCACGGGCTGCGACCGCCCTATCTCGATCTCTTTGCGTGGCTGGAAGGCCGCGACGCCCGCCCGACCCCGATCTCGTCGGCGCCGTTCCGGCCGGTGATGCTGGCGCACCCGATAGAGGAGCGCGAACTGGCAACGATCCGGCCGGAGGAATTCGTTGCCGAATGGAAATGGGACGGCATCCGCGTCCAGGCGGTCGCCGAGGACGGCCTGCGCCGATTGTATTCGCGCACCGGCGACGACATCTCGGCGGCGTTTCCCGATCTGGTCGAGGCGATGGAATTTTCCGGCGCGCTCGACGGCGAACTGCTGGTGCGAACCGGAACCGGTGCCGTCGGCAGCTTTTCCGACCTGCAACAGCGGCTCAACCGCAAAACCGTGACGCGGCCGCTGCTCGCCCAATATCCGGCTTTCCTGCGCGCCTACGACCTGCTCGTCGCCGACGGTCGCGACCTGCGCACCCTGCCGCTGAGCGAGCGCAAGCCGGCGCTCGCCGAATTCGTCGCAAGGCTCGACCCTGCCCGTTTCGACGTTTCGCCGGCGCTGGAATTTGCCGATCTTGAAGATCTTGCGCGCCTTCGCGCGGCCCTGCCGGAGCCGATCATCGAAGGCCTGATGCTGAAGCGGCGCGATTCGGCCTATGTCGCCGGCCGGCCGAAAGGGCCGTGGTTCAAGTGGAAAAGGGATCCCCGTCTGGTCGATGCTGTCTTGATGTATGCCCAGCGCGGCCACGGCAAGCGCTCGGGCTATTATTCCGACTATACCTTCGGGGTGTGGCGCGACGATGAACTGGTGCCGGTCGGCAAGGCCTATTTCGGCTTCACCGACGAGGAATTGCGCCAGCTCGACAAGTTCGTCCGCGACCATACCACCGACCGCTTCGGGCCGGTGCGCTCGGTCCGCGCGGACCGCGGTTTCGGCCTCGTGCTGGAGGTCGCCTTCGAGGGCATCCAGCGCTCGACCCGACACAAATCCGGCGTCGCCATGCGGTTTCCGCGCATCTCGCGCATCCGCTGGGACAAGCCGGCGGCCGAGGCCGACGTGCTGGCAACGCTGGAGGCGATGCTGGAGCGTTCTTGAAAAGCCAATCCTTGAAATGATTGGGGGCAGGCCATACCTTCGGCTGGCTTTTTCCGGAGCCGCGAATGTCCGAACGCATCAACCAGTTCCTCGGCGACACCCCGTCGCGCACCATCGTCAAGCTGGCGGTGATGTCGCTGATCGTCGGCATCATCATGAGTGCGCTGCATTTCACCCCGATCGATGTGTGGTATGCGTTGCGCGACTTTTTTCAGTGGCTCTACGATCTCGGCTTCGAGGCGTTCGCGCGCATCGGCATCTATTTTGTCTGGGGTGCGATGATCGTCGTGCCGGTGTTCGTGGTCATGCGGCTGCTGGCGGCGGGGAGGCGGTAGCCACTGACTCCCCTCCCCCTTGAGGGGAGGGGTTAGGGGTGGGGGTATCGAGCGCAAGACCGGACCACCTTCGCTGACGCTCGGTTCGCCCGCCTCCCCACAAGAGGGAGGCAGGGCGGAGATATCCCGCAAACCCGCGACCCAGTGCTGAAATGGTATGACACCGGGCGACAGTCTCGACATCGGTGCCCCGGCCGCAGTAGAGCATGGCCACACCGGGCACCCTTCCCGCCGCCTACCCAGGCCACTAGAATTCATGAAAATGCAGGACGCAGCAACCGCCCCCGTGCAATCGCGGCCCTTCGTCGTCAATGCGCGCATGCTGCTGGGGCTGGCAGCGCCGATGATGCTCGTCTATCTGACGACGCCGCTGCTCGGCATCGCCGATACCGCCGTGGTCGGCCGGCTGGGCGATGCGGCGCTGGTCGGTGGGCTTGCCGTCGGCAGCGTCATCATCGATCTCATCTTCGTCACCTTCAATTTCCAGCGCTCCGGTACCACCGGCCTGACGGCGCAGGCGCTCGGTGCCGCCGACGAGGTCGAAAAGCAGGCGATCCTGTTTCGGGCGCTGGCGCTTGCGGCGTTGGCCGGCGCGGCGATCATCGCGGTCGCGCCGCTTGCGATGGCGGTGGCGCTCTATTTCATGGCGCCGGGCGAAGCGGTGGCGGCGGCGGCGCGCGACTACTTCAACATCCGCATCCTGTCGGCGCCGCTGGTCCTCGCCAACTATGCCATCCTCGGCTGGCTGATCGGGCTCGGCCGTTCCGGCCTGGCGCTGGCGCTGCAGGTGTGGCTCAACGGCCTCAACATCGTGCTTTCGGTCGCGCTCGGGCTGTGGCTCGGTTACGGTCTGCCGGGCGTCGCCTGGGCGACGGTCATCGCCGAGGTCATGGCCGCACTCGCCGGCCTGGCGATTTGCCGGCCGATGCTGCCCGCGGCTTGGCGGCCGGCTCGCATCCGCATTTTCGACGCCGTTGCGCTGCGCCGACTGGTTTCGCTCAACGGCGACATCATGGTGCGCTCCTTCGCGCTGCTGTTTGCCTTCGCCTTCTTCACCGCGCAGGGTTCGCGCTTCGGCGAGGTGACGCTCGCCGCCAACGCGGTGCTGATGCAGTTCTTCATCCTCGGGGGCTATTTCCTCGACGGGCTCGCCACCGCCGCCGAGCAGGTCGTCGGCCGCGCCATCGGTGCCCGCCATCGCGCAGCGCTAGTCGACGGAATCCGCCTGTCGACGCTGATCAATTTCGCGCTTGCCCTCGCGCTGAGCGCGATCCTGTACGGCTTCGGCAACCTGCTGGTGGCGCTGCTGACGACGATCGAAAGCGTGCGCGCCGAGGCGGCCGACTATCTGCCGCTGGCGGCGTTGACGCCGCTGACCGGTGTGTTGGCGTTCCAGATGGACGGGGTCTTCATTGGCGCCACCTGGTCGCGCGACATGAGCCGGATGATGGTCGCCTCGCTGGCGATTTTCGTCGCCGCATGGTGGCTGATGCGCGAACCGCTTGGCAATACCGGCCTGTGGCTGGCGCTGCACGCCTTCCTGGTGGCGCGCGGCCTGTTGCTGGCGGCAATGCTGCGGCCGCGTATCGCGAGAGTATTCGCTTAGTTCTCCAGTTTGCGGCCGGCCCACGAGCCGTTGCCCGTCCCTTCCAGGCGGCGATCGACGGCGCGCCTTCGCGGTCGAGCATTGCCGCAAGGTCGCGATGGATGCGGGCAGCGAGCAGCGGACCCTCGTAGACCATCGCGGTATAGAGCTGGACCGCGTCGGCGCCGGCCTCGATCTTGGTCCGGCGCGGTCTCCGCGGAACTCGACGCCGCCAACGCCGATGATCGGCAGCTTCGTCAGACGCTGGCGCATCCGTGCGAGCACGATGGTCGAGCGCTCGAACAACGGCCGGCCGGAAAGCCCGCCGGCCTCGCTCGTGGCGGCGCGACGTAGCCCGGTCCGCGCGAGCGTGGTGTTGGACACGATCAGGCCGTCGAGGCCGGTCGGTTCGACCACGGCGGCGATGTCGTCCATCTGCTTCTCGTCGAGATCGGGCGCGATCTTGAGGAAAACCGGACGGCGCGCGCCGCCGGCGGTCGCCATCTCGTCGCGGCGTGCCAGCACCCGTGTCGAGCAATTCGGCCAGCGCGGCCTTGCCCTGCAGGTCGCGCAGGCCGGGCGTATTGGGCGACGAAATGTTGACGGCGAAATAGCTGGCAGAGCGGCCACAGCGCTTCGATGCCGCGCGACATAATCGCCGATGCGGTCGGCGAAGTCCTTGTTGGCGCCGAGGTTGACGCCGACGATACTGCCGCGGCGGCCTGCCCGAGCTGCGCGCCGCCGCCTCATGGCCGTCATTGTTGAAGCCGAGGCGGTTGATGATCGCTTCGTCACCCGGCAGGCGGAAGATCCGCGGCCGCGGATTGCCTGCCTGCGGGCGCGGCGTCACCGTGCCGATCTCGACGAAGCCGAAGCCCAGCGCCAGCATCGCATCGGCAACCTCGCCATTCTTGTCGAAGCCGGCGGCCAGGCCGACCGGGCCGGGCAGATCAAGTCCGGCAAGTCGCACGCGCAGACGTGGGTCGGCCGGCCGGCCCGGACCGCGCAACAAACCGGCTCGCAAAGCTGCTATCGCCAAATGATGCGCGGTTTCGGCATCGAGCGCAGCGAGCGCCGGAGCCAGCAGGGCGCGATAGAGCTTCAAAAGCCGATATCCCGGGGCAGGTTCCATTGCCCGTCGCGCAACTCAATCGACCAGATGCGGCGCACGGCAGGCATTTCCAATGCGCCATGGAAATGCGGAAAACGCTCGCCGCCGCGCGAGACTTCATATATCAGCGGCGCGCCCAACGTGACCGCGTCAAGTTCGACCAGGACCAGCTCGGTCTGATACAGGAAATGGCGCTTCAGTGTGCCACGCACCTGGCTCGCGCGGGACAAATGAACGAAGCCGTCGCGCATATCGTCCGGCGAACCGGCAAAGGAATTCTCGGCAAGAAAATCGCGCCATTGTTGCGGCGTCAAAATCTTGAATACGCTGGCGTCCACCGCCTGTCCCCTTCGCGTCTTGCCCCTTCACGCTTGTCGGCGTGTCGCATATCCGGCGGGCGGCGGGCAAGCCGGTGTGGCCCCGTTTCAGGCAAACGAGTCGGGAAATGCCGGCGGCGTGTCCGGCCGGCGGATGGCGTCCATGCGTTCCGGCTCGACTGAGCGCGGCGTCGCGAGCGAAATCGCCGCCAACGCCAGGGTACCGGTCATCGCGGCGGCAATCGACATGTGGATGACGTCGGGGAGGCCTGAAAGGCCGGGAAACACGATGCGGAATTCGTCGCCGCTCGCGGGGCGAAAATCGATGCCGTAGCTGCGCATCTCGAGCAGAAAAACGAATGCGAGCACGCCGGTCAACATCGCCGCTATCGCCCCGTAGCGGTTGGCGCGCGACCACCACACCGCGGCGACCGTTACCGGCATCAGGATTGCGAAGCCCAGCGACGCGGCCCACAAAAACAGGTCCTGCAGCGGCACGCGAACGCGCCCGGCGATCCAGGCCGCGGCAAATAGCGTCGCCGCGGCGGCCACCCGCCCGGCAAAGAGACGGATGCCGGCCGCCTGCCCGTGGCTCGCCGGTTCGGGCGACAAGCCGGCGCAAATGGCCGAGGCAATCGAGAAACCCGACATGGCGATAGCGCCGACGGCGGCCGCCACAAGTCCCGCCGACATCAGCAGTCCGAAGATCGGCGGAATTCCGGCCAGTTGCGGGACGGCGAAAGTTACCGCTTCCGGCGCCAGGGCAACATTGGCGATGCCAAGCGGGGCGTCCGGATCGCCGCCGCAAATGCCGACGACGCTGGCGTCGGGTCCGACCGCGGCGCCGCAGACGGTGGCCAGCGCACCGTGATCAGGCGTCCCGTGGCGCGTCAGCTCCGGCAACCACGACAGCGCATCGTCATAGGTGCTGCGCGGCATACCGCTCAGGACATCATAAAGGCCGATCTTGGCAAAACCGGCAAAGATCGGCGTCACTGACAGCAACAGAGCCAGCAGCAGGATCGCGCCACCGCCTGCCTGCTGGGCGATACGCGGACGGCGGATCGCCGGCATCACGGCCAAGGCTACCGGCGTTGTCGCCAAGCCGGCGCCGATGACCATGGCGAACACGGCAATCTGGAAAGCGCCTTCGGCGACCGAATGGATGCCGGAAATGCGCGAATCGAGCAGCACGCCGCCGGCCTTGGCCAGCTCTTGCTCGAACCCGGCAAGATCGGCAAAGGCGCTGCCGAGGCTCGCCAGCTGGGGCAGCGGAATCCCCTGCGAACCCGACAGCCAGACGGCCGGGGCAAGAAAGGTCGTCGCCAGGAAGGCAAAGGCAATCGCCGCCACCCGGATCGCGGCGCGCAGGCCGCCGGTGACGACGGTTATGGCCGCGAGGGCGGCCAACAGCAGGTTGGCATCGCTTGCCGGCAGCAGGAACTGCGTGCGGACGAGCCAGGAGGCGGTAGCGAGTCCGGCAACGAGAACCAGCAGACTGGTGGCGATGCCGCCAGCGAGCGCCAGAACGCCGACAGTGCGACTTGCGTAACGGTGGGCAAGGAAGGCCGCCTGGCTCGGCGCGCCGCTTTTGCGCAAATACGGAGCAAGCAACATCGTCGCCAGCGCCAGCGCCATGCAAAACGCAGCCGACCAGGCGGGGCCGTTGCCGGAACCGGCAAAAAACCAGCCGGGCGCGAGCAACAGCAGCCAGCAGCCGGAAATGCTGGCCGCCATCGCCATGGCGGAGATCATGCCGTTTGCCTGGCGGCGCGCCACCAGCCAGTCGAAATACGACATGGTTCGCGCTTGCCACGCGGCAACGACAATGCCGGCAACGACAATGGCGGCGAGCAGGACAAACAGATATTCGAGCGGCACGCCGGCTTGCGCGACGAGCATCATGCCGAGAGCGATGATCGAGGTCGCGGCGACCGTCAGAACGCCGATCCGGACACGGCCTATCAGCACCCCGTCGCGGGATTCGTCGGAACCGAAACGCATCCGCCTAGCCTTCGTCGCGGATGAGGTGGCGCTCGTCGTTACGCTCGAGCCAGCCGGCGAGCTGGAAAACCAACACCGCCAACGCCACCGGCAGCAGCATGCCCGACACTGCCGCCATCGCCGGTATGCCGAACCAGTTGCTCGCTTGCCCGGCAAGCGCGAACAGCAGCAAGGTGGCGAAACCGGCGAGCGCCAGAAACAGCAGCGTCAGAATCGTCGACCGCCGCCACCAGTCGTCCATTCCTTGTCGCGCCATCTCGTCCCACCGTCGCCGAGGCCGGTCTAATACCATGTCACGACGGTTGCGACAGCAGCAACCGCCGGCCAGTTCGATTTGCCTGTGCCCCCTCGCATATTTCTTGGTATATTCCCGCCAATCTTGCTTTTGGCAGACAATCGCCGCAACAATTGGACAAAAACCAAGCGGATTCGGGGGAGAAGTTCGATTTGGCCGCAGGGACAGTCATCGTCGCGGACGATCACCCGCTGTTTCGCGAAGCCATGCGGCTCGCCATCGACGGATTGAAACCGAAAAAATCGGTCGAAATGGTCGGCGATTTTCCGGCGCTGGAGGCGGCCGCGGCCGGCGAGCGCGATATCGAGCTGATCCTGCTCGACCTCAACATGCCGGGCTCCAAGGGCGTCTCGGGCCTGCTGCAGATTCGCGCCAGCCATCCGGCCATCCCCGTCGTCGTTGTGTCGGCGACCGACGACCCGATCACGATCCGCAAGGCGCTGGATCTCGGGGCTTCCGGCTTCATCCCCAAATCGCTCGACATGCAGGGCATCCGCGAGGCCATCACCAAGGTGCTGTCGGGCGAAGTGTGGGCGCCGGCGCAGATCGCCGACGAAAGCGCCGCCGACGAGGAATTCCATGCCATGGCCGAGCGCCTGAAATCGCTGACGCCGCAGCAGGGCAAGGTTCTCGGCATGCTCGGCGAAGGTCTGCTCAACAAACAGATCGCCTACGAGCTCGGGGTTTCGGAAGCTACCGTGAAAGCACATGTCTCGGCCGTGCTGCTGAAACTCGGCGTCGTCAGCCGCACCCAGGCGGTGATCGCCATCAACCGGCTGACGGCGTCAGGGGAACGCTAACTTCGGTTACTCAGCGGCCTGGCGCGTCGGCAGGCGGGCGCCGAGCACGGCGCGCAGTGCCGCCGGCTTGACGGGCTTATAGAGCACGATCACGTCGCGGCGTTCGGCCTGCGCCTTCAGCGCCGGCGAGCGATCGGCGGTCACCAGCACGCAGCGGATATTCTCGCCGTGGCGAGAGCGGGCAAAATCGATGACGTCAAAACCGGTGCCGTCGTCGAGGTGATAATCGGCGAGCAGCAAATCCGGCGCTGACCTGGCGCGGCGCAGGATGGCCGCGGCGGTCTTGCGCCCCTCTGCCCGTCGTACGCGGCAGCGCCATTGGCGCAGCAATTTGACCATGCCGTCGACAATGTCGGGATCGTTGTCGACGCAAAGAATGGAAAGCCCGGCAAGACCGCCGACTTCGATGGCTGGCTTGAGCGGCCGGGCGGCATGGAGCAGCGCCTTGCGGGCGACGGCGGCAGGCACCGATACCGAAAAGCGGGTGCCGCGACCGACCCGCGAATCGAAATCGATGCGATGGTCGAGCGCCTTGGCGATGCGTTCGACAATCGACAGGCCGAGGCCAAGGCCGGGCGATTGCTTCTTGCCGTTTTCGAGCCGGCAAAACTCGGTGAAGATAGCCTCGCGGTCGCCGGCCGCGATTCCGATGCCGGTGTCGAGCACGTCGAGGCGAATTTCGGAACCTCGCCGCCGGCAGCCGACCAGGACCTTGCCTTTCGGCGTGTAGCGCACCGCATTGGAAATCAGGTTCTGAAGGACGCGGCGCAGCAGCGTCGGGTCAGAACGCACAAAGGCGGAAGTGGCGACGAAACGAATCGTCAGGCCGCGCTCCTTGGCGATCGGCTCGAACTCGACCGCCAACTGCTCGAACAGGTCATTGAGGGCGAATACCGTCACCTTGGTTTCCTGGCGGCCGGTATCGAGGCGCGAGATCGCCAGCAAGGCGCCAAGTATCTCTTCCACCGAATCGAGCGAGCGGCCGATATTCTCGACGATGCGGCCGTTGTGGCGGCCGCGCAGGCGTTCGGCGAGCGTGGCGGAATAGAGCTTGGCTGCGTTGAGCGGCTGCAGGATGTCGTGGCCGGCCGCCGCCAAAAACCTCGTCTTGGAGGCATTGGCCTGGTCGGCGGCACTGCGCGCGATCTGAAGTTCGCGATTGGCGCTGACCAGTTCGCCGGTGCGTTCGGTGACGCGCTTTTCGAGCGATTCATTGGCATCGCGCAAGGCTTCGGCAACGAGAATGCGTTCGGTGATGTCGTGCCAGGTGACGACGATGCCTCCGCCCGGCATCGGGCTGGTGCGCACTTCGACGATGCGCTCGACCGCCGACAGCGCCAGCAACCATGGCTCACGGCGAGCGATGATGCGCTCGTGCAAGGCCTTGGCCGAGGCTTCCGGGCCGGTGAGGTGGTGCACGGAGACGATCTCGCCGACGACGTCCGACAGGGAAATGCCGGCGGTGCCCAAATTGGTCGGCAGGCCGAGCAGTTTGCGGAAACGTCGGTTCCAGAAGGCAAGGCGGAAGTCGGCGTCGAACACCGAGACGCCCTGATCCATCTGGTCGAGCGCGGTCTGCAGGATGTCGCGGTTGAATTGCAGCGCCTCGGAAGCCTGATCGAGCAATTGGCGGCTGCCCGGCGCGGCCGGTTCGAAGCGCTGCAGCAGCAATGTGTGGACGAGCCGCGAGGACGAGGCGCCGATGGCGCTGGCAAGAAGCTGTTCGGAAAATCGCAACAGCGAGGAAGGAACCGGTTCGGAGGGATGCGGCGATTTGCCGGTTTCGGCAAAATGCGCCTCGAAGGCACGTTGCGCGCGCTTTTCGCCGAGATACCGCCCGACCGCGGCTTGCAGTTCGCGCACCGTCAGGCGAACCGCTTCGCGGCGACCAAGCAGCGGCTGGCGCCGGCCGATGAAAACCGCCGACTGCGCCGATTCACTGGTTGTCGGCAGCCGCGTCAGCGATCCGAGGACAAATCCGATGATGTTGAACGACAGGCTCCAGATCACGCCGTTGGCGATCGGGGTCAGGCCGAGATCGAGGATCGCCTCGGGACGCAGGATGCCGGAGGAGTGGATGCCGGTGGCAACCAGCCAGTGATCGGAATCGATCAGGGTCGGCATCAGCAGCGTGTAGGCCCACACGATGAAGCCGGCGATCATGCCGAAAATGGCGCCACGCCCGGTAGCTCCGTTCCAGATCAGGCCGCCGAAAAACGCCGGGGCAAGCTGGGCAATCGCGGCAAACGACACCAGTCCGATGGAGGCGAGCGCACGCGAATTGTCGGCAGCGCGCAGGTAGGCATAGGCGAGCACCACCAGCACAACGATTGCGGTGCGGCGGATATTGAGGATCGGCTGTTCCATGCTGCCGCGCGCCCACGACAGGGCGTGGTCGCGACCCGACGCCTGGCGGTGCAGAATGAACGGCAGCACGAGGTCGTTGGAAATCATGATCGACAAGGCGACGCAGGCAACGACGACCATGGCTGCGCCGGCCGACAGGCCGCCGAGAAAGGCAATCATCGCCACCAGGTCGTTGCCGAAGGCGGTCGGCAGCAACAGGACGAAATCGTCGGCGGAAACGGTGCGGCCGAATTTGACCAGGCCGGCGGCGGCGATCGGGATGACGAACAGGTTGATGCCGACGAGATAGGCGGGAAACAGCCAGCGGGCGCGGGTGAGGTCGCCGGGCGAATGGTTCTCGACGACCGCGGCGTGAAACTGGCGCGGCAGCAGCAGGAAGACGGTCAAGCTGAGGAAAGTGAGAAGGGCAAAGCCGCTGCCATCGAACCCGCGCGCGACGATTTTAGCGATGTCTTCATTGGCGAGAGCCTGGCGATAGAGGTCGCCGAAACCGCCGAACAGCACATAGACGGTAAACAGGCCGACACAAAAGAACGCGATCAGCTTGACCAGCGATTCGACCGCAATTGCCAGCATCAGGCCGTCCTGGTGCTCGGTGGCGTCGGCATGGCGGGTGCCGAACAGAATCGTGAAAACTGCGAGCGTCAGGGCGATGAGGATGGCGATCTCGCCGAACGCGAGAAAATGCGTCTCCTGCCCAAGGCTGTAATGCGACATCAGCGTCAGGACGGATGTCGAAACGGCTTTCAGTTGCAGGGCGATGTAGGGCAGCGTCCCGATCACCGCGATTGCCGCAGCAACGCCGGCGACACGCTGGCTCTTGCCGTAACGAGCACCGAGGAAGTCGGCGATCGACGTGATGCGCTCTTCCTTGGACAAGCGCACGATGCGTTCGACCAGAGGGTATCCAAGCGTGAACAGCAGGATCGGCCCGACATAGATCGCCAGGAAATTGAGCCCGCCCGAAACCGCCAGGCCAACCGAACCGAAGAAGGTCCAGGTTGTGCAATAGATCGCCAGCGAAAATGCGTAGATATTCGGCCGAGCGCCGGTGCGCGAACCAAACCTGCGCCGGTCGCCGTAGCTGGCAACCGCAAACAGGGCGAGCAAATAGACCAGCGCGGTGCCCAGCACCACCCAGCCGTGGACCATCTGGATCCTCCCCGCGAACCGGCGCAAACCGGCCCGCTACCGCCATGAAACCACCAAATTTGCTGGGATGTCCAGCTTTTTGCTGGACGTCCCGCGCCGGCGGCGGCAGCGCGAAAACGGGTAAGCACGCAACTTAACGGCACCCGCGCGGGCAGCTAAGATCGGCCGCGGAATCATCCATCCAGCCGGAAGGCGACTGCTGCAGGCTCGCCGGCGCAACCAAAGGGAACAATCCATGATCAACGAGTTCAAGGCATTCATCCTGCGCGGCAATGTCATGGACCTCGCCGTCGGCGTCATCATCGGCGCAGCGTTCGGGGCCATCGTCTCGTCGCTCACCGACGACCTCATCATGCCGATCCTCGGCTTCATCACCGGCGGGCTCGATTTCTCCAATTATTTCATTGGCTTGAGCTCAAACGTCACGGCCGACACGCTGGAGGCGGCGAAGGAACAAGGCGCCGTGTTCGCCTACGGCAAATTCATCACCGCGGTGGTCAAGTTCGCGATCATCGGCTGGGTGATCTTCTGGATGGTCAAGGCGGTCAACCGGCTGATGCCGGCAAAGCCGGCTGCGCCAGCCAAGCCTGCCGGGCCGTCCGAAACCGAACTGCTGGTGCAGATCCGCGACCTGCTGGCCAAGGGCGCCCGCAAGTAGTCATTGCCCAACCGCTTTGCCGGTTCCGGCGCATGCAAACGCCGGGGCCTTTTGGCGCACGCGGCCATCGGGTAATCGCATTAGCATGAAGCGAATCATCGCCGCCTTCTTCAATTCGCTGTCGGCCATCCGGTTCGGCTGGCAAAGCGAAACCGCGCTGCGCGAGGAAATGATCGTCTTTGGCCTGAGCCTGATCGCGGCGCCGCTGGTGAGTCTTAAGCCATGGACGCTGGCGGCGATGTGGGGATCGTTGTTGCTGGTGCTGGCGGTCGAATTCCTCAACACGGGCATCGAAAAGGTTGCCGACCGGGTGACGCGCGATCACGACCAACTGGTCAAGATCGCCAAGGACTGCGGCTCCGCCGCGGTGCTGGCAACGCTGCTGATCGCGGCCATGGTGTGGGGTATTGCTTTGTGGGAGCGGTTTGCCGGCTAATCCACAAATTCGAACTTGTCGACGTCGAACAGGCCCTTCGGCGTGATCTTCAAATGCGGGATCACCGGTAGCGCGATGAAGGCGAGCTGGATGAACGGTTCGGGCAGGCGGCAGCCGAGATCGCGGACGGCGGCCAACAATTTTTCGAGATTGTGCGAAACCGTCTCGAACGGTTCGAGGCTCATCAGGCCGGCAAGCGGCAATGGCAACTCTGCCAGCACATTGCCGCCATTGGCAACCGCAAAGCCGCCGCCCATCGCAATCACCCGGTTGACCGCGACAGCCATGTCGGCGTCGGTCGCGCCGACGACGGCGAGGTTGTGGCTGTCATGGCCGACGGAAGAGGCAATCGCGCCGCTGGCGATACCGAATCCGGCGGTGAAGCCGATGCCGACATCGCCGGTCTTGCCGTGGCGTTCGAGCACCGCGACCTTCAGGATATCGCGGGTGGGATCGGCAACGAGTTTGCCTGCACTTTGCGGAATGTCGGCCTCCTCGCGCCAGGTGAGGATGTAGCCGGCCTTGACCCGGATGACCGGCTGGTTGTTGGCGCGCCCCTTGGCCGACACCGCAAAGATCTCCGGCGTCACGACCTTGCGCCTCATCGAATCGAGGCCGACCGGCTCGACCGTGCCGCGCGTGTCGAACAGCGCCTTCGTGACAAGACGCCCGCCGGCGATGACATCGGAAACGGTGCAGGCTTTCAGATCGTCGAGCAAAGCGATGTCGGCGCGCCAGCCCGGCGCGACCATGCCGCGGTCCCTGAGCCCGAAGATGCGCGCAGCCGAAAGCGAGGCGGCGCGATAGACGTGGTGGGCCGGTTTGCCCTTGGCGATCAGGCGCCGGATCATCGCGTCGAGATGGCCCTCCTCGCTAATGTCGACCGGGCTGCGATCGTCGGTGCACAGCGCCATGAAGGCGGAAGTGTCGGCGTCAAGCAATTCCGACAGGGCTTCGAGATCCTTGGAGGCCGAGCCCTCGCGGATCAGGATCGCCATGCCCTTTTTCAGCTTCTCGCGCGCTTCCGCCGCGCTCGTCGCCTCATGGTCGGTGCGGATGCCGGCGGCAAGATAGCCGTTGAGGCCGGCTCCCAGTAGCAGCGGCGCGTGCCCGTCGATATGCCCGTCCTGCCAGGCGTCGAGCTTGGCGAGCACGCCGGCATCGCCGGCAAGGACGCCCGGATAGTTCATCATCTCGGCCAGGCCATGCACCTTGGGGTGATCGCGCAGCGCCAGCAGTTCGCCGACTTCAAGGGTTGCGCCGGCCTGTTCGAACGATGTCGCCGGCACGCACGACGACAAGTTGACGCGGATGTCCATCGCCGCCTGCTCGGCGCAGGCGAGGAAGTAGCGGATGCCTTGCGCGCCGAGCACGTTGGCGATCTCGTGGGGATCGCAGAAGATAGTGGTGACACCGTGCGGCAGGACGCAACGGTCGAATTCAAGCGGCGTCACCATCGACGATTCGATGTGCACATGCGTGTCGATGAAGCCCGGCACGGCGAAGCGTCCGCGTCCGTCGATCTCGGCCTTGCCGGAATATTGCCCGTAGGTGCCGACGATGCGATTTTCCACGATGGCGATGTCGGTCGTTTCGACCGCGCCGGTGACGAGATCGAGCAGGCGCACGTTCTTGACGACGAGATCGGCCGGCACCTTGCCTTGGCCGGCAGCGATGGCACGTGAGAGAAAATCCGACATGGCAATTCCGGTCGCGGTTGAACGTCCGCGCCAGATTGGCCGGTTTGGAGGGAGGAATCCAGAGAGCCGATCTATTCGGCATCCTCCAGCAGCGCCCGGCGCACCGCACCCGGTTCGCGATCGATCAACGTCAGCAGCGCCGCGGCCGGGCCACTGATGCGCCTTTGGCCTTGCTCCCACTTGCGGTAGCCGGAAAGGCTCATGCCCATCAGCGGCGCCATCTGCGCCTGCGTGAGCTTGGCCTTTTCGCGTACGCGACGCGGGTCGAGCGGGGTGTGAACGATTGCCGGGCCTGCGCCTTTGGCGTGGGCCAGCGCTTCACCGAGGGATTGGATCAGGTCTTCGCCGAAGGTTTTCATGTCCATCTCTCCCGTCATTCGGGGCGCCGTCTTGCCGCCTTCAACGCGACGACCAGCGCCGAGACCGCGCGCTTCTCGTCCGGCGTCATGTCGGTCTTGGCGTTCTTGGCATAGGCAAGCAGAAGATAAAGCGGCATCGTCTCGTCCAGGTAGTAGTAGATGATGCGGGCCCCGCCTTGCTTGCCTCGCCCTGCAACTGCATATCTTACCTTGCGGACCCCGCCCGTTCCGGGGATCTCGTCGCCGACCTGCGGATTTTCGGCCAGGAAATTAATGAGACCTTGTTTTTCTTCCTCGCTGAACAGTTTTCCTGCCTGGCGCGAAAAAGTCGGCGTCTCCGCGACGGCTTGCATATATAGCCCATTGGGTTAGCTTGATCAAGGGCGGCGGCTGGCCCGATGTCGGCAGGCGGCAACGTGGCTGGTTTAAGCGGAAAAATCCAGCGCCGGCGTTATTCAGCCCGTGGCGCTTACCGCCGGATCGTCCGCGGTCGCTGCAACTGGACGATCGTCACCTCGCCCACTCCGGCTTCGATCAGCCCGAGTTCAGAGGCAACCGCCCGGGATACGTCGATGTCGCGGCCGGGCGCATAGGGCCCGCGATCGGTGACGCGGCATAACGCCATCTGGTCGCCAAAGGTAAGTTCGAGCAGCGCGCCACGGGGGAACGTCCGGTGCGCGCAGGTGAACCGGTCTGGGCGATAGGGTTCGCCCCAGGCCATCGGCTGGCCGGCAAGTTCGTCGCCATAAAAGGAGGCGATCTCGGCGCGCGCCGACAAAGTGATCATTGACAAACCGACGCCGATCAGGACGGCCATGAGTTTCTCGAAAATCTCGCGGCGCACTCGCCATGATGGTGCAGGTTCGGACGACGCCGGCCGGGAAGAACGCCCCATACTGTTACTCCATTTTCACCACGGACCGCGTCAGTCCACGCGATTAACCCGCGCAGAGGCCGATGGTTCCCAAAGGCCGCATCGGCGAAAAGCCGCGCGGGCAATCGCGGCACGAAGCCGCGCTTGCGCACGCTTTGAAAGGTTGCAAAATCAGAGATTTATCTGGTGCTGCGAGAGAGGATTGAACTCTCGACCTCTCCCTTACCAAGGGAGTGCTCTACCACTGAGCTACCGCAGCTTTACCCAGGAAAGGGCCTTGAAAAAGCCGCCCGGCTTTTGCCACATGGAGGCGGGCTGCGCAAGCGAAGGCTCGCCGCCCGCAACGCCGCTATTGGGCCGCTATTGGGAAGTCGCGCAAATGGGCAAATCGCCGAAGAAGCCGGAGGCCAAAGCCGTCCGCGCCGAGAAGCTCGCCAAAGCATTGCGGGCCAATCTGGCGCGAAGAAAACAGTTGAGCGCGGAAGAGACTGCCGAGCCGAAGCCCGCGGACACTGGCTATCGCCGGCGCGATGACAAGCTCGCGCCGCTCGGCGGAAAATCCGGTCGTCGGCAACGCCGGATTCCATAAAAGTGTCAGGGGCCGGGCCACACACGCTGGCGTCATCCCGGTTGCCATGCAAACCGGGATCCATTGGCCTGTCGGTCTGTAGGGAAATGCAAGCGGCGCGCGGGCGCAACCCCACGCCAATCGTCCATTCGCGGAAACGCCAATGGGTCCCGGATCGCCTTCGGCGTCCGGGATGACGCTGAGGTTGGGGGCCATGCCCGGCCGAAGTCGCGCCGTGCGGGCGAATGGACGTGGCCGGACGCCACCGTCCTTGCCCCTGCCCCTCCGCCGGGTTACACCCGTGGCCAAGCGGGGATGGGCAAATCGGGAAGAGCCGGACGATCCATGTCCGGCATGGCGGGATATTGGCGGGACCATGGACAGGATCGTAATCGAAGGCGGCTCACGGCTAAACGGCACCATTGCGATTTCGGGCGCAAAGAATGCGGCATTGCCGCTGATGATCGCCTCGCTTCTGAGCGAGGAACCGCTGATCCTGGAAAACGTGCCGCATCTGGCCGATGTCGAAAAGCTGATCCGCATCCTCACCAATCACGGCGTCGACTACAAGGTCGAGGGCAAGCGCCCCGGCAGCAACGGCGACGGCCGCACCATCCATTTTTCGGCCGAGCGCATCGTCGATACCACGGCGTCCTACGAATTCGTTTCGAAGATGCGGGCGAGCTTCTGGGTGATCGCGCCGCTGCTCGCGCGCATGGGCGAGGCGCGCGTATCGCTGCCCGGCGGCTGCGCCATCGGCACGCGACCGGTCGACCTGTTCATCGAAAGCCTGTCGGCGCTGGGCGCTGCAATTGACGTCGATGCCGGCTATGTCGTCGCCAAGGCCAAGGATGGGCTCAAGGGCGGCCATTACCGCTTCCCCAAGGTCTCGGTCGGCGCCACGCATTGCGCGATGATGGCGGCGAGCCTGGCGCATGGCCAGACGGTGCTGGAAAACGCGGCGCGTGAACCGGAAGTCGCCGATCTTGCCGCCTGCCTCAACGCCATGGGCGCCAGGATCTCGGGCGCCGGCACTTCGACCATCATCATCGACGGCGTCGCGAAATTGCATGGCGCGCGCCACCGGGTCTTGCCCGACCGCATCGAAACCGGAACCTATGCGATCGCCGTGGCGATGACCGGCGGCGACGTTTTCCTCGAGGGCGGCCGCGCCGGCCTCCTCGAGAAACCGCTGGAAATCCTGCGCCAGGCCGGCGCCACGGTCGATGCGCGCAACGACGGCGTCCGCGTCGCCCGCAACGGCGCTGATCTGGCGGCGGTCGATATTTCAACCGAGCCATTCCCCGGCTTCCCGACCGACCTGCAGGCGCAGTTCATGGCGCTGATGACGCGTTCGGCCGGCACCGCGCGCATCACCGAGACGATCTTCGAAAACCGCTTCATGCACGTCCAGGAGCTTGCGCGGCTCGGCGCGAATATCCATCTGGAGGGGCAGACGGCGGTGGTCAGCGGCGTCAAGCGGCTGACCGGCGCGCCGGTGATGGCAACCGATCTGCGTGCTTCGGTGTCACTGGTCATTGCCGGCCTTGCTGCGGCCGGGGAGACCACGGTCAACCGGGTCTATCATCTCGACCGCGGCTTCGAGCGGCTCGAAGCCAAGCTTGGCGCCTGCGGCGCGCAAATCCGCCGGTCTGCCGCCTGAGTAAGCGGCGATAAATGAAAGCCGTCATGCCAGTGCAGGCTGGCATCCAGCTTCATTCTCAGGCGGTACGAACCCAAGCTGGACCCCAGCTTTCGCTGGGGTGACGGGGTGTCTGATTTGCGCTAGCTAACCGCCATGGCGACTGTATATCGGCAGCGCAAATACAGGTGTGGCAATATGAAATGGCTGAAACTGATGGCGCTCGACAGCGAGGATCTCGCCATCCTCTCGGCGCACTGCCAGGATGCAGTGCTGAAGGTCGCCGACATCCGCTACCTTCCGGCGGAGCATAAATTCGCCCTGACCTTGAACCGTTTCGTCTGGGGAACGGAGGCGCACCACCAGAAGACGCCGGAACGGCGCCAGGCGGTGCTGCATTTTTCGCGCGTGCTCGGCGCCAAGTCGACCGGCATCAACCGGCGCGCCGGCGACCAGATATTGTCGCTGCTGGCGATCACCTTCGAACCCGCCAAGGCGCCTTCCGGCACTATCGAACTGGTCTTTTCGGGGGATGCCGGTGTGCGCCTCGAAGTCGAATGCATCGAAGCGCAGCTCGCCGACATGGCCGCCGCCTGGCAGGCGCGGGCGCGGCCCGAGCATCGCCTGTGAAGCGCAGCCTTACGCGCGCAGGTGAACGCTGATGGTCACGCGGCTGTCGACGTGGGATCCGGATTTCGCCAGCGCATTCGGCGCCCTGCTCGCGGCCAAACGCGAGACGGCGCAGGACGTTTCGGCTCCGGTCGCGGAGATTCTCGCCGATGTGCGGGAACGTGGCGACGTGGCGGTGATCGAACTGACCGAGAAATTCGACGGCCTGAAGCTCAGCGTCGAAATGCATGGCGGTCGCCGCTGCCGAGATCGACCAGGCCGTCGACCAGGCCGACCGTGCGACGATCGAGGCGCTCGACCTGGCGCGCGGCGCGCATCCGCGCCCATCACCAGCGCCAGCGTCCCGTTGACGACGACTATGTCGACCCACTCGGCGTGCGCCTCGGCACGCGCTGGACGGCGATCGGCGCGGTCGGCCTCTATGTGCCGGGCGGCAACGGCCAGCTATCCGAGCTCGGTGTTGATGAACGCAATTCCGGCGCATGTCGCCGGCGTCGAACGCATCGTCATGGTCGTGCCGAGCCCGCAGGGAAATCTCAACCCGCTGGTGCTGGTGGCGGCCCGCATTGCCGGCGTCAGCGAAATTTACCGCATCGGCGGCGCGCAGGCGATTGCGCGCGCTCGCCTATGGCACGGCGACAATCCGCGCCGGTCGACAAGATCGTCGGCCCCGGCAATGCCTATGTCGCCGAGGCCAAGCGCCAGGTGTTCGGACAGGTCGGCATCGACATGATCGCCGGCCCGTCGGAAGTGCTGGTCGTCGCCGACGCCGAGAACGATCCCGACTGGATCGCCGCCGACCTGCTCGCCCAGGCCGAGCATGACGAAAGCGCGCAGGCGATCCTGATCACCGACGATCCGGCGCTGCTTGCCGATATGGTGTGCGAGGCGGTCGAAACGCCAGCTTTCGACGCTGCCGCGGGCGGCGATGGCGAGGGCGAGCTGGCACAAGGCACGGCGCCGTCATCCTGGTCAGCGATCTGGCGCAGGCGGCGCCGCTGGTCGACGCGATCGCGCCCGAGCATCTCGAACTTGCCATCGCCGACGCCGGAAGATTTCCTGGCCTCGTGCGCAATGCCGGCGCCATCTTTCTCGGGCGCCATACGCCGGAAGCGATCGGCGACTATGTCGGCGGCTCCAACCACGTGCTGCCGACGGCGCGCTCGGCGCGGTTCTCCTCGGGCCTTTCGGTGCTCGATTTCATGAAGCGCACCTCCATCCTGCAATGCCATGCCGACCAGTTGGCGGCGCTCGGCGCCGGCGGCCGAAACGCTGGCGAACGCCGAAGGGCTTGCAGGCGCACGCCCGATCGGTGAGCATCCGCACCAATCGCGGCTGACCATCTTCAGGGAACGCGCGCGGTGAGCGAGCGCGACAAAATCGCCGAACCGGCTGATCGACGTCGATCTCGACGACGCCTCGATCGGGCGTGCCGACGCCCGATGTCGAGCACGAACGCGCGGTGGCGATCTTCGACCTGATCGAGGAAAACAGCTTCAGGCCGGTCGGCGACGATGGCGACGGACCCTACAAATTGCGCCTGTCGGTTGCCGAATCGCGCCTGGTCTTCGAGGTCACCCGCGACAGCGGCGAAACGGTGGTGACGCACATCCTGTCGCTGACGCCGTTCAAGCGGATCGTGAAAGACTATTACCTGATCTGCGAAAGCTATTACGAGGCGATCCGCACCTCGTCGCCGTCGCAGATCGAGGCGATCGACATGGGCCGGCGCGGCCTGCACAACGAAGGCTCGCAGACGCTGATGGACCGGCTTTCCGGCAAGATCGACATCGATTTCGACACGGCGCGGCGGCTGTTCACGCTGGTCTGCGTGCTGCACTGGCGCGGATGAATTCGTCGCCAGCAACGCCGCTCTTGCACGAAGCCGGCCGTCGCGCGCGGCCGGGATCGGTCTTGTTCGTCTGCGGCATGAACGCGATGCGCTCGCCGATGGCGGAAAACCTGGTCAAGGCGATCTACGGCCGCGCCATCTACGCGCAGTCGGCCGGGGTCGAGCCCGGCAATGCCGACCCGTTCATGGTCGCGACAATGGCCGAGCGCGGCATCGACATGAGCCAGCCACAAGCCGACCGTGCTGGACGATCTCGACGACAGCTATTTCGACCTGATCGTGACGCTGGCGCCGGAAGCCCATCACCGCACGCTGGAAATGACGCGCGCGCAAGCCATCGAGGTCGAATACTGGCCGACCATGGACCCGTCGATGGTGGCGGGCAACCGCGAACAGGTCATGGCGGCCTATCGCCAGGTGCGGGATGCGCTGGAGAACGAAGATCTTGGCGCGCTTCGGGGCGCCGTAAGGCGATTGCCGCCGCCGCCAAACCGGTTCACAAACCGCCCAAGCTGATGTAGAGGCAAGGCACGCCCGTGCATCCGCGCGGCACTTTCAAGATGAGGACGAATGGCGAAGGAAGAAGTACTCGAGTTTCCCGGCATGGTCACCGACCTGCTGCCCAACGCGATGTTCCGCGTGAAGCTGGAAAACGATCACGAAATCATCGCCCACACGGCCGGCCGCATGCGCAAGAACCGCATCCGCGTGCTGGCCGGCGACAAGGTGCTGGTCGAGATGACCCCCTACGACCTGACCAAGGGTCGCATCACCTATCGCTTCAAATAATATTCGATCGACGCGCGACCCAGACGCAGGAACAGGCGCCGGAACAGGCAGACCATGACGATCCGACCGCAACTGGTGCTCGCCTCCGGCAGTCCGCGCCGCCTGCAATTGTTGCAGCAGGCCGGCATCGAGCCGGACCATGTCGCGCCGGTCAACACCGACGAGACGCCGCAGAAGGCCGAAGCGCCACGCTCGCTCGCCAAGCGTCTGGCGAAGGACAAAGCAGCGCTGGCGGTCAAGAGCGCCAAGACGCTCGGCGAGGAAGGCAACACGTTCATTCTCGCCGCCGATACTGTCGTGGCGCTCGGCCGGCGCATCTTGCCGAAGGCCGAGATGCTCGATGAAGCCGCGACCTGTCTGCGATTGCTGTCCGGGCGCTCGCACCGCGTCTATTCCGGCTCTGACGCTGGTGACGCCGAAGGGCACGTGGCGCAACAAGCTGGTCGAGACGCGGGTGCGCTTCAAGCATCTGTCGCGCGAGGAGATCGAGGCCTATCTCGCCTCCGGCGAATGGCGCGGCAAGGCCGGCGGCTACGCCATCCAGGGACTGGCCGGCTCCTTCGTCGTCAAGCTCGTCGGCTCCTACACCAACGTCGTCGGCCTGCCGCTCTACGAGACGGTTTCGCTATTGGTCGGCGAGGGCTATCCGGTGCATTTCAACTGGCTGAATTTGGGGTGATGGAAACACTGCGTCGTCATCCTCGGGCGCGCAACGCGCGTCCCGAGGACCCAGACCTGTTTCGGTGGCTGACAGGGTCCTCGGGACAAGCCCACTGCTGTCCGGTTTAGACACGTGTGAGATTAAGGGTCATTTGCCTTGTGTCGGTCGAGCGCGGTGGCGGCATGGTTTTAAGCTGATCGATGGGTCGGCTGTGCATGAGATTGAGGCGCACAAGGCGTACGAAGGCGAGCGGCTGAGCGAAGGCTACTGGGCAGCGTGGGCGGCGCGCACAGGAGATAGGCGATCAGGGCAACGAAGACCTGGGTGCGGACGGCGTTCTCGGAAGCACCGAGGAAACGGCGCATCTTCAAATTCTGCTTGATCCACCTGAAGAACAATTCGATCTGCCAGCGCTGTCTGTAAAGGTCGGCGATTTCCTCGGCTGGGGCGTCGAGATCGTTGGTGGCGAGGCGGGTGGTGCCGGTGGGGATGCGCACGACGATCTCGCGTACCGGGTCGGCAAGGGGATTGCGGCGCGAGGCGGCCATGCGCTGTGGCAGGAGGCCAATGCGGTCGGCGAGGATGTCGCCGTGCGCCGGTACCGTCTGCTCGGCGGTCACGTCGAGTGGGGTGTTGCTCTTCAGCCGGCTGACGAAGCGGCAGCCTTTCGCGTCGAGCTCGGCCCACCAGGCGAAGTTGTAATAGCCGGATCGAACACGCAGGTCATGACGGCATCGATCGGCACGGCCTTCGCCGGGGTTATGTCGTTGACCCGCTGGTCGCTCAAATCGGCCCGCAGCGGCGCAGCTGCCACCGGATCGTAGCAGACATGCAGCTTCACCGCCCGGTGCCCGCTGACGGTATCCAGCCATCCACCGCTGAGCGAGGAAGCTCGATGCTCGTGGCGTCGAGGATACGCACCGCATCCTTGAGGTTGCGCCGCGTCGCGCGGCCGGCGCGCGTCGCCATGTAGGCGAACAGTTCGCCAAACAGCGCCGCGGGCCGTCGGGCATGGCGTCGGCCAGCGTCGAGCGCGCCACGCAGCGGCCGCCCAAGTGATAGAGCGCCCGGCATGACTCTGCAGCCCCGCCTCGATGGCGCGCAGGCTGTCGGCCCCCACAGTTGGCCGTACAGAAGCACCAGGAACTGGCTGTTCGTGTCGAGCCGTCGCACCCGCCAGTCGCTCCATGCTCGTCCACCAGGCGGTCGAAAACCGCCCACGGAACATGCTTCTGCAAGGCATGAAAAACGCTATGTGGTGCCGCATGACATTGACCACGTGTCGTGTCCCAAACGCTGCGAAAAGTCTGGAAGCAAGTAAGATCAATGTCATGCACCTTGTCCACTCAATCTAAACCGGACAGCAGTGGGACAAGCCCGAGGATGACGAGAGTGAACTCACCCCGCGATCTTCGAAAAATCCGCCACCGTCGCCGTCGCCTTGCGGAAGGTCTCGAGCAGCGCCAGCCGGTTCAAGCGCAGATTCGGGTCGGGGTCGTTTACCAGCACTTTCTCGAAGAATGAATCAATCGGCGCGCGCAACGTGGCCAGTGCCTTCATCGCGCCGGAAAAATCTTCCTTTTCAATGGCTTGCGACGCCTCTCTGGCAGCCTGATTCATGCGCTTGAAAAGTTCAAGTTCCGATTCAAGGGCAAGCCGCTTTTCCTTCACTTGAAGCGGGCCGAGCGGTGCCTTCTTTTCTTCGGCGGCGATGATATTGGCGGCGCGGCGATAGGCGACGAGCAGGTTCTTGCCGTCGTCGGATTCGACCAGTTCCTGCAAGCGCGCACCTTGCGGACGATGAGGAGGAGGTCGTCGATTTCCGGCGTCACCACCGCGTCGATCAGATCGTGCCGCGCACCGGTATCGCGCAGCCAGACTTTCAGGCGATCGTGGAAGAAGGAGAGGAGGTCGGATGTCGTGTCACGCAGCGGTTTGAATTCACTTACATCACCAATTGCGCCGTCTTGAAAACGCGCGAAATGAAAGCCTCCCTCTATGTAGATCCGTCGCAGATCTTCATTGATGTCGGTTTGTCCCCACAGGTCAACCGGATGATCTGCGGGCAGATCGTAGTCAGTTGGATCCGCCTGTTCGACGATGAGGTTTCAATTCTCAAGCCGCATGTAATTATGGAAATGCGCTGACGCAAACGTTGGTGACAGTGGCACCCTCACCCCGTTCTCCACCACCAGCCGAATGACTCCGAACGCCGCGCGACGCAGCGCGTAGGGGTCCTTCGAGCCGGTCGGCTTTTCGTCGATGGCCCAGAAGCCGACCAACGTGTCGAGCTTGTCGGCGAGCGCGACGGCGACCGACACCGGATCGGACGGCACGTCGTCGGACGGGCCGAGCGGCTTGTAGTGTTCCTCGATGGCGCGGGCGACGGCGGCATCCTCGCCGGCGGCTTCGGCGTATCGCCTGCCCATCTTGCCCTGCACTTCGGGGAACTCGAAGACCATCGCCGATTGCAGATCGGCCTTCGCCAGATACGCGGCGCGTTCGGCCTTCGCCGGATCGGCGCCGACGACCGGCGCCAGTTCCTTCGCCAATGCCATGATGCGCTTGACCCGCTCGCCTTGCGAACCGAGCTTGGCGTGGAAGGTGACGCCGTCGAGGCCCTTCACCCACTTGTCGAAGCCGCCCTCCGATTTCGCCACTGGCCAGATCGGAGTCGTAGAAGAATTTCGCGTCCGACAATCGCGCGCGCACGACCTTGCCATTGCCGCGCGCGATCTCGGCGCCGCCGTCGGACGGCACGACATTGGCGACGAGCAGGAAGCGGTTGGCGAGCGCTGCTTTCGCCGCGCTTGCGTAAGCACAAAACATTTCTGGTTGGTGCGGATGGTGAGCCGGGTCACCTCGTCGGGGATGGCGAGGAATGCTTCCTCGAATTCGCCCATCAGCACGACCGGCCATTCGACCAGATTGGCGGTCTCTTCCGGCAAGCCCCTCGTCCTCGACCAGTTCGTAGCCCTGGGCGAAGGCGAGGTTGCGCGCCTCGGCGAGGATGATCTCGCTTGCGCCGCTCGGCATCGAGAATGACGTAGGCCTTTTCAAGATTGGCGACATAGTCGTCGAAACGTCGCACTGTGATCTCGGCCGGCGCGAGGAAGCGATGGCCGCGCGTGATGTTGCCGGAGCGGATGCCCTCGACTTCGAAATCGACGACCTCGCTTTCCTCGGTCTCCGGGCCGAACAGGCACAGGATCGAATGCAGCGGACGCACCCAGCGCAAACTGCCCGGATCGCGCGAGGCCGCGCCCCAGCGCATCGATTTCGGCCAGGGAAATTCGCGGACGATCTCCGGCATGCCTCGGCGATGATCTCCCGCGCGTCGCGGCCGGGCTTGTCGATCACCGCGACGTAGAACTCGCCCTTTTTCGGATCGGACTGGACCTGGGCCTCCTTGACCGAGGAAAGGCCGGCCGATCGCAGGAAACCCTTCGATCGCCTTTTCGCGGCGCGTCGGTGCGCGGGCCCTTCCTTTCCTCGCGGATATCGGCCGAGCGCGCCGTCAGGCCGCGAATATCGAGCGCAAGGCGGCGCGGCGTCCAGTATTCGCGCGCGCCTTCATAGGTCAGGCCGGCCTCGACCAGTGCGTCGGTGACGAGCTTGCGCAAATCGCCCGCCGCTTTGCGCTGCATGCGGGCGGGGATTTCTTCGGAGAACAGTTCGAGCAGGAGATCAGGCATCAGCTTTTGGCCCGCGCACAGCGCCAACGCATATTGGTGGTCATTCTCATGCTCGATCCGCCAGAGTTGCGTGGCTTGTTATTCGAGGGGCGCGCAGATGTCATCAGCAAGCCATGTCTTGAAATGGCCTGACGTATAGGATAAATAAGAGATATCCTAAATGGAAGACCACAATGCCCCGCATCGTGTCAACGCCAAATCAGGTTGCCAACAACATCCGCTCGTATGCGCGATTGGTTCTCGAAAGCCGCGATCTGCAGGACCGCATCGGCCGCGTCCATGCCTGGTATGCCATCCGCGAAGAAAAGGGTGGCTGGCTGTTCGGGCCGAGCAAGTTCGTCGGATATGTCGACATTACCCCGCGCGATTATCTGAAATTGTCCGGCGCCGGCCTCGACGGGCGCGAAACCGAGCGCGCGCTGGAAAAGCTTTTTTCGGCACCTGCCGATCCGTATAGCCGGGCCGGAGCTGAATTGTTCGAAGCGCTGGCCCGTTTTCTGAGCCGATGGGGCAAGGCGCCTCGCAAGGATGCCAGGATTACCGTCGTAGATGAGGGGCCGGCGCCAATGAGCATAGAGTTCGACACGCACGACCTCATCGCCCGCCACATCGTTTCCAATCCCGCGATCTGCGCCGGCCGCCCGTGCATCCGGGGCACAAGAATTCGCGTGACAGATATCCTCGACATGCTTGCCAATAGCGCGAGCGGCGAGGAGATACTGGCCGACTATCCGGACCTGAAACCCGACCACCTGCGCGCAGCGCTGGCCTATGGTGCTCATGCGACCGACCACCGCATCATCAAGGCCGCGTAAGCGTGCGATTTGTTATCGATGCGCAGTTGCCGCCGGGGCTGGCAAACTGGCTGCGAGAAATCGGGCACGAAGCGCTGCACGTCCGCGAGGTCGGACTCGCGGTCGCGACGGATACCGAGATTTGGCGCTATGCGTGCAACCAAACCGCAACGCTTGTCACGAAGGATCAGGATTTCATCGGACTTGCCGAAAGCCCGCCGGAGGGCAGCGCCGTCCTCCTCATACGTCTCGGAAATACCACCAACAGGGCATTGCTGGGGCATCTTGAACCGTTGATGCCGGAACTGCTCGCCGCCCTCGCAGGCGGCGAAAAAATTGTCGAAATCCGGTAGCGGCTATGCCGGCAGCGTCTTGTGGCTGCCGTCGCAGAAGGGGCGGTTATTGGTCTGCTTGCACTGGCAGAAATATTTCGTCTCCGAAGCCGCCGCTTCGAACTTGACCGGCGAGAACTCGCTGCCCTTGTGGCTGCCGTCGCAAAACGGCTGGTTCTTCGAGCGACCGCAGGCGCACCAGAAATAGGACTTTCCGGCTTCGACATTGACGGCGGCGGGTTCGCGCTTGGCAACTTGTCCCTTGAGCATGTCCGTAGTCCCCTTTCTGGAATGGTTCCAGACAACTAGGGCGCGCGCCGGCTGGAGCAAACCGAAGTCCAGTCAACAAGCCGTCAACGACATGGCGACAGCGGTCGGCTACCAGCCGCCGCCGCCGCCACCACCACCGCCGCCGCCCGACGAGCCGCCGCCGGAAGAGCCCGAGGAGGATTTCGGCGCCGGCATGGCCGAGACCATCGCTGCCGAGACCGCGGCGACGGAGGCGCGCGTCGCTGTGGAGATGCCTTGCGAGAAATCGCGGCCATTGTACCAGGCCGGGTGGTAGTCATGCTCCTGCCCGGGCGCGACACGGGCGAGATGTGCCGAGAACGCCTTCGACCACGGTTCCTCGACGCCGAGGCCGGCGGCATAGGGCAGAAAGCGCTCGAACAGTTCTTCCGACATCTGCGGCGCGTCGCGCAGGTTCAGGCGGTTGGTCTCGGCCGTGGTCAGATACAGCTTGAAGCCATCGATGCGGCTCATGACCTTGGCGCCCAGCACGGTCGGCGCCGGCAACAGGTACAGCATCACTGCCAGGCCGACGCCGCCGGCGAGCAGCGCCACACCCCAGATACGGTAGGCGGCAAACGGCGTGCCAAAGACGGCAAGCGTCAGGACACCGACCACCACGACACCGATGAACAGCAGTACGAACCCGAAGACCTGTTGCACCCGCGAGATGGCCGGCGAAAACGCGAGCCTCCAGCCGAAGCCGAGCAGCATCCAGCCGCCGACCGCGCCGATGATTGCCGGGATGACCGCGAGCAGGCCATCGTCGGGCGGGTTTTGCAAGACGATACTGCCGACGGCAACCGCCGCCGCAAGCACCGCACCGATCCCGAACCAGCCGTAATTGTTGTTGAAATACTTGCCGCCGTATTCGCGGACGATCGCCGAATTCAGTGCGCCCATGGTGGTGAGCAGCCTCTGGCCATTGGCCTTGGAAAGCGGAAGCGACTGGCGGTCGGCGAGCAGGCCGACATAAAGTTCCTTTTCACCAGGGCCGAGACCTTCGGCCGGTGCTTCGCCGCGCACGAAGGTGACTTCGCGCTTTTCGTTCTCCTCGATGCGCAGGATCTTCTTGACCCCGAGCGACAGCAGCGCTGCGATGAACGCGAGGCTGGAGCCGCGCCCCGAGCCCTTGAACGTGCGGAAATGGATGAAGCTCATCGCATCCGGCGGCAGGTTTTCGGGGGGATGGAAGAGCGGGATGACGGTTTCGCCGGGCGGATCGCGGCCGACGCGGTTCCAGGCGTAGAGAAAATACAGGGCGAGTGCCGACCAGCCGAGCGCGAACAGCGCCATGCCGAGATTGTCGGTCAGCCGGTGCAACCACGCCGACCCGTCGCCGGCAACGACGCCCGTCGGAAAGCCGACGGCAACCGTCAGCCCCTCGCCCGGCTCAAGTCGACGCGTGGCAACAAACTGGACGTCGGACGTGCCCTGGCCGCCGACGGTAAAGTCCTGGCCGTTCGCGCCGAAGGCGCCGGTATAGGCCGCAACCTGCGTTGATCGCGTGCCTTCCGGCAAATGTACCAGCGCCGCCGCCTTCAGGATCGGGAATGACCAGAAATTGCCAGTGGCGTTCCAATAGACTTCGTCATGATCTTCGAAACGGCGCAACTGGCGCGTCGTACGATACTTGATGAGATAGGTATGTTCGCCGCTCGGAATGAAGACGTCGGCCGAACCGATATAGATGCGCAGGAACCTGCCCTGCCATTCGGTGTGATAGTCCGACTTCTCGCCATTGTGCTCGATGGCGACGATGGAAAAGCCGTTGGAATCCCACAGGCCGTTGGCGTCGGTCGCCCGCAGCGGAATGTCGCGGTAGATGCCTCGGCGGATTTCATTACCCTCGGCGTTGACCTCGATGGTCTCAGCGACAAGCAGCGAACCGGATTTTTCGACGGTGATGTCGGAGAGGAAGGAAAGGATCTGCTCGTCGGACCGAGCAGGCGAATACCCCCGCCAGCAGGACGAGCGCAGTGAACAGGCAGGCAAACCATCGGGTCATGACTGCAATTCCGCTCAGCCGAAAGAAACCTTCGGCACGGCGCGGTCGGCCGCTTCCTCGATCTCGAAGAACTCGGATTTCGAGAACCCGAAGCGGCTGGCGATGAGATTGCCGGGAAAGGTTTCGACCGCGACATTGTTGTTGCGCACCGCGCCGTTGTAGTAGCGCCGCGCCATCGAAATCTCGTTTTCGGTATCCTGCAGCGATTTCTGGAACTCGAGGAAATTCTGGCTGGCCTTTAGATCGGGATAATTCTCGGCAACCGCCATCAGCCGGCCGAGCGCGGCGGTCAGCGCGCCCTCGACCTTGGCGCGTTCCTCGGGCGAGGCGTTGGTCGCTCCCATCGCGGCAGTGCGCAAGCGCGTCACCTCCTCGAGCACGCCCTTTTCGTGGGCCATGTAGCCCTTGACCGATTCGAGCAGGTTGGGGATCAGATCGGCACGCCGCTTCAGTTGCACGTCGATGCCGGACCAGCCCTCGCCGACCATCTGGCGGTTCTTCACCAGGCCATTGAAGAGCGTGATCCCATAGAGGACGATGACGGCAATTACCGCCAGGACAATCAGGCTGGTCATTCGGTTCCCCGTTGAAATTGGGCCAAGACGGCCGCGAACATAGCAGGGCGCGGGCAGCCGTCCATACGTTTGATGGATTGTCCAACGCCGGCACGGACGCGGCGCGGACGCGCAAATTTGCATGTGTATCATGACCATGATATACATACTGGTGACCGCAGGAGTCCATCATGCAGGTTTCGAAATGGGGCAATAGCCTGGCGGTGCGCCTGCCCAAGGCGTTGGTCGATAAACTGGCCTTGAAGCCCGGCGACGAATTGAACGTGGTCGACGCGCAGCAAGGACAAATCACGGTCGAGAAACGGGACCGGCGCAAGGCGGCGCTTGACCGCTTGAAATCGCTGAACTGGAAATTGCCGGACGACTACAAGTTCGATCGCGATGAAGCGAACGAGCGGTGAAGGCGTTCTTCGATTCAAATGTCCTCGTCTACACCGCCACCTCCGACGATCGAAAATCAACAGCGGCGGAATGCCTGGCCAACGGCGGGATCGCCAGCGTTCAAGTGCTGAATGAATTTGCGAACGTCGCCCGAAAGAAGCTTCGTGCAGACTGGCAGATCGTCGAACTCGCCCTCGCGCAATTCCGCTTCGCGCTCGATGAAATCGTCCCGATCACGCTAACCATCCATGATTCCGCAATAGTTCTCGCGCGCCAGCACGGTCTGCCGATTTACGACGCCCTGATTGTCGCGGCGGCAATCGAAGCCGGATGCGATACACTGTACAGCGAGGATCTGCAGGATGGGCGTAGATTCGCTGGCGTGAGGATCGTCAATCCGTTTCGCAACTGAGTTAATCTGGTTTCAGATGAAAAGCTCATCGTATGCCACATCGGCTCCTCCCGCCTTGGTCTTCAAAAACGCCTCGCCGCAGGCCTTGGCCAGCGCGCGGACGCGCAGGATGTAGCTCTGGCGCTCGGTGACCGAGATGACGCCGCGGGCATCGAGCAGATTGAAGCAGTGGGAAGCCTTGATCGTCTGGTCGTAGGCGGGATGGGCCATGACGATCGTCTTGCCGGTCTTCGGATCGCGCGCCGGCTGATCGAGAATGCGCTTGCACTCGGCCTCGGCGTCCTCGAAATGGCGCAATAGCGTCGCGGTGTCGGCGACATCGAAATTCCAGCGCGAATATTCGCGCTCGGTCTGCTGGAAGACGTCGCCGTAGGTGACCTTGTCGGCATCGTCGCCGCCGTTGAAGTTGAGGTCGTAGACGTTATCGACATCCTGGACATACATCGCCAGGCGTTCGAGACCGTAGGTCAGTTCGCCCGAGACCGGCTGGCATTCGAAGCCGCAGACCTGCTGGAAATAGGTGAACTGGGAAACCTCCATGCCGTCGCACCAGACCTCCCAGCCGAGGCCCCAGGCGCCGAGCGTCGGGCTTTCCCAGTCGTCCTCGGCAAAGCGGATGTCGTGCAGCTTCGGGTCGATGCCGATGGCATATAGCGAGCCGAGATAGAGCTCCTGGAAATCGGCCGGCGACGGCTTCATCACCACCTGGTACTGGTAATAGTGCTGCAGGCGGTTGGGGTTTTCGCCATAGCGCCCGTCAGACGGCCGCCGCGACGGCTGCACATAGGCGGCGTTCCATGATTTCGGCCCAAGCGCGCGCAAGGTCGTTGCCGGATGGAAAGTGCCGGCGCCGACTTCCATGTCGTAAGGCTGCAGGATGACGCAACCTTTGCCCGCCCAATAGCGGTTGAGCCTCAGGATCAGGCCCTGAAACGAGCGTTTCGGATCGAGGCCCGCCGGCAGGTCAATTTTCATGCGCTTTTGCCCGAATTGGAGCCGGTGCTATGCCCCGCGTTGAGCAGAGGGTCAAGGGAGGCGGAAGCAGCGCAAATCGGCTTGCCAGCGGCCGCGCTGATCCGCATTCTGTCGGTGTGGGGGCATCCGCTGGCGGAGATCATCGACAATGACGGAGACTGCCCGACACGATTCCTGGAGCGCCGGCCAGAGCTACGAGCGCTACATGGGGCGGTGGAGCCGCCAAATCGCCGACAAGTTCCTGGAATGGCTTGCCGCGCCGAAAAACGCCGATTGGGTCGACATCGGCTCCGGAACCGGAGCGTTAACCAGCAGGATCATTGAGCGATGCGCGCCGAAATCGGTCGTCGGCGTGGAGCCGTCGGAAGGGTTCGTCGCGCATGCCCGCGAGGCGGTCACAGACCGCAGGGCAAGGTTCGAGCTGGGAAGCGCGGAAAATCTGCCGATCGCCGACCACTCCGTCGATGTCGCCACTTCCGCGCTCGTGCTGAACTTTGTTCCGGATCGGGCAAAGGCGCTCGGTGAAATGCGGCGCGTGACGCGTCCCGGCGGGTTGGTCTCGTTTTACGTCTGGGACTATCCGGGCGGCGGCATGGGTTTCATCGAGCGGTTCTGGAAAGCGGCTGCCGAACTGGACCCCAAGGCGGCCGATCTCGACGAGGGACGGCGTTTCCCGTTCTGCACCGAAGCGGGCTTGAGACAGCTCTGCGGCGAATGCGGAATTGCAAACGCGACAGTCGCGCCGATCGAGATCGAAACGCAGTTTTCTTCCTTCGAGGATTTCTGGCAGCCATTCCTGCTCGGCGCCGGGCCGGCGCCGGGGTACTGCAAGAGCCTTTCGGAAGATGCGCGGGAGAGACTGCGCCAAAACCTGGTGCGTCAACTGGGTGAGGGCGAGATCGCCCTGAACGCCCGCGCGTGGGCAATGAAGGCACCGATCCGCTAGGCGCTCAGGCAAACGCGCCGAGCAGCGACAGGCCGTGCAACGTGATGCCGACGCCGAGAAACAGGACAATCGTCAGCGATACGACCGGCAGGATTTTCGCCCAGCGGTCGAAGCCGGACCACGAAGCGGCGGCGCGCGTTCCCCATGCCGCCGCCACGCCGACCGCGACCAGCGTGATGGCAAGGCCAAGGCTGAAGGCGCCGACCATCGCCGCGCCGAGCGCGATGGCGCGCAGCTTGATTGCGACCAGCAGCACCGCGATCGCCGACGGACACGGCAACAATCCGCCGGTGAAGCCGAACCAGGCGATTTCCCAAGCGCAAATCGGCCTGTCGCCGAACCGCTGCGCCAGACCCGCGTTGTCTGCGTGATCGTGATGGTGGTCGCGGTCGTGCCGATGGCCATGAGCGTCATGGTGGCCACCAAATGTGGCCGCCGGCAAAATTCGTAACCGGGAAAACGGCCGCAGCGTCCAGATCAGGCGGGCGGCGATCGCCATGACCATCAGGCCAGAGACCAGCACCAGCCACGGATAGGCCTGCTGTTCGATCGCATCGCTGCCGATCGAAAACGCCAGCAGCACCAGCGCCCAGACGACGATCGTGTGGCCGACGGCGGCGGCAAGGCCGAGAAGCGCTGCCTGCGCCGGGGTGCCGCGGATGGTGATGACGAAGGCCGCCATCAGCGATTTTGCGTGGCCCGGTTCGAGTGCGTGCAGCGCGCCGAGGGCGACAGCCGCCGGCAGGTAAATCCACGGATTCTCAATGCCGGCGGTAATGATCGCGGCGATGTCGGGAAGCGCGTTCACAGATATTTCGCCAGCGATTTCATCTCGCCGATCGTCTGACGCAGACCGACCGAGCCGGCGGCGACGCCGTCCTCGAGGCAGTGCTCGATGTGATCGTGGATCAGCTCGCGCTTGGCCCCGGCGATCGCCATTTCGACGGCGTGCAATTGCTGGGAGATGTCGAGGCAATCGCGGCCGTCGGCAAACATTTGCACGACCGAGCGCAGGTGTCCTTCGGCGCGCCGCAGGCGCTTGACGATTCCCGGATGGCTTTCGTGTTTCATGGCCCATATCCTATCCTCCTGGATAGGATATGTCCAGCCTTTTGTCAGTTCCCTGCCCGGCTTCGGCGTGGTCCGAATGCGACAACGTGCGGCGAGCCCCGGCATTGCCAAGCAGCGCTAGCGCGGGCAATCAGCGAAAGAACCCGCCGCATGCAAAAGCAGCCGGAAATGACCATCAACACGATCCAAGGTGAAGCAGGCAAAAGCGAAACGCGGCCGTCCGGCCTGATCGCGGTTTCCGCCATCATCGTTTCGGCGGCGCTGATGGCGTTCGCCAGCGGCCTTGCCTACACCTACCTGCCGGTAAAGCTGCACGCGCTCGGGTTTGCGCCCTGGGTCGCCGCATCGATGACGCCGGCGGTGGCACTCGGCGGACTTGCCGGTTGTTTTGCCACCGGGCCGTTGCTGCGGCTCACCGGCCATGCCCGCATCTTCATGCTGGTCTATGCGATGATCGTCGTGTCGATGCTGGCGCTGGCGTTGACGTCAAGCCCGTATGCGTGGCTCGGCGCGCGCGCCGGCTACGGCTTCGGCATCAACGCCATGTTCATCGTCGCCCAGAGTTGGCTGCATCACGCGGCAACTGACGCCACCCGCGGACGCATCATCACGGTCTTCTACGTCGCCTATGTGCTGAGCCTCGGCGCCGGCTCCTTCGTATTGGGCCAGTCGGATATTTCGGGAAATTTCGTGCCGATTCTGGCGGCGGCGGCCGTTGCCGTGGCGATTGCGCCGGTGGCGCTGACGCGGCTGCCGCAGCCCGAGCCGCCGGGGCCGGTCAGCGTCTCCATCGCCAAAGTGTGGAGCATCTCGCCGGTCGGGCTTGCCGGAATGCTGGCGGTCGGCGGCCTGACCATGACCTTCCAGGGATTTACTCCGATCTATCTGCTGGAAAGCGGCCGGGCCAAGGAAGAAGTCGGCCTGGTGATGCTGGCGATGCAGATCGGCCTGGTCTTCGTGCAGACGCCGCTCGGTCTGCTGTCGGATCGCATCGACCGGCGCCTGGTATTGCTGATCGCTTGCGCCGGCGCGGTCGCGGCGGCTGCCGCCGGGCTGTCGCTGCAAGGTGCCATTCCCCTCGTCGCCCTGGCGCTGCTGCTGGCGATCTGGAACGGTTGCAACGAATCGCTCTATTCGGTTTCGAGCGCGCTTGCCAATGACCGTGCCGATCCGAAGGACTACGTGCTGCTGTCGTCGACGCAGATGATCGCGTGGTCGGTTTCCGCATTCGTCGTGCCGCTCGGCGCCACCATCCTCATCCAGTATTTCCCGATCGCCTCCTACATGGCGATGTGCGGAGCGATCGCCGGCATATTCGGGCTATTCGTGCTGGTGCGGCTTCGTTCGCGCGGCGATGCCGCGACCAGCGAGCGCGAGGCGTTCCAGACGATCACGGCGCAGGTTGTCCACCCCGGCGAATATGCCAATCCGGATGCGCCGAAACCACCGGTGCCAAGTGGCGACAATCGCGACTGACCGACATCCGGTCAGTCACCTGGTCAGGCTATAGCAATTCGTCCCGAGGACACCTTCACCGACGAACCGGCGATGCGAACGGCGGTCAGCTTGTTGGCCGCAACATCGGGCTGCATCTCGATGTCGGAGGGCCGGCCCATTTCGTAGCCTTGTTCGAGGCGCACCGTGTTGGTGCCTTCCTTCAATTCGCCGGCGGCGAGCAGTTGCGCCGCGAGCAAGGCCGATGCCGAACCGGTAGCCGGATCCTCGGGCGTGCCGGCGGTCGGCGCGAACATGCGGGCGCGATAGGACGTCGCCGGATTGTCGCCACCGCGGGTGTAGAGATAGGCGTTGTGGACGCCGGCGAATTCCATCATCGCGGACCAGCCCGGTTCGCACGGCTTCGCCTCGGCCAATGCCCGGCGCGACTGCACCGGAACGAACAGGAAAGTCGGCCCGCCCTGCCATTGGCGGACGCGGTGCGCACCGAAGCCGATTTCGCCGGAGGCAAGGCCGAGCGCGGCTGCCGCCATCGCCACGTCGGGCACGCGGCCTGCCCCGCCGAAAGGAACCACCGGCGCGGTGAACTGCGCCCGGGCCTTTCCATCCTTGCGCCAGACCTTGACCGGCACCAGACCGGCCACTTCCTCCAGCGTGATTTCGGTCTCGAAATCGTCGTCGCCGGGATGAGCGAACTCGGCCAGGTGAATGGCGCAACCGATGGTCGGATGGCCGGCGAACGGAATTTCGGCGGTCGGAAAAAAGATGCGGACCTTGGCGGTGTGGGCCGAATTGTCGGCGCGCTGGATGAAGATTGTCTCGGAAAGATTGAATTCGCGGGCGATCGTCTGCATCTGCGACACGGTCAGCCGGTCGGCGCCCTCGACAATCGCCAGCGGGTTGCCGGCAAAGCGCTTCTGCGTGAATACATCGACAGTATGGAAGGCGAGAGTTTCGCTCACCGACCGTTGTCCCGGGGACGATAAACGCCGTCCTCGCCCTGTTCGAGCGGCGTTGCTTCGCGGCCGGCGTTTTCGCGCCGGCGCAGTTCCTCGCCGACCTGCACCATCTGCCGCTTGAGCGTGCGCCAGCCAAGCCAGACCGCGCCTCCGATCAGCGCCAGGACAAGTAGCTGGGGCATGGTCCCACCCTCCTTTGCGGCGAAAACCGAAAACCCGCCACCGCTGAACCATCAAGCGGACTTCGGAAACGCGACACTAGCCTACAAGCCGAGCCAATTCCACAGTGCCCGTTCCTGCAGCGCCTCGATGACCGCACCGGCCAGTCCAGCGCCGAGCGAACCTATCCAGCCGGAGCGACCACCGCCAATGCCCGGCTGGAGGCGGCCGAAGAGATTGCGCCGCGGGCCGATCAGGCGCAGTTGTGCCTTGTCGCCAAAGCGCTGGGTGATCACCGTATCCATGTGGCCGCAGGCGTCGATCAGGCCGAGCTCGCGCGCCCTGGCGCCGGTCCAGAACAGACCGGAGAACAGCTGGTCGTCGTCTTTCAGGCGCTCGCCCCGGCGTTCCTTGACCATGTCGATGAAGATGCGGTGGATGTCATCCTGCAAGGCGCGCAAGTGAGCAACATCGGTCGATTTTTCGGCCTGGAACGGGTCGAGCATCAGCTTGTTCTCGCCGGCCGTATAGACGCGGCGGTCGACGCCGAGCCTTTCGATGGCCTTGTCGAAGCCGAACATCGCGGCGATGACGCCGATCGAACCGACGATCGAGGTCTCGTCGGCGACGATCTCGTCGGCGGCGAGCGCGATCATGTAGCCACCGGAAGCGGCCGCGTCCTCGACGAAGGCAATAGTTTTCTTTTCGTGCTTGCGTGCGAGTTCGCGGATGCGGTTGAAGATCAGCCGCGATTGCGCCGCCGAACCGCCCGGCGAATTGACCGACAGCACGACGACCGGCGCCTGCTTCATCTCGAAGGCTCGCGCCAGCGCGCCGGCGACGGCGCCGAGATTGAGGTTCTGGCGGAACGGCGAACCGCCGGCCAGGATTGCCCCATGCAAGCGCACCACCGGGATGATCGGCCGGTCGCGGCGCAAGCGCGCAGGAACAAAACGTCCCCAATTCATCGGGCGACCCGGCGGAAAAGCAATTGGCTCATTGTCCATGACATGGAACGTCATCCGGGCGATTGCAAGGCCGCCGCGCTTCACTCGCCGATGCGCGCTCTGCCGTTGATCAGCCGATCCGCCAGCGCCGTTGGCTTCCCGTCGGCGTGGTGCAGCACCACGGCCGGGAGGATCGCAAACGGCGCGCGGCTGCCGCGCCTGCCGCTGGCGATCAGACGGGAGGCCGGTTCGCCCGGCTTGGCATAAAGCGGTGTAACCGACAGGCCACCGAAGCGCTGGCCGGCAGCCGCCAGCAATTCGGCCAGTCTCTCGCTCGGCCAGATGATCGCGACGAAGCCGGACGGCTTCAGGATCGCGGCGGCGGTGCGCAGCCACGGCTCGATTCCGCTCGAGGCGGTGTGGTGGGCCAAGCGACGCAGATCGTCGGGTGACGGGCGTTGCGTTGGTCGACGATAAGGAGGGTTCATGATGACGAAGTCGAAGGCATTGTCGCGGAGGCCGGCCCTGCGGCGCTGGTCGGCCGAACCCGCGGCATCGGCGACCGCCACCTCGACCCGGCCGTGCAAATGGCGGTTTTCCGGCAGTTTCAGCGCCTCGCGGGCGAGGCTCGCCATGCCGTCGTCGATTTCGACCAGGGTGGCGACCAGCCCGGGATTGGCCGTCAGCGCCGCAAACGCGGCTACTCCTGCGCCGGCGCCGAGTTCGCATAATCGCCCGGTAGCGCCGGCCGGCAAGGCCGCGGCCAACAGCAGCGCATCGGAACCGGAACGGTGGGCGCCCTTTGCCGGCTGCACGGCGACAAAGCCGCCGCGATAGAAGCTATCGCGCGTCGTTTGCGATGCTTGCTGAGACGCGCCGGCGGCGCGGCCCGCGCGACCGGCCTTGATCATTTGGCGTTTTCGGGCCGCAATTCACCTGCGAGACCGGCGTCGCGCAACAGGCGCAGTGCCTCGTCGTAGCGGTCGTCGTCGACGAGCAGGCGACGGGCGAGCACGCCAAGCGAGCCCTCGAGCACGCTCATGTTGTAGTCGGCGAGGAAATGGCCGATGCCGCGCTCGCGCAGCAGTGCCTCGGCATAGCTGAGCAGGACGGCGTCATTGGAGCGGATCAGTTCGCGCAATTGTGAATATCCCGCTTGTTCCGATCGTTTCGATCCGCCAAGGCGGCAATGGCAATGTTCCACGCCGTGCCGGTGCCAGCAAGCAATTTCGGCTCGCGGGGACGCTGGGCCAATCTGACGCCTTGGCAAAACCACCGCCGGCCGCATATGGTCAGTGGCAATCCTTTAGATTTTCAACCAATGCACTGGAACAGGAAAGCGGCGCAATTGTCGGGAGTCGTCGTTCCAATCGAAAGTCGAGGCGGCCGGGGCAGCATCGAGCCGCTGGTCGAGCTTGTTGGCGCCGATATGGAGCGGGTCAACCGGCTGATCCTGGCGAAGGCCGGTTCGCATGTCGATCTTATTCCCGAGATCGCCCGCCACCTGATCAATTCCGGCGGCAAGCGACTGCGGCCGATGCTGACGCTTTGCGCGGCGCAGATGTCCGGCTACGAGGGCGAGAACCATATCCTGCTCGCCACTGCCGTCGAATTCATGCACACGGCTACGCTGCTGCACGACGACGTCGTCGACGAGAGCGACATGCGCCGCGGCAAGCTCGCCGCGCGCATGCTGTGGGGTAACCAGGCGAGCGTGCTGGTCGGCGATTTCCTGCTCGGCCAGGCCTTTCGCATGATGGTCGACACCGGAATCGCTGGCGGCTCTCGGCGTGCTGTCGACGGCGGCGACCATCATCGCCGAAGGCGAAGTGATGCAGCTTGCCAGCGCGCGCAACCTCGACACCAACGAGGACGAATATCTGGCGATCATCCGGGCCAAGACGGCGGCGCTGTTTTCGGCCGCCGCCGAGGTCGGCCCGATCATTGCCGGGGCGGCGAAATCGACGATCAGCGCATTCCGCTCCTACGGCATGAATCTCGGCCTGGCATTCCAGCTGATCGACGACGCGCTCGATTATGGCGGCTCGTCGGCGGCGCTGGGCAAGAATGTCGGCGACGATTTCCGCGAGGGCAAGGTGACGCTGCCGGTGGTGCTAAGCTACCGGCGCGGCACCAATGGCGAACGCGAATTCTGGCGCAAGGCCCTGGTCGACCGCGACAATCACGACGAAAACCTGGCCAAAGGCTTGAAACTGATACAGAAATACGATGCGATCTCGCATACCGTCGCTCGCGCGCGCCACTATGCCGAAATGGCTCGCGACGGGCTCGCGCCGCTGACGCCCGGGGCCCACAAGGACGCATTGATCGAAGTGCTAGATTTCTGCGTCCATCGGGCCAATTGAATTTCGCCTTGGGATGCGATAACGACGCCCTGCTATGCCGGAACCGCAAGAACCGCGATGATCCGGCGCGAGAGCCGTGGGGGGCTGAGCAATCAAGGAAAAAAGACCTTGCAGACATCGACGAAGCATATCCTTTGCGGCGCCGCCCACAATTTGGCCGCAGCCATCATTGCCGGCACGCTGATCCGACCGGTACGATCCCTGACGCAAAGTCGCGCTGGCCAGCACCGGACCCGATCGCACCGGACTTGCCGAAACGGTTTCGACGGCTTCGCTGGCCGGAAGCCTGCTGGCCGCCCAGATCGCCACTCGCGACAATGACGACGAGGCAGCGGTCGCCTTTTACCGGCGCGGCCTGACACTCGATCCGCAGGATCCGTCGATCCGCGAATTGCTGTTCCTGGCGCTGACGGCCAACGGCAGGATCCCCGAGGCAATCCACATGAGCCGCGATCTGCCCGCAGGCGGCAACGCCGCCGATGTCGGACGGCTGGTCGACGCGATCGATGCAGTCAAGCGCAAGTCTTGGGACCAGGTCGGCGAATTGCTCGATGGCCGACGGACCGGCGAACTCGACCGGTTGATGAAGAAACGATGAAGGCGTGGGCGTTGCAGGCCAAAGGCGAAACCGCCAAGGCCATCGAAACGCTGCAAGCGCTGGCCGGGCCGGACTGGATTTCGGTCATTCGCGACTATCATCTCGGCCTGATCGAGATGCAGGCAGGCCAGGGGCGCGAAGCCGCCGCCAGCTTCGATGCCGCGACCAAGAACGAAGTTGCCGCCGCGGTACTGACCGAAACCTTCATGCGCGCGATAGAGGCAAACGTGCGCCTGCACTATATCCAGGGCGATGTCGATGCCGCCAAGCAAGCTTTGAAGCGCGGCCTCGACCTGGTGCCGAACCACCCGCCGTTGCGCCAGCTCGAGAAGCTGATCGCCGAAGGCAAACCGGTGCTGGCCGTCGATCACCTCGCCGGAACAAGGGGTCGCCGAGGTCTTCTACAATATCGGCACCGCGATCAGCCGGCAGGGTGGCGCGACCTTTGCGCAAAGCTATTTGCAGCTGGCGCAATATCTCGACCCGGCAAGCGACGTGATCGCCATGGGGCTGGCGGGCATTTTCGAGAACAACAAATTCAACGAACGCGCGAACGCCCAATACGAGACGATCGGCGAAAGCTCGGCCTATTATCGCCGAGCGCGCCTGGAAGAAGCCCTGAACCTCAATGAACTCGACAAGGTCGAGGAAGCCAAGGCCTCCCTACGCGCGCTGATCGATTCAGAACCTGACGATATTACCGCCTATACGACGCTTGGCAGCATCTTGAGCCAGCACGAAGACTATCGCGAGGCCGCAGCTGTCTACGATGCGGCGGTGACACGGCTGCCGCAATCCGCAGAGCTTTCACTGGAACCTGTTCTACCGCCGCGGCATCGCCTATGAGCGACTGAAGGAATGGGACAAGGCGGAGCCGAATTTCCGCAAGTCGCTGGAATTGTCGCCTCGCCAGGCCGACGTGCTCAACTATCTCGGCTATTCGTGGATCGACATGGGCGTCCATCTCGACGAAGGCATGGACCTGATCCGAAAGGCCGTCGAACTGAGGCCGCGTTCCGGCTTCATCGTCGACAGCCTTGGCTGGGCCTATTTTCGTCTCGGCAAATACAGTGACGCGGTCGAGCAACTGGAGCGCGCCGTCGAATTGATGCCCTCCGATCCGGTCGTCAACGACCATCTCGGCGACGCCTACTGGCGGGTCGGGCGCAAGCTCGAGGCCACGTTCCAGTGGAACCATGCGCTGGCCAACAAGCCGGAAGCGGGCGACGAAGCCAGGATCAAGGAAAAGCTGCAGGTCGGGCTTGAACGAAGCGCCAAAGGCTGCCGGCGATGCAGTAGCGAGCGCGCAAGTAATGCACGCCGCCCGCGGCTGCCGGACACTGTTCACGGTATTCGCGCCGGCAAAGGTCAACCTTGCGCTGCATGTCACCGGCAAGCGCGACGACGGCTATCACGAAATCGATACGCTGGTAGCGTTCGCCGATATCGGCGACACGGTTGCCTGTCGACCAGCGAATGAGTTGCGCCTCAGCGTCGGCGGGCAGTTCGGCGCCGCGCTGGCCGGCGACCACGACAATCTCTCGACACCTTGTCGTCAAGGCGGCGCGGCTGCTGCAGCAAGCGGCGCAGGCGGCGGGCTTCCCTGCTCCTGGTGCCGATCTTCCATCTGACCAAAGCCCTGCCCGTCGCCAGCGGTGTCGGCGGTGGTTCGGCCGACGCGGCGGCAACGCTGATCGGCCTGCAGCCAATTGTGGGGCCTGCCCAGCGATTTCGATTTGCGGGCGCTGGCGCGCGAACTCGGTGCGGATGTGGCGATGTGCCTGGTATCGGTGCCGTTGCGGGCACGCGGCCGCGGCGAGCGGATCGACCTGATCGATGGAGTGCGGCCATTGGCGGCGGTGCTGGTCAATCCGGCTATTGCGGTAGCGACGGCCGACGTGTTCGCGGCGCTGCGGAAAAAGCAAAATCCCGGCATCGGCGAATTGCCGGCAGAACCTTTCGCCATTTCCTTCCTGGCCCATCTGCGCAACGACCTGGAGGAACCTGCTATGCGAATCGCACCCGCGATCGGCGAAGCATTGGCGCTGCTGCAGAGCCATGCACTGTGCCGGCTAGCCCGCATGACCGGTTCGGGCGCAACCTGTTTTGCCCTGTGCGATTCGCCGGATGCCGCCGTCGAAGTCGCGCGGCATGTCGTTGACAGGCATCCGGATTGGTGGTGCGTTGCAACGCAACTGGGCAATCCGGGGCGGTTTGCCCCAAGCGCAACCGGCACCGATCGATGACCCGCATCGACACTTCACGACCGTTTATTGCGCTCGGAATTGCGGTCGTCACCGTTTCCGACAAGCGAACGCTGGACGACGACAAATCGGGCGCGACACTGGCCGAACGTGTCGAAGCGGCCGGCCATCGCCTCGCCGGGCGCGCCATCGTCAAGGACGAGATCAAACAGATATCCGCAAGCAGGTTCGCGCCTTTATCGCCGATGACGCGGTCGATGTCGTCATCACCACCGGCGGCACCGGCTTTACCGGCCGCGACGTTACGCCGGAAGCGCTGGAGCCGCTGTTTGAAAAGCGCATGGACGGCTTTTCGCAGATCTTCCACCAGCTGAGCTACGCCAAGATCGGCACTTCGACCATCCAGTCGCGGGCGACCGCCGGGGTGGCGGGCGCAACCTACATCTTCTGCCTGCCCGGCTCGCCCGGCGCCTGCCGCGATGCCTGGGACGGCATCCTCGCCGCCCAGCTCGATTACCGCCACATGCCATGCAATTTCGTCGAAATCCTGCCGCGCCTCGACGAGCATTTGAAGCGATCGAAGGGGTAGCGTCAGGCGCGACATACACGTCACCTTCAACTTGGGCGCGCATGCGCGCGACCCGAGTGGGGAGGCGAGGACAGCCCCGTTCTGCCCGTTCCGCCAACCCCTTCCAACTACTCGCTATTCGCAATTCGCTCGAAAAAATCTGTCCCCGCCTCCCCACGCTCCCGTATCATCGCCCCACTGCCGCCCAAGCAAACGCCGGACGATCGCCAGCGGACGGAGGGCGGCAGCGGCGGAGCGGTCGCGTCCATAGCCCTTTGGTGGGAATGTGTGGGCGACTTACGGAAGGCTCCCCGGTTCGACACGGACTTTCGCCCTCCTGCGTGGAAGTGCGAAGGGACAACGGCCGGGGGCGTCATCCAAGAGGCCCATCCAGGACAGTGTGCCTGAGAAGTTCGGATGGGACATCAAATCTCCGCGCAGGGCGGCGAGGGCCGCACACAGTAGCCAAGCCTCTCGGCATGCGTCGCCCTGCGGTTTGCGCATTCGCTCTTTCTCATGGCCGCGGGCATCCGTGCCGCGCGGACGATGAGGCATGCTTGCACGACGCCTCCCCTTGCTCGGCGTCACCCCGGTTGCCATGCAAACCGGGGTCCATTGGCATCCGTCAGGCGCGACTCCCTAACCTGTCGTGAGAGCCAGTTACTGTTGCATGGCAACCGGGGTGACGGCGGAGAGTGGCGCGACCGCGGAGTTCGCTCGGCCAACGCATCGCAACTTTGTTCTTGCTTTGTTCCCTACATGCTGCTAGGAATTATTTCAGCCGAGAACGAATCGGCGCCCGTCGAAACGCCCTTGAAAATCCGACCATGAACATCGCCGAACTCAATATCCACTCCGAATCTTCGCCGCGCGCGGCGCGCGATCATCGCGCCTTCGTCGCCGGCTCGGCGCTTGTTCGCCGCACCGGCGGCATGAACCCGATCGCCGACGAAGATCGTCGGCGCGGGCGTGGCGCCGGCGTCAATCCGTCGGGCCGGTTCGAGCCGGTGAGCCGCCACGTCTTCGACGACGGCTGGCAGACGATCGAGGAACTGCCGCCGTTTGCCACCGAAGTGCAGGTCGAGCGGCCGCGCACGATCATCACCCGCAACGAATCGCCCGACATTTCTTTCGACCGCTCGATCAACCCCTATCGCGGCTGCGAGCATGGCTGCATCTACTGCTTTGCGCGGCCGACCCACGCCTATCTCGGTCTTTCGCCTGGGCTGGATTTCGAATCGAAACTGTTCGCCAAGCCGGATGCGGCGAAATTGCTCGAACGCGAACTGTCCAAGCCCGGCTACAAGCCGGCGACGATCGCCATCGGCACCAACACCGATCCCTACCAGCCGATCGAAAAAGACTGGCGCGTGATGCGCTCCATTCTCGAGGTGCTGGAGGCGGCGCAGCCATCCGGTCGGCATCGTCACCAAATCGGCGTTGATCCTGCGCGATGTCGACATCCTGTCGCGCATGGCGGCCAAGGGGCTCGCCAAGGTGGCGCTGTCGGTGACGACGCTCGACCGCAAGCTTGCCCGCGCCATGGAGCCGCGCGCGGCGACGCCGGGATTGCGGCTGAAGGCGATCAATGGCCTCGCCGAGGCCGGCATCCCGGTGTCGGTGATGGTGGCGCCGGTGATCCCGGCGCTGACCGACCACGAGATCGAGCGCATCCTCGATTCGGCCCGCGCCGCCGGCGCCGAGGAAGCCGGCTTCATCCTGCTGCGCCTGCCGCTGGAGGTGAGCCCGCTGTTCCGCGACTGGCTGCTGCGCAACTTTCCCGACCGCTACCGCCACGTCATGAACCTGATCCGCTCGATGCGCGGCGGCAAGGATTACGATGCCGAATTCGGATCGCGCATGCGCGGCGTCGGGCCCTATGCCTGGCAGATCGCGCGGCGTTTCGAAATCGCCGCCAAGCGGCTCGGGTTCCGGCAGCGCCGGCGCCCGCTCGATACCCATTCCTTCGTGCCGCCCGGCGCGGCCGAACGCCAGCTCGCCCTGTTTTGAGCCGGCTTGCCTCCCGGGAACGCCGCCCGTTCCCGCGATTGTTCCGTCGCAATTCCGGACGGAAAAGTGGTTTCCACTTTTCCTGGAATTGCCCTAGCCCCTCGCGGTTCGCCGCCATTCGTCCGCGAGGGGGCTTGAAGAGAATCGGCGCCGGGCAGATGCTCGCCGCATGTCCCCCCGCTCCGGCGCCGATTCTCTGTCTTCTTCGCGCAAACCTCCGGGATTTGCCTACGAGCGGCGGCTGTTGCGGCGCGGCATCGGTCCGGTCGCTGGCGTTGACGAGGCCGGCCGCGGGCCGCTTGCCGGACCGGTGGTGGCTGCGGCAGTGATTCTCGATCCGAAGCGGATTCCGCCCGGCCTCGACGATTCCAAGAAGCTTTCGGCCGAGCGGCGCGAGGAACTTTTCCTGGCGCTGGTCGCCACCGCGACGGTGGCCTGGGCGGCGGCGCCGCGCGACGAAATTGACCGCGACAACATCCGCGCGGCAACCCTTTCGGCTATGGCGCGGGCGGTGGCGGCACTGTCGATGCGCCCGGCTGCGATCCTGGTCGACGGTCGCGACATTCCGCCGCAAGTCGGGCACCCGACGCAGGCGATCATCGATGGCGACGCGATTTGCCTGTCGATTGCCGCTGCCTCGATCGTCGCCAAGGTGGCGCGCGACCGGCTCATGGCCACGGCGTGCCGCCACTATCCCGGCTACGGCTTTTCCGCCCATGTCGGCTATGCCACGGCCGGCCACAGTGAAGCGCTAGTCCGGCTCGGACCGTGCGAATTGCACCGGCGCAGCTTCGCCCCGGTCGCGGCGTTTTTTCAGGCAGGAAACTGAAGCCGCCGATCTGCGGCGTCAGTTCAGGCGCCGGCGGATCTCGGCAATGCTGTTGTCCACCAGCTGGTCGGCCTGAGTGCCGGTCAATTTGCCGGCGACGATGCGCTCGGCGGCGGCAACGGCGACATCGACGGCACTGGCTTTGACGTCAGCAAGCGCCTGGGCTTCGGCCTGGGCGATTTTCTGTTCGGCCATGGCGGTGCGCCGCGCGATGAACTCTTCCATCTTGCGTGCCGAATCGGCGGCAAGCTGTTCGGCCTCGTGCTTGGCGGCGGCAACGATTTCGGTTGCTTCCTGCTCAGCGGCGCGGCGCTTGCGCTGGTATTCGGCCAGCAGCACCTGGGCTTCCTCGCGCAGGCGCCGGGCCTCGTCGAGTTCGGCGCGGATGCGCACGGCCCGCCCGTTCAGGTTTTCGGAAACGCGCCTCGGCAACTTGTAGCGGATGACGATAGCGAAGAATACGATCAGGGCGACCAACGCCCAGAAGGTGTTGTCGAATGCCATGGTCTATTTCCCCCGGATGGCGGCGACCGCATTGGCGATTTCGCCCTGTCCGGCGTCGATGCCGACGAGTTCGTGCACGATCGTGCCGACCGTTTCGCTGGCGATACGGTCGACTTCGCCCAGCGCCCTGTTTCGGATGGCGGCGATGCGCTCCTCGGCCTGTCCGAGTTGGACGGCGAGCTTGGCCTCCAGTTTTGCGCGTTCTTCCCCCGCCTCGGCCCGCATGCTTTCGTTGGTCTTGTTGACAATCTGCTGGGCGCTGGCGCGCGCTTCGGCCAGTTCATGCTCGTAGGCCGCCAGCGCCGCGTCGGATTCGTCCTTGAGGCGCTGCGCCTCGTCGAGATCGCGGCTGATGCGATCTCGCCGGACCTCGAGGATGCCGGCAATGCGCGGAATGATGACCCGGCCCATGAGCAGGTAGAAGGCGCCGAACGTCAACGCCAGCCACAGCAGTTGCGAGGCGAAATTGCTCGGATCGAAGGGCGGAAACGCGACCTTGGCGCCGTGTTCGGCGCCCGCCGGCTCGGCCGCAAGGGCGGCGGCGCCTGCCACTACGGCACAGGCGACGCCGAAGATCATTGTGGCGGCGGTCATTTGCGGTTTCCGCATTGCCGTGCTCAGCATGGCCGTTCGCCGTGCCTGAGTGAACTAGACGGCAAAAAGCAGCAGCAGCGCGACGAGCAGCGCAAAAATGCCGAGCGCCTCGGTCACCGCAAAGCCGAAGATCAGACGGCCGAACTGGCCGTCGGCAGCCGAGGGATTGCGCAATGCGCCCTGCAGGAACTGGCCGAACAGATTGCCGACGCCGATGCCGGCGGCGCCAGTGCCGATCGCCGCGAGGCCGGCGCCGATGAGTTTTGCTGCGTCCGCTTCCATATTTTGCTCCTTTGAAACCGGATGGGATTGAAGGGATTACCGCGCCGCGCCGAAGCCTAGTGGCCGCCGGGATGCAGTGCGTCGTTCAGATACATGCAGGTCAGCATCGCGAAAACATAGGCCTGCAGGAAGGCGACAAGGAATTCGAGCGCGGTGAGCCCGATGGTCATGGCCAGCGGCAGGATCGAGCCGAGCCAGCCGACCGCGCCGAAGGCGCTGAGCGAAACGACAAAGCCGGCAAAGACCTTGAGGGTGATGTGGCCGGCCAGCATGTTGGCGAACAGACGCACGGAGTGACTGATCGGCCGTGCCAGGAACGAGATTACCTCGATGGCAACGACCAGCGGCAGCAGCACGACCGGCACGCCCGACGGCACGAACAACTTCAGGAAGCCGACGCCGTTCTTGAGGAAGCCGACGACCAGCACGGTGACGAACACCAGCAGCGCCAGCGCCCCGGTGATGACGAGGTGGCTGGTGACCGTGAAGAAATACGGAAACATGCCGAAGGTGTTGGACACCAGGATGAAGAGGAACAGCGAAAACACCAGCGGAAAGAACCGCATGGCCTGCGAACCGGCGGCGTCGCGCAGCATGTCGGCGATGAATTCGTAGGCCATCTCGGCGACCGACTGCACACGCGAGGGCACCAGGCTCGCCTCGCGCGTCGCCCAGATCAAAAAGCCGGCGGTGAGTGCGACATTAGCGACCATGAACAGGGAGGAATTGGTGAAGGATACGTCGACGCCGTTGAAGTCGAGCGGAATGATCTTGTTCAGATGAAACTGGTGGATCGGATCGTTCGCCAACTGGATTCCCCAAAATCTTCGGCGGAAGGCATCATCTCTTCGGCGGCCCGCCACCGCCCAATCGAATACTCTATTTCCCATCCTCGTCCGGTTTGGTCATTCGCCCGGCCGAACGCACCACCGTCAACACGCCGGCACAAAAGCCGAGCAGGACGAAAACGATCATTCCCCAGGGAGTAATCCCCAAAAGCCGATCTATTCCCCAGCCGATCAATGCGCCAACCAGGATAGACGCCAGAAATTCCGACGACAGCTTCATTGCCGCCGAATAGCCCGCCGTCGGGCCGCGCGCCGGCTCTGCTGCCGCTTTCCGGTGCCGCTCCAGACGCTCGTCCAGACGGTGCAACGCGGATTCCAGCTCGGCGTCGGAAGGCTCCGGCGTCCCCGTCGAGCGCTGCGCCTTGCGCGGATCGGCCGGCATGGCCCAATCCTTCCCAGCTTCAGCGGAAAACAGCCCCGACGCGCGTCGAAACCGGGCGCAACATAGTTTTGCTGCAGCGCCGAGTCAAGAACCGGTCTGCATTGCCAAGATATTGAAAACACTATGTTATTGTTGACCGCCCGACATGCGTCAACGCGCCGCCCCGGGGATTGTGCGCGATGAGTTCCAGGCACCGCCAAAGGTCTTGTAGAAAATGTGCAGCCCAATCTGGGCCACCTTCTTCATGGAATGCGCCCATCGCGGCTGGACATAATTGGCATGATAGTTGGTTGAGGAGCCGACTTCGGCCAGCCATATGCGGCCTTCCGTCGATTCGCGCGACATTGACGCAGCCAGCGCCCAATGCTCGGGATCCCTGACGCGTTCCTTGATACCGTCGCAGGCAAACGAGAACTGGCAGCGATTGCGCCAGTCCTTGTTCTGATAGACGACGCCGCAAATCGAATTCGGATAGTCGGGGCTCTTGACGCGGTTGAGGATGACCTGGGCCACGGCCGCCTGACCGCGCGCCGGCTCGCCGCGCGCTTCAAAATAGACGCCCGCGGTCAGGCAATTCTGTTCCGTCTCCGACAGCACGGAAGCTGGCAGCGGATTGTCGGCCCAATCGTGGTCGTCTGGCTGGAGCTTGGGGATAAGGTTGATCGGCTGTTCTTCGTCGAGGAGCGAGGCGAAGGGCGAGCGAATGGTCTCCTCACCCTGGCCGTAAGCCATCAGGTTCGGCGCCGATTCATCGATGAGGCTGGCGACGACCACCGGAAGATCCTTCGGCGTTTCGAAGCGGCTGTCATTCTTGCGGTGGAAGGCTGCCGCGACGGCAAAGGCCTGGTCGAACGGCAGCGCCTGGACAAACGCCAGCTCGGTGCGGGAATCGAGATTGAGCGGTTCGGCCCAGCTGTGGCGCTCGACAACGGAACCGGCGGAGAAATAGGCGGGTGGGCGAGCGATCCGCGACGATACCACGCGGTCACCCATACCGTCGCGTTTGATGCGTTGGGCCAGATCCGGCTCGGCGATATCGGTAGTGATCCGCGAGCGGGCGATCGAGCGATCAATGGCGGGCGAGCCGACCGAGCCGGTACGGATCGGGTCCTGGACAACGGCTGCGACCGCGTCGGCGGTAAATTCGCTGGAGCCCGGGCCTTCGGGAATGTGCGCCAGCCAGCGATTGGCGAGATTGAGGCCGCTTAACTGGGCAATGTCCTGATACGAAATCAGGGTCGGATAGGCGACGAAAAGTGCGGCAGCGGCAAGTCCTGCCTGGGCAGTGCGGCGCAGCGGGCCAAGCGCCCAATGTGGGGCCCAGCGCGGCAGTTGCACAAATCGACGCAATACCCCTCTCCCCGGCAGATTGAACCGCTGCGGTGTTATCGTCGGATCATGCCGGGTTAACCTTGATAGGGAGTTAACCGCGCTTGTGTTGCCTTGTTCCGCCATTTGCCCGCCTGCCGACGAGATTTGCCTGTCAAAAACGGCGGCATTCCGACGAAAGCGTGGAAAGTATTGGAACGCTTGACTTTTTGGCTTGGGGCCAGCGCCAACCGGGCCTCAGGGAATTACGCGATATCAGCCTCTTCGGGCGCGCCCGGCATAAGGATTTTCGCCCTTGCGCAACAACAGTCGCACCGGAGTGGCATCCAGTCCGAAGGTCGCGCTCAAACCGTTGACCAGATAGCGCACATAGGCTTCGGGCAACGCCTCGGGCCGGCTGCAAGCAGCGACGAATGTCGGCGGCCGGGTCTTGATCTGGGTGACATACTTGATGCGAATGCGACGTCCCGAGACCGCCGGCGGCGGATGATCGGCGATCATCGTCTCGAGCCAGCGGTTCAGTTTCGCCGTGGCGACCCGCTTGTTCCAGGCGGCATAGGCTTCGAACACCGCGCGCATCAGGCGGTCGATGCCCTCGCCGGTGCGACCCGAAACCGGGACGACGCGCAACCCCTTTACTTGAGGCAGCAGCCGGCGGGCGGTTTCGTTTGCCTGGCGCAGCGCGGCCGCCGGGTCTTCGACGCAGATCCCACTTGTTGAGGGCGATGACCGGCGCGCGGCCTTCGCGAATCACCAGGTCGGCAATCTGCAAATCCTGCTTCTCGAACGCCGAAAGCGCGTCGAAAACGACGATGGCGACCTCGGCATATTGCATGGCGCGGATGGCGTCGGCGACCGACAGCTTTTCCAGTTTTTCGTCGACCCTGGCACGGCGCCGCAGCCCGGCCGTATCGACAAGGCGGATGTGCGGCCGCGCCAGGACGCAGTCGACGGCGATGGCGTCGCGGGTGATGCCGGCTTCCGGCCCGACCAGCAGGCGATCGTCGCCGATCAGGCGGTTGACCAGCGTCGATTTGCCGACATTCGGCCTGCCGATGATGGCGATTGCGACCGGCCGGTCGGGCGCGACGTCTTCGTCCGTTTCTTCTCTTCTTCTTCATCACCTCGCTCTTCGTCGGCAACGGCACGATCCGGCGGCGGCAACGATGGCGTCGAGCAGATCGGACAGGCCGCTTCCATGTTCGGCCGAAAGCGGAATCGGCTGGCCGAAGCCGAGGCGGAATGCATCGAGCAGGCCCGCATCGCCGCCTTGCCTTCGACTTTGTTGGCGATGAGCACGCATGGCTTGCCGATGCGGCGCACGAGGCCGGCGATCTCCTCGTCGGCCGGCGTCACCCCGGCGCGCGCATCGATCAGGAACAGGCAAAGATCGGCGGCTGAGATTGCCTGCTCGGTTTGGGCGCGCATGCGGCCCGCCAGCCTTTCGCCGGCGGCCGTTTCGAGACCGGCCGTGTCGATCGCCTCAAATTGCAGATGGCCGAGCCGGGCCTGGCCGTGGCGGCGGTCGCGGGTCACCCCAGGAGTGTCGTCGACGAGCGCAAGCCGCTTGCCGACCAGCCGATTGAACAGTGTCGATTTGCCGACATTGGGCCGGCCGACGATCGCTACCTTTAGGACCATGGACTGCGCCCGGCCGGCTCAGCCGGTAACCTTGACGCCCTTGCCCGCCAACAATTCGAGCATGACATTGACGCGATTGCGGATCGTGCTCGTTGCGCCGGCATCGTTGGCGACTTCCGTGAACCAGTGGGCCGCCTCCTCGGTGGCGCCGGCCTTCCAGGCAGAAAGGCCGAGCGCCTCGCGGGCAAGATGGCGATAAGGATTGCCGGCGGCGGCGAGCGGCTCGAGCCGCGCCTTGACCTGTTCGTAGCTCTCGCGGTCAACCGCGATCAAGCCGGCGCGCAATCGGGCCATGGAGCGCAGCGGCTCGTCGATGGAGGTATCTGCAGCGACCGCTTCGAACAGCGCCAGCGCCTTTTCGGCATCGCCGCGCGTGGCGTATTCGCCGGCGAGCCGCAAGCGGGCAAAGCGCCGGATATTCGCCGGAACCGGATTTTTCCAAAGCCTCGAGCTGAGCGATCGAATCGTCCTGATTGCCCTTGATCGAAGCGTCGATGGCCGAAAGGAAGGCATCGCCGGAGCGAGCGGCGCGCGTATCCTGCCAATAATTCCAGCCGCGCCAGCCCGCGGTCGCCAGCACGACCAGGACGGCAAGGCCGATCAGCAGATTGCCGAAACGGGCCCAGATCGACTTGAGACGATCCTGACGAAGTTCATCGTCAACCTCGCGGATGAAGCTGTCATCGGACATGCTTGTTTCCATTGGCGGGTTTGCGCAGTCGCTTCCGGGGCCAAACGGCGTTTGCCAGCGCGGTTTTAGGGAATGGCGGCGGTCAATGCAATTGCTAACGTTGCAGACCGCTCCGCCGATACAATTGCCTGGACCAATTCATCGCAATTCCGGAACTGGAATTCCCTCAGCCGATCGGCACCGGCACCCCGGCGATCCATTCATGCGCTTTCCAGATGAACAGCGCCCAGATGACCAGGCCGGAAACGATAGCGATTGCGTCATTGCTTGTCGGCCCCGCCGCGGGCAGCGGATCCGGGCGGCGCGCCACGGCAACGCGGTTTGCCGCCGCCCAGACCAAGGAAACTGCCGAAGAGGACCACTGAAGCGAGATCGCCATTGACCAGCAGATGAGCGAACGCCCACAATTTTACCGCCAACAGGAAGGGGTGCTTGAGCAGCGGCCTCAGCTTTCCCGGCTTGAGGTTGGCAACCATCATCGAGATGAAGGACGAGCGCCATCAGCACGATGGTGACGTAAACCAGAAAGAACGGCGTGACATAGAGAACCGGCGCCAGCGGCCGGGCCTGAATATAACCCCAGACGATGAGGACAAGGCCGACGAGCGAGACCAGCGAATAGATGCCTTTCCACGGCCCCTCGCCGAGGGCGGTCATGCGCGCCAGGTCGCCACTGCGGCACCATCATGCGCACCGAATGGATTCCGAGAAACAGACCAGGCCAAGTATGAGCAGCGCCATTGGCGTCCCCTGCCGAACCCCGATTTGCACCACTCGGCAACGGCGGGTTGAATAGCCTCCGCCTCGATCTTGTCGAGCGGCAAATTGTCGATTGCCGACTCGAATGCGCGCAAGCGCTTGTGGATCGACATCAACTCGACGATCGTCGACCATGAATTGACCAGATACTGGAACGAATTCGACACCTGATTGAAGGCGGCCAGCGTCTGCTGGAAAAAGCCGAAGGTGACGGCGCCGGCGGCGAAAGTCGGAACCAGCAGGAGGATGCCGAACACATTATCGGTCTGCAGATAAAAATAGCGAGCGACATTGAAATACAGGTAGTTCAAATACAGGTTGAAATAGTTTTTCCGCACCTCGCCGAACAGCTGATACAAGGTCGGCGGGGCGGCCCGATCGGTACGGTCCTCGCCGTAGACCAATTCCTTGCGATAGGCGGCTTCGACCTTCTGGTTCTTGAAGTAGAGCCCGGGCAACTTGATGCCGGCGAGCATCAATACCGCGGTGCCGAAAACTGACCAAGCGATGGCGGCGAAAACCAGCGGATAGGGAATGACGCCGACGATCGGCAGCGCCACGACCTGCTCGCCAAGACGGGCAAGGATCGGCATGAACGCGATCAGCGTCAGAACCGAATCGAGTGCGCTGACGCCAAGCGATTCCACAGTTTCGGCAAATCGCATCGTGTCTTCCTGCACGCGTTGCGAGGCGCCTTCGACCTTGCGCAATTTTCGCCAGTTCTCGGTGTAAAAATCGGTCATCGCGGTGCGCCAGCGGAAGATGTAGTGGCTGACGATGAAGCGGTTGAGCACCAGAACGGCAATGTAGACGAACGCAATCGTAGTGAAATCGAAAAGCCCGGCAAAGATCTGAGCCGAAGTGATGGTCCCCTTGGTATCTCCGGTCAGCGCCTGCTGAATGAGATCGAAGAAGCCGCCGCGCCAGTTGTTGATGGCAACGCTCGTCTGCACCGAAAACGCGACCGAAAAGACGATGAATGCCGTACCGAGGATCGACCAGCGCTGCCAAGGATGGGGCGAGAAGCGGAACCAGAACAGCGCGAACAGCAGGATGGCCGCCACATAATAGATGTAGAACCAGAGCATGTCCGGCGTGAAGAAGAAATAAACCGTCCCGAGCTCACCGGCGCCCTCGAGCGGCTTTAGCCCGATGATCCCGCCGGCCTGCTCGAGGCCGAAATACCAGCCGCCCATTGCAATTGCGCACCATGCCAGGAAGGACGCAAAAAAGAGCGCTGGGCGGGGGAAAAAGGATTTCAGCAAGATGGGCTCTCCGCGGCCGCGATGCAGAGGATCAAGCAATCCGTCGCAGCGGCGGCGAGACGTTTGACACGCAAAAGCCGACGGATTTAAGGGAATTCGGATCACGAGCGCGCCAGTGAGGCGCGATCCGCGGGCGATCGACTTTGCTGTAGAGCAGCAAATCGCCGCCGCCCGGTTTGTGCGAACCGGCACAGAAACCGTTTGCGATCAAAGCCATATCGATTGGCGAGGCAGGGGTTCGGCTTACCGCACGATCCCGAATGGCCGGCGCCGCCATGCGCCGGCAAAATGCCGCAAGCGCATCTCCTTGAGGCCCGTTCACGCCCCTTGGGTCAATGGGAATGCAAGGCCGCTTCTGCGTTGGCGCGGGAGCGGCCTTTTTTGCGTCGTCGCGCGGCGTTAACCATGTCGTTACCGATCACGTCAAGAATTGGGCCATCGATCGGGCGATTCGTACGGAGTACGCAACGATGCACATCGTCAAAAATGATGGCCTCCACCATGCGACCACGGGACCCCGCGTTGCGGACGCGCGCGAAGCCGACGCCTATGCACGGATGATGGAGGAGGTGATGATCGACATCGAGGATCTCGATCCCGTCGCCTGCCCGCCCGACCGCCGCTTCTTCCTCAAGGACAAACAGGCCTGGGTCTACGAACACGGCAATATCTGCGAACTGGTCTACGTGCGCTGCGGACAGGATTGACGGCGCGAATTCATGGCGCCTCACGCGCCGCCGGATGCGCCAGCGCCGTCATGACCCCTCGCAGTTCGGCCAGGCCCTTCAGTCGGCCGATCGCCGGATAGCCGGGCTGGGCCTTGCGGGCCAGATCGTCGAGAATATCCTGGCCGTGATCCGGCCGCATCGGAATCGAATGATCAGCGCGGCCGGCGTTGCGGCGGCGTTTTTCTTCGCGCAATACAGCCGCAATGACCGCGACCATGTCGGTATCGCCGGCAAGATGACCGGCCTCGAAGAACGAGCCACGGAGATTGCCGCTTTCGCGCTTGACGTTGCGCAGATGCAGGAAGTGGACGCGGGCGCCGAGCCGCTCCATCATCCCCGGCAGGTCGTTGTCGGGGCGCGCGCCAAGCGAGCCGGTGCACAGCGTGATGCCGTTTGCCGGCGTGTCGACGGCGTCGAGAACAGCGTTGAAATCGGCCTCGTTCGACATGATCCGCGGCAGGCCGAGCAGGTCGAAGGGCGGATCGTCGGGGTGGCAGCCCATGCGAATGCCGACTTCCTCGGCAACCGGAGCGACTTCGCTCAGAAAATCGATGAAATGGGCCCGCAGCTGCTCGGCTGAAATCGCATCGTATTCAAGAAGGTGCTGGCGCACGTCTTCCAGCGTCAGATTGTCGGCGGCACCGGGCAAGCCGAAGGCAACGTTTTTGGCCAACTCGCGTTGCTCGGTTTGCGACATGCATGAGTGGCGGATGCGCGCCTGTTCGCTGATCTCGTCGGGAAAATCGGCGGCGGCGTTCCTGCGTTGCAAGATGAAAATGTCGAAAGCAGCGAAATCGACATAGTCGAAGCGCATGCAGGTCGCGCCGTTAGGCAGGCGCCAGGCAAGGTCGGTGCGCGTCCAGTCGAGCACCGGCATGAAGTTGTAGCAGACGACCTCGATGCCGGCCGAAGCGAGATTGCGCAGGCTTTCCTTGTAGTTGGCGACATGGGCGCGCCAGTCGCCCTTTTGCTTCTTGATATCCTCGGAAACCGGCAGGCTTTCGACCACCTCCCAGCTCAGTGCGGAGGGGGAACCGTCCTTCATGACGGCGATTTCGCCCTGGCGCCGGGCGATTTCCGCCGGCGTCCACACCTGGCCTGCCCGGACATGATGAAGCGCCGTGACGACGCCCTCGACCCCGGCCTGCAGCATGTCGTCGACCGACACCAGGTCGTGCGGACCGAACCAGCGCCAGGTTTGCCTCATGGGGTAATTCTCCTCGCCGGGCTCGATCACGCCGCAGCCGCATCAGCTCCTCATCCGGAAGAAACTCCGGATGGCCCTCGGCGAACCATGAGCTTTGATTGGTCGAGGCCGCGCCAAAAAGCAAGATCATGCGCCCCACTCCGGTTTGACAGCACACCACACTCCATTAAGTTCGCGCCCGATCGGGACGAGGCATCCGCATTTCGGCGGCCCTCGCATCCTCCGCCAACAATTGAGACGCTCCTATGGGCAACCCGGAGACCGCCATGCGGGTGATGGTTACCGGAGGGGCCGGTTTCATCGGCTCGGCGCTAGTTCGCCGTCTGATCCGGGCGGGCCACCGTGTGCTCAACCTCGACAAGCTCACGTATGCCGGTCGCCTCGAAAGGGTGGCCGAAGCCGCCCGCTCGCCTGCCTATCGCTTCGCTCGCGTCGACGTCGCCGACCGGCAAATGGTGGCAGACGCTTTCCGGTCTTTCGATCCGGACCGGGTGTTCCATCTCGCGGCCGAGAGCCACGTCGACCGCTCGATCGAGAACTCGGCCGTCTTCATCACGACCAACATCGTCGGCGCCCATGTCGTGCTCGAAAATGCACTCACTCATTGGGATTCGCTCGCCGGCGCGCGACGGTCGGCGTTTCGGCTAGTCCAGGCGTCGACCGATGAAGTTTACGGAACGCTGGGCGAGCGGGGCGAATTCAGCGAAGATTCGCACTATGCGCCCAACTCGCCTTATGCCGCGTCGAAAGCCGCTGCCGATCACCTAACGCGGGCATGGCACGCGACCTACGGCTTGCCGGTCATAGTCACGAATTGCTCGAACAATTACGGCCCGTGGCAGCATCCTGAAAAGCTGCTTCCGACAATCTTGCGCAACGCCCTTTCCGATCTGCCGATACCGCTTTACGGCCGCGGAGCCAATGTTCGAGACTGGCTGTATGTCGAGGACCACGTGGAAGGACTGCGTCTGGCCGCCGACGCGGGCCAGCCGGGCGAACGATACAATTTCGGCGGGGGAGCGGAACTGCCCAATATCGAGGTTGCCCGCGCCATTTGCCGAGTGCTCGACCGCGTCCGACCGCGTGCCGACGGCCGGCCGCACGCGGAAGCAATCACCTTCGTCGCCGATCGTCCCGGCCATGACTTGCGCTATGCGGTCGACGCTTCGAAGGCGCGCAAACAGCTCGGCTGGTCGCCAAACCATGATTTCGAAACGGGAATTGCCGAGACGATCGACTGGTTCCTCAAGAATCAGGACTGGTTGGTGCGGTCCGACGCCGAACTCGCGCGCAGGGGCTTGGCGCGGACATAGCGATCACCGCCCCGGGGCGGCCGAACTCCCTCTCGCACGCAAGAATGGCGCGACCAGGCTACGCGTCGAGATGCGCGCGAATATGCCGATATCCCTCGCGGTATACCGCCTGCGGGCTTTCGGCGAAATCGCGCCACACCCTCGTCGCGGCGGCGAGATCCTTAAGGGCGCGGCCGAAGGATTCGATGGTCAGCCAGCCATCATAGCCACTCGCCCGGATCGCGGCGAATGTCTTGTCCCAGGCAATGTGACCGCGCCCGGGAACGCCGCGATCGTTTTCCGAAATATGGACGTAGGCGATGTTGCGCGCGTTCCTGGCAAACGCCGCTACCGGATCGGTTTCCTCGATGTTAGCGTGAAAGGTATCGTACATCGGCTTGATGCTGGCATGGCCGATCGCGTCGACATGGGCGCACAGCGCGTCCATGGTGTTGACGAGGTAGCATTCGAAGCGGTTGACCGCCTCGAGCGCGACGGTCACGCCGTGTTTCGCGGCGTATTCGCCGATCGTGCGTTGCACTTCGACGGATCGCTCCAGTTCCTCGCGCGTCGGTCCCGATCCGGAGAAATGGCCGAGCGTCGAGTGCAGCGGTCCGGCCAAAAGCGGCGCGCCGAGCGCCGCGGCGCAGTCGGTCGCCCAGCGCATGTGGGCAATGCCGGCGGCGCGCTCGGCGGCATCGACCGAGACCAGATGCTTGGCGGGATCGCCGATCGCCGAGATGGCCGTGCGCGCCAGCCCGATACGGTCGAGCATCTGGCCGATGCGCCCGTAATCCGCCGGCTTGCCTTCAAAAACCGGGATCTCGACGCCATCGAACCCGGTGGCGCGGATATCCTGCAACAGTGCTTCGTGTTCCGGCGTGACCGATGTCGTCCACAGGAACATGCTCATGGCGATCTTCATCGCCGAACTCCCAGCTCAAATCTATTCGGCGGCAACGCGCGCCGGTTCAAATTGCCAGCTTCGTCCAGGCGCCGTTCTTTTTCGACGATTTGACGCAGGCTTCGACGAACGCTACCCCCTCGACGCCGTCGGCGACCGTCGGATACAGCACGTCCTTCGGCGGCTTGGCCCCCTTGCGGCGCGCCGCGCGGATGGCCTGGGCCGCTTCCGAATAGATCGTCGCAAAGCCTTCGAGGTAGCCTTCGGGATGGCCGGACGGGATGCGGGTTACGCGAGCCGCCGCCGGCCCGGCGCCGGCCCCTGCCCGCGTGATCAGCCGCTTCGGCTCGCCAAACGGGGTAAACCACAACTGGTTGGGGTTCTCCTGGGCCCATTCCAGCCCGCCCTTGTCGCCATAGACGCGCAGCTTCAATCCGTTTTCATTGCCCGGCGCCACCTGGCTTGCCCACAACATGCCCTTGGCGCCGCCGGCAAAGCGCAACAGGACATGGGTGTTGTCGTCGAGGCGGCGGCCCGGCACGAATGTGTCGAGATCGGCCGCGAGGCTGTCGAGCGGCAGGCCGGTGACGAAGCGGGCAAGGTTATAGGCATGGGTTCCGATGTCGCCGCTGGCGCCGCCGGCGCCGGAGCGCGCCGGATCGGTGCGCCACGCGGCCTGTTTTTGCCCGGTCTCCTCGAGCCGTGTCGTCAACCAGTCCTGGACATATTCGGCCTGCACCAGCCTGATCTTGCCGAGCGCCCCGCTTGACACCATCTCGCGCGCCTGACGGATCATCGGGTAGCCGGTATAGTTGTGGGTCAGCACGAACAGCTTTCCCGAACGGGCGACCGCGGCGGCAAGCTTCTTCGCGTCGGCGAGGTTGGACGTCAGCGGCTTGTCGCAGATGACGTGGATGCCGGCATCGAGGAACGTTTTCGCCGCGGCATAGTGCACGTGGTTGGGCGTGACGATCGCCACGGCTTCGATGCCGTCGTCGCGCCGCGCTTCGGCCTTGGCCATCTCGGCGAACGAAGCATAGCTGCGGTCGGGCGCCAGTCCGAGTTCGGCTGCAGAGGCGCGGGCGCGCTCCGCCTCGGAGGAAAGCGCGCCGGCGACCAGTTTGAAATGGCCGTCGAGGCGGGCGGCGATGCGGTGGACGGCGCCGATGAAGGCACCCTGGCCGCCACCGACCATGCCATAACGGATTGGTCCCTGTCCGGAATCCACCTGTCTGCTGCTGACCATTCGTCATTTCTCCCGCGTTCGGCCCTTTTTTGTCCGGCAGGGCAGTAGGGCAATAAGGCAGTATGTCTGGAGAAGCGCCCGGCTGACGTCCTGGTCCCCCTTTGCCTACTGCCGTACTGCCCTATTCCCCTATTCCCCTACCCCTCGATTCCCATCACCTTGCGCAGCGCCTTCCGGTCGGTCTTGCCGCCGGCAAAGTCGTCGAACGCTCTTTCGGTGACCCGGATGATGTGTTTCTTGATGAACGGTGCACCTTCGGCTGCGCCGTCTTCGGGATGCTTGAGACAGCACTCCCATTCAATCACGGCCCAGCGGTCGTAGCCGTATTGGGCGAGCTTGGAGAAAATGCCGGAGAAGTCGACCTGCCCGTCGCCGAGCGAACGGAAGCGACCGGCGCGGTTCATCCAGGACTGGTAGCCCGAATATACGCCCTGGCGCCCAGTCGGATTGAATTCGGCATCCTTGACGTGAAAGGCGGAAATCCGCTCGTGATAGATGTCGATGAAGGCAAGGTAGTCGAGTTGCTGCAACACGAAGTGCGAGGGATCGTAGTTGATCGTGCAGCGCTTGTGGCCGCCGACGGCGTCGAGGAACATCTCGAAGGTGGCGCCGTCGAATACGTCTTCGCCCGGATGGATTTCGAAGCCGAGATCGCAGCCGGCATCCTCGTAGACGTCGAGGATCGGCTTCCAGCGCCGGCCGAGTTCGGCGAACGCCTCCTCGATCAGGCCAGCCGGCCGCTGCGGCCACGGATAGAGATAGGGAAAGGCGAGCGCACCGGTAAAGCCGACCGACGCCTTCAGCCCGAGATGGGCTGACGCCTTGGCAGCCAGCTTGACCTGCTCGACCGCCCATTTCTGGCGCGCCTTCGGATTGTTGTGAACTGCGGGCGGGGCAAAGCCATCGAACTGGCTGTCATAGGCCGGATGAACGGCGACGAGCTGGCCCTGCAGGTGCGTCGACAGTTCGGTGATGGCGACGCCGGCTTCCTTGCAGATGCCGGCAACCTCGTCGCAATAGGTCTTGGATTTGCCGGCCTTTTCGAGATCGAACAGCCGTCCGTCCCAGCTTGGGATCTGGATGCCCTTGTAGCCCAGGCCCGCTGCCCATTTGGCGATTGCCGGCAGGGAATTGAAAGGCGCCTTGTCGCCGGCAAATTGCGCCAGAAAAATTGCCGGTCCCTTCATTGTTGCTGCCATCGCCGCCTCCACCCGTTCCCGTCCGACCTTTATCGCCTTGCCCCAGGCGAGCATTCTGGTAATTCCAAAGTCACTCGCGCCAGTCAAGGCACGCTCGAATTGCGACCTGTCCACTCAAACCACAAAAATATCGCCATTAAAGCAATATCTTTCAATTGTTAATTATTGCATGCTAAGCGTCGCCGGCCGGCGCTGCTTGCGGCATCGGTGAAATGGGTAGGTGTAATTTTGCGCCATTTTGGTCGAACCAGATTGCAAGAATACTGGTTCGCCTTGCGGTGAGGAACATCGCCCTCGACCGAGGCATTGCAGGGCCAAGCCGACGGAGATCGGGAAGGAGAGAACCATGCATCTTTCGACGCACAACTGGATGCGGGCGGAGCCGCTGGCGACGACGCTCAAGCGCATCAAGAAATTCGGCTACGAGAGCATCGAGATCTCCGGCGAACCGGCGCAGTACAACATCAAGGAAACCCGCGCGCTTCTCAAGGAGCACGGCATCCGCTGCTGGGGCGCGGTCACGCTGATGCTTGGGCGAGCGCAACCTCGCGGCCAGGAACCAGGGCCAGCGCGAAAGCTCGGTGCACTACGTCAAGGACGTGCTACCATGGTCGCGAGCTCGACGGCGAGATCATCACGCTGGTCCCGGCGACCGTCGGCAAGGTCGTGCCCGACGGCACCGAGGAGGAAGAATGGAAATGGGTAGTCGATGCGACGCGCGAGTGTTTCGCCCATGCCAAGAAGAACGGCGTGCAGCATCGCCATCGAACCGCTGAACCGCTTCGAGACCTATCTGTTCAACCGCGGCGCCCAGGCCCTGGCGCTGGCCGACGCGGTCAGCCCGGAATGCGGCGTCTGCCTCGACGCCTTCCACCTCCATATCGAGGAAGAGAACATCTACGACGCCATCCGCCAGGCCGGAAAGCGGCTGTTCGACTTCCACGTCGCCGACAACAACCGCTTTGCCGCCGGCCTCGGCCAGATCGACTGGCCGAAGATCGTCGGCACGCTGAAGGAGATCGGCTATGACGGCGCGCTGACCAACGAGTTCGTCGCGCCGGTCGACCGCACGCCGGCCGGCCATATACCCGAACATGGTCGAGCGCAACCCGGTCGACATCCCGCCCGAGCAGCTGAAGTTCATCCAGGACCACGGCTCGAGCGTGCTGACCGAGAAATTCTACACCGACCAGATGCGGATCACCGCCGAAACGCTGCTGCCGCTGATCAAGTAGCCAGCCTGCGTCGGGAATGTGCCCTTCCGCCGCCGACGGCGGCGGGGATGGGGATCAGAGCCGATGCGGATCAAGACGCGTCCAAGCCTGGTGGGTGCGCATCCCGATCGAAGCCGGCCAGCCAGCACCGCAGCGACTTCGGGCAGGTGACGACTTTCGACGCCGCCATCCTGCGCATCGAGACCGATGACGGGCTGGTCGGCTGGGGCGAAGGCAAGAACGCCGCCGGCAGCGCCGGCAGCTACGGCGCGCTCGTCCACATGCTCAACCACGAGATCGCGCCGCAGCTGATCGGCCGCGATGCCGGCCGACATCACCGTCATCTGGGAGATGCTCTATAACGGCGTGCGCCACGAGACCGCGGCGCGCTGCCGGCCACGCCATGCCGCAACTGTCGCGCCGCGGCCTCACCATCGCCGCGATCAGCGCCGTCGACATCGCGCTGTGGGACATTCTCGGCAAATCGCTCGGCCTGCCGGTCTGGCAGTTGCTCGGCGGCCGCAAGGCCGAGCGCCTGCCGGCCTATGCGTCGGGCGGCTGGGCCCCGGCCGACAGGATCGGCGAGCAGCTGCAGTCCTATGTCGCCATCGGGCGGCTTCAAAGCGGTGAAGATGCGCGTCGGCGCGATGGACGGCGCCCCGCATGTGTCGGCCGCCCGGGTGCAGCGCCGCGCGCGCCGCGCTCGGGCCCGAAGTCGAGATCATGGTCGACGCGCACGGCACCTATACGGTCGGCGAGGCAAAGCGCTTCATCCACCTCGTCGCCGACTGCGACCTGGCCTGGTTCGAGGAGCCGGTAATCGCCGACGACAAGCCCGGCATGGCCGAAGTGCGCGCAGCCGGCGCTGATCCCGATCGCGACCGGCGAGAATCGGAGGCGACCCGCTTCGCCTTCCGCGACCTGGCGGTGCTGCGGGCCGCCGACATCTTCCAGCCCGACCCGGCCTTTTGCGGCGGCATCACCGAGGCGATGCGCATCGGCACGATCGCCAGCGCCTTCAACCTGCGCTTCTCGCCGCATCTTTGGGCAGGCGCGCCGTGCTTCTTTGCCGGGCTGCATATTTGCGCGGCCTCGCCCGCCGCCTTCATCGTCGAATTCTCGCTCGGCGCCAATCCGATGATCCACGATCTCATCGAGGAGAAGGTCGCAGCCTGCGACGGTATGATCGAAATTCCCGATCGGCCGGGCCTCGGTTTCACCATTTCGGAAAAGTTCCTGGAGGCTCACACGCACAGAGCTTGATGATGAAGGAGAAAAACCTGCTGGCGGACCTGGCCGCCTATCTTTCTCGCATTCTCGAACAGCGCCAGCGGGCGAACGCCCGTCGGAGCGCGAACTGGCCGAGCACTTTTCGGTCAGCCGCGGCCAGATCCGCGAGGCGCTCGCGATCCTCGAGGCCATGCGCATCGTCGAGCGGCGCGCAAAATCCGGCATCTATCTGACCACGACCAAGGCGAGCGTCGAAGCCATGGCGCTGTTTGCCAAGGCCGGCGTTCCGCTCGATCCGATCCAGATTTACGAGACGGTGGAGTTGCGCAAGATCCACGAGATCAAGGCGGCGGAGCTCGCCTGCAGCGCGGGCGACGGAAGAAAATTTCGAGCGCCTGCGCGAAATCCTCAAGGCGTCGCGAGGATCGCATGGACGCCGGCGAAGGCATCGCGCGCGAGGATCGCGAATTTCATCTCGAGATCGTGCGCGCGACCAAGAACAGCGTCTTCCACAAGCTCTGCAGCATCTATTACGTCATGGGCGAGCAACGCCTGCCGATCTATTTCAACGACCCGCAACGCTGCCGCAGCTCGCATGCCGAGCACATCCAGATCTACGAGGCGCTGCTGCGGCGCGACGGCAATCTCGCCCAGGCGCTGATGAGCGCGCATCTGCAGGGTGCCGAGAGCTACTGGAAAGGCCTCATCGGCACGCCGGAGAGCCGCGATGACGATGCGAAGCTCGAAAAGGCATGACAGGCGGGCCGACATGACGGCCGCAGGCGATCGCGCGACGATCTTTTCAACCCACAACATTCACCCGCGCGCCGCCGAATTGCTGGCATCGGCAGGCAAGCTGGTGGTGGCAAGTGCGCCGACGCCAGAGGCGATCCTGGCGGAGGGAACATCGGCCGATATCCTGATCGTGCGCGCGCCGATCCCGCCGGAATTCTTCTCGGCCGCGCCGCGCCTGCGCGCCGCAATCCGCCATGGCGCGGGACTGGACATGATCCCGCTCGATGCCGCGACCGCCGCCGGCGTGCTGGTCGCCAATGTCCCGGCCGTCAATGCGGCAACCGTCGCCGAGCATGTCATCTTCGTCGCGCTGGCGCTGCTTCGCCGCTTTCGCCTTGTCGATCGCGACCTGCGCGTCGGGGGCTGGAATGCGGGTCGCGCCCATGCCGATGCCGGCCACGAACTTGCCGGCCGCCGCATCGGCATCGTCGGCATGGGCAATGTCGGCCGCGCGGTATCCGCCATCGCCCACCGCGGCTTCGGCATGGAGGTCTTGGCGCATACGCGCAACCCGGCGACGCTGCCGGACGGCGCCTGCACGCGCGACCTGGATACGCTTTTCGCCGAAAGCGACATCGTCGTGCTGTGCTGCCCGCTGACACCGCAAACGACCGCGCTCGCCAGTAGCGCCCGCATCGGCGCCATGAAGCGCGACGCGTTGCTGATCAACGTTTCGCGCGGACCGGTCGTCGATGAGCCCGCGCTGGTCGAAGCGCTACAGGCAGGTCGGCTTGGCGGTGCCGCGCTCGACGTATTCGTTCAACAACCGCTAGATCCGAAGAGCCCGCTATGGTCGCTCGACAACGTCATCCTGACGCCGCACATGGCCGGCATCACCGACGAAAGCATGCAGCGCATGGGCGAGGGCGCCGCGCGTGAGGCGCTTCGCGTGCTGTCCGGCGAATTGCCGTTGAACCTGCGGAACCCCGAAGCCGTCGAGCGCTATCGCCAGCGCTTTGGCGCCGGCGCGGCCTGAGCGCCGGCAGGCTCAGTCGGCGTGGCGCAAGCTCACGCCGCTTGCGCGATCGAACAGCGAAACTTTTTTCGGGTTCCAACCGAAGCGGACAGACTGCTCGATCTTGAGCTGCATTTGCGCCGGCACCGTAGCGTGCAGGTGGAGATCGCCGACCAGCAGGGTGACAATTTTTTCGACGCCGTGGTTTTCGACATCGTGAACTCGCGCTGCGACCGGCGCGCCCGGTTCGAGGATCAAGTCTTCCGGCCGGATGCCGAAGAGCAGCGGATGGCCTTCGGCTTTTTTTTCGCGACTGCGCCGGCATAGGGCAATTCGAACCGCTTGGGCGCGACGACCGCGCGGCCATCCACCAGCTTGCCGTCGATGAGGTTCATCGGCGGCGAGCCGACAAAGGTTGCGACATACGTGTCGCGCGGATTGTTGTAGATTTCGTGCGGTGTGCCGGTCTGGACGATGCTGCCGTTGTTGAGAACGCCGACCTTGTCGCCCATCGACATCGCCTCGATCTGGTCGTGGGTGACGAACAGAAAGGTCGCACCGAGCTTCATCTGCAAGTCTTTCAACTCGGATCGCAGCGCCTCGCGGAGCTTGGCGTCGAGATTGGAGAGCGGCTCGTCCATCAGGAACGCCTTGGGCTCGCGCACGATGGCGCGGCCGATCGAGACGCGCTGCATCTCGCCGCCGGAAAGCTTGTCGGTCTTGCGGTCGAGCAGATGATCGATGCGCAGCGTTTTTGCCGCCTGCTGGACGCGCCGTTCAATTTCGTCGGCGCCATAGTTGCGTACCGGCGACTTCAGGGGGAAGGCGAGATTTTGGTGCACCGTATAGCGCGGGTAGAGCGAGTAATATTGGAAGACAAGCGCCACGTCGCGTTCCGCCGCGCTCCACCCGGCGACGTCCTCGCCGCCGATCGAAATCGTGCCGGAAGTCGGCTGGTCGAGCCCGGCGATCAGGCGAAGCGTCGTGGTCTTGCCGGCGCCGGTCGGGCCGAGCAGCACGAAGAATTCGCCATCGGCGATTTCGAGCGAAAGATCGCGCACGGCGGTTGTCGCCCCGAAAGTCTTCGTCACCTTGTCCAGCTTGATGTGTGCCATCTCAATTCCCGGTCTCAGTTGCCTGGCGTCAGCTTGATGGCATCGCCGCTCGTGGTATCGAAGAAATGCGTCTGGTTCTCGTCGAGCTTGGCCCAGACCGTGTCGCCGACCTTGCCGACGAAACCGCTGGCGGTGCGGGCGCGCAGGTAGTCGGAGCCGATTTTCAGGTCGACGATGTCGTAGGCGCCGAGCGGCTCGATGATCCGTGTCTGGACCGGAATATGTCCGGCCTTCTGCTTCCGCGAGACGATAACCCCCTCCGGGCGAACGCCGAGAACGAGATCGCCACGCTTTTGGCCGGCGCGCGACATCCGTTCGGCAAGATTGCGCGGGAAATCGAAAGCCGTCGCACCGTCGCCGAGCATAACCTTGGTACGCGCGCCGTTGGCGCTCAGTTTCGCCTTGGTGATGTTCATCACCGGGCTGCCGACGAATTGCGCGACAAAGAGGTTGGCGGGATGCTCGTAGACGTCCGAGGGCGAGCCGACTTGCTGGAGAACGCCTTCGTTCATGATGGCGACGCGATCGGCGAGCGACATCGCCTCCACCTGGTCGTGGGTGACGTAGACGGTGGTCTGGTCGTTCTCCAGATGCAGCCGCTTCAGTTCAGTGCGCATTTCCTCGCGCAGCTTGGCATCGAGCGCGCCGATCGGCTCGTCCATCAGCATCGCCTTCGGCCGGCGCACGAGCGCGCGGCCGATGGCAATTCGCTGCATGTCGCCGCCGGAAAGCGCCGATGGCCTGGAGTTCAGCAGATGCTCGATTTGCAGCGAGTGCGCCACCGCGCGCACCTTGGCGTCGACCTCGGCCCGGGTTTCGCGCGTCGCCCGCAGCGGAAAGGCGATGTTTTCATACGCCGTCAGGTGCGGATAGAGCGCGAAGAGCTGAAAGACGAAGGCGATGTCGCGCTGGCCCGGCTGCAATTTCTGCACCGGCTTGCCGTCGATCAGGATGTCGCCGCTGTCGATCTCCTCAAGTCCGGCGATGGCGCGCAGCGTCGTCGTCTTGCCGCAGCCCGACGGCCCGAGCAAAACGACGAATTCCTTGTGGGCGATCGTCAGGTTGAGCTTCCGGATGACATAATTGTCTCCGAAATACTTCTCGATATCGCGCAGCACGATCTCGGCCATGGCGGCTCAACCTTCCTTCTTGGCCGGAGCCGCATCTGGCTTGATGTGCGAGAAGACCAGGAAGCCGACGAGACCGATAAGGATGATTGTGACGCCGTAGCGATGCAGCACTTCCACCCACGGCTGGCAAAGCGAAATGATGCCGACGACCATGGTCCACTGCGAGATCGGCTCGAAGACGTTGGCGCTGAGTTGTTTGAATCCCATGGCGATCGCTCCGGTCACTTGCGGATCGCGCCGAAGGTGACGCCGCGGAGCAGATGGTTGCGCAGCGCGAAGGTGAAAATCGCGACCGGCAGCAGGAAGAGGAAGGTTCCCGCGGCAATCGTTGTCCAGTCGACGAGTCCGGAACCGACCTGCGCCGGAATGAACGGCGGCGCCGTCTGCGCACGCCGGTTCGTCATCATCAGCGCAAAGGCATATTCATTCCACGCCGTAATGAAGCAGAACACCGCAGTTGCGGCGATGCCGGTCGTGGCTTCCGGCAGCACGATCTTGAAGAAAGCCTGCAGTCGCGTGTAGCCGTCGACCAGCGCTGCCTCCTCGTACTCCTTCGGTATCTCGTCCATGAAGCCCTTCATCAGCCAGACCGAAAAAGACAGGTTGAACGCGACGTAGAGGATGATGAGACCAAGGTGCGTGTCGGTCATGCCGACGACGCGGTACATGAGGAACATCGGAATCGCGACGACGACAGGCGGCAGCATGCGCGTCGACAGGATGAAGAACAGCAGGTCCGGCTCGCCGGCCATCTTGAAGCGCGAGAAGCCGTATGCGGTCAGCGTGCCCATCGAAACGGCAAGCACTGTGCTGATGACGCCGACGATCAGGCTGTTCATGAAGCGGTTGGAGTACTGCGAGAATTGCACGTTCGGCCCGACGCGCAGCACGCGCTCGCCGCCGTCATAGATGCGCTTTTCCCAGTCCGGCGCGGCTTCGTAGACGTCCTTCTCGACCGGCTTGGTCATCTGCACGCGCTTGGTGAAGAGCTTGATGAACGAAGTGGTTTCCGGCGTGAAAAATACCGTCGGCGGCACCGTTGTTGCGAGATTGCGCGGCTTGAACGCCGTCGAACCGATCCAGTAGATCGGCGCGAGGAAGATCAAGGTCGCGACAACCACCGTCACGACGGCAAGCTTGTTGGCGACGGCGGCGCGGGGTGAGGCTACGACCGCCATCTCAACGCTCCTTCACCTTGTTCAGATACTTCACGTAGATGTTCGTGATTGCTACCACCATGATCAGGACGATGTAGGCGAGCGCGCACGATTTGCCGGTATCCCATTGCTGGAACGCCTGCTTGTACAGGCGAATGGAGACCAGTTCGGCGGTCGGTTGCGTCGTCATCACATAGGCGATGTCGAAGGTCTTGAACGCTTCCATGGTGCGGAAGATCAGGGCGATCAGCAGGATCGGCGAGACCAGCGGCAGCGTGATGCGCGTAAAGGTGTACCAGGAGCCGGCGCGGTCGATCGCAGCCGCTTCGTAGAGATGTTTCGGCACCGCCGAAAGTCCCGCCAGCGAAAGCAGCATCACGAAAGGCGCCCACATCCAGATATCGGTGATCGCCACGGCGTAGAGCGCCATGCCCGGATCGGAGAGCCAGGCGAGATCGCCAAGACCGAGAGCGTAGTTGAGCGGTCCCCACGAGGGGTCGTAGATGCAGCTTCCAGAACAGCCCGACGACCGCCGGCGACATCATCATCGGCAAAAGCAGAAGCGTGGTGACAAGGCCTTTCAGCGGGAAAGCTGCGATTGAGCAGCAGCGCCAGCCCAAAGCCGACCAGCATCTGGCCGGAGACAGACACGATTACGTATTTCGCGGTGATGACGAAGTTCGACCAGATCCGCGGGTCCGACAACAGATCGCGGTAGTTGGCGAGCCCGACGAAACTCCATGCCCGCGACTGATTGGCGGCAAAATCGGTGAATGAAAATCCGAGCGAATACAGCAGCGGAAAGATGTTGAAGATGATCAGGAACAGGACAGTCGGGATAATGAAGAGATTGCGGATCGCAAGGTCGCTCATGCCGCGCCTGAAAGCAGGCGAACGCGCTGCTGCACCGCTTTGGGCAATACTAACCAACTCGCAGCCTCCCCGATTTTCCTAGACGACCGGAGGGGTGTCCCCTCCGGTCGATTCTTGTGGCTAGCTCAGTAGCGCTTGTATTTCTTGAAGGTGTCTTCCCACTGGCCCGCGGTCTTGTCGAGCACGGCCTGCGCGTCGCCCTTATCGCCGACGATGTACGGGTAGATGTTCTGGTTGAACTGATCCAGGATCTCGGCGTATTCCGGCGTCGCCCAGAAGTCCTTGACCATGAACATGGTGTCGTAGAAGGCCTTGTTGTACGGCGTCGCGTTCTGGAACTCCGCCGACTTCAAGACCGCCTGCGAGCAGGTGTAGCCGCCCAGTTCGGCCCACTTCTTCTGCGTCGAGTCCTTGATGAACCATTCGAGGAACTTCATCGACTCGTCCTTGTTCTTCGAATAGCTGACGATCGAGACGCCCTGACCGCCGAGTGCGGCGAAGCGCTTGCCGCCGGGGCCGGCCGGATTGGCGAAGAAGCCGGTCACCTTTGCATTCGGGTTGGTGGCTTCGTTCACGAGCGCCGGGAAGAAGGCGAAGAAGTTCATGCTCATCGCCACCAGGTTTTCAGTGATTGCCTGGTTGTCTTCCTGGAAGAAGGTCTTGCCCCAGTTCGGCGGCGTGAACTTGTAGAGTTCCTTGTACATCGCGAGACCTGCCGCGGCTTCCTTGGAGTTCGTGATGCCCTTCGACCTTGTAGGTCGAATAGTCGCCCAGTTCGGCGCCATAGCTGAAGATGGCGCTCTCAACGCCCATCGCCATCGCGTCATAGGAGTTGTCGGTGTAGATCGCGATGCCGTACTTCTTCTGGTCGGGGCGATAGAAGAACTCGGCGATGTCGCGCATCTGGTCATAGGTCTGCGGAACGGCGAGATCGTAGCCGTACTTGGCCTTGAACGCCGCCTTTTCCTTCGGGTCCTCGAACCAGTCCTTGCGGTAGGCCCAGCCGACGGCATCGCCTTCGAGCGGGATCGCCCAGTATTTGCCGGCGCCCTTCGGGATATTCGGCGTAGTAGGTCACCGTCGCCGGCGCCATGACTTCGCCGAGCTTGTGCTTGTTGAAGAAGTCGGTCAGGTCGACATAGTGGCCCTGCGTCGAGCCGGCGCCGAGCCATTGCGAGTCGCCGACCACCATGTCGTAGGAGTCGCCGTGCGCGTTGAACTCGGTGAACGCCTTGGTCTGAAAATCCGGCCACGGCGTCGTCTGCACCGTGACGGTAACGCCCGTCTCGGCGGTATACTGGTTGACCAGTTCCTGCAGGTAGTTCGCAGGGTCCCACTCGGCCCAGAAGATCGTCAATTCCGTCGCAAAGGCTGAGGTCGAGCAGGCTAGCGACAGTCCAATTCCGGCAACAAGGCCGGCCAGCTTATTGTGCATAATGATTTCCTCCCATCCATGCACCTACCGTCGGATGCGCCGGCACTAGCACTGGCGCGGGTAGTTCTTTTTGGCGCAGGTCAGCCAAGGAAACGCTCCGTCTGCCCTCCCGCCCCGTAACCGGTGGATGCTACGCGCCCCAGCGTCGAAATTCGGTCAATCTGGTATTACCAAATGAAGCGCGCGTCAAGTGCCTAGTCTTGCGCCGATTTTGCCATCTCCGCCCAGACTGTTCCGTATTTTCCCTGTTTTTGGCCATTTTCAGTAAAAAACAAGCGGCCTTCTCTCTCTGTTCCAAGCCTACTGCCCGGCGAACTCAAGCCAAAAGCCGTCAAATCTGGTCTAACCAGATACGGTCTCCGTTCGTCGAGATTTCTGGCGGCCGTCTGCGCCGATTCCGCGCGGCGCGCACCAGTGTCGAGGCGGCCCACAGCACGACGGATTGCACTCGCGCCGCGTCGAGCCCCCAGATGTCCTTGAGCACGATCAGCGCCTCGACGCCGAAGATCAGCGACAACGCCTGCGCCAGCCGCGTGAAGTCGCGCTCGCGACAGCACCGTCGCGCAGCGGCGCAATCGCGTCCTTCAAGCAATTCGATCGCGATGGCCGCGCGTGAATTCGGGCTCGTCGCCAAGCGTGCCGGCCTGTCGCCGCGCCCACTGGTCGAGCGACAATTTCAACGCCGCCTTGAACGTCGCCTCGAAATCGTCGATGCGCGGAAGCGCAGTCGTCGAACAGGTCCTTCGACGCGAGCCTGCGCGTCGGCCTTGGAACTCGACGCCAGGTCAGGATCGGGCCGAGCGCCTCGTCGACCACGGCATGGACCAGCGCCGCCTGGCTCGGGAAATAGCGATAGGCGGTTGCGCGAGAAACTTCTGCGGCCGCGGCGACCTCGCTGACCGAAGGCGTGGCACCAGCTTGCATCAGCCGTGTCGCCGTCTCGCATCATCAGACGGCGGGTGCGGGCGCGCGGCCCACGCTCGATCTCATCGCCGTTCGCCTCGATCGATTGACGTGAGACTTTCATATCATTATGATACGCGCGTCTCACAAAAATGCAATGACCTTGCGCGATACTCGCCGGGCGACGCGGCGGCGGCCGGCAGCGAAGCCGGGCCGGGCGGGCGGGGACTCGATGAAGCGCGTTTATGTCGTTGGCGACCGCCGATACCAAGGGCGAGGAACTGGAGTTCCTGGCCGCCTTCTCGCCGCGCGCGGCGTGGCGGTGACGAGTGTCGATGTCGGCACGCGCAACGCAGACCGTGCAGACCGACATCTCGGCGCGTGAAGTCGCCGCCTTTCACCCGCAAGGCGAAGCGCGCGGTGCTCGAGCTTTCCGACCGCGGCGCAGGCGGTCGCGGCGATGGGCCTGGCGTTTTCGGCGTTCGTGCAGATCGCGCGACGACATGTCGCAGCGATCCTCGGCATCGGCGGCGGCGGCGGCACATCGATCATCACCGCCGGCATGCGCGAACTGCCGCTACGGCGTGCCCAAGATCATGGTCTCGACCCTTGCCTCCGGCGATGTCGCGCCTTTGTCGACGTCTCCGACATCATCATGATGCCGTCGGTCACCGACATGGCCGGACTGAACCGGCTGAGCCGGATCATGCTGCACAATGCCGCCGCAGGCGATCGCAGGCATGGCGCTGCATCCGGCGCCGGCGGCGACAGGCAAGCCATCGATCGGGCTGACCATGTTCGGCGTCACCACGCCTTGCGTGACGGCGATCGCCGACGCGGCTGCGCGCGACTTATGACTGCCTGGTGTTCCATGCCACCGGCACCGGCGGCAGGACGATGGAGAAGCTTGCCGACAGCGGCTTGCTCGCCGGCGTCATCGACATCACCACGACCGAAATCTGCGACCTTCTGTTCGGCGGCGTGCTGCCGGCGACCGAGGATCGGCTCGGCGCCATCGCCCGCACCGGCCTGCCCTATGTCGGCTCGGTCGGCGCGCTCGACATGGTCAATTTCTGGGCGCCGTCGACACGGTGCCCGGAGCACTATCGCGCGACGGCAATTCTACGAGCACAATCCGAACGTGACGCTGATGCGCACGACGGCGGAGGAATGCCGCGCGATCGGCGAATGGATCGGCGCCAGGCTCAACCGCTGCGATGGCCCGGTCCGCTTCCTCATCCCGGAAAAGGGCGTTTCGGCGCTCGACATCGAAGGCGGCGCCGTTCTTCGATCCGCAAGCCGATGCCGCGCTGTTCGAGGCCATCGAGGCGACGCTGCAGCAAACGCCAGACCGCCGCCTCATCCGCTTGCCGCTGCACATCAACGACCCCGAATTCGCCGAGGCCGCGGCCGCCGCGTTCCTCGAAATCGCCAACGAGTGAGATCGACAAGCATGCCCGCCATACGCGCGCAAGAAAATCCTCGAAAAATTCAGGGCCATGATCGACGACGGCGTGCCGATCGTCGGCGGCGGCGCCGGCACCGGCCTGTCGGCCAAGGCCGAGGAAGCGGGCGGCATCGATCTGATCATCATCTACAATTCCGGCCGCTACCGCATGGCCGGCCGCGGCTCGGCCGCCGGCCTGCTCGCCTATGGCAACGCCAACGAGATCGTCAAGGAAATGGCCGTGGAAGTGCTGCCGGTGGTCAAGCACACGCCGGTGCTGGCCGGCGTCAACGGCACCGACCCTTTCGTCATCGATGCCGCAGTTCCTCGCCGAACTGAAGACAGATGGGCTTTTCCGGCGTGCAGAACTTCCCGACCATCGGCCTGTTCGACGGCACCGATGCGCGCAGAGCTTCGAGGAAACCGGCATGGGCTTCGAGCTCGAGGTCGACATGATCGCCGCCGCCCACAAGCTCGACCTGCTGACCACGCCCTATGTCTTCAACCCTGACGAAGCGGCGTCGATGACCCGGGCCGGGGCCGACATCTTCGTCGCGCATATGGGCGTCACGACTGGCGGCTCGATCGGCGCCAGTACCGCCAAGTCGCTCGACGAGTGTGTCGGCGAGATCGACGCCATCGCCAGCGCGGCGCTGCCGATACGCAACGACGTCATCGTGCTCTGTCATGGCGGGCCGATCGCCATGCCGCACGACGCCATGCTACATCCTGACGCTGCCGGACCTGCACGGTTTCTACGGCGCCAGTTCGATGGAGCGATTGCCGGCCGAAATCGCCATCCGCGACCAGACCGCCAGCTTCAAGGCCCTGACGCTGCGTGGCGAATGAAGAAGCAAGGGAGGAAAACCCGATGAGCGCCAACAAGGGTAATGTTTGTCTATCCTGCCGATGTCGACCGCTTTCGCCTTCGACTGGGGCCAACTGGCGCTGACGGTGGCGCCGGAAGTCAACGGCGCGAAGCGATTTTCCGGCGGCGTCGTCGACCTGCCGCCCGGCAAGGGCCACACCCGCCACAATCATCCGGGCGCCGAGGAAATCATCTTCGTCATCTCGGGAAACGGCGAGCAGATGGTCGAGGACGAGGCACGGCAAGCCGGTCGTGCGCGAAGGTCGGGCCGGGCTGCACGGTCTATGTGCCGGAAAGCCGCTTCCATTCGACGCAAAACACCGGCAAGGCGGCCGATGCAGCTTTTCGTCGTCTATTCGCCGGCCGGTCCGGAGCGCGTCCTGCGCGAATTGCCGGATTTCCGGTTGGTCAGGGCAGGGAGCTGACCAGCCGAACGCCGGCGCCGAGCGAGCGCCCTCAAACTGTGCCGCCGCGGTTCCAGCCCCGGCCGCGCTCGCCGAACATCTCGTAGCCAGCCGCCGTCACCGCCAGCGTGTCCTCGAGCTTGATGAAGCCGCGGCGCGGATGCAGCATCGTCGTCTCGACCGATAGCACCATCCCGGCTTCGAGCGGCCGCGCCGCATCGACACCTTCATAGGTGATCGGATGGTTGGTCATCAGGAATGGCACTTCGTGGGGGATGACGCCCATGCCATGGGCAAAGAAATCGGTGCATGCGGCATTGGCGCCGCGCTTCAGGACGGCGTTGGCGGCAGCGATGACATCGCCGCCAAGAGTGCCGGCGCGCACCTTGGCGAAGGCCGCCTGTTGCACGGCCTCGACCTCCGCCAGCAGGTCCTGAAGTTCGGCGTCAGGCTCGCCAAGAATGCCCATGCGGCACAGGTCGCCGATATAGCCGTGGAAGTTTCCGCCCGAATCGATCGATAGCACCTCGCCCGGCCGCCATGCCTGGGCCGATGCTGCTCGATTGTGGCTCGCACCCAGCGTCAGCAGGCAATATTCGAAATGCAGCCCGCGACCGGTCTCCTCGCGGCGCAGGCGCTCGATGATCTCATCCTTGGTCGAGCCCTCGCGCGCGGCGGCAATCGTCGCCATCATCGAATCGGTGATCAGTTCGGAAGCCTGGCGCAGCAGGTCTAGCTCCTTCGGCGTCTTGATCGCCCGCAAGCGCTCCAGCACCCCGGTTGCATCGACGAACTGCGCTTCGGGCAGCGCCTTGCGCAGATGGCCGTGCGCATCCGTCGGCAAGAAACTCGGCTCGATGCCGATGCGTGCCTTGGCAAGGCCGATCGCGTTCAGGTGTTCGACCGCGATTGCGGCAGCGTCGAGCGTGCCCCAGGTCGCCGCGCGCAGGGCCGGAGTCCAGAACGGGTGGTTCTGGTGCTCGCCGCCTTCCATCTTGTTGGCGACGTAGGCAGGCCTGATCGGTCCGGCCCTTGGCGTAGATCACGAACGGCAAATAGCGGCTATGGCCGATGGCATCCATCGCCGAAAAAAAGATGAAGCGGTAGCCGCCGAGCAGATACTGTGCGTTGTGCTTGGACGATGCGAGCAGGACATCAATGCCTGCGTCATCCATCAGCCGGTCGAGCTTTGCCGCATCAAACGGCGTGCGTGTGGTGCGGGCATTGTGCGCGATATTCACCTGGCGATCCTCCCAATCATAGATCAAGCCGAAATCCGTCGGGACGAGATTGCATATCGCGACTGTATAAGTCGAGAGGGCCGAACGCCGCGGCCGGCAAGCCGCGCCGGCATGTCCTCGAGAGCGTCGATGCTATCACGGGCGCGCGTGCATATGCGCCGTCGCTCGCATAAGTGTTTCCTTGGCCGATGCCAGGTGCGTGCGACAGGCTTTCTCGATGCGGGCCGCTTCGCGGCCGAGCAGCGCATCGATATAGGCAATGTGCTCGCGAATCGCGACCTCGTTGCGCTGGCGCTCGTCCTGTTTGTTCCACTGGTAGTGGTAGTGGAAGATCAAAGTGATGATGTCGTAGAAGCCATCGATGAAGCGGTTGGGCGCGGCCGAATTGACCAGCTGATGGAAGCGGCTGTCGAGATCGGAAAAATCATGGAAGCGCGCGTCGACTTCGCGCAACAGGCTGACATGTTCCTCGCGCAAGCCGCCGAGCTGGCGCCAGTGCAGCGAGCCGCCGGGCAGCGCGGCAAATGCCATCGCCGAGCGCAATTCGAACATTTCGCGGATCTCGAACAATTCGAGGGCGAAATCGGCGGTAAATCCCTTGAACACCCAACCGGCGTTCGGCCGCTTCTCGATTAGGCCGAAGCGCTGGAAGCGGTTGAGGAACTCGCGAATGCCGGTCGTTGCCACGCCGAACTGACGGGCCAGTTCGAGTTCGTTGATGGTTGAACCGGGCCGCGCATTGTCCCGCAGGATCCATTCCATGAAGCGCTTTTCGACCTGCGCCGACATCGGCACCGTCTCGGCTTCCGGAAAGGTCTGCGTCGCTGCCCCGGCCGAACGCACGACGCGCTGTCGCCCGTTGCCGGCCAGAATGCCGCGAGTTGAGAGCGTCGAAAGAACCTTTCGCACCGTCGTTCGGCTAACCCCAAGCTGGGCGCTGAGATGGTTTTCGGAGGGAAGCGCCTCACCTTCGCGCAACGCGGCGATGAGGCCGACGGCATCGTTGAAGGCACGCTTGTAAACTGTGTCCGTCTTCATCCGGAGAGCCCCTCCAAGCTGATCTTTAATCGGTAAAAAACAATTTGACTATCGCTCTCGCGATGTATTTTGTCTATAATAAACATTGATGTGGGTGGTGTGTCGGTGGGGGATGGAGTGAAGGGGCAGCAGTCGGAGGCTATCGCGGCTTCCCAGCCGGAGATTCGGCATGCTGGCTGGGCATCCACCGTCGCCCTCGGCCTGCGCCTTCTCAGCGTCGGGCCCCTGCTGATCCTGATCGTGCTGGTGGTCGTGATCAGCCTGCTCACACCGTATTTTCTCACTCCGATCAACATCGGCAATATCCTCGCGCAGACCGCAGTTATTGCTATCGTCGCCCTTGGCCAGCACCTGGTCATTTTGACCAGGGGCATCGACCTCTCGGTCGGCTCCAACCTGGCGCTGGCAACCGTGGTCGGGGGACTGGCCTACCGGCTGGCCGATTCGGCAACGCTTGTCATCTTTGCGATGATTCTTGCTGGCGTCGCGGTCGGCGCCGTCAACGGCATCGTCTACGTTTTCGGGCGATTGCCGCATCCCTTCATCATCACACTCGCCACGCTCAGCATCTGCCGCGGGCTCGCGCTCGAATTCTCGATCGGCCACACGACGATGCGCGGCATGCCGGAGGCGATCGTTACCATCGGCAGCGGAACAACCTTCGGCATTCCGAATTCGTTTTTTGTGGTGGTTCTGGTCGCCGGCGTCATCCTTACAATGGCAAAGGCCATGGTCTGGGGACGGTGGACTTACGCAGTCGGCGGCGAGCCGGAGGCAGCCCTCGAAATGGGCATCCCGGTCAAGTGGGTGCTGCTCTCGACCTATGTGATCTCAGGATTCTGCGCGGGCGTCGGGGCGATTGTGCTGGCAGGGCGCACCGCCGCCAGTTCCCCGCTCTATGGCAATCTGCTGGAACTCGACACGATCGCCGCCGTCATCATCGGCGGAGCGAGCTTCCTCGGCGGCCGCGGCCATATCGGCCACGCGCTGATCGGCGCAGTGATGATCGGCGTCATCCGCAACGCTCTCAATTTGCTCAACGTCGACGTCTTTTTCCAGATGATCGCTATCGGCCTCGTCATCGTGGTCGCGGTCGAGGCCGATGTCCTGCGCAATTACCTCGAGGGGCGCGCGCGAACCATCCAGGCGGGAGCGGCCCAATGAAACGGCCGCCGAAACGCTCGCCGAACAAGGTCGTGCTCGCGGTGCGCAACGCCGAGAAGCGGTTCGGCGCCGTTCGGGCGCTGAGCGGCGTTAGTCTCGAAGCTCGCCGCGGCGAAGTGTTGGCTTTGCTTGGCGACAACGGCGCCGGCAAGTCGACCCTGGTCAAATGCATCAGCGGCGTCCACAATTTGGACGGCGGTGAGATCCTCCTCGATGGCGTTGCTACCGCACTGCATTCTCCGGCGGCGGCGCGCCATGCGGGAATCGAAACGGTCTACCAAGACCTCGCGCTGTTCGACAACCTGACCCCGGCGCAGAATTTCTACTGTGGCCGGGAGATCGCGTTCCCGGAATGGCTCCCCCGAGGCCTGCGCTTCCTCAAGAGCCGGGCCATGGACCGCGAGGCTGCCGCCGTGATCGATCGCCTCAAGGTCAAGCTGCCGAAATTCGACGCGCCGGTGGCGCTGATGTCGGGCGGGCAGCGTCAGGCCATCGCCGTTGCACGTGCAACCGTCTTTGCCCGCAAGGTCGTGATCCTTGACGAGCCGACAGCCGCTCTCGGCCTGCGCGAATCGCGCAAGGTCCTCGACTTGATCAAGCAGCTGCGCGCCGAAGGCAACGCCGTGATCCTGATCACGCACAATATGGAACATGTGGTCGAGCTTGCCGACCGCGCCGTCGTCCTGCGCCAGGGTCGCAAGGTCGGCGAACTGAAACCGGACCGTTCGAACCGCCAGGAGCTCGTCTCCATGATTGTCGGTGCGGAGGTCTGAAGCGAATTCGCTGCTCGTCGAGCGGTGAAGAAGGGAATCGGCCTTACCGGGCCGATTCAGAGATGGGAGGTAGTGTAATGAGACTAAAACTCATGCTGGGAAGTCTAGCGTTCGCCGTGGCGATCGCAGGGCCTGCCCTGGCAGCTGACAAGATCAAGATCGGGTACATCACCAAGTTCCCGGTCCCGTATTTCCAGACGATGGAAGATGCCGCCAAAGCCTGGGCCAAGGCCCATCCAAACGTTGAAATCGTCTACGGGCAAGGCGCATCGGCAACCGATATCGAGGGCCAGATCGGCCTCATCGAGAAAATGGTTGCCCAGGGTGTGAAGGGTATTGCGATCACCCCGGTCGATCCGAGCGTGCAGACGACGCTGGACAAGGCTGTCGCGGCAGGCGTCAAGGTTGTTTTGATGGACAACAGCATTCCCGGCTGGAAAAACCAGACGGCGCTGGCGACCACCAACAACCTTGAGGCAGGCAAGCTGGCCGGCCAGTACCTGAAAACGGTGCTCAAGGCCGGTGACCAGCTCGGTATCCTTGAAGGCGTCCCCGGCGTTCCGGCGCTGGATGACCGCGTCAACGGAATGCTCGAAGGGCTGAAGGGCGTCGATGTCAAAATCGTCGGCAAAGGCGCCACAAGCTGCACCGAAGAGAAAGGGATTAACGTCGCCCAGGATATCCTGACGGCTAATCCGGATCTCAAGGCGATCTACTCGGCGTGCGGTCCGCCGGCTGCCGGTGCTGCCCAGGCGATCAAGAACGCCAAACTTGACCATCACGTCATCCTGGTTGGCTTCGACTTCTGCTGTGGTGAGCCGGAGGCGATCGCGGCCGGAACCGAGGATGCTTCGGTGGCGCAGTTCCCGGCGAAGATGTCGGAACTGGGGGTCGACGCTCTCGTGAAAGCGATCAACGGCGAGAAGGTCGAATCGCTGATCGATTCGGGCGCCGCCCTGGTTACCAAGGAAAACATGGCGAAGTTCAAGTAAGAAGGACGAGGGCCGGCCCAGTGCCGGCCCTCTTTCCCATACCGGCACCCGTTTCCCGATTTTCAGCGATTGGCGGCGATTTCGTGCAGTCCATTCATGCCCTTGTTTGCCCCGAACCCGGCCGACTGCAGTTGGTGCAGCGTCCGGCGCCGCGCGCCGAGCCCGGATACGCGCTCGCGCGGCCGCGCCGCATCGGCATCTGCGGCACCGACTATCACATCTTCGAAGGCACGCACCCGTTCCTGCAATATCCGCGGGTCATGGGCCACGAACTTGCCGTCGAGGTCGTCGATGCGCCAGCAGGATCTGGGCCAAAGGCCGGCGATCTTTGTGTCGTCAATCCCTACATCGCCTGCGGCACTTGCGTTGCCTGCCGCGCCGGCAAGCCGAATTGCTGCGTCACGATTTCGGTGCTCGGCGTTCATCGCGACGGCGGCATGACCGACCTCGTCGCGGTTCCGGCGAAAAACCTGATTGCCGCACCGGGCCTGACGGCCGACGAATGCGCAGCCGTGGAATTCCTTTCGATCGGCGCCCACTCCGTGCGGCGGGCGGCGGTGAGCGAGCGCGACCGCGTCCTGGTCGTCGGCGCCGGTCCGATCGGGCTCGGCGTCATCCTCTTTGCGCGCATTGCCGGCGCGCAGGTCGCAGTCTTCGATCACGACGGCGAACGTACCGCGTTGGCCTGCTCGATCGCCGGCGCGACCCCATTGGCGGCGGTGGGCAATGGGCAGAACACCGCCGAGACCGACGGCTTCGATGTGGTGTTCGATGCCACCGGCAACCGCCAGGCGATGGAACACGGTTTCGAATTTGTTGCGCATGGCGGCCGTTATGTGCTGGTTAGCGTGGTCAAGGGGACAATCACCTTCATGGACCCGGATTTCCACCGCAAGGAAATGACGCTGTTTGCCAGCCGCAACGCCACGTCGGCGGACTTCGAGCAGGTCATGGCGGCGATCCGCGACGGCGCGGTGCCGGTCGAGCGCCTCGTTACCCATCGCACCAGCCTCGCCGATGCCGTCACCAACATCCCGGTGTGGGCAACGCAAAAGGCCGGTCTCATCAAGGCGCTGGTCGAAATTGGCGACTGATCTGGCAACTGATCCCGGGGGCCAGCGCCTGTCGATGGCGAATTTGCGGGTTCGCCTGCCTTATGATCGCGGCCGGGTCACGTCCGGGATCGTCCATCTCGGCATTGGCGCATTCCACCGTGCCCACATGGCCGTCTACGTCGACGACATTCTTGCCGCCGATCCCTCCTGGGGCATCATCGGGGCGTCGCTGAAGCGCCCCGACACCCGCAACGCCCTGGCGCCGCAGGATTTTCTCTACACGCTGGTGACGCGCGGGGCGGAGGGCACGAAAGCACGGGTCATCGGCTCGATCCTCAACGTCCTTAACGCCGGCACACGGCGCGCCGAGCTGATCGCGGCGATGGCCGATCCGCGCATCCGCATTGTCTCGCTCACCGTCACCGAAAAAGGCTATTGCCACGATCCGGCAACCGGCGAGATCGACGCCCGCCATCCCGACATCGTCCACGATATCGCCAACCCGCACGCGCCGGTCAGCGCGCCGGGACTGATCGCGCGCGCGCTCGAATTGCGGCGCGCCGGCGGGATCGCTCCATTCACCGTGCTTTGCTGCGACAACTTGCCTGCAAACGGCGAGACGGCCGCGCGCGTCGTCACCGGCTTTGCCGCCCTGTGCGACCGTGGGCTCGCCGACTACATCGCCGGCGAAGTCGCCTTCCCCTCGACCATGGTCGACCGCATCGTTCCGGCGACGACCGATGCCGACCGGGCGGAGGTGCAGCAAATGACCGGCGCGGTCGATGCCTGGCCGGTAGTGGCGGAACCCTTCAGCCAGTGGGCGATCGAGGACCGTTTTCCGGCAGGCCGGCCGCCATTCGAAGCGGCCGGGGCGCAACTCGTCGCCGATGTGCGACCGTTCGAACTTATGAAGCTGCGCATGCTCAACGGCAGCCATTCGACGCTCGCCTATCTCGGCTACCTCGCCGGCTACGAATTCGTCAGCCAGGCGATGGTTGATCACGCCTTCCGTCGCCTTGTCCACACCCTGATGACGAACGAGGCGATGCCGACGCTGCCGCGCCAACTGGGCGATCTTTCCGGTTACCGCGATGCACTGATCGAACGCTTCGCTAATCCGGCACTGAAGCATCGCACCTGGCAGATCGCCATGGACGGCAGCCAGAAGCTGCCGCAGCGGCTGCTCGGCACGATCCGCGACCGCCTTGCGGCAGGCCTTGCGTTTCCATGCGCCGCGCTCGGCGTTGCGGCGTGGATGCGCTACGTCACGGGCATCGATGAACAGGGGCGGCCGATCGAGGTCAAGGATCCGCAGGCCGGGCGGCTGCGGGCGATCGCCGACGCGGCCGGACGCGCGCCCGAAAAGCTGGCCGACGGCCTGCTCGGTGTGCGGGAAATCTTCGGCGACGACCTGGCGCGCAGCGAGCCGCTTCGCGCCACGCTCGTCGGCCATCTCACCTCACTGTTCGAGCGCGGAGCGCGTCAGACGGTCCGCGATCTTGCCAGCTAAGCGATCCGAACCAGGCGCACGAGAAGGATCATCGCCAGGTCGCCGGGCATCGGTCAAATACTTGCTGGCAACGGCATTGCTCGCACGACGGCGACGCCGGCTTCCCTGCGGGTCAGATCGAAGAATGCGACCGGTCGGGAAATCGCCTCGATCAGGGATATCAGCGCAACATCATCGCCCGTCTGTTCGAAAATAGCGCCTTCGGGCGCAGGCCCTGTTTCGTAATCGTCAGCCGTCCCGCCGAGCGGTAACTCTACTTCACCGCGGTAGATCGCCAGCGTCTCCCGGTCGGCCGTGGAAAGATCGCCGTTATCGCGGCTGGCGCGGTCAATCTCCGCCAGATTGATGGTTGCAAACGCGCTTTCCAGGCCTGCGTGGGCGATTGCTGCCTGAGCATCGAGGCCGGCTGCGCTTCCGAACGTCGGGTGGCGGCCATCGAAATCGCGGGTCAGGACAATGACCACCGTTACCCCGGCGGGGTGGCGCCACCGCAGAAATCTCTGGGACTTGCCCAACGTCGCCAGCCAATGGCCGATTTTCTCGATTTCTGGATGCGACGGCGTGAAAGCACGAAAAATGCCACTACCGCTTCGCCAATGATCGACCGCCTCAAATTCGATCCATTCCAGCAGCGCGCGCTTGGCCGCATCGGCGATGGAGCGCCCCGCGGCGCATCCACGACTGTCGATCGGTAGCAGAAATGCGTCGCGGTCAGGATGGCCCAGCAGGATCGCCGAAGCATCGCATTCCGTCTCTGCGGAATTGGCAGTCCTGAGCGATGCAAGCCTCGCCGGATCGCTGGCCTGATACTGCAGGCTGTAGCGCTCAATCCCTTCAAGAAGACAAAGTCGACGCGCTTCAGAAGCGGTTAACGCCACTCCGGCACCGATGCGAAAGCCGATCCTGCCCGGCGGCTGGCGGCAACCGTGCGGCAGGCGAATTCGGCACACGAAGGCGGAAAACGGACACGACGGCGGCAAGGCAATTGCCCTCGGCTCACCGATTTGGCGCGAAACGGCGCGCTCCGCGAGCGTCCCGGCATCCGGCCGCGCTTCTGACAATTCCGCGATGCGAAAGAGACCCGGTTCCATGATATAGTCCCAGCGCTGGGGTGTTTTGATGGTTGCCAAGACCCAACAGGGGAGCACCAAAATGGCCAGATTCAAACTCCGCGAAGGCTACACTGAAAAAGACTTGGGCAAGCTCGTATTGCAGATTGCCGAAGCCAATGGCAAATCCGGCGGCCGCCTCAGCCAGAAGGAAAAGGCCGACTACCAGCAGCAACTTTCTAAAATGGTCGATCCCGCATTCGCGGGCGCCATCCAAGTCGTTTACGACGCGGGTGGAGTGATCAACATTGTCATTCCCTGGCTCGGCGGCAAGGACTATTCCGGCAACGATTTGGCAAACGAGGCCATGGGCTCCATCGTGATTTGCGGTTGCGGTTCCTGAGCCCGGGCTCTGCGGACCAAAGCAATCTCGATGGCGTCGCCTCGCAAATCACCGGGGGCCGGCAAGATCGGTGTCGAGAAACCCGCTGGCATCCAGTCGATGCTGCGCGCGGTGCTGGTTGCCGATGCCGCCAGCTATTCGCGGTTGATGCCCGAGGATCCGACGGGCACGATCCGCAGCCTCAACCGCCACCGTGAGCGGATGCGGCGGATCGCAGCCAAACATGGGGGTGAGGTTGTCGGCGTGCCCGGCGATTTCCTGCTGGCACTATTTCCGGCGACAGGCGAAGCGTTCGCCACAGCAATCGAATTCGCCGGGCCGATGGGCAACACCGCAGGACAAGTCGCGTTGCAGTTCCGCATGGGCTTGCACGTCGGCGACGTCTTTTATCAGGCAGGCGAATATCTCGGCGTTGCCATCAACGTTGCCTCGCGATTGCAGCAGTCGGCCCCGGTCGGCGGAATCCTGATGTCGCAAAGCTTTCGCGAAAGCCTGCCGGGCAAGGTTCGCCATCCCCTGGTGGATTTGGGCTACCTGAGCCTGAAGAACATCGAAGTACCGGTGCGCGCCTACGAACTGCGTTGTGGCAGCGACGGGCCAGTTTCCGAGGAAGAAGCAAAATCACCTGGCATCCCGACGATCGCCACGCCGGCAGATAGCACGCCGGAAATTCGACCCGTCATTCATGTGCGGCCGTTCCGCGCACTCGGCAAGGCGGAAAGGGCGCTGGTGTTCGCCGACGGGCTGACCGAGGAGTTGATAACAACGCTGGGGATATTTTCGCAGGTATTCCGCAGCGTCCAGGGGCCGCCTTTGGAGGCGTCGGCGGAGGGCTACGAAATCAGCGGCCAGGTGCGAAACGGCGATCGCCTGCGCATCACGTGTCAGCTTGTCGATCGCAAGCGCGGCCAAACGATTTGGTCGGACCGCTTCGATTTCGAAAATGCCGCCAGCTACGATGCGCAGGAACGCATCACTGTCGCGGTCATCACAGCCTTGCAGATCAAATTGACCGACGGGGAAAGCGCCGGTTTGTGGTCGCGCCATGCCACATCGCTGCTTTCCTGGGAAGATTTCCATCGCGGTCGCATGTGCGAGGCGCGCTACACTTCCGACAGCAACCGGCAGGCACGCGCCTATTTCGATGCATCGCTTGCGATTGATCCCGAATTCGTCCCGGCAATCGTGGCGCTCGGCTTTTGCGATCTTGACGCGATTCGCCTCGGCTGGTCGGCCGAACCGAAAAAGGACCTTGCGGAAGCGCTCGGGTTAGCGCGCCGAGCACTGGACAAAGCGCCGGGCGATGCCTACGCGACCGCACTTCTTGCCTATGGCGAAAGGGCGCGTGGAGATCTCGTCAGATCGATCGAACTCATGGAGGAGGCGGTCCGCCTGGCGCCGCGCAATGGCGAACTGGTGGCTTATTTGGGCAACATGCTGTGGATGCAAGGCGACCGGGCCGGCGCCGTGCTGCAATATCAACGCGCCCTGACGCTCATTCCGCAGCCGGGTTCGTGGATATTCGCCAATCTTGGCCTTGTCCTGCTTTGCGACGGCGAGCTCGAAAAAGCCCGCGAGCTCTTCGATTTTGTCATTGCATCAAATCCGGATTTTGCGCGCGCCCGCATTGGCCAGGTGGTGGCGCTGGTGCGCGCCGGTCAGCTGGAAGCGGCACGAGAAAGCTATCGCGAGCTTGCTGTGATCGAACCTGGATTTCAGCCTGAGCGCTGGCTGGCCCAGAACCAATTTCTCGATCCCGAGGAAGCCAACCGTTTCGTACGCGATTTGCGTCTTGCCGCGGGTGCGAAGAGCTAGCGGATCCGGTTGGCCGGTTCGCGGCCGGCGGCGACTGCGTTGATGTTGGCAGCAATGGCCTTGTGGCGGCGGCGAATGGTGCCGTGCGTCCAGCCGGACATGTGCGGCGTCATCACGACGTTGTCGAGTTCGTGAAACGGCAGGCGCGACGGCGATGGGCCGGGGTCGTCGGCGGAAGGATAGCGATACCAGGTATCGATCACGGCGCCGCCGATCCGGCGCGACCGCAATGCTTCGTAAAGCGCTGCTTCATCAATGACGGCGCCGCGGCCGACATTGATGATCACCGCCTGCGGCCGCATCCCGGCGAGTGCGCTATTCCCGATCAGGCCGCGCGTCTCGTTCGTCAGCGGCAGCGTGTTGACGACCGCGTCGGCCGAACCCATGAACGCGGCTAGCTCGGAGATCGAAAAAAAATTGTCGACGACATCGGACACCGCAACCGGGCTGCGGTTGGCGACCGTCACCTGCATGCCGAACGCCTTGGCGCGAAGCGCGAGGGTCTTGCCGATGTGGCCATAGCCCAGAATACCGAGGCTGGTTTCGCCAAGTTCGGTGCGCGGACCGGCAGCTCGAGGTCCCGGGCCGCCGGCCCAGTACTTCCAGTCGCCAGCGCGCAAGCGTCGGTCCGCGTCCGCCAGCGGAACGTGCCGCGCAAGCAGGGCGGCGATAACAAATTCGGCGATGGCGTTCTCGTGCCCGAAACAGTTACAGAGCATGGCGCCGGCCGACAGCGCCGACAGGTCGATGCCGTCATAGCCGGCGCCCGGCACCTGATAGAGTTTCAATGACGGCGCGACCGGCATGCCGGCGGCCAATCTGGTGCCGACGATGATGTCGGCGGCCGCATAGGTTGCGCGGTCTCCAGCCGACGAAAGCTGATCGGGCACGACCGCGATCTCGTGAGGCTGCTCGAGGCCGGCCTCGATGCCATCGCGAAAGGTCGCCGCATTGGCACCATGAAAGACGACTTTTAGCCGAGGCAAGTGCAGCACCTTCAACGATCGCCGACGCAGTCGGCTCAGTTGAAGACCGAAAAGCCGCGCCAGGTCAAACGTGCAATCGTCGTCGCAGGTCGCGAACGGAGGTCACGAATAGCGTGGCGCCTCGCCTGGAGCCGGCGTGTACGGGTAGCTGCCGCGCTTGAGCACGGCCTCGATACCGCCGAATTCGCGGATGCGACGCTCCTGATCGTCGAAAGCCTGCTGGGAAACGTGCGCCGGGTCGCAAACGCCGCGCAGGCGCCGCTCGCCTTCGGCAAGTATGGCCTCGTGTCCGCGCTCCAAGGTGAGATCGCGTATCTCCATCGGATCGGCGCTCAGGTCGAAGAGCTGTGGGCGGTAGCCCTCGTAGTGGACGTATTTGTACTGGCCGAAGCGGACCATGAAAATGCCGGTCATCGATCCGACCGCATGGTATTCGCTGAATACGGTGCGTTTTTCGTCGCCGCCGTCGAGCAGGCGGAGCAGCGAGCGGCCCGGCAATTTGGCCTCTTCGGCGGTCAACGGTTCGCCGACGGCTTCGATGATCGTCGGATAGGCATCGACCAGCGACACCGGAGTGGCAATGCGGCGCCCGGCCGGGATGCCGGGACCGTTCAGGATCAACGGCACGCCGACCGATTCCTCGTACATGTTGGATTTGCCCCAGAACGTCCGCGTGCCGAGATTGTCGCCGTGGTCGCTGGTGTAGACGACCAGCGTGTCGGCCAGGCGAGTTTCGGCGAGAGCGGCGAGCACGCGGCCGATATTGTCGTCGAGAAACGACACCATGCCGTAATAGGCCGCAACCGCGATGCGGACGTGTTCCTCGTTGCGGAAATGGTCTTCGTAGTTCTGCACTTCGCGGAGCTTGCGCAACACCGGGTGATCCGGGAACTGCGAAGGATCGCGCAGCCGCGGCAAAGGCAGTTTCGCCAGATCGTAGAGATTGAAGAATTCCGGCGGCGCCACCAACGGGAAATGCGGGCAGACGAAGGAGATGAACAGGCACCACGGCCTGGCTGACGGTTTTCTTGCGACGTTCCTTAGCCAACTGATCGCCTCGTCTCGGATATTGCGGTCATAGCGGACATAGGTGGAATTGCCCGAACCGGCATCGCCGGCGAGCTGGCGCGTGCTGTCGCGCGTCGGCGGCGGGCGGCGCAGCATGCCCTGGACATCGCCTTCTCCGTTCAGGACATGCAGCGGCAGGATCTCGTTGTCGAAGCCGTTCGGATCGTCGCTGCCGCGATAATGCAGTTTGCCGATCGAATCGCAGCGGTGCCCGGTGTCGTGGAGCCGATGACCCCAGGAAGGCGGCGAGCCGCGATAGGGAAAGGCGTTGTCCCAATTGCCGATCGTGTGGACATAGCGGCCGGTAGCGAAGCTCGCCCGGCTGGGGACGCAGATCGGACAATTGCAATAGGCGTTGGCAAACAAGGTGCCGGTGTCGGCGAGCTTGTCGAGATTCGGCGTCCGCACCACCGGATTGCCGTAGGCGCCGAGCACCCGGCGGCTGTGTTCGTCCGACATGATGAAGACGACGTTACGCGCGGACATAGTTAGCTTCCTCGTGTTCACTCGGCATCTTGCGAAGATTGCGGCTGCGTTTGCGGGCCGTCGGCCTCGTCCGCCATGGCGACGCAATCGGCGACCGGCACCGTCAGCACGACCCTGGAGCCGACCTCGCGAAAGCCGCGGCGATCTCCCTGCACGCGCAGCACCAAGCCGCCAATATCGACCTGGTAGTCGACGATATTGCCGAGGAATGTCGCCTCGGTGACCGTGCCCTTCAACCGGTTGGCGCGGCCTTTGCCAGCGTTGCCGCCAGTATTGCCGAAGACGATGGCCTCCGGCCGGATGGCGATCGCTACCGCCTCACCGCGACCGGCGCCGCGCCCGGTGGCAAGAAGGCGGTGTCCGCCGACATCGATCGCGAGCGTCTTGCCGTCGCGTCCGACGACGGTGCCCCGCAGCTTGTTCACCAGTCCCATAAAATCGGCGACGAACAGGTTGGCTGGCCGCTCATATATTTCGCGCGGCGCACCGACCTGCTGGACCGTGCCGCCGCGAAACACGGCAATGCGGTCGGAGAGCGCCATCGCTTCGGCCTGGTCATGGGTAACATAGACAAAAGTGATGCCGGTGCGCCGCTGCAGGTCTTTCAACTCGCTGCGCATGTGCTCGCGCAGCTTGGCGTCGAGGTTGGAGAGCGGCTCGTCCAGCAGCAGGATTGACGGCTCCACGACGAGCGAGCGGGCGAGCGCGACGCGCTGCTGCTGGCCGCCGCTGAGTTCGCCCGGATTGCGTGACTCCAGCCCGTCGAGCCCCATCGATGCCAGAATGTGGTCGACGCGCGCCGAGCGCTCACGCGGACTGAGCCTGGCGTAGCGCAGGCCGAACGCGACATTCTCGCGAACCGACATATGCGGCCACACGGCGTAGTTCTGGAAGACCATGCCCATGCGCCGCTGCTCTGGCGGCACGACCTGCTGCGGCGATGACAACACCTCGCCGCCGACCGTGATTTTGCCCGCGTCCGGCGCGAGAAAACCGGCGAGCAGGCGCAATGTCGTGGTCTTGCCGCAGCCGGACGGACCGAGGAAGGTGACGAATTCCTTTTCCTCGACCGCGACATCGACGCCCTTCAGCGCCTCGAACGCGCCGAACTTCTTGACCAGCCCGGTGATTTCAATGAAGGCCATGCGCTTTGCCTCACGCCGCCCGCAGGTCGGCGGCCGGAGCCATTCGACTGCGCGCCGTCAGGCGGTTCAGGGGCAGGCTGACGAGCAGCGTCACCGCGATGATGAAGACGGCCAGCGCTGCGACAACTTCGAGCTGGCCGAGTTCGTTGAGGCGAAAGATCGCAACTGCGATCGTCTCGGTCCCACCGGTGTAAAGCAGGATGGTGGCGCTGAGCTCGCTCAGCGCCGGAATGAAAACGAGCAGGAACGCAACGGCCAGCCCCGGCCGGGCCAGTGGCAGCAGGATGTGCCACAGCGCCCCGAGGCGGGTCGCTCCCGAAATGCGCGCCGCCTCTTCGAGCGATGGGTCGATCTGGCGTAGCGTGGCGTTGGCGCTGCGCGCCGCCAGCGGCACAAAGCGGGCGACATAGGCGACGAGCAGGATCCAGATCGTGCCGTAGATGACAAGCGGCGGGCGGATGAAGGCGAGCAAGACGCCAACCGCCATCACCGTTCCCGGCAGCCCGAGCGGCAGGATCGCCAGATAGTCGAGCAGCCGCCGTCCGCGTGCGCGCGTGCGCAGGTCGATATAGGCGACCGCCGCCCCGATGGTTGCCGCGCAGGCGCCAGCGACGATCGCCAGGCGAAAGCTGTTGTAGATGCCGCGCGCCGCGATCTGGTTGTTGAATAATGCCTCATCGAAATTGGCCGTCGTGAAATTGCCCGGTGAAAGCCCCTCGACCCAGCTTCGACTGAATGCGGCGAGGACGAGGACGCCGATCGGCGCAATGGCGCTGAGGAAAACTACGGCGGCGCAAAAGCCGGCCACGGGCCACTTCCAGCCGCCGAGCGGAACCGTCTCGTGGCGCAGTCCGCGGCCGCCGACCGTCGTGTGCGAGCGACGATCGAGATAGCCGCGCTGGAGGAACAGGCCGATTGCGGTCAACAGCACCAGGGCCAGCGAAAGCGCCGACGCTTCGGCCCAGCGCGGCGGATAGGCGCCGATGACTGCAAAGATGCGCGTCGGCAGGAAGGTGATCTGCGCCGGCAGGCCCAGAAACGCCTGCGGCCCGAACAATGCCATCGAGCCGATCGCCGAAAGCAGCGCGCCGCCGGTGATCGCCGGGGCGACCAGCGGCAGGTTGATCCGCCAGATCACGCCAAGACGCCGGGCGCCGAGGAGCCGGGCAGCCTCTTCATAGGAAGCATCGACCGAACGCAGCGCCGTATAGGTCATGAAGAATGTGAACGGGAAGACGTGCATGGCGATGACGAAAATCACCCCGCCCATGGTGAAGATGTCGATCGGTCCGCGGCTGGCGCCGGTGATCGCCTGAAGCAGGCGATTGAAATAGCCGGCATCCGGTCCGAGCAGGATGATATAGGCGAGCGCGGTGAGATAAGGCGGCATGATGTAGGAAAGCGCGACCAGGGCCTGCAGCGAGCGACGCAAAGGCATGTCGGTGCGCGCTGCCGCCCAGGCCAGCGGAACGCCGAGGACGACGCTCAATGCGCCGGTGCCAATCGCCAGGATCAGGGTATTGACCAGCGCGCTGTAGTTCTGCGAACGCGTAAAAACTCCGAAAACGTAGCCGAGCTGCAACTCCGCCGGAAAGCCGAGCGCCGCCAGCACGAACCACAACAGCGGGTAACCGACGATGGCGAGGAGCAGCACGGTCGCAAGCGCCAGCGCGATCGTGCTGCCCTCGATCCGGCCGCGACGGCGCTGCGAATCCATTCCTTGCGTCATCGCGACCGCCTACACGTCGGCTGGATTTCGGCCAGCCTTCAGACGCCCCATTCGCCGCCGAAGATGTCGGTCATGCGCTTGAGGATGTCCTGCCGGTCTCGCTTGTATTCCGCATAGTCGAGCGTCAACAACTTGATCTTCGCGAGCGGCGTGCTTCCTTTCGGCGGGTCGACGTCGTTGCGGCTGGAATATTTGCCGCCGGCGACCAGCAGTGTCTGCGCTTCCTTGCCCATCCAGTATTCGTGGAAAAGGAAAGCGGCATGCGGATGGGCCGCATCCTTGATCAGGCCCGTGGCGCCCGGTTCGGTCGGCACGCCCTCCGGCGGGTAGACATAGTCGGTGGGCTTGCCTTGCACCTTCGAGCGCCAGGCGATGTTGTCGTTGGTGCCGAAGGCAACCCCGCGCTCGCCGGATTCGATCGCCTGCGTGATGAGCTGCGGCGTGCCGACACGCAACGGCTTGTTGGCCGCGTATTTCTCGAGCAACTCCCAACCGAAGGCCTTCGCCAGCGTATAGAAACGCGGCGCGCCGTCGCCGTTGGCGCTGCTCGAGAAGATCAGCCGTCCCGACATTGCCGGCGCTGTCAGGTCGGTCCAGGTCTTCGGCGCCTTGTCGCCACCGAACTCGTTGACGTTGTACTGGATGATGGCCTGGGTCAGGCGATCCGCCATCCAGGTGCCGTCCGGATCCCTGAGGCTGGCGGAAACCGCTGCATCCGCATCCGACTTCTTTTCCAGTAGCAGACCGCGGTCCTTCATGACCAGGAGTGCAGCGAGGTCGGAGGCATCAACCATGTCGGCCTGGATACGACCGGCATCGGCTTCCGCGAGCACCTTCGAGGTCACGTCGGCGGAACCACCGCGGAAATATTCCACCGAAATCCCGTATTTTTCCTTGAACGGGCCGGTGATGGCGTCGACGATCTTGGTGTCGAGGCTGGTGTAGAGAAGAACCTTTCCCTCGGCCTTGGCTTTGTCGACGTCGACCTGCGACATCATCATCGGGCCGGCGGCGGCCCAGCTGCGGCGGCCGGCCAACAGGACCGGAGCGGCAGCCATCCCCTTCAATACCGTTCGGCGTGGCAGTCTCTTCATGGTCATCCTCCCTTGAAGCTCCCCGCGCAGGGCGCGCTCTTCCGCGGCCCCGCTGAAAAAAGATTGATCCCTGATTGAAAAGCAGGCAAGCAATATTGGGAAGACGAGCGATAACCAAAGGTTATCAATGTACGATTTGCGCACGATCGATTATTTCGTCACCGCCGTCGCCCGTCGGTCGCTCAGGGCAGCCGCCCAGGAGCTCGGCGTCACACAGCCAGCCTTGACCAAGGCCATTCGCCGTCTCGAGGACTCCTTCGGCGCTCCGCTGTTCGACCGCCAGGCCCGCGGCGTTACTCCGACGGCCTATGGTTTGGCCTTGTTGCGCCACGCCAAGGATGTCCAGGCGGCCGTCCACGCGGCGCGTGAGGAGGTCGACGCGTTGCGCACCGGCAGCGCCGGGCTGGTGAAGATCGGCGCCGGTCCGTCGTGGCAGGATGCAGTCCTGCCCGGTGCGATCGACGAGATGCGAACGATGCATCCCGCCATCCGCATTCACGTGACCGGCGGCGGCGACGACCAGCTCAAGGAGCAGCTCAAGAGCGGTTCGCTGGATTTCGTGCTGGCTGCCGTGCCCGAGACGCCCCGGCTCGAACCGGAGCTGGCGTGGAAGCCGCTTTTGGCGGACGAATATTGCGTCGTTGCCGATGTCGGCCATCCGCTGCGTCGCGCCCCCGGCGTCAAGGCCGAGGACCTGCTTGGCTATCCATGGATCCTGCCGCCTGCCACGACCTACATGGTCGGGCGGCTGCGGCATCTGTTGCGCGCGGCCGGCCTGCCGACGCCGGTGCCGGCAATCGAGACCGACGTCATCCCGTTGAAGTTCGCCTTGATGCGCGGCAGCGAATATTTGAGCTATCATGGCAGCGCGCACCTCGCCGCCCTCGGTCCTGGCCACATCGCGCCGATCGAAGTGCCGGGGACGCGCGCCTTGCGCCAGGCCGGCCTGATCGTGCGACGCCGAGCCGATCCGAGCCCGGCGGCAAAAACACTGGTCGCCATCCTGCAGCGCCATTGTGCCGCGTTCACGCAAACGGCTTTGACGCCGAGCCAGAATGGCAGACAGCCGGCGGCATTTGTCGGGTAGGTCGCCGCGCATCTTTACCGTTTACCGCCTCGGCTGACCGAGGCACTGCCCGGGCTTCCTTTATATCCGAAATCCTGATACTTAAACCGCCTCCCACCGCCGGCCGTGCAGGAATTTCATGAGCGCCACCGTCCTTGTCATCGACCCTTCCGAACGTCTCGACACGATCAAGGCGCTCGCCAGTGAAGTGCGTGTTTCCATCCTGAAATTGCTGAAGACCGACGGCCCGAAAAACGTCAACCAGATCGCCGAGGATCTGCGTCTGCCGCAATCGACGGTATCGTCGAACCTGCAGGTTCTCGAAGACGCCGGCCTGATCCGGTACCGAGAGCCAGAAGGCGCGCAAGGGCAGCCAGAAGGTTTGCCATTCGGCATTCGGCGACCTGCTCATCGCCTTTCGCGACGACCTTTCGCGGCAAATGGAAAATTCCGATCGAGGTCGCGATGCCGCTCGGCCTCTATACGCAGTACGAGGTGACCGGGCCGTGCGGCCTGTGTTCGCGCGAGGGCGTGATCGGCCTGCTTGACGTGCCCGACACGTTCCTCAACCCCGATCGCATGAAGGCCGGGCTGTTGTGGTTCACGCGCGGCTTTGTCGAATACCAGTTCCCCAACAATGCCAAGCTGAAAAAGGCGACGCCGAAAGGCCTCGAGTTTTCGATGGAACTTTCTTCGGAGGTGCCTGGCACAGCGGCCGACTGGCCATCCGACATCTTCCTCCAGGTCAACGGCATGGAGGTCGGAACCTGGACGTCGCCGGGCGATTTCGGCGACAAGCGCGGCGTCTATACGCCCGACTGGTGGAAGCTCGCGGGCTCGCAATACGGCAAGTTGAAGAACTGGCGCGTCAACGGCGATGGGACCTATGTCGACGGCGTCAAGATTTCCAACGTGACGCTCGGCGACCTCGCCATCGACGAGCATCGCTCGATCCGCATGCGCATCGGCGTCAAGGAGGACGCCGAACATCCCGGCGGCATCAACATCTTCGGCCGCGGCTTCGGCAATTACGACCAGGACATCGTTCTGCGCATCCTGTTTTGATCGCCCTGTTTTGATCTTTCCCCGGCGGCGCAATGGGGCTTGACGCGACGCCACTTCGTGCGCTTAGCATACCGGCAATTCGGATATGAACCGGAATTGCCGATATAAATAACGCCCGAGGGGAGCGTCATGAAGGCCCGGGTTACGGCGCATGCACGTTACGCCATCGCCGAGATCGACAAGCGGCTTTACGGCTCCTTTCTCGAACATCTCGGCCGCGCGCGTCTATACCGGCATCTACGAGCCCGGCCATCCGACCGCCGACAACAACGGCATGCGCCGCGACGTGATCGATCTGGTGCGCGACCTCGACACGCCGATCTGCCGCTACCCCGGCGGCAATTTCGTCTCGGCCTATAACTGGGAAGACGGCATCGGCCCGCGCGAGAGCCGGCCGACGCGGCTCGACCTTGCCTGGCACACCTCGGAGTCGCAACCATGTCGGCATCCACGAATTCGCCGACTGGGCGCGAAGCTGCCGGCACCGAGATGATGCTGGCGGTCAACCTCGGCTCGCGCGGCCTCGATGCGGCGCGCAATTTCGTCGAATACGTCAACCACCCCGGCGGCAGCTACTGGTCCGACCTGCGGCGCAAGAACGGCCGCGCCGAGCCGTGGGACGTCAAGCTCTGGTGCCTCGGCAACGAGATGGACGGGCCCTGGCAGGTCGGCCACAAGACCGCCGCCGAATATGGCCATCTCGCCAACGAGACCGCCAAGGCGATCCGTGCCTTCGACCCGACGCTGGAACTGGTCGTCTGCGGCTCGTCGCATTCCAACATGCCGACCTATCCGCAATGGGAGGCGACCGTGCTCGAGGCGACCTACGAGCAGGTCGACTACATCTCGCTGCACATGTATTTCGAGAACTACGAGAAGAACACGGCCGAATTCCTCGCCCTGCCGGCCAGAAGCTCGACCGCTACATCGGCACGGTCGCCGGCATCCTCGACTTCGTGAAGGCCAAGAACCGCTCGAAACGCGAGGTGAAGATCTCCTTCGACGAGTGGAACGTCTGGTACCATTCGCAGCGACAAGGACCGACGCCGATCGCATGAAGCAACTGGGACTGGCCGCACGCGCCGGCGCTGCTGGAAGACATCTACAATTTCGAGGATGTGCTGCAGGTCGGCTGCATCCTGAACACCTTCATCCGCCGCGCCGACGTGGTCACGCATCGCCTGCATCGCCCAACTCGTCAACGTCATCGCGCCGATCATGACCGAGCCGGGCGGCGCCGCCTGGCGGCAGACCACCTATTATCCGTTCCAGTTCGCCTCGCGCTACGGCCGCGGCACGGCGCTGCAGCTCGCCGTCGATTGCCCGACCTACGACGCCGATGTCGCCGCCGACGTGCCCTGCTCGACATCGCCGGCGTCCACGATGCCGACAAGGGCACGCTGACCTTCTTTGCGGTCAACCGCCACGGCGCCGAGGCGATGGAAATCGATCTTGCGATCGAGGGCTTCGGGCCCGGCAAATCGGTCGAACACACCGTCATCAAGCATGACAATCTCGAGGCAGTGAACACGGAGAAGAACCCCGACGAAGTCAAACCGCGCAAGGCGAAAGGCGCCAAGCTCGCGGCCAATTCGGTCAAGCTGACCATGCAGCCGCATTCCTATTCGATGGTCCGGGTTCAGCTTTAGATCGGAGCCTTTCGCAATCGCGGCGACGGAGCCGCAACACCAAGGAGGAGAGGCAAGTGTCGAAAGTAATGAAGCTACTGCGAGGCAGCATCATCGTCGCAACGGCGCTGATGGCGCCGGTTGCGCACGCCGAAGAAACCGTCGTCTGGTGGGATTTCCTCGGCGGCGGCGACGGCGTGCGGATGAAGAAGCTGATCGCCGACTTCAACGCCGAGCACGCCGGCAAGATCAAGATCGACGCGACTACGCTGGAGTGGGGCACGCCGTTCTATACCAAGGTGCAGACCTCGGCCGCGGTCGGCGAGGCGCCGGACGTGATGACCTATCACGCCAGCCGCATCCCGCTTGCGGTCAGCCAGGGCATTCTCGACGAGATCACGCCTGCCGACTGGAAGGCGATGGGCCTCGGCAAGGACGATTACGCCGCGGCGATCTGGGACGCGGTCACTATCGACGGCAAGCAATACGCCGTGCCGCTCGATACCCATCCGATCGTGCTCTACTACAACCGCGACCTGCTGAAGAAGGCCGGGCGCCTCGGCGCCGACGGCAAGCCGATGGGCATGGACTCGAAGGACGGCTTCAACGCCACGCTGAAGGCGCTGAAGGACGCCGGGGTCAAGTTCCCGCTCGGTTCGGTCACCGCCGAGCGGCAACTTCATGTTCCGCACGATCTACTCGCTGATGTGCCAGCAGGATGGCGAGCTGCTGACCGGTGACGAGTTCCTGGAGGGCGACAACGCCGACAAATTGAAGAACGCGCTCACCGTGCTGGCCGACTGGACCAAGGCCGGCTGCCAGTCGACCTATACCGACTACCCTGCGACCGTGGCGCTGTTCACCTCGGGCGAGGCGGCGATGATGATCAACGGCGTCTGGGAAGTGCCGACGATGACCGACCTCGCCAAGCAGGGCAAGCTGTTCGACTGGGGCGCGGTCGAAATCCCGGTGATCTTCAATCATAGC
>CAVWVG010000006.1:0-428268 GCA_963758355.1 uncultured Alphaproteobacteria bacterium | reverse complement strand
TGTCGACGTCGTCACCGGCTTTGTCGATAGCGATAAGGTGCGTGGCCGGCCGGTCGGCCTCGGCATCGACGGCACCGGCGCTCTATTGGTCGCCGATGACGCCGGTAATACGGTGTGGCGGGTCGCGGCTGCCGACGGATCGATCACGCCCGAGCCGATCGGGACCGACCATGTGGCCACCATTGGCGGCGAAGCAACTTCCGGCATCGGCGAAAGCGGCGCGATGCGCAAAGGCGAGCCGGCGCAGACCGAAATCGCGCCAGCGGTGTTGCCGGAAGGAACAGTTCAAGCCAGCCAGGCACAGAGCAACGATTAGAACGCTTTATGGTTTGACTGGGGACGGGAAAGTTCCGACGGTCAAACGCGGCAGTCACAACAGCCGCAGTGCCTCGATGGCCGCCCCCGATCTCGCGGCCCTCACATACCGCTGCGAGACCGTGTTCACAGTCTGCGGTCGTTAAGCAATCCTTCGGGGATCGCCAAATCGTTCATCGGCATAGGCCGGTCGGGAGTGGGCCTGATGCGCGAACTCGCCTGACGGCCGGTATCAGACGTTGCCCGGATCGTCAGTGAGCACCGGATTTCGAGCGGGCCGCACCAGCCCCTCGTTTCCTGTCAACTTTGGTTTTGCCTTTGGCCCGATTTTCGGACCTCACACGCAACATCTCGATTTGTTGGTCTGTAAGATGCTCGATCCGGAGAAAGCGGCTACGGCCCTTGGTTGAGCGAATAAGCTCATCAAGTTTTGCCTCCATGGCGGCGTTGTCTCTGTTTTGTGTATTTTGAATAAGGAATACCATTAGAAAAGTAATGATCGTCGTTCCCGTATTGATCACCAGTTGCCATGTTTCAGAGAAGCTGAAAGGCGGCCCGGATATCGCCCAAATCGCGATCAAGAGTAAGCAGGCAATGAACGTGACTGGTCGGCCGGCAACATAGGCCACGCGGTCGGATAACTTCAGGAAAAACTGTTCGCACCACATGAAAGCTCCTGCTCGGTGGGATAGCAGGGTCCGCAAAGTCGAGCCGCAAAAAAATGTTCAGTGGCGAAGTTAGCGAGCGCTGCGCTTGCATCTCCTGTCCTGCTTTGGATTTGCGGGTATCCCTACCTCCGGTATGCCGATGATGGGTGATCCAACTTCTGGCAGGACTGATAGTTCCCTCTAGCACCACCGTAAGGGTCTTCCTTCCTCCTTGGCCGCCTGCTGGATGGGGTACTGACCACCCGACCCCTAAGCGATGTAGAAGCGTCGGCATTTGCCGCGATGAATGCTCCGAGGCTGGCGTCCCGCCGGCCTCGGATTTTTTTGCCATCGGCGGGTGCCATCAATCTCTCGTTCAGTTTCGCGAAATTGTGCGTAACAGCCCGACATTTGTGCGGTTCATGGCCAGTGATGCATCTTCTGCCTACGGCGGCAGGGGCAACAGGAGCCAGTCCCTTGGCGGCCGCGCGCGCCAAAATATTGTTGCACCAATTGGGAACGTTCTTGGGCCACATACGTTTTTACAAGGCTTGGGTGCCGGCAGGGAGACACTCCATGACATTGTCGACACGTATCGCGCCGTTACTGCCTTTTCTGCGCCGCTACGCCCGCGCAGTTGCCGGCTCTCAGACATCCGGCGACGCTTTCGTAGCTGCGGTCCTCGAAACCCTTATCGCCGATCCATTGGCATTCCCTCATGCGTCCAACGATCGCATCGCGCTCTACAAACTGTTTGCGAAACTTTTCAGCTCCATCAAAATCCAGTTTCGTCCCATCGTCTCGCCATTCGCATGGGAGAAGCGCGCTGCCCAAAACCTGGGGACGATTTCGCCAGTCGCGCGACAGACCTTTCTTTTGGCGTATGTCGAGGACTTCGGCTCAGCCGAAATTGCGGAGATACTGGACATCGATGAGGTGGAGGTTACCCGTCTTCTCGATGAGGCTTCGCAACAAATTTCGGATCAGGTGGCCACAACTATTCTGATTATCGAGGATGAACCGCTGATTGCGATCGACATCGAACAGATGGTCACGGAACTCGGCCATCGCGTAGCAGGTATTGCCAGAACCTATGAGGAGGCGGTGGCGCTATTTAGCCAAGCTCAACCGGGAATGGTGTTGGCCGATATTCACTTGGCCGATGGCAGTTCAGGACTCGATGCGGTCAACGAGATCCTCAAGAAAAGTGCAATCCCGGTGATTTTCATCACTGCCTACCCCGAGCGGCTGCTGACCGGAACGCGGCCTGAGCCGGCGTTCCTGATAACCAAGCCGTTCAGTCCGGACATGGTCAAGGCGCTCATCTCCCAGGCCCTGTTCTTCGACGAGGCGACTGAGCGCGCTGCATAGCCATGCGGTATTACACTTACTGTGGAACGAAGTGCGCCTCGGCGCGTTCTCTTTCCATAATCGATCAAGGAGAACCAACATGCTGTACTATGCTCTGGTATTTCTGGTCGTAGCCATCATCGCCGGTGCGCTTGGTTTCAGCGGCATCGCAGGCGCTTCGAGCGGAATCGCACAGATCCTGTTTTTCTTGTTTCTGGTGTTTCTGGTTATCTCGCTGGTGGCTGGAATTTTCCGCCGGGCGTAGCCGTACCTCTTGCTCATGAAGAAAAAGCATACCTGTGCGCTGCCAAGCGGGTACAGAAGGGCTTTAAGTAAGTATGACCTCGGGGTTTCATTGTACATCATAAGCCCACAACTGAGAACAGGCCAGGTTGGTGAAGAAATAATCCTGCTTCTTCTCAGAGCACTGATAGGTGCCGGCGTCGGCGTTATTTTAAAAGGCATGCAAGGAGAGTTTCTTTATATATCGAATTTGCCTGAATATTTCCCCACGGTCGATCCTTAGAGGCGGTAGTCGATGAAGGACTTTTTGGTCAAGATTGGGCGGGTGAGATTCAAACGATTGGCGGACAAGTGTTGACCGACGGTGTCAGCCGGAAGGTCACACTGAAACGTAGTGTCGGCAGCGACCTCCTCTCATGCAAATGCGGCATGAGTTGATTTACGCGCACGGATGCACAATTTGGCGTGCTGATCGTTGTTGTCGATCTTACACGGGATCGCAAACGCGAAGATGCCTTCAAGGCGCTGTTGCGTGAACTAAGCCACCGCAGCAAAAATCTGCTGGCAATCGTGCAAAGCATTGCGTCGCAGTCGGCGCGCACTTCAGAAGATTTGAACGCCTTCCTGACCAAGTTTTATGGCCGCATCGCGTCACTCTCCTTCTCCCAGGATTTAGTAACGGATTCAAATTGGCGAGGTGCGTATTTCATCGAATTGGCGAACAAGCAGTTCTCGCGATACCTCGCCGACGGAGAAACGCGGGTTGAAATTACGGGGGACAACGTCCTGCTGCCGGCGAATGCAGCGACCCATATCGGACTGGCGCTGCACGAGTTGATCGTCAATTCGACATCCTATGGCACTTTGTCAGGCGTTGGTGGGTCAGTGACGCTGACCAGCCGCCGGAATACCGCGTTGGATGACACGCCAGTTATCGAAGTTGCCTGGGACGAACGCTTTGGCACTTCTAGTGCGAATCGATCGCATTCCGGCAGGAGGAAACAGTTCAGCAATGTTGTGCTTGAACGCATCGTGCCCACCGCAATCGGCGGGAGCGCCACCTATCAAGCCAGCAGGCTTGGCACAAAATACAGGCTGAGTTTTCGAGAAGCATAACTGGAGAAAACCGGCATTTGCTTTCTCGGGTGACTGCCAAGCGCCGCCTCCGTTCCCCACACACCCGGTTGCAGGTTTAGGCGAAAATGAACCAGACCTCGCACAATCAAATCGAAGCCGATCCCCCGCCCACGCGTGGCGGGTTGGTCTGCTGCATTTCTCATAGACAGAGCCATCCAGATTGATCGTAAACAGTCAACGAATTGTCGAAATGGCCGCTCCAGATGGCGAGGCCACGAACGCATGAACCTCCTGCCTATATCCATCCGATCACTTCGGCGGACCGTCGGACAGCCGCTGCCTGCAGAAGTGGAAATGCCCATCAGGTTGGCGTTTCTGCACGAGGCGCATCTGCGGCAATTGGGCCATGCTTTGGCGGAAGGTAAAATCAACGAATTTGCTGGCCTGGAATCTTTTGACTTCGAGGAACGCATTGGCGAGATCGCAGATCAGCTGAGGGCCGTATACCAGTCGATCAGCGAGGCGAATGAGCGCGGTGAATTGATCACGCCAGCGGCGAAATGGTTGCTCGACAATCACTATCTCGTCGAGGAAACGAACGTGCAGATCAAGCGCGACTTGCCTCGGCGCTACTACCGGCAATTGCCAAGGATCGCTTTGCCCCAAGGGGATCGATTACCGCGCGCATTGACCCTCGCCTGGCTGTACGTCGCGCACACCGACAGTGCGGTCTCGGAGGATACATTTGCTGCAATCGTTGAGGGCTACCAGGAGGTGGAACCGCTGACGATCGGTGAATTGTGGGCCTTGCCGTCATTGTTGCGTTTTGCGCTTGCCGAAAACCTCAGGCGACTGGCGTTAAGAGTGGATCGCGCCAGGCAAATGCGCCGCATCGCCAACACGTTCGCCGACCAAATTGCCAGTGTCAGCGCGTCCGAATCGCTCGAGCAGGTGTCAGCGTACGGCCAGCATGCGCTCGATACGACTTTCGCCGCCGCGGCTCTTACGACGATGGCGCTCCGCTTGGCTCCCATCTATCCGATGAGTGCAAGATCGATTCGATTGCCCAGTCGTGGAGCGCTATCTGCGGCAAGGGCGATGCGGAACGCTCCTTGGCCGCATTGAAGTCGGCTTGTGACATGTTGGTCGACGAGGATCTCGACATCATCAGGCTGTTCACGCCGCCGTTCGAAAATACCGACAAGCAGCCAGGATACATCAAGAGCTACCCACCAGGCGTGCGCGAGAACGGCGGACAATACACTCATGCCGCAGCCTGGCTGGTGATCGCACTAGCGAAAAAAGGAGAAGGCGACGCAGCCTATCGATTGTTCAAAATGCTCAATCCGATCAACCACGCGCTCAATCCGGAGGCAACGGAACGGTACCGTGTGGAGCCCTATGTTGTGGCTGCTGACATCTATTCGGCGGACGACAAGGCGGGGCGCGGCGGCTGGACGTGGTACACCGGTTCGGCTGGTTGGCTCCACCAAGCTGCGGTCGAGGCTATCCTCGGGATACGCAAGGAAGCTGATCGTCTTTTTGTTGAACCTACAATTCCGGGTGCCTGGAATGGCTTTTCGGCAACGTTGCGCCTTGCCAATTCCGAGTATCGCATTCGAGTGAAGAAGGAAGCCGGGCTGCGCGCAAATCGCATTGAGATCGACGGTGTCCAATGCAAAACAAACTGGATCGTTCTGCGGCAGGAAGGTCGGCACGACGTTGTCGTCAAACTGCCCACTCCCCGCTAAGCGGCTTGCCGTAATTGCTTTCTGCAACGAACAACTGGAACCTTTAGCACAGCGGATTGTTTGCCTATGGACGACCGGCGGCACCGGCAGCGCCCGATTTGGGTGTCAAAGAGCCCGCAAGTTTCAAGGATGAGTCGTGTTCCCGGAGGTCTTGGCCCTCAACTCTAGCCCTTTCAATGCGCAATGAAGATCTTCGATACAGTGGCCTTGCTTCTGACGCTGTCCGCACTGTTCGGTTGGACCAACCGGTTGTTCCTGAATTTGCCGAATGCGGTAGGCATGCTGGTTCTGGGATTGGCGGCGTCACTCCTTCTAATCGTGGCACAGATTCTTCTCCCGCAAGTCGGTTTGGTCGACGAATTGGTGTCGGGCCTTCAACAGATCGATTTTACCCAAGTGCTTACCAACGGCATGCTGGCTTTCCTGCTGTTTGCCGGCTCGTTGAACGTCAACGGCAGCACGCTTTGGTCGCGTGCGCGTCCGGTCGCTTACCTGGCAATTCTTGGTACGGCCATTTCTACGCTGGTCGTTGGATTCGCATTCTGGGCGGTTGCAAACCTTGCTGGCATTTCTCTGTCACTTCCTTGGGCCTTCGCTTTCGGTGTTATTATCAGCCCAACCGATCCTGTCGCGGTGCTGGCTACGCTGAAGAGTGTGGCCGTACCCGCGAATCTGCGAGTTGAAGCCGAAGGAGAAGCATTATTCAACGACGGCGTCAGCATCGTATTGTTCACGATAATTGTCAGTTTTGCTATTGGCGCTGGTGACATGTCTGCTTGGCGCATCGGCGCCGATCTGGTGCAAGAGGTAGTAGGCGGGCTTCTGATGGGCGTGTGCGCGGGATATTTTGCTTACCGCCTGATTCAAGCGGTCGATGACTTTCCAGTCGAAGTGCTGATCACCCTCGCTCTCGTCGCCGGAACCTATGCGCTCGCGCAAAGGATCGGAAGTCAGCGCGCCACTAGCTACTGTCGCCGCTGGTCTGCTCGTTGGCAAACACGGACCACAGGACGCGATGAGCGAGGAAACGCAGCGATATGCATCCGCGCTATGGGCGCTGATAGACTATGTGTTGAACTCAATCCTATTCCTGTTGATCGGTCTCGAGGTGCTAATCATCAATCCGTCACCTCGAAATTTTGCGTTAGGCGTCGTGGCAATTCCCATCGCGTTGGTTGCACGCTGGTCGGCCGTGTCGCTGCCGCTCCTGATACCTTTCGGTCGCAATCTGAATCCGCGCTACGTCCCGTTCCTGACTTGGGCGGCGGTGCGTGGCGGCATTTCTGTCGCCTTGGCTCTGTCGCTCCGGAACGTCGGCGCCAAGCCCGCCATCCTTGCCGCAACCTACGCCGTGGTGTTGTTCACGATCATCGTGCAGGGCCTGACTTTGCCGCTTGTTGCAAAACGGCTCGATTTGGAAGCGGGTGGCGACAAATCGACGCCGGGCGAGTGACGCGACGACCCGGATATCTTATCCTGACCTCGGGCTTCGCTTCGCTTTTTCAACCGATAAGTGTCAACCCGAAGAGGATGGCAAGCCACAGCGCGATCGCGACGGCCACCAGCAGCGGCAAGAAGTCTTTTCCGTTCAGCTTCATGAAGACGACGCCGACGAGGGCGGCCTTCATGGCTGCAATTGCCAGGTTGGCGGCGGTGTTGGCGCCATGGAGATCGATGAACGACGAGCCCACGGTGATCGCCAGAAGCGCCAGCAGGGCCGTGTAAGTAATACCCAATTTTCTTGTGTTTTCCATGTGCGCTCATCCATGCACGAGGTAGAGGACCGGGAACAGGAAGTCCATACGACGTCAACGAAATGCCAATATAAGCCGATCGCCTCGGTGCGGCGCGCGCGGCCTGCCATGACAGTCCGTCGCCACGAGGCCAGCATGCCCGGAGACGATCGATGCCGCCAATGAGATGCAATGCATGCAGACCGTCATCGCGAAATAGAGGCTGAAGAACAATTCGGCATGAAGCGGGTCGGGACCATCATAAGTGAACGGAGCACCGAAAACCGGCGCCAGGCCCTCGCAGAACTCCACCGCGTATTCGACACTCTTGATGCCGAGAAAAACCAAATCCCAGCAGCGCCGTTGCGCGAGCACCAGGCTGCACCTTTCCGATGCTTCGCCACAGCGCTGTGGCGCGCCAGCGCCATGGTGAAACTGGATGTGAGCAGTATGGCAGTGTTGAGTGTGCCGAGCGGCAGCGACAGGCGTTTGACGCCGACGCAAAGACCGGTAGATAGTGTATCCTGCGCCGCCAGGAACACCAGAAGGATGGCACCGAACAGCATCGCTTCCGAACCGATGAAGACCCACATGCGCAAAGCGTCCGCCGGCCTCTTCGCGGCCGGCGTGTCGAACGCGACGCTTTCGGTATTGACGGCCCATCGCCCTCTTTACCCCGATGCGGACTGAATCTTTCGTGCTGAGCCCTTCATCGGTAATCGTAGGCGGGCCGCCTCACGTCGGGATGGTGTCGAAATTATGCGGCGGCGGCGGCGAGCTGTCTGCCATTCGAGCCCGGTCGCCCCCATGGATTGCTTGGATGCCTTGCGCGCCGCGAAACAGCGACCAGCCGAGATAGAACAGCGGCATCAGATATCCGACGGCGAGCACCACCGCGCCCGCCGACGACAACACATGCCAGAACTGAAATTCCGGCAGGATAAGTATGGTAGCGCCGCGGCATGCCGAGGAAACCGAGCACGAATTGCGGAAAGAAGGTGAGATTGAAGCCGAGGAAAGTGGTGACGGCCGCCGCGATCCGGCCCCAGGTTTCCGAATAGAGCCGGCCCGTCATCTTCGGCCACCAGAAATGCAGCCCAGCCATGTAGGCCGTCACCATGCCGCCGACCATGATGTAGTGGAAATGCGCGACGACGAAATAGGTGTCATGGACATGAACGTCGATAGCCAGCGCAGCCAGTGCCAGGCCGGCCAGCCCGCCAAATGCAAACAGCGCCAGGAAGAACAGCGCGTAGAGCATAGGTGCTTCGAATGTTATCTCGCCCTTGCGCAGCGTCAGGCTCCAGTTGAAGACCTTGATGGCCGAAGGGATGGCGACGCAGAAGCGAGAGAAAGAGAAAAGCACGACCCGGCATAGGCCGACTGCCCGGAAACGAACATATGATGACCCCAGACTAGGAAGCCGAACACGGCAATCGCCATCGAAGCGAGCGCCACCGAGCGTGTAGCCAAACAGCGTGCGGCGGCTGAAACAGGGCAGCGACCTCCGAGACCACGCCCATGCCTGGCAGGATCATGATGTAGACGGCGGGATGCGAGTAGAACCAGAATAGGTGCTGGAACAGCAGCGGGTCGCCGCCGAGATCGGGTTGAAAATGCCAATTCCGAACACCCGCTCCATCACGATCAGGATCAGCGAAGCGGCCAGTACCGGTGTTGCCAGCACCATGACCAGGCTGTTGCGTACACGTCCACACGAAGATTGGCAACCGAAACCAGTTGAGGCCCGGCGCCCGAAGCTTATGGATCGTGACGATGAAATTAATGCCGGTCATGATCGTCGAGAAGCCAACTATGAAGACGCCGAACGCGGCCGTCGACACGAAGCTGTTGGAGTAGAGCTGTCGAGAGCGGGGTGTAGAAGGTCCAGCCGGTGTCGACCCCGCCGGCAAGGACTGAAGCCAGCGCAAATCCGCTGCCCAGGATGAACACGTACCAGCTGGCCAGATTGAGGCGCGGAAAGGCGAGATCGCGCGCGCCGATCATCAGCGGAAGCAGGAAATTGCCGAGCGTCGCCGGGATAGACGGCACAAGGAAGAACCAGACCATGATGATGCCGTGCAGGGAAAACATGCGGTTGTAGATGCCGTCGGAGACAAGGTCTCCCGCCGGCGTAGCAAGTTCGATTCGCATCAGCACGGCGAACGAACCGCCGAGGAAGAAGAACGCGGTGAGCGAGACTAGATAGAGCCAGGCGACGCGCTTATGGTCGGTGGTCAGCAGCCAGGCGCGCGGAGCCCGGCCCCTTCCGCCCAGATAGGTATCGACAGGCGCCAGCGTCTGGCCACTCATTGGATCGGCTCCGCTCTGGCCGGATCGCATTGGAGGATAGCGACTTCAGATAAGCCATCAGCATCTGCAATTCCAACTCGTCGATCAGCCCGTCGAAGCTCGGCATTATCGGCTCATAGCCTGCGGCGACCTCCTTCTTCGGCTGCAGGATGGAATTCCGCAGATAGGCCTCGTCCGCGATCACGGTCTGCTGGTTCGAAAGCGCCACCGGCCGGCCATATATCCCGTCAGGTCGGGCGCGCGCACTTTGCTCGACTGGCCGTGACAACCGGAGCAGCCCAGCGAGCGGAATAGCTTCGCGCCGCCCGGCGGCCAGCGACTCGTCCTGTCCTTGGACCTCGAGCCATGTCGCGAACTGTTCCGGCGGCAGGCCGTCACCCAGCCGCCCATCTCGGAATGTTGGGTGCCGCAATATTCGCGCAGAACAGATGGTATCGCCCCGGCTTGTCGGCGATGAACCAGAATGTGTCGTGCGCCCTGGCACCGCGTCCTGCTTCAAGCGGAAAGCCGGAACGTAAAATGAGTGGATCACGTCCTGCGAGGCAAGTGACAAGACCACCGGCTGGCCGACCGGCACATGCAGTTCGTTTATTTCGCGCTGTCCGCCGGCATGCCGAAATTTCCACATCCACTGCTTGCCGAGCCCGGCTATCTCCAGCGCGTCGGCCGGCGGTTGGTCACGTTGGATGAAAGTTCCGCCCCCCAGGCGAAGAAGACGAAGGCGATCGCCAGGCTGCCGCCGGTCCAGCCGATCTCCAGCGCCAGGTTTCGGCCTCGCTGGCCGGTTCGGTCGGCCGCCGAGCCTGCCCGATACTTGACGGCATAGGTGATGATCAGGCCGGCCAGGAACAGGCCCAGGGCGACCGAGAAGGCTAGCAAACTATAAAACAGGGTATCGACCTTACCGGCGATCGACGATGCTTCCGGCGGCATGAAGGAAATGCCGGGAACTCATGCTCGCCTCCGGGAAAGCAGCAGAATGGTGCTGACAAGCGCCAGTAACGTTGCTGCCTCAGCTTCAGCGCGGCCCAAACCGACGGCGTGTACTGTCCCCTGGACGTGTCAAAGCCGGCGCAAAGCAGGAAAACATGATCCGCAATCGAACCGAGCTTACCGGCGGACGCCTCGACGAGAGCGAGCCTGAGGTCGCGCGCGTCGAAGCTCAATGCCGGCAGCACCCGCGAGATACGTCCCTTCGACGTCAGCGCCAGGATGGCAATCGGATGGACGAACTGGTTGATGCGCGGGCGGCTGTCGAAGCTGATGCCCGCGTCGGCCGCCAGCGAAGCGCCGGCATCGTCTGAGCTGGTCAGGAACCGCCAGGCCATCAGGCCTTTGGCCGTGGTCGCTTGCGCAACAACCTCCCTGGCGCCCGCTGCATCTTCCACCGTTTCGCTCCTGTCGATCGAGATAAACAGGGCGCGGTAAGCGGACGTATCGAGCCCGGTCTTTTTCAATTCGGCGGCGACCGCCTGTTGCGTGACCCCACACAGGTTGGGGCATTTGTCGTAGCCGAAGATCGCGAGCGCGGGGTTTCCCGACAGGATATCGGCCAGCGAATGCTGGGTGCCCGTTGAGTCGCGCAACTGTCGGCTAACATCGAGCTGGGCGCCGATCTGGGGATCGAAGGAGGGCCGTTCCGCGGCGCTGCCGATACCGGCAGTGGCAAGCACAAGCAATACGGCCAACAGCAAGTGTCTCATCGCGCGGCCGCTCCCGCATTCGAGCGCCCTTCAACCTTGCCCGCAGCGTTCGAACCCCAGTGCGGCAGGCCGTTCCTGGCGAGGAGCTTCATGGCATCGTCGATCGGGATGCGGGCAATGCCGGCGTCGCGGTCGACCCATCCCAGTTGTTTCAGTTCGGCCTCTTCTTCGCCTCGGATCGCCGTGAGATCTTGTTTCGGCGATGTCGAGAGCGCGGGTGTCGCTGCGTTGGACAACCATGCTGCGCCCCGCGACGGCCATCGCGCCGGCGTATGAAAAAGCGCGTAGAGGATTCCGCTCGCGACAAGCAGGAATACGACCAGCCCGCCTGCAAATAGAACGAGGGTTCCCGGCCAGACATCGGCCGTTTCGGGATGGCGGCTGCGCCTAGCCATGGACGACACCTCGCCGCCAGAGGAGGAGCATGTGCTGCGGCTGCCGTAGGAGCCACAGAAACGTTGCGGCCCACAGGCCGCCGACCGCTGCGAGTGCCGCCAACTCGACCCAGACCAGTGCGGCTTGCGGAGCGGCAAGCGGCGGCCTCACCCGCCACGCTGTCTCCGCCACATGCCCGACAAAGGTGGCCACTGCCAACCCTAGCAGGCCCGCATGACTTCGCTTGACGTCACGTATCAGGAAGCCGGCAAACGGAACGGCGAATTGCAGCAAGATGACCAGCCATAGCAGCACCAGCCAGATGCCGGACGTCCGCAGCACGTACCAATGAATGTCGTTGGGCAGGTCGCCCGCCCAAACCACCAGCCACTGCATGTAGGCAAGATAGGCCCATGCGAGCGTGAAGCCGAACAGCATGTTGGCCACGTCCTCGCCGAGCGAGGCTCTTTCGCTGCCGCCCGGCATGGCCTCGATGGCGCGTGTGCCCGCGAGCACCAGCAGTGCCAGCGAGGCGGCGCCGACGATCTCGGCGGAGGCCTCGAGCATGCCATAGATTGTCGAGCTCAATTCCGGATCCAGCGACAACATCCAGTCGATCGAAAAAACGGATACTGCCGCCGCCTGCAGCACAAGTCCGAGCGCGAAGCCGCGGCCGGAGCGCGCGCCGTCCTCGCGATCCGTCCACTTGAGGACAAAGGCCGCCAGCGCCAACCAGATTGCCGAGCAAAAGACGAAGCGGGTCAGGAAGAACGGCACGTTCAGATAGGCGAGCTTCGCGCGCACGACTAGCGGCAGCGTCGCCGTGTTATCGGTCGCCCACGGAAACAGGAGGTCGGGACGAATGGCAGCCGGAAAGAGCAGAAGCAACGCCAGCGGCAAGGTAGCGATCATTGCCCGCAAAGGCGGCCGCATCGCGACTCCCCAACGCCCGCCGCTCAGGCCATGGATCATCAGTACCGTCATGGCGCCGAGGGGCAGGCCGATCGTGATGAGGGCGGCCGCCAGCCAGCCAGCAAGCACGATCCGGATATCGAGAAAGGCACCACCGGCGCAAAGCAGTAGGCCGAGACCGCCCACCGCCAGAGAGAGCCTGAAGGTGCGATCTTGCGGGAGCAGGGTCATCTCTCAACCTCCCGCTGAAGCTTCGTCTTTAGCTCATCGCTCAACTCGGCGATCGGAACATCGCGTGAATATTGCAGCGCGCGAATATAGGCCACGATCGCCCATCGGTCGGAGGGCGCCACCTGTGCCGCAAAGGGATACATGACCCCATAGCCTTTGGTGATGACATCGTAGAGATAGCGGTCCGATGCCTGGCGCAAGGCATCGCCGTGGTAGCTCGGAGGCGCAGGGAAGCCATGCCTCGCGATGACGCCGCGCCCGTCTCCGGCGCGACCATGGCAGGGAGAACAGAAGATGTCGAACCGCTCGTGTCCGCGTCGCAGCAGGGCGAGCGTCATTGGATGGAGGACGGTCTGTGGTGCAGCGGCAAGGTTCGCGTTGCGGTCCACCGTGCCCGCCACCGGCATGCGCGCCGATGCGCCGTCGGCAAACTGGTTGCTCGCGTCCAGTGGATTATAACGCGGTTGTTCCGCCATTTGCTGATTGCAGCCAGCAAGCAGCGGCATGATGCCCATCAGAAGGACAGCCGCCGCTCTCATGCCTCGATCTCTGCGACGTGATCGGCGCCTAGCCGCCTCAGCTGCGCCTTGGTCGCCGCCTTGGTGAAATTCGGGTCCACGGCCTGCACCAGCAGGTAGAAGCTGCCGCCCTGTGCAAAGCTGAAAATCGCGGCGTTGAAGACCGGATGGTGATAGCGCGGCAGGCTGTTAGCGGCGACCATGCCGACGAACCCGGCCAATGCAGCGCCGAGAATCGCGGCCTCGAACGCGATGACAATGAAAGCAGGCCAGGAATGCAGCGGCCTGCCACCGACGTTGAGGGGGAAATCGATCTCGACCGAATAGAGGATCAGCCCATAAGCGAAGGCTGCGCCCAAAAATGCACCGGCCAGCATCACCAGCGGCAGCCGAGTCCTGGCCATGCCAAGGGTCTGCGCAAGTTCCGGGACTGGATAGGGCGAGTATCCATCCATGCGGGTGTAGCCGCGAATCCGCATGCCCCTTGCCGCATCCGACAAGCGGTCGGCATCGGGGAAGGACGCGATGACACCATAAATCGTCATGACCCCACGCCTTCCTTGGCGAGTTCTTCGACCTCGAAGATCGTGATTGCCGGCAGGATGCGGATGAACAGGAATACGAGTGCGAAGAAGGTGCCGAGCGATCCGAAAAGGATGCCGATAGTCGAGCCAGGTCAACGATTGCTCGCCCCAGGCCGATGGCAGGAAGTCGCGGCTCGGGCCACTGACGACGATAATGTAGCGCTCGAGCCACATGCCGATATTGATAATGAACGCGATGGCAAAGAGCGAGCGGCATGTTGCGCCTAACGCGACGGAGCCAAAGCAATTGCAGCACCGCGCTGTTGCATGCGAGCATGGCCCAGAACATCCACGCATAGGGTCCGACGGCCCGCTCGATCATCATCGTGCGTTCGTAGTCTTCGCCCGAATACCAGGCGAAGAAGGCCTCCGAAATATAGCCGTAGATGACCACCATGCCGGAGGCGATCATCAGCTTCGCCGCATTGTCCATGTGCTTGAGCGTGATCAGGTCCTTGACTGAAAAGGCCCATCGCAACGGGATCGCGATAGTCAGCACCATGGCGAAACCCGACAGGAGCGCGCCGGCGACGAAGTATGGCGGAAAGATCGTCGAGTGGTAGCCGGGAACGATGGCGAAGGTGAAGTCGAGCGACACGATCGAATGCACCGAAACGACCAGCGGCGTGGCGAGCGCAGCCATCAGATAATAGACGCTCTGGTAGCGTGCCCAGTGGAAGGCCGAGCCGCGCCAACCCAGTGCCAGCAAGCCATAGAAGACCTGCGCCGCACGCGACCTTGCGCGGTCACGCAGGATCGCCAGGTCCGGGAGCAGGCCCATGTACCAGAACAGCAGCGAGACCGTCGCATAGGTCGCGATCGCGGCGAAATCCCAGACGAGCGGACTGCGCCATTGCGGCCAATGCATGTGCGTGTTGGGTAGCGGCAGCAGCCAGTAGAAGAACCAAGGCCGGCCCAGGTGCAGGATCGGGTAGAGCCCCGCCATTGCAACGGCGAACAGTGTCATCGCCTCGGCGAAGCGATTGATCGATGCGCGCCATGGCTGCCGCAGCAGCAACAACACCGCGGAGATCAGCGTGCCGGCATGGCCGATGCCAATCCACCAGACGAAGGACTGGAAATCATCGTGCCCCAGGCGACGGGGATATTGATGCCGTAGGCGCCGACGCCGACTGAGATCAGGTAGGTGATCGAATAAAAAAAGAGCAGCACGAGCAGGAAGCAGACGAAAAAGGCGGCCCAGAAGTGGCGCGGCAGACGCCCCGCAGAACGATTGAACCGATGCGACCGCTGATCTCGGGAAAGCCATGCCGGCCCAAGAGGATTGGCGGGCGTGGCGGTGTTAGCCGGCCGGCCGTTGCCGCTTCAGCCATCGGCGCCTCCCTCTCCACTCGCCGCGGCATCTTCTTGGTGATCGCTGATTGCGGATGCGGGCGAGATAGGTGGTGCGCGGGCGGGTGTTGAGCTCTTCGAGCAGGGCATAGGAGTGGGGCGCGGATTTTTCGCTGCGAGACGAGCGAAGTCCTTTCGATTTCGATCACCGAAGGTGATCGCCTGCGTTGGGCATGCCTGCTGGCAGGCCGTGACAACCTCGCCGTCCCCGATTGCTCGCGTTTTCCATCTCGGCTTCGATGCGCTTGGCGCGGATGCGCTGGACGCAATAGGTGCATTTTTCCATTACGCCGCGCGAGCGCACCGTGACATTAGGGTTGCGCGCAGCCTGTCGCGGCCCGGCCTTTTCCTTGTCGAACTCCTGATACTCGAGGAAGTTGAAACGCCGCACCTTGTAAGGGCAGTTCTGCGAGCAATAGCGTGTGCCGATGCAGCGGTTATAGACCTGCGCATTGAGCCCATCATGGGTGTGGACCGTGGCGTTGACCGGGCATACGATCTCGCAAGGCGCTTTCTCGCAGTGCATGCAGGGCACCGGCTGGAAACATTGTCTCGGGCGTTTCCGGCGGCCCTTGATAGTAGCGGTCGACGCGCAGCCAGTGCATCTCGTGGCCCAGCGCGCGCATTCGTTCCGGCCCGACGGTGGGAATGTTGTTTTCCGCCTGGCAGGCGGATACGCAGGCCATGCAGCCGATGCAGGCCGACAGGTCGATTGACATCGCCCAGGCTTCTTCGCGGTAAGGCCAATCGGGATAGATCGGATTCGGCCGGAGGCGGCGGGACGCCGTTGCGCACGAAACCTGGCTCTTGTCTGAAATGCTCCAGGGAGGTGAAATGGACGATGGCCCGTCCTTCCATCGTCTGGTGTTCTTGTGTTGTGGCGATCTGCGCCACGTTCTCCCCGGCAACCAGTTCGACACCGTCGGCGAACCAGAGGTTTTCGGAGGTCCGCAGCCGGAATGCATCGTAACCTGCGGCCATGGCGGCGACGCTTCCCACTGGGTGCTGTTCGCGGCCAAGTGTCAGGGTTACCGTCTCGTCGGGATGTCCCGGCATGATCCAGGCAGAACCTTCGATCTGGTGACCATTGCGGATCACCCGCAGCGTCTGCGCGTTGCTAATTCCAACCCGGGCGGCGGTAGTCGGCGAGACCATGACGACGTTGCTCCAAACGACCTTCGTCAGCGGGTGCGGCAATTCCTGAAGCATGGCGGAATTGGCGTGACGCCCGTCGCGCAGATACGGATCAGCGACGATTCGAATCTCCATGCCTTGACCGGCTGACCGCAACTTGAAATTGGAAGTATCGTAGTCAGCTGGGATCGCGACGGGCGCTGCCGCGGTGTCAGGCACAACGCCATCGCGTAACGCCTTGCGCCAACTCGCATCGTCCACCGAATTAGCCCACGTGGCGCGTATCAGCGACAGGGGGTCCGGATTGAAATCGCCTTGAAGCGCGGCGAGGATTTCATGGAAGGTTCTTCCGCCGAACAGAGGCGCGATCAGCGGCTGCACGATTGACACTGTACCGTCATATGCTCGCAGGTCGCTCCACGCCTCAAGGTCATGCGCCGCCGGTATATGCCAGCGCGCAAGGGTGGCGGTCTGATCGCGGTAGAGTCCGCAATGGACCAGTAGTTGCAACCGCTCGAGGGCCTTCGCGGCATCTATATCGGCGGGGGCCGTTGCCGCCGGATTGCCACCTAGAATGAGCAGGGTGTCTACCGCTCCTGCCTCGATCTCCTTGCACAAAGTCGCAAGGTCACCATCGACGGGCATTGCATGTGGCGGAGCGATCAAGTCGACAGTGCTGCCGAACGCGCCGAAATGTGCGTTGATCGCCAGTGCCATCGCATGGACGTAGGCGCTTTGTTGCTCACCGGAGACGATCAGTCCCCGAGGACCTGCAGCCTTCAAAGCGTCAGCAGCTGCGGCAAACCAAAGCGGGAGATTTGTCTTCGGCGTAGCACCGGCCGCCACAACCCCTGCCGCCTCTGCCATCGCTGCCGCCAATCGCTCCACTTCGCCCGGCCTCACGGTGGCGCGATAGTCTGCCGCCGCCGCAGTGATTGTCGGCGTTGAAGCCACAGCGAAGAACCGGCTCATCAAATCATCGGGCGCGCGTACGCGGCGCCCATCAGCGAATTCGCGCGCGTAACCGAGGCGCCCAGGCCCTTCGGCAAGGAAATCCGAGTCCAGCGAGACGATCACCTCCGCCTTGTCGAAATGATAGACCGGCACACAGGAGCGGCCGAACAGCGCCTCGGAGACGTCCTCTGCCGCCGGAGTTGCCAGCGCGTCATGGCGGTAGATGCGCAACGACCGATAGCGGGTCCGCAGTTGCGCGATCTGCACCTTCAAGGTTGGGGAGGTCGCGTTTTCGATGAGGATCGCGCAGCTTTCGCCGTGAGTTCGCGACAGGCGCGCGCCCAGTTCCGCCATGTCGGCAAGGAAGTCGCCATAAGCGGCAGGCTCCCCCGCCCTTAGCGGCGCTCGGGACCGCTCGGGATCAAACAGCCCGAGCACCGCTGCCTGCATGATGGCATCTGTCGCGCCGCGGGAGCCCGGATGAGCGGGATTGCCTTCGATTTTCGTCGGGCGGCCTTCGTGGCTTTCCACGACAGCACCGATGCCATAGCCGCCGCTCGAGAGCGCAGTTGCATAATAGAGCGGCCTGCCGGGAACGATGATTTCCGGCTGCCTCACATAGGGCACGATCTCCTTTGCCGGGCTGCAGGCCGTTAGGCCGGCCATCGATAGCGATGCGCCCATCAATTTCAATATCGTCCGACGGTCGACGCCCGCAGGCATCCGCTTCGCAAACGATGGGAAATTCTGCAAGCAGGGCTGCGTCCAGGTCGGGTGTGCCGGCCAGTTCCTGCAGGCTGCGCCATACTCGGTCTGGCGCGCGATGCACGCCAGGCGAGAGGGGGCTATCGGTGACAGACATAACAATCCGTCATCGTATCTGAATGAATGCCAAGCATGCTGACGAGTTGCTTGCGAATGGCAGCGATGTCGTCAGGTGCCTTCCAATGGAGGACAAATACGTCGCCCGGAGGCCGCAGGTTCGGCTCTGGATTGCGATGGCAGTCGAGGCACCACTCCATGGAAAGCGGTTGTGCCCTGGCGGTCAGCGGCATGTCGTCGACCGCGCCGTGACAGGTCTCGCAGGCGACACCCTTGGCGATGTGAATCGAGTGATTGAAATAGACGTAGTCGGGCACCGAATTGACGCGTTGCCATCGCAAGGGCTTGCCGGTGACGAGGCTGGTGCGCACCGGAGCGAGCATTGCGGCATTGGTGTAAAGCTGCGAATGGCAGGTCATGCATACTTCTGTTGCCGGAAGGCCCGCCGAAGCGGAAGTTTCGACGCCGTTGTGGCAATAGCGGCAATCGATACCCAGCTCGCCGACGTGGTGCTTGTGGCTAAACGGCACGGGCTGCGCCATTGCTTCGCCAACTCCCGTGAGGAAGTGAGATCTAAGCAGCGCTGTGCCGACTATCGCTGCCGCCATGGATGCCACAAGGGTGCCCCACACCACAAAACGTGCAACGCCGTCGGCGCTTTTGGTAAAAACCTGCGGCATCCCCTCGATGACCTAAGATGGTCCTCAATGTCCAAACGTCGAATTCGCTCCTGTGTTCCGAACCTTCGCTAGACATCACGGAATGGTGATCCAAAAACGAGAACGCAGCCGGCGCAATTCACCTCTGCCTCTCCAGACATGTTTAGGTCGCCGTCGCAGCCCCGTCGTTTAGCGCAAATGCCACGTCAACAGCACACACGCCGTCACCCTCCGGTGCCCCACGCCAGGCAGAAAGCTCAGGGCAACCGGAAAGCGCGGCTTGTGCGAGCGATCAGGTTCGGCTCTTCAAACGATGACGTAGACAATCTTGTGCGTCGCCGGCGAAACGATCGCGATCGATCCGTCCGCGGTTACGAAGAACAGGTAGCCCCGGTAGGCCGGCACCAACTGGACAATTTGGACGGGTAAGGGCTGGAGTTCGATTGTCGTCGGCACGACAAAGCCGATGTTAAGATTGAAGTCGATCTTGACGCGCTCGACGTCGAGATCCTCGATCGAGCTCTTGATTTCCGCTTTCTGTTCGGTGGTAACTGCTGGCGCTTCGGCAACGGTGCCCGACTGGGTTCCGGACTGGGTCTTGTTAGTTTCGCCCGAGGCCTGACCGCTGGCCTCGCCGGATCCGCCCTGCTGCTTGTTCAGCTTTGTGCCGCCTTGGGCCTGGGTTTCGCCCTGAGTTTGGGTCTGGCCTTGAGCCTGGGTGCCGCCTTAAATCTTGGCGCCGCCCTAAATCTTAGCGCCGCCTTCGACCTTTCCGCCCATACCCTCGGTCATGTTCGGGGGCAACGGGCATTTGTCGCCTTCGCATTTGGTGGCTTGGGCCATGGCGACCGACATAGTCAATGCTGAAGACAGAATGGCCGCAGAGGTAATTTTGGCAAGGTTGCGCATGCGCTGATCCTTTTCATCTCTCGTCGTTTCTTTTCCCCGACCAGAGAATGCTTCGCCGCGAGATTGGTTCCCGAGCCTGTGTGGCTCGGCCCGGCGCCGGATCGCAATGGTTCGGGCAAAGGAACCTTCCAACGCCCTTGGCCGTTGCTCTACGTGGCGCCCGATTCGATCAGGAGCGACAAGAAATCCGCGTGACTTGAGCATGGAGCAAACGAAATCAGGACTTGAGGAGTACCGGCGCAGGCGCGACTTCGGCCGCACCAGCGAGCCGCGTGGCGCGAAAGTCGCCGCCGGCTCCAGGACCAGGTTCGTCGTCCAGAAGCATTCTGCGAGAGCGCTGCATTTCGACCTGCGCCTGGAATGGCGGGGAGTCCTGCTGAGCTGGGCGGTGACCAAGGGGCCGAGCCGCGATCCGTCCGTCAAGCGTTTGGCAGTCCGCACCGAAGACCATCCGATCGACTATGCCGATTTCGAGGGCACGATTCCGAAAGGTCAGTACGGCGGCGGCACTGTCATGATCTGGGATTGCGGAACGTGGCGGCCGCTCGAGCCCGTCGATCATGGGCTCGAATCCGGCAAGCTGAGCTTTCGGCTGAACGGCAAGCGCATGAAGGGCGGCTGGGCCCTGGTGCGCCTGCCACCGGCGCAGCGCGCGAAGCGTGAAAACTGGCTGCTGATCAAGGAACGCGACGAGGAAGCCGTCGACGGCGACCGCGACGGCGACGCCGATATTGCCGCAGATGATGATGCCAGCATCGCGACGGGCCGCAGCATGCAGGAGATCGCCGGCGGCAGGCCGCGCCACAGGTCGCACGGCAATAGCGGCACGAAGACAAAGCGCGGCTACACGCTGCCGACGCCGCGCTTCGTGCCGCCCGAACTGTGCCGGCTGCAATCGGTGGCGCCGGAAGGCGACAATTGGCTGCACGAGACCAAGTTCGACGGCTATCGCTGCCTGGCGGCGCTGGGCAAGCAAGGCATTAGGCTGCACACGCGCTCCGGCCTCGACTGGACCGATCGTTATCGCGGCGTGCCGGAGGCGCTCGATCAGCTCAACTGCGCCAACGCGCTCATCGACGGCGAAATCGTCACGGCTCGCGACGTATCATCGGGCTCGCGTTTCTCGGCGCTGCAGCAGGATCTCGAAAATGGCACCCCGGTGCTGCTCTTTGCCTTCGATCTGCTCGTCCTCGACGGCAAAGACCTGAGGCGTTTGCCGCTCGTCGAACGCAAGGCAAAACTTGCCGCCCTGCTCGCCGACCTGCCGGGGAATGGCGCACAGCGTCTCACCGAATACGCAACCGGTAACGGCGGCAGCGTCCTGAAAGCGATCACGAAAACCGGCGGCGAGGGCATCGTTAGCAAGCGGGTGAACTCCGTCTACCGAGGGACCCGGTCCGGGGCCTGGATAAAGGTCAAGTCGAACAAGCGACAGGAATTTGTTATCGGCGGCTATACACGTTCCTCCAGTCCTGGACGACGGTTCGCTTCGTTGCTGGTCGGAACGATCGAGAAGGGCAAGTTCATCTATCGGGGGAAAGTCGGTACCGGCTACGACATGGCGACCATGGAGGCGCTCGCTGACCGGTTCAAGCCGATCGTCCGCAAAACGCCGGCGTTCGAGAGCGTGCCCGCCAGCGTCGCCAAAAACACGGTGTGGCTCAGCCCCGTGCTGGTCGCCGAGATTGCATTTGCCGAACTGACCGACGACGGCATCCTGCGGCATGCAGTTTTCCACGGGCTAAGGGAAGACAAGAAGGCAGGCGTGGTGAAGCTCGAGCTTCCCGAAAAAGCATCCAGGTAAACCTGCCGGCCGCGACGAAATACGAATCGCGGCGTGGGAACCAAACGGCGCCGGGCGGGTTCTTTTCGGCGACGGCCGATTTGCCCCCTCCGGCCCTAAGCCCGGTCGTCCAGAAGCCGGCACGTTCCCTCCCAGCGTGCCGGCTCATCCCGTTTCGGTCCCCTAGCAGATTGGCGATGGCAAGAAGAAGCGAACGTAAAGGTGTGAAGGAAGCGATGGCGGCGCAACACGCCATCCAGGCGCAAGTCGACAAGCGCGAACGCGAGAAAGGAAAAGCCGGGAAAACCCGACCTATGCAGGCAGGCGCGCGCGAATATCCGACGCCGCCATTTCCGGCGATACACCAGGCCAAACCCGGCTCGGAAGCGGACCTCGACCCGGCGCCGATGTACGATGCGCCTTACTATGCCGGTTCAGGCAAGCTCGAGGGCAAGGTCGCGCTTATCACCGGCGGCAACTCCGGCATTGGCCGTTCGGTCGCAATACTGTTTGCCCGCGAGGGCGCTGATATTGCCCTGTCCTACTTGAGCGAACACGAGGATGCGGAGGTGACCCGCCATGCAGTCGAGGATGAAGGTCGTGGCTGCATCCTGCTACCCGGAGACGTCAGCCGCTTCGAATATTGCCAGGAGGCTGTGCGGCAAGTGCTGATCGCTTTCGGCCGTCTCGACATTCTCGTCAACAATGCCGCGTTCCAATATCACAGCGCCGATATCGAAGACCTCACCGAGGAGCATTTCGATACGACGCTCAAGACAAATCTATATGGATATTTTTTCATGGCGAAGGCCGCGGTTCCTCAGATGCGGAGCGGCGGCGCGATCATCAATACCGGGTCGGTCACGGGGGTCGACGGCAGCCCGCATTTGCTCGACTAATCGATGACCAAGGGCGGGATACATGCCTTCACCCGCGCCCTGGCGGCAAACCTCGTTTCCCGCGGCATACGGGTCAACGCGGTCGCGCCAGGTCCGGTGTGGACACCTCTCAATCCCTCCGAGAAGCCAGCCGACAGGATTGTCCAGTTCGGAGCGCAGACGCCGATGAAACGGCCGGCCCAACCGGAGGAGATCGCGCCCGCCTATGTGTTTTTCGCGTCGCCCCAGTGCTCAAGCTACATCACCGGTGAAATTCTCCCGATTGTCGGGGGCTATTGAATGGCGCGGCCGGGAGGATCCGGGCTCGGAAACGGAAACGGCGGAGCCGGTTCGGGCGGTGTCGGGGGCACCGGAGGATTGGGGGTCGGATTGGGAGGCTTGGACATCGGCTCGCAGTTCTTGGTGGCATTCCGGCTTTTCGAAGCTTCCGCCTAAAATGGAGTCCCGGCGTCCGAGTGGGCGAAGAGAGTTAGATTAGCGCGTTTTCGCCGCGTGTTTTGATTTGCCCTTGCGCGAAGTTGACGCCATCTTCTCAAGTTCCTTTTCAGACATGGAATCGGCCATGCTTCTCGAGGCTCCTCCCAACTTGCTTTTTTTCGTTTTGCCGCGCTTTGCAGCTAGTGCAGCACCGGCGGCTTTCTGTTGTGCTTTCGACTTGGCGGGCATGGTAGTTTCCTTGTTTGGTGGTTGAGCTGAATTTATGCGCGACGCTTGCTGGCCGTCGCCAGCGGCGAGCGAGGGATCGAGCGATCCGGGCCGCTCCCCCTGCATTTCCCAACTTGGCAAATTTGGGGACGGGTCCTCCTGACGCTCCCGCTTTTCGTGCCAGCGGGCCTCGTCGCGCGGCGACTCGGCCTCTTCTCGTTCAGGCGCGGGCCGGCCGCGACGATTTCCTTGTGCAGGCATTCGAAAAAACTCCCTCTAGCCAGCTTTCGCAAACGACGGGGGGGTGACCGGTCCTCATTTTCAACGATCAGCCGCAAGATTTGTTCCGAGGCTTATCCCGACAAAAAGAACCGCGGCCAGGCGGGACGCGGTGGCAGTGATGTCCACCAGCGCCTGAGTGTGTGGGCCACGCCGAAGATCGCGGCCGTCACAGGGAACCGCCCGCCAACTGTGACGTTAAACAGACGAGCTGCGCCAGTCCTGGCGACAGCTATTTCACCTCAAGCAATTGGAAGGAATCGAGAATGGGACTTTTCACCCGCGACATCAAATCGCTTGACGATCTGTTCGTGCATACGCTGCGCGACATCTACTATGCCGAAAGCCAGATCCTCAAAGCGCTGCCGAAAATGATCGACAAGGTAACCGATGCACAACTGCAGAAGGGATTGCAGCAGCATCTCGGCCAGACCGAGCAGCACGTCAAACGCGTCGAAGAGGTCTTCCGCATGCACGGCGTCGAGGCGAAAGGCACCGATTGTCCGGCGATCGACGGCATCATCGAGGAAGCGGACGCAGTCACCGGCGAGGCCGATGATAAAGACGTGCTGGACGCTGCGATCATCGCGGCCGGCCAGGCGGTCGAGCACTACGAAATCACGCGCTATGGCTCGCTGATCGCGTGGGCCAAGCAGCTTGGCCGGCCAGACTGTGCTGCGGTCCTCAAGAAAAATCTCGATGAGGAAAAGGCCGCCGACAAGACAGCTGACCGAAATCGCCGAGCGTCGCGTGAATGCGGCAGCCGCATAAATCGGCCAGCGCAAGGAACCGACTTCCGGCCTTTGCAGTTCTTGCTCCAGCGGACCGAACAAGCACCGCGCTCAAGAAGGAGGACATCCATGAATTGGGATCGCATCGAAGGCAACTGGAAACAGTTTTCCGGCAAGGTTCAGCAGAAATGGGGCAAGCTTACCGATGATGACCTCGATGTCATCGAAGGTGATCGAAAGGAGCTCACTGGGCGACTGCAGGAACGTTACGGCCTTGGTAAGGAAGATGCCGAACGGCAGATCGATGACTGGCTGAGGCGAGTGAATTGACCGCTGACCGAAGATAATGCCCGCGAGCTTGGCTCGCGGGCATCACCCAACGGAGATTTGTCATGTCGTTAGGAACCATTCTTCTGATCATACTCGTTCTGGTGCTGATTGGCGCTCTGCCCACTTGGCCTTACAGCAGCAGCTGGGGATACGCCCCAGGCGGCATCATCGGCGTGATCTTCATCATCTTGCTGGTTTTTGTCCTGATGGGACGCATATAACGTATGCAATCCGGAGGCGTATCGCCTCCGGAATACTCCATTGGTGCGCTCTGGCGCGCATCATGGCCGATAGCGGTATGCCCTTCGCGCACTCACGTCGACGCCGGCGCGGACCAATGACATTATATCTGTCCCGCCGACTTGGCCTCAGCCTTCTGCTTTGAAGATCGCAGCCTGCCGGGAAAGCGCGGCCAGGTCGTCGCTGCAGCTCGCAAGGAGGCTTTTGGCCTGCCCTGGCGACAAGTCCGTATTTTCGGCCAGTATCGAAACTCTTTCTGCAGTGCTCCTCGCATTTGTCAGTTGCTGGAGCAAATCTCGCACAAGTGCCTTGTTTGCCATTGCATCGCCACTCCTTTGGCGGATCAACGGCGAGACGCCCCACCTGTTCCATAGGCTGGGTCGAATGGCAGGCTGGCGCGTGTTACCAGGAAAAAATTCGGCTCGCGCTAGTTCCGGTTGCTGGCCGCCAGCAGACGCCTCACCTCGCTTTGCCAATGCCAATGCGATGCCATCATATGGCAATGCAGGGATGCCCGCGGAAGCGATCGGGCAGGCTCGGCGAGTCGTAGCCGCTCACGAACACGAACGGAACTTTTCGCGCCGTGAGGTCGTCAGCGAGCGGGTAGACCATCTCGCCATTTGATATCGAGGATGGCGAGGTCGAAATCCTCGCGCCGGGACGCTGCAAACGCTTCAGCCAGTCGCTTGAACGGGCCGGCAATCGTGCGGCCAAGCGAGCGCAGCTCCTCATCCAGGAGGAGGCTGACGAGAAACTCGTCCTCCACAACCAGCACTCGCAATGGTGCCATATGAGCGGACCGTTCCGCCTCAGGCGGCGGCTTCATGCAAAGGTACCCCGAATGTGCATTTGAGCCCTTTCCTGGCAAACTTCAGGCGAACCTCGCCATTCAGCTCCGACACCAATCCAGCAAAAGTCGACTAAATAGATGCCGCTTTTTGAACTGTGTTGGCATGGACAATCTGTCCGAATATTACTTGCAGCCGCTCGTAGTGGAATGTGGGCCGACCGCTTTCGGCGCACTGGCGCAAATTGTCGGCGATGTCGGCTGCTTTGACCGGACGGGCCAGCGAATTGCGTGAAGCACGCTCTAGATAGCTAAGTTCGCCCTCTGCCGGTCGACGCGTCAGGGCATCGACAGCAGAAATGATGTCGGCATCAAAACCGGCCTCGGAGAGCAACTCCAGCGTCCAGCGCGATTTCTCGACAACGTCATGAAGCCAGGCGACGATTTTTTCGTCAAGATTTTCGACTGCGTCGGCAACGCGCCGACAATGGTCGATATAGGGTGCATCAGATTTGTCACGCTGTGGGGCATGTGCCTGCTGCGCGATCATTTGGGCCCGATCGAGCGAATTCATGACCAAGCTTTTGTTTCTGACGGGGTGCTTGAAAACGCCGAGCGGGCGAGGGGCGCGTCGTCGCGAATAATGCCGTACGATTCCAGATGTTGTGTTTTTTTCGTCCATTGCCAAACACCAACGCTGCGGGTGCACAGATGTTCCCGGTGAACCGCGTTGCCTAGTCCGATCGCGATCAACCCGCAGGGTGACAAGACGGGCCGGCTGGAGGCGCAGAGCGCCCGCTTCGAAGCCGGCCAGGTCTTCGTGCCCAAACAGGCACAGTGGCTGGCCGATTTCCTGGAGGAACTGCTGGCGTTTCCGAACGCAAAGCATGACGATCAAGTCGACAGCGTCTCGCAGTTCCTCAATTGGGCCGAAAACTTGCAATGGACAGATCAGCAAAACGGATTGCCAATCGTGAGGCTTGTTCACTTGCGCTAACTCGGCGGCGCGCCTGAGGAAAGCCAATCTAATTCAAACTAGCTGGACGCTGCATCAGAGCGCTTAGGACTGCTTGATGCATCTGCATTCTCCGCCAGCCGCGACTGTGCCAACATTCTTAGATCCACACGGCGTACCTTCAGCGACGGTGTTCTGGGAAAATCATCGAAGATGAGAAGATGCTCCGGCCATTGGTATCTTGGCAGCCCGGCCTGGGTCACGTGTTCGCGTATCTCGTCGATGGTGATCGTTCTGCCAGGAAGCAAGACGACGCATGCGCATGCCCGCTCGCCAAGCCGCTCGTCGGCGATGCCGACAACTGTAATTTCGGCGACTGCCGGGTGGTTGCGCAAGGCGACTTCCACCTCGGCAGGCTGGATCATGACCCCGCCGCGCCGTATCAATTCGGAGGCGCGGGCAACGAAGGTCATGAAACCGCCTTCCGAAAACCGCGCCCGATCCCCGGTCCTGAACCAGCCGCCTTCGCCAATCGTCTGCGCCATGAGATCGGGGCGGGCCTGATAGTGGCGCAGGCGGTTGGGGCCTCGTAAGAAGACATTTCCGATCTCACCGGGCGCCACATGCCTTCCCTCCTCGTCGACGATCCGCATCTCGGTGCCGGGGAGTGGCCGGCCGTCGGTGGTATTGCGGTTCAATTCGCTGTCATCGACCGAACAGGTGCAGTGGGCAATCGATTCCGACATGCCGTACATCGGCAAGGGCGTTCCGCAGAACTTCCCCGTCGCCCTGCGCCGCTGCTCCGGCGTCGCTCCGGCCATGATCGCACGGCTGAGCGAGCCGGTGTCCCGGCGTTCGAGATCGGGGTGGTGAACGACATCGTAGCAATGCGTCGGCATCAGCAGCGTGTAGGTGACGCGATGGCGCTCGATCTCCTCAATGCAGGCGCCGGCATCCCACCGCCGCATCAGCACGGCCGAGGCACCGCACAGGAATGCAAGCAGCGCGCCGAGAACGGTTCCGCCGACGAAGCCGAATTCGAGCGCCACCAGGACCCGGTCATCCTTTCCAACTCGATGCAATTTCGCCAGCGCCTCCATGGCGAAACGCAGCGAGTTGCCGCTGTGAACTACCCCTTTGGGCGCACCCGTGGAACCCGACGAATACAGCACCAGCGCATCCCGGTCCGGTGCTGGCGGCGAGGGCGCAAGCGGAGCCGCCTCCACGCATTTCGACCATGCGACCACGCGGTCATTTGCTCGCGCCGGGCTCGCGGAGAAGGCCACTGCAACCCCGGGGGCGCTGTCCAGGATTTCCTCGATGGTCTCGGCTGCATTATCCTCCAGCATGACGATTGCCGTAGCCGAAGCGCTGGCAACAACCGCGCCGACCTGGGCCGCCGAGAACATCGGGGGTAGCGGGATGCCGACGAAGCCCTGGGAAAAACAGGCAAGAAGCGTTGCATAGGCGTCGATGCAGTTGCGCGACTTCACGACGACTGCATCGCCCGGCTTGACGCCCTTGCTGGCCAGACCGCCGGCGATCCGCAGCGCGCGTTCGATGAGCGCCGGATAGGCAAGGCGTGCGTCGCCATCAACGACATGGCGATCCCGGCCGGGTCCCGCCGCAGCCACGGCGAAACTGTCCCAGAGCGTCTCCTGGCGCCATGCGCCGGTCTCGTACCAGTCCGGTTCCTGCGCGGTCATGATCCCTCCCTCAAGATCTCCCCGGCACGGTAAACAGCATCATGCCCTCATCGCCCTTGGTGCGACGTAGCCTGCCCTGTTCGACCAGATAGTTGACATGGGCGTGGACCTCGGAAAATGCGAAGCCAAGTTGGTGCGGATCGAGCTCGCGCGGAAAAACAAAGGGTACGAGGTCGGCGACCGTGCGCGGCTCGTTTGCACAAGCCTGCACGATGATACAACACCTTTCGCCGTGATGCTCCGCCAGGGCCTCGCATCGCTCGATGAAGGCCGTGGAAGGGCAATTGATGGCCAGGCAACACAAGGACATCCTCCCGCACGGTCGCGCGCAGGCTCCGGAGCGAGGTCAGGTAGTGTCCGAGCGGATTGCCGTCGGGATCGACGGCCCAAGTGCTCACATTGGGGCTGATCTTCGCCAGAACCTGGTCGGCCGCAAAGAATAGGCCGTCACTCTGGCAGTAGAGCATTACCTGTTCGGCGGCATGCCCGTCACCGGTCATTACTTCAAAGGAACGCCGACCAATGTCGACGACATCGCCAGCGACGATCCGGCGAAACGTTGGCGGTAGTTCCGCTACCATGGTCAAATAGCGATGGCCCTGGTTCACCACGATATCGGTGGTCGCTTCGTCGAGGCCGTGGCGCCGATAGATTTCCCGATAGGGCGGCGTGTTGAGCGCACCGGGGCTGAGCGAGGCATAGAGACATGTCAACCAGGTCGTCTGGCTGGTCAGTATTTCCATGCCGAAGCGCCTGGCGAGCCAGCCCGCCAAGCCGATATGGTCGGGATGGGAATGAGTGACGATCAGCCGGGTCAGCCGCTCGTTCTTCAACGGCCCGCCTAACAGGGCTTCCCATTCCGCCCTGGATTGTTCGGTTGCGATTCCAGTATCGAGAACCAACCAGCCCTCGTTGTCACGGATGAAGTAGATATTTACGTGATTGAGCCGGAAGGGCAGCGCTAGCCTCGCCCATAGTACGCCTTGCGCGACTTCGATGACCTCCCCGGGTCCCGGTGGGCTCGAATATGGATAAGTCAATTCGCTCATGGTTACAGACTTGGCCCCTGGCATCGAACGCCGCAATCGTGTGGCCGGTGGACGCATCGACAGCCCCTCGTTCTTCTAGGGTCGGCCGTCATGACGGGCGCATTCCCAGGCCGCATCCGCTGCGTCGGCGGCGAGCTTGCCGACCTCCAATGCATTGGCGTTCGAAGCCGTCTTCTGCAACGCACGGTGATAGACTCCCTGCAGAATGGCGGCGGTGCGAAACAGCGAAAATGCAAGATAGTAATCCCAGTGTTCGATCCCGCTGCGTCCCGTCCTGGCGCAATAGGCGGCAATGTAGTCGGCCTCGCTCGGAATGCCCGTGGCGGCATATCCGATTTCCTTCAGACCGCCGATGCCCGGAAATTCCGGCGATACGTGATAGGGCAGACAATTATAGGCGAGATCCGAAAGCGGGTGTCCGATCGTCGCCAGTTCCCAGTCGAGCACTGCCAGCACGCGCGGCTCGGTCGGATGCACGATCATGTTTTCAAGGCGGAAGTCGCCGTGAACAATGGTTGCCTCGTCGCCTTGCGGCACGTTGCGGACGAGCCAGGGCATCAACTGATCCATGGCCGCAATAACGTGCGTCTTCGTCGCCTGATATTGTTTCGACCAGCGAGCGACCTGGCGGGCGACATAGCCGGTCGGGCGGCCAAAATCATTGAGACCCAATGCCTGCCAGTCCACCTTGTGTAATCTCGCCAGTGTCTCGGCCATCGCCGCGTAGATGGCGGCACGCTGCGCATGTGTCGACTCGGGCAGCGTCAGGTTATGGATCACTCGGCCCTCAATTCCCTCCATCACATAGAAAGCGGTTCCGACGATTGAAACGTCCTCGCAAAGCAGAAGCATCTTCGGCACCGGCACATCGGTCGCGCCAAGTGCTTTCATGATGCGGTACTCGCGTTCGACCTGATGCGCCGATGGCAACAACTGGCCTGGCGGCTTCTTGCGCATGACAAAGAAGCGGCCGTTGCACTCGATCAGGTAGGTCGGATTGGACTGGCCGCCGCGAAACTGGCGGACCGTGGATTCGGTGCCGATGCCGGGAACGCGGAGAGACAGGTACTCGACCAGCCGCGCCTCGTCCAAAACATGCCCGGGCCTGATCTCTCCAGTCTCCTCCGCAAGGCCCACTGCAGCATCTCCTACCAGGGCTTTTGCGGCAGTTCGCGCGCTAGCTCGATCTTTGCGATCGTCGCCAGATGCACTTCGTCTGGCCCGTCGGTCAGGCGCACGGCGCGGGCAAAGGACCAGGCGTCCGCCAGTCCGAAATCCTCGCTGACGCCGGCGGCACCATGGATCTGGATGGCCCGGTCGAGGACACGAAAGGCCATGTTGGGCGCGACAACCTTGATCTGGGCGATCTCGCTGCGCGCCGCCTTGTTGCCGACCTTGTCCATCATGTCGGCGGCGTGCAGCGTCAGCAAGCGCGCCTGATCGATCTCGATGCGCGAAAGACCGATCGCCTCGCGCACCATGCCCTGCTCGGCGAGCGTCTTGCCGAACGCAACACGCTGGCGAGCACGGGCGATCATCGAATCCATCGCTCGTTCGGCGACGCCGATCATGCGCATGCAATGGTGGATGCGACCCGGCCCGAGCCGGCCTTGTGCGATCTCGAAGCCCCTACCTTCGCCCAGCAGCATGTTTTCGGCCGGCACTCGGACATTGTTGTAATCGATCTCGAAATGGCCGCACGGCGTATGTTCGTAACCGAAGACCTTTAGCGAACGCACCAGCCTCACGCCCGGCGTGTCCTTCGGCACCAGGATCATCGAGTGCTGCCGATGACGCGCACCGTCGGCGTTGGTCTTGCACATTACTATGAGGATGCGGGTGCGGTTATCGCCGGCGCCGGACGTCCACCATTTGCGGCCGTTGAGCACGTAATGTTCACCGTCGCGAACCGCCGTCAGGCTGATGTTGGTGGCGTCGGATGAAGCGACCGCGGGTTCCGTCATGGAAAAGGCGGAACGGATCTCGCCGGCGAGCAGCGGTTTCAGCCAGCGCCGCTTCTGTTCTTCACTCGCGTACCGCTCCAGCACTTCCATGTTGCCGGTATCGGGAGCGGAACAGTTGAAGACTTCCGGTCCGATATAGGACCGGCCCATGATTTCGCAGAGCGGCGCATATTCCATGTTGGTCAGGCCGGCGCCGTCATCGCTCTCCGGCAGGAACAGGTTCCACAAGCCTTCGGCCCTGGCGCGTGCCTTCAGCTCATCCATGACCCGAGGGCTGTCCCAGCGGTCGGAGAGTTGAGCCTGCTGCTCCTTGTAGACGGATTCGGCGGGATAGACGTGCGCTTCCATGAACGCTTTCAGGCGTTCCTGAAGATCGAGCGAACGCTGGCTGAATTCAAACATGGTTCGTCGTCCTCCGCTCTTTCGGCTTCAGACAACACTAGCCATTTATTTAACGACCGTCTAGTCGGTTGTTTATTATATCCGGCGACGGTCGGAGTGGCAGGGTGCCGCCACAACGGGGGAGCGGCGGGCGCTTACACGGCAAACCGGTGCCTTACATCGCGGTGCTTCCGCCATCCGCCACGAGTTCACTGCCTGTGACAAAGGCTGCCATCGGCGAAAGCAGGTACACGACCGCCGCAGCGATCTCTGCCGGCGCGGCAAGCCGGCGCATCGGGTTGCGGGAGGCCACGATCGCGGCGATTGCCTCGTCGTCGGCGCCGCCCGCGATGGTTCTGGCCATGCTGCCGGGCATCAGGCTCGGATGCAGCGAATTGCATCGGATAACCGGATCTCGTCGGGCACCGTGCAGCGCCACCGATTTCGACAGCAGCCTTACGGCACCCTTTGACGCGTTATAGGCTGCATGGTCTGCACTGCCGACCAGCCCGGCCGTGGAACTGACATTCACGATCGAAGCCGCGTCGCTTTTGCACAGCAGCGGCCAGGCAGATTTGCAGCCGAGGAAGACCCCGTCGACATTGACCGACATGACGCGTCTGAAATCGGCCAGCGATGTCGCCTCGACCGATCCGACATGAATGATGCCGGCATTGTTGACCAGGCCGTCGAGTCGGCCGTGCAGATGCTCGATGCGGTCGCAAACACGCAACCAGTCCGCCTCGCTGGTCACATCGTGGCGCGCATCGACCGATGGATCGTCGGCAAGGTCCGTCGCAAAGATGGTTCCGCCCTCAGCGGCAATGGCAGCGGTTACCGCGCTGCCGAGCGCCCCGGCTGCGCCGGTCAGCAGCATGACTCGTCCCTGCAGGAGGCCAGCCATTTCCTTTGCGTGTCCCGTTCGCCAAGTCGACGCGGCAATGTCTTCAGTACGACCGGTCAGGCAGGCGGCTTGGCGGCCATGCCGCGGGCGAAGATGTCGAAGCACTGCTGCGCGATGATTTCAGGCTCCGGGTCGCGGCCGGGCCGGTACCATTGATAGGCCCAGTTGGCGACGCCAAAGAACGACAGCGCCATCAACCGCACGTCGGCGCGATTGATCTCTCCGGCATCCATGCCATCGGATATGAGTTTCATCACGTCACGCGTATAGGCGTTTCGCTCTTTGCGAATTTCGGCCTCGCGCTCGCTGCCGACGTCGCGCTGGTGCTCGAAGAACGCACGTACCACGCCGGGCGCATCGTGCAGGTTTCGAAAGATGTCCTCGTAAATGCCGCGCAGGATCGACATCCGGTCCATCCCCGCCGCGATGCGCTCCTTGAGACGCTCGCGCAGAGGCAGGATCATCGCCTCCTGCATGTTGAACAGGATTTCTTCCTTGCCGGAGATGTAGTGATACAGCGTCGGCTTCTTCAGGCCGGCGGCTTCCGCGATCATCTCCATATTCACCCGGTGATAGCCGACCTGGTCGAACAGACGGGCAGCTTCGCGCGAAATATCGGCCCGCCGCTGGCGGGTCAGTTCCACGTCGACCTTGGGGCCACGCTTGCGTGGCGCCACCTTCTCCCCGCTTGCCGCTGCTTCGTCCGCCGACCCAGACCGGATCGACGGCTGGACCGACGTGCGTCCCGTTGATGTCAACACGCCATCCTTTGCCAAACGTGAGATTTCTTGGCCTAAGTATCAGCCGTTTACCAGACCGTCCAGATGGTCAATTAATGCCCCGAAATTGCCGTCTCGGCCGATCCTCTCTTGACAAGCGACGCAAGACCAGACATTTATAAACCGACCAGTCAGTCGATCATACATCAGTTGGTATTTGGACGCAAGTAATGCGCCCATGATGGCTCGATCGAGTGCGGATGTTTCTGTCGGCAGGAGAGCAGGAAATGGATCAGAAGGTGAAAGACGACGTAGTCCAATACGAGGTCGATGGTCCGATCGCCACGATCTGGATCAACCGCCCGGAAGTCAAGAACTGCGTCAGCCCGCGCGTCCTCGACCTGCTCGGCGAATACGGCCACAAGGCGGAAGACGACAAGAACATCCGCGCGGTCGTCTTTCGCGGGCGCGGCAACACGTTCTGCTCCGGAGCCGATCTCGAGCAGCTGCTCGGGCCACGCCTGCACACCACCGTCGATTCGCTCGAGTTGGCGCAAAAATCAGCGCGAACCTACGGTCATTTTTTCAACATGAGGAAGCCAACCATCGCCGCGGTGGAGGGTTATGCCGTGGCGGGCGGCTTCGAACTCATGATCTCGTGCGACTTCGCGCTTGCCACGACGACGGCCCGCATCGGCGACTTTCACATTCGTCGCGCGGTCTTCGGCGGTGCCGGGCCGATCTACCGCCTTCCCCGCTACATCGGCCTGCGCAAGTCGAAGGAGCTGATGCTGACCGGCAAGCTGCTTTCCGGCACCGAGGCCAAGGAATGGGGGCTCGTCAACGACGTGTCGGAGCCGGACGGATTTGACGCGCTTATCAAAAGGTTCTGCGAGCCGCTGATCGACAAGAGCCCCTTCTGCATGTGGATGACCAAGGAAGCGATTAACCGCGGACTCGATGCCGATACCGAATCGCTGATCACGCTCGAGACCATGACCTGCAACGTCGTGCATCAGTCGGCGGACGCCAAGGAAGGCGTGACTGCGTTCCTCGAGAAACGCCAGCCGAAATGGGTCGGCCGCTAAAACATCCTCCCGGATGTACCCCGCGCCTCCGGCGCGGGGTACGCCGCTCAATTGCGGGCAGGTGAAAGATGCCGCAGATGCAAGCCTACCGGCCGGGTTTCCTCGGGCGGATGGCGTCGCTTGCGGGAAACGCGGCATTGATCTTCGGCGGACACGGCGAATTGGCGCATGCTATCGCCGCAGCCCTTGCCGACAGCGGCGCCGATATCGTTCTCGCCGCCCGCAAGACCGCGCAATGCCAGGCGCTGGCCGAGGAAATCGCGGCGGCCTTCGGAGTAGGCACGCTTGCGCTGGGCTGCGACATCTCGGACGAAGGCCAGGTTCGGGCCGCGGTAGCACAGACGCAGGAGCGTTTCGGCCGCATCGATGTCATGGTCGACAATGCCGGCGCCTCATGGTCAGGGGCACCTGAGGATATTCCGCTTTCAGGCTGGCAGAAGATCGTCAATGTCAACCTGACAGGCGCTTTTGTCGCGGCGCGCGAAGCCGGCAAACTGATGTTGCGAAATGGCAAGGGCTCGATCATCTTTGTTGCCTCGACCGGCGGACTGACCTCGTTCACGCCGCAAAAGGCACAGATTGTGCCGTACACCACCACCAAGGCTGCGCTGATCCATCTAACGCGCGATCTTGCCGCGCAATGGTCGTATCGCGGTGTGCGGGTGAACGCCATCGCGCCGGGGCAGATGCGTTCGGGACTGACGCTGACAGTGCCAGAACAGGTGCTCGAAACGATACGCGAAGAGGTGCCGATGAAACGGCTGGGCGACCCGCACGAGATCGCTGCGGCAATCGCGTATCTGGCTTCGGACGCCGCCAGCTACGTCACCGGCCAAACCATCGTCATCGACGGCGGGCTCACGCTTGCCTAATGCCGGCGCCCTAGCGGGAGGAAGCATGTCCTACAGCCACTACACCAGCATCCGTGTCAATCGCGATGGGCGCAGGCTGACGCTGACGCTCGATAATCCCGACACGCTCAACGCGGTGACGGCGAACATGCATCGCGAGCTGTCCACCATCTTCGGCGAAATCGCGCGCGACGACGCGGTCGACCTGGTTATCCTGACAGGTGCCGGAAAGGCATTCTGTGCCGGCGGAGACATCGGTTGGATGCAATCGATGATCGACGCTCCGGGGGGCATGTCCGGCATCGCCGACGAAGGGCGGTGCATCGTCCATTCGCTGCTCGACCTGCAAGTGCCGATCATCTGCCGCCTCAATGGCGACGCCGTCGGCCTTGGGGCGACGCTGGCGCTGTTCTGCGATGTCGTCATCGCCGACGAGAAAGCTCGCATCGGCGACCCGCATGTGCGCGTCGGCTTGGTTGCCGGCGATGGCGGCGCGGTGATCTGGCCGCAATTGATCGGCTATACGCGCGCCAAGGAAATGCTGATGACCGGCGACCTCATCACGGCGCAACGCGCTGCCGAAATCGGGCTCATCAACCGCGCCGTAGCTGCCGACCGGCTCGACGAGGAAGTCGACAAGCTCGCCGACAAGCTGTTGCGCGGCGCCCAGCAGGCAATTCGCTGGACGAAACATTCGGTCAATCTCGGGCTGAAGCAGCTTGCCGATGCGGTATTCGAGGCTTCGCTCGGCTACGAGGTCGCCTCCAGCATGCTGCCGGACCATGCCGAGGCCGTCGCCGCGTTTCGGGAAGGCCGGCGCCCGGTGTTCGGCAAGAAATAGGCTAGCTTCGGGTAGATTTGGCCAGCCGCGCCAGATGGTAGTGCCGGTCGCCGAGTTCCTGGCGCAGCGCCCAAAGCCGGCGATACCAGTGGCTTACGATCAGCTCATCGGTCATGCCGATGCCGCCATGAATCTGGATCGCTTCGTTGCCGATGCGCTCTGCCGCATCGCAGGCGATAAGCATCGCTTTCGAAATCGTCCGCTCGCATTCATCGTCCTGTTCGGCGCAGGCGAGAGCGGCGGCGAGCGCCAGCGAGCGGGCCTCCTCGCAGGCGATCCACATGTCGGCGATGCGGTGCTGCAGCGCCTGGAAGCTTGCGATCGCGACGCCGAATTGCTTTCGGGTACCGGAGATATTCGATCGTGGCCGCGTTGAGTGCATCCATCAGACCGACCATCTCGGCGATGTGTGCCGCGGCGGCGATGATCGGCGGCCTTCGTCAGCGCCGCCAGGAGCAGGCGAGCGATCAAGGCGCGTGCTTGCAGGTACACGGCAATCGGAAAACGTCAGATCGGCCGCCGGCAATCCGTCGATGCGCGGGCGAGCAGGCGCGAGCGACGCCAACAGCCGTGTCGACAGCAAAGAGCGCCAGATCGCCGTCCACCTTCGCACTGACGATGACAAGATCGGCGTCGTGGCCGAACGCCACCATCGGCTTTGCACCATTCAGCATGTAGCCGTCGGAGTGCCTTCTCGCGGTCGGTGCCGACGCAGGCGCGGTCATATCGGGCGCCAGCTTCGACGTCGGCGACAGCAGCGACGATGCCGCCCGATGCGATGGCGGGCAGGTAGCGGGCGGCCAGTTCGGCCGGCGCAGCGGCGGCGATCAGGGCCGCAGCATGGATGCCGCTGGCAACGACCGGTTCGGGGCAGAGGCCGGGGGCAAGTGCGGCGAGCGCCACCATCGCCTCGACCGGCCCACCGATCGCCGCCATGTTCCTCGGGAATCGCGAGCGCCAGGCAGCCAAGTTCGCCCAGCCGCTTCAGCCGCGCGCGGTCGAACACCAGGCGATGCGGCGCTGGGCCGGCGCCATACTCACGTTCAGCGAACCGTTTGACAGCTTCGCCGAACATTCGCTGTTCGCTGGAGATCAGTCCGTGCATGCCACCTGCCTCCGCTCGTCGCTCAGATCGGCCAACAGACTGCGGGCGATGATGTTGCGCTGCACCTCGTTGGAGCCGCCATATATGGTCACGGCGCGTGCCGCACAGCAGCCGGGCCGCCACGCCGTTGCATCCGGACCGTTGCCGGGTCGGCGCCGTTGAGCGAAAGGTGCGGGTCGTAACGCAGGCCGGCCGGACCCAGCACTGCAAACGCGAATTCCGTCAGCGCCTGCTCCAGCTCCGAGCCCCTGACCTTGAGCATGCTGACGGCTGCCGGCAACAGACCGCCGGCGTCTGCCTGGCGGATGGTGAGCAATGCGGTCCACTCGAGCGCCATCAGCCGTGCGTCGAGTTCAGCCAGTCGTTCGCGAATCCAGATGCGACGTCCTTCAGCGGCGCGCCGCCGTCAGCAAGATGATCCAGGCTTTCGCGGATCAGGCGTAGCGTACGCTTCTGCTTGCCGATCTCGGCGACCAGCAGCCGCTCGTTGCCGAGCAGGAACTTGGCGATCGTCCAGCCGGCATTCTCCTCGCCGACCCGGTCGGTGACCGGCACGCGGACATCCTCGAACACCACTTCGTTGAGATGGTGACGGCCTTCCATCGACACTATCGGCCTGACCGTGACGCCGGGCGATTTCATGTCGATCAGGAGAAAGGTTATGCCTGCCTGCGGCTTGCCTGTCAGTGCCGGTCCGCACCAGGCAGAAGATGCGGTCGGCCCAATGGGCCATCGTCGTCCAGATCTTGCGCGCCGTTGACGATGTAGTGGTCGCCATCACGAACGGCGCGCGTTTTCAGTGAGGCGAGGTCGGAGCCGGCGTCTGGCTCGGAATAGCCCTGGCACCAGAAGGTCGATGCGTCGAGGATGCCTGGGAGATAGCGCTCGACTTGGTCTTGATTGCCAAACTCGAAAATGACGGGGCCGACATAGTTGACGCCGAACGGAAGCAGCCACGGGGCACCGGCCAGCGAACATTCCTCGTCAAACAGGTAAGATTGCAGCGCGCTCCAGCCCTTGCCGCCGAAGTTGCTCCGGCCACGCACCGCACAAATAGCCGCCTGTGGCCAGGATTTGCTGCCAGCCGACATAGTCCTGGCGTTCGAGATCGACGCCAGCTTCGACCTTTTCGGCAAGGCTGCCGCGGCAGTTGCCGAGCGCAGAACTCCCGCACGCTCTTGGCGAAAGGCTTCTTCGTCCGGCGTCAGCGGGAAACGCAATATTCTCTCCCCTTCCCTGCAACGGTCTGTCGAACATATAGCAATAATTATCAACCGTCTAGTCGGTTGCTTTTTAATTCCGCCTGCCGCATGATGCTATCCAGCCGCCGGCGAGCTGGTGGGTTCCTGCCTCAGCCAGTAATTCAGAAGCCGTCTCGGGAGGAGTTTCTTGGCGCACAGTATTCACGCAAGCGGATTGCCGGCAGAGTTGCGGACTGGGCTCCGCAGAGCGCGTGGCGGGGCGGCATGAGCGCGAATCGCCCACGAACCGCAACGCCAAGGTCATGGACGCCGCGGCGGCTTTGGACCCTGCCCTGCGCGACGGCATGTGCATCGGCCTTGGCGGCTTCGGCCTCGACCGAAAACCGATGACGCTGGTAGCTGCGGTCGCCGATGCGTCGGTCCGCGATCTGGCACTGGAAACATTTGCCGGCGGTCTTGATGTCGAATTGCTGCTTTCAACCGGCAAGGTCGCGCGCATCGGCGCCTGCCATGTCGGGCTCGATCATTTCGGTCTTGCACCGCTGTTCCGGCAGGCGCGCCAATCGGGCACCATCGCGTTCGAGGAATGGTCGGAATTCACCCAGCTTGCCGCGTGGCGCGCCGCCGCCGAGAAGGCACCCTATGCGGTGGTGCCGCTCGATCCGGCGAGCGACCTCGCCAAGGTTAATCCGGCCATCGTGCCGGCGCCTGAACTATTCGGCCGCGAGGGCGGTTTCGCGGTTCGCGCGCCGCAAATTGACTTGGCTATTCTGCATGCCGAGGCCGTTCACGCCGACGGCTGGGCCGTCACCGATGGCGACACCTATCTGGATCCACTCCTGGCGCGCGCAGCCAAGCACGTCGTCGTCTCGGCCGAGCGACTGATGGACGACGACGAACTGGAACGGCGCTACCGCGACGTGCATCTGTTGGCGGCGATGGTCGACGCCGTCGTGCTCGCCCCCGGCGGTGCCCTTCCGGGAAGTTGCCTTCCCCAATACATGATCGATCTGCCTTCGATCCGGGCATACGTCGAAGCCGGCTCAGCGGCAGGCCAGAACGCGACCGGCCTTGCCGGGATCATTCGGTCGGCGATGGCGTCACCGGGAACAAGCGCATGAGCCGGGCCGGCCGCCTTGCTTGGACGATCGCCCGGCATGTGGCGGAGCTGCCGGCCGGCACCGCTTTCGCGGCGACGTCCGCGGCGACGCTCGGCGTCATGCTGGCGCAGCGGCTTCTCGGCTCCCGCCTCAGCCTTTGGGGCCATGGCGGCGCCTACGATCCCGCCGGCATCCTTGCGCTGCACGCGCGGCCTTGGCTATTCAACCGCCGCCCGCACGCACGCATTACATTACTCGGCGTATTCGAGACCCAGTCCGAGCCGCATGTACTTCTGGCGACGCCGGGCCAAGTGGATGGCCAGTGCAACGCCAATCTTTCAGGGATAGGCGACCCTCGGCGTCCAAAGGTTGCTTTCGGCGGCACACGCGGTTTGCCGGACGCGGGTGCCGTATTCTTCGTGCTACCGGCGCATTCGCCCCGCCAACTCGTGGACCGGGTCGACTTCGTCTCGACTTGTGCTGCGAACCGCTCGGTACCGGCGTTGCTCTTCACCGAACTCTGCGTCATGCGCTGGTCGCACGAAGCAAAGGCGTGGACGCTCATTGAGATCGCGCCCGAGACCAGCGTCGAAACGCTTCGCGAGGCGACCGGCTTCGAATTTGAGGCTGCCAGCTCGGCGCGACCGATCGAGGAGATGCCCGATCCAGCCGAGGCATTGCTGCTACAACTCGATCCGCTTGGGGTGCGCGAACTGGATTTCGTTTCTGGCCGCGCTGCACAGCTTGACGCTTTTGCGCGGATCTATGCTGCGGAGGCCGAGATGGTCGGCCAAAATCATGTGCCGCATCGAGGTGCCTGGGCAGGTGAACACGGGGGAGGCCGGTCGTGAACGAGATCGACAGGATGCTGATCGAGCGGACATGCGAACGACTGGTCAATTCCTACGCCAACCTGCTTGATGCATACAGTCACGACGCGTTCATGGAGCTTTGGGCGGACGACGCAGTGCTCAACATGCTTGGCCGCGAGCACGTCGGGCGCGCTGGCATCCGCGCATGGCTGGAAGCACGCGAGCCGGACATGATCTGCCGCCACTTCGTCACCAACAACGTCACGGAGGTGCTGAGCGGCATCAGCGCCCGCGGCTTCTGCTACACGATCTCGTACCGGGTGCGGAATATGCTGGGCCGCGAGCCGGGACCACTCGGGCCACCCACATTCATCGTGCAATACCGCAACCAGTTCCAACTCGATCCCGAGCGCGGCTGGGTGTTCTCTCGCCGCGACGTCGAGGCCGCGATGGCTGGCGAGGAACAGCTGCAGGTGTTGCGTGGCGCCGGCCCGGCGCCTTTGGGTCGGTCGCGGGCAAGCTGACGATGCAGAACGTCCAGGTCAGGCTGAAGCGACGGCCTTCGGGCGCACCCGTTCCCGAGGATTTCGAAACGGTGGCGATGAAAGCGCCCGAGACGAAGGACGGCGATGTCCTGGTTCGGACTACATATCTGTCCGTTGACCCGTCGCTGCGGCCACGCATGAACGCGGTGTCGGCATATGCCGGTTCGGTGGCAATCGGCGAGACGATTCCGTCGCCGGCCATCGGCGTCGTGCTCGATTCGAAAAGCGAGCGCTTTCGCCCGGGTGATCATGTCTCCGGGTTTCTCGGCTGGCAGAGCCTTGCCACACTTCCTGCCGCCGACGTCCGCCCGATCGATATCGACAGGGCGCCGGAGCCGAAGTGGCTGAGCCTGCTGGGGCTTTCTTCCTTCACAGCCTATGTCGGCGTCACCGAGCTTGGCCGACCGCAGCCAGGCGAAACGCTGGCGGTATCGGCTGCCTCAGGCGCAACCGGCTCGGTCGTCGGGCAGATCGCGAAGATCGCAGGCGCGCGTGCGGTCGGCATCGCCGGCGGGCCTGAGAAATGTCGCTACGTTGTCGAGGAATTGGGCTTTGACGCCTGTGTCGACTATGGGGCGCCCGATTTTGCCGCGCGTCTGGATGCGGCTTGCCCCGACGGCATCGACGTCGATTTCGAAAATGTCGGCGGCCGGGTCTTTCAAACCGTGTTCGAACGGATGAACCCGCTCGGACGCGTTGTCATTTGCGGGCTTGTCTCGGAATACAACAGCGGCGGCACTTGGCCAGCGGGTCCCAATCTGTGGCCGGCGGTCTACAAGTCGTTACGCATCGAGGGCTTCCGCGCCTCGCGCTATTTCGATCGCATTCCCGAATTCATCGAGTTGGCTCTCGGTTGGGCGGCCGAAGGCCGGCTCAAGCATCACGAGCATATCGTCGAGGGGATCGCCAATGCGCCGTCGGCATTTTGCGACATGCTCGCCGGCCGGCATCTCGGCAAGGTTATGGTCAAGGTTTAGGAGGTTTCGCGATGCCCCACTTCGCCGCCATCGGCTTCGACCATCCGCCGCATGCTATGGCGTTGCGCGACAAGTTTCGGCGCGAACATCGGCGCTACGTTCTCGCCAACGATGCAAATATCCTGATGACCGGCGCCATGACCGACGGCAAGGGCAACCAGTGCGGGACGATCTATGTTTTTGCGGCGGAAAGTGCCGAGGACGTTTGGGGATGGCTCCGCGCCGAGCCCTTCCACGCCGGCGGCGTCTACGCTTCGATGCACGTCGTCGAGTGGACGCCAGCGCTCAACCGCTTCGGGCTGATCGATTGGCCGGCGCAGGCGGCTAAAGCGGCGACGGAGCGTGAATGACAAATCGAATCGCAAAATCGGTGCAAGTCGCTGATTTGCCCTATGTCGCGGTGAAGCCGCCGTCGACCAGCAATTCGGTGCCGTTGATATAGCTTGCCTGCTCGGACGCGAGAAAGACAATCGCAGCCGCAATCTCGTCGGGCCGCGCCAGGCGCTTCTGCGGCACGCTCTGACGCAACTTTTCCATGATTGCCGGATCGGTCGCTTGGGAGAGCGGCGTATCGACCCAACCGGGATGGACCGAATTGGCCCGCACGCCGTTGCCGGCCGCGGCACATTCGATCGCTGTCGCCTTGGTGAACAGCCGCACCCCGCCTTTAGCCGCGCTATACGGGCCGGAACCGGTGCCGGCGACGAAGCCCCTGATCGAGGAGACATTGACGATCGCGCCGCTCGCCGACTTTTCAAGCAGTCGCATCATGTGCCGCGTACCGAGAAAGACACTGTCGAGGTTGATGGCGATGATCTGGCGCCATTGTTCAAAGCTGGTGTCGACGATTGCGCGCAACGTTCCCCAGCCGGCATTGTTGACCAGCACATCGAGACGGCCGAAGGATCGTTCCACCTCGGCGAGCGCGGCCAGCCAGTCGGCTTCGGAGGTTACGTCCAGCCTGAGTGCAACATGGCCCTCGCGCACCAGGCTTTCTTTCGTTTCAGCAAGCCGGGCTTCGTCGATGTCGGTCAATACGACCGTCGCACCCTCGTCGGCGAAGGCACGGGCAGTTGCGGCACCGATGCCGCCGGCGGCACCCGTAATCAGCACGATCCGCGATTGCGCACTAGGCGGCATCGACGTCCCCGCGCGACAGGGCGAGCAGATCGACCGGAGTCGGATTGCGCCGATCGAGAATATCCTCCATTCGGTCACGCACCGCACGGTCGAAGGCGGCGGTCGTCAACAGGTAGAATTGCCGGGCGCGAATGGCGGCCACCACCATGTCGGCCACAGCAGCGGGCTTCAGCCCGCTCTCTGTAATTTTTGCCGCCGCTGCACGCATCTCGGCTCTGTCGGTCGCGGGCGTTGCCGCGGAGCGCAGGTGGACAGGCCGGTTGCGTTCGGAATTGCCGATCGAGGTCTGCACCACTCCGGGACACAGCGCGGTCACGCCGATCGGCGAATCCTCTGCGGTAAGCGAGGCGTATAGCGCCTCGGTGGCGCGCAGGGCTGCATGCTTCGATGCCCCATAGACGGACGAGTCCGCTCCGCTGAACAGGCCAGCGACGGAAATCGTGTTGACGACGTGCCCCCACTCACCGGCTGCGCGCATGCGCGGCACGAAACTGCGGATGCCATGGACGATGCCCATCAGATTGACACCGATGGCCCAGTTCCAGTCCTCGACCGAATAGTCCCAGATCGGGCGAAACCGACCGGCGGGCACGATGCCGGCATTGTTGCAGAGCACGTGAACTGCGCCGAAGCGGTTATAGGCTGCGGCGGCCAGCCGCTCGACCGCTTCGCAGTCCGATACGTCGACGACCAGCGTCTCGACCGCTGAGCTCGTGTCACGCAGGGCGGAAGCGACCTCTTCGAGCGGCGTCTGTTCGATGTCGGCGAGCACCAGCCGCATGCCTTCTCGAGCGAAGCGTTCCGCCAGGGCGCGGCCGATGCCACTAGCGGCACCGGTGACGACGGCGACCTTGTTTTCGAACGCGATCATGCCGTCGATTTCCATCACTACGGCGTCTCAAAACCCGGCGGTGCGCATGGCTCGGAAAGCGAATCCGGCTGCAAGCGCGAGGCCGCCGCTATAGCCGCGCCGGTAGACATTGCCTGCGTCGGCACCGGCAACGAAAAGCCCTTTGATCGGCTCGCCAAACGGATCGAGTGCGCGTGCCCGGTCGTCCACGGACAGCCCTGCATAGGTAAAGGTGATCGCCGAAGCGACTTCGAGCACATAGAACGGCGCCCGTTCGACGGCACGATAATTGGCCTCACGCGGTGGTTGCATGCCTTCAGGCGCAACGCTCACCTGCCGGTTAAAATCCTGCAATGCTGCGACGCAGGCCGTTCCGTCGAAGCCGAGACCATCTGCGAAACTGGCGATGCGATCCAGCCGGTCGAAACGGCCGCCGCGCGCGCCGGCCTTTACGGCGAGATCGAAGCGGTCGAGCGGCGCGGCGCCGGCAACCGGCGGCGCGGTCGCGAAATCCTGCTGCACGCGCGCATCCCACACGAGCAATGCCGTTGCACCCGATTGCCGGATCGCGATCTGTGAACTCGCGTGATCGTCATTGCTCTCGTCGACGAAGCGCCTTCCTTCGCGGTTGAGCAGCACGCAGTGGATCGAATGGTATTGGGTGAAATTGACGAAATCCGAATCGGTGCGCAGCCGCACGGGATGCGCCACCAGATGCCCGTAGTAGCCTGAATTCGGCCCGGCCAGCGCCCCGCCAGCGGCGATGCCGAGCGACAACCCGGCGCCGCTGCTGACGGGTTCGAGCGCAGCGACATATCGCGGGCAGCCGGATGGATATGGCGCGCGCGAAGTTCCGGATCACCCTGAAAGCCGCCAGTCGCCAGCAGCACGTTGGGCGCCCGCAGTTCGACATCACCATCGGAGTGCGCGGTGACGACGCTTTTTACGCCGGTTCCATTGCGCACGATATCGAGAGTGTCAGTACCGCGCACGACGTGGCCGCCGGCAGCCTCGACCTCGCTGGCGGCGCGGCGAAGATGTTGCTGCATGTCGATCTGGTAGCCTCGCCCGAACAGCACCTGCTGAGGCGGCCCCATCTCGATCTGGCGCTGGCGCATCCATTCGAGCACAGCCGGATATTCGTCGATGACGACGGCATGCAGGGCGGGATCGCCGTCGTCGTGCCGGTTCATCTGGGCAAGCGAGGTCGCCGTCCACAGATAGCCACCGGAGAGCGCGGCCGAGCCGCCAATCTCGGCCGCTTTCTCGACGACGACGACACGTGCGCCGGAACCTGCCGCGCGCGCGGCGGCGGTCATGCCGGCCATCCCGGCGCCGATGACGACAAGGTCGCAATCGAGCGTCTCGCGCCGGCTCAAAGCGCTTCCTCGCCGATATAGCTGTCGATCAAGGCTGCGCTCGCCTCGTCGCCCTGCGGCTTGCCCGCATAGATCACCCGGCCGCGATCGAGGATCACCAGCATGTCGGAATGGCGCACCGCGTGCGTTGCCATCTGCTCCATCAGCACGATGGTGACGCCGTCGGCGTGAAGCCGCGCCAGCCACTCGTAGACCTGGTTGATCAGAACCGGTGCCAGGCCCATCGAGGGCTCGTCGATGATCAGTATCCGCGGTTCGGCCATCATCGCGCGGCCGATCGCCAGCATCTGCTGTTCGCCGCCGGACAGCGTCGCGGCAGCCCGCCCGGAATCAACACGCAGGGCGTTCGGCAGACTTTGCAGAATTTTCTCCAGGCGCTGGCGCGTAACCTGATTGGAGGCGCCGGCACCGAACCCGCCCAACAACAGGTTCTCCCGAACCGAGAGCTGTCCGAACAGCCTGCGCCCTTCGGGCACGAGGCTGATACCCTCAAACGGACCGTGGCTTTTGCCGGCATCGATTGTCCCACCGGCGACCAACACGCTTCCTGCGGTGGGCACCAGCAGGCCCGAAAGAACCATTGCCAGTGTTGATTTACCGGCACCGTTGGAGCCGAGGACGGAGACGAACTGACCGGCGCGGATGCTGACCGAGGCGCCGTCCAGCGCCAGGACGCCGCCATAGCGGTGCGTGACCGCTTCCGCGGTGATAGCCAGAGGCGCGGCAGCTTGGGGTGCAGGCGCCGGGGGCAGGGGAGACGGGTCAAGCATGCTCGACCTCCGCCGTCGTTTCGGCAATGCCGAAATAGGCTTCGCGCACCTGCGGATTTGCACGGATCTCGACCGGGGTGCCATGCGCAATGACCTGGCCGAAATCGAGCACATAGACGGTTTCGGCGAGATCGAACAGCTCATGCACGACGTGGTCGATGATGAGGATGGTGACGCCGGCAGACCGCAACTCGCGCAATATCGAGCGTAGCTTCGCCGTCTCATCGGCGTCGAGACCGGAAAACGGTTCGTCAAGAGCCAGCACGCCGGCGCCGCCGGCAAGTGCCCGGGCGATATCGGCAACCTTCTGGATACCGAACGGGAGGGAATGCGGCCGGCTATTCGCTACCGCATCGAGTCCGAGCCCGGCAATAATCCGCTCCGCCACCGCATCGCCGTCGACGACCGCCTTGCCGGCGGCCAGGCGGACTGCACGGCCCTGGCGCGCAACCGCACGCAGGGCATCGCGGATCGACAACTCGGCAAAGAGCTCCGCGTGCTGGAACGTGCGGCCGAATCCGGCCGAAATGCGGCCCCAAGGCGCAAGGCCCTGCAACTCGGTTTCGCCGACCCGGAGTGTCTTTACCGATTGCGGCCGTACGAAACCGCTGAGCACGTTGAGCAGAGTCGTCTTCCCGGAGCCGTTAGGCCCGATCAGGCCGACTGCGGCGCCGGCCGGGACTGTTATCGACACGTTCTGCAGCGCCTTGACGCCACCGAACGCCATCGAAACGTCGGCGATGACGAGTTCCCGGCCCTTGCCCGGCAGGATGTCAGCCACAAGCGTGGCGAGGTCACCTCCGGAAAGCGTGCCTTGGGCGGGTCGTTTCATATGTGCGCGGCGGACTCCGGCGACGAGATCGATGATGCTGGGCACTACGCCCTTGCGCAGGAAAAGCAGCACCGCGATCATCGCGCCGCCATATACGAACGGCGCGACATTGCTGGTACCGCGCGCCAGTTCCGGAACGCCGACAATGAAGCCGGCGCCGAAAATCGCGCCCAATATGCTGCCGGTGCCGCCAACCACGGTCGACACCAACATGGTGACGCCTGCATTGAGCGAAAAAGCCTCGGGATCGAGATAGCCGATAGCAATCGCCATTGCCGAGCCGGAGACTGCGGCGAGGCTCGCCGAGAATGCAAAGGCGATAGCGTTTTCGCGCGGCGGCACGAAGCCGACGGCCATCGATGCAATGCGCTGGCTCTTGACCGCCAGCCAACGACGGCCCACGGGGCCGCGGCAAACGACATCGACGGCGATGAAGGCAAGCGTGCCGACAAGCAGGGTGAAACCGGTGGCGTCTTTCAGCCCGATCGTCCGGCCGATGAGAAGCGACGGAATCGGCGGGACTCCAATGCCGTAATCACCGCCGGTGAATTCGTCCCACTGGCCGATGACCTCGAAAGCGGCGAGGCTCAACGCCAGCGTCAGCAGGCCGAAATAGAGGATCGAAAACCGCCCGGCGGTCATGCCGAGCGTATAGCCGAGCACTGCCGCCGCCAGCATCGCGACCGGCAGGATCAGTTCGATCGGCACGCCCGCCATGCCGAGATTAACCGTGACATAGGCGCCAATCGCAGTGAAGGCCGTGTGGCCGATCGGCCAGATGCCGCAATAGCCAGCCAGCATCGAGACTGCCATCGTTACCACAGCAAAATAGCTGATGGCGACGACAACGAAGCCGACATAGTCGCCGACGAGGCCGGAGCGAGCGACGATCACCCAGATCAGTAGCCCGGCGACGGCGATGAAGGCCGCGCGAAACAACCGAAGCCGGTTTCCGGCGGGCAGCATCACACCCGCTCCTTGCGAATGCTGCCGAGGAAGCCGGCGGGACGGACGAACAGCACCACGACGATAATTGTAAAAACGATTGTGTCGCGATAGTTGGCCGAAATGTAATGGCCGGCGATGTTGTCGAGCACACCGATGGCGAAGCCGCCAATGACCGCCCCCGGCATCGAGGTCAGTCCGCCGAGGAACACGCCGGCGAAAGCGCGAAACAGGGGGCCATGGGCAATATGAGGATCGAGTGCCAATTCGGCAGCGAGGAAAAACATTGCAATGGCCGACAGGCCGCAGCCGAGAAACCAAGCGATCGAAGCGATGCGGCCGGTCTTCAGGCCGATCATGCGGGCAGCGAAGGGATCCTCTGCGCTGGCGCGCATGGCGATGCCGAACGGCATGTATCCGAAGAACCAGGCGACGAGCCCCATCGCGATCAGCGCGAAGGCCGTCGCCGCAACCTTGTTGAGCGAGATCACCACTCCGGCAACTTCGACCCATCCCGGAAAGAGCGGCGGAAAGGGTTTGGGCGTGTTACCCCAGAAGGCACCCATGCCTGCCTGCATCACCAGGCCAAGACCGATGGTGATGACCAGCGCCACGAAAAGCAGATGCGACCCATGCCCCAGTGGCCTGATCAGCAGCCGCTCCGAGGCGATGCCAGCCAGGCCGGCAAGCACGATTGCCAACAGGAAAGCGAGCAGGATGGGGCTGCCGGCGGAGATTGCGCTGAGGGCCACGAAGCTCGCCAGCGTCCCGGTATCGCCGATGGCGAAGTTCACGGTGTCGGTCGAGCGGAAGATGATGACGATCCCGAGCGCCAGCAGCGCATATGCAGAGCCGTTGGCGATGCCGGAAATGACCAAAGATACGATGTCGCCCACGTTCAGGGGTCCTCGGATTTGGCGTCTGGCTCGGTGGCACCCGCGATGATGGCGCGGATACGCGATCTGCACCATGATGGCGACGCAAACCGTCGACTTATGCGCGCCGCCCGGCCGTGGCCGGGCGGCGCTGCAGAACTCCTGCGCCCTTAGAAGGAGTTCACGTCCATTGCCTCGCCGACCTCGACCCATTTGCCATCCTTGATCTGCATCGGCTGCAGGATGTGGCCACCGAGCGGCTTGTCCGTGGAAAAGCTGACCGGCGGGAAGATGCCGAAGTCGTAGCCATCGAGGGTGTAAAATGCATCGAGCAGCGATTCCCGGGTCAGCGGTTCCTTCGCTCGCGACAGCGCCTCTACGAAGATCTTGGCGGCGCCGAAGCCGAGATAGGAGATGAAGTCGGGCTGCTCGTTCGGCGCATATTTGGCCAACGCCGTGCGATATTCCTTCGCCGCCGGGCCGTCGGCAAACGGCGAGTTCGACAGCGAGAGCGATTTGAGGCCTTCGACAAACTCGCCGCCGAGCTTGATTGTCGCCTGGCCGACGGTCGGCGCATAACTGTAGACGTCGATCTTGGCGCCCTGCTGCTTGAGCCCTTTTTCCAGCTGCACGATCTCCTGAAGGAGCTGGATACAGACAATCGCGTCCGGTTTCTTGTTCATGACATCAAGGACGATCGGGCCATAGTCCGACGTTCCAATCTTTACCGGCATCAACTCGACGCTTGCGTTCGGATCGATTGCCTTCAAGCCCGGTTCGATGTTTTTCGCCACGTTTTCGAAGGCGGCATTGGCGCCGTAGATCACAAGCACCTTCTTGTGGCCGTCCTTGGCAGCCCAGCGACCGAGCGCGTTAGCCTGGTCCTCGTAGAGAACGTGCAGGCCGAGCAGCCCCGGCTTGGCCGGATTGTACCAGTCCTTGGCGCCGCCATAAGGCAGGAGCATGGGCACGTGCTCCTGATCGGTCACATAGGGAAATGCGGCAGCCGTCTGACCGGTGCCGTGCGGCACAACCATCGCAAGCACGTGGTCGCTGGAGACCAGTTTGCGCGCGATCGCCACTGTCTGTTGCGGATTGTAGGCATTATCTTCGACGATCCAGGTGATCTTGCGGCCGTTGATGCCGCCCTTTTCGTTGACCATGTCAAAATAGGACTGGACACCAGCCTTGAGCGGCACGCCGTAGACGGCAACCGGTCCGCTGAGCGCTACCCACGAGCCGACGGTAACACCGTCCTTGGTCACTCCCGGCGCGTCATCGGCGCGCGCCTGCGAGAAGCCGCCGATCAAACCGACGGAAAATGCTGCGGCCAGCGCCAGTGGCACGACCCTTGCGAACGAACCCATTAGCTCCTCCCAAGCTCCACAGTTTCGCGGTTGGTGTTATTAGACCAACCAGACGGTCGAATATAAATCATTGCCCGTCTTCGCTGTCAAGATGTCGCTGTCGTCCGCTCGTTATTCGGCGGTCCAGCGCACCGGAAATAGGGTAGTGTCTCGGCTTGAAATTGGCGTTCGCCGTAGCCTCGGATTGGCCGTCTGCACTTCGGCCAGCCAAGGCATTGTCGAGCCGAAGTTCGCCCCACCGGAATGGTCGAGCGATCTCCTCGTCTCGAACGCCGGGGCCGCCAGCGGCTCACCAGCTGCGCAGCGCCGATTCTGCCGCGAGCATCACACCGTCCAAGGCCACATCGCCGAGATAGAGCTGCGCGAAGGCAAGAAGAAACACCACCTCCGTCCGGCTCAAGCCGAAATTTCGCCCCATTGTCAGCATGCGTGCCAGGGCGTCGGGCCGTCCGTCGGCCGCCGCCGTGTAGATCTGGCACATTGCAATCAACTGCCTCGGCAGGGAGACATCCATCAGCACCTCGTATCGCGCCCGGCTTCGCCACAATTCGCCCGGATTGCGCTCCGCGAGCAGGCCGACCCCAAGCGGAACTTCGCCCTGCACGCGGTGATACCAGTCGAGAATCCTTCCGACCTCCTCGGCGGGCGGAGGTTCCTGTGGGTCGCACGCGTCGAATGCGACGCCGCAGCGAAAGATCTCAGGGTCCGCGCACCAGCCGGCCGGCCAGTCGATGCCCTTACCATCCTTGAGGTCCGGCGTGTCCAGGTACTCGCCGATCCGCGCTTCCGACACATCCATGCCCGTGGGCGCGGCAAAGATTCTCGCCACTTGAACAATGGCAGCAAGCTCCTGCTTTCTGGCGCCGGCAAGCAAGGCGTATTCGAAATCCGTGAGTATCCCCTCGGTATAGCCCACCACGCAATAATAGTGAGCCATGACGAGCACGCTGACCGCAGGGTGGTAGTCCGAAACACTCAGCCCCACACCCTGGGGCATGCAATCGGCATAGAGCCGGTAGCGCTTCAAGGCGGCGGGACAGGCACGATACATGAAGGTCGCAAAGGAGAATTTTCCACGCTTGGCCTCGTAGAAGGCGGCAAGCTGCTCCCATTCCCCGGGCGCGAACTTCGTTTTCCAATCGAGTTTCATTGCAGCTGCCATCTCCGTCAAAAGCCCGCGGCGAGGGCCGTGCCGGGCGACTGCGCGGCGCGAGCGGCTTCCGCCCAGCGGCTCAGGGCCAGTGTTTCGGTGATCGCTTCCGCCCCGGCACCAAAATGCGCTGCCATGTTGAGCATCCGCCTGACAGCCCGCGGATGCGCCCATGAAGTGGCCAGATGCAGTTGGCAGAGCGCTATGAATTCGATGGGCAGACCGATCGCGAGCGTGGTCTCGTAACGCGCGCGCATCACCCGAAGTCCGAGCGGGTAGTCCTTGGCGAGCACGCGCACATAGTCCGGCACCTCGCCTTGCACACGCCTGTGCCAGGCCGCGATCTTGCCGAACTCCTCCGCACCCATCGCATTGGAATCGTTGGCGGTGTCAAAATCGACGCCACAGCGGAGGGCGCCCGGATCGACGTGCCAGCCCGCTGGCCAGTCGGTCCGTTGGCTCCGAGGTTCGGTCCAATCGTCCAGATGGGGCTGAACGACCTCGGAGACCGTGTTGACGCCAAATGGCCCGGCGTGAATCCAGGCCATGACGATGACATTCACCGCGTCATCGCGCGCCGCGCCTGCCGCGCGCGCCGCCGACGTTTCCGCGACAATCCCGGCCGAATACCGAACGACCGCGTAGTAGTGGAGCAGCATCAAGTGCGGTGCGGCCCGCCCAAGCGGGCCGGGCTGCGCGTTCATTTCGTCCTGCCATCGCATTTTCGTTCTCTAAGCCGCGGCGCCCGCGCCGCCATACTGGGCCTCGTAGTGCCGCTCGAGCTCTTTGCGTCCCGTGGCCGCGCCGACAATGGCGCCCCTCAGCATGATATGGCCCCGATCCAGCGTCTCCGGCAGGAGGCGCGTCGTCGGCTCGACCACCAGTACGGCCTTGCCCTCGGCGCGAAGCGCAACCAAAACGCCCATCAGGTCCTTGACGATGGTGGGCGCAAGCCCCAGCGTCGGCTCGTCTAGGATGAGCATTGTCGGATCGCACATCAGGGCCCGGGCGAGCGCCAGCATCTGCTGTTCACCGCCGCTCAGGACGCCGGCGGGAAGCCGGGACCGCTCCTTCAGAATCGGAAACCGCGCCAAAGCGGAATCGACCCGCGTGCGGGGAATGCCAAAGGCGCCGGCGATGACGAGAAGATTGTCGCGCACACTCATATGCGAGAACAATTGCCGTCCCTGCGGCACAAGCACGATGCCGGCCTTGACGCGATCCGTCGCGCTGAGCGGAAGAAGCGATCGCCCGCCGAGGTCGATGGCCGCGGCCGTGGCTGGCACTACGCCGAGGATCGCATGCACAAGCGAAGTCTTGCCCGCGCCGTTGGGGCCGACCAGCGCGACAATCTCGCCGCTCTTCACTTCGAGACTCGCCTGCTGCACAGCCTGCGCCTTGCCATAGCGCACGCCCACACCCCGAACTTTCAGAACGAGACCTTCGTTCATGCTGTCCCCACATATTCGTGACGGAACGCGTCGCTGCGGATGCAGTCCCGGGTCGGGCCGACAAAGGCTACCTCACCGCGGGCCAGCAGCACCACGCGATGAACCAAGTTTTGCACGATGGCCACGTTGTGGTCCACCAGCACGATCGACCGGCCGGACTTGGCGAGCTGCCGCAATGTGTCCTCGAGAAGCTTCGCCCCCTCGTCGTCGAGCCCAGGGAACGGTTCGTCGAGCAGGATGATCGAGGGCTCTTGGATTGCGGCCCGCGCAATTTCGACCAGCCGCAGTTCTCCGAACGACAAGATTCGCGACGGCCGGTCGAGTTTGGCAAGGCCGACCTCGGCGCAGGCGGCCTCGACCAGATCGCGCGCCGGACGCGCACCACTCGTCATGGCCAGCAGCGGCAGCGTGATAGCCTTCCAGGATGTCGCCATCTGCTTCACGGCAAGGCCCACGGCAACATTCTCGAAGATCGTCAGGTCGAGATTGACACGCGGATGCTGGAAGGTGCGGGCGAGCCCGCCGCGAGCGCGCTTGTGAGGCGCACCGCTTAGGGGCGCGCCGCGCAGCGTGATCACGCCGGTATCCGCCGATTGCTCGCCGCCGACGATGTCGAGCAGGGTTGTCTTTCCGGCGCCGTTGGCACCTATGAGGCCAAGGATTTCGCCGTCGTGAACCTCAAAGCTGACGCCGCGCAGGGCCTCGACGCCGCCGTAGCGCTTGTAGATGCCGTCAATCTTGAGTGCGTGGGAATCCATGGAAGCGGTCACTTTTCCGGGCCGCGCCGCGCGTAACGCCATCGGATCGTCTCGCCGATGCCGTAGATCAGCCCCAACAGGCCGGTTGGTGCCACCAACATGACAAGAATGACCCCGAGACCGAAGACGAGGGAACCCGAAACGTTGAGGCGGGACCCCAATTCGTTGACGGCCAGAATGAGGCCAGCTCCCACGATACAGCCCCACGCGCTACGGTTGCCGCCTATAACCGGAATAAAGATCACCACAAAAACGATGGCGAGAGTGAACGATTCCGGGATGACCAGTTGGTTGATCAGGGCATAGAGGACGCCCCCAACCGCAGCGATGGAAGCGCCGATCGCCAGGCTCACTATCCGACAAAGTTCGGTCGGCACGCCACAGGCCTCGGCCGCCTGCGGATCCTCGCGCTGCAGACGCAAGGCGACGCCCCAAACCGAGTCCCGCAAGCGGTTGACTGCGATGGCCATCACGATGACCAGCACCAGACCGCAGCCGATCAGCTGCGTCCGGTCGAATTCGAGGCCAAAAAGAACCATACGTGGAATGTTGCTGATGCCCTCCGAGCCATGGGTGATCGGTTCGGCATCGATGAACAGTCGATCACTGGCCTCTCCGACCGCCAACGTTGCGACGGCCAGATGGAATCCTGTGAGGCCGGTAGACACGACTCCGATTGCAATCGCCACAAGCACGGCGACCAGGATGGCCGCCGGCACCGCGACCAAAAGCGATGCACCCGTGTGAAGGGCCAGCAGACCGACGGCATAGGCTCCCACCGCGACATAAGCGTTGTACGAAATCGACAAGCTGCCGGTGATCACCAGGGGGATGTACATACCGAGAGCGATCAACGCGTAGACACACAGGAATGTCAGCATGTCCTGGCGATAGAGGTCCCCGCCCATCCAGAAGAAATAAAGGGCGGCGAGACAGGCGGTGCCGACAAGCGCTTCGATCCGGCGTACGCTTAGCTTTCCGACCAAAGCGCCACGCGGATTCTCGGCGGCGCCAAGGGTGGACGGCTGATGTTCGGTCATCGACGCACCGTTTTCGCTAGAATGCCCTGGGGACTCAGTCGGAACACGACAAGGATGACGAGCAGCAGCAGGTATTGGTGAATTGACGCTCCGACGATCCTGGCTCCGATGGTTTCCGTCAGGCCGATCACGCATCCACCCAATAGCGGACCCCAATTCGATTTGGGTCCGCCAATCACAAGGGCGAGAAAGCCGGTCAGCGCGAAGGAAAACCCCGAGTAAAAGTCAACCGCAGCCCCCCCGGCATATAGCGCCCCCATGAGCCCGCAAACGGCTCCGCCAAGGCCCACGGCGAAGGCGCGCACGCCCGTGACCGGAAGTCCCAGCGTGACGGCGGCTTCCCAATTGTCGCCCACCGCGGCGAGAAGGCGGCCGCGCATGCCGTAGCGTTGCCAGATTTCCACGGCCACGGTCGCCGCGAGAGCCGCCAGAATGGTGATCAGGCCGTGCAGCGCGATCGTCGTCCCGAAAATCTTCGCGGTTCCATCAATCAGCGGAAACCCGAGGACCGTGCGCGCCGAAAAGAGCTGTCGGGTTATTTGCAGCACCACGAATAGAGCGGCGGTCAGCGATAGAACGACCCCCAGATGTCCGCCTGTTTCGCGGTTCTGGATCGGCCGAGTAACGATGGTATCCACTGCAATCGCGCCCACCGCGGTGATTGCGCAGATCACAAGTATCGCGCCGGCGTGGGGAAAATTCCAAGACCAGTGCCCATACGCGACGGCCGCGAAACTGGCGAACGAACCCACGGCGAAGTTGTACACGCGGGTCGCCCGCAGCATCAGGAGGTAGGCCAGTCCCACGAGGCCATAAAGCGCTCCTGAGACCAGCCCCTCCCAAATGACAGTGAGTTCCGTCATTCGCTTTCGTTATTCGCCCCCGGTCTGGAACTTTCCCCATTCCTTCGACGGCGTGCCGTCGGCGAATTGGACAATCACAATCGACTTCATTGTAGAGCCGTTGTGATCGTCAGCCTTGTAATTGATTGTGTAACCAGCCTGTCCCCAACCTGCGGGGAAGTTCGTGATTTTCGCCATGGCCTGCGCGACGGCGTCGCCAGAGGTTGTTCCCGCGTCTTCCATTGCGCGCTTGATGAGCAAGAGCGCGGTCACGGGCATCACGTGCGTGGACAGAATCGGCTGATCCGCTCCGTATTTCTTACGGAAATAGTCCTTGAAAGCGTCGACCATCGTACTGGCGGGGGACAGATAGTCGAACGCGATCGTGCCGTCGATCGTCGAGCCTGCGAGCTTCCAGGTATCGGGCTGGGAGATCAATCCACCCTGTGCAAAGAGCGGCACCTCAATCCCCGAGGCCTTGAAGGCCTTGAGAAAAACCGCGCCGTCCACAGCGGGATTAACCAGGTCGATCACCGCTTGCGGATTTGCGTTCTTCACGCGCAGGAGCTGCCCGGACATTTCACGCGAGCCCGCGGAAACCACTTCGTCCGTCACGATATCGATCTTGGCGTCCTGCAGGACCTTAGTGAAGAAGCCTGCCTGCGCTTGGGTCGCACCGGAATCGTCCCGGACGATAGCGACCCTCGACGCGCCGATCGCCTTCAGCGCGCCCACCATCGCGTCACCCTGCATCGTGAAGGTTGGCGCCTGCGTGAACGCGAAGGCGGCGTGGGGCTGCGTCACGATCGCGGGGCTGGCCACGGAAATGCCGAAGCAGATGATTTTGGCTTCCTCGCACACCAGGCGCGCCTGCAAGGTCACGCCGGAGGTCGTCAGGACCATGATCGCCTGCGCGCCTTCGCTCGCCAGGCGACGTGCTTTAGATAGTGCCAAATTCGGGTCAGTGCCGGCATCCTCGATCAGAAACTCGATCGGACGCCCGAGAATGCCCGACTTGCCGCTGGTTGCCGGGGGCACACCCCAGAACAACACGCCGCTATTGATCGCGTCGCCGGCCGCCCGGAGGGCATCTTCCTCATTCTGGGACAGTGACACCAGTGTCGAGGACTTGTCCGCGATGAGACCGATCTTCACCGGATCACCACTTGTCTGCGCCAAGGTTGCCCCGCCGGACAAGGCAATCAGGCTGAGCGCCGCGGCTAGCCTCAAGCCGACGCGCGTAATCTTTGCTTTCGTCTGATGGAATCCCATCTCACTCCTCCGCTGTGCTTCTTCGAGATCGCGCTGTCAGTCGGGATCAGTTCATTTCGACGCCGTTTCGTGCGCCGATCCATCCATGCTTTTTCATTCGTCCGACTGTACGGTTGTTTATTTGGACATTCGCCTGCCGATTTGTCAAGCATGGAAAGGTCGTTCTGTTGATTTCCGCTGAGAGTTGCCCAGTAAAAGGGGCGGTCTGCAAAGAACCGGAAAACTGGAGAGGCTGGGGCGACGCCAAGTAGCCGCCTTAGTGCTGGACTTCCATCCCCAAGCAAGCAGTAGTCGGACGCGGTTGAGGCGCGCGCCTCGACCGGCTCCAGCCCGGTGACGGGCTTTGCTCGGTACCAGGTCCAAATGATGGACCTCGGCAAACGAGTGGAGCCAGAGATGAACAATCCGAATCTAAATGGACTGACTGCCGATACGGCTGCCGCTGCGCGCAGCGCTACACTGAAGAAGCGAGGGCGTTTGGTCGAATCCGCAAAGCGGGCCGGGACCCGCGAATCCGGTAAGCCAGGTCCCAAGGGCAAGACGACAAGCAAGAAGGAACTGCTGGTTGAATTGCTTTCGAAACCCGGCGGCGCGCGGGTTTCAAAACTTGTCGAACGCCTCAGCTGGAAAAGCCACACGGTCCGGGCCGCGCTGTCGCGCCTGCGCAAGCAAGGCCACCAGATTAAGACCTCGAAATCCGCCAAGGGCGACGAGGCCGTGTACTCGATCGTCGGTGCTCCCCCGGCCGGAAAAGCCAAGTTCGGCAAGGCCTCGGCATGACCTTTGCAGACGCGGTGGTCGTCAATAGAGGCGGGCAGGGGCCCGCCTCTAGCGAATTCAATGCAATTGAACTGCTCGACCGCCCGGACTGCATTTCACGCTGGACGCGCATGTTCGGTCACGGGCCGCCCAAACACATCTCGGTCCGGTTCATGCGTCGTGTCCTGGCCTATGAAGAGCAGGTCAGGCGCTTCGGTGGGCATTCGAATGCGGTTCGAAGGGCGCTTGAAGCTGCCTTGAAGGCGAACGGCCGAGGCCGGCCGGTCTCGCCTGCCATGCCTTCAGTCATGCACCTGCGGCCAGGAACCCACCTGGTCCGCGAGTGGAACGGCCGGACCTACCAGGTCGAAGTGGTGGAGGAAGGGTTTCGGATGGATGGCAAGGACTACCGCTCGCTCAGCGCCATCGCGCGCAAGATCACCGGCGCTCATTGGTCCGGCCCGCGGTTCTTCGGAGTGGGCTGAGCCATGAAGAAGATCCGTTGCGCCATCTACACCCGCAAATCCTCCGAGGAGGGGCTCGAACAGGCATTCAACTCGCTCGACGCCCAGCGCGAAGCCTGTGCCGCCTATGTCGCCAGCCAGAAGCATGAGGGCTGGATGTTGCTGCCCGAGCACTATGACGATGGCGGCATCTCGGGCGGAACGCTCGAGCGGCCGGGACTGCAAAAGCTTCTCACCGATATCGATGAGGGCCTGGTCGACCAGATCGTCGTCTACAAGATCGACCGCCTGACGCGGTCGCTCGCCGACTTCGCCAAGTTGGTCGAGCGGCTCGATGCGGCAAAGGCGTCTTTCGTCTCGGTCACCCAGTCGTTCAACACCGCAACGAGCATGGGACGATTGACGCTCAACGTCCTGCTCTCCTTCGCTCAGTTCGAGCGCGAGGTCACCGCCGAGCGCATCCGCGACAAGATCGCGGCATCGAAGAAGAAGGGCCTGTGGATGGGCGGCAATGTGCCGCTCGGCTATGCGCCCGATGGGCGGACGCTGAAGATTAAGGAGGACGAAGCCCAAACCGTCAGGGCGCTCTACGACCTCTATTTGGCGCACCGTTCAATCGTGACCGTGAAGCGGGAGGCGGAAAAAATCGGACTGCGCAGACGGCCGAGTAAGGCTCGGCGGAAGTCCGACCGGGAAGCAACGGGAACAAGCGACCGTCCCTTTGGCCGTGGCCACATCTACTACATCCTGACCAGTCCGGTCTATGCCGGTCGCATCCGCCATCGCCGGGAAACCTACGATGGCCAGCATCCGGCGATCATCGAACCGGAGAAATGGGAGAGGGTGCAGGCGATGCTGATGGATGGAGCCGCGCGAAGAAGGGGACCAGAAGCGTCGTCAACCAAGATATCGCCGCTTGCAAGCAAGCTTTTCGATGAAACTGGCGATCGACTGACGCCCAGCCACGCCAACAAGAAGGGCAGGCGATACCGATATTATGTCTCCGGCCGCCTGATCACCAACACCGCCAATGGCCGGGGCGCGGGGGCATCCGGCCACGCTTGGCGACTGCCGGCAACGGCGCTCGAACAGCAGCTCGCGAGTGCGGTGCTTGCCCATCTGGGCAATCGCCTGCCGTCCGGCTTGTTGATCGATCCGACAGCCGAAGCGATCGCCCGCGCTAGCGCCGCCCGGCGGAACTTAGTGTCACCGGATCGACGTTCGGCGAGCGTCAGTGTTCTGGCCTGCATTGCAAAAGTGAGGATCGAGCCGGGATCGGTGGAGATCACGCTTGAGCCCGCGGCGGTCGCACGGCTTCTGGAGATCGACCTGAGCGTAATCAATCCGCAAGCCATGAACTTCCCAGTCCCGTTCCAGTACCGAAAGCGTGGTGTCGAGGCCAGGCTGGTGATTGGCGAGAAATCGCCCGCCGGGTTCGACGCCGTCCTGGTCCGCAATATCGCCAGAGCGCATCGGTACTATCAGGCCATCCGGCACGGCCAGACGTTCGAAGAACTGGCGGCAGTCGAAAACCTCTCCAAGCGTCGTATCCTGCAATTGATCGATCTGGCATTTCTCGCACCGCTGATCGTCAAATCGATCGTGCAAGGCAGCCAGCCGTCTGGCCTGACGTCCGAGTGGCTGCAGCGAAACCCGCTGCCTTCCGACTGGCAACAGCAGCGCCAAGCGGTAGCCCGCCTCTGATCCGCCCCGAAATGCCGGTAGTTCCCGCCCATTTGGCGCTGCCATCGAGCCGCCGATCCCGCAAACTGTCAGCGCCAAATTGCCAAACAGAGACGAAAGGCAAAATTGCCGCCTGACGTGACTAAGTCGCCCGTCTCAAAGGCGTTGAGGCTAACCTAACGCCCTGAAATCGCGCGGCAATTCGCAGCGAAATCAGTCAGCGCGGGTTTGGGAGGAATGGTTGGCTGGGGAACCTGGATTCGAACCAGGACTAACGGAGTCAGAGTCCGTGGGTCTACCGTTAACCTATTCCCCAAGCGGAGGCAGCGCGGCCGACGCTCGATTTCGTCGGTATAGGCACGACGGGCGGCGATTGCAACCGCGCCAACTGTCGCCCGTGGCGCGCTAATCGAACTGCGGGCCGGCGCCGCGGACCATTACGTAGATGGCGTAGAGCGAGGTGGTCGCCGCGATGTATAGACGGTTGCGCTTGGGCCCGCCGAAGACGCAATTGGCAACCTTTTCGGGCACGATGATGGCGCCGGCGAGCGTCCCGTCCGGCAAGTAGCAATCGATGCCGCCGTGCGTGCTGGTCCATACCCGGCCGTCTTCATCGAGGCGGAATCCGTCGAACAGCCCGTTGCGGCATTCGGCGAACACTGCCCCGCCGCTGAGCTTCTTTCCGCCGACCACGTCGAAAACGCGGATATGCGCCGGATGCTCGGCTCCTTCGGTGCGGCCAGTATCTGCGATATAGAGCTTGGCCTCGTCGGGCGAGAAGGCGAGGCCGTTCGGCTGGATGAAGTCGGTCGCCACGGCGTCGACCGCACCGCTCGACGGGTCGACGCGATAGACATTGGCGCGGCTGATTTCCGACGGCGCGCGGTCGCCCTCATAGTCGTTCTTGATGCCGTAGGTCGGATCGGTGAACCACACTGCCCCGTCGCTTGCCACAACTACGTCGTTCGGGCTGTTGAAGCGCTTGCCCTGATAGCGGTCGGCGATGACACTCAGCGAACCGTCGTGCTCGGTGCGGGTGACGCGGCGGCCGCCGTGTTCGCAGGTGACGAGCCGGCCGGCGCGATCGACGAAATTGCCGTTGGAATAATTCGAGGGCGAGCGAAAGACGCTGACATGGCCGTCGTTCTCGTCGTAGCGCAGCATCCGGTTGTTGGGGATGTCGGACCACATCAGGTAGCGGCCGGCGGCGAAATAGGCCGGCCCCTCGCTCCACTTGCAGCCGCTCGCCAGCTGGTCGAGCTTCGCGTTGGCATTGACCAGCTTTGCGAATGCCGGATCGAACACTTCGTAGATCGACATGCCGTCCTCTCAACCCGCAAGATCGCGCCAAATCTTGTTAGCGCTAGCACTCCAAACCTTGTTTGGACCTGATTGTGAAACTTTTCGGCGCTGATAGATTAGGTATATGAGGAATAACGAAAAACGGCGGGCGAGACAATCCGGCAAGCCGACCATGAGCGACGTGGCAATGGCCGCCAAGGTTAGCGCAATCACGGTCTCGCGCGTGCTGCGCATGCCGAATGCGGTATCGCCCAATCTGCGCGAGCGCGTCGAACGCGCCATCCGCGACATCGGGTACGTGCCGAATTCCGCCGCCCAGGCGCTGGCCTCTGCCAGTTCCGCCGTCATCGGCGTCATTATCCCCTCCGTCGCCAACTCGGTTTTCGCCGATGTGCTTCGCGGCATCTACGATGCGGTCGAAAACACCCGCTTCCAGATCCAGCTCGGCAATTCCAACTATTCCTATTTCCAGGAAGAGGGCCTGCTGCGGATTTTCCTTGGCCAGCGCCCGGCGGCGTTGCTGGTGACGGGCCTCGATCACTCGCGCGAGTTGTTGAAATTGCTGCAATCGATGAATTGCCCGATCGTCCAGGTCATGGAAACGGGCTCCGACCCGATCGACATGCTGGTCGGGTTTGCCCACGACGACGCCTGCGAGGCGGCGATCAGGAAACTGATTGACCGTTCCTACCGGCGCATTGGATTTCTCGCCGGCGAGATGGACCGCCGTACGCAACTCCGGTTGCGTGGCTACGAACGCGCGATGCGCGCCGCCGGGCTATTTGACGAACGCCTGATTGTGACCACGACCAAGTCCACTTCCGTGACAATGGGAAGCGAGTTGTGCACAGAATTGCTGGCGCGCGTACCGGATGCCGATGCCGCCCAGGCCAACAACGACGATATTGCCATCGGCGTGCTGTTCGAATGCCAGCGCCGGCGCATGCGCATTCCGGAGGATTTCGGAATATCCGGTTTCCATAATCTCGAGATCGCTGCGGCCGCCTATCCCAGCATCACCAGCGTCAAGACGCATCGCTATGAAATGGGACGGCTTGGCGTCGAGATGCTGATGGATGCTATCGCCGGCAAGCGCCCGGCCGATCGGGTCGTCAATCTTGGCTTTGAGTTGATCGAACGCGAAAGCACGCTTCGCCAGCGCCGCATCTGACGAGGCCTCGTGCGACGCGGAGGTTTCAACCTTACCCCGCTACGACGCGCTGGCGCCCGTAGAGCAGCAGCATGGCGACGATGACGACGCCGAAGACGATCTGGCGGATCGACTCCGGCGGCATCTGCCAGCCCGATTTCGGCGAGGAAATATTGCGGCTGCACGACCGACAGGATCGATTGCAGCAGGGTGATGAAGATGACGCCGGCGACCGTGCCGAGATAGGTGCCGCGCCCGCCAAGCACGTTGGTGCCGCCGAGCACGACCGCGGCGATCGTCGGCAGCAGGTAGGGATCGCCCATCGCCTGGAAGGAGCGGTTGGACCAGCCGGCAAGCAGCACCCCACCGGCGGCGGCGCAGCCGCCGCAAATGACGAAGCAGATGACGAGAACCTTGCGGGTATCGACGCCGGACAGGAACACCGCCCGCTCGCGATTGCCGATGGCGTAGATCTGGCGGCCGAGCGAAGTGCGGGTGAGGATGAACACCGTCACGATGCCGAGCACGAGCCAGATCAGGATCGGATTGGCTACCCCCGGGATCACATGCCCGACGACCAACTGGCGCATCAGCGGCGTCACCGAATCCTGCGGCGAGAAGCCGCCGGTATGAGCCACCATAAGCCCCTGTGCCACGGCGTTCATGCCGAGCGTGAATATCATCGACGGCGCCCGCAGATAGGCGACGCCGAAACCGTTGATCAGGCCGATCAAGACGCCGGCGAAGATGCCGAACGGCACCGCAAGAATCGTCCCGGCCGTGGTGCCGAAAAAGCCGGTCGCCGCGGTTGCCATCATTGCGCCCATGGTAATGGTCCAGGGGATCGACAGGTCGATGTGGCCGAGCAGGATCACCAGCATCATGCCTGTGGCGATGACGCCGAGGAACGAGGCGGTGAGCAGCTGTTGGAGCAGATAATCGGAGGAAAGGAAATTCGGGTCGTAGAGTGCGCCCAATGCGAGCACCAGAAGGATGCAGGCGAAAGCGACGACCGTCGCCATGTCGAGCTTCTTGAACAAGGCTTTGATGCCGGTCATCTGATTGCCTATCGGTAAAGATCGAGCTTGTTCTTGATGCGCAGCAGGCGCAGCGATCCCATGCTCACGGCAAGCAGCAGCACGATGCCGACGAAAAGCGGCTGCAGCACCGGGTTCATGTCGAGCACGAACAGCAGGTCGCCGACCGTGCGCATGACAAAGGCGCCGAAGATCGAGCCGATGGCGCTGCCGGAGCCGCCGAACAGCGACGTGCCGCCGATCACCACCGCTGCAATCGAATTCAGCGTGTAGTCGGCCGAGAGCGCCGCGCGTGCTTCCCCCGTATAGGTCAGGGCAGTCAGCGACAGGCCGGCGATCGAGGACAGCAGCCCCGCCAGCGTGAAGGCAAGCAGCCGCGCCTGCCCGACCGCGACGCCGGACATGAACGCCGCCTGTTCGGAAGAGCCGACTGCATAGGCAGCGCGGCCGATCACCGACTGGCGATAGGGTATCCAGATGAACAGGATCACTGCCAGCAGCAGGATGATCGAGGACGGCACCCAATAAGTCGATCGCGTCATCAGGTCGGCGAATTCCTCGTTGACCGATCCACCGGGCTGCGGGCGCAGCCACAGGGCAAAGGCAAAATAGACGGCGCTGGTCGCGATCGTGACGATGATCGGCTGGAGGCGCCCGTAGACGACAATGACGCCGTTGATGGCGCCGCAGACGGCGCCGGTCGCCAATACCGCGATAATGCCGATGGCCGTCATCAGCGGAGCTGCCATTGACGATGTTGGAAGCGAGGCAGTTGGTCAGCACCATGATGGTGCCGACGGAAAGGTCGATGCCGCCCGTAAGCACGGGCAGTGTCTGCGCCATCGCCACAAGCGCAAGCAGCACGCCCTTGTTCGCCGCGGTATTGATGACATTCGAGCTGAGGCCGACCGGCTGCATGTAGCCGTAATAGGCGAACATGACGACGAAGATGGCGACCGCGATGAATAGTCCGCGCTGGGCGCCAAAACGATGGCCCCAGGCCTCCCACGGGGAGCGGCGGACCAGCGGCGCTGTCTGGATTTCGACGTTCATGCGACTGCTCCTGCGGCAAGGGCAGGGGACGCCGCGCTTGCGCTCGCTCCGGGCAAATTGAGGGCACTGGCCACGAGGTTGCGCTCGTTGAGATCGGCGCCCTGCAAGGTGCGCACGACACGGCCGTCATAAAGCACCAGGACGCGGTCACAGCAGCCGATCAGCTCGTCGTAATCGGTCGAATAGAAAATGATGGCCGCGCCGTTTTCGGCAAGCCGGCGCAGCAGCTGATAAAGCTCCTGCTTGGTGCCGACATCGATGCCGCGCGTCGGATCGTTGAGCAGGATGATGCGTGGCTTCGTCATCAGCCATTTGGCGATCACCACCTTCTGCTGGTTGCCGCCGGAGAGCGCCGCGACCGGTCCGTCGATGCCGTCGGAACGGATTTGGATCGTGCGGATCATCTCGTCGATCGCGTCCGCCTCCGCCTTGGTGTCGACGACGCCAAACCGCGTAAACCGGTTGAGCGCCGCAAACGAAAGGTTGTCGCGCACCGACATCGGCAGCATCAGCCCTTCGTTCTTGCGGTCTTCGGGAATCAGCGCCATGCCGATGTCCGATGACTTTGCCCTTTGCGGACTGCTCAGGCGGACCGGCTTGCCGTCGACCTCGACGGTTCCACTGGCGCCGATCAGCGTTCCGAAGAGGCCGAGAAGAAGCTGGCGTTGGCCCTGGCCGTCGAGCCCGCCGAGCCCGACCACTTCGCCTGGCCGTACATCGAAGCTGATGTCGTTGAGGCGGCCCGGTCCAGGAGAAATTGCGAACGCTCAGAACCGGCGCAGCGGTCGACTGCTGTTCGCCGAGGGGCGGAAAGACATTCTTGTATTCGCGGCCGATCATCATCTCGACGATGGCGTCGTCGGTCTTGGTGCCGGCGGCGAAGGTCGCGACGTAACGGCCATTGCGGTAGACGGTGCAATCGTCAGCGAGCTCGGCAATCTCGTGCATGCGGTGCGAGATGTAGACGATCGCCATGCCGTCGGCGCGCAAGCGCTTTAGAATCGCGAAGACCCGCGCGACATCGCCGGCGGTCAGCGCCGAGGTCGCCTCGTCGAGGATCAGCAGTTTGGGATTGCGCGCCAGCGCCTTGGCGATTTCCACCATCTGGCGGCGCGATAGCGGCAGGTCGGCGACCTGCGACAGCGGGTGAATGTCTTCGGCGCCGACACGGGCCAGCATCTCTTCGGCAATTGCGCTTTGCTTGCGCGCGTCGATCAGCCAGCCTTTTTTCGGCGGATTGGTGATGCAGATATTGTCGGCCACCGTCAGGTCGGGCAGCAGCGACAGCTCCTGGAACATGCAGACGATGCCGGCGGCGTTGGCCTCGGCGGGATTGGTGAAAATGACGGGGTTGCCTTCGAACTCGACGATCCCCGGTGTCCGGGCGCACGACGCCGGACATGATCTTGATCAGCGTGGATTTGCCGGCGCCATTTTCGCCGAGCACCGCGTGAATGCGGCCGGAATGACACTCGAATTGGACATCCTCGAGGGCCCGTACGCCGCCATAGTGCTTGGAAATCCCATCCATCCGCAACAAGGGTGCGGTGTCGCCTGCCATCCCTGCTCCTCCCGAGAAGCTGCCTCGCCTTCTCGCCCTACTACTCACGAAAGGGGCGCCACGGGATGATAACCCGTGGCGCCCGATTTGTCCCCGATATTGTCGAGGTCACGCGAGATTAGTTGTTTTCGCCGGTCTGCGCGCCGATTTCCTCGGCGGTGAAGCCGATCTTGCAATCCGGGAAATTGTTGCCGGTAAACAGGCTGCCGGGAAGTTTCGGGAACACCTCGACGCCTTCCTTGTAGGGCGAATAGGAGATCGACGTCGGCAGCGCGATCTGCTGCGGGATCTTCTCGCCTTTCAGGGCCGCGATCGCGGTCTTGACCGTCACGGCCGACTGGGCTGGGCCTGTGCCGCCGGATTCGCACTTCATGCCCTTGTCGTGGTTGGCGTTGCACAGCATCCGGAAGGCGTTCTCGTCTTCGCCCGCCATCGGCGCGACAAACTTGCCGGCGTCGATCATCGCCTGGGCAGCGCCTTGCGAGCCGCCCTCGACATAGATGCCGTCGAACTTGCCGCCGGCAGCGATGGCGTCGGCGGTCACCTTCTGGGCGTCGCCGGGATTCCAGTTGCCGATGACTTCGGTGATCTCGACCTTGCGACCGGACGCCTTGATCGCGCCCTTGAAGCCTTTTTCGCGGGCGAGGTCGACCGGTTGCCCGGCCGGGCCGCGCACGAACAGGAACTTGGCCGCATCGGCCTTGGCTTCCTTGAGCAGGAACTCGGCGGCGAGACGACCGATGCCGACCTGATCGACGTTGATCTGGATGTTCATTCGGATCGTCGATGATGTTGTCGAACGACAGCAGCACGACGCCGGCCGCGTTGGCCTTCTTGACCACAGAGCCGAACGCCGCCGAGTTGTTGGCGTTGACGATGATCGCGTCATAGCCCTGGTCGATGAAGTTGTTGACGGCGGCGATCTGTGCGGCGACGTCCTGGCCGACGGAGACAACCTTGAATTCCTTGATGTCGTCTTTCTGCTGGCTGGCATAGGCCTTGGCGACCTTGATCATCTGCACGCGCCAGTCGTTGGCGATGAAGCCGTTGGCGAGCGCGATGCGGTACGGCCCCTTCTTCGCCGGCCACTGGAAGTACTTGGTGTCGGCGGTCAGCGGCTTGAAGCAGCCGGGATCGGAGCCGGGGCCCGCGACCATATCCGGGCCGGCGGCGTAAGCCAGGCTGCTGGCCATCGTGACCAGGCCAATTGCTGCGGCAATGACCGCAGATCGATGTCAGCTAGCGTTTTCTCATCATCTCCTCCCAGAGTTTGGCGACAGATTTGGATGGCGGTGATCGTCAACATTGTCCTCCCGCACAAGTCGGCTTTGGCGATCGTTTATGGCGATCGTTTGCCCCCGCCGCCTTTGCTCCGCAGAACCGATTTTTATGCTGACTTTGCCGCCCTTTCCGAGTTTAGGTAATCAGCCTTTGTTAGCGCTGTCAACTCGGGGTAAATCCGACTTGTCCGACAATTGGGCAACCGTCAGCTTTGATCCATTGCGGGAAATTGCTGCTGAGCTCAAGCCGGTTCGGCTTCCAGGGTTGGTAGCGCTGGCATGGTTCAATCGATTGTATCGGCCCATTCGGGCTGCCCGGCGCGGCGGTGATGCCTTTGCGCCTTGCGTCGCGCCAAAGCGATGGTAGTCTGTCGCCAACTGTGACGAATTTCCTTATGGCAAATTCGCACAAGACACATGCAAGGGTCTCTGGCACCGGTTTGCTGGTGCCGGGTGCCCGTAGCGTCCGTGATTCCGCTTCTGGCGGTTATCGCGGACGGCGACAGGAATACGCTGTGGACAGTCCTCGCGCCGGCAACAAGCCGCATGGGGGCAGGTCCCGCGGCCGCAAGCACCGGCGAAGGAAAAACCGCTCGCGGATTTCCGCGCCGACGGTCCATCCGCAGCAGCCGGGCGGACCGGTAACGAGCGTTCGGATGGCGGCGCCGCTGGTTCTGTCCTTTCCGCCCGATCGCAGCGCCGGCGCGGAAGCCGTTGCGGCCGAAGCCGCCCTCGCCCGCCATGGCGATGCTCCACCGATATTCCCGACGCCCTCGCAGGGTCTGCACCCGCGCGTCGAGCAAGCAGGCACGCCGCCGCCGTCGCGGGAGCCGGGTCAGCCGGCAAACGCGGCGCCGGTTGGCGAGGCTGCAAACGCGCCTTTGCGTAATTTGCGCCAGCCGGCGCGACAGGCCGAGCCAGCCCGCTATGAACCGGAGCCAGCCGCTGCAGCGGAAAACCGCGCACGGGCATGCGCAAGCCGCTCCGCCTCGATCCGTCCGCCCGCGCCAGGCGCCGGGCAATATATTTGCCGCGCTCGATCTCGGCACCAACAATTGTCGCTTGCTGTTGGCCGTGCCAACCCGGCCGAACCGGTTCCGCGTCGTTGGTGCGTTCTCGCGCATCGTTCGGCTCGGCGAAGGCCTGGCGGCGACCGGCCGGCTCGCCGACGATGCGATGGACCGCGCCATTGAAGCGCTTAGCCATCTGCGCCGTGCGAATTGCCGCCCAGCCGCTCGCCGGCTTCCGGCTGATCGCCACCGATGCCTGCCGTCGCGCCGCCAATGGCCGCGAGTTCATGGCGCGGGTGCAGCGACGAAACCGGGCTCGATCTCGAAATCATCGACCGGCGCACTGAAGCCTATCTTGCCGCCGAGGGCTGCGGCGCGCTGATCGACCGCGATGCCGACGGCGCCGTGCTGTTCGATATTGGCGGCGGCTCGACCGAGATCGCCCTGATCGACCGGCGCAGGAACCACGGCCGCACCATTGCCAGCAAGATCGCCGCCTGGACGTCGCTGCCGGTCGGCGTCGTCAATCTCTCCGAGCGTCACGGCGGCCGCGTCGTCGATGCGCCGATTTTCGAGGCGATGGTTGCCGAAGTGTTCGATCTGCTGGCACGGTTCGACGGCCGGCAGTCGCTGGCCGAGCTTGGGCAGGACGGTCGTGCCCATCTGCTCGGCACATCCGGCACGGTGACGACGATTGCCGGCGTGCATCTGAATCTGGCGCGCTATGACCGGCGCCGCGTCGATGGCCTGTGGCTGAACGACCGCGACATCGACAAGGTAATCGCAAGGCTGCTGGAGATGGATTATCCCTCGCGTGCCGCCAATGCCTGCATCGGCAGCGATCGCGCCGATCTGGTTCTCGCCGGCTGCGCCATCCTCGAGGCGATCCGCCGGACCTGGCCGAACCCGCGCCTGCGCGTTGCCGACCGCGGGCTGCGCGAAGGCATCCTGGCGCAGCTGATGCGCCAGCACGGTAGCTGGGATTCAGCCCGCAACGCAGGCCCGCCAGGTTTGGAGCGGCTGAGCCGTGGCGCCGGGCGGTTCGGGGCGCGGTGGGCGCAAGCGCGGCAGTTCGGGCAGAAGCGCCGATCCCGCCGGGGCAAAACGCCTGCGCGGCGGCGCCCGCAAGCCATCGTCGCGGCGCTGGCTCGAGCGTCAGCTTGCCGATCCCTACGTGAAACAGGCGAAAGCGCAGGGTTACGCCTCCCGCGCGGCCTTCAAGCTGATCGAGATCGATGACCGCTATCGCATTCTCAAGCCCGGTTCGCGCGTCGTCGATCTTGGCGCGGCGCCGGGCGGGTGGACGCAGGTGGCGGTAGCGCGGACCGGTTCCCCGCAGGGAAAGTCCGCCAAGCCTCTCGTCGTCGGTATCGACGTTCTGGAAATGGAACCGGTACCCGGCGCCCTCGTCCTGCAAATGGATTTCCTTGCCACCGAAGCGCCCGCCGCGCTGCTCGGCGCGCTAGGCGGTGTGCCGCCCGACATCGTCGTGTCCGACTTGGCGGCGCCGACCACTGGCCATCGCCGCACCGATCAATTGCGCACGATGGCGCTCGCCGAAGCCGCAGCGGAGTTCGCCATGGCGCATCTGGCCCGCGGCGGTGCGTTTTTATGCAAGACCTTCCAGGGCGGCACCGAAATGGTCCTGCTAGCCGAGCTGAAACGGGCCTTCGCGTCGGTCCACCATGTCAAGCCGCCGGCGTCGCGCTCCGAATCGGCGGAACTGTATTTCCTCGCCCGCGGCTTTCGCGGAAGCGACTAGGCTTCTGATGTACGGCCGGTGCGTCAGCCGACAATGACGACCTTGTAGGCCAACAGAAGAATGACGGTGGCGCCAGTGATCGCCATCGACGTTCGATAGAGGCTGGCGAAATAGCAAAGGATCGTCAACGCCAGCGCAACGGCGGCAAACAGGGCGCCGCCGACGTAGGGAGTGAGCTGTGCGATGGCCAGCGCCTCGCCGTGTACGTATTGAAGCCGGAAAACCTCGCCCAGCGATCGAACGATCACCAGCAGCAGAATGCCGATGCAGAGTTGCGCAATCCGCAGCGCCGATGGTCGGGCCATGGCTTTCCGCCATTCCTGAGCTTGCTTCAGTTTGCCGGTTTGTAGTCGGGGCTGAACTGCAGCAGGTAGGTGATGACGTCGTCGCGCTCCTCCGGCTTTTTCAGGCCGGCAAAGCTCATCTTGTTCTTGGCGACGAAATCCTTGGGCTTCTCGATGTATTCGTGCAGGGTTTGCTCGTTCCACACCAGCCCCCCGGCGCCGGCGTCGATCATTGCCTTGGAATATTTTGCCACGTAATCTTCCTGGGTGCCGGCGGTTCGGCCGAAAACGCCGTTCAGGATCGGGCCGACCTTGGTCTTGGCGTCCGGGCCGACCGTGTGGCAGGCACCACATTTCTTGAAGATTTTTTCGCCATTCGCCGCATCGCCCGCGGCATGGGCGGGCGCAGAAATGGCCAGCATCGCCGCTGCCAGCAGGACCGCTCGTTTCATCGCTATCTCCGAATGGGTTGCGCCAGAAAATCCCGGTGTCGTACAATGCGGCATATACCATGCCGTTCGCCGCTGGACAGGCCAGGCGATTTCGTGCGCCAATGTGCCGCGTTTTAAGCGATTTTGCAGATTTCTTTAACCTCCATGCAGTAGGAATGGCCCGGTAGGAATGGGGTCGATCCTGCTCGGTCGCAACGACCGATGCACGCGAGCGACGCCAATGTCGGGCGCAGCAGACGGACGGGTCAAGAATGAAGTTCGGCGCATCTTGGCTGAAACCGGCGAAGGTATGGCTCGCGGTCACCGCCACCGCGGTGGTTGTCGCGGGCGCCACGCAATGGGCGACCGCGCCTGCCATGAATCCGCTGGAACTGGCGCCGGCGCTACTGTCGCTGTGCGGCGTCGCCGGCATGTGGATCGTGCAATCGCGACGTCCTCGCGGCGGCGAATCCGCCGAACAGCCCGTTGCCGATCGCCGAGCACAAATTTGTCGCGGTCGAAGACGCCGCCAAGCCGGTTCGCAGGAATTCCGGCACGCTTGCCTACACCGATCCGCTCACAGGGCTCGGCAACAAGCTGCGGCTGGTGGAAAAATTCAACCGCCTGATCGTCAGCCGCAACGAAGACCCGGCCTGTTTCTCCATCGGCATCGTCAATCTCGACGGCATGAAGCCGATCAACGACCTGTTCGGACACAAGGGCGGCGACGACATCATCCGCCAGGCCGCCTTGCGCCTGACCGCCGCGGTCGAAAGCGACGGCTTTGTCAGCCGCTATGGCGGCGACGAATTCGCGTTCCTGTTTCCCTACGTGCTCGACGAGGCCGGCGCCGCCGAAAAGGGCAAGCTGCTGCAAAGCCTGCTCGCCGCGCCGTTCGACCTAGACGGCAGGACCGTGCGCTTGTCCGGCTCTTTCGGTTTCGCCGTCTATCCGCAGGCCGGCGAGACCTTCGAGGCGATCGTCGCCAACATCGAAACCGCCCTCTACCACTCCAAGCGCGCCGGGCGCGGCCGCGTCACCGTCTATACCCGCGAGGTCGAGGCGATGATGCGCGAGAACGCTCGCATCGAACAGGCGCTGCGCAACGCCATCGCCCGCGACGCGATCAAACCGCATTTCCAGCCGATCATCTCGCTGCAGGACGGCCGCCTGCTCGGCTTCGAGGCGCTGGCGCGCTGGACCGACCCGGAACTGGGAAGCGTTTCGCCGGGAAAATTCATTCCGCTTGCCGAGGAGCGCGGCATGATCGCGCCGCTGACCGAATCTCTGCTGCTGCAGGCGGCGCGCGCCGCCGCCGATTGGCCCCAGGACATGTTCCTGTCGTTCAACCTGTCGAGCCTCCAGCTCGTCGATCTGTCGACGGCGCAGATGATCCGCGGCGTCATCGCCCGCGCCGGCCTTCCCCCGAAACGGCTAGAGATCGAGGTCACCGAAAGCGCGATGATGTCGGACCCGGAAACCGCCGCCATGATCGTCGACGATCTGCACAAGGCCGGCATCCGCATTTCCATGGACGATTTCGGCACGGGACAATCGAGCCTCGGGCGCCTGCGCGAATTGAAGCTCGACAAGGTCAAGATCGACCGCGCCTTCATCATGGCGATCGGCGAGGACAAGCCGGCCGAACACATCGTGCGCGCCATTCTGGAAATGTGCGCCGGCCTCGAACTGACCGTGGTCGCCGAAGGCATCGAGGAAATGCGCCAGGCCGAAAGCCTGAAGCGTTACGGCTGCCATGCCGGGCAGGGCTATCTGTTCGGCAAGCCGCAGGACGCCCACAAGACCATGGGCTACATCCGCGAGTTTATTGCCCATAGTGCGCCGCAGGGCGTGGAAGTTGCGGCACAAAACGCGGCGTAAACGGGGCGGAACTACGCGACAGCCTGGCCTCGCTCCCAACTTCCGCAAAGTGCCAATCACCAGTCATTCGGACCGCATGCAAAACTGAATGACATCGATGGTTCCCTTGCGAAACTGTTCGGCACATCCTTTGAGATATTTCTTGTAGCGGTCATAGACTGTCTGGGATGTAAGCGCGATCGCAGCCTCCCTGGCCTCAGACAGATTTTCGGCCCAGCAATCAAGCGTCAGAGCGTAGTGCGGCCTCAGGGATTGAACGTGGTAAACATCGAACCCGCACTGCTGAGCGAGAGACGTGATCCTTTCCGGCGCACACAGCTGGCCGCCGGGAAAAATCTCGTCCCTGATGAATTTCGCAAACCGAACGTCTTCCTGCGCAAGTTCGATACCCCGCTCCAGCAGGGACTTGAGCGATGAAGTCACGATCGAATGCAGCATCATGACGCCACCGGAAGGCAGGATTTCCTTGCATTTCCTGAAAAAAGCCTCGTGACGCTCTTTTCTAAAATGTTCAAACGCGCCGATGCTCACGATCCGGTCGGCCGAACCGGCAAATTGCTCCCACCCCTGAAGACGAAATTCGATGGCGTCCTGGAGACCCAACTCAACGGTTCGTTGCGTTGCATATGCGTGCTGGTTTTCGCTAAGGGTTAGTCCGATCACGTTGACCTTGTAGTGCTCAGCGGCCCGATAGGCCGTAGCGCCCCAGCCGCAGCCGATATCGAGCAACCTCATTCCTGGGCTCAACTGACACTTGCCCAGCGAGAGCTCGATCTTGGCCTTTTGCGCCTCGTGCAACGTCGAGTCCGGACCCTCGAAATAGGCGCAACTGTAGGTTCGCGTCGGGTCCAGGAAGATCGCAAAAAAATCGTCGGAAAGATCGTAGTGTGACTGAACGTCCTCAAAGAACGGGCGCAATTCCGACATGCGCATTTCGGTCAAGTCTGCCTCACGGATCACGGCCTGGGCAATTGTGGCTCTCTTATTTGCCACGCTAGTCCCAGTGCGCCCAGCAACCGGATAGTGAGATAGGTCAGGTCCAGTTCAAACGACCGGTGTCCGTGACGCGAAGAGCGCGGATCGGCGTGATGGTTGTTGTGCCAACCTTCGCCATTGGTGAGATATCCGATGAGAATATTGTTGCGGCTGTTTTCATCGGTTTCATAGTTTCTGTATCCCCAGATATGGGTCACCGAGTTTACGGACCAGGTCGCGTGCCAGATGAACACGGTCCGCACGAACACTCCCCAGATCATCAGACTGGATCCAAAAAATAGTGCAGCTTTCAGATCGCCGCCCAGCGACAGTTCGACCAATACGCCCGCAGCAAAAAACAAAGCGGTCTGCAGGACAATGATTTCCAGATAAGCGGCCGGCTTTTCCAGGCGGCGGTAAAACGGATCGCCCAGGACATCCTTGGCGTACCGCGCATAGAGCTCACGGCGGGTCGCGTCGGCGGACTTGACCAAAATCCAGCCGATATGGGCCCAAAAAAACCCTCGCACCGGTGAATGCGGATCCGGATTCTCGTCCGAATATTCATGGTGGCGGCGGTGTACCGCAACCCATCGAGCTGGCGAATCCTGAAAGCAGCACACGGCTAGCACCGCCAGTGAGTGCTCCAGCCATTGCGGGCAACGGAATCCCTTGTGTGTCAAGAACCGGTGATAAAATACGTTGATGCCGAGCGTCCCGAATACAAAGTTTCCCATGATCGCAAGCGCCAGTCCGCTCCACGAAAAGAAAACCGGGAACACCGCCAACAGGGCCACGATGTGAAAGACCGAAATCCCGATCACGTTCACCCAGTCGATGTCGTGTGACGAATTGACGACTCCTATGGCTGGTTGTGAAGGCACATAAATCCCGTCTGTCGATTAGCCGAAAATTTCGAGTTCGGCAGTGGTTAGCACAAATACAGCATGTGCCAATAGAGCCGCAGGGCTGGCCCTGGTCGCCTGGGTGCAGGTTGGATTTCGGAATTCAACCGTTTATGCGACCTTGCTCGGTCGGCGTGGGCGAAGGCCAGTCCGAGATCGCCAAGCTGACGCCGGAAATTACCAAATCGCCATCCAAGGCCGCCCCGGTCCCGCCGCCCTAGATTTGCGCGGCTGTGGATAATCGCGGATTCGACTGGCCTCGCGGCCCCGCCGAAGTTGCGCGCCGACTGAAGCTATCGGAAAACCCGACCGGATACGGACGGGCTGCGATGGCCAAACTCTATTTTTCCTATTCGACGATGAATGCCGGCAAGTCGACGCTGCTGTTGCAGGCCGCCTATAACTATCAGGAGCGCGGCATGGATGCGCTGCTGCTGGTTTCGGTGGTCGACAACCGCACACGCGAGGGCGAGATCGCCTCGCGCATCGGCATCCGCCGCGAGGCCGAGACCTTTTCCAGCGCCAACGACCTGTTCGAACTGGTGCGCGACCGGCTCGACCGCCGCAGGCTCGCCTGCGTCTTCATCGACGAGGCGCAATGGATGAGCGAGGCGCAGGTCTGGCAGGCGGCGCGGGTCGCCGACGATCTGTCGGTTCCGGTGATGTGCTATGGTCTCAGGACCGATTTCCAGGGCAAGCTGTTTCCCGGCAGCGCCGCGCTGCTGGCGCTCGCCGACGACCTGCGCGAGGTCAGGACGATCTGCTGGTGCGGCAGGAAGGCGACGATGGTCGTCCGTCTCGGCGCCGACGGCAAGCCAGTCGAGCAGGGCGAGCAGATCTTCGTCGGCGGCAACGAAAGCTATACTTCGCTGTGCCGGCGCCACTGGCGCCTGCGCGACCTTGGGTCGTCATAAGGTTAGAGCCTATTGGGGGTGGCGCGATCGTCGGCAACGATCTACCAGAGGTAGATGACCGACGTACGGACAAACCGTAGACTTGCGGCAATACTTGCCGCCGATGTCGTCGGTTACTCGCGCCTCATGGCCAACGATGAGGCAGGGACTTTGGCTGCCCTGAAGCGCTATCGCGAAACTGTCTTCGGTCCTGCCGTAGCGCAACACAACGGTCGCGTCTTCAAGTTGATCGGCGACGGCACGCTGGTGGAGTTTGTCGGCGTGGTCGATGCGGTCAAGTGCGCGGTTACTATCCAGACCGGCGTTCCTGCCGATCGGTCGGCCCCGATAAGCATCACGCTGCGGATCGGCATCAATCTCGGCGACGTCATCATCGAGGGCGACGATATCTACGGCGACGGCGTCAACATTGCCGCCCGCCTTGAGCCGTTGGCGGAGCCAGGCGGTATCTGCGTGACCTCGATTGTCAATGAGAGCGTCGGCAACCGGCTCGACATCACGTTCAACGACGGCGGCGAGGTCCGGGTCAAGAATGTAGATCGCCCGATCCGAGTATGGAAATGGCATCGCGGCAAGATCAAGTCCGATGGCAGCGTTCAGCACCGGCCATCGCCCGGATCGATAAAGCAAACGCCCTCGATTGCCGTGCTGCCATTCGACAATATTTCCGGCAAACCCGAGGAGGAATATTTCTGCAACGGCATTACCGAAGACATCATCACCGATTTATCGAAAGTTCCAGGATTGATGGTCATCGCGCGGAATTCGAGTTTTGCCTACAAGGGCAAGAGCGTCGATATTCGCACCGTCGGGCGTGAACTTGGCGTTCGCTCGGTGCTGGAAGGCAGTGTTCGCCGCGCCGCCGACCGCGTGCGCGTCAATGCCCAGCTTATCGATGCCGAAAATGGAGCGCATTTGTGGGCGGAACGCTACGACCGCGATTTGACGGACATTTTCGTTGTCCAGGACGAGGTGACCAATCAGATCGTCGCCGCTCTCAAGGTCACGCTCGCCCCGACGGAGACGAATTTACTCGCGGTCAGCGGACCGAAGAGCGTCGACGCTCACGACTTCCTCCTGCGCGCCCGCGCAATCATCTACGGGACGATCCGGAATCGCGGGATGTTCGAGCAAACCAGAGCACTGCTCCGTCAAGCCATCGAACTCGATCCTACCTATGCCGAAGCCTATGCGACACTTTCGGTGCTGTACGCCACGGACTACCAGAATCATTGGAGTGACAATCACAACCACTCGGCCACCGAAGCCCTGCACTTTGCGGATCGTGCGATCGCCATGAACGAGAACGAGCCGATGGCCCACTATGCCGCGGCTGTCGCATGCAACCTCAACAGAGACCTGGAGCGCGCCCAGACCGAGGCGGAAGCCACGCTGGCTCTGAACCCGAACTTTGCGTTGGCCCACGATAGTCTGGGCGTGGTCACCATGCTGTCCGGGAAACCGCTGGAAGCAATCCCGTATTTCGAGCGCGCCATGCGCCTCGATCCGGCCTACAGCCCTCAACTCGTCCACTTCATCGGCATGGCGTACCTGATCGCTGGAAAATACGCGACGGCCGCCGCCTATTTCAGAGAGCGCATTGTCCTTGTCCCGGAATCGGACTTTTCACGTGCATACCTCGCGGCGGCGCTGGGGCAAATGGGCGAAACCGACGAAGCCCGACGGGTCTGGAGAGAACTCAAGGAAATCAATCCGAACTATTCGTTCGAGGAGCATGTCGGCCGGTTTCCTTTCAAGGTCCAGGCGGATGTTGACCGGATCAGGGAAGGGCTCGCAAATGCTGGACTGCTCTGAACCGCGGCCGCAGTCCATGCTGGTATGATTTTCGCCGTTTTTCGGTCGGGATTTCGTGCGAATCGGGACGGTAACGGGAGATTCTGAGATGAAAAAACCATATTTTTCCGCCTTTTGGGCGGTCCTTGCTTCCTGCGTTGCCACATTCGCCGCTGCTCCGGCCAATGCCGAGGCGGTTCGCATCGGCGTGCTCACCTGCCAGGTCGATGGCAAGCCGCTCAGCATCCTCGGTTCGCGCCGAGAATTGAGCTGCATTTTCGAACGCGCCGGCGGCGGCCCGAAGGAACGTTATGCCGGCGAAATTCGCCGCCTCGGCCTCGACCTCGGCTCGACCAATTATTCGTCGGTGGCCTGGGCAGTCCTCGCGCTGACCAATGCGCCCTATAACGCCCAGGCGCTGGCTGGCAGCTATGGCGGCCTGTCGGCCGGCGTATCGCTCGGCGTCGGCATCGGCGCCAACGCGCTGATCGGCGGGTTCAACCGGTCGTTTGCGCTGCAGCCGTTCAGCGTCGAGGCCTCGCGCGGTTACAATCTGGCACTCGGCATCGCCTCGCTGCACCTGGTCGGCGTCGGCGAATTCCGTTGACGAGAGGGCACGGCGAACATGCCCACAGCCATCTCGACCAGATGGATATCCGCGTTCGCGCGCTCGAATCGCTGCTGGTCGAGAAGGGCTATGTTAATCCTGCCGCGCTCGACCTGATCGTCGAGACCTATGAAAAGAAAATCGGTCCGCAGAACGGCGCCAGGGTCGTCGCCAAGGCGTGGAGCGATCCCGGTTATCTCGATCGCTTGCGCGCCGATGCGACGGCGGCGATCGCCGAACTCGGTTTCGGCGGCCGCCAGGGCGAGCACATGCGGGTGGTCGAGAACACGGATGCGGTCCACAACCTCGTCGTCTGCACGTTGTGCTCGTGCTATCCGTGGCCGGTGCTCGGCCTGCCGCCGGTCTGGTACAAGAGCGCGCCCTACCGCTCGCGGGCGGTAAGCGAGCCGCGTGCTGTGCTTGCGGAATTCGGCGTCGAACTGCCGGCCGCGACCCGGATCCAGGTCTGGGATTCGACCGCCGAGCTTCGCTATCTGGTGATCCCGCAGCGCCCGGCTGGGACCGAAGGCTGGAGCGAGCAAAAACTGGCAAGGCTGGTCACCCGCGATTCGATGATCGGCACCGGCTTGGCTTTGGAACCCGGGCAGGGCGCATGAACGGCCCGCACGACATGGGTGCCATGCAATGCTACGGCCCGGTCCGGCCGGAACCGAGCGAACCGGTGTTCCATGCCGACTGGGAGAAGCGGGTGCTGGCACTGACCGTGGCGATGGGTGCAACTGGCACCTGGGGTCTCGACAAGTTCCGCCACTCGCGCGAGCGCATCGATCCGGCGACCTATCTTGCTTCCTCCTATTATCAGCTGTGGATCGCCGGTCTGGAAAAGCTGCTGGTCGAGAGTGGCCTGGCGAGCGCCGCCGAGATCGCTGCGGGTCATATGCAAGACCCAGCGGCCGTTCTTCGCCGCGTGCCGGATGCCGGCGAAATGGCGGAAATCCTTTCGCACGGCGCACCGACGGAACGCCCCGTGCCGTCGCCGGCGAAATTCCGGGTCGGCGAACGCGTGCGCACGCGCAACCTCAATCCGCCTGGCCACACGCGATTGCCGCGTTATGCCCGAGCCAAGATCGGCGTCGTCGAAGCGGTTGCCGGCGGTCATGTTTTTCCCGACGCCAACGCCCACGGAAAGGGCGAGCAGCCGCGATGGCTCTACACCGTGCGGTTCGCCGGCGAGGAATTGTTCGGCACGGGAAATGCTCAGGAAGTCTGCGTCGATTGCTGGGAGCCCTACCTTGAGCCGGCATGAGGCGGAACTGGCGGCGGCGAGCCCGGCGATCCCACGGGACGAGCGCGGGCCGTTGTTCGCCGCGCCGTGGCAGGCGCAAGCCTTCGCCATCGCCGTCGAGCTTCTTGAAAGCGGCCGGTTCACGCCGGCGGAATGGGCCGAAGCGCTCGGCGCCGAAATCGCCGACGCCGGAAGCGCGGCATCGCCCGAAACCTATTACCTGCACTGGCTCAATGCGCTCGAGGCGCTGACTGCGCGGAAATCGCTGGCTTCACGCACCGAACTTGCCGCGCGCCAGCAGGCGTGGCGCGATGCCGCGGAAGCGACCCCGCACGGCGAACCGATCATACTCGGCCGTATCGCCGCCGGGCCGGGCTAACGAACGGCAAGCTTTGCCCGGCGCAGCTTCAAAACTGCTCGGGCATTGCCTATATTGCGGCAACTCAGGGGCAGGGAAGCGGGAGACAGCAATGGCCAATTTGACGAATATGGACGCCGAAATCGAGAGAACGCGTCAGACCATCGACGAGATGCGTTCCAAGCTCGAACACAGCGGCGTCGTGCTCGAGAAACTGGCCAAGACCGAAACCATCGGGCAGGTCGATTTCGACATCGAAAACGCCCGCATCGAGGACGTGCTGAAGCAGCAGAAAGTGATGGAAGGCAACATCGCCGACCTGATCATCGGGCTCGAGGACGCCACCAATGTTTTCGGCGCCGAGTTCGAAAGCATGAAGAGCTATACCGGCATGGAGAAGTTCATCGGCATCTTCTCCAAAGACCGCGCCGCAGCGCATGCGCACCGAGCGCGTGCGCCACATGTCGCTCGCCTGCAACCTGCAGGAACTGCTGTCGAAATCCGACACGCATCGTCGGCATCCTCAAGGCGCAGAAGGCTGCGCTCGAAGCACGCTACAATGCCTCCGAAACCAGCCTGAAGACGGTGATCGAGCGCCGCAAGGCGACGATGACCAAGCTCGAAGCGACGCAGAAGCGCATCGAGGAACTCAATCCGTTGCTGCTCGATCTGGAAAACCGGATCGCCGCGTCGACCACGCAGAAGGCGCGGGCCAAGCTCGAAGGCGAGCGCTCGAAGCTTGCCACCGAATATAACCAGATGCAGGCCAAGGAGCAGGAGCAGCTGGCCGAGAGCCAGACGCTCGAGCGCTACACCTCGATGTTCCAGACCTTCGTCGATTTGCTCAACAACCAGATCGCCGCGCAGCAGACGCTGATCAACAAACTGACCATCGACACCGAGCAGCGCATCGTTCTCTACAAGGCGCTGGAAGATTTGCTGAAGACGGCGGCCCAGCAGGACGTCGCCCACAAGATCAACACGCTTGGCAACAAGGTCGACAGCACGGCGGAAGAGACCATGGCCGGCATCGGCGCCGCGGCGCAGAAGCACATCGGCGACCTGCTCGAAATGCACGAGAAGAACATGGTTTCGACCGCGGACATCCAGCGCCGCAAGAAGCTCGCCGACGAGCCTTCGCCCGCCGCTTCGACGAGGTCATGAGCAAGCACAATTCGGCCAACTACGTTTCCCAGTGAAGCTTCAAGGTGAAGCGCGGTTTGCCGCGGGCGATGAGCTTGCCGCAGTGAGACCCCCAGAATGAGGTCTAACGTAACGCCGGTAGGGCGCTATTTCAGCGCCGTCGATCGCGCGCTAGACGGGCTCGACATTCTTCTGCGCGACGACCGATCAGCCCGCTCTACCAGCACGATCTGATCGGCGCCAATCGTCGAGGAATATCTGAAACGCCTGCGTGAGCTCGTTCGCATGCTGGCGCAACCGCCTCGGCTTCATGCCGAGCGCTTCCACATCTCGCAGCGCCGAAAGCGGCTTTCCGGTGTTCCAGAACGTGCTCGAACTGGAAAACGACCGGCGCGACGCCAAGAAGCGCCTGACGACCATGCCCGGACGGCGACACCATCCGCGCCGAAATGGCCGACTTCATCCTGCGACACAAGGCGTTCCCGAGCGCGCTGCAGCACTCGATGGCCGAACGGCACTATCTCGAAACGGTCGACGCGGCGCGGATTTTTTCGCCGCTGTGCCTCGCCCGCACGGTGCGCGTTTCGGTCAATCCGAAGACGAGACGGCCCTACTACCTCGTCCACTGGGGCTATTTCGACGGCATCGCCAACCTGCCGCTGGTCTATATCGCGACGGTGGAGGATTCGTCGAAGGACATGATCACGACGCTTGTCGATTCCGACGGCAAGCTCAACCGAGGCGTCGAGATTCCGCTGCCGGTGGAGGGTCTGCTCAACCCGGAGCTAGCCCACCAGTTCGACGATTTCATGCGACAAGAATTCGGCCTATTCGCTGTCGCCGTCGACGATCGCCACCAATCTCGACCACGATTTCGACCACCTGCACCCCAAGCAATTGCGCCGCTTCGTGCTCGGCCCGTTCTATTCGGCCGGCATCACCGTAACAACAATCGACGTCGACGAGATCCTGGCGAAGGTGCACAAGCCGGAAAACCCGTGGCTGCTGACCTGGACCTTGCAGGAACTCTATTCGGTCAAGGCGAGAAGCCCGGCCGAAGGGGCCTGTGGGCGAGCGAGCCGTCGCGCGACGAATTCTACATCAACACCGACGATCTGGAATGCGCCCGCCAGGGCGTTCAGCCTACCAGAACCACGCCCTGGTGCCGCACGAAGCCTACCAGGCGATCTACGCGGCGGGCGAGCAGGACAAGATTTTCGCCGGCTACAAGATCCACATCATCTCGACGGCAACGAAGTGCTCGACGGAGCGTTTGAACATGGATACCAGCCTGACCACCCTCCGCGAGGAAGACATCGACAAGCACATGCCGGTAGCGCAGAGCTGGTCACCCGCTTTGTCATGAGCGTGGCGGCGGAGCGCGAATCCAGGTCGAGACTCGCCGGCACGCAACCGCCGCTTCGTCTCGACCGATCTCGACTCCGGGCTGCGCTCGCACGCGCGAGGTCGAACTGGCCAAGACGCGTGGCCGCGATCACGCCGACGACCAGTTGCTGAGCCCGACCCAGCACAACGCGCTTTTCGCGCCTCGGCGCGGGCACTCGCCATGGCGCTTGCCGGTCGGCGACGTATTCGGCCGCAGACCGGCCTCGAATGCCTGCAGGCAGCGCAATGCGCGCGGCGCCGCTCGAAGGCGACGACGGCGACCGCTTCAAGAACTTTGTCGAGGCCTCGGCCTACGTCGCGGCGCTTTCAGCCTGGCCGCCTATCTGTCAAGCAACTGGTCGAAGCCGACGGCGAGCCGCCTCAACGACGTCGCCGAGCCGGACTTGGCCTTTGCGACAGCCGCAGGATGCGGTGAAATCGCTGGTCGCCGGCGCTCGACGACGCCATTGCCGGCGCGCCGGACGACACGCCTGATGACGCAGCGCGTTCGTGCCTGTGCCCGACGGCGCATCGAGGGCTGCTGGCGCGCAAGGGCCGCTTCGACGGGCTCGGCCCGTTCGAGAACGCCCACATCCGCATCGACGTCGACGACTTCACACTCGACGGCTTCGATGTCGCGCCGGGCAAGCGCCGAAGCCGCTGGCGATGACCTTCAAGAAGCCGGAGGAGGTCGTCGGCAACCACATCGCCAAATACCAGGCGATGAAGCTCGCCAAGATGCTCGATGGCCTACGATTTCGAGCGCCAGCTGAACCCGTTCGTCGAGCTCGGCGGCTTCCTCTTCACCTTCATCGGCGACGGCGCGCCCGGCACCGGCAAGACGACGCTGATCCAGATGATCGCCGGGCTCGTCAACGGCTACTGCCAGGCCGCCGGCTATCCCTTCCCTACGAGAATTTCGGCGTCGACCAGATCTCCTCCTACCAGGGCAAATCCGGCCAGAACTGCAGCAGTTCATCAACAACGTCTCAACCCGCGCGTCATCGGCTTCGGCACCATCGACGACATCGACCAGGTGGCGGCGCGCCGCTCCGACGACCGCGCCTCGGCCGGCCAGCAGGAAATCACCGGCGTGCTGATGGAGGCTTTGCCGGCGCCGCCACCGTGGTGCGCGGCAACTGCTCGTTCGGCATGTTCTCCAACTATCCCGAGAATGTCGACGACGCGCTGCGCCAGCGCGCCGGCGCCCGCTGGCTGGTCGACGGGCCGCAGACGCCGCGACGACTACATCGACATCTTCGTGCTGCTCGCCGGCAAGAACCACAAGATACCGCTCGGCGACCACAAGCTCTACGCCGCGCAGGAGATCCAGCAAGCGCGGTGACCGAGGCCTATGAGGAACATTCGAAGCCGCAGGAAGAGGGGCTGATGAAGGTCTACGAGCGCTTCATGAAGGAAAATGGCGCGCCGAAGACGATGGCCGACCTCGGCACCTATCTGCATCATGATCAAGGAGGCCGAGCCGCGCTTCACCGGCCGCGCCATCAAGAACGTCACCGACGCCATCAAGATGCGGGCCATGGACGTCGAACTGCCCGACGACTGGTTCGAGAAGCCGCGACGCCTTCATGCACAAGCCCTACGACGACAAGAAGGCGATGATCGAGGAACTGCGCGGCCCGTTCTCGATGGACATGGTGATGCAGGAGATCAACCGCTACGCCGATTCCGAGTTCCGCTATTCCGACAAGTCCGACGACGCCGCCATCGCCGAAATCATCCGCCGCGAACGCCAGCGGGAGAAGGCGGTCAAGCAGATCGGCGAGATGAAGGACAAGGGGACGTGGGAGGGGTGAGGTAACTCATGAGCAATACGTTATTGGCAATGATACCTGCGGCATACGTTTGGCAAATCTACGGCTTTTGGTGGGCCGTCGCCGTGTGTTTTGTTGTGGCCATTGTCCTTGCGGCAACTTCTTGGTTTTGGATCTTCCGTTTCGGCAGCATGGATAAGGTATGGATTCCCAAAGCAATTTTGCTTGTTGCATCCATGATCGCTATTGCTGTTTCAGCAGGCCAAATCTGCTCGACTGACGGCGCTTGCAGCCCACTATTCTGACCCCCGAAGCTACCCCGTAATTTCCTTTGCCACCGCCTGCGCCAGCAATCCCGAGCGCGTCATTTTGCGACGAACGGCCTCGGCGTCGATAGCTTCGAGCAAGCCCTTGTCGAGCGTGATGTTGACGCGCGGGCGGGGCAACTCACCCGCGTCTTCCGCGAACAGCTCTAGCGCTTCCATCGCATTCGGCAACAAGTCGGCTTCTTCATCGGCAGCCGAGAAGCATCCGGGCAAATCCGGAAACGATACGCCCCAGGCGCTGTCCGGGTCCTTGTGGACGATGGCGATATAGTGGGTCATCAGTCTTTGATACCTCGGCGAAGCCGAATTGCATTCGTGCTTCCAGATAGCTATCTCGGATACGCTAACGCGCGGAGAAAGTCATGGTGACCTTTGGCATATCGGAGACCAGGACCAAGTTCAGCAAGCTTGTTGAGCGGGCCAATCGCGGCGAGATCATCGAGATCACACGCCGCGGAAAACCGGTTGCCAAGCTCGTTCCTATCCAGAGCCGTGACGTTGAGAAGGCGCGCAAGGCGGCCGAAGAAATCCGCAATCTGCGGAAGCGTTTGCCGGCAAATGCCCTGAAAGGATTGACGATCAAACAACTGATCGAAGAGGGTCGGCGCTGATGGGTGCTGCGCAGCCGGCGGGCGTGACGCTCTTTCAGGTCACCCCATGACCCAGCCGCGAGACGACATGCAATTGCTGGTCGACAACAAGCTGATCTACGGGCAGCTGCTCGAGGTCGCGAGCCGCATCTGGTCGAGCGCTACAACGCCGCGCTCGGCCGCGCTCGGCGTCAAGCCGACGAAGCTCAAGAATTTCCGCATCGACATGGCCGGCTTTTCGCCCGAGGTCGCCAAGGATGTCGGCGACCAGCAATATCTCGACCCCAACGCCGTCAACCGCCGCTTCATCATCCTGTCGCCCGAGCAGATCGAGCTGCCGGTCATCAACACCGCATTTTCCAACACCGAGGACCTGCTCTACAAGTTCCTCGAATCGAACCGCCGCGCGATCTTCGCGCTGACCATCAAGGACGTGCTGTTTGGCGAGATCGAGGACAGCGTCTTCGAGGTCAAGGACATCGACGACCTGTTGTCGATCGAGCAGGTCGAGTTCCGCTGCTCGACCTCGCAGGACCTGCTCGGCATGACCCATGAGCTGCAGATGCTGATCGACCGCCTCACCAAGGAGCCCGACGCCTGGCGCGACGACGAGATGCTCGAACACATGGTCGAATACGCCAAGTCGACCGGCGACATCCGCAGCAACGAACTGGCGCTGAAGGAACTGCTGTTCCGTCAGCCTCGACCTTCTGGACCTCGCATTTCGGCGGCGTCTACATCTTCATCGAGGATCGCCAGACCACCGTGATCGCCGATCCGTCGACCAAGGGGTTCCGCAAATCGCGGCCGTGGCAGGTTGCCTATATCGACCGCAACGATCACGACAGCGTCTACAAGTTCCTGGCCGAGACCGGCCGCATCGATCCGCCGCGCGGCTCGTGGATCGAGCGCTCCGGCCTGCTCGAGGAACGGGCGCTGATGCTCGCCGTGTGGCTCGCCGTCAACGACGACACCGACATCGATCTGTCGGCGGTTTCGCCGCAATGGGCGACCAACTGGGCGGCGGCGCACACCGACATCATCGACCATGACGGCGGCATGCCGTTGTTGCACTGGGTGCGCCGCAATGTCGCCAACTGGTCGAACATCGATCGCCGCCGACATCGCGCCGCAAAAGCGCTTCCTGATCAGCCGCGCCAATCCCGAGCATCCCGACCGCCATATCGTCAACCGGCTGATTTCCGATTATTTGCCGTTCGACTACATGACCCGTTTCGTGTTCAACAAGCCGGGTTTCTACCGCGACTACGAGAATTGGCCGGAGAACTATCGCGAATATGTGGTCAAGCGGATTCGCGATACCTATCTCAGCGACAAGCAGGCGCTGCGCCAGCGGCTGTATAAATAAGGCCACGTGCAAGGGGAACAGACCGAATGCTCGATCCGGTGGTGCAGTTCTTCACCCGCATTTTCGAGGCGATCGGCCGCGGCATCGGCGTCGCCATCGCCGCGCTGTTGTGGCCCTTCGTCGCCGTCAGCCGCTGGTACACCAGACGCGGCTGGATGCTGCGCGGCTATCGTCGGCGCTGATCCTGGTGGTGTGGTTCGGCGCCTATGCCTGGTTCTTCTGGCATACCGTCGGTGTGGAGAAATTTCAATCCCGACTACGTCCAGACCTATGACCTCGCCAAGCGCACGGTAGCGCCGGGCGAACCTTCGCCGACCGGCTCCGGCGGGCGCTGCGCGCCGTCGGCCGTCGTCGAGGTTGCAGCCGGCCTGATCGACTTCAACGTCAACCAGAACCCTGGATCCCGTCGATGCTGGTCTCGAAGATGGGCTTCTTCGGGATTCCATGGAAGAACACGCCGTTTTTCGACAACAAGGCCGCCTTTCAACTCGGCATCAACCAGGTGCTGCGCCGCACGTCGGTCGAACTGGTCGATTCGCTCGGCCGCGCCCGCGGCACCTCGCAGATCGACCAGGACTTGCAGGAAGCCCGCGGCAACCTCGCCTTCGACGAGGAGACCTGGTATTTCGGCATTCACCCGTTCGGGCCGAAATCGCCGACGCCGATCTTCTACCGCGCCGCGATGCGCAACCTGCAAAAATTCAACGAGCGCCTGTCGCGCTGCGAGGCGACCTTCGACGCCCGCGCCGACAACCTGCTGCAGTTCTTCGACCGCGTCGCCGGCGATATCGGCTCGACCTCCGACATCCTGCGCGCCCGCATCGAAGCATCGGACGCCGGCTGGTTCGATCCGCGCGCCGACGACCGCTTCTGGTTCGCCTACGGCCAGCTATACGCCTATCACGGCATCCTCGAAGCCGCCGAAGCCGATTTTCGCAGCGTGTTCGTCGAAAAGAACCTGAGCCGATTGTGGCAGCGCACTTCCGAGCAATTGCGCTCGGCCCTCAATGTCCAGCCGCCCATCGTCTCCAATGGCGGCGAATCGAGCTGGATCATGCCGTCGCACCTGGCGACGATGGGCTTCTACCTGCTGCGCGTGCGCTCCAACCTGGTCGAAATGCGCAGCGTGCTGGATCGATAGGAGCCGTTCGTCGTTCGTGCTTCGTCGGTTGATTTGCGAAGCACGAAGCACGACGGCGAACCACGACCGACTCACCATTTGTCGCAATTTGCGCAACCGACGGCCCGTTTGGAACGGCGCGGCGCCGGCGTTTCCGGTTGCGTGCGCGCCAATTCCGGGCATTGGCCCGCAAATCCCCGGGGAGAGTTTTGATGACCAAGGTCGCTTCCGATATCGAGATTGCGCGCGGCGCAAAGAAGAAGCCGATCCTGGAGATCGGCGCCAAGCTCGGCATCCCGGCCGCCCATCTGCTGCCCTACGGCCACGACAAGGCGAAGGTTTCGGCCGAATTCATCGAAATCGCTGGAGGGCAAGAAGGACGGCAAGCTGATCCTGGTGACCGCGATCAACCCGACGCCGGCCGGCGAAGGCAAGACCACGACGACGGTCGGCCTCGGCGACGGGCTCAACCGCATCGGCAAGAAGGCGATGGTCTGCATGCGCGAGGCATCGCTCGGGCCCGAACTTCGGCGTGAAGGGCGGCGCTGCCGGCGGCGGCTATGCCCAGGTCGTGCCGATGGAGGACATCAACCTGCATTTCACCGGCGATTTCCACGCCATCACCACGGCGCACAACCTGCTCGCGGCGATGATCGACAACCACATCTACTGGGGCAACGCGCTCGACATCGACACCCGCCGCGTCGCCTGGCGCCGCGTCATGGACATGAACGACCGGGCGCTGCGCGACATCGTCTGCTCGCTCGGCGGCGTCGCCAACGGCTTTCCGCGCGAGGCCGGCTTCGACATCACCGTCGCCTCCGAAGTGATGGCGATCCTGTGCCTGGCCGCCGACCTGAAGGACCTCGAAAAGCGCCTCGGCGACATCATCGTCGGCTATCGCCGCGACAAGAGCGCCGGTCTACTGCCGCGACCTCAAGGCCGACGGCGCCATGGCGGTGCTGCTGAAGGACGCGATGCAGCCGAACCTGGTGCAGACGCTGGAGAACAATCCGGCCTTCGTCCACGGCGGCCCGTTCGCCAACATCGCCCATGGCTGCAACTCGGTCGTCGCCACCACGACGGCGCTGAAGCTTGCCGACTACGTCGTCACCGAAGCCGGCTTCGGCGCCGATCTGGGCGCGGAGAAATTCTTCGACATCAAGTGCCGCAAGGCCGGGCCTGAAGCCGGCCGCGGCCGTGCATCGTCGCCACCGTCCGCGCGCTGAAGATGAACGGCGGCGTCAAGAAGGAGGACCTCGGCACGGAGAATGTCGCGGCGGTGAAGAAGGGCTGCGCCAATCTCGGCCGCCATCTCGAGAACGTCAAGCAGTTCGGCGTGCCGGCGGTGGTCGCGATCAACCATTTCACCTCCGACACCGAGGCCGAGATCGCAGGCGGTGAAGGACTACGTCGCCGCGCTGGGCGCCGAAGCGATCCTGTGCCGGCACTGGGCCAAGGGCTCGGAGGGCATCGAGGATCTGGCGCAACAAGGTGGTCGGCGCTGGCCGATTCCGGCGCGGCGCAGTTCGCGCCGCTCTATCCCGACGAGATGCCGCTGTTCGAGAAGATCAACACCATCGTCCAGCGCATCTATCGCGGCTCGGAGGCGATCGCCGACAAGAGCGTGCGCGAGCAGCTCAAGCATGGGAAGAGCAGGGCTACGGCAACCTGCCGGTATGCATGGCCAAGACGCAGTATTCGTTCTCGACCGACCCGAACCTGCGCGGCGCGCCGACCGGCCATTCGTGCCGGTGCGCGAGGTGCGGCTTTCGGCCGGCGCCGGCTTCGTCGTCGCCATCTGCGGCGAGATCATGACCATGCCCGGCCTGCCCAAGCAGCCGTCGTCGCGAGAAGATCTTCCTCAACGAGATGGGGCAGATCGAGGGGCTGTTCTGACAGGCTGATGCCGCCGTGATGTCCGGCTACGAAGGCTTGGCCGTCACCTTGCGGTCGCGGCCGAATGGATCGCCGAGCACCGATTCGGTGTGGAGCGCGCATAGCCATTCGCCGTTCTTCTTCACCCAGGTCGAGGCATCGGCTGCATCGAGCGTCATCTTCTTGCCATCGATGGTCAGGTCCTCATGCACCTTGTAGGCGATTACCGCCACGCCGTCGGTTACCGGCTCGACCTTCACGTCGGTGAAGTTGTAGGCGTGAAGCTTCCACTTCCCCTCTTCCATCATTTTGGCGAAGTGTTTGCGGTCGATGCGCGCCACGCCCTGCGCGCCGGTGACCAGGCACGGATCAGCAGTAAGACCTGCGCCGACGGCAGCGTCCTTGTCGATCATCGACTGCCAGAACTTGTTTTCGAGATCGAGAATTTCTTTTTCGAGGTTCATGACACGCTCCTGTTGCTGAAGAAAAACGCGCTGCGCCGCCGCCGGTTCCATGCGCCCGTGAACGGTCCCCGGGGATAAGTGCTGCCGTGCCCGTTCCGCCAACCCCTTCCAACTACTCGCTATTCGCAATTCGCTCGAAAAAATCTGTCCCCGCCTTCCCGACCTCCCTTACACTTCCCCCACTGCCGCCCAAGCAAACGCCGGACGATCGCCAGCGGACGGAGGGCGGCAGCGGCGGAGCGGTCGCGTCCATAGCCCTTTGGTGGGAATGTGTGGGCGACTTACGGAAGGCTCCCCGGTTCGACACGGCCTGTCGCCCCTCCCGCGTTGGAGTTGCGAAAGGGACAACGGCCGAGGGGCTCATCCAAGAGGCCCACCAGGACAGTGTGCCTGAGAAGTCCGGATGGGACATCAAATCTCCGCGCAGGGCGGCGAGGGCCGCACACAGTAGCCAAGCCTATCGGCATGCGTCGCCCTGCGGTTTGCGCATTCGCTCTTTCTCATGGCCGCGGGCATCCGTGCCGCGCGGACGAATCAGACGTGGCTCGCACGACGGCTCCCCTTGCTCGGCGTCACCCCGGTTGCCATGCAAACCGGGGTCCATCGGCGCCTGCTGGGCGCGATTCCTTGTATCTGTCGCAAGGAGCCAGCCATGGTTCCACTCCGCGATGCTCGCATGTGCCGAACCACCAGTAGACCCCGGTTTGTATGGCAACCGGGATGACGCCGCAGGGTGGTGCGACGATGACGAGGGTGGGTGCACCATTCGCCTCCCGCATCGGTTCCATGCCCAAAAGGCATCGAACAAAACGGATCAGGAACACAGCAGGAACGACACAGCGCTGCTTCAACGCAATTTCATTTGCCGGGATTTGCGGTTGCATTATAACGGCGACGTTCATCTTTGCCGCGCAGTCGATTCCGGGTCAGGGATTGGAGTTACACCTCCAAAACGTTCGTCAGCGATGGAATTCCATCAGGTTCGCTACTTTCTGGCCGTGTGCCGGACGCTGCATTTCACGCGCGCTGCCGAGGAATGCAATGTCACGCAGCCGGCGCTGTCGCGTGCCATTCTCCAGCTCGAGGCCGAACTCGGCGGCGAACTGTTCCGCCGCGAGCGCTCCCTGACGCACATGACCGACCTTGCACGCGCGGTTCAGCCGGCGCTGCTGCAATGTTTCGACGCCAGCCAGAGCGCAAAAGCGCTGGCCACCGCGTTTCACAAGCGTGGGCATGCGCCGCTCAATACTCGCATTGGCGCGCTCGATCGAGATCGATCTCGTTCAACCGATGCTTGGCGAAATCACCCAGGCGTTTCCCGGAAATCGAAATCCGCATCGCGCGCGGACCGGCGCACGAAATTGCCGAAAAGCTCAAATCCGGAGAAACCGAAATCGCGGTTGGCGCCGCGCTCGACAACGACTGGGATCGGTTTCGAATTGCGCCCGCTGTACGAAGAGCAATACGGCCTGCTGATGAGCAAGCGCCATGCTCTCGCCCGGCAACAATATTGTCGAGATCTCCGATCTCGTCGATCAGAAATTCCTGTGCCGGCCGCATTGCTGGCTGGCCGAGACACTGTCGGGAAAGCTGGCCGAGATCGGTACGCTGTCGATATCGCGTCACGAAGTGCCGCAGATCGAGGATCTGATGGGCATGGTGCGGGCAAACATGGGCATCGGCATCCTGGCCGGTCGGCCGCCCGATCGGCGACGATCTGCTCGTCAATCGCATCAACGGCGTCGGCATGACCCGGTTGATGCATCTTCATACGGTCGCCGGCCGCAGGCATTCGGTTGCGGCCGCAACGCTGATCAAGCTGGCGCGGGCGCGGGACTGGTCGCAAGCAACGAACCTGGCGCCGTTCGAGCGGCAACTCGAGAGGCTCATTGAGCGAAGAGAGCTTCGCCGAGATTCTGGAGGCCTGTACCGAGCGGTGCCGTACCATGGACGCGCCGCTGCCCAACGGCTATCGGCGCTGGCCGATGACGTTCGCCGCCTCGATGCCGGTTTCGCCGATATCGTCGACCGCATGGTCGCGCGCCTGAATAATGCCGGCGCGGGAAGCACCGCGCCGGCGGTCGGCGATCGTTTGCCGCCCTTCGTGCTGCCGGACGAATCGGGGCGCCTCGTCAGCTCGGACCGGCTGTTGCAGGACGGCCAACTGGTCGTCTCGTTTCATCGCGGCCATTGGTGTCCGTATTGCCGCCTCAGCGCCGACGCGCTCGCCAGGATCGAGCCGCAGGTCAAGCAGGCCAACGGCGCAGATCGTCGTCATCACGCCGGAGACGCAGGCATTTGCCCACAAGCTCAAGGACGATGCCAAGGCGGCGTATCCGGTCCTGACCGATCTCGACAGCGGCTATGCGCTCGAACTCGAGGTCGCCATCCAGATCAACGAGGAAAAGCGCAAGGCGATGACGGCGGCCGGGTGGGACATTGCCTTGTTTCACGACAACGCCAACTGGACGTTGCCGATCCCGGCGACCTTCGTCGTCGGCCAGGACGGGGTCATCAAGAGCCGCTTCGTCGATCCGGACTATCGCAAGCGCGCGGATACCGACGCCCTGCTGAAGGCGTTGCGGGCCTGACCGAATTCCTGTCTCCGTCACCCCAGCGAATGCTGGGGTCCAGCTTCAGGCCTGCATACAGAAAGCTGGATGCCAGCATGCGCTGGCATGACGGCGCGAGGGTGGCCGCAAGGCGGCACGAGCGATTGGCGAAAATTTTCTGTCCCCGCTCCTGCGCACTCTCTTATCTTGCGGCTCGTCGCTGTCGATGAGACATGAGCAGTTGTTGATCGCGAATGAATGTGGCAACCCGAACATATGCAATCTGCCGCCACCATCGCCCGTATCAACATTGGCGTCGCAATCCTCGTGCTGGCGCTGAAGGCGCTTGCGGCGTGGTGGTCGGGATCGGTGGCGCTGTTTTCCGACGCCGTCGAAAGCATCGTCAATATCGCCACCGCCGGCGCGGCGCTGTTCGCGGTCTGGTACGCGGCGCGGCCGCCCGATCAGAATCACCCCTATGGCCACGAGAAGGCGGAATACTTCGTCGCGCTGTTCGAGGCGGTGCTGATCGGCGCTGCCGGCTGGTCGATCGTCACGCAGGCGGCGCATGTCTATCTGGCGCCGCATTTATTGGCGGTGCCGGCAAAGGCCTATGGCGCAAATATCGCCGCCGGCGTCATCAACGCCATGTGGTGCGCGGTGCTGATCCGTCGCGGCCGCGCCATGGCTTCGGCCGCGCTCGAATCTGATGGCTGGCACCTGCTGTCCGACGTCGCATCGTCGGCCGGGGTATTGATCGGCATCCTCGCGGCGCAGTTGACCGGCCAGGCCTGGCTCGATCCGGCGCTGGCGATGCTGGTTGCCGTCAACATCCTGTGGTCGGGCCTGCGCCTGGTGCGCATGTCGCTGACCGGATTGATGGATGCCGCGCCAAAACCGGAACTGATCGCCGCCATCCGCGAGGCGATCGCCGAAGCCGGCGCCGGGGCCTTGCAGGCGCACGATCTGAAATCGCGGGTCGCCGGGCCGACGACCTTCATCGAATTCCATCTCGTCGTTCCGGGGCAGCATACCGTCGCCGGCGCCCATGTGATCTGCGATCGCATCGAAGCCGAAATCCGCCGCCGCATTTCTGGCGCCAGAATCACGATCCATGTCGAGCCGGAAGAAAAGGCGCACCGCCACGGCGGCATAGCGATTTGATGCGGACGCGTTAACCAAATCGCAAGGAATACAACCTATACGAGTTACATACAGAGATACACGGAAAATTGAGGCCGTGGTCGAAACGCGAAGCGCCGTCCCCCCTGCAAATGCGGCGTGTGAGCGTACCCTGTCGCACGGTGATCCGGGCGCAGGCCAGAAGAACGGGAAGCGCCATCCGCGGAGCGCGCTTCCCGTTTTTTTTCCGCAAATTTTGCCGCTTGCCGGCGGCCGCGCGTCGGGCTACATCGAGCCCATGAAGATCGCTTGCGTTCGCAATGGGTGGTGGCCGGTCCGCTGACAGCGGCCTCCGCTTGCATTTGCGTTTGAGGATGACAGCCGCTGGACCGATGTGCCGGCGGCTTTTTCGTGTCCGGCATCCGTTCGGTCCGGCGGAGATAAAAAGGAACGGACCATGGTTTCCCAGCCGATCGAATTTGTCACCGCTGGCGGCGTGCGGGTGAAGCGCGAAAGCTTCGCCGACGAATATGCTTCCGCAATCGAGCGCATGCTCGGACGCATCGATAAGCGCCGTGGCGCGGTGTTCTCGTCGAACTACGAATATCCGGGCCGCTATACGCGCTGGGATACCGCGATCGTCGATCCGCCGCTCGGCATCGAAGCCTGCGGGCGCAAGGCCTCGATCCTTGCCTATAACGAGCGCGGCACAAGGCTGCTGGCGGCGATCGAATCATGCCTCGCCGGCCACGAGCACATCGCCAAGCTGGCGCGCGGCGCCGACCGCATCGACGTGACGGTTAAGCCGGCCGGCAAAATCGTTGCCGAGGAAATGCGCTCGCGTGCGCCGACGGTGTTTTCGGTCGTCCGCGCCATCGTCGACCTGTTCCGCTCCGACGCCGATGCCAATCTCGGCCTCTACGGCGCTTTTGGCTACGATCTCGCCTTTCAGTTCGACGATGTGAAATTGCACCTGAAGCGTCCCGCCGATGCCCGCGACCTGGTGCTGTATCTGCCCGACGAAATCCTCGTCGTCGACCATCACAACGCCATCGCCTGGCACGACCGCTACGACTACGAATTCGGCGGCATTTCGACCGCCGGATTGCCGCGCGAAACGGCAGATCAACCGTTCCGCGGCGCCGATGTCGATCCGCCGCGCGGCGACCACGCGCCCGGCGAATATGCCCGCATGGTCGAACTCGCCAGGGAAAAGTTCCGCCGCGGCGACCTGTTCGAGGTGGTGCCCGGCCAGACGTTCTACGAGCGCTGCTTGACCGCGCCTTCGGCGGTATCGCGCAAGCTCAAGACGATCAACCCGTCGCCCTATTCCTTCTTCATCAATCTCGGCGCCAACGAATTCCTCATCGGCGCTTCGCCGGAAATGTTCGTGCGGGTCAACCGGCCGGCGCATCGAGACCTGCCCGATCTCGGGCACGATCCGCCGCGGCCGCGACGCCATCGAAGATTCCGAGCAGATCCTGAAGCTGCTCAATTCGAAGAAAGACGAATCCGAACTGACGATGTGCTCGGATGTCGATCGCAACGACAAGAGCCGTGTGTGCGAACCGGGCTGCGTGCGCGTCATCGGCCGGCGCCAGATCGAGATGTATTCGCGGCTGATCCATACCGTCGATCATATCGAGGGCCGGCTGCGCGAGGACATGGATGCCTTCGACGGCTTCCTCTCGCATGCCTGGGCGGTGACGGTGACCGGCGCGCCGAAACTGTGGGCGATGCGCCATATCGAGGAGCACGAAAAGAGCCCGCGCGCCTGGTATGGCGGCGCCATCGGCATGCTGCATTTCAACGGCGACATGAACACCGGCCTGACCTTGCGCACGATCCGCCTGAAGGACGGTATCGCCGAAGTGCGCGCCGGCGCGACGCTGCTGTTCGATTCCGATCCGGTCGAGGAAGAGCACGAGACCGAATTGAAGGCTTCCGCCATGTTGGCCGCGGTGCGCGAAGCCGGCAAGGCCAACGATGTTGGCGGCGCGCGCACGGTCGCCCGCGTCGGTGAGGGATTGTCGATCCTGCTGGTCGATCACGAGGACAGCTTCGTCCACACGCTCGCCAACTACTTCCGCCAGACCGGCGCGAAAGTGACGACGGTGCGCACGCCGGTCGAGCCCGGCACGTTCGACGAACTGAAACCCGATCTCGTCGTGCTAAGCCCCGGGCCGGGAATGCCGAAGGATTTCGATTGCAAGGCGACGATCGGCAAGGCCCGGGAGCGCAACCTGCCGATCTTCGGCGTCTGCCTCGGCCTGCAGGCGCTGGCCGAAGCCTATGGCGGCGAATTGCGGCAACTGGCGATCCCGATGCACGGCAAAGCGTCGCGCATCAAGGTGCTGAAGCCGGGCAGGGTGTTTTCCGGTTTGCCCAAGGAAATCACCGTCGGCCGCTACCATTCGATCTTTGCCGATCCGGTTCGCCTGCCCAAGGATTTCACCATCACCGCGCAGACCACCGACGGCGTCATCATGGGCATCGAACACAGCAAGGAGCCGGTCGCGGCGGTGCAGTTCCACCCGGAATCGATCATGACGTTCGGCGGCGACGCCGGCATGCGCATGATCGAAAACGTCGTCGCCCATCTGGCGCGGCGAAGGAATAGCCGCGAGGAGAGGCAGCGGTTGTAGGGCAATTGCAGGAAAACTGGATGGCACTTTTCTATCCCCGCCGCCCGGCCTGATCCCGGCCGGCCCGCCATTTTTTTGCGAACCGTTCGCAACAAGCTTGACTTTGCTGCCCATTTCTGCGCATCTTATTGAGAATCATTCTCATTCCAAGGCCTGTAGATGAATATCGAACAGAAGCCGGCGGAATTTGCCGCAGCGGCAACAGTTGTCGGGCGTGCCGAAAAGGCCGGCTGGCTGCGCCGTCGCGGCGAACCTTCGTTGCTTGACGTATTCGCCTCGATCCCGGTCCGTCCCGACGCCGGCCACTTTCGCAAATTCCTGACTTTTTTTGGCCCCGGCTACCTCGTCGCCGTCGGCTACATGGACCCGGGCAACTGGGCGACCTCGCTCGCCGGCGGCGCGCGTTTCGGCTACGCGCTGCTGACGGTGGCGCTGCTGTCGAATTTCATGGCCATCATCCTGCAGTCGCTGTGCGCGCGCCTTGCCGTCGCTTCCGGCCGCGATCTGGCGCAGGCCTGCCGCGATGCTTATCCGCGCTGGATGTCGTGGCCGCTATGGCTGTTCGCCGAACTGGCAATTGTTGCTACCGACCTCGCCGAAGTCATTGGCACCGCGATCGGCCTCAACCTGCTGTTCGGAATTCCGCTCGAGATCGGCGTACTGATCACTGCCGCCGATGTGTTCCTGATCCTGTGGATGCAGAACAAGGGCTTCCGCTGGGTCGAGGCGTTCATTATCACTCTGATCGGCGTGATCGTCGCCTGTTTCGCCATCCAGATCGCCATGGCCGATCCAGTGTGGGGCGAAGTGATTGCCGGCTTCGCGCCGACGCGCGACGTGCTCGCCAACCCGCACATGCTCTATCTCGGCCTCGGCATCATCGGCGCCACCGTGATGCCGCACAATCTTTATCTGCATTCCGGCATCGTCCAGACGCGCGCCATCGGCAAGACCATTGAGGAAAAGCGTTCGGCGCTGTTTTATGCGACGGCCGATTCGACGCTGGCGCTGATGTTCGCGCTGACCATCAACGCGTCGATCCTGATCCTTGCCGCCGCAACCTTCCACAAGGCCGGCATGCACGAGGTCGAGGAACTGGGCCGGGCGCAGGAACTGCTGCAGCCGCTGCTCGGCGCTTCGATCGCGCCGGCGCTGTTCGCCATCGCGCTGCTCGCCTGCGGACTGAACTCGACCGTCACCGCGACCATGGCCGGCCAGATCGTCATGGAGGGTTTTCTCGATATCCGCCTGGCGCCCTGGCTGCGCCGGCTGGTGACGCGCATGGTCGCGATCGTCCCGGCCATCGGCGTGACGTTGATCTATGGCGAAGGCCAGACGGCCAAGCTGCTGATCCTGAGCCAGGTCATCCTCTCCTTCCAGTTGCCGTTCGCCATCGTGCCGCTGGTGCAATTTACCGCTTCGCGCGCCAAGATGGGCAGCCTCGTGGCGCCGCGCTGGTTGACGCTGCTGGCGGCCGTGATCGCGGTTGTCATCATCGCGCTGAACTTCAAGCTCATCTACGATCTCGCAACCGGCATCTGAGCGCAGCCGGTGCATCGCGCGCCGAATGTTGCAAAAACACCCGGTTGCATTTTCGCCGGTCCGCCGCTAGGAATGCCGTCATGGAAATGACCCGGTCACTGCGCGCCCAACTTCGCTTGGCGCTGCTTCTCGGCCTTATCGGCGGCCGCCGGGCTCGTTCGTTCTAGGGACGCCCGGCGGTCGCAGCACCGCCGGAATTGTGACTGGCGGTTCCGTCCCTTCCACAATCCCATTTTTTCCAACTTCGCTGCCCGACGCCTGGCGTCGTGAAGCAGCATAGAAAACGGAAGCCGCCATGCCGAACACGATGCCCGATGCCGAGAGCAAATACCGGCCGTATCCGCAAATCGACCTACCCAATCGCACCTGGCCGACGCGAACCATTACCCAGCCGCCGATCTGGTGCTCCGTCGATCTTCGCGACGGCAACCAGGCGCTCGTCGATCCGATGGGCCAGGATCGCAAGGAGCGTATGTTCAACCTGCTGGTCGACATGGGCTTCAAGGAAATCGAGATCGGGTTTCCGTCGGCCGAGCCAGACCGATTTCGATTTCGCCCGCTGGTGCGTCGAGCAAGGCAATGTGCCTGTCGACGTTTCGCTGCAGGTGCTGGTGCAGTGCCGGCCGGAACTGATCACCCGCACCTTCGAGGCGCTCAAGGGCGCGACAAACCCGATCGTGCATTTCTACAATTCGACTTCGCGAATTGCAGCGCCGCGTCGTCTTCGCGATGGACCGTCGCCGGGCATTCGGCAAATTGCCACCGACGCCGCCAAGATGATCACGCGACATGGCGGAAAAGGCAGGCGGCGGCTTCCGCTTCGAATATTCGCCGGAGAGTTTCACCGGCACCGAGCTCGATTTTTCGCTCGAAATCTGCAACGCGGTCACCGAGATCATCCGCCCGACCGCCGACAACAAGCTGATCCTCAACCTGCCCGCCACCGTCGAGATGTCGACGCCCAACATCTATGCCGACATGATCGAATGGATGTGCCGCAACCTCGACAACCGCGACCGGATCATCGTGTCGCTGCATCCGCATAACGACCGCGGCACCGGCGTCGCTGCGACCGAACTCGGCACTGATGGCCGGCGCCGACCGCGTCGAAGGCACGCTGTTCGGCAATGGCGAGCGCACCGGCAATGTCGACATCGTCAACCTGGCGCTCAACATGTACACGCAGGGCGTCGATCCGAAGCTCGATTGCTCCGACATCAACCGCATCAAGAAGGTCTTCGAATATTCCAACCAGATGCGGATTCCCGAGCGCCATCCCTATGTCGGCGAACTGGTCTACACCGCATTTTCCGGCTCGCACCAGGACGCCATCAACAAGGGCATGAAGGCGATCCGCAAGGCCAACGACGCCGCATTGGGAAGTGCCGTATCTGCCGATCGACCCGCAGGATGTCGGACGCACCTATGAGGCGATCATCCGCATCAACTCGCAATCGGGCAAGGGCGGCATCGCCTATATCCTGCAGGAAGATTATGGCCTCAACCTGCCGCGCAACCTCCAGGTCGAATACCGCGACATCATCCAGAAGATCACCGATGCGGAGGGCAAGGAACTGCCGTCGCGGCGCATCTACCAGGAGTTTCTTTCAGAATATGTCGAGCAACCCCGAGGCCGGCTTCGATTTCGTCGACCACCAGACGACGACCGACCCGCAAGTGAAGGGTCGGCGAATCCTCACCGCCGAAATCACCGATAGCGGCAAGGCGATCTCGATCGAGGGCAGGGGAACCGGCCCGATCGACGGCTTTGTCGACGCGCTTTCGCGCCATCTCGATGTGCCGATGAGCGTCGCCGATTATTCCGAGCATTCGTTGCAGCGCGGCTCGGATGCTTCGGCGATCTGCTACATGGAAATCGAATATCGGCGGGCCGGCGGCTGTTCGGCGTCGGCATCAACAAGAACATCGTCACTGCTTCGCTGGAAGCCGTTGTTTCTGCAGCCAATCGGTTGCTTGCGAAAGTGGAGGTCGAGGCGGTTTGAGTTGCCGCGCGGCGGCGGTCAGCGAACCTCGATTTCCGCCGCCGCGCAGGCTTGTTGCAACGCCTTCGGCTCGACCGCGAAGATCGCGTCCGGCGCTCCGGCCGCGGCATGGACGACGCCAAAGCCGAGCAGGTCGCGGTCGATCAACACCGCCATCGCGCTCGCATGGCCGAACGGCGGAATACCGCCGATGGCAAATCCGGTCGCCTCGCGCACAAAGTTCGCGTCGGGGCGTTCGATCTTTTCGCCAAGGAACCGGCCGACCTTCTTTTCATCGACGCGGTTGGCGCCGCTGACCAGAAGCAGCACCGGGCGATGCGTGTCGCGCGTGCGGAACACCAGCGACTTGACGATCTGGGCGACATCGCAACCGCACGCGGCGGCCGCTTCTTCAGCCGTGCGCGTGCTTTGGCCCATCCGGCGGATGTCGATGGCAAGCCCGAGTTTTGCGGCGGCGTCGGCGACGATCTGGCAGGCGCGGGGCAGGGGATCGGATTCGAGTTTTGCTGCCAAAGTTTCGCTCCGGGCATTGATTCGCCGAATGAACCGGCCATTGAAAGGTTCGCCGCAAGGTGTACATCTGCGGGGCGGGCGTCAATTCCGCAGGCCGCGTAATCGGGGAATATGCCGGGAATGACAGGCGCCGGTGATCCGACGGGGCGCGATGCCGCCGCTCCGATCGACCTTGCCGCAGCCATGCGGCGTGTGCGCGAAATGCAGGCCGACCGCGGCGATGTCGTCGTCGACATGGCGCACGCGGCAAGGGCGCGGCTCGAGCTGCTGGCGCACGATCTCGAGCCGCTGATCCGCGATCTGCCGGTCGACAGCGACTTGTTCGATTTCGGATTGTCGTCCGGCGAAACCCCGCGCCTGTGGCTCGATGCCGTCGCCCATGTGCGCATGGGTCGCGACCGGCGCGTCTACGAATTCGTCAAGGATACGCGCAACGGCCGAATCGTGCTGGCTATGGGCGAAGATCGCCGCGAGATTGGCCGACGCGTCGCCGACTATGTCGCCGAACGTTTGCTCGAGCGCCAGCGTATCGTCGAGGGCGACGGTCCGGCACTCTCAGAGAGAGTTCGTGCGACCACCGCTGCTGGGCGCCGAGCAGTTGCCCGCTGGCTCGTTCCGGCGGCGCTGATTGGCGCCGGAGCCATCCTCGGCGTGGCCGCGATGCTGGCCTGGACCTGGATCGCCGCGTAGTTGTTTCAGAGCCGCCGCTCGTCCAGTTGCGCGATCGGCAACGTCGGACCCGGACGGCCGAACTGGGTCAACCGAATCGACCAGCCGGCCTTGACGCGAGAAATCTCGAACCAGTTGTAACGGCCGGGTGCATGGCGGCCGGAAAATCCCTGCGAGGCCGAAGGAACGCCGATCACTGGCACCGGCTGTGAGCGCCCCGCAATCGTTTCGATGCTCTCGACATGGGTATGTCCGTGCAAAACCAGTTCGGCGCCCTCGGCGGCGATGGCGTTGCGAAACCGCCCGGCGCCGACCAGGCGTTTGTGGAGTCCGGTCGCGCCTTCAAACGGCGGGTGATGGATCAGCACGACGCGGCACTGGCCGGCGGCACGTTCCGCCGCGAGCAATTCCGCCAGCCGTTTTGCCTGGCCGGAGCGAAAATAACCGGTCGCCAGGAATGGGCCGGAGGCGCGCGCCGAATTGCAGGCGACGAGCGAGATCTTTTCGCGCCGGCGCAGCACCGGATAGTCGCGCGCATCGGCGACGGCTTGCCCATCGTCGCCGCGCGCCCATGGCTGCCACACCGAAAGCGCCCGGCGCAGCGCGCCCGGCACGTAGGCGTCATGATTGCCGCAGACGATCATGGTGCGCTCGGCCGGGCCGAGGCTTTCGAGAAAGCGTCGCGCCGGTTCCAGTTCGGAAGCGAGACCGAGATTGATGAGGTCGCCGGTTATTGCTACGCAATCGGGTCGGCGCGACTTCATGTTGTCGACCAGTCGCGCCAGTTCGTCGCCGGCGCGCTCGCGCGAACGGCTGAGGCGCCAGTTGGCATAGCCGGTCACGCGCTTGGAAACCAGTTCGTGCATCCTGACCGGCGGAAGCGGCCCGAGGTGGATATCGGAAAGATGGGCGAGGCGGAACATGGGCGTTGCGAATAGCCGACGCGGCCCGGCGCGGCAAGGAATCCGCTGATGCGGCCGACGCCCGCATGAGCCGATTGGCGAAATTATTCGTCGGCGCCCATGTCGTGCGTCGCATCCTGCGCGGCCATACGATCGGCGTTCGCGGCGTCGTCGTCGACGACGACAAGCTTTTGCTGGTGCGCCATTCCTATCTGCCGGGTTGGTTTTTCCCAGGCGGCGGCGTCGAGCCCGGCGAAACCGCCTTAGAAGGGCTGAACCGCGAATTGGACGAGGAAACCGGCATTCAAGCCGAAGGAGTGCCGATCCTGGCCGGCATATTTCTCAACCGCAAACTCGCTGCGCGCGATCACGTGCTGCTGTTCCGCGTGCCGCGTTATCGTAGGCTGCGCGAGTTCCGGCCCAACCTGGAAATTCGCGAGGCGAAGTTCTTCGCCCTCGATTCCCTGCCCGATGACCTGTCGAAAGGCACCAGTCGTCGCGTCGACGAACTGTTTCGCGGTGCGGCGGCCTCCGCCGACTGGTGACGATCAGGCAGCGACGGCCGAAAGCCGCGCCCGGTCATGCGGCCGGCTCAAGTCGATGATTGGGCCGCCGGGCACGATGCGATGCGGATTGATCGATTTGTGGCTTTCGTAATAGTGGTGGCGGATGTGATGGAAGTTCACCGTTTCGGCAATGCGCGGCATCTGGTAGAGTTCGCGCAGGTAGTTCGACAGGTTGGGGTAGTCCTCGATCCGGCGCAGATTGCACTTGAAGTGGCCGACATAGACCGCGTCGAAGCGCACCAGCGTGGTGAACAGGCGCCAGTCGGCCTCGGTCAGCCGGGCGCCGCACAGATAGCGGTTGGCCGACAGCAGATCGTCGAGCCAGTCGAGGCTTTCAAACAGTGCCGCGAAGGCTTCGTCATAGGCCGCCTGCCCGGTCGCAAAACCGCAGCGGTAGACGCCGTTGTTGACCGTCTCGTAGACACGGGTGTTGATCTCGTCGATGCGGGCCAGCAGATTGGGCGGCGCATAGTCCGGCGTAGGGTCGGTTAATCCGGCGAAGGCGGAGTTGAACATGCGGATGATTTCGGCCGATTTGTTGTTGACGACGGTCCGCCGCTTGCAGTCCCACAAGACCGGTACGGTAACGCGTCCGGTGTAGTCCGGCTGAGCCAGCAAATAGATTTCGCGCAGGTATTTGGCGTCGATTTCCTCGTCCGGCGTGGCGCCGTCCCGGTCGCTGAACTTCCAGCCGTTCTCGCCCAGAAACCAGTCGACGACCGTAACCGGGATCATTTCTTCCAGATGCTTGAGGATACGAAAGATCAGCGTGCGATGCGCCCACGGGCAGGCATAGGAGACGTAGAGGCGATAGCGGTCGGCCTCGGCGGCAAAACCGCCGGCGCCGGTTGGTCCGGCGCTGCCGTCGGGCGTGATCCAGTTGCGGAATTGCGCCGGCTTGCGGACAAAGTGCCCGCCGGTCGATTTCGTGTCGTACCCGCGGTCCTGCCAATTTCCCTTGATCAGTTCGCCCATCGCCATGCTCCTTTACCGGAACTAGATAGGACGGCCGGCAGCGGATGCGAACCCGCCGGCATGAAACAGTGCGTCATCGTCGGCGAATCGGGAACAAATCCGTTGACGCGGCGATCAAAGCTGCTAGATGCGCAATCCGGGATCGAATTGCCGGGTGGCCGGCAAACGAGGAAGACGCAGTTGGCAACGGTTTTGAGCATTGCACAGTTGCGACGACGCGCGGAAGCGTCCGCCGAGCGGGCGCGCCTGTTCGCCGCCTGACGTCGACTGCCTTTGACCGGCAGGTTTCGGCGCCGGGAACTCCCTCAAAGCCGGAATGCCTGCCATGATCCAGTTTACGCTCTCCACGCGGCCGATGGCCGAATTGGACCTCGAAATCGTCGAGACGATGTCGGCCGAAGCTTTTGGTCCCGGTCGCTTCGCCCGTGCCGCATTCCGTCTGCGCGAAGGCGTTGGCCCGCATTTGCCGCTCAGCTTTGTCGCTTCGATGCAGGTTGACGCCGGCAATCCCGGTCAACGCAAGATCGTCGGTTCGGTGCTGGTGACGCCGATCGAAATCGGTGAGCGCCCGGCGCTGCTGCTCGGACCGCTGGTAGTCTTGCCCGCCCACAAGAATCTCGGAATCGGCCGCGAGCTGATGAACCGGGCAATCGGTGCTGCCCGCCAGGCCGGCCACAAGCTGATGATTTTGGTCGGCGACGAGCCGTATTATGGTCGCTTCGGCTTTCACCGCGTGCCGCCCGGCCAGATCGAAATGCCCGGTCCTGTCGATCCGGCGCGGCTGCTGGCCTGCGAATTGCAGCCGCGCGCACTGTCGCGGCATCGCGGTGCGGCGCGTCGTGCGATGCAGAAATGCAACGGTCGCGAGGAATTTGCCGCCGCCTGACGCGGAGTTGAAGAGGCTCGGCGGCCCCCGCAATTGACACGGTCGAATGCCAGCGGGTAATCCCTATGTCGATTCAGGCAAAAAAACGAAGTTCATGTGGCGCTTTTGCGTGCATATCCAGACTAATCGATGCGGAAAATCATGAACATGCGAACGAAAATGCACTCGTGGACCGTCGTTTTGGCAATCGCCGGAGGCTCACTGGCGCTGTCACTGGCGCAGTTCGTGCCGGCGCACGCCGAAATCGACGCGGACAGCATTATCACGCTGCCGAAAACCGATGCGCAACCCGACCCCGGCGCTGAGACGAACATCATCGCACCGCCAGAAGAGCGCAAGCAGGATGCGTCGGTTGAACCGCGCAAGGAGCGCGCGGCGCCGCAAGCAGCCCAGGCCGCAGCTGAGACCAACGCCAGCGGAAACGCCGTCAAGCAGAAGCGCAAGAAGGACGTCGTCGCCAAGAAGCAGGAACCACCGAAAGTCGAGCCCAAGCCTTACGAGCCAGTGCCATTCCTGTTTGGCCTGTTCGACGCGCGGCTGCCGGAGCCGGCGCAGTTGTCCGAAGATCAGGTGAATTACGACGAGGCGGCGCTTGCGCTTCTGAAAAAGAAGCCGCCGAAGATCGATGAACGCTTCCAGAAGGTCGCGGTGCCGTTTTCAGGCTACCAGCCCGGCACCGTTGTCATCGATACCAAGAAGAAATTCCTCTACTTCGTGCAGTCGCCCACATCGGCCATCCGCTATGGCGTTGCCGTCGGCAAGGAAGGCTTGCAGTTTACCGGAAAGGTTGCGGTCGGCGCCAAGCAGGTGTGGCCGCGCTGGATTCCGACCAAGGAAATGATCGAGCGCGATCCCAGGCACTATGCGCAGTACGTCGAAGGCATGGACGGCGGGCCGGACAACCCGCTCGGTGCCCGCGCGATCTATCTCTATCTTGGCCGCCAGGACACGCATCTTCGCATTCACGGCACCAATCAGCCGAACTCGATCGGCTCGGAAGCCTCCAACGGCTGCTTCCGCATGCTCAACGAGCATGTGATCGAGCTCTACGACAAGGTGAAGCTCGGCGCGCCGGTCGTCGTGATCTAGATTGCTGGCAGATGGGCTCTGAAAGGCCGGGCTCGACCCGGCCTTATTCGTTCCAGCCCGCGACTTAATAGCGGTATCTTTCAGCGGCCCTCGCGGGCCCACATCGCCGACATGGCGAGCAGCAGCAGCCCCAAGCCGAGCAACCCTGAGAACAGCGGGATGCGGCTGACATTGCGCAGAATGCTGGCGCCGGTGTTTTCAAGACCGATCCATCCCGGACCGGCTGCCGTGGCGCCCGCGCGCACCGGGACGATCCGCGGCAGCGAGCCGGGATCGGTGCGTTGCGCCGAACCGCGCCCGGCCGAAAGCACAGGCTCGAGCAGCGCAGTGGTGCTGACGACATCGCCGTATTCGCGCGGGTTGGCTGGTCCGACATGCACCAGCGCGCGCTGGTTGCCCTCGCTCAGCCGGTAGAGGCCGAAGCCCGGCACCTTGGTTTCGCCGCGCCAAAGGCCGGGCTCGGCCTTCGCCATCGGCAACGAGATTTGGCTGCCGTCGGGCGTGGTGATCTCGACATTGCCGACCTCGTCCGCGAGCGTCTGGCGCTCGACGCGCAAGATTTCGCCGTCGGCCGTCGCTGTCAGCCGCTCCTCGTCGAGTTCGGGTTCCTTCATCAACCAATGTGCGGTCCGGCGCAGCAATTGCACATAAGGCCCGCCGCCCTCGAACCCGCGCGCCCACAGCCACGCCTGGTCGGAAAGCATCAACGCGACGCGGCCCTCGCCGACGCGATTGAGCAACAGCAGCGGTGCGCCGTCCTTACCGGTCATTAGCGGATCGTTGGCCGTCTGGCGCACGCCGATGGAACGGAACCAGCGCCCCCATTGCGGGTCGTTCTCGCGCCAGCCGTCGAGGTCACGTGTTACCGGATGACGCAGGCCGCTTTGCGAAATCTGCGGCCTGAACGGCTCTTCGACCTTGGTGCCGTCGGGCTGGCCGGGCAGGATCGCTGCCAGCGGCTCGGCCACCGAATCACCTTCGCCGAATTCCGGTCCGGCCGCAACCAGCAACGCGCCGCCGTCGTTGACGTAGCGGGCGATGTTATCAAAATAGAGCAGAGGCAATACGCTGCGGCGGCGATAGCGGTCGAAAATGATCAGATCGAATTCGTCGATCTTTTCGACAAACAGTTCCCGCGTCGGAAACGCGATCAGTGACAACTGGTTGATCGGCGTGCCGTCCTGCTTATCCGGCGGCCGCAGAATCGTGAAATGCACGAGGTCGACGGCCGGATCGGATTTCAGCAGGTTGCGCCAAGTGCGCTCGCCGGCATGAGGTTCGCCGGAGATCAGCAGCACGCGCAGGTTTTCGCGGATGCCGTTGATGGTGACGACCGCGGTGTTGTTAACCGTCGTGACTTCTCCGGGCACCGCCGCCGCCTCAATCTCGAGAATGTTGCGGCCGCCATGCGGCAATTCGAACGGAAATTTCTGCACCTCGCCTGGCACGGCGCTTTGCCCGCCAATTACCTGCCCGTCGAGACGCATGACGACATCGACCGGCGCGCGGTCGGCGATGTTGGATTGGGCGATCTGGTAGGAGATTTCGACCTGTTCCCCAACCAGGCTGAATTCGCGGCGCTTCGACAATACTAACCCGCCGGTCGCGGTCCGCGGCCGAACCGGTGATCATGGCGTGGACCGGCCAGTGGATGCCGGCCGCGCCCAATTGCTCGGGAATGTCGTGCACCTGGCCATCGGTGATCAGGATGGCGCCACCGATCTGCTCGGGCGGCACGTCGCGCAGGGCCGAGGCCATGCCCTTGAACAGGGCGGTCGAAACATCGGTGTTGCGCGACAGTTCGTCGCCGACCTCCGCTTCGCGCACGTCGAAGCGGCCGAGGCCCTTGAGGCGCTCCAGCACGGCGGCGCGCAGCGCGTCGGTTTGCGCAGCGCGGTCGGCGAGCTTCTGGCTGCCGCTGCGGTCGACGATGACGGCGACCACCGATTTCAGCGGCTCGCGCTCTTCGACCAGGATCGACGGGTTGAACAGGGCGCAGGTCAGGATCGCCCATGCGAGGAGCCGCACTGAGCTGCCGCGCAGGCGCTGCCACAGTCCGAAAACCACCAGCACGGCGCCGGCGATCGCGAGCGCGACTACCAACGCCCACGGCAGTTCCGGCGCGAAGGCTATGCTGAGGCTGGTCATTGGCCGAGCCTTTCGAGCAACGCTGGAATGTGCACCTGGTCGGCCTTGTAGTTTCCGGTCAGCACATACATCGCTATATTGACGCCAGCCCGGAAGGCGATTTCGCGCTGCACCGGATCAGGCGGGACGGTCGGAAACATCGGCCGCAGCGAATTGTCGATCGCCCAGGCGCCGGCCATGTCATTGCTGGTCACCAGGATCGAAGACACTCCGTCGCCGGCACGCGCCGGCCGCTCGCTGGCGCTGTCGTTGGCCGGCGGCAGCGCCTCGACCCACAGTTCGCCGCCTGAATAGCGTCCGGGAAAGCTCGTCAGCAGGTAGAAGGATTTGGTCAGCACATGGTCCGGCGGCGCCGGCTCGAGCGGCGGGATGTCGAGATCGGCCAGGATCGCCTGCAGCTTGATCGCTTCCGGCGAGTTCGAGGTTCCGCCAAGAACCCCGCCGAGCTGGTCGCGGGTGTCGAACAGGATGGTGCCGCCCTGCTTCATGTAGGCGTCGATGCGCGCCATCGTCGCCTCGTCGGGGATTGTCCCGCCAGCGACGATCGGCCAGTACAGCAGCGGGTAGAACGCAAGTTCGTCGCTGGCGATATCGACCGCCGCCGGCTCGCCCGGCTCCAGTGCCGTGCGCGCCGCAATAAACTGCGACAGGCCGAAAAGCCCGGCGCGACTGATGGCGTCGACGTCGGCGTCGCCCGTTACGACATAGGCGAGACGCGTCACCAGCGCGGCGGAGAAATCGGCGGGATCGGAGCTTTGCGCCCGTGCATGGTCGGCGCCAGCGAACAGCATCGCCAATGCCACTGTCAGCGCGATCGTCGCGGCGGCGGCAGCGCGCCGCTGCGGCAGGCGCAGAGCGCCGGCAATCCACAGCACCGCCAGGCAATCGGGCAGCAGCAGGATCGCGGCGGCAAGCAACAGCCACGGGCGTAACGCGATCGCCGAAGCCGTGCTCACCGCCCGCACCTGCGCGTTTGCACCGAATGGACCGACGTCGAGCAATTTCAGTTCAGGCGGGCTTGTAAACAGGTTTAGAGCGACGAAGCCGTCTTCGGCACCGTACAATCCCGGGGGATTGTCGCGGCTGACCTTGAGCGCGATGCCCGGCCCGACCGCCAGCGGCTTGGTTTCGAAATCCGGTGCGGTCAGATGGCCGAAGCCGTCGAGCACCGACATCGGCGGCAGATTTGCCTCGCCCGTCGGCCCACCGCCGCCGATGCGCGCCTGGCCGACGACCCGGCGCAGCATCTCCACGAACGTGCCTGAGATCGCCAGGTTCGACCAGCTTGCATCCGAACTGGTGTGGAACAGCACGATCCAGCCGGCCTTGCGCGGCGCGGCGGTCACCAGCGGCGTCCCGTCTTCGAGCGTCGCCCAGGTTCGAACATTCGTGCCGCTGCCTTGGACGGCGAGCACCTGCCGGCGCACGACCACGTCGCGCGGCGCGTCGATGCCGAAAAACGGGCTGCTTGGCTCGAACGGCGCCACCGGTTTCGGCGTTTCCCATGACAACGCGCCGCCGAGGTTGCGGTCACCGGCGCGCAATTCAACCGGCAGCAGTTCGTCGGCCGATGCCGCAAGCCGCGGCCCGGCGAAACGGATCAGCATGCCGCCGCGCTCGACCCAGTCCGAAAGCCGCTGGATTTCCTCCTTTTGCAGATGGCCGACATCGGCGAGTACGATCGCCGCCACACCCTGGTTGATGAGACGTTCGAGCGACTGCGACAGGTTGGCGCTTTCGCTTTCGCGCACGTCGGAAAACGGCGCCAGCGCCCGCGAGATATAGTGCAGCGGGCTGAGCAGCGGTTGCGCCAGGTCCGAGGATTCCCCGGAGATCAATCCGACGACACGCCGCCGGAAGCTGTCATCGAGCAACTGCACGGCGCCGGCCGATTCGCCCCCCGTCACCGTGACGCGCATCACCTGGTTGCGCAGTTCGACCGGCTCGGCGAAACGGAATTTCGCCGTCGTCTCGCCCGGCCCGAACTCGACCTGCTGGCGCGCCACGGGCAGGCCTTTTGCGTCGAGCGCGACAATTTCGGTGAAGCCTTCCTGAGCTTGTGCGCGCACGACGGTGCCGGACAGCGCCTCCGGATCGTTGCGCACGCCGGCCAGCGCCATCGCCTTGTTGCGGCCCGACAGGTGAATGACCGGTCCAACGGGACCGCTCGACAGTATTTCGGCCAGTGCCTGCGTTCCTTCGTGCGACAGGCCATCGGAGAAGAAATGCACTGAACCGGGGGCTTGAACGAGAAAGGCCTGCGCCAGCCGGCCGGCGAGCGCGCCATGATCGGCCAATAGCGGCTTCGGCTGCATCGCGTCGAGGCGGCCAAGCGCCGAATTGGCGTCGAGCAGGCCGACCGGCGAACCGTCTCCGACGGCGGCGGCGAGCATTACGGGGCGATTGGCGTCGCGGGCCCTGGCGATCAGTTCGGCCGCCGCCTTCTGACGCTGTCGCCAATCCGGACCCGACGACCAGCCGTCGTCGATGACGACCAGAACTGGTCCTTGTCCCGAAAGCTGGTCGGGCAGCGGGTTCCACACCGGACCGGACATTGCGAGGATCGCAAGGGCCGCCATCGCCAGGCGCAGCAGTGTCAGCCACCACGGGCTGCGCGCCGGCGTTTCCTCGCGCCGGATCAGTCGCAAGAGCAGCGCGAACGGCGGAAACACTTCGGTTTGCGGTTTCGGCGGCGTCAGCCGCAACAGCCACCAGATCGCCGGCAAAAGCGCCAGTGCGATCAACACCGCCGGGCTGGTGAATGCCAGCGCGCTCAAGCAGCAACTCCGCGGTCTGGCTGCGTCAGCAGCATGTGGAGGTTGGAAAGCGCCTGCGAGGCAGGCCGGTCGGTGTGATGCACCACGTGGTTCCAGCGCAGCGACCGGGCGACCCGGCGGACCTCGTCGATGTGGCGCTGAAACAGGTCGCGGTAGTCGTTTTTCAGCGAACCGGCATTGCCGGCGGTGAACATGCCGCCAGTTTCCGGATCGGCGAACTCGACGCGACCGGAATAGGGGAACATCTCCTCGGCCGGATCGATGAGCTGCACCAGATGCCCGCGAGCGCCGTTGCGCGCAAACGGTTCGAGCCGCTCGCGCAGCTGTTCGGGCGCATCGAGAAAATCGGAGCACAACACCAGTTCGGCCCAGCTCTGGATTGCCTGCGGTTCGGGCAGGTTGACCTGGGCCGGGGTCGCCATCAGCGCCGCGCCGAGTTTTTCCGTGGCGTGCCGGCTGAGGATAGGCCGCGTCAGGCCGAGCCAGCCGACGCGCTCTCCGGCGCGGGCCAGCAGTTCCGCCAGCGCGAGCGCGATCACCAGCGCCCGCGATTGCTTGGCGACGGTGGCATAGCGCGAGCGGAACAGCATCGACGGCAATTCATCGACCCACAGCCACACCGTATGAGCCGCCTGCCACTCGCGATCGCGGACGTAAACATGGTCGTCGCGCGCGGAGCGCCGCCAGTCGATCGCGGTCATGTTCTCGCCGGCGACATAGGGCCGAAACTGCCAGAAATCCTCGCCGATGCCGCGCTTGCGCCGTCCGTGCCAGCCTGTGAAGGCATTGGAGGCGACGCGACGCGCCTCGACCAGCAAATCCGGGATCAGCGCTGCCCGCGCACGGGCCCGCGCCAGGGTCTGGCGTGAGGTCTCGCGCTTGACGGCGACGCCGACGCTCATATGGCGCCCTCCTGGGCCGTTCGGGCGTGCCGACAGGCCGGCCGCAACATCAGCCGATCCGGCCGACGCGTTCGGCGATCACGTCGCGCACGGTGACCGGCTTTTCGGCCGCGCGCGCCGAAAACGATAGCTGCATGCGATGTTGCAGGACCGGTACCGCCAGCGCGATGACATCGTCGACGGACGGCGCCAGCCGGCCTTGCAGCATGGCACGGGCGCGCGTCGCCAGCATCAGCGCCTGGCTGGCGCGCGGTCCCGGACCCCAATCGATAAAGCCGTTGAGCACGTCGTCGATTGCCCCCGGCCGCGCCGAACGCACCAGTTCGAGGATCGCATGGACGACGCTCTCGCCGACCGGAATGCGCCGCACAAGGTTCTGCATCTCTTGCAGGCGCTTGGCGGTCAGGACCTTCTTTGCGGTTGCTTCCTTGACGCCGGTGGTCTCAAACACGATGCGTCGTTCGGCTTCCAGCGACGGATAGCCGACATCAATTTGCATCAGGAAACGGTCGAGTTGGGCTTCCGGCAGCGGATAGGTGCCTTCCTGTTCGAGCGGGTTTTGCGTCGCCAGCACGTGGAACGGTTCCGGCAGGTCATAACGCTTACCGGCGATGGTGACGTGGTGCTCCTGCATCGATTGCAGCAGCGCCGCCTGCGTCCGCGGGCTGGCGCGGTTGATCTCGTCGGCCATCAGCACCTGCGTGAAGATCGGACCCTTGACGAACTGGAATGAGCGGTTTCCCTCGCTGTCCTGGCGCAGGATCTCGGAACCGAGAATGTCGGCCGGCATCAGGTCGGGAGTGAACTGGATGCGCTGCTGGCTGAGGCCGAGCACGATGCCGATCGTCTCGACCAGACGCGTTTTTGCCAGCCCAGGCAATCCGACCAGCAGCGCATGGCCGCCGGAAAGGATGGTCACGAGCGTGCGCTCGACGACGTCATCCTGGCCGTAGATCACCGTGCCGACCGCGTGGCGCACGCCGGCGATCTCGCCGAGCGCGGCTTCGGCCGCGGCGACAACCGCCTTCTCCTCGGCCTTGGTCATTGTGCGTTCGATTGCCGACATGAACTCTCTCCGTTTCCCAGCCAGTCCTGACAGCCGACCAGCATGGGACACCAGCATGGGCCAATTGTGGCCGAATTCAACTCAAGCCCGCTTCGCCACATCCAATATAGAACAGTTCGACGCCGATTGCGCCACGCTTGCTAAACAGGGCGGGGGGTCTATTTTCGGACTGGATTCGACCACTGGCAAGCATCATCGGGCCATGACCATTAACGTAGCGAGCAGGAAGGACACAGCGCCGCGGGAACGTGCCGGGCGGTCCGATGCGGGCAGCGGTCTGGCCGGCCTTGGCGCGCTGATCGAACGGGCGAGGGCCGAGCAGCAGGGCAAGATGAAGCGCGGCCTGCCGCCGGTCGAACGCTGGAACCCGCCATTTTGCGGCGATCTCGACATCGTCATCAAGCGCGATGGCACCTGGTTCTATCTAGGCACGCCGATCGGGCGAATGCCGATCGTGCGGCTGTTTTCGACGGTATTGCGCAAGGACGACGACGGCAGCACCTATCTGGTGACGCCGGTCGAGAAGATCGGCATCACGGTCGAGGATGCGCCGTTCATCGCGGTGGAGATGAATGCGACCGAGCGCGATGGCGAACAGGTCGTCACGTTTCGCACCAATGTTGGCGATCTCGTCGAAGCCGGCCCAAACAATCCGATCCGTTTCGTCACCGCGCCCGGCAATGACGGCATCAAGCCGTACGTGCGGGTTCGCGGCCGGCTCGACGCACTGTTGGCGCGTCCCGTGATGTACGAGTTGATCGCTCACGGCGAGGAAATCATGATCGACGGCCAAAGGATGTTTGCCGTCCGGTCTGGCGGCGCTGTCTTTGCCATCATGCCGGCCGACGAACTGGCGCGCCGCGTTGCCCAATGATGATGCGCAGTCGATGCCGGCACATCCGCTCATGACCGCAGCGCACCCGGCGGACCGCACCTGGACGAGGGCGTCGCTTCTTGGCGCCGCCGCGCACCGGCTTTCCTGGGAGGGCGGCGAACCGTCCGGCGATTTCCTTGCCAACCCGCAATACCGCGATGATATCGTTCGTCTGCAACATCGCCCGGCGGCGGTCCTGGTCGGCCTGATCGAACGGCCGGATGGCCTGAACCTGCTGCTGACCAAGCGCCATGACAACCTGCGTTCCCATTCCGGCCAGGTGGCGTTTCCGGGCGGCAAGATCGACGAAGACGACGCCAGCCCGCAGGCCGCCGCGCTTCGCGAAGCGCGCGAAGAAGTTGGCCTCGATCCGCAACTTGCGACCGTCATTGGCCGCCTGCCGGACTATCTGACCGGCTCGGGCTATCGCATCGCGCCAATCGTGGCGCTGGTTTCGCCGCAAGCCCGCTTTCAAGCCGATCCCGTCGAAGTCGACTATGTTTTCGAGGTACCGCTCGATTTCGTCCTCGATCCGACAAATCGCAGGATGGGCAGCAGGATGTGGAATGGGCGCAAGCGGCATTTCTACGAGATTCCTTATGAGGGTCATTACATCTGGGGCGTCACGGCCGGAATGATCGTCCTTCTCGGCGATCGCCTCGCCCGATGAGTGCACCGCAGACCCTCAATGCGGCGCAACGCCGCTTCCTCGCCACGCCGGGCCTCAAGGCGGTGTTCGATGCGATCGAAGCGGCCGGTGGGCAGGCCAGGGTCAATGGCGGGGCGGTGCGCAACGCGATCTTGGGCGAGCCGGTCGAGGACATCGATCTGTCGACGACGCTCATTCCCGCCGCAGTCACCAAGGCGCTCACGGCGGTCGGACTGAAGGCGGTTGACACCGGGGTCGAACACGGAACCGTGACGGCGGTTGCCGCCGGCCGCGGCTACGAAATCACGACCTTGCGCCGGGACGTGGAGACGCATGGCCGCCACGCCACGGTGCGCTTCGGCACCGACTGGAGAGCTGACGCCGAGCGGCGCGACTTCACGATGAATGCGCTTTATTGCGACCGCTCCGGCCGCCTGTTCGATCCGCTCGGCGGCCATGGCGACATCGTCGCTGGCAGGGTCCGCTTCATCGGCGAAGCATCGGCCCGCATCGCCGAGGACTATCTGCGCATCCTGCGATTTTTCCGCTTCCTTGCCTGGTACGGCAAAGGCCGCCCGGACGCTGACGGGCTGAAAGCCTGCGCTGCCGCGCGCGAAAAAATCGCCGGCCTTTCGGCCGAACGTGTGTGGAAGGAAATGAAGCGCCTGCTCGCCGCGCCCGATCCGGCGCGCGCGCTGTTGTGGATGCGCACCTGCGGCGTGCTCGGCGAAGTGCTGCCGGAAAGCGCCAAATGGGGCATCGATGCGCTTGCCGGTCTGGTCAAACTCGAAGCCGAACTTGCGCTCGCTCCCGATCCGTTGTTGCGACTAATGGCAATTGTCCCGCCGAAGGCGGAAACGGCGGAGGCCATCGCGACGCGATGGAAACTGTCGAATGCGGAACGCGAACGGTTTGCCGGATTTGCAGCGGCGCCAGAACCAAAGCCGGACACTTCTGTAGAAATGCTCGCTCGCCAGCTTTACGCTGATCCAGGACGCGGCCTCCACGACAGAATTTCTGTCGCCGCGGCGCGGGCGAATGCGTTCGATCGCGGAGGCCCGCGAGTTGACCAATTCAAGCAATTGCTCGTCTGCGTGCTGGCGTGGGACCGTCCGAAATTTCCGTTGGCCGGTGCCGATCTCCTCGTCGCTGGCTACACACCCGGCACGGCGCTTGGCGCAGAACTGGCGCGCCTCGAAGCCTCGTGGATCGATGGCGGCTTTGCCGGTACGAAGGCCGAGCTTCTGGCGCATATTCGGCCGCCGTCCGGCAACGGCGATTGATTCAGGATATCGCGCCAAATCAGCGACTTGGCGGCTCCCTTTGAATCAAATCGGCAGCGTCAGGCGGCGGCCCGCGCCGGCTTGATGCGGCGCTTGATATTGTCGACCATGTTTTCGCGAATGACGGTCTCGCCGTGGGCGGTTCTCATGTGCTCGACGGCGCGGCGGACGATTTCGGCGTCTTCATCCGCCTGCGTTTGCCACTCACAACCGGGGACGAGGGTTCCGCATTGGAATTCCTTCATTTTTTCCTCCTTTGTGAAGTTTGCCTGAGAACTCCTACATGGTACCGCCGAATGGGGCGTCAATCGGGCGTGTGGCCGAGAATATCGGCGATCCGGCCTACGGCCACTTCACCACCGGCGGCATCGACGACAGGATCGATTCGACATTGCCACCGGTCTTCAGCCCGAACAGCGTGCCGCGATCGTAGAGCAGGTTGAACTCAACATAACGGCCACGGCGGATCAGCTGCTCCTCGCGCTCGGATTCGGTCCACGGTTTGTTCATGTTGCGCTTGACCAGCGCCGGATAGATGACGTTGAAAGCCCGCCCGACATCGCGCACGAAGCCGAAGTCCGCGTTCCAGCCGCCCTGTTCCTCCGGCGAGTGCAGGTAGTCGAAGAAGATGCCGCCGATGCCGCGCATCTCGTTGCGGTGGCGCAGGAAGAAATATTCGTCGCACCAGCGCTTGAAGGCTGCATAATCGGCGACGCGCTCGTGCTTGTCGCAGACGAATTTCATCGCCTTGTGGAAATCCACGGTGTCGGGATGCTCCTGCTTGCGCTGGTCCCTCAGCATCGGCGTCAGGTCGGCGCCGCCGCCGAACCAGTTGCCGGTCGTCACCACCATGCGGGTGTTCATGTGCACGGTCGGCACATGCGGATTGAGCGGATGCACGATCAGCGAAATGCCGGATGCCCAGAAGCGCGGATCGTCCTTGGCGCCGGGGATCTGGCCGCGGAACTCCTCCGAGAATTCGCCGTAGACGGTGGAGACGTGAACCGCGGCCTTTTCGAACACGCGCCCGTTAAGGACGGAGGCGACGCCACCGCCGCCCTTGCCGCGATCGCGCTGCCACTCGCTGCGGGTAAAGCGGCCGGCGCGCGGCTGGCGGCCGTTGCCGGGGAATTCATCCTCGAGTAGTTCGAGACGGCTACAGATCTGGTTGCGCAATGCGTCGAACCAGGCGACAGCCGCGCGCTGCTTGGCCTCGATATCGGGCGAAGGACTTTTCGGCACATTCGGTTGGAATTTGTACATCAGCGCTCCCCGTCTCCGCCTCGCAAAGCGTTTAGTGCCGGCCGGCCCCAATGGTCAACGGCCGTCGCCGTCAACACGCCGTTCAGCCCGCCTTCCGGTCGCCGAGCCAATAGCGGGCGCCGGGGCCGTTGGCGCCGGCGCGGTCGGCGGGGTTGGACAGGCGGCAGCGATCCAGCGACAGGCAGCCGCAGCCGATGCACTCGGTCAGGCTCGATTTCAGCCGTTCGAGTTCGCTGATCCGCGCATCGATGCGGCTTGTCCATTCGCTCGACAGCCGGCGCCAGTCGGCCGGCGTCGGCGTCCGGCCTTCCGGCAGTTTGGCGAGTTCGATGCCGATCTCCTCGAGCGTCAGGCCGATGCGCTGCGCAAACACGATGAAGGCGACACGCCGCAAGACGTGACGGGGAAAGCGGCGATGGCCGGAGCCGGCGCGTTCCGATCCGATCAGGCCGCGTTCTTCGTAAAACCGCAGCGCCGAGGCGGCGACCCCGCTACGCCGTGCCATTTCGCCGATGCTGATGGTTGTGATCATGCCCGAAAGAATATCGTGATCGGGCCTTGATCTCAAGCTAACTTGAACTTCTATCTTTGGGGGCATGGCAACCGAAATGCCGACAGGAGTCCCGGCAAACAAGGAGAGTACCATGGTCGAGCATTTGTCACCGAGCCAGCGCATCACCGAGCAAGTCATCGCCTGGGATGGCGTTACCGCAGGCTTCGGTCACCGTGGCGAGTTCGCCTTCAAGGTCGCAGGACGCGAGATCGGTCACCTGCACGGCGACAGCGCCGCGCATTTCTTCTTCGCAAAGGAGCTGTGGAGAATATTGAAGGCGGCCGGGCGCATCGTCGAGCATCCGATCTTCCCGGACCGGCAGGGCCCGGCGGCGCGGCGGATTCGCGATGACGCCGACGTCGAGGATGTCATCGCCCTGATGCGGCTCAACTACGATGCCGTCATGGCAAGGGCGGGCCAAGCTGCCTGAGCGCTTCGCCCAGCACCATCGCCCCGGCGATCGCTACATTCAGCGATCGCGCGCCGGGGACCATCGCAATCGTGATCGCGGCGTCGGCGGCCTCGCGCACACGCAACGGCACGCCCGAGGATTCGCGCCCGAGCACCAGCAGGTCGCCGGGCGCGAAGGCAAAATCGAGATAGTTGTCCGCGCTTTTGGTCGTCAACAGCACCAGGCGGCGGTTTTCGCCGAGCCGCCATTCCTGAAAAGCGCGCCAGTCGAGGTGGCGATAGACGCAGGCCAGTTCGACATAGTCCATGCCAGCCCGTTTCAGCGCGGTATCGTCCATGCGGAAGCCGGCGGGGCCGATGATGTGCAGCACCGTGCCGGTACAGGCGGCGAGCCGCATCAGCGTTCCGCAATTGCCGGGAATATCGGGTTCGTAGAGGGCAAGATCGATCATTGCCCGTATTTCTGCCACGCGGGGCAGGGAAAATCACCCGCGGCCGCTGCCGGCGGCCGGGTCGGCATTGCCAGCAACAGTCGGACCGCCCTATCTAGGCTCTTGGAGAATCGTCATGTTTTCGTTCTTTGAGCGCCGGATCAATCCCTATCCGGCGCAAGAGCCGTCGCAGCCGCCGCAAGGCCTGGTCGCCTTCTGCTGGCACTATTCGCGCGACGTCTGGCCGTGGATCGCGTTGATGAGCGTATTTTCGGCGGCGCTGGCGGTCATCGAGGTTTCGGTCTTCGGCTTCCTCGGCAAGCTTGTCGATTGGCTGTCCGCCGCCGACCGCGCCACGCTGCTGGAGCGCGAAGGGCCGTGGCTCGCCTTCATGGCGGCGGTCGTGCTGGTCGTCCTGCCGCTGCTGGTGCTGTTTCATTCGGTGGTCATCCACCAGGTGTTGCTCGGCAACTATCCGATGATCGCGCGCTGGCAGATGCACCGCTATCTGCTGCGCCAGTCGATGAAGTTCTTCTCCAACGAATTTGCCGGTCGCGTCGCCACAAGGGTGATGCAGACTTCGCTGGCGATCCGCGAAGCGGTGATGAAGCTTGCCGACATCCTGGTTTTCGTCGGCGTCTATTTCCTGTCGATGATCGTGCTCGTCGGCAACTCCGACTGGCGCCTGGCGCTGCCGCTTGGCATGTGGCTGGCAATCTATTGCGGTCTGATCGCCGTATTCGTGCCAAAACTGCGCGACGTTTCCGAACGCCAGGCCGACGCCCGCTCGGCCATGACCGGGCGCATCGTCGACAGCTACACCAACATCACCACCGTCAAGCTGTTCTCCCACGCCGGGCGCGAGGCCTCCTATGCCCGCGAGGGCATGGAAGCGTTCCTGACAACGGTGCATGGCCAAATGCGGCTGGTGACGCTGTTCCAGACACTGATCTATTTCAACAACTGCCTTGTGGTCTTCGCCATTGCCGCGCTGTCGATCTGGCTGTGGCTCGGCGCGGTCGTGACCGTCGGCGCGATTGCCGTGGCGATCTCGCTGGCGCTGCGCATCAACGGGATGAGCCAGTGGATCATGTGGGAGGTTTCCGGGCTGTTCGAGAACATCGGCGTCGTTCACGATGGCATGACGATGATGGGTACGCCCCAGGAGGTCGTCGACAAGACCGGCGCGCCGGGCATAGCGGTCGCAAAGGGGGCAATCGAATTCGACCGCATTCGCTTCCATTACGGCAGGGAAGGCGGCGTTATCGAAAATCTCAGCCTTTCGATCCGTCCCGGCGAGAAGATCGGTCTTGTCGGCCGCTCCGGCGCCGGCAAGACGACGCTGACCAACCTGCTCTTGCGCTTCTACGATCTGGAAGGCGGCACGATCGGCATCGACGGCGTCGATATCGCGACGGTGTCGCAGGATTCGCTGCGCGCCATGATCGGCGTCGTGACGCAGGATACCTCGCTCCTGCACCGTTCGATACGCGATAACATCGCCTATGGTCGGGAGGCCGTCGGCGATCCTCAGATCGTCGAAGCTGCCCGGCGCGCCAAGGCCTGGGATTTCATCCAGAACCTCGAAGACCAGAAGGGCCGCACCGGGCTTGACGCCCATGTCGGCGAGCGCGGCGTCAAATTGTCCGGTGGCCAGCGCCAGCGCATCGCGATTGCCCGCATCTTTCTGAAAAATGCACCGATCCTGGTGCTCGACGAGGCAACCTCGGCTCTCGATTCCGAGGTCGAGGCAGCAATTCAGGAAAACCTGTTCGAATTGATGACCGGCAAGACGGTGATCGCCATCGCCCACCGGCTTTCGACCATTGCCCAGCTCGATCGGCTGGTCGTGATGGATAGCGGCCGCATCGTCGAGGAAGGCACCCATCAGCAATTGGTCGCCCGCGGCGGCTTGTATGCCGATTTGTGGGCGCGCCAGTCGGGTGGTTTCATTGGCCTGCCCGACAATGTCGTTCCTTTGGAGCGGGGCGCGGCCGAGTGAAACTGTTCGACCCGCTCTACCGCTTTTTCGAACGCCGCATCGATCCGTTCGCCGCGCGCCCCGATTACGAGCCACCCGACCGGTTGTTGCCCTTCGTCTGGCACTATGTCGGCCAGACGAGATGGGCGTTCGTGGCGTTGCTGGTCTACGGCTTCGTCAACGCCGTGGTCGAGGCCGGTCTGTTCGCTTTTGTCGGGCAAATTGTCGACATCCTCGCTGCCGCCAAGGCGAGCGGCGCCAACTCGCTTGGCTGGGACGGGCTCATTGCCGGCCATGGCGGCCAGTTGCTGTTCATGCTCACCGTCATCGCGGTTTTGCGCACGCTGGTCATCGCCTATGGCGCCCTGATCGAGGAACAGGTGATTGTGCCGGGCTTTTTCACGCTGATGCGCTGGCAGAGCCACCGCCACGTCATCGCCCAATCGCTTTCCTATTTCCACAACGACCTCGCCGGCCGTATCGCCCAGAAGGTGATGCAGGGCGGCATGGCCGCCGGCGACATGATGGTGGCGCTCCTCCAGATCATCTGGTTTGTCGTCGTTTACGCTGCCACAACCTTCGGCCTGCTCGTCTCGCTCAATGCCGGTCTCGGTGGATTGATTGCGGTCTGGATCGTCGCCTTCGTCGCGATTGCCGCCTATTTCGTGCCGCGTATCCGCAAGCGTGGTCGAGACGCCGCCGAGGCCGCCTCGGTGCTGTCGGGACGCATCGTCGATGCCTATGCTAATATCGCACTCGTCAAGCTGCACGCCTCTCGCGATGTCGAATCCGACCATGTGCGGCCGGCTTTCGAGCGCCAGTACGAGGCGCTGAAATCATTCACCCGCGAACTGTCGGGCGTGCGCATTTGCCTCACCGCGATTTCCGGCCTGATGATGGCGGCGATTGCCGCGCTCGCCGTCGACTTGTGGCTGAAAAGCGCTGTGAGCAGCGGCGAGGTCGCCTTTTGCCTGGCGCTGACCTTGCGCCTCAATTTGCTGCTCGGCCGTCTGATGGGCAATCTCAACGGCTTCTTTCGCTCAGTCGGCACTGTGCAGAACACGATGGAGACGGTGGCCCAGCCGATCGGCCTCGTCGATGCGTCGCAAGCAAAGCCGCTGCGGTTTTCCGCCGGCAGGATCGAAATTCGCAACGTCACATTCGACTACGGCGGCGACCGCGTCATCGACCGCCTGAACCTCACCATCGCACCCGGAGAAAAGCTCGGCATCGTCGGGGTCTCCGGCGCCGGCAAGTCGACCATCGTCAGCCTGCTGTTGCGCTTCTTCGAGCCGCAGAAAGGCCAGATCCTGATTGACGGCCAGGATATCTCCAAGGTGACGCAGGACAGCCTGCGCGCCTGCTTCTCGCTGGTCCACCAGGATCCGGCGCTGTTCAACCGCTCGGTCGCCGACAACATCGCTCACGGCCGGCCCGGCGCCACCGCCGACGAGATTGTCGCCGCGGCGAAGCAGGCGCATGCCCACGCCTTCATCATGCGGCTGCGTGACGCCGCCGGCCGTCCGGCCTACGAAGCGCGCGTCGGCGAGCGCGGTGTCAAGCTTTCGGGCGGCGAACGCCAGCGCATCGCGATTGCCCGCGTCATCCTGCGCGATGCGCCAATCCTGATCCTCGACGAGGCGACATCGCAGCTCGATTCCGAATCGGAAGCGGCCATCCGCGAGAACCTCGATCGCCTGATCGCCGGCAAGACCGTAATCGCAATCGCCCACCGGCTCTCGACATTGGCGCAGATGGATCGCCTGATCGTGCTCGACGCCGGCCGCATCGTCGAAGAGGGAACCCACGACGAACTCGTGCGCGCCGGCGGCCACTACGGCTCCATGTGGGCATTGCAGTCGGGCGGTTATCTCGGCGAGCGCGTGACCTAGCCGCGGCCGCGATAGGGCGCCACGCCCTGGTCGGGGAGCCACAGATCGACAGGCGGCTTGCCGGTTTGCCAGAAAACATCGATCGGCATGCCGCCGCGCGGAAACCAGTAGCCTCCGATCCTGAGCCAGCGCGGCGCGATTTCGGAAACCAGGCGCCGGCCGATCATGATCGTGCAGTCCTCGTGGAAGGCGCCGTGATTTCGAAACGAGCCGAGGAACAGTTTCAGCGATTTCAATTCGACCAGCCAAACATCGGGAACATAGTCGATCACCAGATGGGCAAAATCCGGTTGACCGGTCACCGGGCAGATCGAGGTGAATTCGGGCGCGGTAAAGCGGACCAGATAATCGATGTCGGTCTGCGAATTGGAGACCTTTTCGATCAGCGCCTCGTCGGGCGAAGCCGGCAACGCCGTCGCCCGGCCAAGCTGCGTCGCCTGCGCGTATTTGTCGGTCACGACCGTTCTCGTACCTGGTTTTCTGCCGGGCGTGCCTACCATCGAAGCGGCCGGGCCGCCACCCATCGCCACCTTGGGGCCACGTTTGCGTAGCCAAATCTCGCGGGTGGCCGCATCGAATCGCCCTGCCGCCTTGGCTTGACCGCCATTAGCGCCGCCGACATAGTGAAATCGCTTTGCGGGGACCGGAACGGGTATGCAAGTCTTCCTTAACGGGCTAGCCACGGCTATCCCGCCTTATGAGCTTCCCCAGCTTCTGGTTCTTGAAGCCGCCCGCCGCATCCTTGGCCCGAAATACGAATATTTCGAGCGGATGGCCGGCAGTTTCATCAATTCCGGCGTGAAAACCCGCTATTCGGTCGCCCCGCCAGACTGGTTCGAACATACGAAAAGCTGGTCCGACCGCAATTCGCAGTACCTGCTCGGGGCAAACAAACTGTTTGCCGATGCCGCGGCCAAGGCACTGAAACTTGCCGGCCTGGCCGGCCGCGACATCGACCTCGTCGTCACGATTTCGTCAACGGGCATCGCCACGCCCTCGCTCGAAGCATTGAATTGGAAGGAACTGGGCTTCCGCAACGACGTGCGGCGGGTGCCGGTATTTGGCCTCGGTTGCGCCGGCGGCGTCACCGGGCTGGCCATCGCCGCCTCGCTAGCGCGCTCGCGTCCGGGCGCCAATGTTCTGATGGTCGCGCTCGAAGCCTGCACGCTGTCGTTCCGCACCGACCGGCTCGAAAAAGCCGACATCATCGCCACTGTGCTGTTCGGCGATGGTGCCGCCGCCGCCGTGCTGTCGACGCGGCCCGGCGCCGGTGTGCTGCCGAGCGTTGCGTTCGGCGAGGGCCACGAGCATTTATGGCCTGATACCCTCGACATCATGGGCTGGCACGTCGACGACACCGGCCTTGGCGTCATCTTCGACCGGTCGATACCGGACTTTGCGGGTGATTTTTTCGCCAAGGCGGCCGGCGGTGCGCTGGAAAAAGCCGGTATCGAGCGCGGGTCGCTCGATCGTTTTGTTTGCCATCCGGGCGGCAGGAAAGTTCTCGAAGCGCTCGAATCGTCGCTTTGCCTCGCGCCAGGCGCGCTCGACGCGGAGCGCGAAACGCTGCGCGATTACGGCAACATGTCGTCGCCGACGGCGCTGTTCGTGCTCAAGAAGGTGATCGAGAACGGCAAATCTGGGCAGATGATGATGACCTCGCTGGGCCCCGGATTTACCGCTTCCTTCCTGCCGCTGATGGTTGGCGCCGTGGCGCCGCGCGAGGCGAGCCGAACGAACAGGCGCGCCGACCGGCAATATGCCTGAGCTTAATCCGATCGCGGTCGCCTTTCTTGGTTTCCTCATCGGCGAACGCCTGCTTGAACTGGTAATCGCGGGGAGGAATACGCGCCGCGCGCTCGCCCGCGGTGCCGTGGAAGTGGGTGCCAGCCACTATCCGCTGATCATCGCGCTGCATGTTGCCTGGCTGGTCGCCATCTGCGCGGCTGGCTACGACCGGACTCCTTCATGGCCGATGCTCGCCGTCTTCGCGGCGCTTCAGGTCTTTAGGGCGTGGACGATCGCCAGCCTCGGCGAGCACTGGACGACGCGCATCATCGTTGACGACGCGCCTCTGGTCGTCTCGGGGCCGTTTCGGTGGTTCAGGCACCCCAACTATATGGTGGTCGTCGGTGAGATTTTCGTCGCGCCGATGGTGCTCGGCCTTTGGTGGATCGCGGTCGTATTTTCGATCCTGAATGCGCTCGTTCTCGCCGTCCGGATCGGCACCGAAGAACGCGCGCTCACCCACAAGCGCGCCCGCAAACTCGACAAAGCGGGCGCCTAAGGGGAATGAGATGACCGTGACCATCCGCGATGCGAGAGTGGAAGACGAAGCGCGCTGGCGCGAACTCTGGAAGGATTACCTCGCCTTCTACGAAGTCGCGATCGATGGCGACATTACCAATTCAACATGGCGCCGGGTTTTTGATCCGGTGTCGGCAATCTTCATGCGCGTTGCGGAAGTCGATGGCAAGCTGATGGGCTTCGCACTGTCGCTGACGCATGAAAGCACATGGGTTCGCGGCTGCGATTGCTATCTGGAAGACCTGTTCGTCGATTCCGCCGCACGCGGCAAGGGCGTTGGCCGGGCCCTGATGGACGATCTCGTTTCCCTCTGCAAGAAGAGCGGATGGTCGCGCCTTTATTGGCACACCGGCGAACAGAACAAGAGAGCGCGTGGTCTTTACGACATGTATGTCGAGAGCGATGGACACATCCGCTATCGTATCAGTTTCTAACCGCCGGAAAGTTCGCGCAGGATTCCGAATGATCGTCGTCCCAGTTCGTGCATAGCTCCGGGTCGGGCGATTTGGCCTGAGCAGGCGAGCGCCAAAGTGGCCGCATGCACGCGCGAAAATCTCGTCAAATAGCAATATCCGGTTGATTTTCGTCGCTTTCCGACTAAACGCCCAAGCCCGGAACAGGCAATTCTCGCGGTTCCGTTCTTCGCCATTTCGGGCGTTTCCCTTGGCCTTTCACGTTCGTCACCCTGTCTGGATTTCGGCGACACCGGCCAATGCGGCCTGGGCGTTCGCGCTTCTGTTCCTGGTGGAATCGGTCGCACGTGCCTCGGTTGCCACGGTCATCCCGATCCACGCCTACGACCTGTTTGCAACCAAGGAAAACGTCAGCTGGCTCTATACGACGGTGTCGCTGGCGGCGCTGTCGCTGAGTTTCGCCATACCGTTCATGATCCGCGGCATTTCCCGGCGCTGGAGCTATACGGTTGGCGCGATCAGCATCGCCGCCTGCGGACTGCTGCTCGCAACCGATTCGCAGATCGGCCAGGGTCTCGGCATGCTGGCGCGCACTTTCGGCGCGGCGACGCTGAACATCACGCTCAACCTTTACATCATGGACTACATCGCCAAGCACGAGTTGGTGCGCTCCGAGCCGCTGCGCTACGCCGTTTCGACGCTGGCGTGGATCTTCGCCCCGCTTGGCGGCATCATGCTCTACAACGCCTACGGCATATGGACGGCCGCGATCCTGCCGGTCGCCGGCTCGGCGACCCTGCTGGCGACCTTCTGGTACCTGCGGCTGACCGAGAAAGGACCGATACGTCCGGCGAAGTCGCTGCCGCCGAATCCGTTCGCGTTCATCGGGCGCTTCGCTTCGCAGCCGCGGCTGCGCCTCGCCTGGTTCATCGCTTTTGCCCGCTCTTCATTCTGGGTGACGTTTTTTGTCTATGTCCCGATCCTGATGGTCGAGGGCAAGGTCGGCTCGCTCGCCGGCGGCATCGCCATTGCCGCCGGCAATGCCATGCTGCTCAACAACCTGCTCGTCACCGGCTGGGCGCGCAAATATTCGCTGCGCGTGATGATCTCCATTGCGTTTGCCGGCGGTGCCGTATGGACCTTCATGGCAGGAGTATTTGGCACGCCCCAACCGATCGTGGCCGGAGCCATGATGGTCGCCGCCGCGTTCTTCATCTCGATGCTTGACGGTCTCGGCCCGATCCCGTTCCTGCGCGCCGTTCATATCCACGAGCGGCCGCAGATGACGACGGTCTACCGCACGTATCTCGACGCCTCGGAACTGCTGCCGCCTTTCGCTTATGTCTTCGCCTTCATGGTCTTCGGCTTTTCCGGCGCCTTCTGGGTGCTGGCGTGCCTGCTGCTGGCGACAGCGGTGCTGGTATGGGCGTATCTGCCCAAGCAAATGTGACGGGCAAATGTGAGCGGCCATGAGCATCTACGAACTGGCTGCGGTATGCGCAGCGTTTTGCTGGGCAATCACCGGCGTGCTGGCGGCGACGCCGGTCGCCCATCTCGGCGCGGTGAGCTTCACCCGCATCCGTATGGCGATTGTATTGATCATGCTCGCCGCTTATGTCGCGGTGACCGGTTCCTGGCATGGGTTTGAAACTGCAACCCTGGCGCCGATCGCGCTTTCGGGGATTGTTGGCATCTTCGTCGGTGACACCGCCATCTTCCTGACCATGGCGCGCCTCGGCCCACGGCGCACCTCGATCCTGTTTTCGTCGAATGCGCCGATGGCCGTGATCCTCGGCTGGTCGGTACTCGGCGAGACCTTGAGCGGACAGGAAATGCTTGGCGTCGCGACCGCTTTTGCCGGCGTTCTGCTCGCCATCGTGTTCGGCAAGCGTCGATCGCAACTGCACCAATGGGAATCGGTTCGTGGGCCGCTCTGGGTTGGTGTCGCAATCGGCCTGTTTTCGGGCCTGTGCCAGGCTTCCGGTTCGCTGATCCTGCGACCGGTGATGGCAGCCGGCGCCGATCCGGCGACGGTAGCGATGCTGCGCGTCGGCACGGCCGTTGCGTGTTTCTATGCGGTCTATCCGGTGTTTCCGGCCTATTCGCGCGCCAAGGCGGCCATGACGCGGCGCATTGCCGTGCTGACGGTGGCGAGCGGCTTTCTGGCCATGGCGCTCGGCGTGACGCTGATGCTGTTTGCGCTGTCGGGCGGCAAGGTCGGGGTCGTCTCGACGCTGGGCGCGATGTCGCCGGCGCTGATCCTGCCGCTGGTTTGGTACAATACCGGCGAGCGGCCGGCGCCAGGCGCCTGGATCGGCGCGGCCCTTGCTGTCGCTGGCACGTGGCTGATTTCGACGGCCTGAGGATGGCTAACTGGCCGCGCCTTGACGCTCCAGTTCCTCGCGCAGTACTTCCAGTTCGAGCCAGCGGTCTTCCTTGGCCAGCAGTTCGTGCTCACCGGCATGAAGCCGGCGGGCAATCTCGTCGAAGCGCGTGCGGTCGCGGGCATAGAGTCCCGGGTCCGCCAGTTCGTGCTTGAGGGCGGCGATATCATCGCGCAGCAGGGCGATCTCGCCTGGCAGCGTTTCCAATGCGAACTTCTGTTTGTAGGTCAGCTTGGACGCCCGCCGCTCGCCCGTCGGCGCCTGGTCGGCGGTTGACTTTGCCGCCCGCAGCGCAGCCGGTTTGGCGCCGGCGACGATGCCGTATCCGCGCTGCGTCACCATATCGGAATAGCCGCCGGCATATTCGCGCCAGGTTCCGTCGCCGTCGCTGGCTACGACGCTGGTGCAGACGCGATCAAGAAAATCGCGGTCGTGGCTGACCAGCAGAATCGTGCCGGGATAGTCGCCGAGATACTCCTGCAGGATGTCGAGCGTCTCCAAATCGAGGTCGTTGGTCGGTTCGTCGAGAACCAGCAGGTTGGAGGGCCGTGCCAGTCCGCGCGCCAGGATCAGCCGGGCCCGTTCGCCGCCCGACAGGTCCGCGACCGGCGTGCCGGCCTGCTCCGGCGAAAACAGAAAGTCTTGAAGGTAGCCGATAACGTGGCGTGGCTTGCCGGCAATCGTCAGCGTGTCGCCGGCGCCGTCGGTCAGCGTGTCGCGCAGCGAACGCTGCGGCGACAGCGACGCGCGGTCCTGGTCGATGGCGACGATTTCCAGTCCGGTGCCCAGCCGGACGCTGCCCTTGTCCGGTTCCAGCCTGCCGGTCAGCAGTCGCACCAGGGTCGTCTTGCCGGCCCCGTTCGGCCCGACAATGCCGAGCCGGTCGCCGCGCCGCACGATCAGCGACAGATCAGAGACGATTTCGCGCTCGCCGAAGTGCTTCGATACCCCGACCAGTTCCGCGACCAGTTTGGCTGTTGCGCCCTGGCCGTTGCCGGCCAGTTGGACAAGGCCGGTCGGTCCGCGCAGGTTTGCCCGCTTGCGGCGAAGTTGCGCCAATTCCTCGAGGCGGCGCAGGTTGCGGCGGCGTCGGCCGGTGACGCCGTAGCGCAGCCAGTGTTCCTCGCGGGCGATCTTGCGACCGAGCTTGTGGGCTTCGGCCGCCTCGGCCTCGAGGATTTCATCGCGCCAGGTTTCGAATTCGCCGAAGCCCTTGTCGAGGACACGCGTGCGGCCGCGATCGAGCCAGATCGTCTTGCGCGACAGTCGCTCGAGAAACCGGCGGTCGTGGCTGACGACGACGAGGGCCGCGCGGCTTGCTGCCAGCCGCGCTTCCAGCCACTCGATGGCCGGCAGATCGAGATGATTGGTCGGCTCGTCGAGCAGCAGGATGTCTGGGTCGGGCGCGAGCGTGCGGACGAGCGCCGCGCGGCGTAATTCGCCGCCCGACAACGAGGCGGGATCGCGCGATTCGTCGATGCCGAGTTCGTCGAGCCATTGGCGCGCCCGAAACCGGTCGTCGGACGGGCCGAGGCCAGCCTCTACATAGGCGGCCGCAGTTGCGTGGCCGCCGATGTCGGGTTCCTGGGCGAGATAGCGCAAGGTTGCGCCTGGATGGGCGAATCGCTCGCCCGAATCGGCCTCCGCCAGGCCGGCGGCGATACGCAACAGCGTGGATTTGCCCGAGCCGTTGCGGCCTACCAGGCACAATCGGTCGCCGGCTTCGAGCTGGAAGCCGGCGCCTTCCAGCAGCGGTGTGCCGCCGAAGGTAAGTCGGATGTCGCGCAATTGCAGGATCGGGGCGGGCATTGCCGGTTTGTGGCGATTCTCGTCGCGTGAATGCAACGGCCGCCAGGCCGCGAATCTCCGCCGCGACATAGTGGCAAATGGCCTTGCCGCGGCTGGACAAGCCCGCCAACTACAGGATAGGAGAGGCCGATTTTGCGATCCTGCCGAAACGCGGTACGCCGCCGGTTGAGCGCGGCGCCGGATCGGGGACGAAGACGGCTGGCGAGGGCAACGGGACGGGCAGGCATGGCCAAAAAGACGATGGCAATGGCGGCGGAAGCAGAACCGACGCGGCGGGATTTCCTTTATGTTGCTACCGCCGCGATGGGCGCGGTCGGAGCCGTGGCGGCGGCGTGGCCTTTTATCGACCAGATGAACCCCGACGCCTCGACGCGGGCGCTGACGTCTATTGAAGTCGACATTTCCGCCGTCGAGGCCGGCCAGGCGATCACGGTCAAGTGGCGCGGCAAACCGGTGTTCATCCGCAACCGCACCGACAAGGAAATCGAGGAAGCCAAGGCGACCAAACTCGAAGAACTCAAGGATCCGGTGGCGCGCAACGATAACCTGGCGGCAAACCAGCCGGCCACCGACGCCAACCGGTCGGCGGGCGAGGGCAAGGAAAACTGGATCGTCATGGTCGGCGTCTGCACGCATCTCGGCTGCGTCCCGCTCGGAACCGCCGGAGAATACGGCGGCTGGTTCTGCCCGTGCCACGGGTCGGTCTACGATACCGCCGGACGCATCCGCAAAGGCCCGGCGCCGCGCAACCTCGAAATACCGGTGCTGTCCTTTATCAGCGACACGACGCTGCGCATCGGCTGAGCGGACGGAGATTCCAAGCATGAGCCAGGGACATTCCATCTACCAGCCGACCAACGGCTTCATGAAGTGGCTCGATCAGCGCCTGCCGCTGCCGCGCCTGGTGTACGATTCCTTCGTCGCCTACCCGGTGCCGCGTAACCTCAACGGCTGGTATACTTTTGGCGCCATTCTCTCGATCATGCTGGTCGCCCAGATTTTGACTGGCGTCGTGCTGGCCATGCACTACGTGTCGAATTCGACCATGGCCTTCGACAGCGTCGAGCACATCATGCGTGACGTCAACTACGGCTGGCTGATGCGCCGGCTGCACGCGACCGGCGCCTCGATGTTCTTCGTCGCTGTCTACATCCACATTTTCCGCGGCATGTACTACGGCTCCTACAAGAATCCGCGCGAAGTGCTGTGGATCCTTGGCGTGCTGATCTATCTGCTGATGATGGCCACCGCCTTCATGGGCTACGTTCTGCCCTGGGGCCAGATGAGTTTCTGGGGCGCCACCGTCATCACCGGCTTCTTCTCTGCGATTCCCTGGGTCGGCAACAGCATCCAGGAATTTTTGCTCGGCGGCTTTGCCGTCGACAATGCTACGCTCAACCGCTTCTATTCGCTGCACTACCTGCTGCCGTTCCTCATTGCCGGAGTCGTCGTCCTGCATGTGTGGGCGCTGCACGTGACCGGCCAAACCAACCCCACCGGAGTGGAGGTCAAGAATTTCCGCAAGGAGACCGTGCCGTTCACGCCTTATGCGACTCTCAAGGACGCTTTCGCGCTGGTGATGTTCTTCCTGCTGTTTGCCTGGTTCGTATTCTACATTCCCGATTTTCTCGGCCATCCGGACAACTATATCGAGGCCAACCCGCTGAAGACGCCGAACCACATCGTGCCGGAGTGGTATTTCCTGCCGTTCTACGCGATCCTGCGCGCCATCACCTTCAACATCTCCATTCCCTTCACCAACGTCGTGCTGATCAACTCCAAGCTCGGCGGCGTCATCGCCATGTTCACGTCGATCTTCGTGCTGTTTGTTTTGCCCTGGCTCGATACCTCGAAGGTGCGCTCGGCCAGCTACCGTCCGCTCTACCGCCAGTTCTTCTGGATTTTCCTGGCGGTTTGCATCGGTCTCGGCTGGCTCGGCTCGAAGCCGCCGGAAGGCATCTATCCGACGCTCTCGCTGGTCCTGACGATTTACTATTTCGTCCACTTCTTTGTCATCCTGCCCTGGCTCGGGTGGGTCGAAAAAACCAATCCGGTGCCGCCGTCTATTGCCGATGCGGTCCTGGCCAAGCAGCCACAGATAGCGGCCAAGCAGCCACTGGCGGCAGAATGAAGGGCTTTCGGGGACGTTCAGCCATGCACATGGGCAAATTCATTGGCGCGATCGCCGGAGCGGCGCTGCTTGCAGTCGCGGCCACGACCGGTGCCGGCGCGGCCGAGGAGGCGGCGTTGCCGCATTTCCCGCTCAAGCATCCCAGGCACGTCAAATGGAGCTTTGCCGGACCCTTCGGCCACTGGAACATCGCGCAATTGCAGCGCGGGTTGAAAATCTACAAGGACGTCTGTGCTGCCTGCCATTCGATGCACCTGGTCGCCTTCCGCGACCTCGCGGCGCTCGGCTACAGCGAAGATCAGATCAAGGCATTTGCCGCCGAATACACCATCCACGACGGGCCCAACGACAGTGGCGACATGTTCGATCGACCGGGCCGCCCTTCCGACCGGTTTCCTTCGCCCTTTGCCAACACTGAAGCAGCCGCCGCCGCCAACAATGGCGCGCCGCCGCCGGACTTCTCCCTGCTCGCCAAGGCACGCGGCATCGAGCGCGGCTTTCCGACCTTCGTGTTCGATGTTTTCACGCAATATGCCGAAGGCGGCCCGGACTACATCTATTCGCTGCTGACCGGCTACGAGGACCCGCCGGCCGGTTTCGAGGTGCCGGAAGGCGGCCACTACAATCCGTATTTCGCCGGTGCCGCGGTGCTGGCAATGCCGCCGCCGTTGTCGGACGGTCTGGTCGAATTTAGCGACGACGCCCCGCAGACTGTCGATCAGTACGCCAAGGATGTTGCCGCGTTCCTGATGTGGGCGTCCGAGCCGAAACTGGTCGAGCGCAAGGCGCTTGGCTTTCGCGTGATGGCGTTCCTCCTGCTGTTTGCCGCGCTGATGTATCTGACCAAGAAGAAGGTCTGGGCGGAACTGAAGGAACAGAGCGCCTGATCGGTCGAGGCGGTCGGGCCTGTACGCGCGACTCCGGCATCAGCGCCGAACGCACGTGCATTTGATTCCGATCAAATTCGCAGGGTGCCTCCTCGCATATGTTAGCAACGGCTAATGTAAGCGAAGGAGTTTTCCATGTTCACTGTAAACGAAAGCTGGTTTGACCGATCCTTGCGGATCGTCATCGGCGCTGGCCTGTTGGCGGCGTATTTCGTCTATCCGGAGGCAAGCTGGCGGATATGGACCCTGATCGGCGTCATTCCGCTGCTGACGGGCCTCGTTGGATGGTGCCCGGCTTACAGCGTGCTTGGTATCCGCACCTGCGCCGCGAAGTGATTTCGGCGCGTTACATCTGGTGGTGCGAGATCGAATAGACGAAGAACGCCGGCACTGCGATGTAGAGGATCATCGCCACCAGCGTTGCCGCACGCACCAGGCGTGACGAATAGCGCCGGAAAATGACAATTGCGGCAATCATGCCGACGGCGGCCTCGAACAGGCCGAACCAGTTGCCGTAGTGCGCAGGATCCCAATAGGAAAGCGGCGAGCGAAATCGCCATTCGCTGATCGGCCAGAAATGCATGTGCGCGTCGTCGCGGTGGCAAGCAAAATCGATTGCCGAATGCAGCAGTGCCGAAGCCGAAAGCGCGAAAATGAACGGCGAAGAGGTCAACGTGATCGGCCGGTTGTCCGCCCGGTTTCGCATGAGCCACGCCGAGCTGGCCGCCAAACCGCCCCATAGCCAGAAATTGTGGCCGATGGCGTTGGCGATCTGCCACCAGTCGCTCCAGTAGAGGCGGCGAAAAATATCGTCGAAACCGTAGCCTAGCGCCCGCAAGGTGACGATGATGAAATACATCGGCAAATCAGGGATCAGACCGCCGGCCGCGCCTGCCCATGCCAAGGGCGGCGCCTTGCGCCCGAAGATCGCCGCGCCCATCAGCACGTGAGTCTGTGTGTTCATCGGCACTAAGACTGCGATGCCGACATCGCCGCGGCAAATGAAATTTCCGCGAAGGCGATGGTCTATCTCTGGCGGTCATGCTCGGCGGTCAGGGGGGGCCGAGTTGGGCCAATAGGTTCCAGCCGAGAATCGCCAGGCACAGAATTGCGCCGAACACTCCCCAATACCGCCAGCGTTGCAGCGATGGATGAACGCCGCGCGCGCCGAGCGCATAGAGAGACAGGTTGACCATCGCAAAGACGGCAAGGACGACGAGGCTGGTCGCCTCGGCCAGCCGCACTAGCGGAAAGGCGAATGCCAGCGCCAGGATCAATGCCGAAACGACGATCGTGGCGCGGGCCGGCGTAAGGCGCGAGCGGTGGACCGCCCCGAACCACGCCGGCACCAGCCCCTCATTGGCCATGCCGAACAGCGTGCGCGCGGCCATGAGAATCTGCACGAGAATACCGTTGATCATGGCGATCGCCGCCATAGCGGCTATCGGCGCGCGACCCAATCCGGTGGTCTGCTCGAACAGGATGGCGACCGGCGCCGGTGAGCCCGCGATTGCCGCCCGGTCGGGGGCCGAAATGGCGACCAGCGCGAGAGCAAAATAGATGGCAACGGTAACGACGAGCGTCCACAGGATCGCGCGTGGCACCGTGCGCTCGGGGGCAACCGTCTCCTCGGCCAGGTTTTCGATATCCTCGAAGCCGATGAAGGCGAAGAACGCGATCAATGCGCCCGAAAGCGCCGGGGCGAGCGCGCCAAGGCCGTCGCCAAGACCGAAGATCGTCGGCGCCGGCGGCAATTTGGCGAGCAGCGGCATGCCGGCGAGGATGACGACGATCAGCGTGCCGACCTCCAGGATCGTGATCAATGCGGCGAAGGCGATGCTTTCGCGCACGCCCCAAATGGCGATCGCGGTCAGGCACAGGATGACGCCAGCGACGAGAACCGGCTCGGGAACGGCGACCAGCGTGCCGGCATAACCGGCAAAGGCAAGCGCGATGACCGCGCTCGAAATCACCCCGGTTGCCGTGACCGCGATGCCGGTCAACTGGCCGAAAAGCGGACCGATGCCGCGTGCCACGAATACCGCGTCACCGCCGGCCAGCGGATAGACGCGCACGAGCAACGCGTAGGAAACGCCGGTCGCGCCGGCAATGACGCCGGCAACGAGAAACGACAGCGGCGCGGCGTCGCCGGCTTGAAGGAGGATCTTGCCGATCAGCGCAAATATTCCGGCGCCGATGGTGACGCCGACGCCGTAGAAAACCAGCCAAGGCAGGCTCAGCGTGCGACGCAGCCTTGCGTCAGCGTGCGGTACCAAATTATCCATGGCAAAGCCTAGCAATCGCGCTCGGTCCGACAAATGATTGAGATCAATGCCCACTGGCAGCTTGGGCAACTTGACCGCCTGCGGCTGACATGCAGCATGGCGCTGCGAAACGGGAACAACCGATGCGAAAGCCTGAACAGGTCCTGGCCGAAGCCACGTCTGGCGGTGTTATCAGCGCCAGCCAGCGCGAGCGGCTGCTGGCCATGTTCGCCGAATCGCCGGCCGGCGCCGGCGAACTCGATCGGCCGACCGATAACGAGCCCTACCAGCCGGAAGAGTTGTCGGAGGCGCCGCGCTTCGTGCGCGGTTTCCACGATGTTCTGATAACCATCGGCGTCGTTGCCGCTCTTGCCGGCCTGTGGGGCGTCGCGCCGATCCGCATCGGTCTCGCCGACGGCGCGGTCGGCGTCCTAATCGCGACCATCGTGCTGGCCGAATTCCTCGTCCGCCGCCAGAAGCTCGCTCTGCCGGCCTTTGCGCTGACGGTGGCCTATGCGATCTCGGCGGCGGCAATCATAATTCCGCTGGCCAATTCGGCGCTCGAGCAGCGCGGCGAGGCGGCGACGGGGAGTCTTGTGTTCCTGCTCCTGCCGGTAATCTTGGCGCCATTCTACTGGCGCTACCGCGTGCCGGTGGCGCTGGCGGCGATCATCGCGATGGTATTTGTGTTTTTTTTCATGTTCGGCGCGGCGCTGATGGATGCCAACCGCGACGGCGGCCAGGACGTGTTAGCGGCTGGCGGCCCGTGGCTCGGCCTGCTGGCGCTCTCCTGCGCGGTGGCTCTGTTCACGGTAGCGATGAGTTTCGACTTGCGCGATCGCAACCGGGTGACGAGACGCTCCGACGTCGCGTTCTGGCTGCATCTGGTGACGGCGCCGGCGCTGCTTTACGCCGGCTTCAGCGTCACGCTCGGCTGGCAGGGCGGTTTCTGGTGGTCGCGCGAACCGGGCATTTACGAGGCGGTCGTCGCCGTTGCGCTGGTTGCCGTGATGATGGGCATCGGCATCCTGATCGACCGGCGCGCTTTCGTCACCGCCGGGCTCATTTCGCTCGGCGCCGCCATCTATACGCTGGTGTGGAAGGCGGGCCTCGAATTCTCGAGCCTTTCTGCCTTCGCCATCCTTGCCGTCGGAGTCATCGTGCTGATGCTCGGCACCGGCTGGCGCCAATTGCGCCGCGCGTTTCTGGCGCGTTTGCCCAACGGCCTGCGCCAGCGACTGCCGCCGGCGGCCTGAGCCTCACCACGCAATCGCTTTGCCATGGCGGAACACGCCGCCATTCGGGCCGCCGCCAGGCAGCGTAGCGGCCCAGACAACACCGGAGGCGCCGTCCTCGACGCTGAGCGCCGCCGACTTACCGCCCATGTCCGTGCGCACCCAGCCGGGGCAGACCGAATTCACCTTCACGTCGCCCTTGGCCTCGTGCGAGGCGATGCGTGTGACGGCGTTGAGCGCGGTCTTGGAAATCCGGTAGGGCGCCGAGCCGCCGCCCATTTCGGTCAGCCCGCCCATTCCCGAAGTCACGTTGACGATGCGGCCGTAACCGGTCTTGTTCATCATCGGCACGGCGTGGCGGATCATTCGCCAGGCACCGAGCGCGTTGTTGTCGATCGCCTCGGCCATTGTCGCCGCATCGGAATCCGCAAGTGAGGCGCTCCAGCCGCCATAAGTCCGCCCGGCGTTGTTGACCAGAACATCGATGCGCCCGTGCGTCTTGGCGAGCCAGGCGAAGAAGGTATCGACGGAGGCATCGTTGGCGACATCGAGGACGTGGCCTTCGCAGTCGGCAGATTTGCCGAGCGCCGAGAGGCCGCGATCGATGCCGGCCATTTCCCGTCCGGTCAGCACCACGTGATAGCCTTGTTTCAGCAACTGGCGGCAAGTCTCCAGGCCGAGCCCGCGCGTGGCGCCGGTGACCACGGCAACTCGCTTGTCTTTATGCATTGGGCCGTTCATTTGGCCGCCCTTTCGATGCGGTAGTTGAAGTCCGAAGTGCCGAGCACGCCCCACATCCTGAGCCAGAACGGCATCAACCCTTCGGTGCCGCGCGCCGCCGACAGCGCCCCGAGATCGATCGGGTCTTTCCAGCCGAACGAAATCAGCAAATCACGCACCGCCTTCTTGGCGCCGGCGTCGTCACCGCACAGGAAAACATCGGTCCGCGTCGGAACGCGGGCGGGATCGACCATCAGGTTGCAGTTCATGGTGTTGAGTGCCTTGATGACACGCGACTTCGGCAGCGCCTTCTGCAATTCTTCGCCAAGCGAGGTGGTGTTGGAATATTCCGCAAGCAGCGACGGCGGCATGCCCTTGGAAAAATCGAGCGGGTTGGTCACGTCGACGACGATCTTGCCGGCGAGATTTTCGGCGCCGGCAAGCCGAGCGACCTCGATCACGGCAGCGCCGTTGGCCGCCATGAAGGAGATCTCACCAAACCGCGCCGCCTCTGCAAACGTGCCGTGACTGGCTTTTGACCCGGCCTTCCTGGCCCAGCCGGCAGCTTTTTCGTTGGCTTTCTCGCGTGCGCCCATCATCACGTCGTGGCCGAGCGAGACCAGTTTCGTGGCGAGCGCGTCGCCCACCATTCCCGTACCCAAAACGCCGATTTTCATGACCGCCTCCATTTGATGGCTGCGTCCCCAAGAAAGTTGCACGGACGCCGCTTAGCGCGGTTTGGGGACGGATTTGCTACAGCCAGCCGCGCCGCTTGAAGTACATGTAGGGCAGGATCGCCGAGACGACCATCAGCACGATCGCGCCCGGATAGCCCCAGACCCAGTCGAGTTCAGGCATGTTGCGGAAATTCATGCCGTAAGCGGAGGCGACCAGTGTCGGCGGCAGGAACACGACGGCGGCAACCGAGAAAATCTTGATGATCTGGTTCTGCTGCAAGTTGATCAGGCCGAGCGTGGCGTCGAGCAGGAAATTGATCTTGTTCGACAGGAATGTCGCCTGGTCGGTCAAGGCCACCGTGTCGCGGTGGAGCACCTTGGCGCGCACTCGCGCGTCCTTGGCCTTGCGCTTGTCGCCGAGTTCGATCGTCGTGTGGTAGGTCAGCACCCGGGCGATGCTGACCAGGCTCTCGCGAACCTTGGTCAGCAGATCGCCGTCGCGCCCGATCTTTTCGATGATCGACTGCAATTCCTCTGTGGTCTTGGAGACCTTCTCTCCGGGCTTGCGGCGGAACACGGCGCGCGAGATGCCGTCGATGTTGCGTCCGACCGCTTCGAGTGCATCGGCCATACGATCGCCGAGGGTTTCGATCAGGCTCATCATGATCTGCTCGCCGCCGTCGCATTGCACCGCGCCGGCCTTTTGCGAGCGGGCAACGAGATTGGCAAATGCCCGCGATTCGGCATAGCGGACAGTGGCGAGCACATTGCCCTTCAGAATAAAGGTGATCGGCGTCGTCTCGGGCTGTTCGCTGTCGATGTGGACGACGGCGGTCACGGTCATGAATTCGGCGCCGTCCTCGTGGTAGAGGCGCGATGAGACCTCGATCTCTTCCATTTCCTCGCGGGTCGGCAGCGAAATGCCGAGGACCTGCTCGATCAGGCGGTCTTCCTCTGCGGTCGGCGAAGTGACGTCGAGCCAGACGACATCGGGCGACAGCGCATCCGCTGTCGCCAGCATGGCGCCGCCGTTCAGCGCCTGGAGGCGGTTTTCCGCCAGACGATAGGTCCTGATCATCGGGCGCCTCCCTTGCCAGCGTTCAGGTGTTGAACTTGAACAGCATCACACCGCCGTCCACATATTCCTTGCCTTCGTCGCGTGCCTTTCCGGCCGCAACCTCGCCACCTAGCGCAACAAAATCCTTATAGGCAATGGTCTTGGCGCGGATGAAGCCGCATTTGAAATCCGTCTGGATAGCGCTCCGGCAGCTCTGGAGCCGGTACGGCGATTCGCCTTGCCGCACGGGGTCCAACCTCTACCGATAAGCTGGCAGTGAAATTCGAAAGGATCGAACATGTTGCGCAAGAAATATTCCGCGTTGCTGACCGCTGCGGCGTTGGCCGCCCTGACCATTCCGGCATCAGCCGCCGATCCGGTGCCACAGAACGATCTGCTTAACGCCACGCTGTGGGTGTCCAATTCCGTCGAGTACAAGGCCAACACGCTAGCGACGTTCCAACTCGCGAAGATTAGGCTCGATGAGGCGCTCGGCGACAAGAACTGGAGCGCGTTCAACCAGACCGATGCTGGCGACAAGCCGGTGGCGATCATCGCCGACATCGACGAGACGCTATTCGACAATGGTGCTTACGAAAACTGGCTGATCAAGGCCCGCACCGACTATTCCGGCAAGACCTATGACGCATGGACCAAGGCGCGCGAGGCAAAAGCTGTTCCCGGCGCTGTCGAGTTCCTCAAATATGCCGATTCCAAGGACGTGAAAATTTTCTATGTCACGAACCGGGCGGCGTCTCAGGAAGAAGACACCCGCGCCAACGCGGAGGCGCTCGGCTTCCCGATGGGTGGCAACGTCGACACTTTCCTGTTGAACAAGGAAAAGGAAGATTGGGGTTCCACGAAGGGCACGCGCCTTGCCTTTGTCGCCAAGGACTATCGCGTGCTGTTGGTATTGGGCGACAACTACGGCGACTTCACCGACGATGCGTCCGGGTCGGAGGCCGACAGGGCAGCGTCGCTGGAAAAGAACATGGCCCATATCGCCCACGACTGGATCTTCATCGCCAATCCGGAATACGGCTCGTTCGAAGTCGGCGCCGTTCCTGAGCGACTACAAGAAATCGCCCGATGAACGGCGCCAGCTCAAGATCGATGCGCTCTCTGCCTGGAAGGGGCCGGCGCAGTAGGCAGTGTTGAACGGCGGACACGCCGCGCCGGCGTGCCCGCCCTCAGTTATTGAATTTGAACAGCATCACGTCGCCGTCGGCGACGACATATTCCTTGCCTTCGTCGCGAGCCTTTCCGGCTTCGCGCGCGGCAACCTCGCCACCTAGCGCAACAAAATCGCCGTACGCAATGGTCTGGGCGCGGATGAAACCGCGTTCGAAATCGGTGTGGATGACACCGGCCGCCTGCGGCGCCCGGGCACCTTTCGGCACGGTCCAGGCGCGCGATTCCTTCGGCCCCGCTGTAAAGAATGTGATGAGGCCGAGCAGGCGATAGCCCTCGGCGATCAGGCGGTCGAGGCCGGGCTCCTCAAGGCCGATCGCCGCCATGTATTCCCTGGCTTCCAATTCCGACAATTGTGCCAGCTCGGCCTCGATGGCGGCCGAAATAACGACGACGCCGGCGCCTTCCGCCTTGGCCCGGGTCGCGACGGCGGCCGACCAGGCATTGCCGGTGGCAGCGTCGGCTTCGGCGACGTTGCAGACATAAAGCACTGGTTTAGAAGTCAACAAGTTCAACGATTTCAATATTCTGGATTCTTCGGCGGAATCAGAATTTGAAAGTCTGCGCACCGGTTTGCCGTCGCGCAGCAATGCCAGCGCCGCTTCCATGACCGGCAGGACGGCCATGGCCTCCTTGTCCTTTGCGGTTGCTTTCTTGCGGCTCTGCTCTACGCGGCGTTCAAGCGACTCCAGATCGGCCAGCATCAATTCGGTCTCGACCGTCTCGATGTCGGCGACGGGATCGATGCGGCCCTCGACATGCGTGATGTCATGGTTCTCGAAGCAGCGCACGACATGGATGATCGCGTCGACCTCGCGAATATTGGCGAGAAACTGGTTGCCGAGGCCCTCGCCTTTCGAAGCGCCGCGCACCAGGCCGGCGATGTCGACGAAGGCGATGCGGGTCGGGACAATTTGCTTCGACTTGGCGAGCGCGGCAATTTTGCCCAGGCGCGCGTCGGGCACCGCGACCTCACCGGAATTGGGCTCGATCGTGCAGAACGGATAGTTGGCCGCCTGCGCGGCGGCGGTCCGCGTCAGCGCGTTGAAAAGGGTCGATTTGCCGACATTCGGCAAACCGACGATGCCGCATCTGAAACCCATGATCTCGAAATTCCTACCGAGGTACGAGGATGTGCTCGGGCGAATGTGCAAAGGGATCGACAATGGTCAGGCTGGCGCCTGAGCCAGCTTCGATCCGCTGGCCGTCCTGTAAATCTTCCGAAAGAAAATGGCTACAACCGAGTTCGAGCGCAGAGGCGAGCAGGAGGCAGTCCCACCATGAGTAGCCAAAGCGCGGGTGGAGAATGCGAGCTAGGAGGACTTCAGGCCACGTGACCGGCGCGTTGCCGAGAGTAGCGAAGTCGTCGATGATCGAATGGACTGTCGCTGGCGCATCGTACCATTTCTTGCGAAGCAGTACATGGGCGGCCTCGTTCAGCACCTGCAGATTCACGCATCCTGCCGCGGTATCGGCAAGGCGGCGGAGCCACTGCGCGGCATGGTGTGCCTTTGCCTGATCCCGGCGATCGTGAAAATAGAGCAGTATATTTGTGTCGATGAAAACCTTAGCGCCGGGCATTGCGTTCTTCGGCCGTCGGCATGCGGCCGTTTTCCATCACGTTCCATTTCGGTCCAGCAAGGATTCGCTCCATGGCTTCGCGTTGCCGGTTGCGGCGTCCGTCGTCGCCGCTGCCGCCGCGCAATCGCTCGGCAATCGTTTCAGCGATGTATTTCGAAACGCTCATTCCGGCTTCCGCGGCAGCAATTCGTGTGCGGCGGGCGAGACCTGCGTCCATTGAGATCGTGACGTTTTTCATCTTCGCGGTCCGTTGTTGCACACCAGAATACGAAGTTCGTGTTCCTGTGTTTTATCATCTGTCTTTCGATTCGGCAATTGCAAATTGCCCGTATTGAGATTTCAGGTCGGCGGACGACTCGAAAACCAGACATCGTCGTAAACGGCGATGGCAGTGTCGTCCGGCTCACGGTCCCGGGCAGGCACAAGCGAGCAGATCAGCTTTGCGCTGTGTCGGCTCGGCGCCCCGCTGCTTCGGCACTGCGCATCGGAACCGGCAAGCGGAATGAACCAGGCACCCATCAACGGCTGCGCCGAAAACCCGCGTTGCATGCGCCGAACCAGCATCGCGACCGCCACGTCGTCGCCCGGCTGCCACGGAAAGATCAGACGGCCGCCCGGCTTCAACGCATCCAGCCATTGAACTGGAGGCGCGATCGCCGCGGCATTGACATAGATGACGTCGAATTGCCCCAGCTCCACGCCCGCCGGATCGCAGCCGTGCACCTTGACGTTTCGGCGGTCAGTCAGGTTGCTTGCCGCCATCTTAGCCAGTTCCGGCACGATCTCGTAGGCTTCGACCCGGCCGCTTTCGCCGACCAGTTCGGAGAGGATGGCGGTATAATATCCGCCGCCGGCGCCGATATGGCAGACGCGTTCGCCGCGCTTCGGGGCCACCGCGGCAAGCCAGGCGGCATGCAGCGCCGGTTCGCCGTTATTGATGCCGCGCGCCGGATCGATGGCAACCAGGACGTTGCGGTAGAGATGGCGCGGGTTGGAGGTGGAAAATCCGAACATCAGGCGCGTGGGCATGATTTTCCACGGCGGCGGCGGCAGGAAATCCTCACGGGCAACCGAAGCGAACGCGTCGCGCAGCCGCCCATTTCTTGTTTTGGCGTCTGCCCCGGCGAGCCGCATGATGTGGCGCGCGTAACGATCTCGGATCGCTCCCCTACCCGACGATTTGCCCAATTGGACGGTTTTCGGCTTGTTTCTGGCTGGCATAGCTGTTGACGGCAAATCGCGAGTTGCGATGGCCCACCGTTCTTCTGGATATGGTGCGTGAGGACGGCGGTGCAATGCCGCGGACGCTCAGCTTTGGGGTTCGCCCTTGCCGAGGAGCTTGCGCAGGATTGCCGCCATCGGTCCGGAATGAGGCAATTGCGGCGCCGGCTTTGGCCGCGCCTGGTGGATATGGCTTTTCGCCTTTGTCGGTGCGGCTTCGACGGTGGTTTTATCGGGCGCCATCGCCAACGACACCTTGTTCATGAAACTCGAATCATCGCCCTTGGCGAGCAGCGGCGCATGCTCGGCGACCGCCGCCAGAAACGGTTCCACCCACTCGCGGTCGGCCTTGGCAAAATCGCCGAGGACATGTCCGGTGACGCGCGTCTTCTCGCCCGGGTGGCCGATGCCGAGCCGCACGCGGCGGTAGTCCTTGCCGACATGGGCGTCGATCGAACGGATGCCGTTATGGCCGCCGGCACCGCCGCCGGTCTTGATCCGCATTTTGCCGGCAGGCAGGTCGAGTTCGTCATAGATGACGATGAGATCGGAAGGATTGAGCTTGTGGAACCGCATGGCCTCGCCGACGGACTTCGCCGGACAGGTTCATGAAGGTCTGCGGTTTCAGCAGCAGGACTTTTTGTCCGCCGAGCGTGCCCTCGGCGATCTCGGCGCGAAACTTCTTGCGCCAGGGCGAAAACGAATGGCGGCGGGCGATTTCGCCCGCCGCCATGAAACCGATATTGTGGCGGTTGCGCGCGTATCCGACCCCGGGATTGCCCAATCCGGCAATAATGAGCACGGCCCGCGACCTCCGCGACGATGGCGAAGCGGCGCAAAACGCCGCCCGGGGTTACTTCTTTTCGGCTTTTGTTGCCGTTGCAGGCGCCGCCTTCGCTTCTTTGCCGCCAGGCGCCGCCTTTGCCTCCTTGCCGGGTGCGGCTGGCTCGCCGCCTTCCGGCGCCTTCTGCGCGATCGCCGGCACTTCCGCTGCTTCGACTTCCGGCTTTTCCTCTTCCTCCGGCTTCATTGCCATCGAGCCGGCGACAGTGGCGACGGTAAAGTCGCGCCCGGTAATCGTCGGCTTGGCGCCTGCGGGCAATTTGATCGCCGAAATATGCAGCGAATTGCCGATCTCCAGGCCCTCCAGGCTGCCTTCGATGAACTCGGGGATAGCCATCGCCCTGCAGACCACCTCGATCTCGTGGCGCACGATGTTGAGAACGCCGCCACGCTTGATGCCAGGCGACAGCTCTTGATTGATGAAATGCACCGGAATTCGAACCACGACCTGCGAATCCGCCGAAACGCGCAGAAAATCGAGGTGCAGGATCGTGTCGCGGACGGGATCGAGTTCAAAGGCCTTTGGCAGGGCCTGGTGCTTCTTGCCGTCGACGTCGAGGGTCGCCAGCGTCGTCAGGAAACCGCCGGCGCCGAGGCGCAGCGTCACTTCCTTGCGGGAGACGGAGACCGGCAGGGGCGCCTGCTTGTCGCCGTAGATAATGGCCGGCACCAATCCCTTGGTGCGTAGCGCCCGGGCGGCCCCCTTGCCGACCCGATCGCGCAATTCGGCCCTGAGCTCGTAGGTTTGGTGGCCCATGGGATATCCTTGCAGATCTGGTTTTTGATCGCGCCAAAACAGCGCGCCCGCGGCGCCTCCAAGGGTGTCCGCGCGGGTGGCGGGCTTATAGGGGAGGGGGCGGCCATGCGCAAGGGCAGGTGGCTGCTACTGTCGCAAGCAGAGTCCAGGCTTGCGGGCCACCGGCTCGCGCTGGTCGGCAGGGCGTTCGGGCCCTCGGCAGATTTCGATCCTTATCGAAAGATTTCGAATTCCGCCGGAGCGATAGTTCGTCGCCAGGTCGTCAAGCACCGTTGCCACCGGCAGCGTCAGGTGCAGTTCGCAATTTTTCAGGACAAGACGTTCCAACGCCTCCAGGCGGGATCGGGCCGCGGCGTCGCCCTTCGCGTTGAGCGCCTGAAGGATATCGCCCGGGATATGGGCCACGATCCACGCTTGATGTGTCGCCGCGGTTTGCGCGACATCCCCTTGCGAATAGGCTTCGTTCCACTCGTAGCAATATGGCCCGGCATGCGCGCTTGTCGCTGCCATCGTAACCGCCGCAAAAACGAACGGCGCAGCTGGCCGCATCCGCCCGACCTCCACAGAAGAACCTGGCATGACGATGCCTGGCTTTTCACCACTATACGATGCCGATACTGGGACCAACCGCCTTAGCCGAGACTGATGGCACGTCCTTTCTTTCTCGATTGCTCCATCAAGGGGTCGCGGCGTAGTAGTTCGACATGCGGATTGGTTGCACGATTCTGATCTGGCTTGCGTTCGTCGTGCCCGCACCCGCGGAAGAGGCGCGGTGTCCGAAGGGGCAAGCGCCGATCCAACTGGAGGATATCGAAGCCGCGCCGGAATGCGTCGCGGCTCACAAGTTGCATGAGGCTTGCGCCTGGGGGTCGAGCGGCGACGCCAACATGACGGAAATTGTCGTGAAGAAGTGCGAGGCCGGTTTCTTCGATCATATGACGGTCGCGCAAAAGCGCCGCTATGAAACTCGCGGCCAGGCGTGTGCCAGGCGCTATCCGATCACGGAGCTTGGTGGGTCTATTCAAATCTATCTTTCCGCGATGTGTGACGAGGATCTCGCTGTGACCTATTTCAAGGCGGCCAAAGGCGGGCGGATCGTTGGAACGCCACGCTGGAAGGTTCCAGATATAGCTGAGTAGATGGACGGTCTTTTTCCGGGAAACTCCAAGCGCTCCGGCGTGCGCCACAGCATCACGCTGCCGTCGGACCGATTGCTGCGATGCCATGCGGTCGCAATGCGCCGAGAACTGTTCCGACTGCCGCGGCCGACAAGACGAGATGCAGGAGGTCGAACGGCAATCTCAATCCGAAGTGTGTCAGCATGAGACTCGGGAAGGAAAGCGCCCCGCCATCCCTCGGGATCAGGATCAGGCCCGCGGCGAGGACAAATCCGTATTCGAGTATGGCGACGACCGCGAATATGATGAACATAACGGCGATGAAACGCAGGCGGTTGCCGTCGAACGCCCGCCAGCACCCGGCAGGATCGAACGATCCCTTCCACAGGAAGTCACCGGCAAGGACATAGGCCAGGAAAAGCGAGAACCCGCGCACCAGCACGTTGAAGGCTCCCAGTGCGGATGCCCAAGGTGCAGCGTCTTCAGCGGTAAGCGGCGGACCATGCATGGCGAGCAGACTGGCGACAAGCAGCTTGTGCTCGCTGGCGATTGCAAAGCCACAGAGAAGCTGGATCACCGCGAGAAGCAGCGCCGCCAGAAGTATCCGCTTGTCGATCTCGAAACGCATGCCGGGGACATCGAACCATTTGACGTTTTCGATGCCGCGCCTGACGACAACATGGCCGTGCTCGGGCCTGTTTGCCATGCGGTCCAAAACGAACGCAAAGACCATGGCCGAAAACGGCGCGGCAACGATTGGCGAGAGCCAGGTGCGCGGATCGAAACCACGCGACAGAAGCCAGCTGGGCGCTTGTTCCGGATCAGCGAAAAGAACGACGGCCAGCACCATCAGGCAGAGCGTTGCCAGAACGCAGGGAAACCAGGCGGCCACGAAGAGCGGCCAGGCATTTGCGCGGCAGTAGCCGAACACCCGCGCAACGGTCTTGCCAACGCGCAGGACGCGGCGCTTCGGCGATACCGCAGGCAACTCGTCCAGCGCTGAAATCGGCGTCACCCCGCGGAGAATAGACCAAGGACCATACTGCTAGCGATGCCGAAGATCAGGCAGAAAAACTGCCAGAAGACCCATGAACGGCAGGAAGGAGCACAGCCAGTAGGCGTATTCGATGCCTCTGGCATCGGCGATGACGCCGAGTATGGCTGCCGCAATGCCGCCCATGCCGAAGGCGAAGCCGAAAAAGATGCCGGCGACCATGCCGACGCGGCCGGGCAGCAGCTCCTGTCCCATGACGACCATCGCCGGAAAGGACGACGCGATGATCAGCCCAATGGTGACGGACAGGACACCGGTCCAGAACAGATCGACATAGGGCATCGCCAGCGTGAACGGCAGCGCGCCGAGGATCGAGAACCAGATGACCGCCTTGGTTCCAATCCTGTCGCCGACCGGGCCTCCAAGCGCGGTGCCCAGGGCGATCGCGCCGAGGAACAGGAACAGCATGACCTGCGCTGACTGGATCGACAGGCCGAAGCGCTCGATCGTGTAGAAGGTGTAGTAGCTCGATATGGCGGCCGTGTAGATGTTCTTGGTGAAGACCAGCAGCATCAGCACGAAGAGGATGAAGGCGGTCTTGCCGCGGCCGAAAGGCCGTGCGCGGGCAGGTCTTGCGTGGGTCGCAGACGCCCGGCGGTGGTGCTCGTACCAGCGGCCGACCCGCCATAGCACGAAGATGCCGGTGAGGGCGGCGAGCGCGAACCAGGAGACGCTGCCCTGACCGCGCGGCACGACGATGAAGGCCGCCAGCAGCGGACCGATGGCTTGGCCGAAATTGCCGCCGACCTGGAAGAACGATTGCGCCATGCCGAAGCGGCCGCCTGCGGCCGTGCGCGCCACTCGCGACGCTTCCGGATGGAATACCGCCGAACCGACGCCGATAAGCGCGGCGCCGAGTAGGAGCATTGGGAAAGCCGTTGCCTCAGCCAGCAGCAGCAGGCCGATGAGGCTTGATGCCATGCCGGCGGGAAGCGAATAGGGCATCGGCCGCTTGTCGATGACAAGTCCGACGGCGGGCTGCAGCAGCGAAGCGGTGCCCATGAAGGTGAAGGTCAGCAGGCCGATCTGCCAGAAATCCAGCCCGAAATCCTGTTTCAGCATCGGGTAGATCGCCGACAGCATCGACTGCAGCACGTCGTTCAGCATGTGGCAGAAACTGACGGCAGCAATTACGGCAATCGCCGTGTCGCCAGCGGAAGCGCGCGGATCAGAAATCGCCGTGTCGGCCATTTGTCGCCTCGAAATCCGGCCCTCGAAAACTGGCCGGCCAAGGCGATGCTGCTATCGCGATTGCGATGCGGCGGCAAGCGCACGGCGGTGGCGATTGGCGCGATTGACACAGCCCCCCGTCCTCCGCCACAATGCATGCATGGGGCGGCGACTGCCCCGTGAGGCGGCAGCCCAAAGCTCGCGTCCGTTAACCCCAACTTGCGGGAGGACGCCATGCCGTCACCAACTGAAATCACCGTAGCTCAACTTGTGCGCCTGATCGGGCTTCCTGAATGCCCGGGTATCGTCGATGTCTGCATCGACGAGGATTTTGCCGCTGATCCCAACTTGATCCCGACCGCGATCCGGCACCCCTTTGCCGAGATCGAAGCGCTGGCGCCAAGGCTCGCCGGGCGCAAGGTCGTGGTCGTCTGCCAGAAGGGCCTGAAGCTCAGCCAGGGCGCCGCAGCGCTCCTGCGTTGCAACGGCATTGCGGCGGAATTGCTGGGAGGCGGCATGTTCGCCTGGCGCGACGCCGGCGCGCCGGTCGTTCCGGCAAAAATCATGCCGCCGCGCGACGCGCTGGGCAGGACCGTATGGGTGACGCGCCAGCGCCCAAAGATCGATCGCATTGCTTGCCCGTGGCTGATCCGCCGCTTCGTCGATCGCGACGCAGTGTTCCTCTATGTCGAGCCGGCGCAAGTGCCGCTGGTTGCCGAGCGGTTCGGCGCGACGCCGTTCGACATTGACGGTGTGTTCTGGAGCCATCGCTCCGACACTTGCACCTTCGATACGATGGTGGAGGAATTCGGCCTGAAGACCGAGCCGTTGCTGCGGCTTGCTCAAATCGTGCGCGGCGCCGACACTGACCGCCACGATCTGGCGCCGCAGGCTGCCGGCCTTCTGGCCGCCTCGCTCGGCCTGTCGCGCATGTATCGCGACGATCTCGCTCAGCTCGAAGCCGGCATGGCGCTCTACGACGCATTTTACCGCTGGGCCCGCGATGCCCATGAGGAAACCCATGACTGGCCGGCTAAGGCGTGAAGCGTTGATTGCGGATGCCGCGCCGGCGGGCGCGGCATCGCCTTCCTTTGGCGAACTGGTGCAGACATCGCTGCGCATCGGCCTGCTGTCTTTTGGCGGGCCGGCGGGGCAGATCGCGCTGATGCACCGTGTGTTCGTCGACGAGAAAAAGTGGCTGGACGACAAGCGGTTCCTGCATGCGCTGAATTTCTGCATGCTGTTGCCCGGCCCTGAAGCGATGCAGCTTGCCACCTATTGTGGCTGGCTGCTGCACGGCATCCGCGGCGGTCTCGTAGCGGGCGCCCTGTTCGTGCTGCCGGGCTTCCTGGTGCTGGTGGCATTGTCGGCTGCCTATGGCTGGTACGGCGAGACGCCCATCGCCTCCGGCCTGCTGTTCGGGCTCAAGGCCGCGGTGCTGGCGATCGTCATCGAAGCGTTGTCGCGCGTGTCGAAACGGGCGTTGAAGGGCCCCGCCAGCTGGTTGACCGCGTTCCTGGCTTTCGTGGCGCTGGCGATCCTGCATCTGCCATTTCCGCTGGTGATCGCGCTTGCCGGGCTTGCCGGCTTCGTATTCCACGCCAGCTTTGCCGGCGGGCAGGCGGGTGGCGACGTGCTGAAGGCGGAAGCCCGCGCGGTCCGGCCGTGGCGCCACCTCGCCGGCGTCGGTGTCGCCGCGATCTTGTTGTGGGCACTGCCGCTGGGCGCGTTGCTCCTGACGCTCGGTCGCAACCATGTCTACGCCGACGAGGCGCTGTTCTTTTCCAAGGCTGCTGTCGTCACCTTCGGCGGCGCTTATGCGGTGCTCGCCTATGTCGGCCAGCAGGCCGTGGAAATCCATGCCTGGCTGACCGGCCCGGAAATGCTGACCGGCCTGGGCCTGGCCGAGACTACGCCCGGCCCGCTGATCCTGGTGCTGGTATTTGTCGGCTATCTCGGCGCGTTTCGCGCCGGGACCGGTCTCGATCCATTCGTTTCCGGACTGATTGGCGCCTTGATCGTTTTGTGGATGACGTTCGTGCCCTGTTTTCTGTGGATATTCGCCGGGGCACCGTTTATCGAGCGCCTGCGGGGAAATGCGGCGCTGGCTTCTTCGCTCGCGGCGATTACCGCGGCGGTGGTCGGCGTCATCGCCAACCTGGCGATCTGGTTCGGCCTGCAGGTGATGTTTGCCGAGGTCGGGCAGGGCAACCTTGGCCCGCTGCACTGGCCGTCGCCATTGTGGGCGAGCTTCGACTGGCGGGCGGCGCTGATCTTTGCCGCGAGCGGGATTTGGTTGTGGCGGCACGGGCCACTGATCCCGATGCTCGGGCTTGCGGCGGCGGCGGGGCTGGGATTGCGCGCGATCTGATGGCCGCCGGAACTTGCCGATCCTCCTAGAAAGGGCCAGCCGTGTGCAAGCCCGGGGAGAGACGATAAATCAGGGACAAGAGGGAAGTCTGGCGGCGGGTTCCTGTCTTCGCCAGAATCCGCGACAGGTGCGTCCTCGACGTCGTCTTCGCCACGTGCAGTGCGGTGGCGGCCTCGTCGAGCGTCTCGCCGCGCACGATCCGGTTGAGCAAACGCGTCTCGGCCGGCGTCAAACCGAAAGCTTCGGCAATCGGCCGAAGGTCGGCGTGGACGCTCGTGCCACTGGACGCCACGAAGATGGCCGCAGCGGCACTCGGCAGGAAGCGCGAACGGATTTGGCCGCGCGTGACGGGGAGGATATGGGCCACATGAACCGAGTCTGGATCGGTCGTCAGTGCAATCCCCAGGCCGACATCCTCGGCGCTTGCCTCCTCGCTCACCGCGCCAGCGATCGCCGCCATCAGCCGGCTGGTGATGACCGGTTTTGAAGCGTGGATCCTGCCCGCGTTTTCTCTCAGCGGGTGTCCGTCATCGAGCATTTGCTGGGCGGAGCGATTGGCGTGCAATATCGCTCCGCTCTCGCCGACGAGGAATATGGCTGCTGCAATCGTGTCAAGCACCCCGCCGAGAGCCCCGGCCTCCAATGTCCGCATGTCGATCAGGTCGGAGATTCTCACGGCGCGACGCAGATGTGGAGCGAGGAGTTGGAGCAAACGAACGTCGTCGTCGGTGATGCGGCCGTCCTTGGCGTAGCGCCCCATGGCGAGCGCCGAAATTCGACGCGACTCGCGCATGAGCGTCAGTTGCATCAGATCGTCGATGCCCTGTGGCACCGCCCAGTTCATGAAGTAGAAATTCGATCGCAGGATCTCCTCCGGCAATTCACGGCGCAGGACGAAAATCTTGTCGATCGGACGGGTCATGGCGTCGCCGACGTGGTTGTATATCTCCGATACGTGGTCGCCGTACTCGATCATCAGCTTTTGCCAGTGCGGCTCAACGCCGGTCACTTTGGACAGGCGCTGGGTACCGGTTGTCGTGTCGTAGACGTAGAGGGTACTGTTGGCGCAGACGAGGAAGTCGCGGATATCGTCGAGAGTCTGGTCCCAGCGGTCCGGCTCGATGGCGCAATCGTATATCGCTCCGATCAGTTCGGAGAGCCGTTCGTGGTCGATTGCCGCTGCGTGTGGGCTCACGCCTGCTCCTCCACCCCCGTCGATCGGGAGCCTAGCAGCTAAGTCACGCAAAATCATCCTTTTGGATGACGACGCCTCCGCGGAATTGCCTCAGCTTCACCGGTGGCATGACGCGCGGCCTTGGCCGCTGCGGCGTTGGCGCATTTGCAGCGCGCCGTGCCCGAAGGGAGAGTCTAAGGAGCACGACATCAAATGAAGCCAAAAAACTTCTTGTTAATCATAGCGGCGCTGGCGGTCGCACTGATCGTGCCGTCCGGGCAAGCTGGGGAGCGAAACTCTCGCGAACCCATAGTCATGGCAGAGAACTCCGCTGCCATCCTCGATCAGCTTAAGTCGCGCGGCGCGAAAATCACGATCACCACAAAGGCACAGGTAATGCGCCGCGCTGGAGTCTTGGCCAGCCGGACGGGCGGCGGTGTGCCGGTGTGTGGTGAAAATGCGTGCATGTGTACCGGCGCCGAATGTCTCGACGTGATCTCTTCCAACAAATGCGACGAGGACACTTGGCACTGCGTGCCGAGCGACAAGGGTCCGGTTTGCGTGTGCGCGCAGAAGTAACCGGCTGTCGGGCCGGAGCAGACAGTGTCGTGTTTTCGCGGGCTGCGGACGCCGCTCGCACGGTCCGGGCGTTTCTGATCCCGCGGAAAGGAAGAGTCCAATGTCTTTGACGATGCGAAATCTGCTTGGCCCGGCAGCGATCGTGGCGCTTTGCGTTGGTCTCGTCGCTCCAGCCGCCTCGGCACAGGAGCGAAAACCGGGACTAAAAAGTCAGCTGGCCGCAGCAAACATTGCGATTTAGCAATCTGCAACCGGCGCCACCAGAAACCTGATCATCCTGCACAAAGGCCGCGAGTTTGCCAGGCTGGTGGCGCCTGCTCGCGCTCAAGGAGCTGACTATTGCTGCCAGAACGACGGGACTTGCAAGATCATTCCGGCAAATCCGCCGTTTCCGCCGATATGTCAGATTGTCATTGCCTGCCCGGCCGGCCTCAACCCCTGCCATCCCCGGAACTAGGGGCTGGTTGCCGCGACCCTTCCGAAAATCGCGACCAGAGCACGGCGCCCGCTTAGCCGGGCAACCGTCATGAAGCAGCATTCGCCTCGATCGGGAGAACCAAAATGAGAAAATTGCTTACCCTCGCTTTCGTGCTCGTATTGGGCTCGGGTGCCCCGGCAGCTCTCGTTGACGAGAGCTTCGCTGCCGGCAAGACCGTGCGGCTGAAGAGTGTAAACAGCCTGAGCACTGCCCAGCGAACCCGGATCGCGAAGGGGCTCGGCAAGCTGGCGCCGCGGACGCGGCCTCCCGGGCCGATAAAGGATGCCGAACTCAACCTCATGTGCGGCATCGAAGACTGGTTCTTCTACTACGAGGAGGACGAAAACGGGAATCCGGTTACCGGGACATGCAACATTTCCTGCGATGGAACCCTTATACCGTTCTGTTGATGGCCGGGTGTGCCGCCACGGCCCGCTGATCTCGATGCTCGGGCCGGCGGCGGTCGGGGCACTGGTGTTGCGCGCGAGCTCGCGCTGCGCCTGCTTGGGCACGCGGACTGGAATATCGCATCGCCTATCGCAGCGGAACAACGGGTGGCTTGAAGATCGCCGTCACGTCAGGGATCGCGATTGCGCCGATTTCGCGCAGCAACACTCCGGAGGGCAGCCGTGAACTGACGGCTGCCGACGGTTTCGGCGACATCGATGCCTAATCGAACAAACTCGACACCGATTTTTCCAGCGCCGTGCGGCTGATCGCCTCGCCGACCAGGTTGGCGACCGAGATGACGCGGATGTTGTGGGCGGTCGAAACCGCCGAGGTCGGCTGGATCGAATCGGTGATGACCAGTTCCTTCAATCGCGAAGCCGCGACCCTCGCGACGGCCCCACCGGACAGGACTCCGTGGGTGATGTAAGCGGTGACCGAAGTCGCACCCTTGTCCAGCAGCGCGTCGGCGGCGTTGCACAGCGTGCCGCCGGAATCGACGATGTCGTCGACGAGCAGGCAATCGCGGCCGGCAATATCGCCGATGATGTTCATGATCTCGGATTCGCCCGGCCGCTCGCGGCGCTTGTCGACGATGGCGAGCCGCGCGTCGATGCGCTTGGCCAGCGCCCGGGCGCGCACGACGCCGCCGACATCGGGCGAGACGACGACGACGTTGCCGAGGTCGTAGTTCTGCTTGACGTCGGCCGCGAGCACGGGAACCGAAAATAGATTATCGGTCGGGATATCGAAGAAACCCTGGATCTGGGCGGCATGCAGGTCCAGCGTCAGTACCCGGTCAGCGCCGGCCTTGACGATCATGTTGGCAACGAGCTTGGCCGAAATCGGCGTGCGTGGCACCGCCTTTCGGTCCTGGCGGGCGTAGCCGAAATAGGGCAGCACGGCGGTGATCCGGCGCGCCGACGCGCGCTTCATCGCGTCGATCATGATGAGCAGTTCCATCAGGTGATCGTTGGCCGGATACGAGGTCGACTGCAGGACGAAGCAATCCTCGCCGCGCACGTTCTCGAGGATTTCGACGAAAATCTCCTGGTCGGCGAAGCGCCGCACATTGTCTTTGCCGAGGGGAATGTCGAGGTATTTCGCGATCTCGTCAGCGAGCACGCGATTGGAATTGCCGGAAAACAGCTTCATGAATTGGCGGCCAAGCTTGCCCTGAGCACGGTTGGCAGGGTCTATAAGCGTTTGACAGTGGCCTATCAATGCTTGGCAATAGATTTCAACGACTTGTGCACCGCCCGGTCACCAGCCCGGCTTAGCCGGCCGAGCGGCTGCCTGCCCAGTCGCGCAGGCTTGCCATCGTCGCATTGGCAATCCGGGTCAGCACCTCGGGCGTGACCCCGCCCCAAGGATCGCCCTTGGCGGCGGCGCCGCGTTCCTGGCCCGATATGCGATGGACGCGACGCCCGCTCGCATCGAGCACATCCCAGACATAGACGACGAGCGTGCCGCTGGCGTCATTGACGGCCGAAAAATAGCCCTTGAGCTGATAGGTGGCGCCTTGCTGGACCGATACCACGACCGGAATCGCATTGGATTCGGCGGCGCTGCGCAGGGCGCCGGCAAGGCTCGCGACCGCCGATTGCGGCGCTCCGCTGACCGGCAGGAACGATACCGGCGGAATCCGGCCGAGACTGGCCGATTGCTGGATCTGCGCGACGTTGCGATTGGTGACGGCCTGGTTGGAAGGGCTGACGCGAAGGGCGTCGTTGATTGAGGAATTGCACGCTGCAAGCGCGACCAGGACTAGGGGCGTTAGGAGGATACCGTGTACGGCGCGAGATCGCGCGGGCCGCGTGGTTCTCCGCATGCCAATTTGCCTTTTCGTTACATTCGCACCCGGATCTCGCCCGGGTGATTCGCATTATCGCCCAATGTGGCCAATTAAGCCAAATTTGAAACCATGGCGAACCGCTCAATCGTGGCACTAGCGGACGATGAGGTCAATTTCGTGTCGGCTCAGGCATTCCGGCCCGGCCGGCGTGGCGATGTAGCTTTGGCCAAGCGTCATCGCGGTGCCGGTATCGCTGTCGGCGATGATCATGTGAATGAACAGAACCATGTTGGCGGCGATCGGCGTCTCATTGCCGGCATAAAACATCGGAGGATCCATCCAGCTCGGCGAGAACTTCGCGCCAAGCGAATAGCCGCACGAGTTAAGGCGATGGCGCACCAGATCGGCGGCATCGAGCACGCGAGAATGCGCATCGAACATAGCCGACACCGGCTGTCCGACGACCATCGCTTCGCGCACCCCAATCAGCGCGTTGCGGCAGACTTCGTAGAGTTCCTGATGGCGGGCGGAAGGCTTGCCGACCATCAGCGTGCGCATCATGGCGGCATGGTAGTGCGCCGACACGCCCGCCCATTCGAGGGTCAGCTGGTCGGATTTTGAAAGTTTGCGCCGGCCCGATTTGTAGCGGCACAGCAACGCATCCTTGCCCGAGCCGATGATGAATTCGTTGGCCGGGTAGTCGCCGCCATTGGCGAAGATTGCCGAATGCATTGCCGCCAGGATATCGCCTTCGTCGGCGCCCGCCTTGGTCAGTTTGATCGCCGCGTCAAGCGCGTCATCGGCTAGTTCGCCGGCCTTGCGCACATGGGCCAGTTCGGCCTTTGACTTCACCGCGCGCAACGCCGGTATCAGATCCGAGGCGTCTTCGAGCTGCGCGAAGGAACGCAGGCGCTCGTCCACCGCCTTGCCGTTGCGGGCAGTAAGACCGGCAGTGTCGTATTCGACACCGATGCGGGCGCCGACGAGATCGAGATCGCCGAGCAATTTGTGCAATTCGGCGGCCGGTTCGGCGCCGGCGCGATCGGTCCATACGTGAATGTTCTCGACGATCGAGGTGTGCCGGGCCTGGCGCAGGTCCGGCGCCCGCGTCAGCAGCACGATTTCGCCGCTGCGCCGCACTACCATGCACTGGAAGAAGCAGAACCCGAACGTGTCGTAGCCTGTCAGCCAGAACATGCTTTCCTGCGCGAACAGCAGCATGCAGGTAAGCTTGCGTTCGTCCATGGCGGCCTGCAGGCGTTCCATGCGTGCCGCAAATTCCTTGGCCGTGAAATGCAATGCCATTCCGTCACCCCTTCAGCGCGATGGCCGAGATTTGTCGCCCGTAATCGGCTTCGCCGAAATGGGTCATGCGTCGGTAGGAAAAGAAGTCCTCGTCGTTTTCGTATGTGCACTGTCCGGTTTCGCGAGCATCGACATCGAGTGCCGCCAGCTTGGTCAGAATATAGCCGGGAAGATCGAACATCGCATGACCGGGCCGTGGCGATGGCGCAAAATATTGCGAATTGGCGCGATCCGTTTCCACAAACCTTGCGACGAACTCGGGCCCGACCTCATAGTTTTCCTTGCGGATCGTTGGCCCGAGGACAGCATGGATGTCGCCGCGCTTGGCGCCCAATCCTTCCATTGCCTGCACTGCGGATTGCAACACACCGCTCGACGCTCCACGCCAACCGGCGTGCGCCGCGCCGATGACGCCGGCGCGCAAATCGGCAAACAGCACCGGTCCGCAATCGGCGGTTAATACGCCGAGCACCACGCCGGGCCGGTCCGTGACGACAGCGTCGGCCTTCGGCCGCTCCTGCTTCTCCCAGCCCGCGGTCGCCACCACCGCGTCGGCAGAGTGCACCTGATAAGGCGTTGCCAGCGGCGCTGGATTGGTATCGAGCGCGACCGCCACGCGCTTGCGGTTCTCGCTCACGTTTTGCACGTCGTCGCCGGTACCGAAGCCGACATTCAGGCTGGCGAAGATGCCGGAAGATACACCGCCCTTGCGTGTGAAGAAGCCATGCGCGCACGCATCGCCATCAAGCCACGCGCTACGGATCGGCGCGGGCAGCGTCATCGGCGCTTTCGCGTTTTTTGGGCAAGGCGCATTGGCAAATCTTGCGTTGCCAGCCTAGGCCGTGTCAACCGCTGGCGCGTCGCGCGACGGGAGCGCGTTGAAGGGTGGCGGCAAATCGGCGGCGGCTCCGGCGCAAATCGCAAATGCCTTGAACAGTTTGCCCATGCCATCGTCGCCGGTCAGCCGTTCGATGCCGGCCAGCAGGGTTTGGCGCTGTGCCGGCGTTGCCTTTTGCGCCAGCATCTCGAAACGCTCGGCCAATCTGAGACCGAACAGCAAATCCGCCTGCGTGACGATCGGCGAAACCGCGATTTCCGGCATGGTCGCGGCCCGCGCCAGCGCGGCGAAATCGACATGGCTGGTAAGGTCGGCCATACCGGGCTCCGCCAACGGATCGGCGAAGCGATGCTTGCGGACCGACTGAAATGTGTCGCCGAATCCGCTTTGCCGATGACCGTAATCGATCCAGAGCGCGAACCCGCCGTCGCGCTTGAGGCGATTCGCCGCGTCGGCGACGAAAGCTTCTCGTGCCGGCGCGATTTCGAAAATGCTGCCTTCCGGTTCGCGCTCATGTCCGGGTGGCAGCAATGTCGCATCGACTAGGCTGGCGCGCAGCGCGAAGCCGAGGCGCCTGGCTGCATCGATGCCGACGCCGCGTTCCTGCCAGACCGCGCCGTGTTTCGCGTACTGCCGAAACGGCAAGGCATCGAGGAACTCGTTGGCGACCAGCAGCAGCGGGCCATCGGGCAATTGGGCCAGCGTGTCGCACCAGGCGATCTTGCCACGCCATCCGGCCAGCAATTCGGCCTGGCGCGAGCGCATCGAAGGGCTGGTTTCGATGAGCCGGATCGACAGCGCCGGATGAAAGCCGGCAAACGGGCGGGTCGCACGCAGCAGATCGCTCATCAGTGTGCCGAGCCCCGGTCCGGCTTCCGCCAGCACCAGTTGAGCCGGACTGCCGAGCGCCTTCCAGGCAGCAACGCACCACACGCCGATCATCTCGCCGAACAGGGGGCTGACTTGCGGGGAAGTGACGAAGTCTCCCGAAAGGCCGATCGCTTCGCGGCGGTAGTAGTAGCCATGGCGCGGATCGGTCAGGCACAGCTGCATGTACTCGCCGATCGAAACCGGCCCGCTGACGCCAATCAGCTGCGCCAACCGGCGCGCCAGCGGCGTCGGCCAGCCGTCGCTATCCGCCATTCCGGCTCGCTCGCACAATAAACCACAGCCCCACGAACGCCATTGGCAGGCTGAGCAACATGCCGAGCGTTACCCAGCCGAACGCCAGATAGCCGATCTGCTCGTCCGGCAAGCGGACAAATTCGATGCAGATTCGCGCAATGGCGTACCACAGGACGAACGCGCCGCCGACGAAACCCGGCTGCTTCAGTTTCAGATAGCGATGGGTGAGCAGGCGTAGCAGCAGGAACATCACCAATCCCTCCAGCAGCGCCTCGTAGAGCTGGCTCGGGTGGCGCGGCTCCGGCCCGGCATCGGGAAAGATCACTCCCCAGGGCAGGTCGGTTGGCTTGCCCCATAATTCCTGATTGATGAAATTGGCGATCCTGCCGAAGAAAATCCCGGGCCCGGTCGAAGCGGCGATCACGTCGAACAGCGAAAGCACTGAAAAGCCGCGCGAGCGCGCAAACAGGATCATGGCGAGGATCGTTCCGATCAGGCCGCCATGGAAGCTCATGCCGCCGGTCCAAAGCATGGCGATGCGCTGCGGATTCGCGGCAAAGGTCGGCAGATCGTAAAACAGCACGTAGCCGATGCGGCCGCCAAGAATGATACCGGCGACCGCCCAGACAAGGAAATCGTCGAGATTGGCGGCCGAAAACGGCCGGGTCGCACCCCACAACCGCGGATATTCGGCAAGTCGGCGCGCGTACCACCAGCCGAGCAGGATGCCGGCAACATAGGCCATGCCATACCAATGGATCGCCAGCGGCCCGAGGCGCAGCAGCACCGGATCGATCATCGGAAACGGAATGGCAAACAAAGGCATGACCGGCTTATGGCATGACCGGCGCGGCGAGGGGAGGGGCAGGCGCCGCCCGCTTCATTTCATCGACCGGCGTCGATTGTGGCTATAGGGTCCAAGCGGCGCCTAGAACTTGACGTTGAAGTTCCTGACCGGCGACTTGCTGCCGTCGAAATAGGTGACGACGACTTGCATCGATTTCGTCTTCTTCGGCAATTCGCGGTAGAGTTTGGCGTCCTCGGGAACGCGTATCGGATCAGCCGGATCGCAAGCCGGCAACTGCCAAGTCTCGACCTTGTCGGAATTGTCGAGGGTGTATTCGATTTTCTCGATGCCGCAGCGGTAGGTCACCAGGTGGCTGAAATAGACGAGCAGGCCGTTATATTCGCGAAACGATATCCACGCCGTCCATAGCTGTTCGAGAATCTGTTTCTGCCCGCCTTTCAGCGAATTGTCCGGGTCGAAGCGGATCGGAAAGACGCCGGCTTCCTCCCCGCGCCTGTCGCGCCAAGTCACGTAGATGGTGCCGGCCGGCTGGTCGGCCGGCAGCGAAAACCACGTCACCGGCATCGGCCGGCCGGTTTCGCGGTCGATGTTGTTGGTCAACCCGGTATCGACGAACTCGCCGCCTTCGCCGATGCGATAGCCGAACTGAACCGCCGGCTCCGGCAGCGAAATGGCGACTTGCCAGCCGGCATTGGAAAGCGAAAAATTGGCGATAGGGTTTTCCTTGCCCGGTTTCGGCCCGGGATCGAGCCGCGGAAGCAACGCCGCGGTTTTGCCTTCCTGGAAGCCTTGCACTGACCCGCGCGATTGCAGCGCCGCGTTGGGGTTGAGCGTCACGGTACCGATGATCTGGTCGTAATAGGCCGGGGTCTGCAAATAGCCGATTCCGGCGGCCAAATCGCGCACCGCCACCTGTGTCGACTTGGCGATCTCGACGATCGAGGTGTTCGGCAACGCCAACTGCTCGAGAAATGCGCGGGTGAAAACCGAATTCGGATTGTCGTCATGGTCGGACAAACGGTCGAGGGCGGATTGACCGATGCCAGCCGAAAACAGCACGAACACGCCTTCCGACGGCGCCATGCGTGCGAGCCCGGCCTGGCCGCCAATCGAGCGCTTGCCGGGATGCGCAAAAGGATTGTCGCGGCAGGCGTCAAGGACGAGCACAACCGTTCCAGCGCCGGCCTGCTGCAGCCGCTCCGCCAGGTCGTCTGCCAGGAATGCTTCATCCTTGACCAACGCCTCTTCGCCAGGCCCAGCCTGCGGCATGTCGACCGGCAACAGGAAATTCTGGCCGGAAACCGCGAATCCGTGGCCAGCGTAGTAAAACAGCGCCAGATCACCCTGGTGAATCGATTTTTCGAATTCCAACACCGCACGGCTCATGGCGCGCCGACCGATATCCTTGGCGACGGTAACTTCGAATCCGATTTCCTGCAGCCGTGCTGCGACCGCGGTCGCGTCGTTGACCGCCTTTTGCAGCTTCGGCACGTTTTCGTATTCGTTATTTCCGATCACCAGTGCGACGCGGCGCTGTTCCTGCGCTTCGGCGTTGCCGCAAATCAGACAAATAAGAATCGCCAAGGACAACATCGGTGCTGCAAAACGGATCATGGATTGGCTCCGGACCGCCGGGAATCAACGTGATTGCGTGATTTCAATTCCCGGCACTTTACCATCGCCATCGCCGGCGCAAAGTGCCCAACGGCACACTTTGTGGCAGCCGAATTCGGTCCAAACGAACCACAATGACAAAGGCGCCGCATTGAATTGATGGAAAGGCCAGCCTAGTTTTGCAGGCAAGCCGGAGAACCACCATGAACCAGGGCCCCAACCGCCTGTTTGACGAATTCGCCAAGTTGATGACCGACGCGGCAGGTGCCGCGCAGGGAATGCGCCGCGAAATCGAAACCGCCTTCAAGGCGCAAGCCGAGCATTTCCTCAATGACATGGACCTGGTCAAGCGCGAGGATTTCGAGGCGGTCAAGGAAATGGCGGCACTGGCGCGCAGCGAAAACGAGGCGCTGAAGGCTCGTCTCGATGAGATCGAGGCACGGCTAGCCGCTTTCACGGGCACAGCAGGCGCGGCGAAGCAAAAAAAATAGGCGGCACCCACAATTTTCTTTTGCTGCCTGCCGGCCGGCGGATTTGCGAGTTGGATGAATCACTTGCAACGCCGGGCGGGACGCCGCCCGCCGGCTTCTCCACAGCCGCAATGGCCTGTTGGCAATTTGCGGGGTGGCCAAACCGCTCCCCGCTTATAGACTGAAATTCAAGGATAATTCGCGGCGGACCTGACCTCCCCTTGCCGAATCCGGCATGGTCCGGTCATCCCCAATGGCCGGCCCGGATATTGCTGACGGGCAGGCGACCAGTGTCGATAGCGTACATATGGTGCATGACAATCGCCGAGCGGCGGCGGGAGCAACATCATGAGTCTCATTCAGGAAATCGAATACGATCGAGGTTCCAATCCGGTCGACATGATCGAACAGGTGGCCTCCTCCAATGACTGGGCGTTCGAGCGTTCGGGCGACGACGAGATCAACATCACGGTCACCGGCAACTGGGCCGAATACCAGGTTTCGTTTTCATGGATGGAGGATTTCGAGGCGCTGCATCTGGCGTGCGCTTTCGATCTGAAAGTGCCCGAAAACCGGGCGATCGAAGTGATGAAGCTGCTTTCGCTGGTCAACGAGCAATTGCTGATCGGTCACTTCGACCTGTGGACGCGCGAGGGCGTCATCATGTTCCGCCAGGCGCTGTTTCTGAACGGCGGGGCCGATCCCAACGACCGGCAACTGGAATGCCTGCTGGCGAGCGCCGTCGACTCCTGCGAACGTTATTTTCCGGCGTTCCAGTATGTCATCTGGGCAGGCAAGGACGCGCAATCGGCGCTCGAAGGCGCGCTGTTCGAAACCCAGGGCAGCGCCTGACGACAACGCCCACACAACGCGCCTTGTCGACAGCCGGCAACCATGCCAAGCAATTTGCCATGGAAACGCATGGTTCCGAGTTTCTCGCTGACCCTGATCGGCGCCGGCAACATGGGCGGGGCGCTGCTCGGCGGCTGGCTGGCGAACGGCATTTCCGGTTCGCGGATCACCGTTGTCGATCCGGCGCCGCGCGAGAACATGGCCGACATGGTCGAGGCCCTTGGCGTCCGGCATCTGGTCGAGGCCGGTGACGGTCCTCCGGCCGACGTGCTGGTCATCGCCGTCAAGCCGCAAATCTTCGAGGCTGCCGTCGCCAAGGCGCGCGCTTTTGCCGGAACCGATACGGTGACGCTTTCAGTTGCCGCCGGCAAATCGATTGCGGCAATTTCAGCCGCTCTCGGCCAGCCTGACGCGGCGATTGTGCGGGCGATGCCGAACACTCCGGCGCTGGTGCGGCGCGGCATCACCGTGTGTTGCGCAAACGCCCACGTCGGCGCCGTGCAGAAACAGCGGGTCGACCAGTTGCTGGCCGCCGTCGGCCTCGTCGAATGGATCGGCGACGAAAGCCTGCTCGATGCCGTGACCGCGGTTTCTGGCAGCGGGCCGGCCTATGTCTTTCACCTCGCTGAATGCATGGCAAAGGCCGGAATTGCCGCCGGTCTCGAAGAAGCGCTGGCGATGAAGCTGGCGCGCGAAACCGTCGCTGGCGCCGGCGAATTGCTGTCAAAATCGCCGGATACGGCGGAGCGCCTGCGCCAGAATGTGACGTCGCCGAACGGTACCACCGCGGCCGCATTGGGAGTGTTGATGGGCAAGGGCGGGTTGGCGGAGCTGATGGAACGCGCGATCCTGGCCGCGGCGGCGCGTTCGCGCGAACTGGGCTAGCCGACCATGAGCGAACCCGCAGACACCATCAGCGTCGACGATTTCCTCAAGGTCGATATCCGTGTCGGAACCATTGTTGCGGCGGAGGCTTTTCCCGAAGCCCGGAAGCCGGCGCTGAAATTGCGCATCGATTTCGGACCGCAGTTCGGCGTCAAGCGCAGTTCCGCCCAGATCACCGTGCACTATTCACCGGAGGAATTGATCGGCAAGCAGGTAATGGCGGTCGTCAATTTCCCGCCGCGTCAGATCGGACCGTTCTTGTCGGAAGTGCTGACGCTTGGCTTCGCCGATGCCAATGGCGCCGTCGTGCTATCGGCGCCGACCCTGCCGGTGCCGAACGGCGGCCGATTGCACTGAGCGAGTGGAATGAGGGAGTGGAATCGATGCGCGCAATCGCGGTTTGCCTGATGTTCGTTTCGTTTGCCGCTCCCGCGGTTGCCCAACAAGCGCCAGGCCAGGTCATCACCGGCAATGCCGGCGTTGTCGTCGAGGGCAATCAGGCGGCGACCTCGGGCGACGCCGCCAGCAACGGCGCCGTCATTACCGATGGCTCGTCTAATGTCTTCATCGGCGGCAAGCCGGCCGCGATCGTCGGCTCGGGGACCAATTGCGGCGGCCAGGTCGTCACCGGATCCTCGTCGGTTTTCATCAACGGCAAGCCGATGGCGCTGTCGGGCTCGTTGACCGCGCCCTGTCCAAACCAATAGTGGCCGAACCAGTAGCGGGGCTCAAAGCGGCAGCATGACAACGGCGCGCAGGCCGCCGGCCGGACTTTCGTGCAAATGAATGTCGCCGCCGTGGTTGCGGGCAATATCGCGGGCGATCGACAGTCCGAGGCCGGTGCCGGCCGTGTCCTGGTTGCGGGCGGTGTCGAGGCGCATGAACGGCTTGAACACTTCCTCGCGCTGGTCGAGCGGTATGCCTGGCCCGTCATCGTCGAATGTCAGCGTAACGCGGCTGACGCCGGCGGTGGCGCGAATCGTCAAGCTGTCGGCATGACGGAATGCGTTGGAGACCAGGTTGGCGACGAGGCGCGCCAAGGCGGTGCGGCGGGCGCGTAGCTGCAAGTCGCGCTTGCAATGGATTTCGATCGTTTTTCCGAGCGCAGCCGCTTCGCTTTCATGGCGATGAAGCAAATCCGCGAGATTGACGTCTTCCATCGGCTCGCGGCCTTCGCCGCGGGCGAAATCGAGATAGCCCTGCAGCATGCGCTGCATTTCGTCGACATCGGCTTGCAACTCCTCGATCTCTTCGTTTTCGTCGACGAGCGCCAGTTGCAGCTTGAAGCGAGTCAGGATGGTGCGGAGGTCGTGGCTGACGCCGGTCAGCATCGCGGTGCGCTGGCAAATCTGGCGTTCGATGCGCTCGCGCATCTGCTGGAACGCGACGCCCGCCTGACGCACTTCGCGAGCGCCACGAATGCGCAATTCGCTATTGACCTCGCGCCCCTTGCCGAAACTTTCCGCCGCCTCGGCCAGTTGCTGGATCGGCCGGATCTGGTTGCGCAGGAATGCCACCGCAATGATCAGCAGCACCAGGGATGTGCCAACCATCCAGATGATGAAGATATGGCTGTTGGAGGCGTAGGCCGAACTGCGTCGCGCAAACACGCGCAGAACGCCGTCGGGTTTTTCGAGGCGGATGCGGATTTCCAGCAAATCGGAATCGCCGACGGTGTCGATCCAGAACGGCCGGGCGATCTGGCGGGCGATCTCATCGCGCAGCACATCGTCGAGGATCGAGAAAAACGGCTTTGCGGCGGCGGGCGGAAACGGATCCGGCGGCAGGATCGCCACATTCAGGCCGAGGCGATCGCGGGCGATGTCGGTGATCGACTTGAAGTCCTCGGGTCGCGAAGCTCCGCCTTCGGCGCGGACTTCGATCATGTCGATGACGGCGGCAATGTCGGCGGTAACCGCCTTCGACAGGCGCTGCGTCACCATTTGCCAGTGACGCTCCATGAAGACGAAGGCGAGCACCGATTGCAGCACAACCATCGGCGCGATGATGATGATCAGCGAGCGGGCATACAGCCCCTTCGGCATCTGGCCCGCGACCCAGCGCGCAATCAGGTTCAAGGGGTTGCGGCGAATGCGCACCGAGGGAAGTTCGCTGTGGTCTACCGCCAATTTATGCTTTCTCCCGAGGCTTGCGAACCATCCCGGCGGCGGATGGCCGGCCGGCAATTCAGTCTACACAAAGGCGATAGCCGATGCCACGAACGGTTTGCAGCCATTTCGGGTCGGCGGCATCTTGTTCGATCTTGCGGCGCAAGCGGTTGATTTGCACGTCGATCTTGCGCTCGCCGCCGGCCTCCTCTCCGAGCAGTTCGTGGCGGGCGACCGTTTCGCCAGGCCGCGAGGCGAAAATTGCGAGGATTTGCCGCTCCCTTTCGGTCAGCCGTACCGGCCGGCCGTCGCGGTGCAATTCCTGGCGGCCGACGTGAAAGCAATAGGAACCAAAATTAACCTGCTCGATCGCCGGTTTTTTTGGCCGCGATGTCCGCTTCAGGATCGACGAGATGCGCAGCAGCAATTCGCGCGGATCGAATGGCTTCGGCAGATAGTCGTCGGCGCCAGCTTCGAGGCCCTCGATGCGGTTTTCGATTTCCGCCAGCGCCGTCAGCATCAATACCGGCACGTTGAGCTTGTCGCGCAGGTTGCGCGTCAGGCTGATCCCGTCTTCGCCCGGCATCATGACATCGACGACGAGCAAGTCGAACTCCATGCCGCCGACCGTTTGCCTGGCCGCTGCCGCATCGCCGGCAGCGGTCACGCGAAAGCCGTGGTCGGCAAGATAGCGCGTTAGCAGTTCGCGAATTCGCCGGTCATCGTCCACCAGCAGGATATGCGGCGCATCGTCCAGCGGCGCCTTCTTTTCGTCAGCGCCGGCGCCGGGGTTTCGCAGTGCGGACATGGTCGCACTCCTTGCAATGCCTGTTCGGTCAGGCCCGCTACGGCTGACCGTTCTCGCGACTACTGGTGCCATCGCCTGGCCCGATCATCGCACGCATGAACCTTGCGATCACCTCCGGATCGGCAATTCCTCCGTCGCGTAATGCCGCGGCGATGCGGCGAGACTGCGGCGCCGAAAGTTCCAGGATCAGCGCCCTGCCGCGCGGCGTCGGGTAGAGATGGCGGTGCCGGCGGTCGTTGCGGCCGGTGAGCTGGCAAATATATCCTGCCTTCAGCAATTCGCGTAGCACCCGCGCCAGACTTTGCTTGGTGATCGACAGGATCGACAGCAATTCCGCGACCGTCATGCCCGGCCGGCGATTGATGAAATATAGCGCGCGGTGGTGCGCTCTTCCCATGCCGAGCCGCTCCAGGATGCGATCCGGATCGGCAGTGAAATCCCGATAGGCAAAAAACATCAGTTCAATCTGGTCAATCTGCGGGATCTCATTTTCACTGACGGGGATCCGGATGGCTTCGTCGAGGGCGGAGGGCCGGTACTTGGCAGTTGTTTTCATGTTTGGAATCTAGCACAAAAGCAAAAATATGTCAGCACTATTGACATAAATTTGCGCTTGCCTACAATCGCGATCCTGCTGACCGCCGACTACGGTCCGCCTTCGGTTTTGCAACGCTCGGGAGGAAGTCATGGCCGGCCTGTCATATGACCGTCTGGGGGGGCAGATCTGGTTTAATGGCGAATTTGTCGCCTGGGAAGATGCCCGCATCCATGTGCTGACGCACGCCCTGCATTATGCCAGCGCGGTGTTCGAAGGCGAGCGCGCCTATGACGGCAAGATTTTCCATCTGGAAGAACACACCGATCGATTGTTTTTCTCGGCGAGTGTTCTCGGCTTCGAAATTCCTTACACCCGCGAGGAGATCAATCGCGCCTGCCAGGAAGAAGTTGCGCGAAAGGGATTCCGCGACAGCTACGTCCGCCCGATTGCATGGCGCGGCAGCGAGATGATGGGCGTCTCGGCTCAGCACAACCGCATCAATGTCGCCATCGCCGCCTGGGAGTGGCCGAGCTATTTCAAGCCGGAGGAGAGGCTGAAGGGCATACGCCTCGATCTCGCCGAATGGCGCCGTCCCGATCCGGTAACGGCACCTTGCAAGGCCAAGGCGGCCGGCCTGTACATGATCTGCACACTGTCCAAACACGCCGCCGAAAAGAAGGGCTATGCCGACGCGATGATGCTCGACTGGCGCGGCCAGGTGGCCGAGGCGACGGGAGCCAATATCTTTTTCACGCTCGGTGGCGTGATCCACACGCCGACACCCGATTGCTTCCTTGACGGCATCACCCGGCGCACCGTCATCGATCTGGCGCGCCGGCGCGGCTACAAGGTTGTCGAGCGCGCCATCCTGCCGGCCGAACTCGATCGCTTCGAAGAGTGTTTCCTGACCGGAAGCGCCGCCGAAGTCACGCCGGTCTCTGAAATCGCAAAATGGCGCTTCAAGCCCGGCCCGATTTGCCAAACCCTGATGGCCGATTACGAAGCCGAGGTGCGCGGCCGGCCGGCGGTCAAGGCGGCCTGAAACCTGCAGCCTGGTAACTGCCGCTGCCCGAACGCGGTCAGCTCCTGCCTGTCAAAAATCCTTTGAACTTTAGTCGTATAGCGGCTAGCGTTTGGCGTTTCCGCTTGGGCTGGAAACGATGCGCCGCCAGCGGATGCGGCGGTGGGAGGGAAGGCACATGGAACAGATAATACCGATCGTCGTGCAGGCAATCGCCGGGATTGTCGGCGGCGCAGGCATGAATGCCGTGCTGAAGCAGGCGGCAATGCAGATGCTGCCGAAGCTGATCTCCGGCGCCGTCGGCGGCATTGGCGGCGGCCTCGCGCTGGCTCCGATCTTGGCCCCTTATCTGGGCGGCGGCGATGCGGGTTCCGCCACGGATATGGCCCATCTTGGCGGCGACATTATTGGCGGTCTTATTGGCGGTGGTGTGCTGAACAGCATCGTCGGAGCCGTACTCGGCGCCCGCAAATAAGCCAGAAGCCACGCAATTTGCTGCACGGGCGGCCGGGTTCGGCCGCCCGTTTTTTTTGATGTTTTCGACCTATTCCCCTAGATAGCCGTTTGCACTGGAAAACTGCGGATCGGGCAAAAATCGGCAATGACCGAAAAACAGGATAACCTTGGCGAGGCCACGCTCGGCCGGCTGCAGGTGGCAGTCGTCACCGTGACGCCATTTCAACAGAATTGCACGCTGATATGGGACAGCCTCTCAAAGCGCGGTGTCGTGATCGACCCGGGCGGCGACCTCGACGAAATACGCGATGCGATCACTCGCAACGATGTTGCTGTCGAGGCCATCTATTTGACCCACGGCCACATCGACCATGCCGGCGGCGCCCAGGCGCTCAAGGAACAGCTAAACGTCGACATCATCGGACCGCACGAGGCTGACCGGCCGCTGCTCGAAGGCATCGAAAAACAAGCGCAGATGTTCGGCGTTCCGGGCGCCTATCGCAACGCTTATCCGGATCGCTTTCTTGCAGAAGGCGAGCGCGTGCTGTTTGGCGGTCACGAATTTGAAGTGTTTCATTGCCCGGGCCACGCCCCGGGCCATGTCGTTTACGTCAATCGTCGGCAGCGTTTCGCGCACGTTGGCGATGTGCTGTTTTCCGGCTCGGTTGGCCGAACCGATCTGCCGGGCGGCAATCACCAAATGCTGATCAATGCGATCAAACAGAAGCTTCTGCCGCTCGGTGATGACATCTCATTTATCTGCGGCCATGGGCCCGGCAGCACCTTTGGGCGCGAGCGGGCAACGAACCCATTCCTGAAATAGCGCCGGCGTCCCCAACCCGCGCGATCTCGCCGTTCGCCTTCGCAGGTGCGGAATTCGGCGAGGGCATTATCGGCGAATTCGCTTTGACCGGAATGGCAGAGTGTGCTTGCCTGAACGCTGAAATCGCCCATGGAGCCTCGTCATGACCGACCTCAAGAAGCGCGAAGCGCAGTTGCGCGCCCGGCTTGCCGAGCTCGAATCGCGCCTGACCAAGATCGAGGATCAGCTCGATGACGCGCCCAATCCCGATTGGGAGGATAACGCCCAGGAGTCGGAAGGCGACGAGACGCTGCAAGCGTTGGGCAAGGCGGGCGCGACCGAAATGAGGGCGATTCGCGCTGCGCTCGACCGGATCGAAAACGGCACCTACGGCGAATGCGTAAAGTGCGGCGAGGAAATCTCGGAAGAGCGCCTCGACGTAGTGCCGCATACGCCGTTTTGCCGTAATTGCGCGCAAGGGAATTAGCACGCGCCTGAAGCACCAAGCCGCCGCCGTTGTGGCGAATGTCGATCACGCCAAGACGGCAGGCGTACGCCCGACCAGTTCCTCCAGGGGCATATTTTCTACCACCGCCCGAGGTCGCGAGACATGGAGTTCAGCGAAATACCATCCCGTCGTTTCCAGTCCGGTTGGATCGATGCCGATGTGGCTCAAATTGTCGAGTGCATGGTCCTGTTCCTCGGATGAAGCGAAGCGGCGTTGCGGAACCGGTCGCCGGAGTTTTTCGGTGACGTAACCGTGCCTGTCGGCCATTTCATAAATGCCGTCGAACGGAAACATGCGCAGGACGAAATGCGCCATCCACGGATGGCGTTCGTCCGTGGCGTCGAGCAGCCGCTCGAGCGATGCATCCGTGACATAGCCAATGCAACCGGTCGAAATGATCAGGTTCGCATCCACAATCGCGTCAGCTTCCCTTGCTGTCGGATCCTGTGTTTCCAGGTTGGCGGCGATGCCGGTGTCCATCAATCCGGCCTCGACGGCGTAGGCAACCGCGTTGGGCGCGCGGTCGATGCCAACGATGTCGAGTTGCGGGTCGGCCGGATCAGCAAACAGCGCACGGTCGCGCTCGATCAGCTTCTCCAGCGATGCGGCTGGCGACGCGTACAACTCGTAAAGCTCGCCCATCGAACGGCCATGTTTGAGGATCGCGGAATTGACTCCATACGAGCACCCGAGATCGACGATTTTGATCTCTTCCTTTTCCTTCTCTTCGCGTATTGCCTCAATGAGATTTCTGAAAATCGGCTCGCCTTCTGCCGGTATGCGATATCCAAGCTTGGATAACGTGGAGAAATACTCAACAGGAGTGTCATTGTCATAGATATTGTTCAAGTTTATCTTGCCGGTCTGGTCAAATGATATATTTTCCACTTTCTTTTTCCTTTCATATCGAAGTTCAAAAATACCCAAGCAACGGCTCGTTGGCCGCGTGTGAATGTTCATTGCCGGGATGGATATATTGTAGCGGGGATATGCGCCAAAATCTAGGCCGGCCGCCGGATCAATGATCGGAAAACGGACGAACCGGTATTGCAGCCTCACCAGATCAGGTGGGCGACGACTTCGCGGCGATGCGGACGATCCCGGTGTTCGAAAAGGTAAATGCCCTGCCAGGTTCCGAGCACGGGCCTGCCGCTGGCTACCGGAATGGAAAGCGAAACCTGCATGAGTGCTGCCTTGATATGGGCGGGCATGTCATCGGGGCCTTCGAGCCGGTGCTCGAGATATGCCATTGCCGGGTCATCGGCCGGCGGCACGAGGCGGTGGAAAAAAGCGTTGAGATCGCGGCGCACATCGGGGTCGGCGTTTTCCTGGATCAGCAGCGAACATGAGGTGTGGCGCACGAACAAGGTGAGCAGACCGTTGTCGACGCCGCTGTCGCGCACGAAGCCCAGCACCGCTGGCGTGAATTCGTAGAACCCTTGGCCGCCTGTTGCGATCGAAATCGTCGTCTGACGGCTGTTCATGCTCTTCCGCCGGCAGGGCCGCGATCAGGCAAACATCCGTTCGCCCTGCTCGGCGATCAGGCGTTTGGCCTTGGCGACGGCGGCGTCCGCCGCGTCCTCGGCCGAGGAAAATGTGTCGGCGCGCACCATCTTGTGCTGTTTGCGCTGCCCGGAAATCTCTTTCGAGATCACCGCTGAAAGCCGGTACTGGCCGCCCTCGCGTATCGGTGTTGGCTGGATGCTATAGCCCTCATGCTCGATTGCCGCAGGCTCGGCGCTCCCGCCGCCTCCACCCAGCCAGCCGAAAATCCGGTCCAGCGCCGACATGGCTATTTGTAGCCTTTCAGGCTCACCGCAAATCCTGGAATCGCAACCGGTTCGAGGATGGCTTCTTTCTCGCGCCGGTCGATCCTGCGGTAATGGCCGCCTTGCGGATCGAGGTGCGCGGTGGTGGTCAGGGAATCGGCGTCGATCACCCACAATTCTCGGATGCCGAACTGAGAGTAAAGCTGCGCCTTGCGGCCGAGATCGTATTTGAGGCTCGAATTCGGCGATTTCGACAGCCAGCAAGCAGGTCTGCGGCGACAGATTTTCGAGCCCGCTCGCGCGCGGATAGACGACGAAATCGGGCTCGATGAAGGTGTCGTCGGCGAAGTAAAAGGTAGTCTCGGGAATGGTTTGCAGATCGGCCGGCAACTCCTTCACCAGCCTTTCATTCAACCACTGTTTCAGCCGCTCGTGCCGTATCCCCTTGGGCGACATCGGCACGATCTCCCCGCCGATCAGTTCGAAGCGTTCGTCGCGCCCGAGTACGCCCATTTCCACCATCCGGATCACGTCCTTGACGGTGAAGGCGCGTCGTTCCAGCCCTTCGGCTGCGTGGGTGAGGGGCACGTTCATGGGGACAACATAACAGAAAAGGCCGGGCTGTCGAAACCCGGCCTCTGCGTTCCTGCAAACGGACCTGTTCGCTACTGATCCAGAAAACTCCTGAGCTTCCGTGACCGGCTCGGGTGCTTGAGCTTCCGGAGCGCCTTCGCCTCGATCTGGCGGATGCGCTCGCGGGTGACCGAGAACTGCTGGCCGACCTCTTCGAGCGTGTGGTCGGTGTTCATGCCGATGCCGAAGCGCATTCTGAGCACGCGCTCCTCGCGCGGGGTCAGCGACGCCAGCACCCGCGTCGTCGTCTCGCGCAGGTTCGCCTGTATCGCCGCGTCGATCGGCAGGATGGCATTCTTGTCCTCGATGAAATCGCCGAGATGCGAATCCTCCTCGTCGCCGATCGGGGTTTCGAGCGAGATCGGTTCCTTGGCGATCTTCAATACCTTGCGCACCTTCTCGAGCGGCATGGCGAGCTTTTCGGCCAGTTCCTCCGGCGTCGGTTCGCGGCCGATCTCGTGCAGCATCTGGCGGCTGGTGCGCACGATCTTGTTGATCGTCTCGATCATGTGCACCGGAATGCGGATGGTGCGCGCCTGGTCGGCGATCGAGCGGGTGATCGCCTGGCGAATCCACCATGTCGCGTAGGTCGAGAACTTGTAGCCGCGGCGATACTCGAATTTGTCGACCGCCTTCATCAGGCCGATATTGCCTTCCTGGATCAGGTCGAGGAATTGCAGGCCGCGGTTGGTGTATTTCTTGGCAATCGAGATGACGAGACGAAGGTTCGCCTCGACCATTTCCTTCTTGGCGATACGCGCCTCGCGCTCGCCCTTTTGCACCTTGTGGACGATGCGGCGGAATTCCGTCGGCTCCAGCCCGGTTTCGGCGGCAAGCTGCTGGATTTCGCCGCGGATTGCCTTGATCTGCTTGTTCTCGTTCTTGTTGAACGCCTTCCAGCCCTTCGCCGCGAGGTTGGCGATGCGGCGGATCCAGTTCGGATCGAGTTCGGAACCGAAATATTCCTTCAGGAAATTCTCGCGGCTGACGCCATAGGATTCGGCCAGCCGCAGCAGCCGGCCTTCCATGCCGACGAGCCGCTTGTTGATGTCGTAAAGTTGCTCGACCAGTGAGTCGATGCGATTCTGGTTGAGCGACAGCGACTTGATCGCCGAGACGACGACGTCGCGAAATTCCTTGTAGCGACGGTCCTGGGCCGGCGACAGCGTTTTCTTTTCCATCGCCTTTTCGACACGCTGGCTCTGCAGCTTGCGCAGCTTCTTGTAGGAATCGGCGATAGTGTCGAAGGTTTCGAGGACCTTCGGTTTCAATTCGGCTTCCATCGCCGCAAGCGACAGGGCATTCTCGTATTCGTCTTCGTCGACCTCGTCTTCGACCGGCGGCTTGTCGGCGTAGCTTACTTCATCGTCGGGGGTCGCCTTGACCGCCACGGGTTCAGACAGTTTCGGTTCTTCCGCCGGACGCTCGACCGCCGGAACAGCCTTGGCCTCAGGGCCGGCATAGGTTGCCTCAAGATCGATGATGTCGCGCAGCAATACGCCGCCTTCGTTCAATTCATCGCGCCAGATGATAATCGCCTGGAACGTCAGCGGGCTTTCGCAAAGGCCGGCGATCATGGTTTCGCGACCCGCCTCGATGCGCTTGGCAATCGCGATCTCGCCCTCGCGAGAAAGCAATTCGACCGTGCCCATCTCGCGCAAATACATGCGCACCGGATCATCGGTGCGCTCGGCCGGCTCGCGCTTCTTGACAGTCGCGACCGCCTTCTCGCCGGCTTCGGCCAGTTCGCCGCCGCTCTCTTCCTCGGTCTCCTCCTCCTCGACTACATTGATGCCCATATCGGACAGCATCGACATGGTGTCTTCGATCTGTTCGGAAGTCACTTCCTCGGAAGGCAGAACCGCATTAAGCTGGTCGACCGTGACATAGCCGCGCTTCTTGGCGGCCTTGATCATCTTCTTGACGGCATCGTCGGAAAGATCGAGCAGCGGGCCGTCGGGTGTCTCGACCGTCGCTTCCTTTTCCTCGGTCTCGCCTTCTTTATTCTTCGCCATATGCTTTCCCGTGATGTGTTCCTGAGATCGCGCGGCCGAAGCACCCACGCGCGGTTGATGGACGGGCAACGCCGATTTCCGTGCCGATCGCCGGCCGGCAATCGCTTTCGCAGCCATCGGATCGGCCCCTCGCGAATCACCCAAATTCGGTATCCTGCAAATATGGGACGGTACGGCCGACTGGCAACCGCTTCCGCGCAATAGCCCAGTGGTCGCCCGTCGCTGTGGCGTGTCCCGGATGTCCATATTCGGGCATCGAGGCCGAATTTGCACGAAAACTTGCGAAAACCGCGTTTCGCGGCGTGGTCTATGCCGTTTCCAAGGCTGTTGCGTCAAGCAGATTCTCGGGCAAATGCCCTTCAAAAGCGGCGCATCGGCCGTCCCGACGGCATGCCGAAACCGTCAACGAGCGCTTCCACGCCCTCGGCGCGGGCAAATTCGGCGCGGATTTCGACCAGACGATCGAAATTCTCCTCGCTCTCTTCATCCGCCAGCGCAATCTCGGCAGCCCGCAATTCGCGCATCAATTGATGCGAGCGCAAATGCAGTGACAGCGCCTGGCGCCAGCCTTCCAGCGCATCTTCCAGGGCGGCTTCGGGAAGTGCCTGCCAGATGCGGTTTTCTCGCAACTGCCGGTCCATGTCGTCGAGCGCGCCAGTGAGACCGCGCGTGCTGAGCGCTTCGCGCAACTTTGTGCGGTCGCCGTCGCGCCCGTGCGTTTCCCACTCGCCGTAGATTTCGAGGATCGACTGGCGCAGACGCTGCGCCGTTGTCGACGCCAAGGCGAGCCGGGAAAACTCCTCGAAATATTCCATGAGGATCGCCGGATGATGCGCCATCGTCGCCACCAGCACAGCATCGCGCAGTGGCACGGCAGAGGAATTGCGCCGCACGAGAGCACTGTTGAGCAGCGACGGACTTGGCGCCACACGCCTGTCGCTGGCCCGAAACCCCAGCGCCGGCTTGCCATGCGGTGCGCCTAGCTTACGAAAGTCCTGCTGTGCGCCGAAATTGGACCGCATCCGTTCGGCAAAATCCTGAGTATAGTGGCGCCGCAGGCTTTCGTCGCGGATCGACGCGCCGACAATCCGCAGCCGCGCTTCCAGCGCTGCCTTTTGCTCAGGCGTATCGAGAGATGCGCTTGCGGTTTCGCGCCGCCAAAGCATTTCGGAAAGCGGCAAGGCGGCCCTGATGACGGCGCGTATCGCATCGGCGCCTTCTTCGCGAACGAGATCGTCAGGATCGCGGCCCTTCGGCAACAGCGCAAATCGCAGCGACCGGCCGGCCGTCAGGTTCGGCAACGCCAGATCGATCGCCCTATAGGCGGCTTTGGTTCCAGCGTCGTCGCCGTCGAAGCACAGCACCGGTTCGCTGGCCATTCGCCAAAGCATTTCCAGTTGCGTCTCGGTCAGCGCGGTGCCGAGCGGCGCGACGCAGTTCTCGATTCCGGCCATGACGAGCGCGATCACGTCGAGGTAGCCCTCTACGGCAATGACGGTTTCGGCTTCGTGGGCGGCGCGGCGGGCGCGGGCGTGGTTGTAGAGAACGCGAGATTTGACGAACAGTTCGGTTTCCGGCGAGTTCAGGTATTTGGCCGTTGCCGCCGGATCCAATGCCCTGCCGCCAAAGGCAATATTGCGGCCGCGCAAATCCTCGATCGGAAACATGATGCGGTCGCGGAAGCGATCGTAGGAAACCGGGATGTCCTCGCTGTGCACGACGAGGCCGCAGGCCTCGAGTTGGGCCGGGGCGACACCCTTGGCGGCGAGGAATTCCTTCAGGCCGTTGCGGCTGTCAGGCGCATAGCCGATGTGAAAGGCGATTTGCGCCTTGGGCGAGACGCCGCGCTGTCGCAGGTAGGCGCGGGCATTCGCGCCGCCGGCGGACTGCAATTGCTGCTCGAAATAACCGACCGCCATGGCCATGACGTCATGCAGGCTGGCGCGCGCCTTGTCGCGGGCAACCGTCTCGCGATCGACCGCCGGCATCGGCAGACCGGCCTGGGCGGCGAGCCGTTCCACTGCTTCCGGAAATGAAAGGCCATCGAGCTCGACCAGAAAGCGGAAATGATCGCCCGACGCCTGGCATCCAAAGCAATGGTAGAACCCCTTGCGGTTGTCGCAGTGAAAACTCGGGGTCTTTTCTCCGTGGAACGGGCAGCAAGCCCAATAGTCGCCGCGTCCCGGATTTCGATTTGCGCTTGTCCCAGGACACGCGCGTGGCAACGACCTCCGAGATCGGCAGCCGGCTGCGGATTTCATCCAGAAATTCGTTCGAAAAGCGGCTCATCTTTCTTCCAAATAGGCGGACATTGCCGGCCGCAGCAAGGTGCGATCCGCGAGCCAAATCGCAAATGGCGGTCTAGCACAGCATATTCCACAGCCGGTCCCCCGCTTTTTTTGAAAGCCGATTGCACGTCAACCGCAGTTGCATTTGCCGCTTGCATTAATGTCAAAGTTGAATCCATATGTAGATGTAAGAAATATAGGCAATAGGGGCGAAACTAGGCAAGCCGGCTCGCACACATAACAAGGCCGGAATCCTGGTGCGTTAGCGCGATGAAACACCCACCGGATACCGGGCCAACCGGCGATTTCCTATCGCGCCTTTCGCAAGAAAGCGATTTGCAGCGCATATTGCTTGAGGTCTGCAAGCACTATCAGTTCAAGGACGCCGTCTATCAACTGGCGCAGCATTCGATCTTGCCAATCGATTCGCCATTTGTGCGCACCACTTACAAGGCCGAGTGGGTGCTGCGCTATGTATTGAACCGTTATCTGGAAATCGATCCGGTAATCGTGCGCGGCTTTCGCGGTGATGAACGATTCTTCTGGGACGAGCTCGATTATTCGGGCGAACGCCAGCAAGCGTTTCTCGAAGATTCCAAGCTGAACGGCGTCGCCAACTGCGGCTACTGTATCCCCATGGTCAGCCCGCTGGGCTTGCGCGCACTGTTTACGGTTTCCGCCGACGACGACGAGGCCAATTGGCGCAAACGCATAAACGCGAACCTGGAGGAATTGCACGAAGTCGCCGAAATGCTCCACCGCAAGGCGCTCGCCGAAATGCACATTTCCGAAAAACGCCGTATCCTCAGCCCGCGCGAGATCGAATGCCTGGTGTGGACCGCGCGCGGCAAGGATGCCGTGACGATATCGGGTATCCTGGAGATTTCAGAGCATACCGTGCGCGACTATCTGAAATATGCGCGCGCAAAACTGAAATGCGCCAGCATCGCCCAGGCGATCTACGAGGCAACGCGTCTGGGATTGATCAAGCCATGACGGCCTGCGAAAGCGCCGCAGAGCGTCAGCCGAACATCAGGCCGCGCACCAGCGTCGGCAAGATCTCGACCTTGCGCAATACATCTCTCAATTCCTCGCGTCTGCGGCTGGACAACGTGCTGAGGTCGATCTCGTTCGAAGCCTTGCGGCCGGCGACAATACTGGCGGCCTGGGCTTCCAGCACGATGGCGAGTGCGCGGGCATGAGCGTCGGCAAGATTTACCAAATCGGTCTCGCCACCGATCTTCTTTGCAATAAGCCCCTGCAATCGTTCGCGCGTGGAGCGCAGCGCCAAATTGTGGCGGATCGCCAGTGCGCGAGCGGCCGCCGCGATCGGAAACAGCGCATGCAATTTGAGATCGAGGCTGTTGCCAGGCCCCTTCAGGCGGCCGAACAACGTGAACGGGCGCGGTGGATCTGGCAGATTTTCGCCTAGCATCTTGGCGAAACCGATACCGCTGTGGCCGAGCCGATAGGCTTCCTCGAACAGTTCGTTTGCCAACCCGGCTTCGCCGAAGACGCCGATCTCATCGAAGAAGATATCCACATTCAACAGATCCTGCAGACGCGATTTGGTGACCCAGGCTTCGACGCGCTGGCGCCATAGTGCTGCGGAGCCGCGCCACTGGTCGTTTTTGGCCATCACGCCGCCCTTGCACAGCGGAATGCCAGCCCCATCGAGAATGTCTGACATGCGGGTTGCAAAATCGCGGAACCAGAGGTCGCCGGGACTTCCGGGCTCGCCGTCGCGGTAGACGATCGCATTGTCCTGATCGGGAACGAGCAGGCTTTCGCCGCGTCCCGCCGATCCGAGCACCATCACCGAGAAGGGGCAGGGCGGATCGCCCATACCGCCATCCCGCATCGCCGCGAGCGCCAGCTCGGCGGCCCGCCGAGTCATGGCGCGGATTTCTTCGCTGACGATGAGGCACACTTGCCAGCCTTCGACGTCCTCGCCGATCAGCGAATTGACGACCTGCGGCAGGCTCGACCAGGCGACCGCCAGATCCTTCGAATTTGTCGCCGCCTCGATGCTGTCGTCGAGCGCCACCGCCGGACCGATGCGCGAGCGCAGCAGATCACGGGCCGACACAATGCCGGTCAGGCGGCCCTCGTCGTCGGTCACGCCGAGATGACGGAATTTCAGCCGGTTCATGCGCCCGATGGCGCGATAGACAAATGCGTTGGCGCGGATCGTGCGCAATGGCGCCTTGGCAAGGCCGCCGATCGTTTCGCGCAGCGCCTTGCCCCCGATCGCCGAAATCCGCCGCGTGACATCGCGCTCCGTCAGGATCGCGTAGGAAGTCGCCGGCAGTCCTGCTTGCGGCGGTTTGGCAACGAATACCGAGGAGATGCCCTGCGCCGTCATACTATCGAGCGCCTTTCCGAGCGGAGTGTCGGGCGACATCACCGCTACCGGTGACGACATCACCGTCGCTACGGTTCGGCGATAAGCGTAAGTGTCGATGCGCGACAGGGACGCGCCGCCGGTTTGGGCGCCCGGGCGGGCAACCGACCAGCCTGCATCTTCTTGCATGCGTATTTCGGAACCGAAGCGCATGCAGGCGCGTTCGGCCTCCGCCAGGGTTCTGACGCCGCAGGATTGCAAAAGCGGGATCAGGCCAACAAATATCGCTGCCGCTGCGCGTGCATCGCCGGCCGCGCTGTGGCGGTCCACAATCTCGATGTCGAGCCAGGAAGCCAGCGCGTCGAGTGAATTATCGGCCAGCCGCGGCACGGCGATGCTGGCCAGCAAGCGCGTGTCGAGGAAACGAGGTGCTGCGAATTCGAGCAGACGTCGCGATGCTTCCCGTTGCAGCACGGCAATGTCGAAGCCAACCGAATGCCCAATCCAGACACGGCCCTCCGTTGCCTTGCGCCACGCCGGCCAGACGGCGTCGAGTTCCCGCACATTGGCGACCGTGGCATCGTCGATGCCGTGAATTGCGGTCGAGCGCGGCGGGATGGGCACGCCTGGATTGACGATGCTGTCGACGGCCGGTGCATCCAACATCCGTTGCCCCGAAAGGTGGATTGCCGCGAGTTGCACGACCCGCGCCGTCAGTGGGTCGAGCCCGGTGGTTTCGGTATCGACGGCGACCGCCTCGAGCGCGAAAAGCGGCGTTGCGCCGGTCGATTGTTTCACGCCGGTTAACCGTTTTTCCGTAGGCTTGGCCCGGGGTTCGGCATCGAGTTTGCTTGGCATCGTATGGCGATCGCTGCGCGCGCTTCGGCGCCGCGCCGTGTGCTGAAACTGAACGGAATTGCCGATAATGGCAATGCATCATTCCAATCGCAGGGTTACAGCAGGCAGTGCCATGTCCGAAATCGGGACATTGGCCCCGGGGAATGCGGGGCACCGGCGCACCCGGACGGCCGCCTGGAAACAATTCAAATCTTGCGCGCTTTCGCCGTCATTTTCGTCGTCGTCAGCCACGCCATGCACGAACTCGCCAATCAGCTGAGCAGTTCGGTCGTGCAGATCAATGAAAAACGCTTCCCCGGCGACTTCGGCGTCGACCTGTTTTTCGTCGTGTCGGGGTTCATCATGGTCTATGTGTCGCGCGATGCTTTCGCCCGACCCGGCGCAGCCGTCGATTTCCTGCGTCGCCGCGTCATCCGCATCGTTCCCCTCTACTGGTTGATGACGACGCTGATGATCGCGGTCGTCATCCTGCTGCCGCATCGGGTCAATACCGCCACAAGCGATATCGGCCAGTGGCTGGCATCGTATTTCTTCATTCCCTACGCGCGCTCCTCGGACGGCCTGATCCGGCCGGTGCTCGGGCTGGGCTGGTCGCTGCAATACGAAATGCTATTCTACCTTCTGTTCGCAATCGGGCTGACGATGCCGATGCGCCGGGCGCTGCCAGCGATCCTGGCGCTGATCCTGGCGTGCTTCGCGGTCGGCCAGATGTTTTTCGGACAAGCAACGATTTTCCGCTTCTTGTCGCACCCGATCCAGTTCGAATTCGCCGCCGGCGTACTGATCGGCTGGGCATATGTGCGTGGCCTGCGTTTGCCGCGATGGCTTTGCGCGGCATTTGCCGTTGCTGGCCTAGTGCTGCTTGTGGTCGCGCCGGCGTTTGACGACATGGTCGATCGCACGCGTCACCTGCATTACGGCATTCCGGCATTGCTGTTCGTGGCGGCGAGCATTCTTTTCCCTGGCGCCGACCGGTATCGTTCGGGCGGTTGGCTCGTCGCCATGGGCGAAAGTTCATATTCCACCTACCTGGTCCACCCGTTCGTGCTTGGCGTGATCGTCTGGGCGATCCAGCGTTTTGCTCCGGCCGACATTTTGAAGTTCGCACCGTGTGCAAGCCTATTTGTCGGGACCGCGATCGTTTGCAGTCTGGCCGCCGGGCTTTTCGTGCATCGATACGTGGATCTGCGTCTAAATCGGCTCGCGCGCAAAATTCTGGCTCGCAGGCGCAGGCAACCCGTAGCCGTCGCCGCAATCGGCTGAACCTCAGATGAATGTCCGGTTCCGCGCCCGTTCAATCGGGCGGGTCCAAGGTCGCGCCATGTCCATGACGGACTGGCCGCCATTCGGAGCGGCTTCATGAAAAACAGGAGCTACCGATGAAAAAGATGCAAATTGCAAAAAGCGCCATTGCTGCACTGGCCGCGTCGATCGCCTTGGCAGTGCCGGCGTTGGCCGATGGCGGCCACTGGAACTCGGGTTCCGGTTCCGTTGTCGCAACCGAATCGGCGAACTGGCGCGGCGGCTACGGTTCTTATGGCGGCCAGGGCAACTACGGCCATTACAGTGGCCATCGCCGTTACGGCGACTACCGTCGCGATGTGTGCAGCCCGCGCGAGGCGATCGGGGCGGCGCATCGCGTTGGCCTGCGCAATCCCGAAATCCAGCGCATTTCGTCGGACGTGATCGTCGTCGGCGGGCGCAGCTACGGCCATTGGGCCCGCGTCGTGTTCGCGCGCTGGAGCCCGAATTGCCGGATCGTCGCCGCCCGCGGCATCTGAGGCTTTATTCGGCGCGGCGCATTGCGACAGCGAGTTGGGACAGGCCGGTGACATACCGGCCTGTCCGGCCCTCTATTGCAGGATTTCGAACTGTACCTGCACGTTCACATTGTAAGTCGTTTCGCCGGCCTCGATCGGAACGGCATCCGCGGCTTCCGCGCCAAACGCCTTGCCGCGCGTCAGCACCACTGGCCGCGCTTCGCGATAATCTTCGCGAATCTCCAGGATCTGCCCGAGCTTGATGCCGGCGGCGGCGGCAAGGGTTTCGGCACGCGAGCGCGCATCCTTCATCGCCGAGGCACGCGCGCTGGCAATCAGCGGCGCCGGATCGGAATTCGTGAAGCTGATATTGCCGCCCGAATTCATGCCGAGGGTGACGACCATGTCGAGCAGTTCGCCGACCTTGTTCATCACCCGCACCTTGACGGTCAGGTTGTTGGAAACCGCATAACCGACGATGTGCGGCGGCTCCTGCGTGCCGTCGCTTTTCTGGCGCGGATAGACATAGCGCGGCTGCACCGAAAATCCCGAGGTCTGCAAGTCCTTGGCTTCGATGCCCTCCGATTTCAGGGCGTCGATCACCGCCGTCATCGCCTGGTTGTTGGCATCGAGCGCTTCTTTGGCGGTTTCCGCTTCGCGGGTAACGCCAAGCGACAGAATGGCAAGATCGGGCGCTGCCGACGCCCTGCCTTCGCCGGCAACGGCAATCACAGGCACCGGCAGTTCGGCAAGCGGCCGCTCTTCGGCTTGCGCCGGCGTGGCAAATGCCAGGCCGAGCGCAATCGCCGCGCACAAATGAGAAAGGCCGTAAACGGCCGGCAATCGCAACATCAGTCGTCTCCCTCCAGCAAAGCGCCCCGGTAGCCATGTGCTAGCACAACGCGGCGTGATTTTGGCGGAATTTCCTGCGAATTGCCAAGGGGTCGGGGGGAGTGGGCGGCGCATTGCTTGCCGGGTTATGCCAAAGCCGTTACATCGGCGAGCGGAGGGCCTGTAGCTCAATGGTTAGAGCCAGCGGCTCATAACCGCTTGGTTGCAGGTTCGAGTCCTGCCGGGCCCACCACCCATTCTCGCTGCTTTTAGGTGCTCTCCGAACGTACAAAATAATATAACGAATTTCCGTCGGTTAGGCGACCTTTCGAATCCCGAACCTCGACTTTGTGGCAAAACGCTTTCAATTTATGCCGGTATTCGGGTCGCCGTCTCTGATTGGCGATGTTGCCACCCAAACGGTTGCGCGAGGCGATGGTCGATGAATTGTCGGGATGGTCGCCGATTTGGCAGTCAGAAGCCGAGAAGTTCGGCCTGGCTGACCCCAATCCACGGGAAGATCAGACACGCGCACCAAACGCAGCGCGCCGAGTTCGAACGGCTGATTGCCTTCGAGGATCGCTTCCACCAGATGCGGAGCGAGAAATGCAAACGGCAACAGCCGGCTCACCTCGGACACATCCGTACCCTGTTCCGCGGCCACCTGGGTCAGGCTTTTCGAAGAACCATTGGTGAGTGCGGCGAGGTAACGGTTTGCTCGGACGATCAGATCGATCAACGCCGCATCGGGACGCGGCATCGACGTTCCGTTCGCCATCACCATCCGGCTTTCGACACCTCTCCGCCTGACCGACAACGGCTGCTCGATCACGAGGGCAGACGGCCTTTCATCCGGACCGGAGGTCAGCGGGGAATCCATCAGCCAGGCGAAGAGGGCGCTTCCGTCGAGTTCGAAGCGTATCCAGCCGGGACGCACGGTGATTCTCCTGAAAAGGAACTGCACGTCGGTTCGCTTGTCTTCGGCGGTTTTCCACGGCCAGATCCCGATCAGCTTCTCCGCGTTCGTCGCAAGCTGCTTTGCCTTTTCGCCCTCGAGACGATCCCCGAACCACTCCATCAGCTGACTTTGGTCGCGCAGGAGCTGCAGCAACTGGCACTCGACGATCGAGTCGATATGGGCAGCGCGAATCCGCCAGCCAGCGTATGGATTGGCCGGATCCCGCCCCTTGTCGATGATTCGCTTCGACACGTAATAGCGGTAGCGCACGCCGCGCTTCCGCACATGAGACGGTGTCAGCCGATCACCGGTTTCGTCGAACAGTATCCCGGTCAACAGATGAATGTCGGGCGTGTTGGTCGGATGGCGACGCTTCGGCGCATGCTCCTTCAATTGGTCCTGGACCCGCGCGAACAGTTCGGGACCAATGATGCCGTCATGCTCGCCTTCATAGGTCTTGTCGTGATGCCTGACCCTCCCGGCATAGATCGGATTTGCGAGTAGATGGCGCAGACTGCCCGGGCCGAAAGGTTCGGTGATGTGTTTGATTCCATCCCGTGGCCTGCCGCGGCGAATGGTCATGCCGGAGCGGTTGATCTCGTCTGAAAGCCTGCGGATCGATTTCAGTTCCAGATAGCGATGGAAGATGCGGCGGACGGTCTCGGCCTCGGGTTCCTCGATGAGCAGCTTGCGGCTCTCGACCCGATAGCCAAGCGGTACATACCCGCCCATCCACATGCCCTTCTTCTTGGAGGCGGCAATCTTGTCGCGGATGCGCTCGGCAGTGATCTCGCGTTCGAACTGGGCAAAGGACAACAGCACATTGAGCGTCAGGCGGCCCATGGAGGTCGTCGTATTGAAAGCCTGTGTCACAGAGACGAAGGAAACGCCGTGCGCCTCGAAGGCTTCCACGATGCGAGAAAAGTCCATCAGCGAGCGGGTCAGCCGGTCGATCTTGTAGACCACGACTACATCGACACGGTTCTCGCGCACGCGATCGAGCAGTTGCCGCAGGGAAGGGCGGTCCATCGTTCCGCCGGAAAAGCCGCCGTCTTCGTACTGATCGGCAAGCAATTGCCAGCCTTCGCCCGACTGCGAGCGGACATAGGCTTCGCATGCCTCGCGCTGAGCATGCAGCGAATTGAACTCCTGATCGAGATTTTCGTCGGATGACGTGCGCGTATAGATGGCGCAGCGCACTCGTGCGCCCGCGCTCATAGTCCGAAGAACCTCGGGCCGGACCAGTGCGCGCCGGTGATGCGACGGGCCACGGCCGTGAGAGAAGCAAAGGTCTTGCCGTCGTGGAGGAAGCCCGCCTGTGTCACCTCGACGACGTTCAGGCGTCCGTTCCATTCGCGGACGAGCCGCACGCCCGGCGCCAGCCGGCCGCGCAGGTGGCGAATCGGCTTCGGAGCCCATGTCCCCGGTTGGCGCAATGGCAGTGAGTCACCTCGGGAAACCGGCCCTGCCTTCATCAGCCGCCGCAGGGCAATCTTCGCGTCGCCACTGAGACCGCCCAGCCGTTTTTCCTGCAGGTGCCAGGCGGCCGAATGCAGCAGCAGGTTCCGGCCGACGCCTTTCGGTGGCAGGCAGCCATGCGCCTTCCGCCACCGCTCGACAAGCTCCTCGCGGGTCAGATCGTCGAGTGCCTCGACCTCCCGCCGGAGCTTGTCGGTCATTGCAATGCGGTTCATTCGCCCGCCACATCCTGCTCGATGCGGTAGCGCTTGAGCCCATCCTTGCCGCTATCGGCCACCAGCGTCAGGCCCATTTTCTTCTTGACGGTGCCCGACAGGAAGCCGCGCACCGAATGGGACTGCCAGCCGGAGGTCGCCTGCAGCTGCTCAATTGATGCGCCGCGCTTAGAGCGGAGCAGGCTCAACAGCGAGTCAGACTTCGTCGGCTTTGCCCTGGCCGACTTCGCCTTCGTCGCAGCAACTGCCTTGGCGGCAGATTGGGTCCGGGAATTCGGTCATTTGAGTCTCCTGTTGGTTCAAGGCAGCGGCACCTGCCGCTGTCACTGACCAAAGCCCGCAAACGGCGGGCTGGAGACGTCGACAGCAATGCTTCCTTTGGCGGCGAAGTCCAGTCGCACTTCATAGGCTTTTCGGTCGTTTCGAAGGGTCGGCTGTTGATTTCCGCTGAGAGTTGACCCGGGAATGGCATAAATTTCCACTGAGAAGTGACCCATGTTCTGACCTTCCCCCTGGCTATTGGGTCGGGGGATTTTGGAGTGATCGACATGGCGTTATTGAGCGTAATCCGGCGCTGGCATTTTCGTGAGGGGATGCCGATTCGGGAGATAGAGCGACGCACTGGCTTATCGCGCAACACGATCCGCAAATACTTGAGAGCGGGCACGGTGGAGCCGAAGTTCAAGGTTCCCGATCGGCCGAGCAAGCTGGATCCGTTTGCCGAGAAGCTGTCTACCTGGCTGCGGATCGAGGCCGGCAAGTCACGCAAGCAGCGACGCACAGCCAGGCAGATGCATGCCGATCTTGTCGTCCTGGGCTACGATGGATCCTACGGTCGTGTTGCTGCCTTTGTGCGGGCCTGGAAGGCCGACCGCCAACGTGAGCAGCAGACCAGCGGGCGCGGCACCTTCGTGCCTTTGGTCTTCGCGCCAGGCGAAGCCTTCCAGTTCGACTGGAGCGAGGACTGGGCCTTGCTCGCCGGCGAGCGCACGAAGCTGCAGGTGGCGCATAGCAAGCTGTCGCACAGCCGGGCGTTCATCGTGCGGGCCTATCTGCTCCAGACCCACGAGATGCTGTTCGATGCCCTGACCCAAGCGTTCCGGGTGCTGGGCGGTGTGCCGCAGCGCGGGATCTTCGACAACATGAAGACCGCAGTCGATCGCATTGGCACTGGCAAGGCGCGGCAGATCAACGCCCGGTTCGCGGCCATGGCCAGCCATTACCTGTTCGAGCCAGAGTTCTGCAACCCGGCTTCCGGCTGGGAGAAGGGACAGATCGAGAAGAACGTCCAGGATGCGCGGCGTCGGTTGTGGCAACCGCTGCCCAGCTTCCCCGATATTGATGCCCTGAACGCCTGGCTTGAGGAGCGTTGCATCGAGCAATGGGGCCAGATCCAGCATGGTGGTCTGCCCGGTACCATCGCCGATGTGCATGCCGACGAGGTTGCCAGCCTGATGCCGCTGGGCCACCCCTTCGATGGCTTCGTCGAGCACACAAAGCGAGTATCGCCGACCTGCCTCATACACTTCGAGCGCAACCGCTACAGTGTGCCAGCCTCCTTCGCCAACCGGCCGGTCAGCCTGCGGGTCTATCCGGAACGGATCGTCATCGCCGCCGAGGGCCAGGTCCTGTGCCAGCATGCGCGGATCATCGAACGATCCCATCACCTGCCGGGACGGACGATTTACGATTGGCGACACTATCTGGCGGTGATCCAGCGCAAGCCCGGTGCCCTGCGTAACGGGGCGCCCTTCACCGAGATGCCCGAAGCGTTCCGGCAGTTGCAGGGTCATCTCCTCAAGCGTCCCGGCGGTGACCGGGAGATGGTGGAGATCCTGGCCCTGGTTTTGCAGCACGATGAACAAGCCGTGCTCTGTGCCGTCGAGCTGGCACTTGAGGCGGGTGTTGCGACCAAGACCCATATCCTCAACCTGCTGCACCGGTTGATCGACGGCAAGGCAACCGGCGTTGCCGCCATAGATGCCCCTCAGGCCCTGGGCCTGCGGCGCGAGCCGAAGGCCAACGTCGAGCGCTACGATACGCTGCGTGGGAAGGATCTGCGCCATGCGTCATGATCCCGCCAGCGCCGCCGTCGTGGTCATGCTGCGCGGCCTCAAGATGTACGGCATGGCCCAAGCCGTCGGCGATCTCATCGAACAGGGCGCCCCCGCCTTCGATGCGGCTGTCCCCATCCTCTCCCAACTTCTCAAGGCCGAGATCGCCGAGCGCGAGGTCCGTTCGATCGCCTACCAGATCAAGGCGGCCCGGTTCCCGGCCTACAAGGATATGGCCGGGTTCGACTTCGCTTCCAGCGAGGTCAACGAAGCCATGGTCCGGCAACTGCACCGCGGCGAGTTCATTGATGGCGCCGACAATGTCGTGCTGATCGGCGGGCCGGGGACCGGCAAGACGCACATCGCCACCGCGCTCGGTATCCAGGCTGTCGAGCACCATCGCAAGAAGGTGAGGTTCTTCGCCACCGTCGACCTGGTCAACGCGCTCGAGCAGGAAAAGGCCATGAACAAGGCGGGACAACTGGCCGAGCGTCTGCTGCGTCTCGATATCGTCATCCTAGACGAACTGGGGTAAGCCAGGTAGTGCCTACCGACCAATCGGCGGTTTCTTTTTCCGTGAACGCCGTATCCCAACTCTGGACGATGAGATCACCGGTCCCGAGTTGCGGGGGTTTATCGTACCTACCAAACCAAGCCTTTTTGAACATGCCGCCATCGGGCGGTACCGGCTCTTGTTGGTATTGAGCTTGAAATGCCCATTCGCCCATATTCCGGCGCAAACTTTCGAGCGTCTCCAGCGGTTCGCGTATGGGGTCGAGAGGCTCCCCGGGATGCCGGGTGTAGACGCGCCCATGCATGAGGCTGATCGTTTCCTTTTCCGTGGCGATCGCCGGCAAGATCAAACCATGCCAATCGTTTGTTTCAAACAAGACACCGGACGGGTCATCCACATGAACGCGCTGCATAACCAAAACCATCTTGCTTCGCCGCTTGTCGTCGGGACGCGAGGCTAGGGTCGAGCGCAGCCATTCATTAATTCCTTCGCGCATAGCCTTGGAATAGGCGTCCGTCGGCTTGATCGGGTCGTCGATGACAAACAGGTCCCCTCCGCGTCCGGTCAACGTTCCGCCGATTGAGGTCGAGAGGATCGAGCCGCCGCGAGTGGTGGCAATTTCACTGGCAGTTCTTCTGAACAATCGGATTTTGGGAAACGCCCTTTGGTACCACGGTGCTTCCAAGATCTTGCGGCGGTCGAACGCGTGTTTTTCGGAGAGATCCTGATTGTACGATATGCAGATGATGTTTTTGCCGGGGTGCAGGCCCAGGAAATAGACGGGCAGCGCTACCGAGCAGACGACCGACTTCAAGGATCTGGGCGGAAGGTTGGCGATGAAGCGATTGTCCTCCTCGTGGCCCCAAAGGACGTTGCAGATGGCGGCGCACAGCGCGTCGATGTGCCAGGCCGGAACGAATTCTTCGGTTGGCCGCAGGTGACGAAATACATTCTCGACGAAGAACAGAAAATCTTCTCTCAGGAGATGGTCGTAGATATCGTGCGCAAGTCGTTCATCTGCCGCGGCGGACGTCATGGCAGCTACTCCTCTTTTGGATGGCCGTCTGCTTTGCTGCCAATCAAATGCAGGGTACCCTGGTCACTGCGCCGTTGCAGGTAGGCGTCCAGCAACATTCTGACATCGCCTTTGGCGTGTCCGTCTGATTCGCTGTCTGGCGGACCGAGGAGGCCAACTCGGTCGAGCAGCGGAATGAGATTCTTGAAGGCCGGAGAATCACCTTTTGCCGCCTTGCGCACGTTGACCATCACCGCAGCGGCAAAAATCGGGAATTTGCGCGTGCGACCGTTTGGCTCGCGGACGTCCACCATTTCGCCGAGGACTTCCTGCAATTGCGTTTTGAGATTCTTACTGCCCTTTGGCCGACCCTTTGGGTTTCCCGATTTTCCGGGCTTGAAACGGTGCTTTGCCGGAGGGCTGCCGTACCCAACCTCATTGTCACCGCGGTCATCATCGGGATCGCTGCCGGTCAGATTGGATTGCGCTTTTCGTGCCATTGCTACTCTGCCTTGCTGAAATCCACCCGTCGGATGTTCGGCCGATCCGGGTAGGGGATGGTGACAATCGCTTGGCGTTCCCACTCCAGTCGCCGCTCGCGCGAGTTCGAAGGTTTTGCCCGTGGCGGAGTGGATGGCGTCGTCCTTTGCGTAGGCCTGCCAACGCCGAATGGTGCGGTCGACATAGACTGGGTCGATTTCAATCAGCCTCGCCCGTCGCTTGGTCTTCTCGGCTGCAATCAAGGTTGAGCCCGATCCGCCGAAGGGGTCGAGCACGATTCCGCCTCGTTTCGAGCAGTCGAGGATGGCGTCGGCCAACATCTGCACCGGCTTGACGGTCGGATGGAGCTTTAAGAGTTGCAGCCGGTCCGCGCCGGCACTGTTGATGCCGCGATAGTTCCACACATTCGTGCGGTACCGCCCCTTCTGCCCCAACTCGAAATTGTTGATATGGGGCGCGTCACCGTTCTTGAACGCGAAAATCAATTCATGACGGGACCGGTAAAAGCTCCCCATCCCGCCATTGTCTTTCGCCCAGACGATGAGGTTCTTAAGCTCGGCATAAATGCCGTTGGCCGCCGCCATTATCTCGGCCATGTGGCGCCAATCCATGAAGACAAAGTGGATCGAGCCATTGACCGAGAAGTCGGAGAGCCGCTCGAACACAGCTTGCAGGAAATCGATGAATTCGGCGCGCGACATCTCGCCGGACGCCATGGCGAATTCGCGATGGTGGATCCTTCCAGACCCACCGACATGGCCATCTATAGGTACATTGTAAGGCGGGTCGGCGAGGATGAGTTCGGCGCATTCGCTGCCGAGAATTTTCTCGTAGGAATTGGCCGCGCGACTATCGGCGCAGATGATCCGATGGTCACCGCATATCCATATATCGCCAGTGTCGGTGACGGCTGGTACGTCTGCCTGCGTTTCCGGTAGAGCGTCATCTTCTGGCGATCCGCCGAGGTCATTCGGCTCCAGCTGAACCCTTAATTGGTCCAGCTCGATGGCGTCGAAACCCAGGCTATCCAATTCCAGGTCCGGATTTTCGAGCAGGATGGCATCAATTTCGATTGCGAGACGCTGTTCATCCCAAGTGGAATTGCTGGCGTGCTTGTTGTCCGCGATTGCGAAGGCGCGTTTCTGCTTTTCTGTCAGGTGATCGACAACAACGCACGGGATCTGATCGACCCTTGCTACGATTGCCGCCTCGACGCGCGCATGACCAGCCAGAATGGTTCCATTTTCGTCGATCGCCGCCACGCCGATAAAACCGAATTTGTTGATGCTCTTGGCGAGTTGTCTGATCTGCTTTCTCGAGTGCAGCCGGACGTTGTGTGGTGATGGCTTCAACGCGCGCGGATCGCGCAAAATGGGTTTGAACGAGCGCAAGGGTCTCTCCGCAAAAAATCGTTGCGCCACTCGATGTTCGGGCGGCGATATCAGCCGGGGATGACAGATGCTGCGGCGCCGAGCTTCCCTCGGGCAACAGGTCATCAGGCGTTCCACCTGATGGCTCGCACTTTGAACTCAGGGCTCTAGGCAATGCCTGGGTGAGGGCGTTCCACCAACACCTGGATGTTTGGCCTCCACCGCACATCCGAGCCTCGCATTCAAGGCTGAAGTCAGATTGTGAAGTCAGCGCACCGACGTCAAGTGCCGGCCGGTAGGCAAATTTGGGAGCGAGTTCCTGAGATGCACGCAGATGCACTGTTCACCAGAATGTGATCGAGCGAGCGGCAAAAGTGGCGCTCTTCTGTCGAACAGGCACCTTTAGATCTTACAAATTAGATCCTGTTTGCTGGGTGGCGCCCGCTTCCGGATTTCCGTTCGGAGCCATTACGCGGCCTGCCAAAGTGGCGGCAGCAAACATCGCCCCCATGCAGGATTTTGCTCACAGGTATTTTCTAGTTTCGCTCCCCGGCATGTCGTGGAGGGTGGCATAGCCGGCTCGGCCTTTCGGAAGGGCCGCCAGCGATTCCCCTTGGCACTCCAAGAGTGGCGCAAAGCGCTGCCGGACCTCAGATTCCCGGATCTGCGGCGCGAGGTGAGCGTAAGTGTTCGAAACCGTGTTCGTGTTCGCGTGGCCAAGTTGCTCCGAAACAACGATCAGTGGCGTACCCGCCTGGACAAGCTGGCTAGCATAAGTATGGCGCAGATCGTGGAATCTAAATGCGCGTGGTAGTCCGGCGGCAAGCACTGCGGCCTTGAGCGGATGCGTATGGTTGAAATGCCACAGGTTCCCGCCGCTTCGAACGAATAGTGGATCGTTAGCGCGTTTTCCGCTGGCGAGCGCTGCAAAGAACCGCAGTCCTTCGTCCGGCAGGTAAACGAAGCGGGGCCGGTACGTCTTGACTGGCGTGACATGAATGCCGAGGTTTTCGGCATCGAAATGACCGGCCTCCATGCGCAGCAATTCGCGCACGCGACACCCGGTGTAAAGGGCGGCACGCACGAGGTTTGCGAGGTCCGGCGCGCAACGGGCGATCAGCCGCCGACACTCGTTTCGGTTAAGGTGCAAAATCCGCGGCCGCTCAACATTTGGCAGGTGCCGCAAGCAGCGCCAGGCGCGGTCGCTATCGAACTTGCCATTTTCCCATGCCATCCGCGTGGCCACACGCAGGATGCTGATGAGCGTGTTGATGGTTTTCTTGCGCTTGCGCAGCTCCTCTTCGTTCAGTGTCTCAATCGGACGTTTGGCTCCAAGCTTCTGATTGCCGCGCTTAGGCGGCGTTGCCAATACGTCTTTGATAAAGGCGCGCGCGTGCTCACCGTTGAATTCCGCCAGCGGAACCGTTCCGACGCGCGGCAGTATATGGAAGTTGGCATGATTGAGCACCGTCGCGAAATGGCTCGGCGCAGCGGCGATCCGTTTCCATTCAATATAGTCGCGGATCGCATGGCCGACGGTGAACACATCGCCGATGGGGCAGGTGATCGTCTCGCGCACCGGCCCGACCGGATAGGTATTCGATGCAATCATCGATTGTTGCGGATGGCTGAACCATGCTTGCGCCGCCATAATCGCTTGGTCGAACGTCAGGATTGTCTCGCCGTCGGATGTGCTGTGGTCATTGGCGAACCTCAAAGTGTGCCAGCGGTATTTTCCGTTTTGCAGGCGCATCCGTGCAACCCAGTTACCGTTGCGCCTGGTAGTACGCCCGTAGCCAAGCGCACGGCCGTAGGATAGCACCTCCCAGTATTCACCATCGCGCACCGGCAGCTTTTTGCGAGCGTCCCGGTCCGACAATCTCACCCCGAAATTCAGGTTCTTCGCCAAGTTCAATCCTCCCTATTGGGCCGATCCAGATGGTGGCCGCGGCTTGATGGGGGCTTGTCTAACCGGACAGTTTGCGATGGACCCTAGAGCACCTGGCGAGCCATTTTGTGGCTCGGTTCAATACCGACCGTGGAATGGACTCTTGTGCGGGATCGGTGATGCTGGCAAAGATCTCCGCGAGGGGAACGAGTGCGGACAATGGGTTGGCGTGCTGACGAGGCCTACGAACAGGCGAACCACGAGGAATTCCGCGCGTGGCAGAGAGCGCTGACCTGGCCCGAATATTTCCGATTCCAGATCGAGCATTTGGTCCGGATGACTGTGTTTTTTGGTTTCATCGGGCTCATCGTCTGGCTGATGATCCAGCACTGAACCGTGGCCAGAAAGTGTGCCACGGTACTTTCCTGGCAACCGTCTTTCATTCATACTATTAATATACCTGTCGCACTTGCACCGATCTGCGGTTGTCGACCATGCGCGCTTTGATCATCCTCACATTGCTGCTTTTTCCGGCCCTTGCTCAGGGCGGCGAACTCATAGTCGCGACCTTCAACGCCGAGTTCCTGACGCGGCCCAAGATTTCAGGCAAAGTTTGGCTTTGCGGTTAATCTGACCAAGCCAGACGAGATCGCCATGTGGGAGGCGCCCGGCTTTCGCGACGAGAAATTTGCCGAGGGCGCTGCGGCGGTGGCCGAAGTCGTTGCGGGCGTGAATGCAGATTTGATCGTGCTGACCGAAGTCGGCGACCAACGTGATGTCGACGAACTCAATGCCGCGATCTCTGCGCGTGGCGTATCCTACCCGCACACCGCCGTATGCGCCTGCACCGACACGTTCACGCAGCAGCACGTCGCAGTGCTCTCAAAAATCCCGTTCACCGGCGTGTTGAGTGCGATTCCGGGCCGCGAGGGATTTTTCAGGGAAGCCGACGACGATGACTCACACGATGAAACCGGTATCAGTAAGGGCATCATCGTGAAATTCGACTTCGGCGGACGGTCGTTTTCCCTCTACGGCCTGCACCTTGCCAGCGAGGCTGGCTCAGCCGACGCTGACGCGCAGCGTGTCGCGCAGGCTTCAATCATCCGCCGCGTGACGCTGCCGGCGATCATCGCGGGCGATCAGTTCGTCATCATCGCGGGCGATTTGAATGATGGCCGAGGCCAGCCGGCGTTGCGGCGTATCCAAGGCTATGACGACATCTGGCCTGACTTGATCGAAACCGGTAATCCGGATTTCTTCGATAACGCCGATCTCGGCACACGCTGGACTTACCAATATCAAGGTACGCCCAACCAGATTGACCACATCCTGCTTTCGCCGTCGATCAGGGACATCACCGCGCTTGGCAATGGCATCAGGCCACGCGTCCCCGAGCAGCCCAACCCCGCTGCCTCCGATCACCGGCCCTTCGTCCTCACACTGGACTTACTATAGCGCTCTGGCCGGCGTGCTGCTGGAACGATGTCATACTGCGCACCAGGGATTTGAAGTGTCCGGCAAATTCCCGTCGCCCTTTGCGAAGCTCTACGTCTGCAAAGAAACCAACACCACACCTGCAATCCCGAGGAGCATGATGGCTGACGCCAAGTCGAGATAGACGCGGATCGAGGCGTTGCGCACTGAGCGCGAAACCGATCCGGCGAGCCATGCATAGCCGGCGAGCACCGGCAATTCGACAAGCACGGATACACCGCACAAGCCGATGAACTGGATGCCGACATCGCGCGTGTGGTCCACGAATTGCGGTACGATCGAAAGAAAGATTATCAGGTTTTTGACGCTTGAGGCCTGCACCAGAATGCCGGACGGCAAAGCGTGGCGCCACGCAAAATCGCTTCGACCCGTTGCCGGGCCGCCGGCCGGGACCGTGATCGGTCCGGTATCCTGGGCTAGCTCCCAAAGAATCTGGAGTGCGGTCCAGCCGAGATACGCAGCACCGGCATACTTGAGTGCCAGGAAGATTTGCGGCGAGGCCGCGAGAGCTGCGCCGATGCCAATCAGTGAGAGAACGAAGTAGACAATATTTACGCCGATGATGCCGGCCGTCGCGCCCATGCCTGCGGAAAACCCGTGTCGAAGCGATTTCGACAAGACCAGAAAAACCGCCGGCCCTGGCGAGAGGCTCAACACTAACTCCGTGAGCGCGAACCAAAGCAATGATTGCGACATCTTCAACTACCCATGAAAATATGTTGCCGCCCCCCGGTGCGGGCGCGGCAACGCGCTCACGCGCTACGCCGCCACGGCTTCCAGTTCGGGCGCGTAAATCTGCTCCATCGTCTCATGCGAGATGCTGGCGTTGGTGAGGTCCGCCGTCGAGGCGTAGGTGAAGACGATCACCGTTCGTCTTGTGTCACCGGCCAGCGGCGCGACACGGTGCAGCGTCGTGTTGGCGCGCATCAAGTAACAGGTGCCGCTCTTGATATAGCGACTGCGGATTTCGCGGGTAGCGATGAGGCGCTCCAGGCATTCGCGCGGCTTTTCCTTGTCCCACTCGGTGTCGGGGATGTACTCGACCCGCCCGCCACTCATGCAGTGCGGCGCCTCGACCAGCCAGATCAGGGCGAACGTGTAATCGTCCCAGTGCCAGCCATGCGTGTCGCCCGATTTTTCCTGCGAATTGACGATGTACTCTTCCGGTTCGTAGGGCACCTTGTGAAGCGGTTCGCCGGCGATCTCGGACAAATAGGACCGGATGACGTTCAATTCGAAGAATGCCGTGATCGGCCCGTGTTCCGTATGAATCAGATCGCGGCCGACGCTGCGATAGGCCCGCGGCGTGTTTCCCGTCGCCGCCAGTTCCATATCACGGCGCGTTGCCGGGCCGGCGATCAGGCGCAGCGCTTGCCTTTGCATTGTCGCCGCCAAGCCCGACGGCAGGAGATGATCGATCTGCACTATGGTTTCCGCGCAAAACTGCGCAGCCAGCATTTGTGTCAGTTGCGGCGGCATGGCCGCGAGATGATCTGCAACCTGTTGGTCGAAAGTGTTCACCGGTGCCTCCACTAGCTTTTGCGTTCACCGGAAAATTCCGGTGTCGGCAATTTGCTAGTGGATTATTGGCCGGTCATTCTTGAATGCTGTTTGGGACGCCCGGCAAATCGGACCGGGCTGATGCCATACGCCCGGCCGAACCAGCGGGTGAGATGGGACTGATCGGAAAAACCGGTCCGATAGGCGGTCTCTGCGGCCGAGACGCCGGACTTCAGAAGCCTTCTTGCCGCCTCCATTCTTTTTGTCCGCTGCCAGGCAATCGGCGGCAGTCCAAATGCCTTGTTGAACATGCGAACCAGCGCGAACTTGTCGATGCTGACCTCGCGACCGATTTCCTCAAGGCTGACATCAGACCGGTCCAACTGGGCAAGCAGCAGGTCGCGGACCCGCGTTATTCTCCAATCGCTGACGCTTGGTTCTTTTTGAGATTTCAAGGCGGTATAGCGGCTTAGTGTGGTATCGATGGCACGGATAACAGCTTCCTCGGCAACCGATGTCGGGGTCCCGCTTAGTATGAGGTTTGCCATTCCCGTAAACTGGCGCAGCAATTCCTTGTCGTTGACGATCGGCGAATTGTAGCTGACATCCCGCGAGGTCTGCATCTCTTTCTCGAAGTATGCGGCGTCGAGATAAAGACTAACGAGGCACTCAGTGCCGTCACCCTTTTGAATTTGTCCGGGGTTGTAAAGCGTTGTGCAGCTTTCTGCCGCCTCCATCGGACGCCCGTCGAGCACCAGTTTTTCGCTGCCGACGATGTTGCAACTCAGCACATACTCATCGTGGCTATGGTAGTCGAAAGTCAGCCGGTCGCCCCAGATGAAGGCGATTTCGAAGTTCTTCCCGACGATACGCTTGGACTTCATTGGGTAATCCGCCTGAAATAACAATCGGATAACCGCAATGCCGTCGCGATTGCTTCGTCAATCGGCGCACTCAGCGCAATCGCGTTCAAGACATGCCCCCCGTGCGATCTATGTCATTGGAGCTTAAACGTTCGTTGAAACGAGGAAAAGGCGGATTTAATGAATGATGCTGAAATAAAGTATTTCTTCAGGGACAGGCGAGTCGATATGGAGGCCATCCTCGATCATCTTAGTTTGTGCCTTCTCATTGTCAATAATTACCAATCGCACCGATTGCGTAACTTGATTGAACAAGCAATCTATCGCGCACAAACAGAATTCGACGACGTGAACGGCAGAAAACTGAATTGATCACGCAATCGGGATGGCAATTGGGTTGGGGGCTCTAGAATGAAGAAAAGTCCGTATGACACTGTAACGCAACATCGTGACCTGTTGATTTACATGGAAGATCAGTTTCGAGTGCGGGGTCGGTTGTTCATCGCCTATTTGCTACGTGTCGTTATCGAGGCTATCGACGAGGAGTTTCAGCTCATTTCCAAATCGCAAAAAAAGGTAATCAAATTCAAGTCCCGAATGAAAATGAACTAATTTGAAGTGACAAATTCGCCTGCGCAACCTATAGCGGTATTACGCTTCGGTTGCGGGGTCGCATGATGGCTGTTCGCGATATCCGACTTGAAAAGTGCAGAAAGTACCTACGCACCCAGAACGAGGCCGACGCCAGGGCCGGCCTATTCGTCCGCAAAACTGTCTTTGATTTGATCAAGGACATCGAATTGCACCCCCAGGCGAACGTGTTCATGGCTTGTCTCGGAAATTTTGATCGCGCCCTCGCAGAGGGGGCATCAGGCTTTACGATCGAAACCGCTCGCCAGGCGGCCATTCAGGCGTTCGATGATTTGGTCGACAGTTTTCGCGATGAGCAAGTTGAGCAGGCAGTGCGAAGCAGGTCGGAAATGCCAACACGTTAGAAGTTATATTGCATTCAGGCCAGAGTTTGCTGACTTGGACTGCTTATTTTCCGCCTACGCCAATAACTTGCCCGCGAAATTTGGGGGATGGAAGAACCCAAGCCGAATCAATGTATTGTGCATATAACCGGTCGGGGGGGGACATGCGCTTTATGCGCACCCTGCAAAACTCTTGGCCGGCCGCTGGGGGGCGGTTGTCGAAGGCGAAGGATTACCGTAGCCCCCCAAGTCGATGATCGCCCCCCGGACTTTCGGCTGAACGGAGCGCCGAGCAGGGATCGTGCGGTGAGCGTCTTGCCTGATCTCGGCTCGCCGACGATGCCGAGACGCTCGCGGCCCATAGTAAAGCTGCCTGCCGAGACTGGGACATTTCAGAAATCGAAGTCCGCGCCCCTGACAATGTCATTGGGAAGCCAGGTTTCGTGAACCTGCATGATCTCCGGGTCTCTGTCTTCGCCCCTATCGCGGACCACCATGGTCGTTATCCTGCCGTTGTTCGGCGGATCTGAGTCCTTCGCGTTGCGCTGCCATTCGCGGTAGTTGACGACGGCCAGATCGGCGCCCTGATGGCTGACCCGGAAATCGCGAATCTTGATGCGGAATTCCGGGTTCGAGCCATAAATGCCTTGCATATAGCCCGCGAAATCGCGTTTCCCGAACGACCGGCCGCCGGGCATGATGACGATCAGTTCGTCGCTCAGCCGGTCCAGGGCGTTTTTGGCGAATGTCGCATCGTCGCCCGGGCACCGTCCGCCGACCCAGTCGGTCAAAAACTGGGAGATGTCGTGGACGGTCGCTTCGATTTCCTTGGCCTGCAACGTCATGTCATCCTCCTGCGGCGGACTCGGGAGCGGAATCAGGCGCTCTGCGCCGTTATCGCCCTGCGACGGATGCCGTACGAAGCGAGCCCGTACCAGGCCAGCCACAGGCACATCAAAAGCGAGGAGACCAGCCAGATCGGACCTCCCATGCCGATCCCGAACTGTTCACCCAATGTCCAGCCGATGGCCGACAGGGTGCCAAACGCGACGCCGGACATGGCGGCCAAGCGCGGCAATATTCCGCCTTCCTCGCGCGCATCGCAGTAGGCGATCCCTGCGGTTGCCAATGCCAGCGCCCAGAAGCCGTTGCCCATCCCGCTAGCAAAGGCCCACCATGTCATGAACGCTGCCGTGTCGCTCCGGTCGGCAGCGACCGCGACGACGGACGCTTCCGCGACAGCGGTCGAGAACGTCGTCAGCGCGCCGAGCGCCATCACGACCCAAGCCGAACTGAGCATCGGCGAATTCCTGACAGCGGCATCGGTTGCAACGTTCAGGAACGAAGCGCCCGAGATCAGGAACAGCGCCACCGCTGCCGTCCAGTGGACGGCCGCCCATCGATCGTGCCCGTCAGCGATGTTCTGCATCTGGACCGATAAGTCCGCATCCGGCGGCCCGTGAAAGATCAGCGCCGCGGCCAGCAGCAGCGTTCCGCCAGCGAGCCAGACACCGGCGGGATTGGTGATCTGTTTGTCGTTGCCGCGCATCTTGAAATCCTCCTTCGACGATCGCCCCGCAGCACAAAGATAGTGCCGCGGCTCAGCCGCCCGCTTCGGTGCAAGCACTCACAGTGTCGAATTTTTTTCTGGGTAGAATTACCCAGGTCCGCCGGCATCGATCAGCCCTTGCAACAGTGCGTGGGCCGTTGCCGCCGCGCGCGTCGGCACGTCAAGCCGCGTCAGGATATCGCTGACATGCCGGTCGACGGTCCGGTGGCTGAGGCCCAGCTCGGCGGCAATTTCCGGATTTGTCTTGCCAGTGGCGATCAGTCGCAGGATCTCGATCTGGCGGCGGGTCAAGCCTCCGTCGCGCGACGAAGCGAGGCTCACCCGCAGTTTCCTGGCATAGGCCTCGTCGGGAAAGGCGCCGAGGTCATGGAACCTTTCGATCGCCGCCCCGAGCTCGTTGCGGGCACCTTCAACATCACCCGTCGCAAGGAAAATCTGCGCCGCAAGGACGCGGACCCGGGCAAGATGGTAGGGCGCTCGAATTTCCCTGAGCAGATCGGCCGCACGCCGGACATGGGCGAGCGCCTCGCCGGCCTGTCCCTGATGGAGCCGGACCCTTGCGATTGCCTCGGCGGCGACTGCCCGGACAAGTTCGCTGGGACATTGTTGCGCGCAATCCTGCAAGGTGTCGCAGAGTGCCTGTGCGTCCTCGGTTGAGCCGACCGCAAGAGTAATTTCTACTGCTGCAGGAAGCAGGCGAAGCCTGCCAGGGACATCCTCGACCGATTGAAGCGCCCGGCGGATCGCCGACAGCGCCGGCTGGCCGCGGCCCTGCCTCAGCCGCAACAGCGCGAGGCCCGGCTGCGGATCAAAGCCGAGGCCGCTGGCGACGCGATAGGCGGCATCGGCTTCGTCGAATAGCCCGCGAAGACGGAAGATTTCGCCCTGTTGATAGACGGCCGGACCTGCATGATGTTTCGCCAAGCTCTGCTGCAGGCGGGCGCTGGCCGCGCCGGCTTCCCGACCGGCTTCGTCCCAGTGCCCGTCGAAGATCAGGATCTCGGCCCGATGGATCATGCAGCGCCCGGTAAATGCGACCAGGTCCGCCTGCTTTCCGCACCAATGGGCCAGCGCAAATGTCCACTCCCTTGCGCGGTCGGTGGCAAAATGCTTCTGGCAGATGTCGATAACGCTGCAATAGACGAGGCCGGTCGCGATCGGCGAGAGTTGGTTCGACGTCACCGACAGCATCGCCTCGTCCAGAAACGCCATGCCGCTCTCGTAGTCGCCGGCCGTGATCCTGATCCGGCCTTGCAAATGACGCGCCATGGCGGCGAGGTCGTCGTCCTTGCATTGCACGCCGATTTCGGCGGCGCGGGCTGCGTGGGCATAGGCCGTCTCGCGATCGCCGGCGGCAAGGCATTGCTCGACCTTGGGCAGCAGCAAATAGCCGTGCTCCGCGCAGTCGGCCGGCAGCGCTTCGAGCACGCGATCGGCGCGCGCCAGCCAGCCGTTGCCGCGGCCGAACTCGCCGCGGAACATCAGCGTCAGTCCGATCCAGAAGCTGCAGCGCGCCGCCGCTTGCGCCCGGTCTTTCTCCAAATGCCGATCGAAGGCACGTTCAAGGGCCGAGACAAACTCGTCCTCGCTGCCGAGCATGTAAGCGGCTTCTGCGAGGCGCTCCAACTCGGCAGCACGCATTTCATCGCGCCGGTCCTTTTCCGACAATTCACGGAATATTCCAGCCCATTCGCGGCCGGCTGCCACCTCTGCTTTCCGTTCCGAGGAGAGCCGATTTTCCGAACTGCGAGGGGAACCATCGCCTAGCCTGATCATCCCGAACCTTAGCACGATCGGCCACCTGGTTCGAATCAGCGGGCGCTCCCGGGGATACCGCGCCGCGCCGTTGACCCAATTAGCGGAGCGCCGCCGCATCGGTTGTTTCTGAGCACGGCGGCGAATGACCGACTCCCGGCGTCACGGTTCGCGCTGTCGGCACCGGTCCCGGCGATGCCGGCTCGCTGAAGATCTTCGAGAAGCTCGATGCGCAGGCGAAGGCTGACACGGGCAGGGTAGAGATCGGGATGGGGAACACTGGCCCCAAGGGTGTTCCGCGAGTTCACATAACTGGCAGTTATGTGAACGCCGAGATCGCGCCATTCGGCTTCGTCCATGTTGGCGAGCGGCTGGCAATGTTCAGCGCGACAAGTTCGCAGGTCGCGCACGCCCCGGTCATCGGACTATTTGCGCTTGAAAATCATTGGGCAATCGCCGACTTGATCGGAAATCGAGGAGAGCCAGGACTTGGCCGGCACACTCCCTAGTAGATAGGCATCTAAGAAGGCGAGAGTGAGCTGTTTGACGGCGTCTTTCCGCGTGGGGGCGGGAGACTGCTCGGGCCGCGCCAGTCCGCCGAGATAGTGGTCGGCATCGATCAGGACCGCGAGATACTTGTCACCTGGCGGTGCCAGTTCATAGGGTTCGATCTTCCAGTGCCAGTCTTGGCCCTTTGCGCCGGCGTCAAGCGTGCCCGTCACGTTCAGCATGGGCCCGGCAATTCCATCCCAGGATCCTTCGCGCAGCCCCTGCTGGTCACGTCCCTGGGCGCTCAGCAGGATCGCGGCGGCGAAACGGTCGTCCTTGAAGCTGCGGGTTTCCTCTCCGGGCACATCGATCTCCGCGCCGGCGAACAGTTGGGACGTATAAGCGCCAAAGGAGTGGCCGGCGATCGCGCCGGGTAAGGGCTGAGACGGATGCCCGCAGGTGGCCTCCAAAACCGAATCCAACCCTTCCAGCACCTCACGCACGATCCGGATTCGCTCCATCCAGTAGAACGGCGTGTGCAAGATCTCGTACATCCGCGGCCGGATGCGGGGATTTGAAATCCAGCCATTGAGGTCATCGGCCGCATCAAGGCCGAGTTCGGGTTCGGCCGCCACGACGGCGCCGACCCAATCCGGGAATGATGGATTGATGACGAGGTAGCCGTTGGCCGCCCAGTGACTCGAGAGCTCGGCATAATTTTGGCCGCTCGCGCCCAAGCCGTGGCAGAAAATGACAAATGCCTTCGGCGCGGTCGTCGCTGGCCAGCGGCAGACGAGCGGGCGCGGCGCATCGTTCCCGAAACCCTCGACCCGAACGTCGAAGTCTACTTTCACGGTGTCGGACCGAAATGGATAGCGCGCGAGGGTCATAACGCGGCATGTCCCGGTTTGGCGGCTTCTTGTTGGTTCGCCTCGTTTGCGAAAAGGAAGCAGCTTGCCACGCCGCCCCCGGCAATCGCATAGGCGGGCGGCATTTCGGCCTGGCAGCGCGCCATCGCGCTCGGGCAGCGGTTCTTGTAGGGGCAGCCGGTCGCGGACACTCGCGGCATATCGTGGGCGGGCGCAGACTTGCGCGCGGCGCGGCGACGGTGCTGCGCTTGTGGATCGAGCAGCGGCACGGCGTCGAGGAGCGCCTTCGTGTACGGATGAGCCGGCGCCTTGTAGACACGCTCCGACGGTCCCTCCTCGACGATATGGCCGAGATACATGACCGCGATCCGGTCCGAGATGTGGTGGACGAGCGCCAGGTCGTGGGCGATCAGCAGATAGGCGATGCCGAGCGCGTCGCGGCGCTCGTAGAGCAGGTTGATGATCTGGTTCTGGGTCGATACGTCGAGCGCGCTCACCGGTTCGTCGAGGACGATCAGCCTGGGCTGCAGCGCCAGCGCGGAGGCGATGGCGATGCGCTGGCGCTGGCCGCCGGAGAACTGGTAGGGATAGCGACCGAGATGTTCGTCGGAAAGCGACACCATTCTCAGGAGCTCGGTGGCACGGACCCGGCGCTCGTCGCGGGTCATGCCGGTGTGCACGCGAAGCGGTTCGGTCACGATGTCTTCCACCGTCATCGACGGGTTGAGCGAGGAATAGGGGTCCTGGAAGACTGCCTGGATCTGGCCCCGGATTTCGGCCGGATAGCGCGTTCGCAGCGAGGTCAGCTCCACATCGCCGAACCGGATCGAACCGCCGGAAGCCGGGACGAGGCCGAGTACGGTATTGGCGATGGACGACTTGCCCGACCCGGATTCCCCGACGAGACCGAGCGTCTCTCCGGCGTGGATCGACAGGTTTGCATCCTTGACCGCGTGGAACGGCTTGCCGGCCACCGCGAGAAGCGCGCGCCGCCAGTAGGTGACCCGGAGATCGCTGATTTTGAGGAGGGGTTTGCGGCTCACGACGCGCGCTCCAGGGCGAGTTCGCCGGCGCGCGCGCATCGTACCAGGCGAGCCGCGCCGACAAGCGGGATACGGCGGTCGCAGGCCGCGGCCCTGAAATCGCAGCGATTGGAGAAGCGGCATCCCGCCGGCCAGGATCCCGGACGGGGCACGTTGCCGCGAATGGTAGGCAAAGGCGGGCTCCTGTCGGCCGCGTGCGGCGTGGCTGACAGGAGGCCGCGCGTATAGGGATGGCGCGGATCGGCGAACAGCGCGTCGACGGGCGCCATCTCGACCACCTCGCCGGCATACATGACGCTGATGCGGTTGCAGATGTCGGCCGCTACTGCGAGGTTGTGGGTCACGAACAGCATCGCCATGCCGAACTCGTCCTGCAGGTCGCGGAAGAGATCGAGGATTTCCTGCTGCACGGTCACGTCGAGGGCGGTGGTCGGCTCGTCGGCGATGAGGAGCGACGGATTGCAGCTCAGGGCGCGGGCGATCGCGATGCGCTGGGCCATGCCGCCGGAAAGCTCGTGCGGGTAGGCGCGCGCACGCTCCTGCGGCCGCGGAATGCCGACGCGGTGGATCAATTCTACGACGCGCTCCCAGGCCTCCTTCCGCGACAGGCCCTTTTTCGTCCGCAGCACCTCGGCGATCTGGCTGCCAACGGTGAACGCCGGGTTGAGGCTGGTCGTCGGGTCCTGGAAGACCATCGCGACCTCGTTGCCGCGCACGGCCTCGATCTGCCGCGCCGTGAGCGTGCGCAGTTCCCGGCCGTTCAGCACGATCGAGCCCCGGCTCGTGCGCACCCCGCCGCCCGCCAAGCCGAGGATGGCGAGGCCGGTCAGCGTCTTGCCGCTGCCCGATTCGCCCACCAGGCCGAGCGTCTCGCCCCTCGCGATGGCAAGCGACAGATCTGTGATGACGGGAACCTCGGCGCCATCGCGCGGGGTGACCATCATCTGGAGGCCTTCGACACGCAACACCGCCGCATCGCTCGCGCGCAAGACGGGCCGGTCCGCTGCAATGGCGGGTGTCGCCGGCTCGGAGCGTCCCACGGGCATTTCCGGCGCGGTCCCGACCGCGACGCCGCGGCCGATCGAATCGCGGATCACGTCGCCGATCAGGTTGACCGAGAGCACGGTCACGATGATGGCGATGCCGGGTGGAATGGCCAGAAACCAGTTCAGGCTCATGAACGCCGCGGCGGTGTTGAGCATCGTACCCCAACTCGCCTGGGGCGGCTGAACGCCCAGGCCGATGAAACTCAGGCCAGCTTCCGCCAGCAGCACCGCGCCCACCGTGAGCGTTACCTGTACGATCAGCGGCGGCGCGATGTTGGGTAAGATGTGACGAAGCAGGATGCGACTGTCGGAAGCGCCAACGACACGCGCTGAACGGACGTAGATTTCCTCCCGTTCGGCGAGCACGACGCCGCGTGCCAGACGCAGGAACGAGGTCGAGAACAGGATGCCGAGCGCGATCATCGCCCGGTGCAGACCCGCGCCGAGGATGGCAATGATGACGATCGCCACCATGATGCCGGGAATGGAGACGATCGCCTCCACCAGCCGCATGACGAACCAGTCCCACCAGCCGCCGCGATAGCCGATGAAGAGTCCCATCGGCACGCCCAGCAACACCGCGATGGCCGTCGCCTCAGCCGCGGCGATGACGGCGATGCGGCAGCCGTAGATCAGCCGGCTCAACACGTCGCGGCCGAGGTCGTCGGTTCCGAGCAAGTGGCTGGCCGATGGTGCCTGGAGCGATTCGATCAAATTCTGCTTGAGGGGGTCGTAGGGGGCGATCCAGTCGGCGAAAATGGCGAGAAAGACGAGCAGTGCCAGTATGGAAACAGCGGCCGCAGTGATTATGGAGGATGCGCCGAACCGTCTCATGACGGCCGCGCTTTGGGATTGAGCAGGCCATAGATGACGTCAGTGGCCAGCTGGACGGCGACGACGAGCCCGACCATGACAAGCACGAGGCCCTGCAGCATGGGAATGTCCTGCTGGCGGACCGCGCCGATCGCAAGCGTGCCGAGCCCGTTTATGTTGAATACCTGCTCGACGACCAGCGCCCCGCCGAGAAGCACCGTGATCTGGAACGACAGCACGGCGACGACCGGCACCATGGCGTTGGTGAGTGCGTGCTTGAATATGACGCGCCGGGTCGACAGCCCCTGGGCGCGCGCCGCCCGGATGTAATCCTGCTGGAGCACACCGACCATGGCCGACCGAACCTGCCGCGCGATCGCCGCGCTGGACGAGGTGCCCAGTGCGATCGATGGCAGGATGACGCTGCGAAGCCATTCCCACGGGGAATCGGTGAGCGGCGTGAAGCCGGTCGCGGGAAACCAACGCAGGTTTACCGCGAAGACGGCGACGAGAATGAGGCCGAACCAGAAATTCGGGACCGCCTGGCCGAACGTGGCGCCCAGCGTGGCGAAACGGTCGACCCATGATTGAGGCCGCAACGCCGCGGCCACCCCCGCGGCGACTCCGATCACGATCGCGATCAGGGCGGACATCGCGGTCAGCGAAAGCGTGACGGGCAGCCGCTGCATCACGGCCCCCGTCACGCTGACGCTGTTGAAGAAGGAATTCCCGAGGTCCCCCTGCACGGCCCGGCCCAGCCACTGGAAGTAGCGGACGACGATTGGCTCGTTGAGCCCGAGCCGCTCGCGCAGCATTTCGTGCTGTTCCTGCGTGCCCGTGTCGCCGAGGATCAAGTCCACGGGATCGCTCGGCAGCAGCGACGTGAACGAGAACGTCAGCACCGAGACGATGAGCAGCAGGGGCACCAGCGCGAGGAGTCGCTGGACAACAAGCCTCAGCATGGGGACCCGGAAATCAGTCGTTGGCCTTCAAGCCGCGCAGATTGATCGAATCTTCTCCGTAACGATAGACCACAGTCGGGTTGTTCGTCGTCTTGTCTGTGACGCCGATCAGGATCGGCGAGTTGGCGACGAAGATCAGAAATGCCTCCTTGGCCAGTTGCGCAGCCATCTTCTGGTAGATCGGCGCCCGCACCGCGATGTCCGGCGATTCAAGCCCGGCCTGGGCCAGCGCAAGAATCTCCGCGCTCGGCTTGACCTTGAACGGGTTGTAGGCGGCGTCCTCGTAGATATAGCGCAGCGCCACGAACTTGGGATCTGTATTGGTGTTCCAGACTAGGTTAGTCGCGGGGAAATCGGTGGTGCGGCTGCGGCGAGCCAGCGTGCCCGGCTCCACCGGCGCGATGTTCATGGTGATGCCGATTTCCTTGAAGAAGCCCGCCAACGCCTCCAACCGCGACTGGTAGATCGGGATCGAGGGCATGTCGAAGGTGAAGCCGTCCGGGAAGGCGGATTTGGCCATGTACTCCTTCGCCTTTGCGACGTCGTAGGCATAGACGCCCTCGAGGTCAGGATTGTAGGCCCAGTTGCCCTTCGCGTAGGGTTGGTAGGAATCATCGGCCAGCCCGAACAGAACCGCCTTTCCGAACGCGGCGCGGTCGATCGAATGGGCCATCGCAAGTCGCACGTTCAGGTCGGCAAAAGCCGGCACGACGGTTCCCGCGCGGTCCGAGATGATGACGTGATAGTTAAGACCGCCGGTATTGCGGATCAGCTTCAGGTCCGGCGTGCGTTCGATGATTGCCGATTGAGGGTTGGCGAGCCAGTTGCCGGCGTCGATCTGGCCGGTTTTGAGCGCATTCAGCCGAGCCGTGTCGTCCGGAATTTCCCAAACCTCGTAACGGGCGAGGCCGATCTTGTCCTTGTCCCAATAGGTTGGATTCGGCGTATAGACTTGCACTTCCCCTTCGCGCGATTCTTTCTTGCTGTGGACATAAGGCCCGGTGCCGATCGGGTTCCGGTCGATGGTCGGATCAGCCATCGCCGCCGGAGCGAGCATCATCCCGCCGGTGAAGCACAAGCTGTCGATGATCGCCGGGTCGGGTTCCTTGAGCTTGATCTGGAAGGTGTACTCGTCGACGGGTTTGGCGCTGTCGACGGTTTTGAGCCCTTCGATGATGCCGAGCTTGACGCCGCGATTGATGTTGTCGGCGGCAACCTGTGCGTTGAAGGTCTCGCCATTGCTGAAGGTAATGCCTTCACGCAGCTTGATCGTTACGTTCAGTCCGTCGATCTCGTACCCGGTTGCCAGAAGCGGCACATTCTTGCCGTCCGGCGACTTCTCGAACAGCGATTCGTAGACCGGTCGCAAATAGGGGACGCCGCTGCCGCTTTGTTGCTGCGGGTCCATGGTGATGAGTTTCACCTGTTCTGCATATTTGAATGTGCCCGATGGTGCTGCGGTTGCTGTCGCCGCGCCGATGCTCAGCCCCACGACCATGGATATCGAAATAATCGGGTATTTCATCCACGTTTTCATCTGTTCTCCTCCCTGAGAATTGCCGGGATGGCCCGGCTGCATTAATCGCCTTTTGCCAACAAACCCCCGCCACGCCGGAGCGCGCGGCGCGGCACGAGCTCGGCCCCGGAATCAAACGCGTCGTTGTCCGCTCCCAGCGTTGGCGCCGGCGGCAGCGATGGCGCCTTGATATCGGCCCAGCGGAAAGCTGGGCCAAGCGCGAGCGGTTCGCCGCCGATGCCGATGCCTGGTGTTTGCGGATAGAGGTCGCTGAGATATTCGCCGAGGTCACGCACCCTGGCCGCCGGCACACCTGCCTCGTTTAGTGAGTGCTCCAACGCGTCAGCCTTGGCAGCGGCGAAGGCCTGTCCAAGTTCGTCCCGCAGCTCGACGGTCGCCGCGTTAGCCAGAAACGCCCGGCTCGACAGTCCTGCCGGGACATGGGGTGGCTTCGCGAGTTCGGGGCGCCCCAGCAACCCACATAATATGGCGAACTGGCCCATGGTGTTGGCCGCGACGGCGACGTGGCCGTCGGATGTCGCGAATGTTTCGGCGCCCGGGCTGCCAACGAAGCCGCGATTGCCAACCCGGTCCGGCGCCTTGCCGGTAGCCAGTGTGCTCGCCGTCGGCCCGGACATCAGCGCCAACGCGCAATCGACCATCGAGACGTCCAGCGCGATTGGCGCCTTGTCCCCGCGGAGCCGGCGGACCACGGCGGCGAGAATTGCCTCGGCGGCACTGATGCCGGTTGCGATGTCGATTACGGGAAAGCCGACTTTGACCGGTGGGTCGCCCGCGCCGCTGCCCTGGAGCGCCATCATGCCCGTTGCGGCCTGGATCACATGATCATAGGCGCCGCGCGCGCTGTTCGGGCCGGTCTGACCCCACCCTGATATTGAGCAGTAGACGATGTCGGGTCGCACGGCGCTGATATCCTCAGCGCTGAGCCCGAGCCGCTGTGCCACGCCGGGCCGGAAGTTCTCGACGAATATATCGGAACCTTCGGCCAGCCGTAGCACGGTGGCGCGCCCCTCGTCGGTCGCAAGATCGACGACTACGGATTTCTTGCCTGCATTCAGAGCGCGGAAGCCGGGAGGAAGGCCGCCAAGCTCGGGCTGCATGTCCAGCGCGCGCATCGGGTCGCCGCCGTCTGGCCGCTCGATCTTTATGACCTCCGCGCCCATGCAGCGCAGATGATGCGTCGCGCACGGGCCGGCCAGCACATGAGTTCAGATCGAGCACCCGAAATCCTTCGAGCGGTAGCATCCAGTTCTCCTGTCCTCGGGACCGCAACTTGCGTCCTCGTCCCGCGAGCGACGGGCTCCTCCCTGTGCCGCGAGCCTGAACCATAGAATTGGATCGAATGTTATCGGTAGTTATATTTCCTAAGGTCCGTGTTACAGTTTTCTTACAACTGGACACGCATCCGCATGGACCTGAGACAAATTCGATATTTCGTCGCCGCCTGCGAGGAAGGATCGCTTAGCGCTGCGGCGGAAAGGCTGCACTGCACTGCCTCCGGCGTGAGCCAGCAGATGAGCGGGCTGGAAAGCCGGCTGGGAACCACCCTGTTCGAGCGCACGCGGCGCGGCGTCAACCCGACGGCTGCCGGATGGCGGTTCTACAATCGCTGTCTCGCCGTCCTCAAGGCGGTCTCCGAAGCGGAGATGGAACTGCAGGACTTTTCCGCCGGACTTAGCGGATCGGTCTCCGCCGGCTTCGCGCCAGGGCTCGCCAAGGCGGTGCTGCCGCAGGCGCTGGCGCGGTACACGCGGGAATTCCCGAAGGTCGAGATCGACATTGCCAGCGGCACAGCCGATGCTCTCGTCGCCGAGACTTCCGGAGGCGCTCTCGACTTCTATGTCGGCCAATTCGCGCATTCGCAAATTGGTCTGACCGCCACGCCGATCGGACGCTTTCCGGTGGCGCTGATCTCGGGCTCACGTCGCGGGTTGACGCCAATGAAGCCTATTCGCCTTCATGAGGTAGCGCCACTGAAACTGTCCGTTCCATCCGCCACCCACAGCCTGCGTCCCAAGATCGAGAGCGCAATCCGCTGTGGCGAGATCGCTGTCGAACGTACGATCGCGATATCCAGCCTGTCCGCCGGCCTGGAGTTCGTGGCGCAGACCGATTGGTCGTCCATACTCCCATTCTGGATAGGTCTGAAGGAACTCGGCAACGAGCGTGTCACAGTCAACCCTATCGTCGAACCCGCGCTAAGCGTCGAACTGGCCTTGATCCATCTATCCCAGCGGCCGTTGGCGCGGTCTTCCCAATTGTTCTACGCGTATTTTCGCCAGGAACTGCAACGCAGCGAGGAGGAGTGGACTCGCATCCTGCGTCAGATTTAAGCCTGGCTTACGAAAAGCGTTAGAAGAAATAAGTTCTCTTGATCCCTTCCGGGCACTACCGTTTCCATTGGAGGACGCGCGGCGGCTACCTTTCGCGCGATCGAATTTGGGGCCTTCAACGACAGTGGCCTCACTGGAGGAGACGATCATGACACCCGTGAAATCGAACAACGAGATCGCAAGGAAACGCGGCCTTAGCCGCAGAGCGTTCGGCGGGCTGGCGCTCGCAACCGCAGCAGGCGCGCAGTTGGCGAGCAGTCCTGCGGCTGCGGCCGTCGAACTCGAACTCAAGATGCAGTTCGCCTCGCCAGACGGCACGCCGTGGAACAATATGGACCGGCGCTTTGCCAAGCAGATCGAGACAATCTCGGGCGGCCGCGCCAAGGTCACATTTTTCCCCCCGAACTCGGTGACGCCGTTCAAGGACTGGCTCCAGTCGACCGGCGCCGGCCTGCTCGATATTGGCTTCGTCTGGCATCCGGTGTTGCCTGGCAAGTTCCTGCAGATGGAACTTTTCGCTCTTCCGGGCATGTCGAAGAATCAGACACTCGCGAGCGTAGTCTACTGGCGCCTGCGCGACCAATTTCCCGAAATGGGCAATCTCTTCACAGAAAAGGACAATGTCGTCGAACTGGCGACCTTCGTTGCAATGGGCTCGCATCTTCACAGCCGCGAGCCTGTCCGCAGCCTGGCCGATCTGAAAGGCAAGGTCTTCGCCGCCCAGGATTTGGCCGGCTTGGGTGTGCTCGAAAAACTCGGCGCCAGCGCCAGCGTAATGGTCGGCCCCGACGCCTACCTGGCGCTGCAGCGCGGCGCGGTAGATGGCGTGCTTTGCGCCTGGGGCTGGGTCAACAACTTCAAGCTGAACGAAGTGACCACCTACCATACGCTCCTCAATCTCAATCCTGGCTCTTACAGCAGTGTCATGAACAAGGACACCTACAGCAAGCTGACGCCCGAGGAGCAAGGCCACCTGGTCGACATCCGCCCGCTCTACTTCTTCTACAACACAACTGACGGCGCAGCCGCGGCGATGTCGTCCATACCACCCGACAAAGTCTTCACGCTTGGCAGTGCCGACACCGATGCGCTCGCTTCCCAGATGCAGCCCTTCTGGGACCAGTGGGTTCAGAAGGCGGACGCAGTGGGGATGCCGGGCAAGAAAATCCTCGACGAAGCCGTGCGCCTGATGAAGCTTTACGACCAGAACTAAGGTTTCGTTCAACAGCGGCGGCAGCGCCCGGCCGCTGCCTGCGCAAAACGGCACGCACTGCATTGCCGGACGGCGGAGAGGAGAACTGCAGCGTGGGGCAGGCACTGCAACCGACAGCGGCCGACGGGTTGGTGTCAGCGCTCCTTCGAAAATCCGCGAGTGGCCTGCGCAGCGCCACCGCGTGGCCGAGTCGCGCGGCGATCTATGTCGGCGCGGTGTCGCTGTTGGCCATGATGGTCATCACCGTCGCGGACGTGGCGTTGCGCAACCTGCTTGCGGTCGTCGTGCCGGGTGGCATGGAGATGACCGGCCTGCTGATGATCCTGGTGGCGCTGTCCACGCTGGCGGCCGTCGAGATGGAAGGCAGCCACATCCGTGTCGACCTGGTTTTGCGGGCATTGCCGGAAAATGTGCGTACGCCGATGATTGCCGGCGGGCTGTTACTGACCTTTGCGACCATGGTCGTGGCTGGCGTGCAGATCTTCGCCCAGGCGATTTATCTCAACGAAAACCGCATCGTAACCGGCGTTCTCGGCCTGCCCGAATGGCCGTTCGTGGCCTGCGCGACCTTTTTCATTTTTTTATTCGCGCTCGCTTTGCTGAACAATTTCGCAGTCTCGCTCGCCGCGGTCGCGCGTTTGCGCGATACCCGTTCAGTCGCGATGCTGCTTGCCTGGGTGTTGGTCGTGGCCGCGATCCTCATGCTCGCGCTTTTCCCGCAATACCTGCCGTTCGAGCTACCGCGCGGGATGCGCGGCCTCTTCGCCATTAGCCTGTGCTTCGTGTTGATTTTTCTGGGTGTGCACGTCGCTGCAGCGATGGCCGTCACCTCACTGGTGGGCATCAGCATCCTGATCAGTTCGACGGCAGGCCTGACCAGCCTCGGGACAACGACCATCGACGTTGTCAGCGATCCGATCTGGAGCGTGGTGCCGTTGTTCACCTGGATGGGGTTGATCGTTGTCGCATCGGGCTTCGCCGAGGATCTCTACCGCTCGGCCTATCGCTGGATCGGGCATCTGCCGGGCGGGCTCGCTTCGGCCAGCACGATCGCCTGCGCCGGCCTGTCGTCGATCGTGGGGGACACGCTTTCAGGCGTCTACAGCATGGGTTCGATCGCGTTGCCACAGATGCGCCGCTACGGCTACGACATGAAACTTGCCACCGCTTCGATCGCCTGTGCGGCGACGATCGGCGTCATGGTGCCGCCAAGCCTGGCCTTCATCGTGTACGGCATGATCACCGAGGTCTCGATCGGCAAGCTGTTCATGGCGGGCATTCTTCCAGGCATCCTGTTTGCCTTCATCCTCGTGTCTCTGATCACTATCCGGGCGAAGCTCAACCCGGAATTGGCGCCGCGCGGCGAGGTCAGCACCTGGGATGAGCGCCTGGCGTCCAGCGTGAGGGTCTGGCCCATCCTGGTTCTGATGCTGCTTGTGCTTGGCGGCATCTACACCGGCGCGGTCACGCCCAACGAGGCGGGCGGGCTCGGTGCATTCGGGGCGTTAACCATTTCCGTAGCAACCCGGCGCCTGACATGGGCCGCGCTGTGGCAGTCGATCCAGAAGGCGCTGCTGTTGTCGGCCGGCATCATCGTGATCTTCATGTTTGCGACCGCGTTCAGCCGCTTCGTCGCGATCAGCGGGCTGACGCAGCAACTCGCGGATCTGATCATCGGTTTTGAACTCGGCAAATACCAGCTGATCGCCGCGATCCTGCTGTTCTATGTGCTGATCGGCATGTTCATGAACGCGCTGCCTGCGCTGGTGCTCACGGTACCGCTGTTCTTTCCCGTGGCCATGAGCGCCGGCTTCGATCCGATATGGTTCGGCGTGCTCGTCGTGATCATGGTCGAATTGGGTGTCGTCACGCCGCCGATCGGTGTCAACGTCTTTGCAATCGCGGCGATTGCCCAGGACGTGCCGATGTACGATGTCTTCCGCGGCGTCTTTCCATTCTGGATCGCCTTTGTGGTCCTGATCGTGCTGATCGTCCTGTTTCCCCAGATCAGCCTCTTGTTGCCCTCGCTGATGTGATCGGCATCAGCCGGGAAAGCCTGGCGGGAACGGCAGTTCCATCTGCTTGGCCTCACAACCGATCTTGAGATCCCGGTCGTCGCCGCCGTTTCGAGCGACCGCATCGGCGAGTTCGTCGCACTCGGGATGGTGGCGCATTTTGATGCGGACGGGGCAGCGATATCCGCAATGACGGAAATGTGCTAGGCCGTCAGCGCATCCTGTCGCCCGCCATACCGGACCGCGAAATTCAACCACGCCACCTTACTTGGGTACATAAAGCCTCCTCAGCAAGATCGGGGTCAGGTACATTGGGATCTGATAGCAGCCGATAAACAGCAGGATCGGATCGGTCACCTGGGCCGACAACGCCACCAGGAACAGCGCAATGTTTCGATTTCCCGCAACGATCGCCAACGGCGCGTGGGCTGCGGCCAGTGGACTGAAGCGCGCCGCCAGCGACGCGGCTATCTGCAGCCCGAAATTGGCGGCGAATGCGATCGCCAGCCACATCAGGAAACGCGACGGCTCAGTCGCGATCGCCGGGCCGATTGCGGACATCAGGCCGATGACGACGACCGACATGGCGATTGCCGAAAGCCCGTCAAGCGCCAGGATCGACTCGCGCGAAAGCTGGCGCAAGATCAGCGCCCGGATGGCGAAGGCCGATGCCCCGGCCGCGGCAATCACGCCAAGCAGGCGCCCGGCGGCCGCCAGCACGGCACCTGTCTCGCCGAAAGCGGGGATCAGCCAGAAGACCGGAATGACCGTCAGCGGCAGCAGTGCCGTGCCGACGACCAGGAGACGCAGCGCCGGCGTCGGGTCGTTGCCGGTCAGCACGGTCAGGTTCGGGCTACCCGAGATCGACGGTGCCGACAGCATCAATATCAGCGCCGTCGCAATGCTACCCGACAGGCCGCCTGCGATCCCGATCGCGCCGATCGCGGCAAGCGGAAGCAGTAGCTGATAGATCATCGTCACCGCGATCATCGCCCGCAGGTCGGATAGTGCGCCAAGCGCCTGGCGAGGGCCGATGCGCAGGGCCGCAAGGAACAGCAGCAGCGCAACCAGTTGACCGAGCCATGGCCGCATCGCCGCGGCAAGCCCCGGCACCAGCGCGCCGACGACCAGCCCTGCGACAAGCAGCAGGCGCCCGTGGCGGGCGGCAAACCCGAGCGCCGCAATCGATCCGTTCACGCTGCTTGTCGCCTAACTTCCGGGATGCTGCCGGATGTGGTCCGGCAGCCACGTGGCGAGGTCCGGAAAAGCGATCAGTATGAAAACCATCGCCACCATGATCAGGAACATCGGGAAAGCGGCACGCGCGATGAAGTTCATTTCGTGGCCGGTCATGCCCTGAAGTACGAACAGGTTGAAGCCGATCGGCGGGGTGATCTGCGCCATTTCCACAACGACCACGATGAAGATGCCGAACCAGATGATGTCGATGCCAGCCTGGCGGATCATCGGCTCGACCACGGCAATGGTCAGCACCACCGATGAGATGCCGTCGAGGAAACAGCCGAGCACGATGTAGAAAACGAGCAGCGCCATCAGCAGTTCGAACCTCGTCAGACCGAATGAGTTGATCCAGTTGGCAAGATCGCGCGGCAGCCCGGTGAACCCCATCGATAGCGACAGGAACGAGGCGCCGGCCAGAATTAGCGCGATCATTGCCGAGGTGCGCATCGCGCCCATCAGGCTGGCCGTGAAGGTCGCCCGGTTCAGCGACCTCTGCGCAGCGGCAAGAATGAGCGCGCCAATGACCCCGATCGCCGCCGCCTCGGTGGCCGTGGCATAGCCCAGATACATCGAGCCGATGACGAAGAAGATCAGCACCAGAACCGGAATCAGGTAGCGCGAGTTTGCCAGCTTGTCGCGCAGGCGCATGGAGGGCTCGGGATCCGGTTGATAGCTTGGCGACAGCTTCGAGATAGCCGCGACATAGCCCATGAACAGCAGCGCAAGCACCAGGCCCGGAACGATTCCGGCCATGAACAGCTTGGTGATCGATTCGTTGATCGAGACGCCGTAGACGATCAGCGTCAGCGATGGCGGGATCATCAGCCCGAGGGTCGCGGCGCCGGCAAGCGTGCCGATTACCATCGGCTCCGGATAGTTGCGCCGGCGAAGCTCCGGGATCGACATCTTGCCAACGGTTGTCAGGGTCGCCGCCGAAGAGCCGGAGACGGCGGCAAAGATGGTGCATCCGACGACATTGGTGTGCAGCAGCCCGCCGGGCAGGCGCGCCATCCAAGGCGACAGGCCGCGGAACATGTCCTCGGAAAGTCGCGTACGGAATAGGATCTCGCCCATCCAGATGAACAGCGGCAGCGCCGTCAGCGACCAGGAGGAGGCCGAGCGCCAGATTGTCGTCATCATCGCGTCGCCGGCCGGCCGCATCGTGAACAGCTCCATGCCGACGAAGGCGACGCCGAGCAGCGCCAGGCCGACCCAGACCCCGGTACCGAGCAGCAGGAAGAGGACGAGGAGAAATACCGAGATCGGCAGCAGATCGGCCATGGCGCTATTCCGCGTGGCTCTGTTCGATGAGATCGGAGCCGATATTGTCGCGGCGGTGGGCAAGCAGGCTGATCAGGTTGTCAGCAAAGCAGATCGCCAGCAGTACCGCGCCGAATGCCATCGGCGCCTGTACGATCCATAGCGGGGTCGCGTCCTGGCCCTGGCTCAAATCGTTCAGCTTGCGCGACCAATAAACCAGCTTGACGGAATACCAGGCGAGATAGGTCGAGGCGGCCGCGCCGATTGCCATGCACCAGACCTCGCCCCAGAATTTCCTCGGGCCGAGCCAGGTGAGAAACAGGTTGACGCGGATATGGACGCCGCGATTGAGACCATGCGCAAAGGCCAGGAAGGAGGCGGAAGCCATCAGGTATCCGGCGTATTCGTTGAGACCCGGGATCGACAGGTCGGACCATCGCGTCACCATCTGCAGGACGATGACCAGCAAGATGCCGACGAGACACACTGCGGCGGCGTAGCCGGCGGCGTCGTAGATGCCGTCGAGGATCTTTCGTGTCGGCGATTTGTCAGAAGCCATGCCCTGCCCCCCGATGGGCGGGCGCCGCCTGCGGCGCCCGCGAGTTTCGATGGGGACTACATCGCCTTATAGGCGTCGACGATCGCCTTGCCCTTGTCGCCGGCATTCTTGATCCATTCTTCGGTCATGGTGGCGCCGAAGCCCTGCAGATCCTTCTTCAACTGGTCGCTCGGCGCGCCGACCTTCATGCCGTTTTCGGCCAGCGTCTTCAGGTATTGAGCGCTCAAGCCCTGCGCCGTTGCCTCGCCCGCTGCCGCGGCCTTGTCACCGCAATCGAGCAACGCCTTTTTCGACGCGTCGTCGAGCGCGTTGAAGGCATCCTTGTTGACGAACACCGTGTTGCGCGGCAGCCATGCTTGGACGTCGTAGAAATGGGTCAGGCTTTCCCAAACCTTGGAATCGACGCCGGTCGAGCCCGAGGAGATGAAGCTCTCGGCGACGCCGGTCGCCAGCGCTTGGCTCAGTTCGGCCGCCTCGATCTGCACGGGGGTCATGCCGGCTAGTTCGGCAATTCGGGCGGTTGCCGCGTTATAGGCGCGGAACTTGATGCCTTTCATGTCGGCGGCAGAATTGACTTCCTTTTTGAAATAGAGGCCCTGCGGCGGCCACGGCACCGAATAGACGTAGACCAGGTTTTGCGCGTCGAGCGCGGCTGCTACCGAATCCTTGGCCGCTTTCCAGAGTTTGTCGGAATCGGCAAACGAGGTCGCCAGGAACGGGATCGAATCGACGCCGAACAGCGGGTTCTCGTTGGCGTGCGCCGACATCAACCTCTCGCCGATCGGCGCCTGGCCGGTCTGCACCGCCCGCTTGATATCGTTGCCCGAGAACAGCGATCCGCCCGGATGGACGACGATATCTACCTTGCCGCCGGTGCCGGCGCTCACGCATTTGGCGAATTCGACGCCGTTTTGCGTATGGTAATTGGTCGCAGGATAAGCCATCGGCATATCCCATTTCTCGGCCCATGCCGTCGAAGCGCCGAGTGCGGAAATGGCGGTTGCCGCCAAGAGTCTTGTCAGTGCTTTCACTTCAGTCTCCCTTCTTCTTATGGTTGAGTTCCCCAAGCCCCTGAATGCCGCGCGGTTTCATTCAAACCGCTTCGGCGAAAACGGTGCAAGGTTTATGTTCGGCGAATAGCCGGAAATCAGTTGCGCCAGCAGCCGGCCGGTGCGTGGACCGGCAGTCAACCCGACGTGGTCGTGGCCAAATCCGAAAAAAGCGCCGCGCATTTTCGGCACTTCTCCGATCACCGGCAGCGAATCGGCAACCGATGGCCGGTGCCCCATCCATTCGGTCTGCCGTTTCCAGGTGAGGTTCGGCAGCACGGCACGGATGTTGCGCAAAAGCAGGTCGAAGGCGGTCCGGTTCGGTGGCGCGTCGAGTCCACCGAATTCGACGACGCCAGCGAGCCGGATGCGGCCATCCATGGGCGCGGCGACGAAACGGCGTGACGCAACCATCACCGGCGAACGCGGCATGACGCTCGGCTCCCACAATTCAACATGATAGCCGCGTTCGCTTTCGATCGGCACGTTGACGCCGAGCTTCGTTGCCAGAGGTTTGGACCAAATGCCTGCGGCAACAATCGCGGCATCGCAAGCGATCGTCTCCCCGCCGGCGCGCACGCCGCTGACCTTGCCGTTTTCACCAACGATCTCGCTTGCCTCGGTGTGGATCATTCGCGCGCCGCCGGCGACGGCATGGTCGGCCAGATCCTTCAAATATCGGCCCGGGTCAGTAACGATGCCGTGGCCCGGAAGCCGCACGGCGAATTGTGGCGCCTTGGCAAAGATCGGGTCATACGCGCGAAACGCCGGTCCTTCGAGGATTTCCCAGGCAATGCCGTGGCGCCGGCGCAGCGACCAGGCGAAGCTGTCGGATTCGAAATGGAAGCGGTTGTCGTAGAGGAACAGGTAGTCGCTTGGAACAATCCATTTTTCGGCGCCGGTGCCCTTAGCCAGCGACTGGTGCTCGGACAAGCTGTCGGAAACCAAAAGTGCCATTGCAGCAGCACGGCGCTCGACGGCTGCCTTGTTGCAGTTGCCAAGGAACCGGATCAGCCACGGTGTCAGTTTCGGCAAATACGACCACTTCAGGAACAGCGGCTGGTTCTTGTCGAGCAACATGCCCGGCGCCTTCATCGGGAGACCGGGCATCGAGATCGGGATGATCGACGAAGATGCAAGTACGCCGCCGTTGCCGAAACTGGCTCCCTCTCCGGCGCGATTCGGATCGATCAGCACGACTTTGTGTCCATCGCGCTGCAGCCGGATCGCTGTCGCGACACCGACAATGCCGGCGCCGATAACCGCGACGGTCTTTCGCTTTTCGTTCATGCGACCCACTCTGAAACCGGCGCGGCCGCTTCGTGCAAAGGCTGCGAAATTACATCGATCAGGGTCGGACCATCATGCGCCAGCGCCTGCCTCGTGATTTCCTCAAGCCTGTCGGGGTCCTCCACACGCCACGACTTCACACCGAACGCGCTGGCGACAGCTGCGTGGTCCGTTCGGTTGAAATCGACATTGTAGAAGCGCTTGCCGAAGCCGATGTTTTGTCCAGCCTTGATCCAGCCATAGGTCGAATTGGAAAATACGATCGAGGTGATCGGCAGGCGGTAGCGGGTAATCGTTTCGAACTCGCCACAGCAAAAACCGAATGAGCCATCACCCATGACCGCCACGGTCTTGGCATCGGGCCGGCCGACTTGTGCGCCTATCGCGGCCGCCAGCGCGTAGCCCAATGCGCCGTGCGCGCGGTTGGTGATGAAATGCCGCCCCGCTTTGCGCCAGCGATAATGCGCTGAAAAATACGGGCAGGGCGTTCCCGGATCGGCAACGATGATCGCGTCGTCGTCGAGCAGCCGCGCCAGCGTCGCTATCACCCGTTCGGGTCGGATCGGACGCTCACTGCTTTGAGCGAGTGGTTGGAATGCTGCAGTCTTTGCGCGCCAGGCAGCGGCGGCGCGTTTGCTTCCATCCTGTCCAATCGTCTGGCGCCTGGCCGACAATGCCAGGACCAGCGCTTCCAGAGCTAATCGCGCGTCGGCGCAGATCGAGACCTCGGTAGCGTAGTTGGCTCCAATAACCATCGGATCGCTGTCGATGTGAATAATTCTAGCACTTCGGCCCGGCGAACGCCAACGCTCGGTCGTCACCGAACCGGCCCGGCAGCCGATGAAGATCACGACGTCAGCCTCGTTAACGAGCGTTCGAGTCGCTGCAATGCCGCCGTTGGAACCGACGACGCCAACGGCGTGCGAGTTGGTTTCGGCAATTGCGCCTTGACCGGATACAGTCGTAGCGACAGGCAGATCGAGCAGTTGCGCAAGCCGCAACAGCACTGCGGTCGCGTCTGAAATCACCGGCCCACCGCCACAGATCGCAACGGCCTTGCGCGCTTTGGCGAGCAGATCAACCGCTGCCTCGATTGCTATCGGGTCAGGTGCGGTACGTTCGGCCGGATATGCGCGGTGGCGCTCGTCGGCCCAGATCTCGGAAGGTTCGACCAGTCCCTTTTGGGTGTCAAATGGCAGAGCCAGATGCGTCGCGCCGGGGCGACCAGTGGTCATTGCGCGGAATGCGGCGCGCACCATTGCCGGGAGGTGTGCAGAATCATCGAGCGTGGCGTTCCATTTGGTCAGCGGACGGAATAGGGCAACCTGGTCCAGTTCGGTCAGAGGATAGCGCCCGCGCGAAGTCGTTGCGACGTCACTGGTTATCGCCAATACCGGAACGGAACTCTCGTTGGCTTCAACCACTCCGGGGAGAATGTAGGTTGCGCCACCGCCTGAAGGTCCCTCACAAACTCCTGGTTTGCCGGTCACCCGGGCGTAGCCATCGGCCATATAGGCGGCGTGTCGTTCGTCGCGTGTCAGGAAGTGGGTGATGCTGTGGTCGAGCCTGGCGAGTGCGTCATAGAATGGCAGTGTGGTGTCGCCGCACAAACCGAACATGTACCTGACGCCGTGTGCCTCAAGCATCCAAACCAAGGCCTCGGCGCCGGTCATTTGGTTCGTCGCTTGCGGATGCAACCCGTTATTTCCCCGACGAGCGATTTCCCGAAGATATCTTGTGAAGGCGGTATGGCCATGTCAACCAGTGCCGTGGGCAAATCAAAGGAGCCCCTAGGACGATGAAAGCCGCAGGGGGTAAGTCCATTTATGGCACCAGCATCGGCATTCTTATGCTTGACGCGCATTTTCCCCGTATACCCGGGGACATGGGTAATGCGCTGACCTGGCCGTTTCCTGTTCACTATCGCATCGTGCGCGATGCCACGCCCGATCTGGTTGTTCGCCAGGGAGCAAAGGGGACGCTGGCCAGTTTTCTCGACGCAGCGCGCGAACTGGTGCGCGATGGTGTCGACGGCATCACCACGAATTGCGGCTTCCTGTCGTTATTCCAACAGGAACTCGCCGATGCGGTGCAAGTGCCGGTGGCGACTTCGTCGTTGATGCAGGTCGCCATGGTCAACCGCCTGCTGCCGACCGGTAAGCGCGCTGGCATCCTGACGATTTCAGCATCGAGCATGACACCGAAGCATTTGCAAATGGCCGGCGTCCCGGAAGGAACGCCGATTGGCACCACTGAAGGCGGATGCGAATTTACGCGCGCCATCCTCGGCAATGAGTTGGAACTCGATGTCGAATTAGCGAGGCGCGATAACGTCGAGGCCTCGATTTCGCTACGCGACGCCCATCCCGATCTAGGCGCGATCGTGCTCGAATGCACAAACATGGTGCCGTATGCCGCAGACATTCACGCCGCAACTGGACTTCCGGTTTTCTCCATCGAGAATTTCGTTAGCTGGTTCCAGGCGAGCCTGGCGCCAAGGCGTTTCTCATAGAAACGACAATGAGTTGCCCTTTGGTTTCGTGTGGCCAGCTCTTATGTCGGCGCAGACGTCAGCCATTGCGGTTCGAAACTTCCCGGATCAACGGACTTGCTTCCCTGTTCCGTCGAAAAAATTCCTGTTAGCTTGTTTAGGGAAAACGCTCGAAATCCCCTTTGAATTCAGCGTTTTGTCGCGTTACGAATAGGCCAAAATGCATCCAGAATTGAAGAATTTCCCTATATTTTACCGCAAAACAGGGAATTCTTGCCTGCGAGCCCGGTTCTCGCCAAACTGTCCACACCACCATTTTTGCGATGACGTTGATCTCCGCATTTCCGCGCTGCTCTAGGCGCGCCGATCAAGCTGTCACTGGTTGAGGAGAAGGTCCTCGATGCGGATCGGGAACCGGCGGATGCGCTTGCCAGTCGCGTGCCATATCGCGTTGCCGATCGCGCCCACGGTGCCGGTCACGCCGATCTCGCCAACGCCCTTGATGCCGAGCGCGTTCACATGCGGATCGTCTTCGTGGACCGTGATAACCTCGAGCCCCTGCACGTCGGCATTGACCGGGATGTGATAGCCAGCGAAATCGGAGTTCATGATCCGGCCGGTGCGCCTGTCGAAGCGGGCCTCCTCGTGGAGGGCGAAGGACAAGCCCCAGATCATCCCTCCCATCAGCTGGCTTTCCGTAAGCCTCGGATTGATAATCCGGCCGGCGGCGAATGCGCCTATCATCCGTGTGACGCGAAGCTGGAAGAGTTCAGGGTCCACCTTCACCTCGGCGAAGACCGCGCCGTGGGAATACATCGCATAGCGCGCGGCGTCTTCGGGTGGGCGGGCAGCGCTGCCCTTGCCCTCGATTTCCTTGCCGCCGGCGCGGCCGATGATGTCGGCAAATGACTCGCTGCGGCTTTCGTCACCCTCGGCGTAGAGCCGGCCATCGCGGGCAGCCACTCCGGTATTGCCCGTACCAAAGAGCGGCGAGGCGGGGTCGGCTGCCGCGATTTCGCCCAGCTGCCTGATCGCGTCGGTTCCGGCGGCGTGCAGCGCGCTGCCCGCAGTGGCCGTGTGGCCCGATCCGCCGGCAATGCCGCCATCTGGCAAATCGGACGATCCGGACCGGAACTCGATTCTGTCGAGCGGCAGGCCAAGGCTGTCGGCAGCGATCTGGGCGAGCACAGTCCATGCCCCCTGGCCCATATCGGCAGCCGCGGTCTCGACCAGACCGGTGCCGTCGGGGCGCAGCACCGCGCGCGCTTCGGCGGCGAACATCGGCGCGTGGAACAGCGCGGTGCCCATGCCCCAGCCGACCAGCAGCCCGTTATCGTCGGTCATCTGACGCGGCAGCAGCGGCCGCCTTGCCCAGCCGAACCGCTGGGCGCCCAGGGCGTAGCACTCGCGTAGCGCCTTCGAGGAATAGGGTTTGCCGGTGCCGGGCTCGGTTTCGGCATAGTTCCTGAGCCGGAACTCCAGCGGGTCCAGCCCGGCTTTTTCGGCCATCTCATCCATCGCACATTCGAGTGCCGCCGATCCCGAGGCCTCGCCCGGAGCGCGCATTGGACCGGGAACGCCAACGTCGTTACGTACCACCCTTATGGCGGAGTGCAGGGCCGACGTGGCATAGAGTCCCTGCGAGGCGCCGGATGCCGGCTCCGGGAAACTGTCGTCGAAGCTGGCGACGATCGCGGTCGAGACATGTTCGAGCGCGGTCATCCGTGCCGCGTCGTCAATGCCGATGCGCAAACGCTGGCGGGTGGCGCCACGATGGCTGACCGGGCCGAACATCTGCTCACGCTCGAGCACCAGCTTCACCGGCCGTCCGACCTTGCGCGCTGCAGCGATGGCAAGAACCAGCGGGCCGTAGGGCATCGCCTTTGAACCGAATCCGCCGCCAAGATAGGGGCTGCGGATGAAGATGTTCTCGGGTGGGATGCCGAAATAGTAGCCGTAGAAGACGCGTGACAGAACGATCGCCTGGTTCGGCGTATCGATCTCCAGCCGGTCGCCGTTCCAGCGGGCGACAATTGCGTGCGGTTCCAGGGCGTTGTGATATTGCTGCGGCGTCTCGTAGGTGACGTCGACCGACTGGCGCACTGCCGCAAGTCCGTTATCGATGTCTCCGTGGACCACCTCGGCCGGCCTCCCGAAGGGTCCGCCGGCCGCCGGCTCCGCGGGTTCGGCATCCATGCCGATGCGTGGCGCCAGCGTCTCGTAACGGGGGTTCAACAGCCGTGCCCCCTCGTTCGCTGTCTCGATCGTCTCGCCCAGAACGAGAGCAATGGGCTGGTTGGCGTAGCGCACGGTGTCGTCCTGCAGCACCTCGATCGGGATCGAGAACATGAATGGCTTTTTGTCAGGGTCGCCGATGACCGGCGGCGGGTTTTTCGACGTGAAAACCTCTACGACTCCGGGGTGCGCCATGGCGGCCTGGGCGTCGAGATGCGTCACCCGGCCCCGTGCAATCGTTGCTGGCACGTAGACTGCATAAAGCATCGTTTCAGGATGATTGTCGGCAGCATAGACCGCAGCTCCTGTGACCTTGGCGATGCCGTCGCGGCGGGTAACCGGCTGGCCGGAGTTCGAGCCGAAGCGAATCGGCAAGGAAATGGTGTCAGGCATGGGCGGGTACTCCGAAGGGAGAGGCGGGAAGCGCCGGGATGCGCGCCGGCGTGCCGGCAGCGGCCAAGGCCAGCGCACGGGCGGCAGTGCGCCGCGCTAGTTCGATTTTGTGGCTGTTCGCTCCCGAAGGCTTGGCCCCGTCGAGCGCGGCTAGGGCGACACGTGCGAAGACTTCCGGCGCGGGTGTCTGGCCGACCATCAACGCCTCGGCTTCCGGCACTCGCCAAGGCTTCGCGGCGACGGCGCCGAGCGCAAGCCGCGCCTCGGCAATCCTGCCGTCTTCGATACGCAGCGCGGCAGCCGCCGAAACCAGTGCGAAGGCGAATGAGGTGCGCTCGCGAACCTTCAAGTAACGCCCATTTGTGCTGAAATCCGCGGCGCTCGCTGGCAGCCGGATGGCAGTGACAAGTTCGCCCGGTTCCAGCGCAGTTTCCCTTTCAGGATTGTCACCCGGCAGGCAATGCAACGTGCCAATCGCGATCTCACGCTGGCCGTTTGGTCCCTGCACCTCGACCACGGCGTCGAGCGCAGCGAGGGTGACGCAGAAATCCGAGGGGTTGGTGGCGATGCAGGCATCGCTCCAGCCCAGGACGGCGAGGTTGGCGTTGTCGCCGCCCTTCGCGGCGCAGCCCGCTCCGGCTTCGCGCCGGTTGCAGGCCGAGTGCGGGTCTTGAAAATAGGCGCAGCGGGTGTGCTGCAACAGGTTGCCGCCGACGGTCGCAGCGTTGCGAAGCTGGCCAGAGGCGCCGGATAGGATCGCCTCGGCGACCATCGGGAAGGCGGCTGCAAATTGCGGGTTGTAGGCAAGGTCGGCGTTACGAACCAGCGCGCCGATGCGAGTGCCGCCATCCGGCAACATCTCGATCGCCTCGAGACCGGGAAGACCGTTCACATCGATCAGCCTGGCCGGCCGCATTGCGCCTACCTTCATCAGGTCGACGAGGTTGGTGCCGCCGGCAAGATAGGAGGCACCGGGCTCCCAGGCTGCAAGGGCCTCGGCGATCGAGGCGGGACGGGTGTAGTCGAAGCGGTTCATGCCGATTTCCTTTCCGCGGCGGCGGCGATCTTGCGAGTGGCGTCCTGAACGGCCTCGGTGATGCCGTGATAGGCAGCGCAGCGGCATAGATTGCCGCTCATCCCCTCGCGGATGCGCTCGAGATCTTCGCCAGCCTGGCCTTCGGCGATCAGGCCGACCGCGCTCATGATCTGGCCCGGTGTGCAGTAGCCGCACTGGAAGCCGTCGTGCTCGATGAAGGCCGCCTGCACCGGATGCAGCTTTTCGCCCTCAGTGAGACCCTCAATGGTTGTGACTTCGGTTCCGTCTAGGGTGACGGCGAGCATCAGGCAAGAATTGATGCGCCGCCCGTCGACCAGAAGCGTACAGGCGCCGCACTGGCCGCGGTCGCAGCCCTTCTTGGTGCCGGTCATTTCCAGTCGCTCGCGGAGAAGATCGAGCAGCGTCACGCGCGGATCGTCGAGCGCAACCTCGCGGTGAACACCATTGACGGTGAGGCTGATGGAGTGGGACATGCATTCTCCATTGGCTTGGTATGAAATGAAGCGGATGGCTGAGCGTGACGCGGTGAGAGCTGACGGACCTTGTCCGTAGACGATATACGGAGGAACCCTCCGTTTATCAAGAGGAGAACGCGAACATATGAAATCCACCGGCCGCAAACCGCGATCCGACGCTTTGCGCAACCGCGATCGCCTGATCGAGGCGGCCAAGCAAATTCTAGGACGCGGCGGCCCCGGAGCAAGCCTGGAGGCGGTTGCGAAGGTGGGCGGCGTGGGCATCGGCACGCTTTACCGTCACTTCCCGACGCGCGAGGCGCTGTTCCAGGCAGTCTACCGCCATGAAGTCGAGGAGCTGATCGAGTTGGCGGACGATCTCGAGGCGCAAGCCGACGGGCTGGAGGCCCTGCGCGTCTGGCTGCACAACCTTGTCGGGCTGGTGGAGACCAAACGCGGCCTGCTCGGGACGCTGGCCCTGGTCGCAACGGAGGACTCCAAGGCAATGTATGCCGAGGTGTCGGGCCGACTGAACGAAGCAGTGCGCCGCCTGGTCGCGCGCGCAACATCGAACGGAGAGATTCGGTCGGACATTACCGCCGAAGATATCCTCTCCATGGTCTATGCGGTGGGATACCGGCGTGAGCCCGGACCCGAATGGAAGGCGCAGGTGCTGCGTCTTGTCAACATATTTGTCGACGGAATGAAGACGCACTGAAAACTTCAGTCAGTCCCGGTTTCCTGCTCCGAAATGGTCCCACATGCCTATCGGGAGACGCCGAGTGCGACATTGGTGTCTGCCACCGCACCAGCCACGGCGCCCACGGTTCCATGCCCTCCGCCTGCCAAAACGCGCTCGGCCGTCTAGTTCACAGCGCGCGCGGCCAATGAACGTAAGTACTCGCCACGGCGGGCTACTATGACGTGCTCCGGAACGCCAAATTCGCGCGAGATGCGAGCGAGGAGCGCTCGAGCCTGCTCCAGGTGAACAGAGACAACATTAAGGATATAGACCGAACGTTAACTAAGGGGCAACTGGAAGAAGTTAAGTTTCCTCACCATCGATATTCTTGGTGCCGCCAACCATTGGCAAGATCCCAGGCAGAAAATTTGAGGTAACGCCGTGGTTAACCGATCGTGCGCGAAGGGCGAAGCCGACCTTGCCCAACCGGGGTCGGCCGTTCAGTCGGACGATCGCCTTCAAACGAAAACGCTCGTCCCTTTGGGGCCGGGCAGCGACCGTAACGTCGAGCGCCTTCTCCTCCGCGCCATGATTACGTGCGTGCCAGACTATTTGTTCGTGAAGGACACACAAGGCCGCTTCATTGTTGCCAACCGCGCCGTGGCAAAGGACCTCGGCCTCGCCGCCGAAGACCTGATTGGAAAGACCGACTTCGATCTTCACTCAACCGAGATCGCGAACAAATTCTTCGCCGACGACCAGCAAGTGATCAGTTCCGGAAAGCCGCAGATCGACATCGAGGAATTTGTGGTTACGAGTTCGGGCCAACAAAAATGGCTCTCCACAAGCAAATTGCCGCTGCGCAACTCCGAAGACCAGGTCATAGGTGTCGTCGGCGTCTGCCGCGACGTTACTGACCGTAAGCGTGCGGAGGACGCCCTCGCCGAAAGTGAGAGCCGCTGGAACTTCGCGCTGGAGGGTGCTGGGCAGGGCGTGTGGGACCACGACGTGCGACGCAAGAAGGCCTTCTTCTCACCGATGTGGCGCAAGATGCGCGGCATTGGCCTTGACCAAGACATCGATCCGTCGCGCGACGCCTGGCTGGCACGCGTGCATCCCGACGATCGTGAGCGCATCGCCCACGAAGCGGATCGCCAAAACGCAGGTGAACTAAAACAAAATTCGTTCGACTATCGAGAGCGGCACCGCGACGGCCACTGGATGTGGATCCTGAGTCGTGGTCGGCCGGTCGAGTGGATGCCCGACGGCAGCGTCGCGCGCATAATCGGGACCGATACCGACATCACATCTCTGAAGGAATCAGAGGCGCAGGCAGCGGCGGAAAAGGCCGAGACATATCGTCACCATCTGGCGGCACTGGAAAAGGCGCACGAGGCTACAGAGGCCGCGCACAAGCTTGCAGAGTCGATGGCAAGGCACGATCCCCTCACGGGGTTGCCGAATAGACGGGTATTTGCCGAAATCCTCGACAAAACGGTGGCTCACGCGGCGCGTGGTTCGGTTGGCCATGCGGTTCTGATCGTCGACCTTGATCGATTCAAACCGGTAAATGATATTCATGGTCACGCAGCGGGGGACGACGTCTTGCGGGAAGTCGCGACCCGTCTGGGCAGACTGGCGAGGAAAGGTGAAATCGTCGCGAGGCTCGGCGGCGACGAGTTCGGCTTCATCCTCGACTGCGTCTCGCCGGAGGATCCGACTACCGCTGCCTCGGTTTTGGCCGACCGCATTGTTGCCAGTGTTGAGATTCCGATCGGGGTGGGTGCCCAGTCCGTTAAAGTCGGTGCGAGCATCGGGATCGCCATTTGTCCAACCGACGGAACCGACCCGGAAACGCTGCTCCGCGCTGCGGACATGGCCATGTATCGGGCCAAGGAAGAGGGCCGGGGTTCATACCGCTTTTTCGACCAGAGCATGGAGAAGGCTCTGCGAGCCCGAGTTGCCATGGAGGAAGATGTCCGCGCCGCCGTGGCTGCACACGATTTTCAACCGCACTACCAGCCTCTGATGCAGCTGGCGGAAAACCGGTTGGTCGGCTTCGAGATTCTCGCGCGGTGGCATCACCCGTTCAGGGGAGAGGTCGGGCCTGAGGTCTTTATCCCGATAGTCGAGAGGCTCGGGCTCATTGGCGAACTTACCTATTTTCTCCTCCGCCGCGCCTGCCAGGATGCACGCGATTGGCCGCCGGAGATCACTATCGCGATCAATGTATCGCCGCTGCACTTTGCCGATCCCCTGCTGCCAGTCAAAATGCTTGCCATCCTTTCTGAAACGGACTTCCCGCCGAGGCGCCTGGAAGTTGAAGTCACAGAGAACGCACTCATCACCGATATAAAAGCAGCCCGCACCGCCTTGACCGCACTCCAGGCCATCGGCATCAAGATTTCCTTGGACGACTTCGGTACGGGTTATTCAAACCTGTATAATCTTCGAGAACTTCATTTCGACAAGATCAAGATAGACCGTTCGTTTGTCCAGGCGATGAACAGCGACGCCGGTAGCGCCAAGATCGTGCGCTCAGTCATCGACCTCGCGAAAAGCCTGGGCTTGCCCACTATCGCCGAAGGCATTGAGCACCGCGAAGCGATGCAGGAAATCATGCTCAGCGGTGGCGAGTATGGACAGGGCTTCTATTTCGGCAAGGCAATGCCGGCAGCGGAGGCAACGCAACTCGTGCGGGGCATCGCGATTGGCCCGAGAACACTGATAAAGAAGGCTAGCAGCCGCTGAAAGATGTACAGCATGGTCGCGCGCGGAACGGTGTCGTCGCCGACGATCATCTGCGACTTGCCGCGACGGCGACTAGGCTTTCTCGGTTAGCGCCACGGCAATCATGGTGCAGGCGCGTCGCAGTGGCACGGGGTTCCGGGAATGGCTGCTCCAGTGGCGGCCACCGGCCTGACCCAGGTGGCCACGACGCTCTAACTCAATTCACACGTTGCTGCATTGGCGACCAAAGACCACATGCAGCCTTCGGAATGCGCATGCCGAAAGTCGCACATCCTCAGTTGCTCGATTTCATGTCGCTGATATGGTCAGCATCAGGACACAGAAACGAAGAGTAATTTTGAGGGAGGTGTTTATGTTCAAGAAGATCAGGCTCGCAGCGGTTGCTGCGGCGATCGGGATTGCGACCCTCGCGGTTGGCGTCGCCAATGCGCAGAGCCGCATCACACTGGGCACCAATCCGCAGGGATCAATCTACTACACCGTCGGTGGTGGCATGGCCGCTGCCCTGCAGGAGGCGTTGGGGCGTCAGGTCACTGTCCAGCCTTATACTGGCTCGTCGGTCTACTTGCCGCTTGTTGCCAGCGGCGAACTCACGCTCGGCATCAATTCGAGCCTCGACACCGGCGGCGTCTATCGGGGCGATTACGGCTCACAGGCAGAACCCAAATTGCGCATGCTCTCGCGGCTCTGGCCGCTGCAAATCGCCTTCATGGTCCGCGCCGACAGCGGCATGAAGGAGGTCAAGGACCTCAAGGGCAAGCGTGTCGTCACCGATTTCTCGGCCCTGAAGGCCGTCGGCCTCGCCAATCAGGCGATGATCAAGGCCGGCGGGCTCACCCTGGACCAGGTCCAAAACGTCACCGTCGCGGGTCTCACCCAGGGTATCGAAGGGCTGACAGAGGGTACCCTCGACGCCACTTCGATCGCCGTCGGCATCCCGCTCACCCAGCAGGCCCATGCTACTATTCCCGGCGGCATCCGCTACCTGTCGATTACCGGTGCCGGCGCAACGGATGAGAATCTCGACAGCATCTTCGCCGGCACCTACCTGCTGCCAGTCAAGCCGAATCCGCGCCTGCCGGAGGTGACCGAGCCCGTCACAGTCCTCGGCTACGACGTGTTCCTGACTACTTCGGCCGACATGTCAGACGAGGAGGCGACTGCAATCCTCGAGGCGCTGTATGCGGCCTGGCCGCAGATCCGGAAGGATTATCCTGCGGTGGCGTCAGGCGTTCAAGAGCAGATGGCCAAGGCGTCGAACACTGCGCCTTACCACCCGGCGGCGATCGCATTCTTCAAGGCGAAGGGGCTCTGGACCGACGCCAACGACAAGAAAGAGGCCAGCTTCCCAAAGTGATCGGGCCCATGAGGGGCGGGATCGAGGCATGAACCGGCGCTATCTCGCAGCGATCCTGCCCGTGCTCGGCATCCTCTGGATGCTGGATGCCGGCAAATGGGTCGGGCAGGTCTTCGTCACCGAGCAGTATCTTGCCGTGATCATCGGCATGACGGTGCTGACGGGCCTGCTGACACAGCCGCTGCCGGGTGCGCTGCGCTTCGCCGATCTCGCCCTCGGCATCGCCGCATGCCTGTCCTGGTTCTGGCTCGCCTGGAACTACGAGCAATGGCTGCTCGAGGTAACCCAGCGCGGACCCGAGAAATGGGTCCCGGCGGCAATCGCCATCGCTTGGCACGCTTGAAGCGACGCGGCGCCATTGCGGGCTGGTGCTGGCGGTGCTGGCGGGCTGCTTCATGATCTATGGCTTCGTCGGCTGGCTGGCGCCCGGCATTTTCGAGGCGGCCTATCTTAGCCCCGCCCGCTACCTGCTTTACATCTACAACGACTCGAACGGCGTGCCGGGCCTGGTGCTGAGCGTGGTGTCGACCCAAATCCTTGGGTTCATCGTTTTTGGCGCGGTGCTTAACGCCGTCGGCAGCAGTGCCGCGCTTACCGAACTGGCGCTCGCAACGATGGGTCACCGCCGCGGAGGTCCGGCCAAGGTGGCCATCCTCGCCTCCTCGCTGTTCGGCATGCTGTCGGGCTCGACGGTCGCCAATGTCATGTCGACCGGCGTCGTTACCATTCCGATGATGAAGAAGTCAGGATTTCCCGCGCGCTACGCCGCCGCGATCGAGGCGGTGGCGTCGAACGGCGGCCAGATCGCCCCGCCGGTAATGGGGGCGACGGCCTTCGTCATCGCCGAGTTTCTGCAGGTCGCCTATTCCGACGTGGTCATCGCGGCGCTCCTGCCGGCGCTCTTCTACTATTTGCTGCTCTACCGCCAGGTTGACCGCTACGCCGCCGCCCACGGGCTTGTCGGAGCGTCCCGGGAGACGTTGCCGAAGCTTGGTCGGAGCCTGCTTGCCAGCTGGCCACTGATCGCACCGCTCGGCGTCCTGATCTGGTTCCTGTTCTATCTCGGCTACTCGCCCGGCAAGGCGGCGCTCTATTCGGCCGGCGCGGCCTATGTGCTGCATGTCATCCGCGCGCCGCGCGACGTGCTGCGCGTGGTCCCCAGGATATTGCAGAACAGCGGTGCGACCCTGATCCCCATCCTGCTTGTGGGCGCTATTGCGGGGATTGTCATCGGCACCATCAATGTGACCGGGCTCGGCTTCGCGCTGACGTTGGCGCTCGGGCATATCGCCGAGTTCGGCGGCGTGATGGCGTTGCTCGCCACAACCGCCGTGATCGCCATAATCCTTGGTGTCGGCATGCCGACGACCGGCGTCTACGTCATCGTCGCCACCCTGCTCGCGCCGGCGCTGGTCCGGCACGGGATCGAACCGATGTCGGCGCATCTCTTCATCTTCTATTTCGGGCTCCTGTCGATGTTGACGCCGCCTGTCGCCGTCGCCTCTTATTCGGCCGCAAGCATCGCCGGCAGCGACATGTGGCAGACCGGGATTACCGGCGTCCGTCTCGGTGTCGTCGCCTACCTCCTGCCGTTTGTCTTCGCACTGAACCCGGCGCTGCTGATGGATGGCACCTGGCTAGAGATCGCGGTCTCCTGCGTCACCGTCGCGGTCTCCGGTTTCCTTCTGGCCGAGGTACTGGCGAGCCGGCGCGCCTATGGCGGCGGCGCGATGCGCGGGGTCGCGGCGCTCCTCGCGCTAGGCGTCGGCGCGAGCACCGCGATCCTGGAACCCGGCAGCATGGCTGTAATCGCCATCGCGCTCGCCTCTGTGCCTGCCGCCTGGGCCATAACGCGCTTTTTCCCTTCCAACTATGTCAACCCGATACCCGCCCAGGAACCTGCCTCATGACCCAGCGCTACCCGCAGATGCCCCCGCGAAATCCCAATCCGCCCTACAAGCGGATCGCCACCGAGGAGGCGTGGCTGACTGCGGAGATCATGACGCGCTACAAGAAGGAAATAGCCGAGAAGAATATTAACGATCCGGGCTTCAATCAGCTGTGGGGTTTCTTCGCCGGTGAATCCGAAATGGCGCGGAACCAGCAACGGCGCATGCAGTCGCTCGACGGCGAGCGGCTGGCCGACATGGATGCGAGCGGCATCGACATCGCGGTTCTCTCGCTCGGATCGCCCGGCGTGCAGATTTTCGATCCGGCGACGGCTACCTCGCTGGCCGCCGATTCCAACGACCAGCTGGCCGAGGCCATCGCACGCAATCCGGACCGCTATGTCGGTCTTGCCGCCTTCTCGCCGCTCGACACGGACAACGCGGCCAAGGAACTGGAGCGCGGTGTGACCAGCCTCGGTTTGCGCGGCGGCATCCTCAACGGGCACACGCTCGGCACCTATCTCGATGACGAAAGGTACTGGCAGGTATTCGAGGCGGCGGAGGCACTGGACGTGCCGATCTATCTGCATCCGAACATGCCTTCCGCCCAGATGATTGAACCCTTCCTGAGCCGCGCGCTCGATGCCGCGGTTTACGGTTTTGCCTGCGACACGGGCCTCCATGCGCTCAGGCTTCTGGTTGCGGGCATCTTCGACAAATATCCCAAGCTCCAGATCATCCTTGGCCATTGCGGCGAGGCCCTGCCCTACTGGCTGTACCGGATCGACTTCATGCATTCGCGCATCGCCGCGACCGGCCGCCACCCCAACGTCAAGCCGCTGAAGCGCCGGGCCTGGGACTACCTGTGCGACAATTTTTACTACACCTCGTCGGGTGTCGGCTGGACGCCGCCGATCCGGTTTGTGCAGGAGCAGGTGAGCTTCGACCGCATGATGTATGCGATGGATTATCCCTGGCAGTTCGTGAAGGAAGAGGTCGGCGCGCTTGACGCAATGGCCATTTCCGATGCCGCCAAGAAGGCGTTCTTCGAGGACAATGCGCGCAAGCTGTTCAAGATCGAGTAGACAACGGACGCCATGACGGATTTCGACTTCGACGTCGTCATCAATGGCGGCGGGCCTGTCGGCATGGGGCTCGCCATCGAGCTTGGCCAGCGAGGGGTAAGTACCTGCGTGGTCGAACGGCATGCCACGCCGCCGAAAATTCCGAAGGGGCAGAACCTGACCCAGCGCACGGGCGAGCACATGCGCGCCTGGGGCTGCGAGGCGGAAATGGCCGTCGCCCATCGCCTGCCGCACGACGCCGGCATCGGTGGCATGACGATGTACGGAACGCTGCTTTCCGAGCATGCTCACGACTGGTTCAACCGGGCCAGTGTCGGCGAGTTCTACCACGCACGAAACCAGAGGATTCCACAGTACAAGACGGAAGCGGTACTGCGCGCGCGCGCCGAAAAAATGCCCGGCATCACAATCGAATATGGTCGGTCGGGCGAGGCAATCGAACAAGACGGCGATGGCGTCAGACTGACGATCAGCGACGGCGGGCGAAAGCACGAATTGAACGGGCGCTATCTCGTCGGCGCGGACGGTAGCCGCTCAACGGTGCGCGAGGCAGCCGGCATCACGGAGAAGCGGACCGAGCATGACCGGCTGATGGCGCTGCTGGTGTTCAATTCGACCGAGCTGCATGAGCTCCTCCAGCGCTATCCCGGCAAGGCGATCTACAAGGTGCTGCATCCTGATCTCGAGGGCTACTGGATGTTCTTCGGGCGGGTCGATCACGGTCGCAGCTGGTTCTTTCACGCGCCCGTCCCGCCCTCGACGACGGTCGAGAACTTCGACTTCAAGATGCTGCTCCATCGGGCGGTGGGGCGGCCGTTCGACCTCGAACTCGTGCATGTCGGGCTTTGGGAACTGAGGATCGCATTGGCCGACCGCTACCGATCGGGCCGAGTGTTCATTGCCGGCGATGCGGCCCATTCGCACCCACCCTATGGCGGCTACGGCATCAATACCGGTTTCGAGGATGCGCGAAACCTCGGGTGGAAACTGGCAGCGGTACTAAAGGGCTGGGGCGGCAAAGGATTGCTCGACAGCTATGAGGCCGAGCGACGACCGGTCTTCGCCTCGACCGCGAAGGACTTCATCGCACGCTATATCGAGAAGGACCGGCAATTGCTGGCCAAGTTCTCGCCGGAGAAGGACCTTGAAGCGTTTCTGGCCGCATGGCAGGAGCGGGCGCGCGACACTTGGGACGTCGACGCCTTCGAGCCGAATTACGAAGGCTCGCCGATCGTCGCCGAAATGGCCGGGGCCAAACCAAGCGCGGTGGGCTCGCATCAGCACCGCGCCCTGGCGGGACATCACCTTGCTCCACAGCTGCTTTCCAGCGGGCGATCGGTATTTGAAGCCCTTTGTCCGGACTTCACTCTCCTCACCGCACACGAAGGGGTGGCTACCGCTTTTCGGGATGCGGCTACCAGGCTGGGCGTTCCACTGAAGGTCGAGACTGGCTTGAGCGCGGATGCCGTCGCCGCCTATGAGGCTCGATCGATGCTGGTTCGGCCGGACCATTTCGTGGCATGGGCGGGAGACTATCCTGGTCAAGCTGACGCAATTCTGTCTCGGGCGGCGGGACATGCGCCGGTCATCTGAGTTCGACTGTGATCTCACGGCAGTCGGAACGCCGTGTTAACAAGCTCGGCTGAGCCCACAACACCAAAACCATCGCCCTCATGGTGCCCGCCTTGCCTATTTCGAGGGCGGTGGGTCGAAGAAGTCCGCATCCTCTTCCGCGAGGTACTGCCTTGCGGCTTTGGCGTCGATGTCGAGGCCGAGGCCCGGGGCTTCGAGCAGGTCGACCATGCTGTCCTTCACGATCTGTTCGGGCAGGCCGGTGACGATTTCCTCCCACCATGGATCGGAAGCACTCGGATATTCGAAGGCAATGTAATTTGCCGGCAGCGTGGCGCAGACGTTGATCAGCGCGCCGAGGCCCAGCAGTCCGTTGGCGGTGCCGTGCGGGGCCATCATGATCGAGTGCATATAGGCGTGCTCGGCGACCCATTTGAGTTCGGCGATGCCGCCGATGTCGGCCGGATCGGGGCCGATGACGCGCACGGCCTGCGTTTCGATCAGTTCCTTGAAGTTGTGGCGGAGATAGATCTGCTCGCCGGTATGGATCGGGGTCGAGGTCGAGAGTCGTCAGCTCGCGATAGGCCTGCGGATTGACCCAAGGCACGTAGTCGCCCGTCAGCATGTCCTCCAGCCACATGAGGTTGTATTTCTCGACCGCGCGGGCGAACCGGATCGCGTCGGGCAGGAACCAGCCCGGGCCGCAGTCGAGGGCAAGCGAGACCTTGTTGCCGAGCACCTCCTTCATGGCGGCGACGCAATCGATCATGTGCGCCATGCCGCGCTCGCTGATCTGCCCCTGGTCCATGGCGCCGTGATAGGTCGGCGGCTGGCGGACGCCGTAGTGGAAGTCGGGCACGCTGGTTCTTCATGTTCGAGTGGAAACTGATGCCCTGCTTGATCATGAAGAAGTTCTCGGCTGCTCCATCATCCATTTGACGTCGGCGGCGTAGTCTTCGGGCCGGTCGCCGGTTCGCTTCCGGCGGATCGATCCGTTGTAGACGCGCACCTTGTCGCGCACCTTGCCGCCGAGGAGCTTGTAGACCGGCACGCCCGCCGCCTTGCCGGCGATGTCCCACAGGGCGTGCTCGATCGCGCTGACTGCGGCGCCGTAGGGCTTGAACGACCCGCGCTGGCGGATCTTCAGCATGACCCGCTCGACATCGGTCGGGTCCTCGCCGATCAGCGCCTCGCGAAAATGCAGCACCCAGGGCTTCAGGTAGGGCTTGGTGTATTCGGCCGAGCCGAGGCCATGCAGGCCCTCGTCGGTGACGATGCGGACGATCGGATGCTTGCCGATGACGGCACACCGCAAATCGGTGATCTTCATTTTTGTCTGCCTTGAAAAATCGGGTCTGCCCATCAGCTCCAGGTCCGGTCCCAGGAATGTCGTTGTCCCAGTGATCGGTCGGCTGCCAGATGCCTGTGACACCCGGCTGCAGGTGCTGGCTGATGACCTCGTCGACCACGTCGTCGATGCCGAGCCCCGGCTTGTCCGGACACTTCGATGAAGCCATCCTTGACCAGCGGCTTGGGCAGGCCGGTGACGATATCGTCCCACCAGTCGACACTCGGCACGACTGTGATATTCGAGCGCCATGAAGTTTTCGGTCGCGACCGCGACATGCGCGGCGGCCATCGCGGCAATCGGGCTTTCGGCCATGTGGATGGCCATGGCGATGCCATGGTCCTGCGCCGCGTCGCCGATCTTCTTGGTCTCGAGGATGCCGCCCGCGGTCAAGAGGTCCGGGTGAATGACCGAAATGCCGGACTTGAGCAGTGGCTCGAAGCCCTCCTTGAGGTAGATGTCCTCGCCCGTGCAGATCGGAACGGTGGTGGCTTCCTGCAGCTGGCGGTACTGCTCGGTGTACTGCCAGGGGATCACGTCCTCGAGCCAGGCCGGGACGTATTTCTCGATGCGTCGGGCGAGGCGAATGCCGTCCTGCAGCGAGATGTGGCCGACATGGTCGATGGCGAGCGGAACCTCGTAGCCGATGACCTCGCGGACCTCGTGGATATACTGCTCGAGCAGGTCGATGCCCTTTTCGGTGAAATGCAGGCCCGTGAACGGGTGGCGCACGTTCTGGATGTCGTAGACGGCGTTGCGGGCGCGGCGGTCTTCCATGGTCCTGACCGGACCGCTGCCGGGATGGATTCGGTAGCCTTCGAGCGCGCCGGCGGGCGCGACCACGGCGCCCGGCGACGTCGGCGATCTGCATCAGGCCCAGGTCCATCTTGAGGAAGGTGAAACCGCGGTCCATGCGCTCCTTGAGGCGCTTGCCGGTTTCGGTGCCGCTGGGCTTTTGCGCATCGGTGTCGCAATACATGCGCACCTTGTCGCGGAACTTGCCGCCCAGCATCTGGTAAATGGGAACGCCATAGGCCTTGCCGGCCAGATCCCAAAGGGCGACCTCGATTGCCGAGACGCCGCCGCCCTGCCGTCCATGGCCGCCGAACTGCTTGATACGGCGGAACAGGCGATCGATATCGCAGGGGTTTTCGCCCAGAAGCCGGCTCTTGAGCATCAGCGCGTAGGTGGCGCTGGCGCCATCGCGCACTTCGCCTAGCCCGACGATGCCCTGGTTGGTGTAGATTTTGAGCAGCGCCGAGGTGAAGGGCGCACCAGTGATCTCGGCGACACGGATATCGGTGATACGCAGGTCGCTCGGCCGCGAGCTCATGCGAACGTTGCTCTCGATGCTCTCGACGGCCTTGTTCGCGTCCATTTCGTCCCTTCGTGCCTTTGCGACGCTACCCGTGCTCAGGCGATTTCCACCTCGTTGGCCTCGAGATATTCGCGGTTCATCTCGATGCCCAATCCGGGCGCGCGAGGCAGTTTCAGGATGCCCGCTGAATTGTCGAGCGGCGTCTTGATGAAGGCGTTGTAGTTGCCGAGGTTCCATTGCGATGTTTCCAGCCGGTAAAAATTGGGCACCGTCATCATGACCTGTGCGCCGGCAACGACGTTGATCGGGCCGCTCGCGTCATGCGGCGAGATCGGAATGTAGTAGGCCTCCGCCAGGGCGGAAATCTTCTTGAGTTCGGTGATGCCCCCGGTCCAGGTCACGTCCGGCATGATGTAGTCGGCGAGGCCGCCTTCGAGAATCGGCACGAAATCCCACTTGGTGTGCCCGCGTTCGCCCCACGAGATAGCGGCATTCACCTTCTCGCGCACTTGCGCCAGCGCCTTGAAACTCTCGGGCGGCACCGGCTCCTCGAACCAGTCGATGTCGCCGGCCTCCTCCAGCGAGCGACAAAGGCGGATGGCGGTCGGCACGTCGAACCGCCCATGCGCGTCGATGAGCACATCGACGTCCGGGCCGGCGGTCTCCCTGATGAGCGCGGTCAGTTCAGCGGCTTTTCGTTCGTCCTTCGCGACATAGCATGCCGTCGAGGTAGCCGTCCGCTGCCGCGGCCACGCCGTCTCCCTTGATACGGAAACGGATCGAACTTGAGCGCCGTATGGCCGGAATCCACGATGGCACGTATTTCGGCAATGACGCCTTTTTTGCTGGTGAACTTGCTCTGGTCGGGGTGTGTGTAGAGAGAGATGCCATCCCGAACGGGGCCCGCCCAGAAGCTCATAGATCGGCTTGTCGAGGACCTTGCCGCGGATATCCCAAAGCGCGATATCGATGGCGCTGACGCATTCGACGGCGGCGCCCCTGCTTCCCATATAGGTGAAGCTGCGAAAAAGCTTGTGCCAGAGGCGCTCGATGTGGGCGGGATCCTCTCCAGCGAGCATGCCGCCGATTTGCCGCAGAATCGCGCACAGGGCACGGTTGGCAATCTTGGTTGTCGTGGTGATCTCGCCCCAGCCGGATACTCCCTCGTCCGTTGTGACCTCGACAAACAAATATTCGCCCCAATACGTGCCGCCCGCTTTTGTCAGCCACGGCCTGACACTCGTGATCTTCATCGGTCTCCGTCCCCTTCATCTGACTGATCCGGCTCAGGCGATCGAGCCGGTGGTGAACCAGGCTTTAGCCCGCGCGAGCGGCATTGAGCGCCCGCATTTGCTCCAGGATATGCTTGCCCGAGCCCTCGACATGGACGGCAATGATCTCTGCTGCCCTGTCGGCCTGCTGTGCCTTGACGCAAGCGATCAGCTCGCGGTGCTCCCGGATCACGGTGGCGCGTCGTGCCAGCGTGAAGTTGAATCGCCGGCTAACGGCGCGCATCACTTCCCGGTGCCGCCACCAGAGTTCGGCGGCGCGCCGGTTGTAATGGCGCTCGTACATGACGGTATGGAATGCCGTATCGAGTTCGCTATGCAGGAATCGGTCGGCGAAGTTGTTTTCCTCGATCAGCGCTTGCAGCCTCTCGAGTTCGTCGATGTCCTCATGCGTTGCCATGCCCACAAACCAGCGGGTGAGGGCAGGCTCGATCAACGCGCCGATCTCGTAAGTATCGCGCACAAAATCCTGATCGATCGGCCGCACCCTTGCGCCGCGGTTCATCTCCATCACGACGAAGCCCTCGCCGCGCAGCAATTGCAGTGCCTCGCGCACCGGATTGGTCGATGTGCCGTGACGCTTCGCTAGGTCTGCTACAATGAGGCGCTCATTCGCCTTGAGGCGCCCGTCGATGATGTCCTCGCGGATGAGATTGTAGACAGAATCGCCAGTGCCCTCGGCACCGAAATAGTCGATTCCGGCGGGCGGCTTAGCTTTGAATTCGCTGTTCGGCAGTTCCAAGGTTTGCCCTTTCGGTCGCCATGTTCATACGCGCTTTTTCGAAGATAGTGTATAATAACTCGATATTGACACGCAATCTGCCATCTGCGACCCTGATATGATCGATAACAAGGAAAAGAGGACCAACGGTCTGGGGATTCGCCGCGGCATGCGGCGCAGGGAGAAACAGGAGGAAAAAATGACAAGGTTGAAGCTTGCGCAGGGATTAGGAACGATAGCGTTCGGATTGGCCGCGTCGATACTGTCGACAACGGCGCTTGCAGCGCCGCCGGTCGATTTGAGCAAATGGTCGCCGGAATATGTGCGCTCCATTGCCGGCACACAGGAGTTTGACACGGCCAAAGAGTGCGGCAAGGTGACCCCGCTCGACTACAAGGGGCGCCTGACGTTCTGGTATCAGGGCGTGTTCGAGGGCGACCCCGACCTGCTGCGCCAGTACTACAAGGATTTCTTCGAGACTTTCCGCAAGACCTACCCCAACATCCAGCTTGAGGAGCAGGCCCTCACCTATAACGACCTGCTCGACAAATTCCGCACGGCGCTCCTTGGCAATGCCGGGCCGATGGCGATCCGCCTGCAAATTTTGGGTGGTACCGAGTTTGCTGCGAAGGGCTATCTTGAGCCGCTCAAGCCGGAGGATGTGGGCTGGTCGAGCGAGGATTTCTGGCCCGGCGCAATGAAGGCCGTGACTTGGGACGGCGTGACCTACGGCATCCCGACCAACAATGAGACGATGGCCCTGATCTGGAACGCCGATATCTTCAAGCGGGCCGGGCTCGATCCGGATCATGCACCGAAAACGTGGGACGACGTAGTCAAATATTCGAAGCAGATCCACGACAAGCTCGGCATCGCCGGTTATGGCTTGGTTGCCCGCAAGAACGCTGGCAATACCCCCTACCGTTTCATGCCTCAGCTCTGGGCCTTTGGCGGCGGCGTGTTTGACGAAGCCGATCCGAACCCGAATTACGGCGAGGTCCGCCTGGACAGCGCAGCGAGCAAAAAGGCCCTGCAGACGTCGTACGACATGTATGTCCGCGACAAGTCGGTGCCGGTTTCGGCGCTCACCAACCAGCAGGCGGACAACCAGCCCCTGTTCCTCGCTGGCCAGCTAGGCATGATGATCTCGCACCCATCCGACTACAACGTCATGCTCGACTTGCAGAAGAAGGCCACGGGTTCCGACAAGGAGAAGGCGCAAACCGTCATCGACAATATGCGCTACGGCCTGATCCCGACGGGTCCGGATGGCAAGCGTGCCGTGGTTTTCGGCGGCTCCAACATCCACATTCTCAAGCCCGAATATGTCGAGGGTGGAAAGGTGGACACGCCGGCTGCCAAGGCCATCATCTGCTTCTGGACCAGCCCTGAATGGTCGCTGAAGATGGCCTATGCCGGCTCGAACCCGGGCAACCTCAACGGCTTCAAGACCAAGTGGATGAAGCAGCGCCTGAACGACATCAAGTTCCTCGATGTCACGACCTCGATGCTGCCCTACGGCATTCCGTTCCCGGCCCTGCCGCAAGCTCCCGAGATCATGAACATCATCATCCCGGACATGCTGCAGAACGCTTTGACCGGCGCCATGACCGTCGATCAGGCGGCGGAGGACGCGGCCAACAAGGTCAAGAAACTGATGGGCGGCGGCCTCTAGCCTCAGCCGTCGCGAACTCGGCCGGCAGCTCACTCGCTGCCGGCCGACATTGCGCTCCAAGACAAGAGCTTGCCCACGATGACCATGTTGACAGGCGAGGCAGACTCCGCCCGCCAACCGCGCGCGATGCCTTCCGACTTGCTCCGGCAGATCTGGATCAATCGGGCTGACTATCTCTACGTGCTGCCCGCCATCGTGGTGATGCTCGTCGTCATCGCCTACCCGATCTACTACACGGTCGACCTGTCCTTCTACAGAACGCCGCCCGGGCTGCAGCTGCGGGACAAGATCTTCGTCGGCATGGACAACTACACGGCCATCCTCACCAGCGGTGTGTTCTGGAGGGTTACGCTCAACACGGTGATCTGGACGGTGGCCTCGTACGTTCGTCTCGTTCGTCCTGGGCTATGCCTTGGCGCTAGCGCTGCATCGCGAATTTATCGGTCGCGGCGTACTGCGCGCCATCTTTATCATCCCCTGGGTGATCAGCGCGGTTGCCGCGTCCTATATCTGGAAATGGATCTACCACTCGGATTTCGGCATCATCGGCGTGGTACTCGTGCAACTGGGGTTCGCCAGCCGGCCGCCGAATTTCATCGACAGCGTCAACACGGTCTTGCCCTCACTCATCGTCGTCAACATCTGGCGCGAGTTTCCGTTTGCCATGATCATGTTGATGGCCGGCCTGCAAACCGTTCCTGATCAGCTCCTGCGTGCTGCCCAGGTCGATGGCGCCAACACATGGCAACGCTTCTGGCACGTTACCTTTCCGCATCTTGGCGGGGTATCCACGGTCACGGTCTTGCTGCTCGCGGTCTCGAACTTCAACTCCTTCATCATTCCCTGGATCATGACGGGCGGCGGTCCCGCCAATGCCTCCCACATCTGGATCACGCACATTTACGAGCTCGCTTTTGGGCGGCAGCGCTGGGGCGTGGCGGCCGCTTATTCCGTGCTGCTGTTCATCATCCTGATGACGCTGGGCTACTTCTATGTTCGCGCGCTGAGCGGCGGCGACAGGAAGGAGACGGGGGCATGACCCGGGTGGCCGAGTCCGCGGTCTCCCGCGGCTGGCGGGTCGATGGTTGGCGCTGGGGTGGCCGCCTGTTCCTGCTGTTCATGCTTTTCTATACCGCCGCGCCGATGGTCTGGATGTTGCTGACATCGATCAAGTCGGGGTTCGCGGCCATGGCGTTTCCGCCGCAGTGGTGGCCGAGGGAGCCAACGCTGGCGAGCTACCAGAAGCTGCTCGATCCCCAGAACAGCGTCGGGCAGGACTTCCTGCGCTTCTTCTGGAACAGCGTTTTCGTGTCGACCCTGACCACGATCTTCGCGGTGCTGGTCGCGGTGCCGGCTGCGTACGCATTCTCGCGTTTCAGTTTTCCGGGACGACGGTTCCTGTTTTTCTCAGTGCTGCTGCGAAACATGTTCCCGGCGGTGATCTTTCTTGTCCCGCTCTTCATCCTGATGCGCTTCCTGGGCCTGATCAACACGCATGGCTCGCTGGTCCTCACCTACCTGACCTTCGGCCTGCCGCTCGCCATCTGGCTGCTCAAGGGATTTTACGACAACATCCCGATCCAGCTGGATCAGGCGGCGCGCATTGACGGAGCGACGCGGTTCCAGGCGTTCTTTCACATCGTGATGCCGCTCTCGGTGCCGGGGATCATTGCCACAGGCGATCTACTCGTTCATCGGCGCGTGGAACGAATACATCTACGCCTACACATTTCTCACCAAGAACGAACAGCTGACCCTGCCTGCCGGCATTCAGCGCTTCTTCTCGGAAAACACAACCGACTTTCCGGGCCTGATGGCGGCGAGCTTCATAATGAGCGTACCCGTGGTGGTGCTGTTCCTCGTCCTGCAGAAATATTTCGTCCGCGCCCTGACCGAAGGCGCCGTGAAGAACTGATCCCAGGGTTCGGAAGGAAGTCGAATGGCGCGTGTCGTTCTTCAGAATGTTGTCAAGGCCTACGGGATGACTCGTGCCGTCAATGACGTGTCCTTTGTCGTTGAAGATGGGGAGTTCGTCGCGCTTGTCGGCCCTTCCGGCTGCGGCAAGACAACCACGCTCAATTTGATTGCCGGCCTGATCCCTATGACAAGCGGCAATATTCATATCGGTGATCGGCTGGTCAACGATCTGGATCCCAAGGATCGCGACATCGCCATGGTGTTCCAGAACTACGCGCTTTATCCCAACAAGACGGTATTCAAGAACCTGGCATTTCCGCTGCAGATGCGAAAGTTGGCCAAAGCGGACATTGCCGCCAAGGTGGCCGATGCCGCACGCGTTCTGGACATCGAGCACCTGTTGGAACGCAAGCCGCGCGAATTGTCAGGCGGGCAACAGCAGCGCGTGGCGCTGGGGAGGGCGCTGGTGCGCGATCCCCGTGCTTTCCTGATGGACGAGCCGCTGTCGAACCTCGACGCCAAGCTGCGCGTGCAAATGCGGACAGAGCTGAAGCGGTTTCATCAGGATCTCGGTGCGACCATGGTCTATGTCACGCACGATCAGCTGGAAGCTGTGACGATGGCCGACAGGATGGCCGTCATGTCGGGCGGCGATCTGCAGCAGTATGACACTCCCAAGAACGTGTTCGACCACCCGGTGAATATGTTCGTTGCCGGTTTTATCGGCAGTCCAGCGATGAGCTTGATACCGCTGCAGATTACGGATGAGGGGGGCAAAATTTCGCTGAAAAGCGAAGAGGGGTGGAAGTTGCCCCTTTCCCAGAAAAATGCCCGCAAGGCGCGGGGCGCCAAGTCGCGCAACGTGGTTCTTGGCGCGCGACACAGTACGATCCGTTTGCACACCAAGGCAGTGGCGGGCGGAATTCCCGGCAAGGTCTATACCGTGGAGCCGACAGGCGATGTGACCTTTGTGCAGATTTACCTCGGCGAAGCGATCCTGATCGTTAGCCTCGACCCCAGCGTCGAGATCGAACCCGACCAGCCGGTCTGGCTCGTATTCGATCAGGACCGAATGCATATTTTCGATGGCGAAACGCAAATGACGCTTAAGGCAAAGTGATATGGCTGACGATGCAAATCAGACGCTCAAATGAAAATCACGGCGATCATTCCGTACCCGATTTGGGTTGGAACGCGGAACCAGCTCATCGTCAAGGTCGAGACTGACGAAGGCATATATGGCTGGGGCGAGAGCGGTCTGTCGGGCCGCGAAAAAGCCGTCGTCGGCGCCATCGAGCACTATCGCGAGTTCCTGATCGGGCGCGAGGCCTTCGGCATCGGTGCCCTGTGGCAGGAAATGTATCGCAGCCAGTATTTCGAGGGTGGGCGCGTGCTGCAGGCTGCGATCTCGGCCATCGACATCGCACTCCACGACATCAAGGCCAAGGCGCTCAAGGTTCCGGTCTACGAGCTGCTTGGCGGCAAGCAGCGCGACCGCATCCCGACCTTCGCCTCGACCTCCGAGCCGCCCGGCGACAAGATGATCGAGCAGGCCAGGGACCTGATGCGGGGAGGGTGGTCTGCCATACGGTTCTTCCCGGCCGGGCAGGAGGACAAGAAGGTGTTCGAGCCGCGGGACTCTCTAGCCACCACCGCGAAATGGATGGTCAAGGCCCGCGAGGCGCTTGGCGACGGCGTGGTTCTCGGCATCGACTACCACCATCGGCTTTCCGTCGCCGAGGCCGCCAGCTTCTGCCAAAAGATGCCCTCCGGTACCCTCGACTTTCTTGAGGAGCCCATCCGCGATGAGGCGCCGGAGGCTTATGAGTCCCTGCGCCAGTTGGTCGACGTGCCCTTCGCCATTGGTGAGGAATTCGCTTCGAAATGGCAGTTTTTGCCCTACATCGAACGCGGCATCCACCAGTTCAACCGCATCGATGTGTGCAATGTCGGCGGCCTGACCGAGGCCATGAAGGTCGCAGGCTGGAGCGAGGCACACTACGTCGACATGATGCCGCACAATCCGCTGGGGCCAATTTGCACTGCCGCCAATGTGCATTTCGCTGCCGCAGTTCCCAATTTCGCCTGGCTCGAAACCCGCGCTTCGCCGGCTGAAAATCACCTGGGCTTTTACGACGCCTCGATCTTTACCAGTCAGCCGCGGCTCGACGGTGCGGCCTATACCGTTGGTGACGCGCCCGGTCTAGGCGTCGATGTCGACGAGGCTTTCGTCAAGAAACAAAGCTTCAAGTTCTGGGAAGCGCCGCACCTCAAGCGCACCGATGGCTCGGTCACCAACTGGTAGCGGCGAAAAGAGCTAGGAACACGAAATGACTCACACCGGCATCACCCGGCCCTCCAGGGACCTCATCACCGCGCTCGAGGGAATCGGCGCTGCAACCATCGCCGGCACGCTTGGCCACATGGGCTTCCGCAAGCCGCACATGGTTGGGCCGGTTGCGCAGAACCGCGGCAAGTCGATCGTCGGGCCGGCCCTGACGCTGCAATTCCTGCCGCAGCGCCCGGACCTGTTCGACGAGGGCGAATATGCCGATCCAGAAACCCAACTGCACCGCCACGTGCTCTATCATGTCGAGGAAGGCGATGTCGTCGTCGTCGACGCACGCGGCGACATGAGTTCAGGCGTGTTCGGCGACATGATGTCGACCTATTTCAAGGGACGCGGCGGCGCCGGCATCGTCATCGACGGCTGCATGCGCGACCGGCCCAATGTTGAAAAGCTCGACCTGCCGCTGTGGCTGCGCGGGTGGACGCCGAACTATCACGTGCAGACGAACATCTATCCGAACGCCGTCAATGTCCCCATCGCCTGCGGCGGTGTCACCGTAATCCCGGGAGATATTATTGTCGCCGATGACGACGGGGCGATCGTCCTGCCAGTGTCGATGGCGCCGCAGGTGATCGAGGAATTGCGCAAGCACGCCGAGTGGGAAGTTTTCTCGCGCATGAAGCTCATGCAGGGCGCTCCGCTTCAACGCTATTACCCCCTTCACCCTGACGCTCAAGACGAATATGAGGAATGGCGCAAGACAATCGGCGACAAACCGGGGCAATCCTGAGTTACGGAGGATCGAGCCATGCTACTGCCCACGTCGCTGGTTGGCAGCTATTGCCAACCGGAATGGCTCATCAACCGTGCCAAGCTTGCCGGACGTTTTCCGCCGAGAGTGCGCGCCAGGGAATTGTGGCGCATCCCGCAAGAATATCTGGCGGAAGCCCAGGACGACGCCACCATCGTCGCCATCCGCCTCCAGGAGGAAGCCGGCCTCGATATCATCACCGACGGCGAAATCCGGCGGGAGAGCTATTCCAACCGCTTCGCCACTGCGCTGGAAGGCATCGACATCGACAATCCGGGAACAGCGCTGGACCGTTCCGGTCACCCGAACCCGGTCCCACGCATCGCTGGCAAAATCCGCCGCAAGCATGCGGTCGAGGTCGACGACCTGAAATTTCTCAAGAAGCATACGGACCGCATGGTCAAGATCACCGTGCCCGGACCGTTCACGATGAGCCAGCAGGCGCAAAACGACTTCTATCCGTCGGCGGCGGATGCGGCCATGGACTATGCCGCCGCGGTTCGCGAGGAGATCGCCGATCTTTTCGCCGCCGGCGCCGACATCGTTCAGCTGGACGAACCCTACATGCAGGCCCGCCCGAAGGCAGCCGAAGAGTATGGCCTGTCGGCGCTCAATGCCGCGCTCGAAGGCGCCGCCGGAACCACCGCCGTGCACATCTGCTTCGGTTATGCGGCGATCATTCACGAACGGCCGTCAGGGTATTCCTTCCTTCCCCAGCTCAAGGGTTGCACCTGCAACCAGATCTCGATCGAAACGGCGCAATCCAATCTCGACACCGCTGTCCTGGAGGAGCTTCGCGGCAAGAAGATCATCCTCGGCGTGTTGGACCTGGCGGACATGAAGATCGAAACGCCGGACGTGGTCGCCGCCCGCATCCGTCGCGCGCTGCCACATGTCGACGCCGACAAGGTCATCGTCGCGCCCGACTGCGGATTGAAATACTTGCCGCGCGACGTGGCCTTTGGGAAGATGAAGGCGATGGCCGAGGGCGCCGCGATCGTCCGGGCCGAGTTGAGCTAAAGCAGGCTTCGGTTTGAAGCTGAATAGAGCTCCATCGGTTCCCGGAGACCCTTGAGCGAATGTTTTCCTCGCTCCCTGAACTGAAGGCCCGAGCCGGCGACTAGGTCCTTTACGGTTCGCGACACGAGGATTTCGCCTGCGGCAGCAACTGCGGAAATACGCGCGGCAATGTGGACAGCAATACCCTGCACATCCTTGTCTTCAATTTCGATCTCGCCGGTATGCAGGCCGCAGCGGACCTCCATGTCCAACGGTCGCACAGCCTCGGCAATCGCTCCAGCACAACGAACTGCTCGCGCTGGTCCGTCGAAAGTGGCAAGAAACCCATCTCCCAGCGATTTCACCTCGCTACCCCGGTAACGTGCGAGTTCGCGCCTCACTGCGGCGTGATGAGCATCGAGCAGGTCATGCCAGCGTTCATCGCCAACTTGCTCGGCGCGCGCCGTCGAACCGACGATATCGGTGAACAGGACGGTTGCGAGCACGCGGTGGCTTTCCGCTGTCGAGACCGATCCGGTCAGGAACTCCTCGATGCAATCACCGACCTTGTCGTGAATGAAGAACAGATGATCCTGCCCGGCCAACTCGATCAACTGCGCACCAGGAATATTTCGGGCAATGAAACGCCCGCACTCGATCGGGATAAGTGTGTCTTCGTTGCAGTGGATCACCAACGTCGGTACATGAATTGAGGTCAGAATGTCACCGACATCAGTTTCGGCAGCCATGCGAAGTACAGCAGTCGTCGCGGCAGGGCTTCCGCCCAATCGTTCGAAGCGACCCCACCATTGCCGCATGGCCCGGTCGCTTTGGCGCGACGGTGCCCAGGCGGCCAGACTTGCGCCGCTCCCCCAGGCCTTATCGATGTATTTCAAGAGAGGCTTGAGAACCTCGTCGGAAATAGGGAAGCGTGCAAACGTGGCATATAGCACTAGCCATTGGCACCGCTGAGGATAGGTTGCCGCAAAAAGGCTCGCCAGGGCGCCGCCCTCAGAGACGCCCAGCAAGGCCGCACTGTTGCTGGCCGCCGCATCCATCACCGCACGGACATCATCCATGCGCAACTCCAGCGACGGCATTTCCGAGACCGGATCAGACAGCCCCGTTCCGCGCTTGTCGAACATAATCACCCGGGCGAAGCTTCCGAGACGAAGCAGCCATCGGGCCAGATCGGGGTTGTCCCAATAGTTCTCGATTTGCGAGATGAAACCTGGCACGAATACCAGATCGATCGCGCCGTCGCCGAACACCTGATAGGCGATATGAACATCGCCGCTCTTGGCATAGCGCGTGACCGGCATCGCCATCGTACCCTCCGACACCCTGGCCGATTGCGGCGCACCGTATCGCGAAGCCGCTATCGTGAGAAGGTGATCACTCTGCTCGAGCGGCGTCATCACGTTTCTAAGTTTGTTCGTGATGGTTGGGACGCGCCGAGCAGTGCTTACTCCGCCAGATCGGCGACGGGCGTCTGCGCCTCCGGTGCGCGCTGGCTGCGCAGCAGTTCGCGGCGCTTGCGGAAATTGGCGTATTCCTGGTCGGCGAGCACGCCGGCGAGGATCACCGATCCCATCACCGCGAAATTCAGCGACGAGGGAATACCGAGCAGATTGACGAGGTTCTGCAGCACCTGCAGCAGGATTGAGCCGAGCACGACGCCGATGATCGAGCCTTCACCGCCGCGCAGCGAGAACCCGCCCAGCACCGCGGCGGCGATGGCGTAAAGCTCGTAGAAATTGCCGTGTCCCGAAGGCAGGATCGAACGGGTGTACATTGCAAAATATATCGCCGCGATCGAAGTCAGCACGGCACAGATGACGTAGGCGGTGACGATGACCTGCGTCGTGCGTATGCCCGAGAAACGCGCCGCTTCTTCGTTCTTGCCAACCGCGTAGAGATATCGCCCGTACACCGAGCGGTGCAGCACGAACCACATTACGACGGCCAGGATCAGCATGAAGATGAAAGAGTGCGGAAGGACGATCGAATGCAGATTGCCGCCCGAGAGTACCGCTACGAAATCCGTGCGGCCCGCGGTCAGCCATTCGAGGTCGGGAAAATTGACGCCGAAAGGAAAGCCCGCGGTGGCGTCCTGGGTATAAAAACGGGCGACGCCGCGATAGATCAAAAGTCCGCAAAGCGTGACGACAAACGGCTGCAGCCGCATTTTCGTGATCAGCAGACCGTGAACCAGCCCCATCACGAAACCTATGACGATCACCACCAGGCCGGCGATCGGCCAGGGCACGCCCTTGTTGGCGATCAAGTCGACAAAGATCACGCCGAGAATGGCAATCATCGAACCGACCGACAATTCGATGCCGCCGGTGATGATCACGAATCCCTGGCCAATGGCGAAGATGCCGAACAACCCGACCAGGTTCGCCGTATTGGCGATGTTGATGGAGGACAGGAACCGGGGATTAATGATCGCGACGACGGCGCCGACGACCAGGATTAGGACGAGTAGCCCGGCGTCTTTCTTGAGATTCAGCATCGATTGTCCCCCGCGCTCCTCCATCGGCAGGCGCGATCCACGCCGACGCCGCATGCTTTGCGCGGCGCGGCCCGCGTCACGCGTCCGTTTGCGAACATAGCAACTTCAGTTGGCATGAGCATCCAGGTTCTTGCCGACGGCCAGCCGCAGAATATTCTCTTCGCTGCATTTCTCGCGGTCGAGAATGCCCGTGATCCGACCCTCATGCATGACCGCGACGCGGTCGGAAACGCCGATTACCTCCTCCATGTCCGATGAAATCATGAGGACGGCGACACCGGCATCGGCCAAACCGCGCATCAGGCGATAGATTTCCGATTTTGCGCCGACATCGATGCCGCGGGTCGGCTCGTCGAAGATCATCACTTGCGGGTCCATTGCCAGCCATTTTGCCAGCACGACTTTCTGCTGGTTGCCTCCTGAAAGCGCTCCGGTGCGCACTTGGACGCTGTGGGTGCGAATGTCGAGTTCGGCCCGGCTTTTCTCCGCCTGGGCGATTTCGGCCTCGCGCGAGACGGTCAGGCCGCGCGCATAGGTGCGCAGGTTCGGCAGGCTGATATTTTCGGTGATGAGGAGATCGAGCAGCAGTCCCATGCCCTTGCGGTCCTCGGGCACCAGGAAGACGCCGGCCTTGACCGCGTCCGCCGATGTCGCGAAGCGAACCGGTTTGCCTTCTAGGCGCAGGCCGCCGCCCAATACCCGGTCGATGCCGAACAGGGCGCGCGCCAGTTCCGTCCGCCCGGCGCCGACAAGGCCGGCAAGTCCGAGGATTTCGCCGCGGTGCAGGTCGATATCGACTTCCCTGAACGGATAGGTGGTAGTGCGCAGCTTTTGTGCTGAAAGCGCAATTTCGCCGCGAGCCGTGGCGGGCGCCGCATAGGCGACTTTGAGGTCGCGTCCGACCATCAGCTTGACCATGATGTCGTGCGTGATCAGGTCGCCGTCGAGATGGCCGACGACGCGCCCGTCGCGCAGGACGATGACCCGGTCGCAGGCCCGAACGACTTCGTTCAACCGGTGCGATACGAAAATGACGGAAATTCCGTGAGCTTTCAGGCCGGCAATCACTTCGAGCAGTTTCTCGGTTTCCGCCAGCGGCAGGCTCGAGGTTGGTTCGTCGAGGATCACGAGCCGGGAATTGAGGCTCAACGCCTTGGCGATCTCGACCATCTGCTGCTGCGCCAGCGACAGGCGGGAAACTTGCGCTGACGGGGAAAAATTAGCGCCGAGCCGATCCAGAAAAGGCCGAACCGTGGCGTGAAGCTTGTCGTTGTCGACAAGATTGAGAAAACCGTATTTGCGCGGCTCGCGGCCAATGTAGATGTTGGCCGCAACGTCGAGATTGTCGAACAGGTTGAGTTCCTGGTGGACGAAGGCGATTCCGGCGCTCATCGAAGCGGAAACCGTCAACGAATCGCGGGCAATTCCGTCGATCTCGATGGTGCCGCGATCGGGTGCGGTCACACCACCGAGAATCTTCATCAGCGTCGATTTGCCAGCGCCGTTCTCTCCGACAAGACCGATCACCTCGCCCGAGCGCACATCCATGCTGAAATCGGCCAGCGCCACTACGCCCGGATAGGTCTTGCGCAGACCCGAAAGCCTCAAGAACGGCTCTAGCTGCACGATATGGGCTTTTGCGGACGCAATCATGACCCAAAATAATCTCGCGGCAGGCGCTTAAACATAATAACACCCGCAGCCGGGGAACCGGCTGCGGGCATTTTGACCCAAGCTTATTTTCCAGCCAACTTCTTCTGGAAGTCTTCCTGGAACTGCTTGACCGTGTCCTTGGTGAGTGTCAGGCCCGGGATGATCTTGATCCCATTGGCCGGAACACCCGACTTGTCGCCCTTCAAATAGTCGGCGATCAGCTTTGCGCCCTGAGCGCCCCACTCGTAAGGCTGCTGAACGACAGTACCCGCGAACGAGCCTTCCGCGACGGCGCCGAGCGTGATCGGGTCTTCGTCGAACGCTACGACCGTGATCTGGCCGAGCTTGCCGGCGTCGCGCAGTGCTTCATACATGCGCGGCGGGTTGTACGAGTAGAAGCCAACCATGCAGTTGATTTCCGGATGCGCGACCAGCGTGTCATCGACATTGGCGCGGGCGCGCGTCTGGTCGATATCGTCGCCGCGGACGTCGACGAGCTCAAGGCCAGTGCCCTTTACGGCATCGTTGTAGCCCTGGATGCGTTCCTTGGCGTTGTCGGCGCCAGGCAGACCGACGAAGCCGATGCATTTGCCCTGCTTGCCTGCCATCGCCTTCTTCATCAGCTCACCGGCCGCCTTGCCGAGCTCGACGTTGGATGACCCGATATAGGCGATACGCTTGGACTGGGTCGCATCCGAATCGAAGGTGAAGAACGGGATCTTCTCGGCGACGCGGTTGATCGCGTCGGTCGACGTCGGCGGATCGACGACCGACACCGCGATGGCATCGACGCCGGCGGCGACCAGGTCGTCCATCATGCGCCGCTGCACGGCCGCGTCAGCACGCTCCGGATATTTGAACTGCAGGACGACGTCCGGCATTTCTTTTTGCGCCTTGGCGACGGCTGCTTCCATGATCTTCCAGAAGTCCGACGGCCCGTTGACCACAAATGCTATCGTCGGCTTGTCGGCGGCATAGGCCATGCCCGAAAGCATCATGCCGGCGCCAGCCACGGCCGCGATGAAACCTGCGTACTTCATTGTTACCGATTCCTCCTGTTGAGCCCGGCCCGCCGGGCGTACCTGCGGAAAACACGCCTCCCCCTCTCCGTTGTTCCTCCGTGAAGGGCATCCGCTTCCGCAAGGCAGCTATTATGGGAAAAATTCGGGCCGGTAAATATGTCGTATAAATAATACAATTGCGCCCCTTTTTGCCGGGATTTGCGAATTGACGCTCAGGCAGTTTTCGACTGGCAAATTGCCGGGCATGACCCCGCAGCCGGCGGAGGAATCCGTGCCGGCTGCGGTCTTCGGCCCAGCTTATTTTTTCAGCTTTGCCTGAAGGTCTGTCTTGAACTCATCGACATTGTCCTTGGTGATAACCTTGCCCGGGATGATGTCGATTGCGTTCGCGGGCAAAACTGACTTGTCGCCCTTGAGATAGGCCGCAATCATCTTGCTGCCCTGGTATGCCCATTCGAACGGTTGCTGGACAACGGTGCCGGCAAACGAGCCTTCCTTGACTGCGCCGAGCGTAATCGGATCTTCGTCGAACGCGATGACCGTGATCTGGCCGAGCTTGCCGTTGTCGCGGAGCGACTCGTAGATTTTCGGCGGGTTGTAAGAATAGAAGCCGACCATGCAGTTGACTTCCGGATGCGCGACGATCGTGTCGTCGACATTGGCGCGCGCGCGGGTCTGGTCGTGGTCGTCAACGCGCACGTCGATCAGTTCGATGTTGTGGGCGCCGGCGACAGACTTGAATCCTTCGATGCGCTCGTGGGCGTTGTCAGCGCCGGTATTGCCGACGAAGCCCATGCATTTGCCGCCCTTTGGAAGCGCCTTTACCGCGATTTCTCCAGCATCCTTGCCGAGATCGGTGTTGGAGGAACCGATGTAGAAGATTCGCTTGGAGTTTGCGGCGTCGCTGTCGAACGTGAAGAGCGGCACCTGCGAACCGATCTTGTTGAATGCTTCCGTCTGCGATTTTGGATTGAGCGGCGATACGGCGATCGCATCGGCGCCGGCCGCGACCAGGTCTTCCATCAGGCGTTGCTGGATGGCCGCGTCGGCGCGCTCGGGATATTTCCATTGCAGGTCGACATCCGGCAGTTCCTTCTGCGCCTTAGCCATGCCGGCTTCGGCAAGTTTCCAGAAGTCAGACGCTCCATTCGGCACCCAGACGATCACTTTCTTATCCGCGGCACTGGCCGGGCCCGACAGCGCGATGGCAAGCGCTGCCCCCGCCGCTGAGATAATCCCTGCGTATTTCATTGTCCTTCTCCCTTCGGGTTTACCGGCATGGGCGCCGGCTTTTTCTCGTGTAATCGAGCGCGTAGCCGCATCGTTATGCGAGCGCTTCGGCCATGGTCCGCATCTGAACCTGGATGATCCTCGACCCTTTCGACTGCGTGCAGGCGAATAGCACTGCCGCCGCGACGTCCTCGGGTTCCAGCATGTCGGAATTGGCGACCCCGGCCTCGGTGCGGCCCTTGCCGATGGCAAACTCGGTCTTGACGCCGCCGGGGCAGATTGCGCCGACCTTGATCCCGTGCGGCCGCAGTTCGCGGTCCAGCCCCTGAGCGAAACCGACCTGGGCGAATTTTGTTGCGCAATAGACCGCTTCGCCCGGAAACCCGTAGATGCCGGCCATCGACGACACCATGAGTAGCGTGCCTTCGCCCTGTTCCATCATCACCGGAACCACATGGCGGGCGAAAAGGAATGTCGAGCGGACATTCGAGTCCATCATATCGGCGTAGTCTTCGAGGCTCGTATCGACGAGGTTCTTGTAATTTCCGACCCCGACATTGTTGATCAGGATGTCGATCCGGCCATAGGTTTTCCTGGCCGCTTCGACCGCTGCCCTGGCTGTCATTTCGTCGCGGGCGTCACCGATGACCGCGATGCCATCCGTGCCCAGGCGCTTTGCTTCCTCGATCAGCCTGTCGAGGCGTTCCCGGCGCCTGGCTGTGAGCACCAGACGCGCACCTTCGCGCGCCAAAGCGCGTGCGCTCGCCTGCCCGATACCGGCGCTGGCGCCGGTGATAATGGCAACTTTTCCATCCAGTGATCCCGCCACGATTTCCCCGTCTGCGTTGCTTCGCATGTTGAAGGGCGTCCCTGCCGCGTCTCGGCAGCCGCCGCTTGCGATGTCGCTTCGCAGTCACGATGCGCAAACCTTGTAGGCAGGTCCAACAGATAGTAGAGATCGGATTGATCTATAGCGGCGATACGAGTCCGGGACTGACATGGAATTGCGCCATCTCCAGCACTTCATCGCGGTCGCCGAGGAGAAGAATTTCACCAGGGCGGCGCAGCGGATTCACATTGTCCAGTCGGCGCTTTCGACCTCCATCAAGAGCCTTGAGATAGAACTGGAGACGCCGCTCTTTGTCCGCAGCACGCGCCAGGTAACTCTCACCCCGGCAGGACGGGCGTTCCTTGAAAAGGCGCGCGAAGCATTGCGCGTAATTGATAGCGGCAAGGAGAACGTTGCCGAGATTGCCGGGCTAAAGGCTGGCTCTCTGTCGATCGGCGCGGTCCAAAGCCTGCCTGCGTTTCTTGACCTGCCGTCGCTTTTCCAGCGCTATCACACGACTTATCCGGGGATCGAAGTCCGTCTGCGGCAAGGCGATACGGTTGTGCTTATGGAGCAATTGCGGTCCGGCCAACTGGATCTGGCCTTTTTGCCTTTGCTCGACCCTCCCGATGATATCCACACGGCGATCGTTGCCTGTGAGGACCTCGTCGCGATCACGCCGCTCGGCCATCCCTTGGCTGGCCGCAAGGATGTCCCGCTACGCGATCTGATGCAGTATTCGCACGTTGATTTCGAGCTCGGCTGGGGAACCCGGCCGCTGATCGATCTGGCGTTTGCCAAGGCCGGCATTCAAAGGCGCACGATCTTCGATGTGACCGATCTCGAAACCGTTGTCGACCTTGTAGCCAAGGGTTTGGGCATCGCATTGCTGCCGGAGACAATCGCTGAAATGCGCGTACCGAAAGTGGCAATCGCCGAATTGTCAGAACCCGCGATTTGCTGGGAACTGCTCGTCGCCCACTACGGCGCTGACACCCCGATAAACGAGGCCGCCAGGGCATTCATGGATTTGCTCGAATTCCATTAGCCATGGTCGATGACTGGAACGGTCGGGCTGCCGGCGGTCAATCGCTGCCGCTTGCGAATTCCGGGGATACTCGTACTTGGTCCTAGATCGGCAGCGAGAGATTGGAGGCGAGCCTGACCAGATCGACCTGCCGCCGGCAGCCGGTCTTGTCGAAGAGATGGAGGACGTGCGATTTGACAGTACTCGGCGCGATTCCGAGGGTTTGGCCGATCGCGGTTTGAGTCATCCCTGCCGCGAGAAGTTCCAGCACGCGCGTCTCAGCCGGAGTCAGATCATAGAGCAGGGTCAGCGCATCGGTCGGCGTGCGTCGCGAAGCCGCCGTCGGCGCGATGAAGAGCGCCACCGACGCCCTTTGCCCGATGCCGCGGCGCATCTCGCCGTGGCCGAGCGGCAAGACGTGGATGACGAAAGAACCGCCGTCGGCGGTGCGCACCGGGAGCCCGATGCCCTTCGCCCCGAGGTTGGCCTCATCGCCAGCCGCGTCGCGAACGGCACGCTGAACGGCCGCATGAGCGAGGCGCTCGGTCACTATCAATGCACCTCGCTCGGAGCGGACAGGGCTACGCCCGGCGAGCAAGGCCTGCGCGGCCCGGTTGGCATGGACGATTCCAAGATGCTCATCGACCAGCACGATGCCGAAGGCGAAGTTGTCGAGAACCTTGCCGAAGGTGGCTACCTCGATCGTCTTCATGTCGAATAGGTTGCCGATGGTGACGGCACGGCTGAAGTGCGGCGCTAGCAGCCTTAGCCCGTCTACTTCAGCAGTGCCGATCTCGCCAGCCAATTCGTGACGGCCGAAGCCGACGTTGCCGATGATCAAGGAATTGCGGGCAATGACCATGGCAACCTGATCGGTCAATCTCCGTGGTGCGCCCCATTCGCGATAGTAGCGATTCTCGAAGATCGCCGGCCCCATCGCCTGGGAGAGTACGATCGGTTCGTCCAGTGGATATTGCTGGAGGCGGTCGTAGCCGCCCCACAGGGTGACGATGTCGGTGGCGTACGTCGCGGAGCTTGCGAGCGCCTCCGCGCTGTAGCCAAAGGAAGCTTCGAAGGAAACAGCGCCGGGGCGGAGCCCGAGGATGCCGAGCATCGCTCCGGCAAAGGAGAACTCGCGGCAGACGGTCCCGAGCACAGCGTTCCAGTTTCCGGGATTCAGAACGCAGTCGTAGATGCCGCCGATGAGCTCGGAGATTTGACCGGCCGAGACATCGGCTGCTCTCGGCGGTGTGCTCGCCCGAAGCCCTCTGTTCCGCCCGGCCGACTTGCCTAGCGTTTGCGGGCTCATCGGCGACCTCCAGTTGCAGAGGAAACGAAAACGAAAGTGGCATCCACCAAACGGTGGATGCCCCTTTGTTTAGCATCTTTAAAAATGTTTCAGCAACATCGACCGTGGCCGTCGGACCGTCCTGGCCGGTGGGTGTGCAGCAACCGAGGGGATTGCTTATGCGTGCTTTCAACCGGACATTCTTGTTACGCGTTGCGTTGGCGGTTCCGGTCGCTGGGCTTATCGGCACCGCGGTAGGCACGTTCACGACGGGCACGACGGCGGAGCTGGCCGCCAATTCACCTGCACAAGGTTTCAAATCTTTCGCGCAACTCCAGGCAGAGGCAGAGGAAGCCTGCAAGGCCGCCCTCGAAGCCAACACGCTTGAGGCGCTACGTGCGTTCCGCGCTAGATACGGGCTGTTCCGCACGTCGTGCAGTGTGCTGGCATTCAATGCGGGCAATCTGGGCGGCGCACCGAATACCGACCCTGGTCAAGGTGGCGGCGGTCCGCCGAATTCCGGGCCAGGTGAAACCAACAATGGTAACGGTGGCGGCACGAGCGGCGGAACCAGCGGCAGCAGCGGCGGCACGAGCGGCGGAACCAGCGGCAGCAGCGGCGGCACGAGCGGCAGCAGTGGCACCAGCGGCAGCAGTGGCACCAGCGGCCAGACCAGCGGCGGCACGAGTGGCCAGACCAGCGGCGCCAGCGGTGGGACGAGCGGCGGCACGAGCGGCCAGACCAGCGGCGCCAGCGGTGGGACGAGCGGCGGCACGAGCGGCCAGACCAGCGGCGCCAGCGGTGGGACGAGCGGCGGCACGAGCGGCCAGACCAGCGGCGGCACGAGCGGTACCAGCGGCCAGAGCAGTGGCACCAGCGGGCAGACCAGCGGCGCCAGCGGTGGGACGAGCGGCGGCACGAGCGGCCAGACCAGCGGCGCCAGCGGTGGGACGAGCGGCGGCACGAGCGGCCAGACCAGCGGCGGCACCAGCGGTGGGACGAGCGGCGGCACGAGCGGCCAGACCAGCGGCGGGACCAGCGGTGGGACCAGCGGCGGCACGAGCGGTACCAGCGGCCAGAGCAGTGGCACCAGCGGGCAGACCAGCGGCGGCACCAGCGGTGGGACGAGCGGCAACGTCTAAAGCGGCGAACTGGGCGCCGGATTAAGGCAAGACTTGCAATGCACCTTCTGTTCGACGAGACAATGGGTATTGCCGCGGCACCCGTACCCGTGAGCACGGACGCTTACGCACGCCCGCGCTCGGCAACCGCACTTTCCACTGGTCTCGCCGGGCTCCTCGGCGCGTGCCTGGCGTTCCTTGCCCTCGCGCACAGCGGACTGCCCGTTCACCTGACCGCGCTGGTCATTACTGGCGCCACGGCCGGCGCTATGATTGCGGTCGAGATATTCGCGGCGAGGGGCAGGGGCCCGCATGCGCCGCTGATCATGCAGGCCGCGGTGCGGCCGCTCGATGCGGCGCGGATGGCGCGCAAGCTGACTGGCCTAGCCGTGACGATCGGCGCAATCGCCGCCGCCTATTGGCTGCTGGCGGAATACCGGGGGGATTTCTACGTCCCGTTCTTCGCCGCAGTCGGCGCCTGCGCGCCTCTCTTCCTGATCGCAGCACCCTGGTACTTGGCCCATGTCGACCGGCGGCAGCGCGACCCCGAAGACGTCTATGCCGAGATCGGCGCCTTCGTGCTGACCGGCCGAATGCCGCGCGACCTGAACGCCATACGCCAGCACGCCCTTGGCTGGGCGGTGAAGGGCTTTTTCCTGCCGCTGATGTTCGTCTATCTCTGCTCCCTTGTGGGCAGCGTCGAGAAGACGATCGAGGCCGGCGACCTCGCCGGGCTCATGGCCTGGAACAACCTGGCTACGGACGTGCTCTTCGGTGTCGACGTCCTGTTCGGCTGTGTCGGCTACGCGCTCACATTGCGCCTGCTCGACACCCATATCCGCAGCGTCGAGCCGACCGTGCTCGGCTGGGTCGCCTGTCTCATCTGCTATCAGCCGTTTAATCGCATCACCAGCGCCTACATCACCTACGACGCGGCCGGGTACCATTGGGACGTCGTTCTGGGTTCGTGGCCGGCGCTGAAGCTGATCTGGGGCGGGGCAATCCTGTTCCTCCTTGTCATCTATGTATGGGCCACCGTCTCCTTCGGCCTTCGCTTCTCCAACCTGACCAACCGCGGCATCATCACCGTCGGCCCCTATCGCTGGGTCAAGCACCCGGCCTACCTGACGAAGAACATTTCCTGGTGGCTGATCTCGATGCCGTTCCTGACCAGCGCCGGGTTAGGGGACGCGTTCCGCCACTCGGCGATGCTCCTGCTGTTTAACGGCGTCTACGTGCTGCGCGCCATAACCGAAGAGCGCCACCTTTCCCGCGATCCGGACTATGTGGCCTACAAAGGCTACATCGCTCGCCACGGATTATGGGCGCGGCTGAAACGGCCGGTCAGACACGGAGCGTAGGTTTCCGAGTCGCCCCTACGCGCGCTGTCGGCGCGGCTTCAGAACATCGGCGGATACAACCTGCCGCCGCGTTCCAGCGTGATCCAGCGCGTCTCCGTGAACGTCTCCATCGACCAGCGGCCGCCATGCTTGCCGGATCCCGATGCCTTGAAGCCGCCGAAGGGAACATGCGGCTCGTCGTTCACCGGCGAACAATTGACGTGGCAGTTGCCGGTATCGAGCTTGTTGACGATCGCCAGTGCCCGTTCCTCGTCCTGGCTGAACACGCCGGCGGTCAATCCGTATTCGCTGTCATTGGCGATGCGGATCGCGTCCTCGTCGCCGGACGATTTGAAGATCGAGCACACCGGTCCGAATGTCTCCTCCGAGTAGAGCAGCATCTCGGGGGTAACGCCGGCGAATACCGTCGGCTCGACAAACCGGCCGTTGATACGCCCGCCGGCGAGAACCCGCGCACCCTTCTTGCGCGCATCTTCGAAATGGCGCGACACGCGCTCGGCGGCGCGATCGTTGATCAGCGGACCGAGTACGTTTTCCTTGTTGGATGTGGCGCCGACCTTGAGCTTCTTGACCCGTGGCAGGAACGCCTCGACGAACTTGTCGTGGATTTTTTCGTCGACGATCAATCGCTCGATCGACATGCAAATCTGGCCCTGGTGCATGAAGGCGCCGAAATTGGCCGCCTGCGCGGCGCGTTCGAGGTCGGCGTCGTCGCAGACAATCATCGCGTTCTTGCCGCCGAGTTCGACACAGCATTTCTTCAGATGCGCGCCCGCCTTGGCCGCGACCAGCCGGCCAACCGCGGTCGAACCGGTGAAAGAGACGCCCTTGACCAGAGGGTTTTCGATCAATTCGTCGCCGACGGCGGCGACGCTGTCGCGCGAGCAGGTGACGACGTTCAGCACGTTTTTCGGCAGTCCGGCTTCCTCGAAAATTTCCGCCCACAGCAGGCCGCCGAGATAGGGCGTATCCTCGGAAGGTTTCAGCACGATGGTATTGCCGGCGACCAGCGGAAACAGCATGCCGCGTCCGGTCAGGATCAGCGGGAAGTTCCACGGGCTGATGACGGTGACGACGCCCATCGGCCGGCGCACCGCCAGCGACAGCTTGTTGAATTCGGACGGCAGAACCTCGCCGATCGAGCCGAAAGTCATTGCGGCGGCGGCAACGAACAGCTCGGCGGTGTAACCGGTCTCGAACATCGCCTTGCCGAACCAGCCGCCGCCTTCTTCGACCACCGCCTTGACGATGTCGTCGCGGCGCTTCTGAAAAATCTCGCCGGCCTTGAGCATCACATGGGAGCGTTGCGTGAACGGCGTCGCCGACCACTCGGCGAACGCGGCATGCGCGGCCTCGATTGCCGCTGCCGCATCTTCGACCGACGCGTCCGGCACCTGCGCCCAAACCGAACCGTCGGAGGGGTTGTAGTCGGCAAACGTCGCGCTGTTCGACCGTGCGCGCCCATAGGCATTGCGGGGCTCGAAAACGACCGTCATTGATTTTCTCCCTTTTCCAACCAGCGAACCCGTGGCCCGCTGTGATTTTTAGCCGTCGATGCGCGCCGCCGGCTTTGTTTTTGCCGGCTTGCTGCGGCTGCGGCCTGCGCTCGCGGGTTTTCCCGTGCCCGAGTGGTCGTGCCGCAACCTTTGCAACAGCAAATGGTCACGCGCTACCTGTGCCGCGTGATCGGCGTAGTCTGCAGCAATATCACTGAAATCCCGAGCGGAACGGCGATCGGGTCGCTCCGGTTGTACCCGCTGGTGGCGTTTGGCAACGACGTGCTCGCGCGCAATGCGGGCGGCGCGTTCGCTGAAAGCCGTAGCCAGGCGGTTCAATTCGTGACGTCTCGATGCCGGCGAATTCGACAGATGGCCGAAGGGCAGGGCGCTCGCAGGGGTCGTCGCGATGCCAGTGAACCGCCCTCCGCCATGCCGCAGCGCATCGACATGCGCGCGCTGAATTCGGGACGCCCGCTCGGCCAGAACCTGCGCGGCTTCGCGCCCGGCAAAGGGCAAGCTTCGATCCGAGGTGGCGGCAACGGGAAACAGGACGGCCCCCGTGCCGGCCCCTAAACCGACATCGCCCGCGGCGACACCGAGATACGCCTTTTGAACTGCCGGATTGGCGGCGAGCGCTGGCGCCGCGCCCGCGCCGACGATGCGGCCGTTTTCGATCAAATAACCGCGGTCGGCGATCGCCAGGCTTTGCTTTGCGTTCTGCTCGACGAGCAGGATGCCGACGCCGGAATCGGCGATCGTTCGCAGCGAACGGAAAAGCGCCTTGGCAAGGATTGGCGAAAGGCCGAGCGATGGCTCGTCGAGCATCAGGATCGTCGGATTGGACATCAGCGCGCGGCCGATCGCCAGCATCTGCTGTTCGCCGCCGCTCATCGTGCGGGCGACCTGGCGCTTGCGCTCGGCAAGCCGCGGAAAAAGCTCGAACACTTTCATGCGGCGTTCGGCTTCCGCGCGGCGGGCGCGGCGCCCGTACGCGCCAAGCTGCAGGTTTTCGGCGACCTGGAGATCTCCGAATATGCCGCGGCCCTCCGGCACCAGCGCTACCCCCGCCTCCACGATCCGGTGCGGTTTGGCATGCGTAATATCGACGCCGTCAATGGCAATCCGAGCGCCCGGTTTCTTGGCCACCATTCCCGCCGCGGCCTTGAGCAACGAGCTCTTGCCGGCGCCGTTGGCGCCGAGGATCACGCAAATCTCGCCCTGCGAGACGGCAATGGAGACGTCTTCGAGTGCCCGGTGCGCGCCGTAGGCCACCGAAAGATGTTCGACCTCAAGCATCTTCGGTTCCCAGATAGGCGGCGATCACCTCGGGCTGGCCCAGAACGTGATGCGCCGAACCATCGGCGATCTTGGCGCCGCTCGACATGACGATGCAACGGTCGCACAGCGAGCGGATGGCATCCATGACGTGCTCGACCATGACGATCGTGCGGCCTTCCTTGCGCAGTCCGGCGATCAGGTCGATGCCGATGCGCAGTTCGGTCGGGTTGAGGCCGGCGAGCCATTCGTCGAGCAGCAGGAGCCGTGGATTTCCGGCAAGCGCCCGCGCCAGTTCCAGTCGCTTCTGGTCGATATAGGTCATCGACCCCGAGCGCGCGCCGCCGCGTCCGGCAAGACCGACACGGCCAAGGAGAATTTCCGCTTCGCGGTAGGCGTCAGCGCCCCAGACGCGGACGTGCCCGAATGCCGCTCCGGCGATGACATTCTCGATTGCACTAAGCGAAGCCAGCGGGCGGACGAGCTGAAACGTTCTGGCAATCCCGCGCCGGGCGATCTGGTAGGCAGGCAATCCGGCGATTTCCTCACCAGCAAACCGGATGTGGCCGGCGGAAGGCCGCAGCAGGCCGGATATCAGGTTCAGCATCGTCGTTTTGCCGGAGCCGTTCGGCCCGATCAATCCGACCAGTTCGCCCTGCTTGACCGAGAAGCTGACGTCGTTGACGGCAACAAGGCCGCCAAATCGCTTCCACGCCTGTTCGACTAACAGCAAAGGATGCGCGTTCATTGCGCCGCCTCCGCGCGTTTGGCCGAATTTCCGGCCCGGCCTTGCAGTTTGCCCAGATCGCTGGCGAGCCCGATGACTCCGTGCGGCAGGGCATAGACGATGGCGACGAAGGCAAAGCCGATGACCAAACTGGTGTGATTCGGAAAGTGCGCCGAAACGAAATCGAGCAGGATGGTGAACGGGATGACACCGAGTAGCGGCCCCCAAAGGCGCGATGTGCCGCCCAGCAGCGCCATGATCACCACCTGGAACGAGAGCATCGGGATTGAAGGCGGAAGGCGGCTCGATGTAGGCATAACGCGGCGCCAGGATCGCGCCGGCAATGCCGATGAACGCACCGGAAACCGCAAACAGAACCACCTTCGACCAGGCGGTGTTGATACCGATGTGACGCGCCACCGTCTCGTCGTTGCCGATGACGCGCATGGCGAAACCCAGGCGCGAGCGATTGATTAGCCAGCCGGTGGCGTAGATCACCGCGGTGAGCGCCAGCAGCATCCACAAGACGTGCTTTTCGCCGATGTCGGTGAAGACGTAGAGGCCGACGGCGTTGGTGAAGTTCGTCTGCACCCAAGTGACGACCTGGCGCACCAGTTCGGCAAGTCCCAGCGTGAAGATGACGAAATAGACGCCGGAAAGCCGCAAGGTCGCCATGCCGATCAGCACCGCGAGTGCGCCGGCGATCAGTCCTGCCAACGGTACAAGCAGCGCAAACGGATAGGCGCCGATACCGAGGCCGACGGTATATTGGCCGATGCCGAAGAAGGCGGCAGTTGCCAGCGATATATAGTGCGTTGGTCCGGAGAAGATGCTCCAGGCGGTGCAGAGCACGACATAGACGGCGATATTGACCGAAAGGGACAGGTAGTAGCCGTCGTCGGCAAGCGGGATTGCCGCCGCCATCCCGAGACCGACGACAGCGACAAGCAGCATCCACCATTCGCGCGGCAGCATCGCCGTCATGTCGGCTGCCTCCCGAAGATTCCCTGCGGGCGAAACAGCAATACCAGGATGAACATCCCGTAAGTCGCTGCTAGGGTAAGGCCGGGGTCGACCAGGCTCGCGACCGCGGTTTCGGCAAGCGCCAGCAACAGCGCCGCAAGCACGGCGCCGCGAACGTCGCCGACGCCGCCCATGATGACGATGATCAGCGCCTTCATCGTGAAAATGACGCCCATCGCCGAATTGAAGGTGTAGTAGGTCGAAAGCAGAACGCCGCCAGCCGCAGTCAAGCCTCCGCCGAGCGCGAAGGCGAATGCGGAAGTCCGCGGAACATCGATGGCGACAAGGCCGGCGGCCGATGGGTCGACCGCGACCGCGCGCAGCGCGGTGCCGTAGCGTGTGTGGTAGAGAAATCCGTAGAGAAAGACGAAGATCGCCACCGCCGCGCCAAGCGCGACGATACGATTGAGTCCGTAATTCTGGCCGAGAATCCGGACCGGCTCGGCGAGAAAATTGTAGGTAAAATAGGCGCCACCGAAGAGCAGCAGCATGACGCCTTGCAGGATGAACATCAGGCCGAAGGTAACCAGAATGCTGTCGACCTCGAGTTGGCCGCGATTGGCGGCGCGGCGCACCAACGGCCTCAGCAGGATCGAATAGATCAACCAGTTCAGGACGAATGCCGCCGGCACCACCAGCAACAACGCCTGCAGCGGATTGATGGCGGCCGTTGCCTGAAGCCAGAACGCGCAAAAGCAGGCAAGCACCAAATTCTCGCCGTTGGCGAGATTCATGATGCGCGCCACGCCATATTGGAGGGTCAGGCCAAGGGCGATCAGCGCATAGGTTCCGCCAAGAACCGTTCCGGTAATCAGGATGTCCATTTTGGATTGTTCTCAATTCTGCCGGTACGGCGGGAACCGTACCGGCAAAACCTGAAAATCCTATTTCCAACCTTTCTTAACGATTGGCGCAACTTCGCCGCCAAGGCCGGTCGAGGCGACGCCACGAAATACGCCGCCCTGCCACTGTCCGACCGTCCAGTATTTGTCGATGATATTGTTGTTGAACTTCCAGTCGCCCATGATCGTTTTGAAGGTCCCGGTCTTGATCTTGTCGATCACGGCTGCCTTGTCGAGCGAGCCGGCCGCGGTGATCGCCTGTTCGAGGACTTCCAGGCTTGCATACTGCACCGAGCTTGCCCAGAAATCCGGCGCCTGGCCGGTTACCTTTTGATGACGCTCCATGAAATCCTTGATCGCCGGCGCATCGACATTAACGCCGCCGGCACCGAGCACGCCCTCGGCGGCCGCGCCGTTTGCTCCCGCAAATGCCGGAAACGCCGTGGCGACGCCGACATAATAGACCTTCACCGGCAGGTCGGCGATCGCCGCCTGCTTGGTCAGGCCGAAGGTGTCTTCCGGATAGGAAAAGCCGATAAAACTGTCGGGCCCGGCGTTCTTTGCCGCCGAGATGATCGGCGCGAAGTCCTGCTGCTGGAGCGGATAGGAGGTTTCGTAGACGATGTCGAAACCGGCTGCCTTGAGCGCCGGCTTGCCTGCATTGGCCAATTCGATGCCGAAGGCGTCGGCGACATTGACGACAGCGACCTTGTTGCCGATCTGGCCCTTGTCACGCATGCCCTTCAATAGGCTGACCAGGCTTTCGGCAAAGCCGGTCGAAGTGCCGAGTGTCCAAAAGCTGTTCGGCCAGCGTTTGACGAATTCATCCAGGCCGTCGGTCACCGCGGTAACGGCGATTTGCGGATAGCCAAGCTTGGCCATCAACGGCGCGGTCGCAAGGTTGATGCCGGTTCCGTACGGCGGGATGATGAAATCGACGTTGTCCACGGTCGCCAGGCGTTGGATGTTCTTGATCGCTTCCTCGTTCGCCGACTTGTCGTCATATTCGACAAGCTCGACCTTCATTTTCTTGCCGCCGACATCGATGCCGCCGCGTGAATTGACATCGCTCATCCAAAGCTGGATCGCCGGCCAATAGGTGACGGTGGAACCGCCGGCGAGCGGCCCGGTTTTCGGAGCGCTGGCACCGAGCCGGATAACGTCGGCGCCAAATGCCGGACCGGCGAGCAGGCTGCCGGCAAGCACCGAAGCAGCGATGGTTTTCAGAATTGTTCGACGTTGCATGTAGTCCTCCCTTTCCAAGGTTCACTCAAAACGGATAGTCGCGCCGGCTGCCCTGGATCGTGATCCAGCGCAGCTCGGTGAATTCGTCGATGCCGGCCTTGCCGCCGAAACGGCCGTAGCCGGAAGCCTTGACGCCACCGAACGGCATTTGCGGCTCGTCGTGAACGGTGGCCGAGTTGATGTGGCAGATGCCGGATTCGACCCGACGCGCCACTTCGAGCGCGCGCGATATGTCGCGGCTGAATACGGCTGCGGCGAGGCCATATTCGGTATCGTTGGCGACCGTGACCGCCTCGTCGTCGCCATCGACCCGGATGATCGAAGCAACCGGGCCGAAGCACTCCTCCTGATAGATGCGCATCGCCGAGGTGACGCGGTCGAGAATTGTCGGGTCGACGAAAACCCCATCCTGGCGGCCACCTGTGACGAGGCGGGCTCCCTTCGATTGGGCATCCGAAATCAACGAGCGGATGCGCAGCGCCGCAGCCTCCGAAATCATTGCGCCGAGCTGGCAGTCCGGGTCTTTCGGATCGCTTGCCCGGATCTTGCCCGCTTGCGCGGCAAACTGCGCAACGAATTCGTCGGCGATCCTGCGGTCGACGATCACGCGTTCCGTCGACATGCAGATCTGACCCTGGTGAAAGAAGGCGCCGAACACGGCGGCGTCTACCGCGGCGTCGATATCAGCATCGTCCAGAACCAGCAGCGGCGCCTTGCCGCCAAGTTCGAGCAGGCATCGCTTCAGATGCCGCGCCGCGATTTCGGCGATCATCCGGCCGACGCGGGTCGAGCCAGTGAAAGTGACGCGCCGAACCGCCGGATGCGCGATCAGGGTTTCAACGATTTCAGGCGTTTTTTCGATGGCTGAATGAATTACGTTGACGGCGCCATGAGGCAGTCCCGAGCTGTCGAGCACTTCGCCGACCAGCCCATGCGTGCGCGGGCAAAGTTCCGAACCCTTGAGGACGACCGTGTTGCCGCAGGCGAGCGGCATCGCGATCGAGCGTACCGCCAGCACCACCGGCGCGTTCCATGGCGCCATCGAGAAGACCACTCCGCAGGGTTGGCGCGTGGCGAGCGCCAGCATGCCGGCCTGGTCGGCAGGGATGACTTCGCCGGTTGCCTGCGTCGTCATTGCCGCTGCTTCGCGCAGGATCTTGGCAGCAAGTTCGCAGTTGAAGCGCGCCCAGGATGCTGTGCCGCCGGTTTCCGAGACTACCGCCTCGATGAAGTCGTTCGTGCGCAACAGCAGCAACTCGGCCGCTTCGTTGAGCCGCATGCGCCGCTCGGAAGGCGGCGTCCGCGACCATTCGGGAAACGCACGGGCGGCGGCATTGGCGGCGATCATGGCGTCCTCGCGCGAGGCGGCGGCGGCCCGCGTCGAAACCGTCAGCGACACCGGATTTACGCGCTCGAACGCGCCATTGTCCGACGCCGGGCGCGCATCGCTGTCGATGAGCAGCATCGCCTCCAGCATGTCTCCTCCCGCCAATTGCCAAAAAGCGATCGGCTGGCCCGGGGGCATTTCGCCAAATCTCGGGCAATTCCGACCATCTTGCACCGACGTATCTATGAAAATGCAACAAATTGGCGCATTCATGTATTTTTCTGGTCTCCACGAATGGATTTCGGTTCATGGTTTCGGATGCCTCAATCGAAGTCGCAAAATCGGCCGTGCGCCTTGTCAGGATCGAGCCGGCACTGCAGCGGCGCCACCTGCCGCTGCGCCACGAAAACGGTGAAAACGTTCCGGTGTTGGTTGTCATCGGCGACGGGGCCGCGCGGCTTGAAACGGCATCTGGGGCAAATGCGTTGCGCGGGCCTTGCGCCCTGTGGCTACGGCGTATCGATGAAGCCCGACTGGTCGCCGAGGCCGGCGCCGCCGGACATGCCCTGCTAATTCCGGAGGAGATTCTGGCGCGGGCCATTGGCGATTTCTTCGAGTTGGCAACGCTGCTTGCATTGTTCGATCGCTCCTGGCCCGCTGCCATGCGTGTGGACGCGAAACCGCTGTCGGCAATTGTGGCGCGATTTGCCGACATCGGCCGTGAAATCGACGAGCGGCTCGCCGGCGGCGAAATGCTGATCGTGTCCTATGTGCGCGTCGTGCTCGTGCTGCTGCTGCGGCTATCCGGGGCGCTCGGCTACACAGGCCAAGAAGCAGGCAGCCCGTCGCTGCTGCTGCAGCGTTTCCGCCAGCTGGTGGAGGCCGGATTTCGCTCGCGCAATCAGGTCTCCCACTACGCACGCCAAATCGGGATCAGTGCCGATCGGCTGCATGCGCTCTGCACGCGCGAATTGGGCCGGACTCCCAAACAACTGATAGACCAGCGCGCCGCGCGCGAGGCCGCGCTCGGCCTTGAACGCACCATGCTCTCTGTCAAGCAGCTCAGCTACTCGCTCGGCTTTCAGGACCCGGCGCATTTTTCGAATTTCTTCCGGCGCGTGGCCGGCGTCCGTCCGGTGCGTTACCGCGAACGTCACAGGGCCGCCGGCGGCGGCCAGCGCTCTGGCGCCTCGGCGAGCTTCGCTGATTGGCCATGAACCGTTCTTCCGTTCCGGATCCGTCGATCTAAGCCGTTCGCCGAAACTGCCAGAGAAAAAAAATGCAAATTGCGATGCCGCCCAGGATTGTGCCGACATCGACCAGAGGATTTGCCCAGAACAGGGCGAGTGCAGCCAAACCGGCAAGCGCCAGGTTTGTCGCGAGAACGCGAGCCGCAACCCACATTGGTCCGCGTCCGGCCCTCAGCGCCGCCTGATAGGCATGGCGCGAATGCGCCTGCAACAGGTTTTCGCCAGTCCGGGCGCGCAACAGGAACGTCGTCACCGTATCGGCCAGATAGTAGCCAAACGGCAAGAATGCCGCGGCGAGATCGATCCGCGCGGCACGCAGCGCCAGGAGGCCGGCCGCCAACCCAATCGCCAGGCTGCCGCTATCGCCGAGATAAAGCCGCGCCGGCGGCCAGTTGAACGGCGCGAACCCGATCAGGGCGCCGACAAGCAGCAGGCAAAACATGATTTCCACGTCCGATTCACCGTGTGCCAGAAGGATCGCCGACAAGGCGGCGAGCGGTACGCCAATGCCGACGATGCTCATCAGGTCCATGCCGTCCATGAAATTCGTCATGTTGGCGAACCCGACCAGAATGGCAGCTGCGGCGAGCGTCTCCAGAAATGTCGGTAACAGCCCAAAACTGATGCCGGCCGGCACGGTAATTGCCGCAGCCGAAGCGGCGAGCAACTGCACCACCAGTTTTGGTCCGGCGCGCAAGTGATAGTGGTCGTCGATCAGGCCAAGCGACCACATCGCGACCACGGCGGCGACCGCCTGAAAATGCAGCGATCGCAGCGTCACGGAATCGCTGAAGAACCAAGCGGCGACCATCGCCACCGGCACGATCACTAGCCCGCCAAGTTGGCGCACCGTCGGTCCCGATGACATATCGCGCGGGGTATTGGTCAGGAAATTGGCCGGCGCGAACATTGCCAGGCAGAGCAATATCGCGGCCGTGACAAGTCCTGCCGTTGCGATCTGCAACAGGATTGCGCTGAAGTTGGCGAAATTCATGTGCGCGCGATCGCCGAACCGGGTTGGGCCGGGCGAACCGCCGAAAGAAAGATAGAGGCCAAAGGCATGCGCTGCAACGAACATGGCGTCGACGATGTCATGGTCGAACAGGATATTGAACATGCCCGTAGCGAAAAAGACGATCTGGCACGATGCAATCAACTGGAACGCGGCCAGGGCCACGCGGTCGCGCCCGCGGTTCTTCCAGGTCGCGCCAAGCGGCACCAGGAACATCGCGAAAATGGCGAGGACGCCCGGCACACCCGCTCTCACCCATTCGTTTAGCACGACATTGTGGAAATGGTTGAAGCCCAGAAGCATACCGCTGACGGCAACGCTGCGCTCGCGCATCAGCCGCCGCGGCGCGTCGGGCCCTTGCCCGAGCCACGGCGATTCGAGGCCGGCCTCCAGGCCGATCCTCCAGACGATCAGTCGCTTGCCGAACGACGTTGATAAGTTGCCCGTCTCCATCAGTTCGACATCGCTGATGGCATCCATGACACGTTGTCTGGGTGGGCCAAACGCAGCAATGCCGACGACGATGGCGAGGGCTATGGCGCCCGACACGGCCAGGTTCCGGGAAACCCTGCCGCTGGAGACGACCAGGACGATAGGCACCAGGACAAGACAAGGCCACAGCGCCCGCGAGCCGGACATAAGTACAGCCCCCGCCGAAGACGCAAATCCGATCAGGCCCAGGCTGATTCCTTCCCGCCACATTGAAGCACCGCGGGCAACCAGACGCTCGCTGCAGAAAACGAAAACCAGGCTGCAAACGATGGCAAATACGCCGGGATTGCCGGCTCCGCCCTCCGGACGCATTCCGGCGAATTGCTGCACAACCGCGATGGCAAAGGCGAGAAGCGCGAAATAGGGGGCGCCCTCACGCATATCGTCGAGCAGTCTAGTCCGGTCGCGCTTGAACATAACGAACAATGGCAGCAGTCCAACGAAAACCAGGTTCTGTGTGATTTCCGCGAATGTTATGCCGCCGTGCCAGTGAGCGACGCCCGAAACGGCCTCGGCCGCCAGCAGGGTGCTGAAAGCCATAGCGCTCACGATCACTGCGCGCGGCACGCGGAACAGTGCGGGTCTCGCCGCCAGCAACAAGACACCGGCTCCGGCTGAGAGCCAAACAAGTGCGGACGCCGCGCTGCCGATCAGCGGTGCCGCCAGCAATACCAGCAGTGACCAGACCGCATTGCCGACCCCGTCTTCGGATTGCCGTTCATGTCGGGTCCGCACCGCGCTGTTTGGCAAATCGCTATCCATTGGCATCGAGGAGTTGGCGCTTTTCCGCGTCGCGGAACTCCATGGCCCACGCCGCGGCGGATTCGATCATTCTCGTGGCTTCGGCCAAGCTTTCGGCTTCGGCATAGAGGCGCAACTCCGGCGCATTGCCCGAAGCGCGAATGCGTAGCGTCTGGCCATTCGACAATCGCATTGCGAGCCCGTCGATCGAGTTGGCCAGTTCCACGGCGTCGGCCCCACCGCACATACGATTGCGGAGCTGTGGTCGCTTGCCCAGTTCGCGCAGCAGCCGTTGCGAGCACGCCTGTGGAAAATCGACAATGCGATCGCTGCGCGCCGGCCGAAATCGATGAAAGGCGCCGAGTGTCCGCAAGTCGAAATCGCGGTTAGCAAGCCGCGAAAGCACGGCAAGCAGCGGAAGCGCGGCGTCGCGAGTCGCCAGCGGCTCGATTGGCCGGCCATTCAGGTCGAGCGGGTCACGCGTCATCAGGCCGCCATTGGCTTCGAAGCCGACGATTTGCGACAGGCCTTCGCTGGCGAGCGTTTGCATCGTCGCCAGAACATAGGGAGACCCGATCCGCGTGCGCCGCACCTCGCCAACAAATTGCAATTCGATTGCGGAATTCGACGTCACCGGCGTTGCCAGCGATTTGGCGCCGAGCGCCAGCGCCGCACTGAAAGCGACGAGATCGCCCGGCAGGATCTCGCCGTCGCCATCGGCGAGCAGCGGCCGGTCGCCGTCCGCATCGGCTGAGACGATGGCGTCGGGTTTTTCCCGTGCTGCGAACTCGCGCAATTGCGACTGCGCCGCGACCGACACCGCTTCGGTATCGACGGCGACAAAGCCGTCACTGCGCCCGAACACAGTTACCCTTGCTCCGGTTTGCCCGAGCAGACGAGCAAGCGGATCAGCGGCGACGCTCGAATGCGACCAAACGCCTATGTGGCGCCCCGCGAGGTCGATTGTCTTGGCGAGTGGCCCATTTCGGTCCAGATAGCGCGATGCGGCGGCGCGGTTTTGCTGGAGCACCTGTCTGTCGGAGCGCGGCGGGGTTCCATTGGCCAATTTGCCGACCGCAGCCACGATGGCGGCCTCGTCGGTCTTGGTGATTTCGCCCTCGGGGGTATAGAATTTCAGGCCGTTGCGGTCGGCGGGAATATGCGAACCGGTGACCATGATTGCGCCGCCGCCGCGCGCCATCGCGTATAGCGCCAGCGCCGGGGTCGGGATGGCGCCGCAGTATTCCGGCGCAAATCCCGCTGCTGCTGCGATGGCTGCGCAAATTTCGGCGAGGGCCTCGCTGCTGTAGCGCAAATCGCGGGCAATGCAAATCGTGGCGACGGAAGGGTGGCTGACGCGCAGCATCTGGCAAAACGCCGCGACGTAGTTCTCGGCGCCGCCGGCGAGCAGTTGCGGCGCCAACCCGCGCACGCCGCTGGTGCCGAAGCGGATTTCGTCGAGTTCCTCGCCCATCTTCACGAATCCGTTGGCTCCCAGCGCGCCGGCATCATTGTCGCCGCACGGGTCAAGTCAAGCTCAATGCCGGCAACCCGCGATTTGGCAGGGAAATCGGCTAACCCCACCGCATTGGCTTTGCAGGCGCAAGATTGTCGTCTACCCGGGTACAAATCGAACGCTTTCGGGGAACGCAAATGCCCATCTATCGCCTGGAACAAAAGGCACCAAGACTGCCGGCGCCAGACCGCCATTGGATCGCCCCTGACGCCCATGTCATCGGCGATGTCGAGATCGGCGAGGATGTCGGTATCTGGTTCGGCGCTGTCGTGCGTGGCGACAACGAGCCGATCCTTATCGGCGCGCGAAGCAACCTCCAGGAAGGCGTCATGGTGCATACCGATCCGGGCTTTCCGGCAAGGATCGGCGAAGGCTGCACCATCGGCCATCATGCCATCGTCCATGGCGCGATCATCGGCGACAACTGCCTGATCGGAATGGGTGCTACGGTGCTGAATGGGGCCCGGATCGGTGCCAATTGCCTGGTCGGCGCCGGGGCGCTGGTCACCGAAGGCAAGAGCTTTCCCGACGGCTCGCTGATCGTCGGCGTGCCAGCGCGCGTGCTCCGGCCGCTCGATGCTGCAGCGATCGCCGGCTTGCGCCGGTCGGCCGATATCTATGTGGCGAATTACCGCCGTTTTGCCGCCGGACTGGCGCGCCTCGTCTGAGTGTCTGGCTGTTTACCAGCAAAGCGAATCGGCGAACCTTGCGATCTCCTGCGCGATGCGCTCGCCATGCGTATGCAGCAGCCAGTGATCGGCACGCTTCAGCGCGACCCGTTGCAGCTTTGGCGCAAACGCCTCCAGGCCCGCCGTGCTGGAGAGGAGCAGCGCGATGTCGGCATCTCCCCACAACAGCAGATGCGGCATCGTCACGTGAAATCGCTGCATTGGCGCCCGGGCAAGCGGCGCATCCGGCATCGGCTGGCCGTTTTGCGGCACGACGATCGGCGAAGCGCGATACCAGTTGAGCATGGCTTCCAGGCGATTCGGTTGACCCCAGGCGGCCGCATATTGCCGGCGCAGCTCAGGCGTCAGCCATTTCGCCGGCGAGAACTTCTCGAACATGCCGAACAGCCGGCTAGACCCGTCTTCGGTCAATTTTGCTGCCGCATGGTCGCCTGCAGGTAGTGAATATATTGGCTTGCCGCGCATTGCTGCGGATCGTTCAGCAAGGCACGTTGGAACAGGACCGGGTGCACGCCGTTGGCGATGGCTAGGCCGCTGATGCGCTCCGGATGGCGGAACGCCGCGGCGTAGGCGACCGAAGCCCCCCAGTCGTGTCCGCAAAGCAGGAACCGGCGACTGCCGACCAGCCGATCCGCAAGGCCGACCAGGTCGCCGACCAGCCGTGGCACCTCATAGTTTTCGATGCCTGCCGGCGCATCGGATAAATTGTAGCCGCGCTGGTCCGGGGCGATGACGCAATACCTGTCGGCAAGTCGGACATAGACTTCTTGCCAGGCGACCCAGAATTCCGGAAATCCGTGCAGGAAGATCAGCGGATGGCGCGCGTCGGTCGCCGGTGATTCGCTGTTTACCACCACGTGCAGGCGCATCTGCCCGCACTGAACGAAGCTCGAATGGAATCCGCCCGGTACGCGCATCTATGGTCCTTGCAATAGCTCGCGACCGACCATATCGGCCAAGCAGGCAGCAAAGAAGATCAGGAGATGCGGTTTCGCTCGACCGTGATGTGGCTGTAGCCCTGCGTGTCGCCGTCGCCCATGTCGCGGGTCACCGCTTCGTGCCAGCGGTGGCCGATAATCGCGCCCTTGCTCCAGCCGCTGATGATGTTGTCGGAGATGAGCGCGCTGCCCGCGCCCTCGACCACCGAAACGTAGACACCGGTTTCCGACCCGCGAATGACGTTCGACATTGCCACGACGTCACGCAGGTAGGGCCCCCAGCCTAGCGCCAGGCCGAAACGTTCGGCGTTTTCGATGACATTGCCGGTGACGGCAGTGTCGGCTTCGACCGAGATGCCCTGGCCGAACGGATGATCCTTGTCGACATAGGGCGCATCGCGGTGGATGTTGCGGATCAGGTTGCCCGACACCACCGCCATGCGGCCGCCCTGCATGAAATTGGCAATCGAAATGCCGCGCGCGCCGCCGTCGACGACATTGTTGGAAATAACCGCGCCGTTGAATTCGAATTCCGAATAGATCGCCGTCTCCCCCGACCGCAGGCAGTTATTACCGAGAATCTGGACGTTGCTGCCGGCATTGGAACGAATCGCCGAAAACGCGCAGTCCGAAATCTGGTTGTTGGCGATCATCACCGAGTGGGCGCGAAAGACGTTGATGCCGTTGCCCCATTGTCCGGTTCCGCCAAAAGCGGCGCCGATATTGAAGATGCGGTTTCCGGTGACGATGGTGCCGTCCTCTCCCGCCTGCCAGCGATGCACCAGGATGCCGCCATTCGAACAGGAGCGCACGTCATTGTTGATGATCGAGAAGGCCGAGTTCTCGATGGCGTGAATGCCGGCCGCACCAATTGCGCCGGAGACGCTGCAGCGCTCGATGCGGCCGCTCGACCGCTCCACATGAATGCCTTTTTCGGCGCCGCCGAGGATGGTGCAGTTCTCCATGACGAAATGGCCAACGCCCGAAATGCGAAGAACTGCTTCGGAATAACCCTCGACAGGCCGGTTGGCGCCGTCGAGCGTCACGCCAGTCAGTTCCACATGCCGCGCGCCGTCGGCGAGAAGAAAGTGCTGGCCGCCGGCATAGACCAGTCGCGTCGCCCCCGGCACCCCGATCAGACGAGTGTTTTCCGGCAAGCGGATATTGGCTACGGCAAATTCGCCGGGCGGCAGGAAGATCGGCCGGCTGTCTGCCGACGCCTTGTCCAGCAGTTTTTGCAAGCGGCGGCTCTGGTCGTCGACCGTTCCGGTTTCCAGGCCGTGATCTGCTGCATTGACCGTTCCGCGCAGGTCGGCAAGGCCGAAACCATCCGACGGCGCACCGAATTCGGCCGCCGAGGCCCAGACTGGCACCGCGATGGCGCCGCCCAGCACGGCGCGTCGGCTTAAGGAGACGGACTTTCGTGCCATTGCGGTACACCTGCATCCGGCAAAAACGATTTGCCGAATGCCTTGCAGGGGCCGTGCCAACCTGGCGATGCGCTGACAAAATCTGGAATTTTGGCGGGCGAAATCGCCCCTGCGTGCCGTTGGCGCCCCCGTCTGCCAGTGTATAAGGAGGCGCGCATTCGCGTTGCGCCACCACGGAGACCGCCATGCTGAAGGAAGGCCTCATCTATCTGGGGACGAGCCGCAAGCCGGACAATTCCATCAAGGATCCACAATATCTGGATCTGAAATATGCCAACCGGCATGGGTTGGTGACCGGCGCCACCGGTACCGGCAAGACGGTGTCGTTGCAGATCATGGCGGAAGGCTTTTCCGATGCTGGTGTCCCGGTATTCTGCGCCGATATCAAAGGTGACCTTTCCGGTATCGGGGCCAAGGGAGAAGCCAAGGATTTCCTGACGGCGCGCGCCCAGGCGATCGGCTTTGACGACTATCAGTTCCAGGAATTCCCGGTTGTTTTCTGGGACTTGTTCGGTGAGCAGGGCCATCCGATCCGGGCAACGATCTCCGAAATGGGACCCCTGCTGTTGTCGCGGCTCATGAGCCTGAACGATGCGCAGGAGGGCGTGCTCAATATTGCTTTCAAGCTCGCCGACGACGAAGGCCTGCTGCTGCTCGACCTGAAGGATTTGCGTTCACTGCTCACCAACATGAATGACCGCGCCAAGGAGATCGCTGCCACCTACGGCTTCGTCACCACCGCCACGATCGGCACGATCCAGCGCCAGCTCCTAGTTCTCGAGCAACAGAAAGGCGACAAGTTCTTCGGCGAACCGGCGCTCAAGATTGCTGACATCATGCGCACGACGCGCGACGGGCGCGGCGCCATCAACGTCCTTGCCGCCGACAAGCTGATGTCGTCGCCGCGTGTCTACGCGACCTTCCTGCTCTGGCTGTTGTCCGAACTGTTCGAGGAACTGCCAGAGGTCGGCGATCCTGAAAAACCGCGTCTGGTGTTTTTCTTCGATGAAGCCCACCTGCTGTTCGATGAGGCGCCGAAGGTCGTCGTCGAAAAGGTCGAGCAGGTCGTGCGCCTCATCCGCTCGAAGGGCGTCGGTGTCTATTTCGTTACGCAAAACCCGCTCGACGTACCGGATACCGTGTTGGCCCAACTCGGCAACCGCGTCCAACACGCGTTGCGCGCCTATTCGCCGCGAGAGCAAAAGGCCGTCAAAACGGCAGCCGAAACCTTCCGCCAGAACCCTGACTTCAACACCGAGGAAGCGATCACTAATCTCGGCGTTGGCGAAGCGCTGGTGTCGATGTTGCAGGCCAAGGGCATTCCGTCGATGGTCGAGCGCACGATGATGCGGCCGCCATCCTCGCGCCTTGGCCCGCTAACGGCCGACGAGCGGCGCAAGCTGATCGCCATGAGTCCGATCGCCGGTCAGTACGACGAGACGGTCGACCGCGAATCCGCCTTCGAGGTGCTGAAGAAAAAGGCCGATGCCGCCGCCCAGGCCGAGGCGGAACAGCAGGCCCGCGAAGCACAGGATCGCGAGGCCCAGGAAGGCCGGCGCACCCGCACAGGCTTCCAGCTGCCGGATTTCGGCCAAGGCCCGTCGTCGCGCCGCGGCTCCGATTACGAGCCGCGCCGCACTTCCAATCGCCAGACAGTCGCCGAAGCGGCAGTCAAGTCGATCACGCGAACCGTTGCCTCCTCGCTCGGCCGGGCGTTGGTTCGCGGCATCCTCGGGTCGCTGAAAAAGGGCTTCTGAGAGTTCTGCCGGAAACGCTCAGCCGATCGCGCCAGGCAGCCCGCTGGTGACCACGATCGGCGTGCCGATCGACGCGCGCGCGAACAGATCGATGACGTCTTGGTTGATCATGCGCACGCAGCCCGACGATACCGACTTGCCGATCGAATTCCATTCCGGCGAACCGTGAATGCGGTAAAGCGTGTCCTTGCGGTTTTGATAAATATACATCGCTCGCGCGCCGAGCGGATTATTCAGCCCGGGTTCCATTCCGCCAAGCCAGGCATCGTTCTTGCGATCGTAGGTCGTCTTGTATTTTTGCAGTTCCGGATCGCGAGCGATCATCTCATCGGGCGGGTGCCAGCGCGGCCATTGCTGCATGCTTCCGATTTCGCCCGAGCCTGCCCACTCGAAACCTTCGCGCCCGAGGCCGACCCCGTAGCGAAGTGCACTCCCCTCCGGCTCGGTCAGGTACAACAAATGGGCCAGGGTATCGATGACGATACTGCCCGGCCGGCAAGCCGGTCGGATCGGGAACGCGCTGGCGAAGGAAACGCTCGTCGATTTTCTTCCAGGGGATCGCCGGCAGTTGGAATCCGCCGTCGTCCATGGCCGCATAGACCAGGTTGTAGTCGAAGGCGGCTGTGTATGACCCGTAACGCGGCGGGCGCGGTCCGTAATCGAACATGCCTTCGGGGAGGACGCGCCAGCCCGTGCGATAAGGCGCGTACTCGCCATCCATCGTAGAACTGCAGCCCGCCGCCGCTGCCACCGGCGCCAGCGCAAGCAGCTTCAGAAATCCCCGACGATCCCGTTGGTTCTCCACCCTGCCATCACTCCGGCCACACTGGTATCCAGCCAGATTGAACGACAAATGAGGCGGATTGTTTCCATAATTCCAAAAAAATCAGTTTTTAAGGCGACTTCGAATGTATCGAACGGTCAAACCAGGCCCGAAAGATCGTTGAGCACGGCAACCGGCGGCAGATCGGCGTACTCGTCCGGCTGGCCGGTCCGGTTGATCCAGTGGCAACGGAAGCCGAAGGCGGAGGCGCCAGCGATGTCCCAGCGGTTGGAAGACTGAAACGCGATTTCGCTGGCGGGCGATGACAATCTCGTCGCGGCCAGCCGATAAACTTCAGCCAGCGGCTTGTAGCGGCGGATCGCGTCGATCGAGATCACGTCGTCGAGCAGGCCGCCAATGCCGGCGGAATTGACTGCATCGGCAAGCATTTGCGGCGAACCGTTCGACAGGATCGCCAGCTTCGCGCCGTTCTTTTTCAGCACTTCAAGAACTTCGGGCACCTCGGAAAAGCAATCGAGTTCGCGATATGCCGACAACAGCGCCTCGCGAAGTCGAGGGTCCGTTTTCCCCGCCGCTTGCAATGCGAAATCGAGCGCTTGCCCGGTCAACTCCCAAAAATCGGCATAGTTGCCGATCAGGGTCCGCGTCCAGGAATATTCCAGTTGCTTGTTGCGCCAGGTTTCCGAGACCTTGCTGGCCGCTTCGCCCAGTTGGGTGGCATGCCGGCGAACCGCGGAGTGCACGTCAAACAAGGTGCCGTAGGCGTCGAAAACATAGGCGCGATATTGCATGGTGTTTTCCCGACTTTCCGGCCCGCCGAACAAACTCGCCCGCACGGCGTTGTTTCGTCAAGCAGAAGGCCCTAGTTTGCTGGCGACGGAATCTTTTTGCGGCCTGCCGTGCGCAGGTGCCGAAGCGACCAAAGGAGAGTGTCATGCCGTTCGAATTGCCCGATCTCCCATATTCCTATGATGCGTTGACGCCGTTCATGTCGAAGGAGACGCTCGAGTTCCACCACGACAAGCATCATCTTGCCTATGTCAACAACGGCAACAATCTGCTCAAGGGTTCCGGCCTGGAAGACAAGTCGCTGACCAAGATCGTCAAGGGCAGCTTCGGCAAGAATGCCGGCCTCTTCAACAATGCCGGCCAGCACTACAACCACATCCACTTCTGGAAATGGATGAAAAAGGGCGGTGGCGGCAAGAAGTTGCCGGGGCGATTGCAAAAAGCGGTCGATTTGGATCTCGGCGGCTACGACAAGTTTCGTGCCGATTTCGTCAATGCCGGGCTAACGCAGTTCGGTTCGGGCTGGTGCTGGCTGGCGGTCAAGGACGGTAAACTGACAATTCAGAAGACACCGAATGGCGAGAACCCGCTGGTTCACGGCGCCGATCCGGTTCTCGGCTGCGACGTCTGGGAACACTCTTATTATATCGACTATCGTAATGCCCGGCCGAAATACCTGGAGGCATTTGTCGATAGCTTGGTCAACTGGGATTATGTCGAAGAGCGATTTGCTGCCGCGACGGCGTAACCCGGTACAGTTGACGCATTGTTTACCAAGTGAGCTTGGGTTTTTTTGCCGATCGTCTCGAAATCTGCCCTGTGGCAAGGCATGAATTCGGTGGGCGACTTGAAAATCTGCGTTTGTCTCCAGGAGGGAATAGCGAATGAAGAAGTTGTTAGCGGGTGTGGCAGCGGCTGCAGTTCTGGTAGCGGGGGTGGCCTATGCCGACGCGATTTCCGATCGCCGCCAGTTGATGAAAAACAACGGCGCGGCAGCCGGCGTGCTCGTCAAGACCATGAAGGGCGAAATGGCATACGATCCGGCCGCGGTATTGACCGCGTTTCAGACGATCAACGATGACATGAAAAAATTCGGCGATCTGTTCCCTGCAGGCAGCGACAAGGGCGACACCCACGCCAGCCCGAAAATCTGGGAAGAGATGGATCAGTTCAAGGCGTTGATCCAGAAAATGATCGACGCGACAGATGCGGCGATCAAGGCAGCGCCGCAGGACAAGGATGCGATGGTTGCGGTCTTTCAGCCGATCGGCGGCATCTGCGGCGAATGCCACAAGGATTTCCGCCTGCCGTTGAATTGATCCTGTCGACCGGAATCGCAACATGAAGCGCTTCGCGGCCGCGCTGGCAATTTTCGCCATCGCGGCCGTTGCCATTTTTTACTGGCTCACTGTTCCTGTGCGGCTGCCGCTGGCGCAACTAGCGAATATCGAATTGGGCAATGCCGAAGCCGGGCAGCGCGTCTTCTACGCCGGCGGCTGCGAATCCTGTCACGCCGCTTCGGGCGCCAAGGGAGAAGATCGCCTGAAGCTTGCGGGCGGATTGGCGCTGAAAACGCCGTTCGGCACATTTCACGCACCGAATATTTCGCCCAATCGCGAACATGGCATTGGCGCCTGGTCCGGTTCGGATTTCGCCAACGCCATGCTGGCCGGCGTGGCGCCTGACGGCAGCCATCTCTATCCGGCCTTTCCCTACACATCCTACTCGCGGATGACGGTCTCCGACATCGCCGATCTGTGGGCGTTTTTGAAAACACTGCCGGCAGTCGCCAACGCCAACCAGTCCCACGAACTGCCATTTCCGTTTGGCATTCGCCGCGGCCTGGGACTGTGGAAATTGTTGTACCTGTCACGCGACCCGGTCATTGCGGTCGATGAATCGAATGCCAAGCTCGCGCTTGGCCGCTATCTCGTCGAGGGCCCTGGCCACTGCGGCGAATGCCACACGCCGCGCGATTTGCTGGGCGGTCCCGACAAGGCCAAATGGCTAGGCGGCGGTCCGTCACCGGAGGGCAAGGGCCGAATCCCGAACATCACCCCAGACAAGACCGGTATCGGTAATTGGTCTGAACAGGATATCGCCTCTGCGTTGGAAACGGGGTTTAAGCCGGATTTCGATTCCTTTGGCTCCTCGATGGCCGATGTACAGAAAAACACCGCCAGGCTCACGAAAGAAGACCGCGAGGCGATTGCCGCTTATCTGAAAGCGGTGCCGCCAGTGGTCGGCGCCGCCCGCACCACCAATTAGCGCTCGCCGAGGAACTCAAATCCGCCGGGGAAGAATATCCCGTAGTCGACTGTGATCTCCTCGCCGGCGGCAATGTCGCGCACCGCGACAGCGGTTTCCGGCGACACGTACTTCATATTGGGCGAGTCGGAGTGGTTCATGTAGCGCGCATCGTCGAGTTCGAAGACGATGCGGCTGTCGTCGCCGACATAGGGATAGCCGTAGCGATCGAGCCAATTGCGCGCCGCGCCGGTCGTCGCTTCGTATTCGGCGCGCTCGACGACGCGGTCGAAGCGCGCATCGAGCTGCCAGATTGCTGTTCCCGCCGCAATCGCATGCTTGGCGAAGACACCAAGGCCTTCGATCTCGGAACGGCGGACGACGACGTCAACGAGCAGCATGGCGCGCCCTGCTCTTGGCGACAGGCGCATCGGATGCACCGACGCAACGAATGGCAAACGCATAAACCAGTGCAATGTCGGCGAGCCTGGAAAACCTGCCGGGGCTGCCGGCATGCCCGGCGCCCATGTGGGTTCTCAGCAGAATCGGCGAATTGCCGGTCGACATTTCGCGCAGCCGCGCGATCCATTTGGCCGGTTCCCAATACGTGACGCGCGGGTCGGTCAGGCCGGCGACGGCCAGCACCGGTGGATAAGCGACGCGCCGGATGTTGTTATACGGCGAATAAGAAAGGATCATTTCGAAGTCTTCTTTCGAAACGATGGGATTTCCCCATTCCGGCCATTCCGGTGGCGTCAGCGGCAGGCTGTCGTCGAGCATGGTGTTGAGGACGTCGACGAAAGGGACTTCGCCGATGGCGCCGGCAAACAGGTCCGGGCGCATGTTGATGACCGCCCCGATCAACATGCCGCCAGCGCTGCCGCCCTGGATGACGATGCGGCGCGGGCTGGCGTAACGCGATTTCGCCAGATACTCGGCCGAAGCAACAAAATCGTTGAAGGTATTTGCCTTGCTCAGCCGTTTGCCGGCTTCATACCAGGCATAGCCTTTGGCCATGCTTCCACGAACATGCGCCACCGCGCAAACGAACCCGCGATCGGCCAATGACAGCATGTTGGCGTTGAACGCGGCCGGAATCGTGATCCCGTAGCTGCCATAGCCATAGAGCAGGCAGGGCGCGGTTCCATCGATCGGCGTCGACACGTGGTGAAGCAGGGTCAACGGCACTGTTTCGCCATCGCCGGCCGGCGCGAAAATCCGGCGTGTGACGTAATCGGCGGGGCGGTGGCCGCTCGGAACTTCCTGTTCCTTCACCAGCACCCGTTGCCGGCTTTCCATGTCGTAGTCATAAGTGCGGGTCGGCGTCGTCATCGACGAATAAGTGAACCGGATGACGTCGGTGTCGAACTCAAGCGATCCGGCGACACCCAGGGAATAGGCATCTTCATCGAATGCGATTTCGTGCTCGGCCCCGTCGGAGAGGCGCCGAACCACGATTCGCGGCAGGCCGTCTTCGCGTTCGAGGCGCACGAGATGGCGCTTGTAAACAGAATGATCAAGGATCAGGCGGCCACGCCGGTGAGCGATCAAATCGCGCCAGTTTTCCGCGCCCGGGTCATCGACCGGTGCAGTGACAATCTTGAAATCCTTGGCGCCCTCGCAATTGGTCAGGATGTAGAGGATGCCATCGCATTCCTCGATGCTGTATCGGGTCTCCGGCTGGCGCGTCGCCACCGGGAAAGGTTTGGCTTGCGGCCGGTCGGCCGGGATCAACCAGGCCTGGCTGGTCTCGTGATCGTGGCTGTCGATGACGATGAAGCGGTTCGACTGCGTCCGGCCGACTGCGATGAACATGCCCGAATCGGTTTCTTCGTAGACGAGTTCGTCGACCGGATTTTCAGCCGCGAAATCGCGCCGGAACACTTTTGCCGGCCGATGGTTTTCGTCAACCCAGGTATAGAAGTAGGTCTTGCTGTCGGCCGAAAACACGCCACCGCCGGAAGTGTCGGGTATGATCTGCGGCAAATCGTTGCCACGGCTGAGATCGCGGAAACGGATCGAATAGAGTTCGGAACCTTTTTCATCGTCGGCCCAAGCGAGCCAGCGATGATCGGGCGAATGGCTGCTGCCGCCAAGGCGGAAGAATTCCTTGCCGGCGGCTTCCTTGTCCGCGTCGAGCAGAACTGTCTCGCTGCCACCGTCGCGAGGCAGGCGAAACAGAATCGGATGTTCGCCGGCGACGACATATCGGCTACCATAGGCCCAGTCGCCGTCCGGCATGGGCGGCGAGGAATCATCCTCGCGGATGCGGCCCTTCATTTCGCCGAGCAGCGTTTCCTGCAGCGCCGCGGTATTGGCAAGCACCGCCTGCTGGTACTCGTTCTCTGCTTCCAGATGGGCGCGGATTTCTCCGTTCAGCGCCGCCGGATTGCGCATGACTTCCTGCCAGTTTGCGGCGCGAAGCCATGCATAGTCATCGACGGTCTCCACCCCGTGGTCGCGGCGAACGACGGTATGCTTGGCCGCTTTTGGCGGCACAGGTTGGCTGGGCTTCAGAAACGTCATTTTTCCCGCAGGGCCGGCTCGAATTTGTCGGAGTTATTTTTCTTTGCCGCCCGGACGAAACGTCAGCGCATGGCCGTTCATGCAGTATCGCAGTCCCGTCGGCTTCGGACCGTCCGGGAATACGTGACCCAGATGCGCATCGCAATCGGCGCAGCGCACTTCGGTGCGGGTCATGAAGAAAGAACGGTCGGTAAGTTCGCTGACGGCATCCTTGCCGATCGGAGCATTGAAACTCGGCCATCCGGTGCCGCTGTCGAATTTGGCATCCGTTTCAAACAGCGGTTTGCCGCAACATACGCAGGCAAAGGTTCCGGGTCGCTTTTCGTTCTGATGCGGTCCGGTAAACGCGCGTTCGGTCCCATGCTTTCGAGTAACCGAAAACTGTTCCGGGGTGAGCTGCGCGCGCCATTCGGCCTCGCTCTTGTTTACTTTCGACATTGCGGCTCCGGTATTATTTGCCGATTGGCTTCCCGGCGAAGTGCGCTGGGATCGCACTGGGCGGCGACGACATGGAGGTAAGCATGGGGAACCCCGCCGTCAATCGCAGATGAAATATGGTCGCCGCCATGAAAAAGGCCGGGGTATTGGGCAATACGCAATTGCCGCAATGATTCGTCAGCTAATACACGAAATAGTTGTGATATGCCGTTGACCAATGTATGTGTATTTGCCATAAATCAGTGGTATTTGGGTGTATTTATTGTACTGCCTAGTGTGTTAACTTGACATGGCGCGTCCGACGCATGTATTGAAGCGATTGTTTCGGCGCTCGGACACCCCGTTCCTCAATCCAGTGTCGAAGGTCGCAAAGACCAACGAAGAATGAAAAGAGAAAAAAATGGATATGAACGAAAACCTGAATGGCGCAGACCCCAACGCAATGATCGAACTTACTGCCGAAATCGTTTCGGCCTATGTCAGCAACAATCCGGTGTCGACGCTGGATCTGCCGAATTTGATCGCTGAAGTGCATGGCGCGCTTGGCCGCCTGGGCGGCGGCGCGACGGTTTCCGCCGAAAAGCAAAAGCCGGCGGTCTCGCCGAAGAAGTCGATCTTCGACGATTACATCATCTGTCTGGAAGATGGCAAGAAGTTCAAATCGCTGAAGCGGCATCTTCGCACGCATTACGACTTGTCGCCGGAGCAATATCGCGAGAAATGGGGCTTGTCGCACGACTATCCGATGGTCGCGCCGAACTATGCGGCAGCTCGCTCCAAGCTTGCCCGGGAAATGGGCCTCGGGCGCAAGCGCGGCGCCAGGCGGAAGTAGTTCACAAGTCCAGGGCGCCGGCCACTGCGGACCGTTCAGATTTGGGCGGCGCGCGACTGCAACTGTCTGCCAGTCGCGCGCGCAGCGCCTGCATCACTTGGCATAATGCAATGTGCCGGTTGACGTCGTAGTTGCGATGCCCGGACTTCGATCGGCCGCGCTCGCGGCCGATTTCGCGCTCGAGCCGCAAGATCATCTTGGCCATGCGTTCGGCCGAAATGTCGGCGAGTTGCCCTTCGAGCAGTTCGCCGAGCAGCAATAGCCAAACCCTGCGAATGTCGGCGTCGGTGCATGGCGGCAGCCAGCGTGTCGCCGACGCGCTTGCCGCCTTGTCAATGTTGCGGTCGGCCACCGCCCAAGCCCTTCGCAATCCGTTTGGTCCCGCCCCGTTTGGTCTCGCCATTGCGCGCTCCGGTCAGCTCTGAGCTTAAGGGCGGCCTGGCGTGCGGGGATTGATCGACCCGCGAACAATTTTGCTCTCCGCGCCAACCTGCTGGTTTTGTTGGAATATTTGGCGCTCTTGCAGTTTGGCGGTTGTGCCGCTTGTGCCCGCACGCAAGTTTTGCGAGATAGTTAGGAATATATTCCGAGGGATACGGTACGGGAGAAGGGAAATGGATGCGGGCCGCCAAATTCGCGAGGAAACACGTCCTTTCGGATACCCGATCGGAAATCGGCTCAATTCCGCACAAGTAGCCCCCCACACTCCGCAAAACCTGTCGGCCGCGAAAGTCGCCGAAACATTGGCGGCAAATCCGGCTATCGACGTCCATCATCGCTTTGTCGTGCGCCTGGTCGCATTTGCCGCCCAGGTGTCGCCGGACGAGATTCTGTCGCGCGGCCGCGGCACGACTGAGGCATCGGGCGCCCGCCACCTTGCGATGTATCTGCTTCACACCAAGCTTTCGTTGCCATTTGCAGTCATCGCAAAGCTCTTCGGGCGCGACCGCACGACGGTCGCCCACGCCTGCTCGGCAATCGAGGACCTGCGCGACATTCCCGAGCGCGACGACTTCGTCGGCGAACTGGAATCGATGCTGGAACTCGCAATTTCGATGACCTCTTATGCGGCCGCCGCGAAGCCGACGGACGGCGCCCGCCAATGACGAAATCCGGGGGAACGGCATCGCGATGCACGCCAGCTTCGCAATTGCGGCGATTGTTGCGACTGCTAGCGCGCGACGGGACGGGCAGGGAGCGAGCCGCCGGCGCAAACACCATCGCAATCACCTTCAAAGGCAAGGAACTGGTCTTCGATTCGAATTCGTCGCGGTGGCGGAACGCGAGGGCATGATCGCGCGCGGCGACGGCAGCTTGCATCTGTTGCCGAAAGGGCAGGCGGCATTGATTCGAATGCTTCATCCCGAGGACGGTTATCACGCCCAGCATGGCGACGCCGTCACGGCTGCCGATCGCAAATTCTCCCGCATCCCGAAGCTGGCTTTCAACGATTGCGAATCGCCCCTTGCCCGGCTCTATGCGCAGGACGTCGAAGGCCGGCGGCAAGTTCCTTTCCGCCGAACAATTCGCCGCCGGCGAGAAGCTGCGCGGCGACTTCGAAAAGGCACAGTTGCAGCCGCGGATTTCACCGAGCTGGGATCGTCCGATATCGGCGTCGGGCAGGTCGGCTATCCAGACGGACTTGTCCGATTTCGCCATCGACGCCCGGCGCCGGGTAAGCAAGGCTGTTGCCGCGCTCGCGCCCGATCTTTGCGGTGTCGCACTCGATATTTGCTGCTTTCTGAAAGGTTTTGAGCAGGTCGAAGGGGAACGCAAATTGCCACCGCGCTCTGCAAAATTGCTGCTGCGCGCGGCGCTGTCGATTTTGGCGGATCACTACGGGCTAATGCGAAACCGCCCGTCAGCTGGCCGCATCCTGCAATGGGGAGCCGACGGCTACCGTCCGGTCGTCGTTCAGGCAGAGTGAACCTGCGCCGCTTGGCGGGCGAATTGACGGATGCGGGCGACCATCGAGCGCAAGCCATTTGAACGCTGCGCCGAGATGTGCTCGCTCAGCCGCAGCCGATCGAAATACTGCTTCTCATCGGTCGCCATAATTTGTGACGCCCGCCTGCCGGAGAAGATCGAAAGAATGATGGCGATCAATCCGCGCACGATATGGGCGTCCGAATCGCCCCGGAAGGTCAGAACCGGATCGTCGCCATGGCCTTGCTTGCTCACCATCCACACCTGGCTGGCGCAGCCCTGCACCTTGTTGGCGTCGTCGTGTTCGCTATCGCTCAGCGCCGACAATGTTCCGCCGAGATCGATGAGATAGCGGTAGCGATCTTCCCAGTCGTCGAGAAGCTCGAAGTTTTCGGCGATGGTTTCGAATTCGGTTTGCATCGTGACATCCTGCAAACGCTAATCTATAGCGCGCAAGCGTCGATGAACAGGAGGGCGGCAAAACCGGCTATCGCCGGATCGATCCGGTGTGCAGGCGGTCTGGTCGGCGCGCAGGTTCCCGGCCGCGCTGTCGCTGCCAGAAAACAGTGTCGAGGCGAACTTCCAGCCGTTCTTTGCCTTGGCGCCGAATTGCGCGATCAACTCGCGCCCGGAAGCGCAGGCAGCGACGTTGCGATCGCAAAACCCTGCCGCATCTGTAACCACGGCCCGCGCGATGGAGATGGTTTCAAGCGTCGATACCGGACGCTGGCCGTCGTGCAGATCGGCTGGATTAACCGGGATCAGCGCGATCACGATTGAAAGCCAGAACGCTGTTCGAAGCAGGAAAAACATCTTGGTCCCTCGTCCGCCGCGATATCTAGCAAGGACTTCCTAATTGCCGTTGGCAGGGATCAGCAGATTTGTCTCAAATTGTCGCGATTCTGCGACGCCGCGCATCCGATGCGGGGCGCCGATACAGGGACGCGGTGTCGGTGCCGGGCATAACGATCGATTTACCATGTCTGTAAAAGAGTTGGCGATCTGCCGCCGGATTGCATGCCGTTCCGGCCATCCGCGAGCCCGCCTTAGGCATGTGTTAAATGCGTCGTGCGAATTTGCCCTCCGCTAACCATTCGGCGTCGCTCAAGCGACGGTTAGCCAGGCAGCGCGCGAGTTTATGAGTATGACGCTACCCCAGCATTCGACGATCGTCGCGCCGGAAAGCGACTTTTCCGCGCTTGGGCCGGATTGCTATTGCGTGTTCGGGCAAGACAGCATCGCATATCGGGTCGGCGCAAACGCCGAGCGGATCCTGGGATTCCAGCCGATGAACTGACTCGGAACCAGACTTCCTTCAGCGTGTCCACGTGCCCGATCGCGTCTCGTCGCCAAGGCGATCGGCGACTGCGCTGCCGTCGGCCGCGAGACGCGTGCCGAGTTCCGCTTGCGCTCGAACGCACCGGCATCCGATCGCGCGCAGGCGCATTGGTACGAAATGCGCTGTGTTGCGATCAACTCCGGCGATGCGCCAAATCGTCGTCTGGCGCTGGCAATCGTGCGCAACTTCAGCGCCGAACTCGACCTGAAGGAACAATTGCTGGCCGCTCGCGAACAAGTGGAAGGGATCAGCACCCACAAGGCGCGCTTTCTCGCCAACATGAGCCACGAACTGCGCACTCCGCTGAACGCAATTCTCGGCTTTTCCGAATTGCTCCAGTCCGAGGTCATGCAGGCGCTGCCGCGCGAACGCCACCAGGAATATATAGGGCTCATTCATGCGTCGGCCCGCCACTTGCTGCAGGTCGTAAACGACATCCTCGACATGTCGAAGATGGATGCCGGCAAATACGAGATCATGCGCGAGCCCTTCGATCTCGCCCCGGTCCTGCGCGAATGTTGTGCGATGGTGGTACCCAGGCACAGCAAAAAGGGCTGGTGCTGTCGACCGGCGGATTTGAGGACTTGCCCGAGCTTTGCGCCGACGCCAGGGCGATAAAGCAGATCGTCATCAACCTCCTTTCCAATGCCGTAAAATTCACGGCAGTCGCCCGGCCGCGTCGAAGTCGCGGCCCGCAGGATCGGCAGTTCAGTGGAAATCGAAGTCCGCGACGAGGGCATCGGCATTTCCGAGGAGCACTTGGCCAAACTCGGCACGCCCTTCTATCAGGCCGACAGCAAATACGACCGCAAATACGAAGGTACTGGCCTTGGCCTTTCGCTGGTATTCGGCCTGGCCGAACTGCATGGCGGCACGGTTTCGATTGCAAGCAAACGCAACGCCGGCACCCGGGTTACCGTAAAATTGCCGATCGATGCGGCGCGCTGCAAACCGGTCCCGGCGGTCGAGGATATGCATGTCGTCAAACCTGGCGACGACCCTGACGATTTTCCGCAAAAATCGAAGCAAGGGGCGCAACCGCATGAAGGGGATCGTCGGGATCATCGGCGCATCGGTTCAGGAGAATCCGGGCACGGCGGCCGGCTTTGTTGCTTTCCTGGTGGCGTTCTTCCTGGTCTCCGGAAACGCTCTATACGGTCAGCGCGGCAAGCATCCAGGACCGCTGTGGGCGACGCGCGACGAACATGGTAACAAAGGCGATCGAGAAAAATCCCGAAAGAAATCAGCGCGCGCCGCGCCGCGACCGAATTGTTTCAGATCATTCGTGCAAGCGCCGCAGGTCGTACCGATACCGACCCTATCGCGCCAGGGTGAACGCTCACTCAACGCTTCGCAAGCCGATCTCGTGCGCGACATCCAGAGCGAGCTTGCCGCAGCCGGCTACTACTCCAAGGACATTGACGGTCGTTTCGGACCGAACACGCAGGTAGCGATCCGAAAATTTCAAGCGGCTTCAGGCATCGCGGTCAACGGCCTGGCGAGCGCCGATCTGCTGTCTACCTTGCGTCGGCGCAGCATCGTTGCGCTCGACGCGCGTATTGAGAAGGTGGTTGCAAATTCCGGCCGGAGCGACGCAGAGCAGCGCCAGAAAAGGCCGTCGCGAAGTCAGGGCAGCTTGCCGAAGCCGGGTCTCGCTTGCCGAGGTTACGCGCGCAGCGATGATCGCGCGCATCCAGATCGGACTGATCAATTTCGGCGAAACCGGGGTCGTTCCTGACGGCCAGCTTGGCGAGGACACTGCAGCTGCGATCCGGCAATTCCAGAAGCGCTATGATCTGCCGATAACCGGCGAGCCGGAAGAGGCGGTGATCGAGAAGCTCGAATTGCTCGGCCTGCTTCAACGCATCTGAGCCGATTTGCGCACCACGTCGCAGATCTGGGTATCTGCCTTTCTGCGCTCGCAATTTGCCCGCGGCGGTTATGCCGCAGTGATGCGCCGCGGGGCCGCGGAGGCAGGCGCGATCTTTCTGGTCCGCCGCCACGCCACCGGCAAATGCGATCTGTTCTCTCCAGCGCCGCAGAGTGCTTTCACCGCCGACACCAGCGGGGAGCGGATGTTCGAGTGTGTTCTGGAACAATCAGACGAATCCGCGCTCGCCGCCCAACTTGATCGGCAGGTGAAGTTCGACACTGATTTGTGGATCGTCGAATTCGAGGGTAGTTTTATGCCCGAGTTGCTCTCCCAGCCTCGGCCGGAGGGCGACCGATAGCGACCGGTCCTAGCCCCAATTCATAGCGCCGGCACGGTTCTCCCTTTGGCCGAATGAGCGCGAGGCAGGTTTGCGTATTGGCGCCGGGTGCTCGTTTGCGATCGCAGCGCGCCGGCTGTGCGCTGCCTGGACGAATGCCGGCGAAGTCGGATTTCGCTATCGCCGGCCTCGCCAAGTTCGATCTCGCCATCGCGCGCAGTACCTTTTCACATTCGCGGACATCGACGTTGCGATAGAAATTCGAAACTCTCGAAAATTCGCCGCGATCAGAGCCGATATGCGGCTTCAACAGCAACAGCACCTGCATTGCAGTGACGTTGTCAACGCCGAGCCCCTTGAGAAAAATCACGGTCGGTTCGATCTCAGTCAGCGCGCACCAGCTTTTCGGTCAGCTGCAAGTCCGACCCGCCTGCGTCGAGACCAAAGCCGCAATCGTGGCGATTTCGCCGGCTCTGGCGGCAAGCAACAGCCGCCTGGCGAAGGACAAGTCTTGCGAATTCGAGCTGGACGCTCGGTCGCTTCGCGCGGCCGGTGCGGCCGCCTGTTTCCGGCCAGACGCAGCAACTCGCTCTTGGCCGAGACCGGCTCGGCCTGTGCCGGTTGAGGCTTGGGGTCTGTTGCGCACGCTGGCGGACCGGTGCGACCAGGCCGGCGAACGCTTTTGCCGCCGGATTGGACCGCAACACCTGCGCGGGTTTCCTCGCCACCGTTTTCGATCAGCGCTTTACCGCCTTTGCCGTCAGGTCGCTGCGCCGACACAACACGCGCAGATGATCGCGCGGCAGGCGGCCGGCGAGCCTGGACGATGTGGTCCTCACCGAGCGTCGGCGAAAACATCAGCATCGGCGTGGCAACTTCCGCCGCATCGCTGGCGAGGAACACCGCAATCGGGGTTGGCGTATAAGCAAAGGACGCCAGCGATGCAGCGATGGCGCGGCGGCAAGCCGAGTCGCATGCGCCGATCAATTGGTAAAACATATCCTTGTAGGCGTTGATCTCGGCCAGCGACGGGCGCGTGATGGAACTGAACTGGCGTGTTGCGTCAGTCAGTATGCGCATCTGTCGACTGACGCGGTCCTCGGCGGTTTCCCGCTTTCCTGCCCCAGGCAACTGCGAACATCAACTTCACTCGTTTGTCATGTCGCGAATCTGCCATCAAATTGACCCGGCAATGGTTCACGAATTATTAACCAAGAATTGGATGAAGTCGCCGGCAATGGGCGGGGAAGATCCGTAGCCTCGCTGACTGCATCAAATCGACGCGGAGTTTCCGATGGCCGTGATTTTGAATTTTCGCTTGCCAATCGATCGCAAGCGCGCGGCGGCGCGGCGCAAATCGCCGGTGCGCATCGGCACAGCACAAATCCTGTTCTTCAATGGTGTTCGCTATTCGCGTTCCGGGGATTTGTCGAATTGTCCGCCTGCAAATCCGACGGATCGATTGCCAAGCAACGCGAAGCGTGAGGCTGCGTCGCGGCGTCCTATTGCGACTCGCTGCCTCGGCCGGTGCCAATTGGTAGGGCCGGCAGGTAACCGAATTCAGGAATGAATTGGATTTGTCGATCCAGCTCTCGTCGGGGCGCAATACCCGCAACACGATGAATCCCTCGTCGACCTGGCTTTCCACGATGATCGCGGATTCGGCTTCCGGCGGCTGCAATTCGCGCAGACGCAGCGTCGCCGCCTGATCGAGCAGAATCAAATCGAGTTTGTTGTCGATGGCCGTGCGGCTGTTCAGGCTGTAGATCACCGAGCCGTCCTGGTCGAGCACTGTCGCCGACCAGAACGAGTTGATCTTCGGGCCGCTCATGTACATGCTGCTTTGGCTGAAATCGAAGCGGCATACACCATAGGAAAAAAATGGATCGGTCTCGGTGAGCAACTGCCTCGCTTTGCGAAATCGGCTTGAAATCGAACGGCTTTATCGAGCGCGAAACCAGCGCAAATGCATCGTTGGCACCGAATGCCGGAACCAAGAGAATGATCGCGATGTGGACGATTCCGGCAACCACGATCACGCAAATCGAAAGAAAAATGATCGCGCCAGATCATGACGAGCATTCTCCGCGGCGAATGATGGGCATGTCGAGTGCGGATACTCCGGACTTGCTGATCAGTGGCGTGTCGTAGAGACGCAACGCCAGCCGGAACTCGCCTTTTCCGGTTACGCCAAGCCAATTGCCGGGTTTCGGTCGACCTGGAGATTTCGATGCGGAACGTGCCGTCGGGAAAACGCAGGATCGCTCCGGAATAAATGCCTGATCTCGCGCCCGCCGGTGCATCGATCGGCCGGCCGCGGCCATCGAGTGCCGAAAGCGTCCACAATTTTGCCGAAGGCGTAATTACCCTCGATCCCGTAATCGCAGCGCAGATCGAGGGGAGCGCCATCCTGGTCCTGCGATGCGTGGAAGGTGATGCCTTCGGTCGCGCCGAGCGGCACGCTACCGTCGATCACCGAGCGGGCAATCAGTGTAGGGATCGACTTCATCAATCCCGGAATAGGAAATTGCATTCCACGGCCCAACCTGGATCGCACCGAGATCCTTGGCGCGGTCAATCGCGCTCCATGCGCTGAACCCGCCGAGCGCGGCGCCAAGCAACATCACGGCAATCAGCGTCGGCAGCGAGCGAAACACTTCGGCGTCCCGAATTCGATCAGTTCAGGGCTTCGCCAGATGGCTGGGCCGGCAACGATTTCAGCTCCCGAAACCGGCCGTGCCCGGCGCATGATTTGTTCGAGTTCGCGCAGGAATTCTTCGGTTGGCTTCGACAGCGTCTTCGGCCGGGCGGCAGCCTGGATGGCGTCGTCGGGCTGCTTGGACTTGTTCTTGGAGACGGGTTCGGCCTTCGTCGCCGGGAACGGATTGTCGACGAACGGCACTGGCAGACGTTCGATATTCTGATGCGCGAAGGTCATGAACTTCTGCCAGGTTGCGGCAGGACCGTGCCGCCGGTCATCCGGTTGGTCGGAGTGTAATCGTCATTGCCGAACCAGACCGCGGCAACGTAGTTGCCGGTATATCCCATGAACCACGCGTCGCGATACGCAGACGTCGTCCCGGTCTTGCCGGCGTTGCGGATGCCGATGTCAGTCAAGCGCCGCCTTGCGCCCCGTACCCCATTCCGGCACCTGCACAAGCATCCGATTGATCACGCCGACCGTTCGTTCGCTCAACACGCGCTCCGGCGGCGCCTTGTCGGTGCGATAGTCGTAAAGCACGTTGCCGGCCGAGTCGGTATCTGGATGATGGTGTGCGTGTCCAGTTTCATGCCGCCGGTCATGAAGGCGCCATAGCCGGTAGCCATTTCGTAGGGTGTCAAACCGTTGGCGCCGAGAACCATCGGCGGATTGACGATCATCGGTGAAGTAATGCCCATCTTGCGGCAGGTTTCGACCAGGCGATCGCCACCCAGCCGCTCAAGGCCGTCGCGGCCAAGATAAATTTTGACCGGAATCGTATTGTAGGACTTCACGATCGCCTTGGTGAAATCCATCGCGCCGGCATAGCCACCGGAATAGTTGTGCGGCGACCAATTGCCGGCACTGACCGGACCGTCTACTACTTTGGTGAATTCGTCATATCCGAAATTTTCGACCGCCGAGGCATAAACAAACGGCTTGAACGAAGAGCCCGGCTGGCGGCGCGATTGATAGGCGCGGTTGAACTGGCTCTCGCCATAGTCGCGGCCACCGACGACAGCGCGAACCGCGCCTTCGTGATCGATCACGATCATCGCGCTTTCGCTGGCATGGTATTGCTTGCCATATTGACGCAGCGACGATTCCACCGAGTCCTCGGCGGCACGTTGCAAATCGAGGTCTACCGTCGTTTTCGCGATGAAACTGCGGGTCGGAAATCTGACGGCAAGCGCTTGATCTCGTCGAAGGCGATATCCATGAAATAGTTCGGCCCTTCGCCATCATTGCGCTCAACGATTGACGCGGGTTTGCGGCGTGCCGCGATGACTTGGCCTTCGGTCATGAAGCCCGCTTCGACCATGTTGGTCAAGACCTCGTTGGCGCGGGCGCGCGCGGCCGGCAAGTTGATGTGCGGCGCATATTTGGTCGGCGCCTTGTAGAGGCCTGCCAACATTGCCGCCTCGGCGAGCGTGATGTCCTTGACGTTCTTGCCGAAATAATATTGCGCCGCCGCCGTTATGCCGAAATTCCCGCCGCCCATATAGGCGCGGTCGAGATAGAGCTTGAGGATTTCCTTCTTGGAGACATTGGCTTCCAGCCACAGCGACAGAAACGCTTCCTTGATCTTGCGCTGAAGGGTCCGCTCGTTGGTCAGGAAAAGGTTCTTTGCCAGTTGCTGGGTAATCGTCGAGCCGCCCTGGACGACCGAATTGGCCTTGACGTTTTCGACCATCGCGCGGAACAGGCCAAGAAAATCGATGCCGTAGTGGTCGAAAAAGCGCCGGTCCTCCGTCGCCAGCACGGCCTTCACGAAAATGTCGGGCAACTGGTCGATTTCCTGGCTGTCGGTCTGGCGGATGCCGCGCCGCCCGATCTCCTTGCCGTAGCGATCGAGGAAGGTGACGGCATAGTCGGAGTTGTTGCGCCAGTCCTTGCTGGTCTCCTCGAATGCCGGCAGCGCCAACGCCAGCATCAGCACCGTCGCCGCCGAGCCCCATCGTCACGCCTTCGTCGAGGACTTCGAAGAACAGTTTCTTGAAGCCTGTGAACCGGAAGCGGCGGAAGAATATGGTTATCGCCTCCCAGCGGTCGCCGGCCTGGGCAAACAATTCGTACAGCGACGAATTGATCCATGAATTGAGGGCGAGCAGACGGTTCTTGGTCTTGCCGCGTTCGGGACTGTCGAAGGGGTCTTGCACTTTGGCCTTCCGGTGCCTAGCACCGGCACTGTTACACGAGTTTCCAGCGAAATTGGAGTGCTGATTTTGCCGAATTGCCGAAGCGGCGGGGTTGCGTTCGACACGCTGTTGCGCCGGCACTGCACCGGCGTGCGTTTGGTGCAATCATGACCCGGGAACCGTTCTGGCGCACCAAGACGCTGGCGGAAATGAGCAAACCCGAATGGGAATCGCTGTGCGACCAATGCGGCCGCTGCTGCCTGCATAAACTGGAGGACGAGGAAACCGGCAAGCTCTATTGGACCAACGTCTCGTGCAAGCTCCTCGACGGCCAATCCTGCCGCTGCGGCGATTACGAAAATCGCCTGCAACACGTTCCCGACTGCGTCCACCTCGATGCTGCGATGATCGCGACACTCGACTGGCTGCCGCCGACCTGCGGCTATCGCCTCGTCCACGAAGGCCGCGATCTCTACTGGTGGCATCCGCTGGTTTCCGGCGATCCTGAAACGGTGCATGACGCCGGCATCAGCGTGCGCGGCCGTACGATCCCCGGAAACAGGCCTCGATGTCGACGCGCTGGAAGACTTCATCGTCCGCTGGCCGGGCATGGTCCCGAAGCGGGCGCGAAACGGCGATAGGAAAAAAATCAAGAATAACAGGAAAATATTCCTTTACACCGCAGCGGTGATCTGCTACAAACCCGCTACGGTCGAATTCCTGCGGCCGGCGTTATCCTCCCGACGAATTACATGTTCCCGGCGCTCGCTTTTGCGGCGCCGTTTTCTTTTGGGCTTCCCGATGGCTGGCATGACTTCCACCACGTCCGCCGGCGCCGTCGTCCCTTCATCGCCCCCGCTTGGCCGCCGCCTGATGGCTATACTCGAGCGCCAGGTAACAGCACTCGAGGCCGAGCCGGAGGAGGACGGCTACAGCGAAACTCGCGTCAAGGCCGTGCAGTTTCTGGCAAAGACCTATCCAGGCCGTGGACGAACTGGTCGAAAAACAAGAACAGGCGAATGCAGACCGAGACGCCGGACCCGACGATATTCTGGAATTCCGCAACGAACTTGCGCGACGAATTGCGGCTCTTGGTGAAGAGGGGCCTGACAGGCGCGGTTTCTTGAATTCTCTATCGCTTCGCGAAATCTTGCACCTGCTTCGCCGCGAATGGCCGGTGTTTTCCCGGCTGGCCCAGCGGCCGCCGCTTTCGCGATGGCGCAATTGGCTCTTCCTCGGCGGGCGCGGCGCCGGCAAGACGCGCGCCGGCGCACGAATGGACAACCGGCATCGCCGACCGCCGATCCGCATTATCTTTCCGTCCGGCGCCGACCGCATCGCCCTGGTCGGCGAAACCTATGCAGATGCGAGGATGGTGATGGTCGAAGGCGAATTTGGTCTGCTCTCGCTCCACCGGCAAAGGCGGGCGGCCGCAATGGAATCCGAGCCTGCGCCGGCTCACTTGGCAAAGCGGCGCCATCGCGCAGGTGTTTTCGGCCAACGATCCGGAAGGCCTGCGCGGCAGCCAATTTGCCGCCGCCTGGTGCGACGAGGTTGGCTGCCCTGCCGTCGTGCTCGGCGCCAGCCAGCCCAACGTTTTCCCCGATCCGAAATCCTCGGCATCCGCTTTGCCGTGGTATTCGACCGGTGCCCGCTCCGACATCGTCCAGAACCGGTTTTTGTCCGCGCACTACCGCTACTGGGATCCGGCGAGCGCCGGGCTCGATCCGAATCGCAACCCGGTTTCGCCGGTTTTCGGCGGGCGCATGATCGATCTCGCCACGATTTTTCCCTGGGCCTGGGACGCGCGTCCGTTTCCGCAATTCCCCGCGAATACCGCTGCCTGGTCCGACGGCGACAATTGGACGACCGGGCACTGGCTCAACGGTCGTCTCGGCGGATGTCCGATCGACGAATTGCTGCTGGCAATTTGCGCTGACTACGCCATTCCGGTGGCGGCCGCGGCGGCCGACGGTTTCGTCGACGGCTACGTCATCGCCGAGCCGACCTCAGCGCGAAACGCCATCGAGCCGCTCCTGACCCTTTTTAACATCGGCTATGTCGAGGAAGCCGGCATCCGGCGCTTTGCCGGCGATGCCTACGCGCCCGCGCTGCAACTGGCATTGGAGGAGATCGCCGAGGAGCCGGACCAGCCTCTGTTCGAAAAGGTGCGCGATCAGGAAAACGAACTGCCGCACCAGCTGGAAATTTCGCACACCGGGATATTTTCCGGTTTCGAGAGCGAGCGCACCTCGTCGCGCCGGCTGGAGGCCGGCGGCAAGCGTGTGGTTTCGCTCGATGTACCGGCGTCGCTCTCGGCTTCCGTCGCCAGCAGCACCGCCGAATCGCGCCTGCGCGATCTTTGGATCGGCAGACAGACCTTGCAGTTCAGGCTGTCGCAGCGGTTTCTGGCATTGTCCGTCGGCGACCAGATCGAGTTCGCCGGCGGTCAGCCGGCCGGATTTTGGCGAACCGAATCGATCGAGGATGGCCTGTCACGCCGCCTGAAACTACGCGCCGTCGCAACCTATCCGGACCAGGTCGCACTCGGTAGCGAGCCGGCTCCTGGTGCCATCGACGTGCCGGAATTCGGCGCGCCGGCTTTCGAAGTCATGAACCTGCCGATCGGCGCCAGCGATCCTGAGCCGCGCGTTCATGTTGCCGTCGCCGCAGTCCCCTGGGCACGGCGTTACGCGGTGTGGTCGTCGCCCGACGATTTCGGTTTTGCGCTGCGCGGCGTCGTCACTGCTCCGGCTGTCCTCGGCGCGCTCGTCGGCGATCTGCCGGCCGGCCCGATCGGCCGTTGGGACTATGCCAACGAATTGGTCGTCCGCCTGATCCTCGGTGAATTCGCCGGGCTCCCCGACCTGCTGGTTCTCAACGGCGACAATGCGGCCGCGGTCCGCTGCCAGAACGGAGAGTGGGAAATCCTGCAATTTGCCGAGGCTGAATTGCTGGCGGACGGTACATGGCGCCTGCGCAAACTGCTGCGTGCGCAGTTGGGAACCGACCCGGCCATGCTGTCCGGCTCGCCGGCCGGAAGCGCGTTTGTTTTGCTCGACGACGCGGTCACACGCATCGGCCTGACGCAGTTGGAGTCCGGCCTGCAACTCAATTGGCGGGCGGGGCCATCGAGCGTTCCGGCGACCGGCAGCGCGACGACAGAGGTGGTGGAAGAACACGCCGCGCTGCAGCTTCGCCCGCTCAGCCCGGCGCACCTGCGCGCCATCAGAAACGCCTCCTGCGACGTTACCTTGTCGTGGATTCGCCGTTCCCGGATCGAGGCCGACAGTTGGGATGCGCCGGAAACGCCGCTCGGTGAAACTTCCGAGCGTTACCGCGTGGAAATATTTTCCGGCGCCGGAGCGGCACTGCGATCGATCGATGCGACGAGCGCTTCGCTACTTTATTCCGCCGCCGACCAGGTCGCCGATTTTGCCGCCTTGCCGTCGTCGTTTGCCTGGTCGGTTGTCCAGATCGCCTCGAACGGCTCCGCCGGCGCGCTCCGATTCGGTCAACTCGAAGCCTGACCGCAATCACAAACGAAAGGACATCCAAATGATCGAAGAAAAGCCCTGGTATCTGTCGAAAACCATCTGGGGCGCGCTGATTGCGGTCGTCGCCTCGCTGCTCGGTGCGCTCGGTGTCAGGATCGGCCTCGGCGACCAGCAGCAGATTGCCGATGCGATGGTCCAGCTGGTCACCGCCGGCGGCTCGCTGCTTGCGATCTACGGAAGGTTGACCGCAACCGAAACCATCAGTTGAGGAGGAGCACCGCAACCATCATTCATTTTCGGTTCAGCCGAATTCTGCTAGAAAATCGCCATGATCGCGCGACTTTTCCTTTTGATGGCCATTTTCGTGCCGGCGGCCGTTCCCGCCCGGGCGGTCGATTGCAATTCGGTAGCGCAAGCCGTCGCCGCCCAGTATGGCGGCGATGCGATCTGGGCAAGTCCGGTGCAACAGGGCAATACCACCGTTTGCGAGGTGAAGGTGAAAATCCCGGGCAAGCAAGGTCAGCCGCCGCGAATCAGAACAGTTCGCGTTCCCGGGTAGCCGGTAAAGCTCGCCCATGCGCATTCTCGTCGTTGAAGACGATCCCGAGCTCAATCGCCAGCTCGTCACATCGCTGGCCGATGCCGGCTATGCCGTCGAATTCGGCCCGCGATGGCGAAGAAGGCCATTTTCTCGGCGATACCGAGCCCTACGACGCGATCATCCTCGACATCGGCCTGCCGGAGATGGATGGGCTGACCGTTCTCGACCGATGGCGCCGTGCCGGGCGCAAGATGCCGGTACTGATCCTCACCGCCCGCGACCGCTGGAGCGACAAGGTTTCGGGCATCGATGCCGGCGCCGACGACTATGTCGCCAAGCCGTTCCACATCGAGGAAGTGCTGGCGCGGTTGCGCGCCTTGATCCGCCGTTCGGCCGGACACGCCGTCTCGCTCATCGAATGCGGACCGATTGCCCTCGACACGCGGGTATCGCGCGTCACCATCGACGGCAATCCGGTCAAATTGACCTCGCACGAATTCCGCCTGCTCTCCTACCTGATGCACCATCGCGACAAGGTGGTTTCGCGAACAGAGCTGACCGAGCACCTGTACGACCAGGATTTCGATCGCGATTCCAATACCATCGAGGTGTTCGTCGGACGCCTGCGCCGCAAGCTCGGCGTCGATTGCATCGAGACTGTGCGCGGCCTCGGCTATCGCCTGCACCAGCCGGCGGCATGATCCCGCGATGTGGCAGGGCACGTTATCGCGGCGCCTGTTTCTGCTGACATCGCTGTGGGCGGTCGTTGCCGTGGCGCTCATCGCGCTGGTCCTGACCGAGGCCTATCGGCGCAATGCCGAGCGCCGCTATGCCGAATTGCTGACGGCCAATCTCTATAACCTCATGGGTGCCATCGAGCCTGGTCCCGACGGCCGCCTCACCGGCACGCCGGAACTCGGCGATTCGCGTTACTCACTTTTCGATTCCGGTTGGTACTGGTCGGTCGAGGCGCTGGCCAATCCGGCCAACCGCATCGCTTCGCCCTCGCTTGCCGGCGGCCGCATCGAAGTGCCGCCTGGGGTGCCGCTCAACGCCGGTTTTCAGCGCCAGTTCACCGAGATCGAGAAAAACGGCCAGCACCTGAGCGGTGTCGAGGCGCAGGTGATCCTCGGCGCCGGTTCCGATATTTACAGTTTCCGCATCACCGGCAACCAGAGCGAACTAGCCGACGAAATCGCCGTGTTTCGCCGCACGCTGATTCTGCTGCTGGCGATTTTCGGCCTCGGCTTTGTCTTGGCGAGCTATGCGATCGTGCGTATCGGCCTAGGGCCGATCCGCCAGGCAACCGAGCGGCTTGCCGAGATTCGCGATGGCAAGGCACAGCGCCTGGAGGGCAAATTTCCGAGCGAAATCCAGCCGCTGATCGATGAAACCAACGCCTTGATCCAATCGAACCGGGCTATCATCGAGCGCGCCAGAACCCAAGTCGGCAACCTCGCGCATTCGCTGAAGACGCCGCTCGCCGTCATCCTCAACGAGACGGCAATCGCGCCGCCGAAGCTGCGCAAGCTGTTGCGCGACCAGGTGGCGATCATGCAGCACCAGATTCAGATATATCTTGACCGGGCGCGCATCGCCGCCAGCCACAATACGGTCACGTCGCGCACGCCCGTTGGCGCGGCGCTCGAGCGCCTGACGCGGGTCATGGCCAAGCTCAATCCGGCAATTCGCTTTCGCCACGAGAATTCGCACGAGCCGGTATTTGCCGGCGAAGCGCAGGATTTCGAGGAGATCGTCGGCAACCTGCTCGAAAACGCGGCCCGGTTTGCCAAAGACGAGGTACAGGTCGGCGCGCATGCCTCGGCCGGCGCCCCGGCCATGATGGAGGTTGTCGTTGAGGACGACGGCCCCGGAATGACGCCGCAACAGTGCGAATTGGCAATGAAACGCGGCACGCGCATCGACCAGTCCCGACCAGGTTCGGGACTTGGCCTGGCGATCGTCAACCAGATCGCCGGAGAATATCGCGGCGCGCTGCGCCTCGACCGTTCGCCGCTCGGCGGATTGCGGGCGACGGTGCGTCTGCCTGCGCGCCTCCATTGAGGAATCGAACCGCCGCCCTTGCACAATCAGCACGCGGCGGGTAGCCCAAACCGGAGTGGATCGGATTTTGCCTTTGCTAAACCTCCTTTTTTCGCATCTTCGCGGCGTGCGCCGCCTTGCCGTAGTCGCCCTCGCGTTGGCGCTCACCGCGTGCGCCACGGCCAGCGGCAAGACGATCGCCGAACTGGCGGTGCCTTTGGCATCGGGCCCGCTGGCCGGTGACTTCGGCGCCGGGCTGGACGAGGCCGCCCGCGGCCTGGCGGCTCGCACCGAGTACCGCGCACTCGAAGGCGGGCTTGCCGGAGCGCCGGTCAATTGGAAGATCAGCACGACGCTTTTTGGCACGGTGACGCCGCAACAGGCTTTCTCGGTCGGCTCGACCAATTGCCGGCGCTATACCCACGTCATTGTTCAAAATGCCGTTACCCGCTCGGCGGCTGCGACCGCTTGTCGCGACGACGCCGGCATCTGGCGGCCTTTGAGCTGAGTGGCAGGCTCCCGCGATGCGGGCTACAAGCCGCGACAACAGTGCTGTGCCGTTCGCCATTTGTCTGCCGCCAATTCGCCTGTATGTAGGGCGGCATGATGCTGTGGATCGGCCTCGCGGGTGTGACTCTGGGCGTGCTAGCGCTCCTGTGGTTGCCGTTTCGGCGCAGGCTGGCCAAGCCCGTCGATCCCGTCGCTTTTGACCGCCGCCTGTATCGCGCGCGCCTGCGCGAGATCGATTCCGATCTGGCGCTCGGCCGCATCGGTCAGGCCGAAGCGGAGGCGGCCAAGGCCGAGGAAGGCCGCAAGCTGATCGGGCTTGCCGGCTCGGCGCGCGAGCTTCCCGCGGCGTCACTCAGTTCGAGGGCAATCCTTGTCGCCGTTTCCCTGTTCATCCCGGTGTTCAGTCTCGCCGCCTATTTGTGGCTTGGCGTGCCCGCCATGCCCGACATGGCGGCGGCGACGCGCACGGACCGTGACGTCGCCCGCCAATCGATCGAGCAATTGCTGCAGCGTGCCGAAGCCCAGCTCGCCAGGAACCCGTCGGACGTGCGCGGCTGGACGGTTGTCGCTCCGGTCTATATGCGCCTTGGCAGGGCCGACGACGCGGTACACGCCTGGCGCAACGCATTGCGCCTGCAACCGGACAATGACGAATATCGCCTCAACCTCGCCGAAGCCTTGACCGTGGCCGCCGACGGCGTCGTCAGCGAGGAAGCCCGCCGCGAATTCGAAAAGGTTCTCGCGTCGCGCTCCGACAACCCCAGGGCCAGGTTTTATCTCGCCATCGCGCTCAACCAGCAGGGCGACTACGCGGCCGCGGCGGCGGCCTGGCGCGAACTGGTCGCGCAGGCACCGGCGGAAGCGTCGTGGCTGCCGGTCGCCCGGGCCCAGCTCGCCGAGGCCGAAGCGCGCCTCACCGGTCGCGTTGTCGGCCCAAGTAAGAAGGACGTCGACGCCGCGGGGCAAATGTCGGCGGGCGAACGTCAGTCGATGATCGAGGGGATGGTCGCCAGCCTTTCCGACAAGTTGCAGAAGGACCCGACCGACAAGGATGGCTGGAAGCGGCTGATCCGCTCTTACGCGGTTCTCGGCAAACCGGACGAAATGGCCAAGGCGCTCGAAAGCGCCAAGAAGAACAATGGCGATGATGCCGCATTCGTTGCCGAGATCGAATTGATTGCCCGCAACCCCGACGGCGAGGCCAGCCAATGACGAGGAAACAAAAGCGCCTTTTGCTGATCGCCGGCGCCGGCGCCGTGCTAATGAGTGCGGTGCTGCTGGTGATGTTTGCGCTGCGCGACGAGATCGTATTCTTCTATTCGCCGAGTGACGTCGTCGTCGAAGGCAAGGCAAAGCCCGGGCAGCGTTTCCGCATCGGCGGCCTCGTTGTCGACGGCAGCGTCGTGCGCGACGGCGAGCACATCGAGTTCAGTGTCACCGACACCCGGAAGGAACTGAAGGTGCGCTATACCGGAATTCTGCCGGACCTGTTCCGCGAAGGGCAGGGGATTGTCGCCGAAGGGCGGCTCGAACCGGACGGCGAGTTTTCCGCCGACACGGTGCTGGCCAAGCACGACGAGAAATACATGCCCAAGGAAGTCGCCGATGCCCTGAAGAAAGCCGGGCGATGGCAGGAGGGCGCCGGCCAATGATCACCGTGGAACTCGGACATTTCGCCCTCATTCTGGCGCTCGCCTGCTCGATCGTTCAGGCGAGCCTCGGGTTTGCAGGGGCGCGGATCGGCGACGAAAGGCTGATGCGCGCCGCCGACAGCGCAGCAATCGCGATTTTCCTGCTGATCAGCCTGTCGTTTGCCAGTCTGATCCACGCTCATGTCGTCTCCGATTTCTCGGTCGCCAACGTCTACCAGAACTCGCATACGCTAAAGCCGCTGCTCTATAAATTCACCGGCGTGTGGGGCAATCACGAAGGCTCCATGCTGCTGTGGGTGATGATCCTTGCGGTCTTCGCTGCGACCGTCTCGCTGTTCGGCAACAACCTGCCGCCGGATCTGCGCGCCAATGTGCTCGGCGTCCAGGCGCTTATCCTGACGGCCTTTCTCGCCTTCATCCTGATGACCTCGAACCCGTTCCAGCGCCTCGATCCGGCACCCTTCGAGGGTCAGGACCTCAACCCGGTATTGCAGGATATCGGCCTCGCCGTGCATCCGCCCATGCTCTATCTCGGTTATGTCGGTTTTTCGGTGACCTTCTCCTTTGCCATTGCCGCCATGATCAGTGGCCGCATCGACGCCGCCTGGGCGCGCTGGGTCAGGCCGTGGGCACTGGCCGCCTGGCTGTGCCTTACCGCCGGCATCGCGCTTGGTTCCTATTGGGCCTATTACGAACTGGGCTGGGGCGGCTGGTGGTTCTGGGACCCGGTCGAGAACGCTTCGTTCATTCCATGGCTTTCGGGCACCGCACTCCTGCATTCGGCCCTGGTCATGGAAAAGCGCGATGCACTGAAAGTGTGGACGATCCTGCTCGCCCTCCTGACCTTCTCGATGTCGCTCCTCGGCACCTTCCTCGTGCGCTCGGGCGTGCTGACCTCGGTGCATGCATTCGCCAGCGACCCGACCCGCGGCATTTTCATTCTCGCCATCCTGGTCACGTTCATTGGCGGCTCGCTGCTGTTGTTTGCAATCCGCGCGCCGGTGCTGAAAACCGGCGGCCTATTCGCGCCGATTTCGCGCGAAGGCGCCCTGGTGCTCAACAACCTGTTCCTGACGACTGCCGCCGCCACCGTCCTGGTCGGCACGTTGTACCCGCTGATTATCGAAGCGCTGTCGCGCGAAAAGATGTCGGTCGGCGCGCCGTTCTTCAACTCGACATTCGGACCTTTGATGATCCCGCTGCTGGTCGCGGTTCCGTTCGGGCCATTGATTTCGTGGAAACGCGGCGACCTCATCGCCGCTACCCAGCGCCTCTATTTTGCGGCCGGCGCGGCCATCGTCGTCGCGGTGGCGACGATGGCATTTACCCAAAATGCGCCGGTGCTCGCTGTGCTCGGCATCGGCCTTGCTACTTGGCTGATCGTTGGCGCGTTCGCCGAAATCGCGACGCGCGCCGGACTGTCGCAACGCCAGGTGGGTCTGTCGCTGCGCCGTCTCGCGGGGTTGCCGCGCTCGACCTACGGCACCGCGCTCGGCCATCTCGGCCTCGGCGTCACGCTCCTCGGCATCGTCTCGGTTTCGGCCTTCCAGGATGAGGTGATCCTGAAGGTCAAGCCGGGCGACCATATTTCGATTGCCGGCTACGAATTGACCTATGTCGGCGTCGAGTCGCGGCGGGGGTCCAACTATGTCGAGGATGCCGCCGCCTTCACGGTAAACGGCCCCGGCTGGCACGATCTCGCCATGACGCCGGCAAAGCGGCTCTATACCACCCGGCGGTCGCCGACGACGGAATCGGCGATCGCAACACGATGGTTTTCGCAGTTGTATTTGTCGCTGGGCGACATCGATAACGATGGTTCCGTGGTGCTGCGCGCCTGGTGGAAGCCGCTGGTCACGCTGATCTGGCTCGGCGCATTGGTCATGGTCGCCGGCGGTTTGGTGTCGCTGAGCGACCGGCGCCTTCGCGTCGGCGCCCCGCAGCCGGCCGCTTCGCGCCTGAAGGGCGCCCATGCGTGAGTTTCTTCGGATTGCCATGCTGCTGGCGGCGCTGTTTTTCTCCTTGCCGCTGGCTTACGCCGTCCAGCCCGATGAAATGCTGAAGGATCCGGCCCTCGAATTGCGCGCCCGCCACCTGTCGGCGCAATTGCGTTGCATGGTCTGTCAGAACCAGTCGATCGACGATTCCGATGCCGAACTGGCGCGCGACCTGCGCCTGCTGGTGCGCGAGCGCATCAGCGCCGGCGACAGCGACGGCCAGGTACTCGACTATCTGGTTTCGCGTTATGGCGAGTTTGTGCTCCTCAAACCGGCCTATTCCTGGCGCAACGCGATCCTTTGGGCGGCGCCATTGACGGTGCTACTGGTCGGGGCAATCGCGCTTTTGGCGCGCGCGCGCCGCCAAGCCGAAGGGCCGACACAACCGCTTTCGCGCGAAGAGAAATCGCGCATTGCCGCAATCCTGTCCAAACCGGATTGAAGGCAACACGACGGCTGCGCCCGGGTTTTCATCGAGCTTCATTACCGAGAATTAATCCGGCGGAAATGCGCCGGTAATTCGCAATTCCCCATATTCGGCTCATCGCCTCGCCTTTCGCGCGAGCACCGCATCAGGCCCACGCGTGTCTTGCGCCGGGCTCGACAATCGGAGGATGAGCCCCATGAAATTCCCGACGATCAAGCACATTTCCGGCAAGCACATTTCCGGCATTCGCATCTGGCGCGCCCTGCTGGCGACGACCGCCGCGGCTGCCGTGATCGGCGTCGCCGTCGACCGCAACCGGTTACCGTTCATCGATAATGCCTATGCCGATGCGGTTCACATCGAGCGGCCGCAGGTGCCGAGCTTTGCCGATGTCGTGTCGGCGGTCTCGCCGGCCGTCGTTTCCGTTCGTGTCGAAGCCGAGCTTGCTTCCAATGATGACAACGAACAGCGCCAGTTCGGGCGGCGTTTCTTCGATCAGAACCCCGATTTCCGCAACCAACCGTTTTTCCGCGATTTCCCGTTTTTCCGCCAACGCCCGGATGACCGTCGCGGCGGCCCGCCGCAGCCGCACCGCTACGGCATGTCGCAAGGCTCCGGCTTCTTCATTTCCGAGGACGGCCTGATCGTTACCAATCACCACGTGGTCGAAAAGGGATCGAAGTTCACGGTCGTCACCAATGACGGCGAGGAACTGGAGGCGACGCTAGTCGGCGCCGACGAGCGCAGCGACTTGGCGGTTCTCAAGGCCAAGTCCGACAAGAAGTTCACTTATGTGAAATTCGCCGACGGCGATGTCCGCATCGGCGAATGGGTCGTTGCCGTCGGCAATCCGTTCGGCCTTGGCGGCACGGTCACGGCCGGGATCGTTTCGGCCCGAAACCGCGAGATTTCCAGCAACCGCTACGACGACTTCATCCAGATCGACGCCGCCGTCAACAAGGGCAACTCCGGTGGCCCGGCCTTCAACCTTGCGGGCGAGGTGATCGGCGTGAACACGGCGATCTTCTCTCCCTCGGGCGGCAATGTCGGCATTGCCTTCGCCATTCCGGCCGCGACCGCTCGCGAAGTCGTCGCCGACCTGACCCGCAACGGCAAGGTCGTGCGCGGCTGGCTGGGCGTCCAGATCCAGCCGGTCACCAGCGACATCGCCGAATTCAGTCGGTCTTGACGAGGCCAAGGGTGCGATCGTCAACAGCCCGCAGGACGACAGCCCGGCGCAGAAAGCCGGCATCCTCGCTGGCGACATCATCACGGCGGTCAACGGCAAGGCCGTCAGCAATCCGCGCGACCTCGCCCACCAGATCGCTGCGCTTGCTCCGGAAGCGAAGGTTTCCGTCACCATCTGGCGCGACGGCAAATCCCAGGACATCGAAGTCACGCTCGGCCGCCTCGATAGCGCCGAGCAGGCGAAGGCGTCTCCCGATACGAAAGCAGAACCGAGCAAGCTTGCCGGCCTCGGTCTCGACCTCGAACCGGGCAATGACGGCGGCGTCGTCGTCACCGATGTCGCGTCCGGCAGCGATGCCGAACAGAAGGGCATTCGCGTCGGCGATGTGATCCTCACCATCAACGGCGAAGCGGTCGCCACGCCCGACGCGGTGGCCAAGGCCGTCAAGGACGCCGGTGAAAAGGGTCGCAAGGCGGCGCTGTTCCAGATTCGCCGTGGCGACGAATCGCGCTTCGTTGCGATGTCGATCGGCAACGGCTGACCGGGCCAAGAGCTGCGCGTCGCGCTATTTCGGTCGCCCCCGGCGCGGCGTGGTAGAGGTGACGGGCCTTTTCCCAATCCGGCCCGTCACCTTCCTTTCCTTGCAGATGCCAGACCCTTCCTTGCAGATGCAAGCCCGCGAGCTATTCTTATGTCCATGCGCATTCTGTTGATCGAGGACGACCGCGAGGCCGCCACTTGGCTGTTGCGGGCCATTGGCGAGGCCGGACATGTCGCCGAGCACGCCGCCGATGGGGCGACCGGCGCCCATCTGGCACGCACCGGCCGCTTCGACGTGCTGATTGTCGACCGGATGCTGCCGAAGCTCGATGGCCTGTCGCTGCTGCGCGAACTGCGCCAGGAAGGCAATGAAACGCCGGCACTCATCCTCTCGGCCCTCGGTCAGGTTGACGACCGCGTCGAGGGCTTGCGCTCCGGTGGCGACGACTACCTGACCAAGCCCTATGCGATCAGCGAATTGCTGGCACGCATCGAGGTGTTGGCGCGGCGGCGCCGTTCCGAGGACGGCGAGACGGTATTTCGCGTTTCCGATCTCGAACTCGACCGGCTTTCGCGCACGGTCAAACGAGCCGGAAAATCAATCCCGATTCAGCCACGCGAATTTCGCCTGCTCGAATACCTGATGCGCAACGCCGGCAAGGTGGTGACGCGCACGATGCTGCTCGAACAGGTCTGGGATTACCATTTCGATCCGCAGACCAACGTCATCGACGTCCATGTTTCGCGGCTGCGCTCCAAGATCGACAAGGATTTTGCCGTGCCGCTGTTGCACACGGTTCGCGGCGCCGGCTACGTGCTGCGCGAACCCTGAGAGGGCCGGCGATGCAGCGGCTCCGTCTGATCCTGTCGATCACCGCCATCCGCCTTTCGATCGCCTATACGGTGATTTTCGGCCTCATGTCGGTTCTGATCGTCATGTACATGACCGGCAGCACGGTCGGCCTGCTGCGTCGCCAAATCCAGCAATCGATCAACGACGAGATGGCGGACCTGTCCCATACCTATGAAAGCGAGGGGCTTAATCGCTTCTTTCGCGCCATCGAACGCAGCGCCTCGGCACCCGGCGCCAACCTGTATATCATTGCCGATCCGTCCGGCCAGATCATCGCCGCCAATGTCGGCGGCATCGAATCCGGAGTAATCGATCACGACGGCTGGACCCAGCGCCCCTTCAAGTATTCGCGCCGCGAGGATGTCGGCAAGGCATCGCACGACGCCGTGGCGCGGGTGTTTCCGCTGCCGAACGGCATGCGCCTGCTGATCGGGCGCGACCTCGGCGAACCGGAGCGCTATCGCGCCATTGTCGGCCGCTCGCTGTTCCTGTCGCTGGCGGCGATGCTGCTGCTTGGCGTCTCGACCTGGTACTTCGTCGGCCGCCGCGCGCTGAAGCGCCTCGATCTGCTCGGCCGCTCGGCCGAGCGCATTCTTGCCGGCGACCGCTCCGAGCGCTTGCCGGTGACCGGCACCGGCGATGAATTCGACCGCATCTCCGAGCGCCTCAACCTGATGCTCGAGCGCATTGCCCGGCTCGACGAGGGCCTGCGTCAGGTTTCCGACAATATTGCCCACGACCTGAAGACGCCGTTGACGCGGTTGCGAAACAAGGCCGATGCCGCACTCGCCAATCCGCAGTCGTCTCGCGAAGCGATCGGCGAAATCATCGCCGACACCGATCGCATCATCAAGACGTTCGACGCCTTGCTGATGATCTCGCGGGTCGAATCCGGCTCGGCGGCGGCGTCAATGGCGCCGCTCGACCTGTCGGTCCTGGTTGCCGACTTCGCCGAATTGTACGAGCCGGTGGCCGAGGTAGCCGGTTTCCGTGTCGCGATCGAGGTCGAGGAGGGGATCGAGGTCCGTGCCAATCGCGAGTTGATGTCGCAGGCGCTGTCGAACCTTGCCGAAAATGCGCTGAAATACGGCTTCAAACCGGACGGCGCCAAGGAACTCATGATCTCCCTTTCGCGCGCCGGCAAGCTTGCCGTGGTCGTCATCGCGGATCGCGGGCCGGGAATCGCGCCGGCCGACCGCGAACGCGTGACCGAGCGGTTCGCCCGCCTTGAACAGAGCCGCACCTTGCCGGGCAACGGCCTCGGCCTCAGCCTCGTGCGCGCCGTCGCCGAATTGCACGGCGGCGCGCTGGTGCTGGAGGACAATGAGCCCGGTCTTCGCGCCAGGCTGGAACTGCCGCTTTCGCAAGAGCCGGCGCCGTGACCGCGCTGTCTTCCTTTCGTTCGACGAAACGCCCGCGCGCGGCGTTGGCCGACCCGCGTGCGCTGCGGCCGCTCTCCGCTGCTCAGGCAAAAAAATGGGGCGCCGAGTTCGACCGGCGTATCCGCGATCACGGCGACAGCGAATTGGCGCAAGAGCTGCGGCCCGACGCTCCGCTCGGCGATTTTGTCCGCGCGGTTCTGACGCTGTCGCCGTTCTTGCGCGATGTGATCCTTGCCGATCCGGGTGACTTGTCCGCCGCACTTTCGCGACCTTTCGACCAGCAGATCGATGAGATTTCGCGCCACGCCACCTCCCTCGACAAGGTTTGCGAGGCCGAAGCCGAGCTGATGTCGCAACTGCGGCGAATACGTCGGCGCGCGGCGCTGCGCATCGGCCTCGCCGATCTTGGTGGCTGGTGGGAAGCAGTGCAAGCGACGGCCGCGCTGAGCAATGTTGCCGACGCCTGCATTGGCGCCGCAACCCGGCATTTGCTGGCCAAATTGCATGCCGATGGAAAAATCGTCGCGCCCGATCCGGCCAATCCGGAATTCGGCAGCGGCCTGATCGTCATTGCCATGGGCAAATGCGGCGCGCACGAACTCAATTATTCCAGCGACGTCGACCTGATCCTGTTCTTCGACCCGTTGGCGCCGGCGCTTCGCACCGACGATCCGGTATCGCTCTATTCGCGTTTCGCCAAATCGCTGGTCCGCATCCTCCAGGAGCGCACTGGCGATGGCTATGTCTACCGCATCGATTTGCGCCTGCGTCCCGATCCCGGTTCGACGCCGCTTGCCGTGCCGACCGATCTGGCGCGCAATTACTATGAAGCCTACGGCCAGAACTGGGAACGCGCCGCCATGATCAAGGCGCGCCAGATTGCCGGCGATCGCGCCGCGGGCGAAGCGTTCCTGCGCGAGATTTCGCCCTTCATCTGGCGCCGCCATCTCGATTTTGCGGCGATCGCCGATATTCACTCGATCAAGCGCCAGATTCACGCCCATCGCGGCCACGGCGAGATCGCGGTTGGCGGCCACAACGTCAAACTCGGCCGCGGCGGCATCCGTGAAATCGAGTTCTTCGTCCAGACCCAACAGCTGATCGCCGGCGGCCGCATTCCGCAATTGCGCCCGCGCGCCACCGTCGACGCGCTTGCCGCGCTCGCTGATCAAGGCTGGATCAGCGGTCGTGACCGCGATCGCCTCATCGGCTCCTATTGGTATCTGCGATCGGTCGAACATCGCATCCAGATGGTCGCCGACGAGCAGAGCCATGAACTGCCGAGGGACGCGCAGGGTCTGCGGCGCATCGCCCTGATGATGGGCGAAAATTCGTCAACGGCGTTTGCCGCCAAGCTGACCGCGGTGCTGAAATCCGTTGAAGCAATCTATGCCGGTCTGTTCGAAGCCTCGCCGGCGTTGACGGGGCAGGGCGGCAACCTGGTATTCACCGGCGACGATGACGATCCGGCGACTGTGGAAACGCTGGCGCGCATGGGATTTGCCCAGCCCGGCGAAGTCATCAAGATCGTGCGCGGCTGGCATTTCGGCCGTTTTGCCGCGGTGCGCAGCGCCCAGGCGCGCGAAATGCTGACGGAATTGACGCCGGCGCTGCTGCGGGCAATCGCCCAGTCCGGCGATGGCGATGCGACGCTGTTCGCCTTCGACCGATTTGTCGCCGGCTTGCCGGGCGGCATCCAGCTGTTTTCGCTGCTGCGCTCCAATGCCGGCCTGATGCGCCTGCTGGTGCTCATCCTCAGCACCGCGCCGCGCCTCGCCGCGATCATTACCCGACGTCCGCATGTGTTCGATGGCTTGCTCGATCCCTCCGTTTCCGCCGGCACGCCGTCGCGTGTCGAGCTACGCCAGCGGCTGCAGTCGAGCCTGGCACCCGCCAACGGCTACGAAGCGATGCTCGATGCCGCCAGGGTATTTGCCGCCGAGCAGAAATTCCTGATCGGCGCCAGACTGCTCAATCGCACCGTCGGGGCGCGAGAGGCCGCGGTCGCATTTACCGACCTGGCCGATGAATTGATCGCGGACATGCTGGATTGCGTGCAGGAAGAATTTGCGCGACGTCACGGCAACGTGCATGGCGCGCGCCTTTGCGTTCTCGGCATGGGCCGGCTCGGCAGCCGCGAACTGAATGCCGGCTCCGATCTCGATCTGATTCTGCTCTACGACCACGATCCCGCCGCCGAACATTCGGACGGCCGCAAACCGCTGCCCGCTTCCCTCTATTTTCTGCGCCTGGCGCAGCGACTGATCGCCGCCATGAGCGCGCCGAGCGGCGAAGGGTGTCATTTATGCCCTCGATTTCAGCTTGCGCCCGTCCGGCAATGCCGGGCCGCTCGCCACCCATGTCGACGCGTTTGCTGACTATCAGGCCAGCGAGGCATGGACCTGGGAGCGCCAGGCGCTGACGCGGGCACGCGTCATCGCCGGCGACCACGAACTCGGCAGGCGCGCCGATCGCGAAATCGCCAAGGCGATTGCGCGAAAGGTGGCGCCGGAAAAATTGCGCGAAGACGTCCGCCAGATGCGCGCGATGATCGACCGGCAAAAGCCCACCGACAATCCGCTGGAGGTAAAGAACATTCCGGGCGGGCTGACCGATGTCGAGTTCATCGCCCAGTGGATCGCGCTATCAGGCGCGGCGCCGGCCGAAGCAACCCGGCGATATCGCGGCGATGCTGGAACTGGCGCCGGCCGGGGTCTTCAAAAGGCGAAGCATCAACGTTGCTGGCCGCGCACCGACTGTACAGCGATTTGCTGCAAATCATGCGCCTTTGCAGCGACGAGCCGGTCGATGCCAAATCCGCGGCGCCGGGTTTGAAGCGCATGATCTGCCTAGCCGCCGATTTGCCCGATTTTTCGGCCGTTGTGCGCGAATTGAAAAACAACCAGAAGGCAGTGCGAAGCAATTTCGAACGCCTTCTTGGACGAGTTCCGCGAGCGCAAAGCGAGGGAAAACGCCCCGCCGCGGGATTGCATCGGGGGTGATGATGCAAAGGAGCCTGAAATGCAAACGAAGACGAAATGGATCATCGCCGGCACGCTGGTTGCGCTGACCGCCGGCGGCGCCTATGCCGCCGATAGCATGCGCCGCGATTTCGGCGAGCAGCGCCAGCGCGTCGCCAAGATGATATTTGACCGCATCGACACCGATCATGATGGTGCGATTTCGGCCGACGAAATGACGGCGGCGATCACCAAGCGCTTTTCCGACGCCGATGCCAACGGCGATGGATTTGTCACCAAGGCCGAAGCGGTCGCCGCGATCGAGGCGCAGACCGAATTCGAGCGCGCGCGCAAGCACGCCGGCCGCATCGCCGATGGCTTGTTCTACCGCGTCGACCTCGACGACAACGGCCAGGTAGCGCTCGCCGAAATCGAGAACCGGGTCAAGAAGGCGTTTGCGCTCGCCGATTGGAACGATGACGGCAAGGTCGAGGTTGCCGAGATTGCGCGGATGCGGCCGCAGCATCCGCATGGCTGGCGCTGGCGCGACCGGACCGACGAAAGTCAGAGTTCGTTCATCGATTTTCTTGAGGCATGAACCATGACAAAAAATGCCCCGGAACTTAGCGTTCCGGGGCATCAAGGCAGGCAGGGTAAACTGTTGGCGTCAGGCGACCTTGGCTCTCTTTTCCGCCGCTGCGGCGGTCTTGCCGGCGCCTTTCTGCTTCAGCGGCAGGCGCAACGAGACGATTGTGCCCTTGCCTTCCTGGGCTCGAATTTTCATCGCGCCGCCATGCATTTGCGTCAGCGAGCGGGCAATGGCGAGGCCGAGGCCTGAGCCCTTGTGGTTTTTGGTGAACTGGTTCTGCACCTGTTCGAACGGGCGACCGAGCTTGATCAGATTCGCCCGCGTTATGCCGATTCCCTTGTCTTCGATGGTGATCGTCAGCGACTTGCCGACCGTGCGGGCGCGAACGAAGACGCGGCCGTCGTTGTGGGAGAATTTGACCGCATTTGACAGCAGGTTAATGAGGATCTGCTTGATTGCCCGCTCGTCGGCCTCGATCTGGATCGTCTGCGGCGCGTCGGCGACGATCTCGATGCCGCGATCGTGCGCCTGGAACTTCACGATCCGCATAGTCTCGTCGAGAATGGTATTGAAACGCACGACCTCGAAATCGAGCGTGAAGCGACCGGCCTCGATCTTCGACATGTCGAGGATGTCATTGATGACGCCGAGCAGAAACCGGCCGCTCTCGTGAATGTCGCGGCAATATTCGATGTATTTTTCAGATCCGAGCGGGCCGAACATGCCGGTGCGCATGATCTCTGAAAAGCCGATGACGGCGTTGAGCGGCGTGCGCAGTTCGTGGCTCATGTTGGCGAGGAATTCGGATTTGGCGCGATTGGCCGCCTCGGCGCGGTTGCGCTCGCGGGCGAGATTGTCGTTCAACTCAGAAAGCTGATTGGCCTGAAGCTCGAGCGTCTGGCGTGATTTCTTCAGGTCGGCGATTGTCGCCATCAGGCGGCGCTCGGAGTTGATCAGCTTGCGCTCGTGCAATTTGATAGTCGTGATGTCGGTGCCGACCGAGACGAATCCGCCGTCCTCGGTGCGTCGTTCGTTGATCTGCAGCCAGCGCCCATCCTCGAGTTGCGCTTCGACGGTGCGCAGGCTGTCTTCGCCCTGCGAGCCGTGGATCAGCCGGCTGTTGGCAGCCGGCGTTCTGGCTGCCGCCATCACTTCCTCGTAGCGCACGCCCGGGCGGGTCGTTTCCTGCGTCAGCCCGTGCAGTTCCTGGTATTTCGAATTGCACATCACCAGTCGCTTTTCGGCGTCCCACAACACGAATGCTTCCGACAGGTTCTCGATGGCGTCGTGCAGTTGCATGCTGTTGCGCCGGCTCTGCTGTTTCAGCGCCTGCTCTTCGGTGATGTCGACGGCGATGCCGACCAGGTGCGTGTCACCCGCGCCATCGCGCACCACTTCGGCCCGCATCCGCAGCCACACCCAGCTGCCGTCGGCGTGGCGCATCCGGAACGTCTTTTCGACCTGCGACCGGTTCTCGATGACGATGGAGTTGGCCAAGGCATAAAGGTCGAGGTCTTTCTCGCGTACCAGGCCGGCAACCTCGGCAAACCCGAGCTTGTCGTCGCGTGGCTCGCATCCGAGCATCCGGTGCATGGAGCGCGACCAGTAGATCTGCCCGCGCGCCAAATCCCAGTCCCACAGACCTCCGCGCCCGCGCGCCAGCGCCGTATCGAAGCGGTTCTGCACGATGCTGCAGATTTCGTCGGCTTCGCGCGCCCGGGTATTCTGCGCGAAATAGGCATAAAGCACGACCAGCAGGATACTCGACGTCCCGACGAACAGAGTGACGTTGAGCGAAACGTCATTGCGCCATTGCGCGAAAATTTGCCCCTCGGGCTGGAAGATGGTGACACCCGAAATCGGCCCGTCGAGTATGCGATGGGCGGCGATCGCGGTTTGGCCGTTGCGGAGTTCGACGCTGCGGATCTCGGCGCGCTTGCCGAATGTGGTCAGCAACAGCGCGTCGCCGATGACATGTTCGAGCGGCAAGTCCTCGCGGGCCTGGTAGAACGGCAGATTTGCCAGGATGCGGCCCTGCGCATCGCTCACCAGGATTTCCCGCCCGTCGCGTAGATAGCGTGCCGGCACCGAGTTGGCGATCAGGTTCTGCACGAGGTTGCGATTTGCCGACGAGCCGGCCTCGACGTTCAGCGCCTGTATCCGATCGGCGAGCAATTCGGCGATGAATTCCAGTTCGGTTTCGGCCGAAGCGCGCAATTGCGCGGCTGTGCTCGATAGGGAAACCCAGCGCGCCGCGGCGACGATCGCCAGAAAGATCACGATCAGGATTGGGATCAGCCGTCGCAGAAAGCGTTCGTAACGGCGCAAGCGCTCATAGGCGGGATGGCTGAGCATGCGCGCATAGCCCGCGATATTCGCCCGCGCTTCCCCGATCTGGCGGGGCGCACGGGTTCGCATGCGCTCTGCCCCCGCATGCGCCATGCTGGCCTCCTCGAATTAACGCCCTTGCGGGCGAAACGGCTGCGCCGCGCAACCGAATCACTTCCATTTGAATTGGATCGATTTGCGTTGTCCAGTGGGCAAACGAAGGAAATGACAAGTCCCGCCTCGGCGGATTTACAGGATTCGCCGAGGCCACGACATCGGGCATGCTTGGCTATTGCGCGGCTTGCGGCTTTGCGTGAAACCGGGGCCAGGGACTGTGCAGGATCGGAAAAATGACCCAAGCATCGGAATTCAATGTCAAATCGGCTTTGGCCGAATTGCAGGTTCACCGCCGGCGGCTGTCAGCGATATCCATGCGCACGCTCTTTGCCGGCGATCCGAAGCGTTTTTCCGACTTTTCGTTGGGTCTCGGCGACCTGCTGTTTGATTTTTCCAAGAACCGAATCGATGCGACGGCGCTGGCGGCGCTCGTCGCGATAGCCCGGTCTTGCGGGGTCGAGGCGCGACGCGATGCGATGTTCTCCGGTGCGCCCATCAACACGACCGAAGGCCGCGCCGTCCTTCACACCGCGTTGCGCAACCGCAGCGGCCGGCCCGTTTTCGTCGACGGTGCCGATGTCATGCCGCAAACCGAAGCCGTGCGTGCCGCCATGACCCGTTTCGCCAACGCCGTGCGAAACGGCCGCTACAAGGTGAGCGGCGGCGCCGTCACCGACGTCGTCAATATCGGCATTGGCGGTTCCGATCTTGGCCCGGCGATGGCGGCGCGTGCGCTTTCGCCCTATGCCAATGGTCCGCGGCTGCACTTCGTTTCCAATGTCGATGGCGCCGATATCGCTGACACGTTGAACGGAATCGATCCGGCGACGACGCTCTTTGTCGTTGCGTCCAAGACCTTCACCACCGCCGAGACGATGGCTAACGCGCGCACTGCCCGCTCGGCAGTGGAAAAGGCGGTCGGCAAGGATAGGGCCGCGCAGCATTTCGCCGCGCTTTCGACCAACCTGGCGGCGACCCAGACCTTCGGAATTCCGCCGGAGCGAACCTTCGGCTTCTGGGACTGGGTTGGCGGCCGCTACTCGCTGTGGTCGGCCATTGGCCTGTCGCTGATGATCGGCATCGGGCCGAAACGCTTCGGCGAATTGCTCGACGGCGCTTTCCTGGCCGATGAGCATTTCCGTAGCGCCCCGCTTGCCGAAAACATCCCCGTCATCATGGCGCTCATCGGCATCTGGCATCGCAATATTTGGGGCTTCGCCACCCACGCCGTGCTGCCCTACGACAATCGGCTTTCGCGGTTTCCCGCCTATCTGCAGCAACTCGACATGGAATTGAACGGCAAGCGCGTGACGCTCGCTGGCCGCCCGGTTGCGAGCGCTACCGGTCCGGTGGTCTGGGGCGAACCCGGCACCAACGGCCAGCACGCCTTCTATCAGCTGATCCACCAGGGCACGAGCGTCGTGCCCTGCGATTTTCTGATCGCCGCCGAACCGCACGAAAAACTCGGTCGCCACCACGCCATGCTGGTCGCCAATTGTTTCGCCCAGAGCGAAGCGTTGATGCGCGGCAAGACGTTGTCCGAAGCAGTGGCCGAATTGCGCGCCGGCGGCATGTCGCCCAAAGCGGCGCACGCGCTGGCGCCGCACAAGGTTTTTCCCGGCAACCGTCCGTCGAACACTTTCCTCTATCGCAAGCTGACGCCGGCAACGCTCGGCATGCTGATCGCGCTCTACGAACACAAGGTCTTCGTGCAAGGCACCATCTGGGGCATCAACTCGTTCGACCAGTGGGGCGTCGAACTCGGCAAGGTGCTGGCCGGCGAGATTGAACCGCTATTGTCGGGCGGCAAAGTCTCAAACCGCGATTCTTCCACCGCCGGCCTGATCGGTGCCTACCGTCGCCTGGCCGCAACAAAGAAACGCTAGGGATTGAGGCCGCGCGCCTCCGGCGTTGCGGCGAGCGGCCGTCGCCTGCGCGCCTCGCGCTGCAGGGTATAGAGCGAGGCAACAACGATCACGGCCGCGCCTGCCCAGGTGTTGAGGTCGGGGATCGTCGCAAACAGCAGATAGCCGAAGATCGCCGCATAGATCAGCCGTGCATAGTCGAATGAAGCCAGGACCGTGGCCTCGCCCCATTTGAACGCCGTGATGTTGAGCATCTGTCCGACATAGGAGACAGCGCCCATCACGATCAGCAGCAGCCATTCCAAAGGTGTCGGCCAGCGCCAGTAGAGGTAGGCCGGAACCGCCGTCGCCAATCCGACACCGACCGCCTGCCAGGTCAGGATCGTCGTCGTTTTTTCGGTTCGCGCCATCATCCGGATGATGACCATAACCAGGCCGGCGCAGGCGGCTGCGACCAATGACATTACACCATAAAGGCCGAAACCGGCGGTTCCCGGCCGAATCATGATCATCACACCGGCAAAGCCGACGGCCAGCGCCGCCCAGCGCCGCCAGCCCACCGGCTCGGCCAGGATCCAGACGGCAAAGATCGTCACGAAAAAACTTTTGGCAAACCCGATCGCGGTGGCGTCGGCCAGGGGCAAGTGGATCACGGCGGTGAACCCAAGGAACATGGCGCCAAGCGCAAGGACGATGCGGATGAGCTGCAGGCCCGGTCGCCCGGTCGCCAATACGCCGGGGAAACCGCGCACGATCATCGGCGCGACGATGGTCGTCATCACGCACTGGCGCAGGAACAGGATCTGGGCCACGTGCAGATGCTCGCCGAGAACCTTGATCAGCGCCGTCATGACGGTGAAAAACAGGCCGGCGACGAGCAGCAGGGCTGCGCCCTTGAGATTGTCGTTATGTGCGACGGCGCCGATCGATGCAGGTTGGTTCAGCAAAACCACCCGACAGTGACAGAGCGGCAACAGCCGTGCAAGGAAATCGCCGCCATTGCCGAAACGATAGCCGCCCCTATAATGCAGGGACGTTAGCCGACGGGCGCCAGTGTGGTGTCAATTCCACCAAATCCGGGAATTTGCGATGAATGAGATTTCACATGCCAAATTCGGCATTGGCGCGCCGCTGCGCCGGCTGGAAGACGACGCGCTCATCACAGGTCGCGGCAATTACGCCGACGACCGCAAGGCCGAAAACATGTTGTTCGGCTTCGTGCTCCGCTCGCCGCACGGCCATGCCCGGTTCCGCATCGGTGATATCGCGGCGGCGCGCAAGAGCGCCGGGGTGCAACTGGTTCTGACCGCTGCCGACATCAAGCACCTCAAGCCAATGCCCTGCCTGATCCCGGTCGAGCCGCCCGCTGGCGCCAAAAAGGTCATGAGCTTCGTGCCGGTGCTGTGCGCCGATACCGTGCGTCATGTCGGCGATGCGGTTGCCTTCGTCGTCGCCGATTTGTTGAACCAGGCCCGCAGTGCTGCCGAACTGATCGAGGTCGACTACGAGCCGCTGCCGGCGGTCACCGATACGGCCGCGGCGGCCGAAAACAAGGATGTTCTGGTCTATCCCGAATCCGGGTCCAACGTTGCGTTCACCCGCGCCGTCGGCGATGCGGCGGCAGCCAAAAAGGCATTCGCGGCCGCTGCCAAAATCAGCGAAATCCGCCTGGTCAACAATCGCCTTGTCGCCAACTATCTGGAGCCGCGCGCTTGCCTGGCCGAGTGGCTGGCAGCCGAAAATCGCTGGTCGATCTGGGCGCCGAGCCAGGGCGTGCATGGCATACGCGATGTGCTGGCCGGCGTCATGGGCGTGGAAAAAGCGTCGATCCACGTGCGCACCGGCGATGTTGGCGGCGGCTTCGGCACCAAGGCTTTCGCATATCGCGAATATCCGCTCTGCCTGGAGGCGGCCAAGCGTCTTGGCCGGCCGGTCAAGTGGACGAGCGATCGCGCCGAACATTTCCTCGCCGACGCCCATGGCCGCGACAATGTCACGGTAGCGCGCATGGCAATGGACAAGGACGGCAAATTCCTCGCCATGGATGTCGAGCTGCTCGCGGCAATGGGCGCCTATCTCAATTGCTTCGCGCCGTTCATTCCTGCGCTTGGCGTGGCGATGACGCCGGGCGTCTATGCGATCCCCGCCGTCCATGCCAGCGTCAAGGGCATCTACTCCAATACCACGCCGGTCGACGCCTATCGCGGCGCCGGGCGGCCGGAAGCCGCCTACCTGGTCGAGCGGCTGGTTGACGTTTGTGCCGCCGATCTCGGCATTTCGCGCGACGAAATCCGCCGGCGCAATTTCATCCGGCCCGAGCAGATGCCCTACAAGACCGCCGGCGGTCGCCTCTACGACACCGGCGAATTCGATGGCCACATGACCAAGGCAATTGCGGTGGCCGACTGGAACGGCTTTGCCGCCCGCGAGCGCCAGGCCGAAAGTCGTGGCCGCATTCGCGGCATCGGGATGGCAACTTATGTCGAAGCTTGCGCCTTTGCTGGCTCCGAACCGGCGTTCCTCGAACTGCGCGCCGATGGCGAATTCGATTTGAAGATCGGCACGCAGTCGAACGGGCAGGGCCATGCCACCGCCTATGCCCAGCTTGCCGCCGAAAAACTCAACATCGCCTACGACAAGATCCACGTCCGCCAGGGCGATTCCGATGAACTGGCGAACGGCGGCGGCACCGGCGGCTCGCGTTCGGTGCCGCTCGGCGGTGTGTCGGCGGTGCGCGCCGGCGAATCGATGGCGAAAAAACTGAAGAAGCTCGCCGGCGACCAGCTCGAGGCCTCGCCGCAGGATATCGAACTGGCCGACGGAGAAGCCTTCGTTGCGGGCACCGACCGGCGCGTCAGCTTCCAGGAACTTTATCGCTCCGCAAAGCCCGACGACCGCAAGGCCGACGGCAATTTCCAACAGGACGAGGCGACCTATCCGAACGGAACGCACATTTGCGAAGTCGAGATCGATCCCGAGACCGGCATGACGGACGTTGTCAGCTACACCATCGTCGACGATTTCGGCGTCACCGTGAATCCGATCCTGCTTGCCGGCCAAGTTCATGGCGGCGTCGCCCAGGCGATCGGCCAGTGCCTGACCGAGCACACGGTCTATGACGGCGACGGCCAATTGCTGAGCGCGACGCTGATGGATTACGCACTGCCGCGCGCCGACGATTTGCCGTCCTTCTCGTTCCAGACCCGCAATGTGCCGTCGACAACCAATGCGCTCGGCATCAAGGGCGCCGGCGAAGCCGGCTCGATCGGCGGCTGCCCGGCGGTGATGAACGCGGTTGTCGACGCCCTGCGCCGCAAATACGGCATTGCCCATATCGACATGCCGGCGACGCCATCGCGTGTTTGGCAGGCGATCCAGACGGCAACTGCCTGAACTGGCCGGTCAGGCTTTCGGATAAGCGACGAGGAACGCCCGCCCGCCGCCGAGCGTGATCGACAGTCCTTCCTCCGCCACGTTCGACAGCGTCAGCGTCGAGCCGAACGGCACGTCGCGGTCGACTAACGGCCATTTTGCGCCTTCGATCGTCAGCGCGGCCAGATCGCTGAACGGCAGCAGCGAAAACAGGACGCCCGGCGCAAGGTCCGGCTTGGTCTTGCCGGGAACCACCGGGATGCCTTCCTCGTCGCCGCTGGTGAGCAGGATCGGTATCGCCCGGGCGGAGAGCGCCAGTGCCTGCGTGATGTGCAGGAAGCCATGGTCCGCCCGCGAGCCGCCAAAGGCGCCAGCCATCAGCAGCGACGTCGCGCCGCGCTCGATCGCCTCGGCGATGGCGAGATCGCTGTCCGTCACCTCCTTGTCGGCAGGGTATTGCTTGCGAGGAATGCTCGCCCAGCGCTCGAAATCCCCGCCGTCGGAAGAATTGAAGTCACCGACCCACAATTCCGGTACCAGGCCGAGCGCCGAGGCATGGCGGATGCCGGAATCGGCGGCGATCGCGCGTGCGCCTTCCACTTGCCGCGACAGGCGGGCCGATGCAGTCAGCCTTCCTGCGACCAGAACTACGAAAAGGCTCATGGAAGCCGCGCTTAGCATGCATGGCCCGGTCGGCAAAGTCGGGCTTGCCAAGCAGGCTCGCTGACCCTAATTCTGTTGTCGCTCTAACGGGGTGCCGGCCCGCCGCAAGGCGGCCAGCCGGCTGAGAGGCGAACGCCAACCCGAAGAACCTGATCCGGCTAGTACCGGCGGAGGGATTAGACGCATCGCGGATGACGCGCCGTCTCCTCCAACCTGCAAACTTGAGGAGGCGCCGATGCGTCTGGTCATCACATCCGTTCTTGCTGCAACGATTGTCTTTTCTTGCTTGCCCGCGTGGGCGCAAGGCAAGTTGACGGTCTACACCTATGAGAGCTTTGTTGCCGATTGGGGCCCCGGCCCGCAAATCGAGAAAGCGTTCGAGGCGCAATGCAGTTGCGATCTCGAATTTGTTGCGGTCGGCGACGCCGTTGCTGTACTCAACCGCCTTAATATCGAAGGTCAGCGCTCGCCGGCCGAAATCGTGCTTGGACTCGACAACAATCTGATCGCCGAGGCCAAGGCGACCGGCCTGTTTGTGCCGCACGGCATCGACACATCGAATATCTCGGTGCCCGGCGGCTTTTCCGACGATGTGTTCGTGCCTTTCGACTACGGCCACTTCGCGGTGGTCTACGATTTCCAAGAACCTGAAAAATCCGCCCGCAAGCCTGAAGGAACTGGTCGAGGGCGATCGGTCGGTCAAGATCGCCATCGAGGACCCGCGCACCTCGACGCCCGGCCTCGGCCTGCTGCTGTGGATGAAATCCGTCTACGGCGACAAGGCAGGCGACGCGTGGGCGCAACTGCGCCGCCGGGTGCTGACGGTTTCGCCAGACTGGAGCGGTGCCTATGCGCTTCTGACCAAGGGCGAGGCGCCAATGGCTTTTTCCTATGTCACGTCGCCAGCCTATCACCGCATCGCGGAGAACTCCGACCGCTACCGCGCCGCCGCGTTTTCCGAAGGCCACTACCTCCAGGTCGAGGTTGCCGGCATGACGGCAAAAGGCGCAGCAAACCCGCTCGCCAGGCAATTCCTGCAGTTCATGACCGGGCCGGGATTCCAGGACATCATTCCCGAAACCAACTGGATGTTCCCGGCCGGCAAGACATCCGCGCCCCTCGGTCCGGTCTGGGACGAACTGGTGAAGCCGCAGAAGACGTTGGTCATTCCACCGCAGGACGTGGCCGCCAACCGCAAGGCTTGGATCGACGAATGGCTGTCCGCGATGAGCGCAAACTAGGCGGATTTGCCGCGCTGGCCTTCCTGTCGCTGCTCCTTTGCGGGGCGGCGGCGGGATTGCTGGTGGCTGCGGCGACCTACCCGGGCGGGGCCTGGCAGGCAATCGACGGACGAATGGTGTCGGTCGTCTCCTTCACGCTGAAGCAGGCCACCCTGTCGACCCTGATTTCGGTCGGGCTGGCGCTGCCGCTGGCCGTGGGCATCAACCGTCATCCCGCCTTCCCCGGCCGCGCGCTGCTGCTGCGGCTTTTCGCGCTGCCGATGGCGCTGCCGGCGATAGTTGCCGCGCTCGCAATCCTGGCGTTGTTCGGCCGCAATGGCTGGCTGGCGCAACTGGCCGATTTCGCGGGAATTGACGCGACGCCGAACATATACGGCCTGACCGGCATCCTGATCGCCCACGTATTCTTCAACCTGCCGCTTGGTGCGCGCCTGCTGCTGGCGGCGCTGGAAGCGGCGCCGGCGAACCGCTACCGGCTCGCTGCCCAGCTCGGCATGAACGAACGGGCATTGTTCCGCTTCGTCGAATGGCCGCTGTTGTTGGCGGCGCTTCCCGGCGTCGCAATGCTAGTCGCAATGCTGTGCCTGACCTCCTTCACCATCGTCCTGTTGCTCGGCGGCGGGCCGGCGGCGACGACGCTCGAGGTCGAGATCTACCAGGCGCTGCGCTACGATTTCGATCCTGCCCGCGCTGCCATGCTGGTGGCCGTGCAGCTGGCGCTGGCGGCGATCGTGGCGCTGGTCGCCGGTGCCGGCGAGCCGGCCGGAGAAGGGTCGATCATGACGCGCAGGCCGCGAAGGCGGCTTCCGCCGCCGTTGCGCATTGCCGATTTTGCCCTGATTTGCGCCGCCGCGCTGTTCATCGTGTCGCCGCTGGCCGCCATCGCATCGGCCGGATCGCGCGCCGAACTGATGCGCCTCGCGGACGAGGGTGCAACCCAACGCGCGCTGGCAACGAGCCTGATCGTCGCAACGGTTTCGGCGGTGATTGCCGCCACGCTGGCCCTGGCCCTGGCCGCTGCGCGCAAAACGGCCGCGCGTCGCAAAAGTCGCCTTGCGATCCTGTTCGATCGCGGCGCCTACATGATACTGGCGGTTCCCGCTACCGCGCTCGGCGCCGGCTGGTTTCTGCTCGCCAACCGCTATGTCGACCCGGCCCAGGCGGCCATTCCGCTGGTGATCGCGATCAACGCCGCCATGGCATTGCCCTTTGCCTATCGCACGCTGCGCCCGGCCCACGACGCGGCACGCGACCGCAACGATCGGCTTTGCGCCAGTCTCGGGATCAGGCGGTTCAATCGCTGGCGGCTGGTCGACTGGCCGACGCAGCGCGCCGCCATTCTCTCGGCGCTTGCTTTCGCCGCCGCGCTTTCTCTGGGCGATCTCGGCGTCATCGCACTTTTCGGCTCCGAGCATGTGCAGACCCTGCCGTGGCTGCTGCTGGCGCGAATGGGCTCGTATCGCACCGCCGATGCCGAGGGCCTCGCACTGTTGCTTGCTTTGTTGTGCCTGGCGTTGATGATGACCGCCGACCGCCTCGCCACGGATCGGAATCGGTGATTTCGCCAGCCTTGCACCTGCACCAGGTCCGCTTTTCGTGGCCTTCGGGTTTCGAAGTCGCCTGCGATTTCTCGCTGCAACCCGGCGAACGCGTCGCGCTGATGGGCGCCAGCGGGTCCGGCAAATCCACCATCCTCGATTTGGTCGCGGGCTTCGAACTCCCCAAAGACGGTCGCGTGCTCTTTGCTGGACGCGACCTGACGGGGGAGGCGCCCTCCGCGCGTCCGGTGTCGATGCTGTTCCAGTCCGACAACCTGTTCGGCCATCTCGACGTCTGGTCGAACGTCGCGCTCGGCGTTTCGCCATCGCTGCGCCTGAGCGCGTCGGAACGGGAGACCGTATCGCAAGCGCTCGACGAGGTCGGATTGGGCGCGAAGTCGGGCCGCCTGCCCGGCGAACTTTCCGGCGGCGAACGTCAGCGCGCGGCGATCGCACGCATACTGGTGCGTCGCAAGCCGGTGATGCTGCTCGACGAGCCGTTCGCCTCGCTCGGTCCGGCGCTTGCCGCCGAAATGCTCGGCCTTGTCGGCGGCGTGGCCAGCAAGACTGGTGCAGCGGTCCTTCTCGTCACCCACGACCCGCAGGAGGCATTGGCTTTCGCGCCACGGACAATCTTCCTCGACGCTGGCAAGATCGCCTATGACGGTCCGGCAGCGGACATGGAGCGAAATGGCGGAGAGCCCGTTCGGCGCTATCAGGGCGGAGACCAGCTAGACTGGCTCTCGATCATGGACCGGGTTGCTCGTCTCGGCTTCCGAAGCCGGGGACAGCGCGTAGGTCTGCGGCGTCTGGGCGGGGCGAGCGGCTGGAATGCGCCGGCCTCTTCGCCCTTGGCGCGCCGCCGCACCGCCAGGCGCCAGCCGACATAGGCCGCGAGCGCGAGATTGACGACCGCCATGGTGTAGAACATGCCGCTGGCGCCATACCATGACGGTCGCCCGCGCCGTCGCCAGCGGCCCGATCATCGTGCCGACGCCGTAGACGATCAGCAATCCCGAAGAGACTTCGACATATTCGTCGGTGCGCGCATAGTCGTTGGCGTGCGCCACCAGCACCGCGTAGATCGGATAGACAAACGCGCCGACGAGCGCCATCAGCACGAAGAACTCGATGCCGGGATCGGCCGCGTCGACCTGATAGCCGGCAGCATAGAAGCATGTGATCGCGCCGCCGATGCCGACCGCGACCATGACGAAGCGCCGGTCGACATGGTCGGAAATCCGGCCCATCGGATATTGCGACAAGGCCGAGCCGACCATCGACAGCGCCAGGATGGTGGAAATGAACACCGTCGCCAGCCCGTTCATGGTCGCATAGACCGGCGCGAAATTCTGCCATGCGCCGGCGAGCATGCCGGCGAGCAGGACGCCGACGACGGAGGCCGGCGAATTGCGATAGAGCTTGGCGACATTAAGCCGCGTCTCGGCGATCGGCGAAGGCATCGGCGCCGTCGACAGCGCGATCGGCAAGATGGCGGAAGCAAACAGCATCGCCGCCGCCATGAAGGCGTAGAGGCCATCGGGCGGCGCAAAGACGATGACATACTGGCCGGCGATGATGCCGACCTGCGTGACGATCAGGTAGAACGAGAACACGGCGCCGCGCGTCTCGTTGGTGACGCGCTCGTTGAGCCAGCTCTCGATGATCATGTAGGCGCCGGAAAAGCACAGTCCCGCGACGGCGCGCAGCGCGAACCAGAACACCGGGTTGATGTACATGGCGTTCGCCAGGATGGCGATGGCGACCAATGCCAGCAACCCGCTCAGTGCGCGGACATGCCCGACGCGGCGCACGATGCGCGGCACGATCAGGCACCCGCCGGAAAATCCGATCGCCCAGCCGGTACCCATAAGACCGATCGCGTCGGTCGAAAACCCTTCGAGCTGCGCCCGGATCGGCAGCAGCACCCACTGCACCCCGCCGCCGGAAAGCAGCAGAAAGGTGCTGGTGAGCAGGGCCGCGACGGGGAGGAGGGTGCGCATCATCGAAGCCAGTTCAGATTAGCACTGCGCCCCCGTCTATTTGCTCGCAAGTGAGGACGCTAGCCCGATTGCGAACTCAGCCGCCGCTCCCTTTCCTTCGCTGCCTGATTCCGTTCTCATGCCGCCAGCCCATTTCTTCGCAGCCGGCCCGGCCACGTGCGCCCCGAACGCTCAAGCGGCCGCCAATGCAGGGCTTGGCTTTCGGGTGCGCAGATACAGGCTTGCGACAATCGCCAGGTTGAGGATGCCCGCAGCGGCGGCAAGCCCATAAGCCGTCGTGTAGCTGGCGGTCATGTCGTAGAGGAGGCCTCCGAGATAGCCGCCATTGGCATGGCCGAACCAGCCGAACATGATCACGATGCCCGTGACCGTCGCCCGCCGCGACGGATGCGTCAGAGTCGCGATGGAAACGAGAACGCCCGTCATCACGCCGGCATAGCCAAAGCCGTAGATCACGGCATAGAGGTAGAACAGTCCAAGGCTCTCCAACTGCACGAATCCGAATACCAGGAGGGCCATCCATGCGGTCGCGGTCATATAGGCGGGCAGGGCGCCGATGATGTCGGCGAGCTTGCCGAAGGCGACCCGCCCGGCGATCGCCACCACCAGCATGACGAACATGACGCTACCCGCCTGGTCCGGCGCAAAGCCGCAATCCTGAATGAGCGGCACGAGATGCATTAGCGGCACCGACATGCACGTGCAGCACAGCAGGATCGCGGCGGACATCGCGGGGACGACGATCTTCGCCGGCGGATAATCCTTCTCGGAACGCGCGTCGGCGGATCGATTACTGCCGGAATGCTGCGGCGGTTGCCGCAGCAGGAGGGCGAGGGGAAGCAGCACGGCGAGCATGATCGCCCCGGTCGCGCCGAACGCGCTGCTGACGCCGAATTTCTGGATCATGATCACCGAGAGGAACGGAACGACGCCCTGGCCCAGGGCCTGCCCCGCCGCCACGATTCCGATTGCCAACCCCGCGCCCACCGGAAACCAGTTTCCGACCATGGCCATGATCGGCGAGAAGATCGCCGCCGCGCCGAATCCCGCCAGGAAGATCAGCGCGTAGTATTGCCACAGCGTCGTGGCCAGCGACGCGGCTAGGTAACAGAGACCCAGAACCGCGCTGCCGAACAGGACCACGGGGCTTGTGCCCTTGCTGTCGGCCAGGGGACCCATGACCAGGCCGCCGAATGCCAGCCCGAAGAGGCCGGCAACATTGATCAGGGCGATATCGCCGCGGTCCCAGCCGTGCAGCGCCTGCATCGGAACAATAAAAGCCGACAGTCCGTTGACGACCGTGCCCATGGAAACGGCAAGGATCAGCGCCGATGCCGCAACGATCGTCCAGCGATATGCCGGCAATTCTTCAGCAGGCTGCATTGCGTTCCGCCGGAAATTCACCTCCGGCCTCCGTTCCCCTCGCTCTCGTCGAGCCTCTGCCGTATTTTCAGCAAATCCTGCCATGCCCCGCGTTTCGCCGCCGGGTTGCGCAGCAGGTAGGCGGGATGAACCATGGCGATGGTGTCGACTTCGCTTGCGCCGGCGCGATAGATTTTCCAGCGTCCGCGTAGTCGCAGGATGCCGTCGCTGGTGTTGAGCAGCACCTTCGCCGAAAGCCCGCCAACGCAGACCAGAACCTTGGGACCGACCAGTTCGATGTGGCGCTCGATGAACGGCCGGCAAGCTTCGGTCTCGGCCGGTGTCGGGGTGCGGTTGCCGGGCGGGCGCCACGGAATGACATTGGAGATGTAGGCGTTGGCCTGCCGGCTGAGGCCGATCTGGGCGATCATGCGGTCGAGCAATTGCCCGGAACGGCCGACGAAGGGCAGGCCCTGTTCGTCTTCTTCGCGGCCGGGTGCTTCGCCGACGAACATCACCGGCGCGGCCGGATTGCCGTCGGCGAACACCAGGTTTCTCGCGGTGATGCGCAGATTGCAGCCGGTGAACGAGGCGAGCGCGGCGCGCAGTTCCTCGAGCGTCGATGCGCCTGCTGCAAGCTGGCGCGCGGTCTCGACCGCTTCCTCGCCGGGAATTGCCGCCGGGGCGGCAGGCAGGGTGCGATCCGCCGGGGCGCTCGATCCTTGCTTGGGCGCCGCCGCCCGCCGTTCCGATGGGCGGTCTTGCCGGCTTGAAACCGCCGCCGCCCGCGCCTCGGCGCTGGCCCTGAAGCGGTCGACCGGGTCTTCCTGCACCACCGTTTCGACGCCGGCTTCGGTGAGCCAACGAAGCATTTCGGCGGCGGTGGCCGGGTCGGGTTCGGTCAGAGCGGTCGGTTTTTGCTGCAAGGTGATATCGCCCAGTTGTGCGCGGTTCGTCGGGCCACAATGATGGTAAGCTTTCCGCGCCAGCGGTCAAACGACAAGGCGACTCGAACGCGCCAGCTACGTTGACGTAAACGTAAGAATTTGACATGAAATGGGTGATCTGACGCGCTCGCCGGCAAACCTGCCAGATTCGCTTGCCATACGCCTTTCGGATGCGCAGTTTGCATTGAACGAGAAAACGAGCCGGCGCGGCCGGTAGGCCAGCGGACCGGCCTCGCCGACCGAAGACGGGAGGAAACGACAATGTCTGAAGGTTCAGAAAGCCCGGCCGTCGAACTTCCCGAGCGCGAATCGATGGAATTCGACGTCGTCATAGTCGGCGCCGGGCCGGCGGGGCTTTCGGCGGCAATCCGTCTCAAACAGCTTGACCCAGGAATTTCGGTCGTCGTGCTCGAAAAAGGCGCCGAGGTCGGCGCACATATCCTGTCAGGCGCGGTTGTCGATCCGGTCGCTGTCAACAAGCTGCTGCCCGACTGGAAAGACGATGCCGAACACCCGTTCAGGACGCCGGTCAGCGAAGACCGCTTTCTGTTCCTGACCGCCGGCGGCTCCTTCCGCCTGCCGAATTTCGCCATGCCGCCGCTGATGAACAATCACGGCGCCTACATCGTCTCGCTTGGCAATGTCTGCAAATGGCTGGCGGGCAAAGCAGAAGCACTCGGCGTCGAAATCTACCCCGGCTTCGCCGCCGCCGAGCTTCTCCACGACGAGCTCGGCGAGGTCGCCGGCGTTGCGACCGGCGACATGGGGGTCGGCAAGGACGGAAAGCCCGGGCCGAATTTCCAGCGCGGCATGGCCTTGCTCGGCAAATACACCCTGATCGGCGAGGGCGTGCGCGGTTCGCTCGCCAAGCGATTGATCGCCAAATTCAACCTGTCGCAAGGCCGCGAGCCACAGAAGTTCGGCATCGGCATCAAGGAACTCTGGGAAGTCGCTCCCGAACGCCACCATCCCGGCCTGGTCTGTCATTCCTTCGGCTGGCCGTTATCCTACGATACCGGCGGCGGCTCGTTTCTCTATCATCTGGAGCCAAACCTCGTCGCCGTCGGCTTCGTCCTGCACCTAAATTACAAGAACCCGTGGCTGTCGCCGTTCCAGGAATTCCAGCGCTTCAAGACGCATCCGAAAATCCGCGACACGTTCGCCGGGGGCAAGCGCATCGGTTATGGCGCCCGCGCCATCACCGAAGGCGGCTGGCAGTCGGTGCCGAAGCTCGTTTTCCCCGGCGGCGCGCTGATCGGCTGCTCGGCCGGTTTCCTCAACGTGCCGCGTATCAAGGGTTCCCACAACGCCATGCTGTCGGGGATGCTTGCCGCCGAACATGTTGCCGCCGCGCTGAAGGACGGCCGATCTCGCGATGAACTGGCGGGCTACGAAAATGCCTGGCGCGACGGCGAAATCGGCAAGGACCTGTTCAAGGTGCGCAACGCCAAGCCGCTGTGGTCACGTTTCGGCACGTTCCTCGGCATCGGCCTCGGCGGTCTCGACATGTGGCTCAATACGTTGTTCGGCTGGTCGCCGTTCGGCACATTGAAACACGGCAAGCCCGACTATGCTTGCCTCGAACCGGCCGCCAATTTCCAGCCGATCGAATATCCGAAGCCGGATGGCAAGCTCACATTCGACCGGCTGTCCTCGGTGTTCCTCTCCAACACCAACCACGACGAGAACCAGCCACCGCACCTGCATGTCGCCGACATGGACGAGCAGCGCGCTTCCGAACTTGGCGTCTATGGCGGGCCGTCGGCGCGGTTCTGTCCGGCGGGTGTCTACGAGTGGGTCGACAAGGATGGAAACGCCGTGACCGGAACGAATACCGACGGCGCCCGCTTCGTCATCAATTTCCAGAACTGCGTCCACTGCAAGACGTGCGACATCAAGGATCCCAACCAGAACATCGATTGGGTAACGCCACAGGGAGGCGAGGGGCCGGTCTATTTGAACATGTGAGCTGCAACCCGCGTTTGCCTGGTTTCGGCTCGAAAAAATTGCGTCGCCAGCGGTTGAATCGACATGTGAAAACGGCCGCGCAACTCGTTGTCCCGTTTTGGTTTCGCCGCTTGAATTGGAACTTGAACTTGCGCTCTGCCGACGCGCGCGAGACTGTCGCAGTCTTGTAAAGTCCACGTTCTACATTATAAAACACGCGGTCGAGGTTCAGGCCGAAAGGTTTGGCATTGCGCGCGCTTTTTGCGTGGCGCTACCCCCAGCGCTCCCGTCCAAAAACATCGATGGCGACCTTGCTGGCGAGGGGCCGGCAAGCACGAATGAACTGAAAGGACTATCCTATGAAGACTGGAACCGTGAAATGGTTCAACACCACAAAGGGCTATGGGTTTATCCAGCCCGACGAGGGCGGCCCGGACGTGTTCGTCCACATTTCCGCGGTTCAGCGTTCCGGCCTGACGGGTCTGGCTGAAGGCCAGAAGGTCAACTACGAGATCCTGACCGACAAGCGTACCGGCAAATCCGCGGCGGGCAATCTGACCGTTGCCTGAAGCTGGCGAAATTGACGAATCACCGGCGCCGCATGCCGATCGCCTGCGGCGCTTTACTTTTTCTTGCAGCACTCGGTGTCGCGCACGACGAATTCGACCAGCACCGGCAGGTGATCGGAGCCAACCGGCGGCAACGTGCGCGCGCTAACCACCCGGACATCGCCCTTCATCAGCGCCTGGTCGATCGGCAACCCGGCAATCGCAATCATTCCTTCGGGAAACCAGCGGTGCAGCCATGACGGGCCGATGCCGTCGACAATCGTCAATCCGCCTTCGCGCGCAAATCGGGAAAGCAGCGCCGACCACGTCACGGCGTTGAAGTCGCCGGCGATCAGCGCATCGGCGCCAAGGGTGCGCAGTCTCGGCGTCAAGGCGGTCACCAGCCGAGGCCCGCTTGCCGGCCATGGCCAGCGCAAATGCGCCGATCCGATCGTGACGGTGCGGCCGTCGATGACGACATCGTTGAGCGCCAGCGCGGCATAGGTGCCGCAGAATTCGCTGCCCGGCACGAATGCGAATTTCGAAAAGATCATTACCCCGCCGTAGCGAGACCATTCCGGGCAATGGTAGGAATACGGATATCCGGTCAGGCGGCTTCTCCAGCTTTTTCTGCCAGGCGCGCGACACTTCGTTGAGGCTCAACAAGTCGGCATCGAGCCGGCCCATCGTCTCGAAAACCCGTTCCGGTTCGGGATTGTCGTAGCGCAGGTTCAATTGCAGCAGACTGTGCACGGCCTCGCCGGTGATCGCCCGGTCGCGGGTCGCAACCCCAGCCAGTCCCGGCGCGCTGAACACGATTGCGCCAAATCCGACGCCGGCAAACAGTAGCGCCGGAACACGGCTGCAGCGGATCGTCCATAGCGCCGCCAAGGCAATCAACGTCGCGCCAAAGTGCAGACGGAACTGGGCGATCGTGTCGAATGCCGGATGCGCGAAGCCGAGGAAGCCGAGCGCAATTGCCGCGCTGAGGCCGAGCATGGAGAGGAGGAGAAGGCGGCGAATCATGGCGCCACTATAAGCGCGACATCATGAACGAATTCCGCAAGCTGAGATCGACTTCAGGACACTACTGGAACGCCGTCTCGTTGAAGCTCCGGAGTTTGCGCGAATGGAGCCGCTCAGCCGGCATGTCGCGCAATTTCTCCAGCGCCTTGATGCCGATGATGAGGTGCTGGGCGACCTGGCGATTGTAGAAATCGGTCGCCATGCCCGGCAGTTTCAGTTCGCCGTGCAACGGCTTGTCGGAGACGCATAGCAGCGTGCCATAGGGCACGCGAAAGCGGAAGCCGTTGGCGGCGATCGTCGCCGATTCCATGTCGAGGGCGATCGCGCGCGATTGCGACAGGCGCTTGACCGGCCCGGTCTGGTCGCGCAGTTCCCAGTTGCGGTTGTCGATGGTCGCGACCGTGCCGGTGCGCATGACCATCTTCAATTCGTAGCCCGAAAGCCCCGTCACCTCGGCCACCGCTTCCTGCAGCGCCACCTGGACTTCGGCCAGCGCCGGGATCGGCACCCACACCGGCAGGTCGTCGTCGAGGACGTGGTCCTCGCGCACATAGGCGTGCGCCAGCACGTAGTCGCCGAGCGATTGCGAGTTGCGCAGTCCGGCGCAATGGCCGAGCATCAGCCACGCATGCGGCCGCAACACCGCGATATGGTCGGTGATCGTCTTGGCGTTGGACGGGCCGATGCCGATGTTGACCATGGTGATGCCGCTATGGCCGTCGCGCACCAGGTGATAGGCCGGCATCTGCGGCAGCCGCGCCGGCGCCTTGCCTTCGCTGGCCGCGCTTTGCCCGGCCGCTGTCACCACGTTGCCCGGCTCGACGAAGGCAGTGTAGCCGTGGCCGCCTTCGGCCAGCACCTGGCGCGCGTGGCGCACGAACTCGTCGATGTAGAACTGGTAGTTGGTGAACAGCACGTAGTTCTGGAAAAAGCGCGGCCGCGTCGCCGTATAATGGGCGAGGCGGTGCAGCGAATAGTCGATGCGCGGCGCCGTGAACGGCGCCAGCGGCTGGGGCAGCGTTGGCCGGCCCATCATAATCGCCGTTGGCGATGCGGTCGTCGGTCATCGACAGGTCCGGCACGTCGAACACGTCGCGCAAGCGGGCGGGTGAAGCGGTCGGCAACCGATCCCTCGACGTGGTGGCCTTCCGCAAAGGCAAAATGCAGCGGGATCGGCGTCTGCGAATAGCCGACCGCGGCCGGGACGCCGTGATTGGCGATGATCAGGCCGATCTGGCGTTTCAGGTAATCGGCGAACAGGTCCGGCCGCGTGATCGTGGTGGCGTATTCGCCGGGACCGCTGAAATGACCGTACGCCAGGCGCGAGTTGACCTTGGCATAGCTCGAGGTAAAGAACCGGACCTCCGGATAGAAGGCACGATAGTGCGCCTTGATCGGCTCGCCGGCCATGATCGCGGCGAACCGGTCGCGCAGGAAACCGGTCGAAACGGCATAAAGGCGTTGCAATGCCGCGACCGCGGCATTGGCGTCGGTATGGAGGGTGTGGTTTTCCAGTTCCGGAGTTTGGACCGGCAGATCGGCCGGAGCGATGGTCGATTCATTTTTCATGCATGCTTATATATCGGCCGGACCCGGATGTCGCTATCTCCTCCCGGCAGCGCTGCCGCAGTCCGCGGCCGTTCACCGACAATTCATGACCCGAATTTGGCTGCGGCCTTGTCCGGCGGACGGCTTCGGCCATATGCATTGGGCAGGTATTTCGGCAACAACACGGGCGGGGCCACGATGCAAGCAGCAAAACCAATCGATCTCTATTACTGGCCGACGCCGAACGGTTGGAAGATCACCATCATGCTCGAGGAACTCGGTGTTCCCTACGAGATTCACTGGGTCAATATCGGCCGCGGCGAGCAGTTCACGCCCGAATTCCTGAAAATTTCGCCGAACAATCGCATGCCGGCCATCGTCGACCCCGACGGGCCGTCTTCGGATGGAAAAAGGGGCGGAAAACCGATTTCGATCTTCGAATCCGGCGCTATCCTGCAATATCTCGGTCGCAAGTTCGGCCGCTTCTATCCGGCTGAAGAGCGCGGCCGTGTCGAAGTCGATCAATGGTTGTTCTGGCAGGTCGGCGGGTTGGGGCCGATGGCCGGCCAGGCACATCATTTCCGCAACTATGCGCCCGAAAAGATCCCCTATGCCATCGACCGCTACACCAACGAGGTCAATCGCCTGTACGGCGTCATGAACATCCGCCTGGCCGATCGCCAATACCTCGCCGGCGAATATTCCATCGCCGACATGGCCTGCGTCGGTTGGGTCATTCCCTACGAACGCCAGGGCCAGAACATGGACGATTTTCCCAATCTGCGCGCCTGGCTGGATCGCATGAAAGCGCGCCCGGCGGTGCACAAGGGCATCGACATCGGCAAGGACATCCGCGCCAAGTCGAACCTCGCCACCGACAAGGAAGCGCAGAAGGTGCTGTTCGGGCAAAGGGCTCGGAAAGCCTGAGACAGGAAATGGGGGTTTGCTTGATTTGCTTAAGCACCGCATGCAACCGCGTGGCATTTCGCCTTTTTGCTCGTCGCCATTTGTTGTTTTGACGGCCAGCTCTGATTGCCAAGATTGGCGTGACCCCGGATTGTCGAGGGCAACGTGATGGACGTTCCGCTTCCTGACGCGAGCATCGACGCTGTCGTTAGCCAAGAAGCATTTTGCCACGTTCCCGATGTGAAGAGAGCGGTTGCCGAAGCTTTTCGTATTCTGGAACAGATGGACGATTGGCATTCACGGATTGGATAGCGCATCAGCCGCTTACCGCTGCTGATGCGCAATTGATGTGGGAAGGAATGGCCATTCAGCCTCTTCGGTCGATCCCAGAATATCGCAGTCTGGTAGAAAGCGTTGGCTTCAAAGTGATTTCGACGAAAGATTTGACGGAAGAATGGGGACCAATTCTGAAGGAACGACTGGCAATGTATCAGCTGCTGCGGGAAGAGGCCTGGCAGGCTGGCACCCCAATCGGGCACGATGCATTCCACCAGTCCTACATCCGATTTGTCGACCTCATTCAAGAGCGCAAGATGGGTGGCGTCAGGATGGTGGCTACGAAGCAGAGACGGTAACCGGTTGATAGTGCCGAGGTTACCAACGCTTCGGCCGGACTGAGCGCCGACTAGGCGAAGGGACTTGCAGCGACTGCGCCGCAGGCAAATTTAATAAGGGGCCACATCGGCCCCTTCGCATCGCCCAATTTGATGACGGCGCTATTGGCGAGCCCAATCCTCTTTGACGAAGCCGCCGAACGCCTTCATGGTGAAGGTGTTGCCGGTGACCGTGCCCGTGCCGCTAAAACTGATCCCGGTCTTCATCTCGGTAAGCTTTCCCGAGTAAGTGCCGTCGGCGTTCTTCTTGAACGATCCGGCCTTTTTGCCATTGTAGTCGCCGCTGCCGACCGTCACGCAGAATGCATCAGCGCATTTTGCGATGATCTCCAGCGTACCGCCCTTGCTTTCGGGGCGCTTCCAGGTGCCTTCGATTGGATCGGCGGCAGCGAAGCTGGCGCTTCCAATCAGGATCGCAGAAACGGCGGCGATCTGCGCAGCGTATTTCCTCATCTAAGTCCTCCTGTGCGGCGCCGGGCCGCAATGCGTCCGCGTGCCATTGCGCCGATCTAGCATGCCGGCAACCGCGTCGCCAAGGCAGTCGCCGCCGCCGCACCCGCTGCCCGTCGCGAGCGGAGATCATCGCCGGCGACCGCGTTTCTTGGTTATCGAATTGTTGCTCGCCGCCCTGCCAATCGATTTGATATTTTCCGATAACTTATTGATAAAATGAAGATTCCTAGGTGAATCGGGAGTAAATTTTACGCTTCGTTTTTCTTTGATTCCGGCCGCATTAACCGCGAATTTTTACGCCTGTTTCAAGCCGGGACGGCATGCTGGGGTCAACGCAAACGAGATCGGATCAACCGGTCCGGGACGAACAAAATCAGAAATCGGGCACCGCACGAGGCAGCGGCGCAAACCGACCAAAGGGGAAAAGAAAATGGCCCAGTACGAACCGGCGGATGCGATCCTGGCAAGCGCATCGATTTCCAATCCGGAAGCGATTTTCGAGCTCGGACTGCTTTGTGCGACCGGGCGCAGCGGCATGACCGACGTGATCGCCGCACACAAGTGGTTCAACATTGCTGCGTTCCGCGGCTTGACCGCCGCCAAGGCACGCCGCGAGGAAATCGCAACCGAGATGACCCGCGAGCAGATTGCTACAGCCCAGCGCGCCGCGCGCGACTGGCTGCAGCGCAACTGAGGCGTGATCACATCTAAGCCGTGCCTGCAGAAGCACGGTATCAAGCATTCGCCGCCAAACGGCGAACGACCGGCGTCGGGGGCGCCGGCAAGGGGAGCACGCCTCAGTCTGGGCATTGTGGCGCGCTGGCTGCACGGGGACATGCGGCCACACTGGAAACGGCTGACGGATTTCGTGCTTCGTAATCCGCCAGCCGCTTTCGCCTCTGCAATGCAGGGGGAGCGCGATTGCGCGGGCTGATCCGCTCCGCTACATCGCCGCCATGACTTGGCTGGTCACCGGCGCTGCCGGCTTCATCGGATATCATGTCGCCGAAGCGCTGCTTGCGCTTGGCGAGACCGTTCGCGGCATCGACAATCTCAACGACTATTACTCCGTCGATCTGAAGCGCGCGCGCCTGGCCCGCCTCGCAAACCAAAAGGCGTTTTCGTTCGCCGAGTGCGACATCGCCGATTTCGATTCACTGCGACAAGCGACGGCCGGCCTGGCAATCCGCCGTGTCGTCCATCTCGCCGCCCAGGCCGGCGTGCGCTATTCGCTGACAAACCCGCAGGCCTATGTCCGCGCCAATGTACTCGGCCACGTCAACGTCCTGGAAATCGCGAGAGGTCTCGAGGGCTGCAGCATCTGTGCTACGCCTCGTCGAGCTCGATCTATGGCGGTCGCGCCGATCTGCCGTTCCGCGAGACCGACCCGGCCGACCATCCGGTCTCCATCTACGCCGCGACCAAGCGCGCCGACGAATTGATTGGCTATACCTATGCCCATCTCTACCGCCTGCCATTGACCGGTTTGCGGTTCTTTACCGTGTACGGGCCGTGGGGCCGGCCCGACATGGCCTATTGGACTTTCACCCGCGATATCCTCGCCGGCAAGCCGATCGAGGTGTTCAATTCCGGTGATATGCTGCGCGATTTCACCTACATCGACGACATTGTCGGCGGCATCGTCAAGGTCGCCGCGACGGGTCCGGTCGGCACCCGCGAGGTGCCGCACGCGATCTACAATATCGGCAACGCCAACCCGGAAAACCTGAACGATTTCATTGCGATCCTGGAAAAGCTGACCGGCCGCAACGCGGTGCGCGTCGAACGGCCGATGCAGCCTGGAGACGTTCCGGCAACCTATGCCGACATCGAGGCGATCCGCCGCGACTATGGGTTTGAGCCGAACACACCGCTGGAGACCGGTCTGTCGCGTTTCGTCGGCTGGTTTCGCCAATACCACGATCTTTGATATGGTTGCCGGCAGCCGGATTTCCGGTTGAGTCGATTCGGCCGAAACCTGGGGAGGCGGAGCAGATGCGCGCGCTTGCAATTGCAATCCTCGGCCTGGGCTTTTTGCTCGGCCAGTTCGCCGCCGGTGTCGCGAAGGACAATGGCAAGGGCGCCGGCGATTATGGCGCGCTGGTCGAGCAGGCCAAGAAGGACGGCTCCACCCTCATCATCATCACGCCGGAGCAAAAGCAGGCCGCCGCGACGGCGACGCCATCCGACATGGGCATGGACATGGGCGTCCGTCTGCGCGAGGAAATTCGACGCCTGGTGACTACCGCTCCCGACATGCCGCGCCGGATCGCGTCGGCATTCGAGATCATCTCGCCGGACGGCTCGCTGCGCTGGCTTCCAATCGCGGTACTGACCGCGCTCGTCGGCATACTGCTCGGATATTTCCCGCGCCGCCTGATCGGCTATTGGGGACGCGAGCATTTCCGCTACATGTGGACCCCCCATCCACGCGACGATGGCGAGCGCATCGGCTATCTGCTGTTCCGCGCTTCCCTGCAAATCGTCTACACCGTGCTGCTGTTCGCCGTTGCCATGCTCGTCGCCATTGTTTTCGACACGGGCCACGAGCCTTCGCGTTCGACCATATTCATCATCGTTGCCGGCTATTGCATGTGGCGGATTTCACGCGAGGTGATCGGCTTCAACCTGTTTGCTCCGGATGTTCCCAGCCACCGCATGCTGAACCTGTCGGACGAGGACGCCAAGGCGATCTTCCGCGAGCTCAACTGGGTGTTCGCGGTTGCCGTCGCCGTGCTTGGCCTGAGCGCCTGGGTCGGCAGCCTCGATCTCGACGGCGATGCCAACAAGCTGCTGCTGATCCTGGCGTCGTTCATCGCCGCTGCCCTGATCGGTTTTCTGACGATCAAGCATCGCAAGGCGGTTGCCGGAGCCATTCTCGGCGCCGGCGAGGTCGAATCCAAGCCGTTGTGGCTGCGAGTGATCGCCCGCAGCTGGTACGTCGTTGGCTTGGTTTACCTGGTCGTAGCCACGATCGTCAGTATTGTACGTCTGCTGCTCGGCCTGCCCAGCGCCAATATCCTGATTTCGGCGCCGGCGGTCGCCTTCCTTGCCGGCATCGGCGTCTACAGCATCCTGTACCTGCTGATCGAACGGTACTATCGCTCGCGCCGGGCGGCCTTCGACGCCAAATTGCGAATTGCCCGGCGTCACGAACGTGAGCACCGCCGAGCGGAGGAGCAGGCCCATCAAGAGGCCGAAACCAACGGCACTGCACAGGGCGAGCAGACGATCGAAAATGTCGTTACCGCGGCCCATGAAACGCTGCCGGTCTATACCCCGATGTTCCGCCCGCTGGTGCAGCAAGCGGCTGCGCTGCTGGTGACATTTTTTGCGCTGGGCTTCGTCTTCGAGGTGTGGAACGTGCGCACCGCCGACGGGCGCAGCGTCGTCTCCGCATTCATGAGTACGCTTGCCGTGGTTTTCGTTGCCTGGATCGCCTACCGCGCGGTCGCGATTTACGCCGATGCCAAACTCGCCGCGGAAGGCGAATTCGTGCCGCTCGATCCGACGCTGCTCGAAGACGAACCGGCAGGGCATGGTGCCACCCGGCTCGGCACTCTGCTGCCGCTTGTTCGCAACGTGCTGACCGTCGTCATCATCTCCGTTGCCGGGATGATCGTTCTATCCAACCTCGGCGTCGATGTGGCGCCACTGTTTGCCGGCGCCGGCGTTGTCGGCCTGGCGGTCGGCTTCGGCGCCCAGACCTTGATCCGCGATATCTTTTCCGGGGGCTTCTTCCTGTTCGACGATGCGTTCCGCAAGGGCGAATATGTCGAACTCGGCGACGTGCGCGGCACCGTCGAAAAGATTTCGCTGCGCTCGTTCCAGTTGCGCCACCACAATGGCCCGTTGCACACGATACCCTTCGGCGAGATCAAGCAGCTAACCAATTACTCGCGCGACTGGGTCATCATGAAGCTGCCGCTGCGGCTGACTTTCGATACCGATATCGAAAAGGTCCGCAAATTGGTCAAGAAGCTCGGCATCGAACTGCTCAACCATCCCGAGGTCGGCAAGAATTTCCTGCAGCCGCTGAAATCGCAGGGCGTTGTCGAGATTGACGATTCGGCGTTGATCCTGCGGGTCAAGTTCATGACCAAGCCCGACAACCAGTGGACGATCCGCAAGGTTGTCTACGCGTCGATCCACGAACTGTTTCGCAAGGAGGGCATCCGCTTCGCCGACCGGGCGGTGACCGTCCGCATCGCCGACGAGGGCGCCTCGCACACGCAGGAACAAAAACAGGCGGTGGCCGCCGCGGCCGAGGAAGTTGTCGCCGGTCGCAAGAAGAGCCGGTCCGCCGCGACCGACGACAGGTAGTGCCCAGCCCAGCGCTAAAATGGCATAGTTACTTGCCGCAGGATGTGCGATCCGTCACTTTGCTTTCATGAAACGGTGTGCCAAGGCTCTGGACCGGCATCGGCGCACCCGGGAAAGGCCGAGGGGATGTCGGCTGCAGAGGGGCTTGTAGGGCATGCAGGAGGCAGCGGACCTGATCCTGAAGGTGGAGGATTTGCACGTATCCTTCGCGATTCAGGGGGGTAGGGTGGACGCGGTTCGCGGCGTCAGCTTCGCTGTCCGCCGGGGAACGGTCTTGGCCCTTGTCGGCGAATCCGGATCGGGTAAATCGGTCATCGCCCAGTCGATCCTGCGGATATTGCCTCGCAACGGAAAAATTGATCGCGGTTCGATCCTGTTTTTTGACGATAAGCGGCCGGACGGGCCGATCGACATCGCCAAGCTCGCCGACGGAGATCCCTATCTCTATAAGCTGCGCGGCGGCCGCATTTCGATGGTTTTCCAGGAGCCGATGACGGCGCTGTCGCCGCTGCACACCATCGGCAACCAGATCGAGGAGGCCCTGCGCCTGCACCAGCGCATGGACCACGCCTCCGCGCGCAAGGAAACCGAGAACGTCCTCAAGCTGGTCGGGTTTCCCGATCCAGCCAGGGGCTATGAGCGCTATCCGTTCGAATTGTCGGGCGGCCTGCGCCAACGCGCCGTCATCGCCATGGCGCTGATCTGTAATCCAGCCATGGTCGTCGCCGACGAACCGACGACGGCGCTCGACGTCACCGTCCAGGCCCAGATCCTCGGCCTGATGAAGGAACTGCAGCGCAAGTTCGCTACGTCGATCCTACTGATCACCCACGACCTCGGCGTCGTGGCCAACATGGCCGACGAGGTCGTCGTCGCCTATCATGGCCGGGTCATGGAGGCCGGCCCGGTCGAAACCATCTTTCGCCGTCCCGAGCATCCCTACCTCGTGGCATTGATGGCAGCCGTGCCGCACTTTGAAATGAAGCCGGGCGAACGGCTGGTTTCACTGCGCGACATGGGCGAGGAAAATGCCAAGGCGATCGCCAAATTGCGCGGCCGGTTCCAGGTCGGCGGGGCCGACGAAAGTCAGTCACCGCACATAGAAGTCATGAACCTGCGCAAGGAATTTGTCGTGCGCTCGGGCAATTTTTTTCGCGCCGACAGCAGCAGGAACGTGGTGGCCGTCGACGACGTCAGTTTTGCCATCAAACGCGGCGAGTGCCTCGGCCTCGTCGGCGAATCGGGGTCGGGAAAGACGACCGTTTCCAAGCTTCTTCTGCGCGCCCTGACTGCGACTTCCGGCGAAGTCTGGATCGACTCCAATCACGGCATGATCGACGTGCTCGGATTGCGCGGCGAAGAATTGCACGGGTTTCGTCGCCAGGTGCAGATGATCTTCCAGGATCCGTTTTCCTCGCTCAATCCGCGCATGACCGTGCGCAACATCCTCGAGGAACCCTTCATCGTCCATGGCATCGGCGATGCCCATTCGCGCAAAAAGGAAATCGTCGACCTGATGACTCTGGTCGGGCTCGACCCGCGTTTCCTCAATCGCTATCCGCATTCGTTTTCGGGCGGCCAGCGACAGCGCATCGGCATCGCCCGGGCATTGGCGCTGCGGCCGGAAATCCTGATCTGCGACGAACCGGTTTCGGCCCTCGACGTTTCGGTCCAGGCGCAAATTCTCAATCTGTTGAACGACCTGCGCTCCGAGCTAGGCCTGACCAGCCTGTTCATCTCGCACAACCTGGCAGTGGTGAACTACGTCGCCGACCGCATCGCGGTGATGTGCAAGGGGCGCGTAGTCGAAATCGCGCCGCGCAAATTGCTGTTCGAGCGGCCCGTCCACCCCTATACCAAGGCACTCTTGGCGTCGGTTCCGTTTCCGGATTTGGATCGTCTTCTGGATTTCGCCAAAATCCGCTACTCCGGCGCCGACGACGTCAGCCAGTGGGGGAAGGCGTTCGTCGCCGACGACCGGGATGAATTGTCGGGGATCGAAATTCAGGCCGGCCATTTCGTGCTGGCCCAAAAAAGCTGCGACGCAAGGGAGTTGCTGCAATGAGTATGCAGTTGGGAGGAGTTGCAATGCGTGGAATTGGACTGGCTGTAGTCATGCTGGCGCTGCTGGCGTTTCCGGCGTGGAGCGGCGAAGCGCCGCAAGTCGCCGAATTGGTCGCCGCCGGCAAGCTGCCGCCGCTGGCCGAGCGGCTGCCGAGGCACCCGCTCGTCGTCGACTACGCCAGCGAAAACAAGGAGCTGGGCAAATACGGCGGCTCTATCCACACGTTGATGGGCTCGGCCAAGGATATCGGCCAGATCACCGTCTATACCTATGCGCGGCTGGTCGGCTACGACCACGAATTCAACCTGGCGCCGGATATCCTCGAGAGCTTTGATGTGGTCGAGGGCCGCCAGTTCACCTTCAAGATTCGCGAAGGTCACAAGTGGTCGGATGGCCATTTGTTCACGTCCGAGGATATTCGCTATTTCTGGGAGGACATGGCCAAGGATCCGACGCTGGGCGGCGAAGAGATGCCGAGCGAAATGCTCGTTGACGGCGAGGAGCCGAAATTCGAGGTCATCGATCCTTTGACCTTCCGCTTTACCTGGACCAAGCCGAACCCGGCCTTCCTGCCCGCCCTTGCGGCACCGGCGCCGGTCTATATCTATCGGCCCGCCCACTATCTCAAACAGTTCCACGCCAAATACGCCGACCCGGCCAAACTCCAGAAGATGGTCGAGGAAGCCAAGGTCGACGGATGGGCCGCTTTGCACACGCGCATGCAGCGCCAGCGCCGCCCCGAAAACCCGGATTTGCCGACGCTCGACCCATGGCGCAACGTAACCGCCCCGCCCTCGGAACGTTTCGTTTTCGAACGCAATCCGTATTTCCATCGCGTCGACCCGGACGGCAACCAACTGCCCTATGTCGATTCGCTGGTCATGGACGTCGTGTCTTCCGACGTTATTCCTGCCAAGGCCGGCACCGGCGAAAGCGACCTGCAGGGCCGCTATATCCGCTTCGACAATTTCACCTTCCTGAAAGAGAACGAAGAGAAATACGGCTTCAACTGCTTCCTGTGGTCGACCGGAAAGGGTTCGCAGGTTGCGCTGTTTCCCAACCTCAACGTCGCCGATCCGGTCTGGCGCGGCCTGCTGCGCGATGTCCGATTCCGCCGGGCGTTATCGGTCGCCGTCGACCGCGAAGAGATCAACGAGGTCATCTATTTCGGCCTGGCGACGCCGAGCGCCAATACGGTGATGCCGGGTTCGCCGCTGTATAAGGACGAGTTCCGCGATGCTTGGTCGCAATACGATCCGGATCTCGCCAACCAACTGCTGGACGAGGCCGGACTGGCAGCCCGCGACAGCGATGGCATCCGCTTGCTGCCTTCTGGAGCGCGCGCCGAGATCACCGTCGAGAGCTCGGGCGAGAGCACGGAAGAAACCGACGTCCTCGAATTGATCACCGACCAGTGGGCCAAGGTCGGCATCAAGCTGTTCGTGCGCGCTTCCCAGCGCGACATCTTCCGCCGCCGCGCCTATAACGGCGAGACCCAGATGTCGGTCTTTTCCGGCATGGACAACGCGGTTGCCTCAGCCGACATGAGTCCGCAGGAGATGGCGCCGACGTCGCAGGCGCAGCTGCAGTGGCCGAAATGGGGCGACTATTATGCCTCGCGCGGCAAGGCCGGCGAGCCGCCGGACATGCCCGAAGCCGCCCACCAGCTGGAATTCTTTAACCAGTGGCTGGTTGCCGCAACGCGTGAGGAGCGCCGTGCGATCTGGCAGGAGATGATCAAAGGCTATGTCGACAATGTCTTCACCATTGGCACCGTCAACAATGCCCGCCAGCCGGTGGTCGTGAACAAGAAACTGCATAACGTGCCGGAGGACGGGATTTTCACCTGGGAACCGACCGCGTATTTCGGAGTTTACCGGCCCGATACGTTCTGGTTCGATCAGTAGGGAAACGGACGGCGGGGCCGGGCGAGCGCCATGCTGGCATACATCCTCAAACGCGCCCTCTACATGGTGCCGACGCTGGTGTTGATCAGCATCCTCGTCTTCGTCCTGATCGAGCTGCCGCCGGGCGACTATTTCGAGAGCTATGTCACGGCACTGCTCTCCTCCGGCGAGAAGGTCGATCCGGCCAGGATCGAGTTCCTGCGCCAACACTACGGTTTCGACCTTCCGGCTTATGAGCGCTACTTCAAATGGGCCTGGGGTCTCCTGCACGGCGACCTCGGCTACTCTTTCGAATACGAATTGCCGGTCCGCGATGTGATCGGCGATCGGCTGTGGCTGACGATCATCGTCACTTTCTTCACCATCCTGTTCACCTGGGCGATCGCGTTTCCGATCGGCATCTATTCGGCAACGCATCAATATAGTTGGGGCGATTACGGCCTGACCTTCATCGGCCTGCTCGGGCTGGCGACGCCGAATTTCCTGCTCGCGCTGGTCATGTTGTTTTTTGCCAAGGAATGGTTTGGCACCTCGATCGGCGGTCTTTACGATCCTGAATTCATCGGCCAGCCGATGAGCTGGGCGAAATTCGTCTCGGTGCTCGAACATCTGTGGATTCCGGTCATCGTCATCGGCACGTCCGGAACCGCCGGCATGATCCGGCGCGTGCGCGCCAATCTGCTCGATGAATTGCGCCGCCCCTACGTGACCACCGCGCGCGCCAAGGGCATGCCCGAATTCCGCGCCCTGATGAAATATCCGTTCCGCATGTCGCTGAACTTCTTCATCGCCGACATCGGCGGCATACTGCCGAAGGTGATTTCCGGCGCCGAGGTCGTCGCCATCGTGCTCAGCCTGCAGACGACCGGTCCGTTGCTGATCTCGTCGCTGCAGAGCCAGGACATGTATCTGGCCGGCTCGTTCCTGATGATGCTGGCCTTCCTGACCGTGATCGGCGTGCTCATCTCCGACATCGCGCTGGCGTTGCTCGACCCGCGCATCCGCCTTGCAGGCGGGGTCAGCCGATGAACTACGCCAAGCCGGCCGGCAAGCAGAAAGGATTGCCGGCTTCGCCGGCCATGGAGCATTTCGTCTCGCGCGAGCCGTTCGATCCCAAAGCGATCGAACGGATGACGCCGGACCAGGAACGTCTCTATCTGGCGTCGCAAAAGCGGCTGATGTGGTGGAAGTTCAAGCGCCATCGCGTCGCGGTGTGGTGCGGGGTTTTTCTCCTGTTGACCTATGTCGCCATTCTTTTTTCCGAATTCCTCGCGCCGTATTCGCTGGAATCGCGCAGCGCCAAATTCATCTACGCGCCGCCGCAATCGGTGCACCTGTTTCATGAAGGCGAATTCGTCGGGCCGTTCGTCTATGGCTACAAGCCAGAAGCTCGACCTCAAGACGCTGAAACGCGTCTATACCGACAACACCAAGCAGGTTCAGAAGCTGCGCTTTTTTTGCCGCGGCGACGACTACGATTTCTGGGGGCTGATCCCCGGCAACCTGCATCTGGTCTGCCCGGCCGAGCGTGGCGAATTCTTTTTCCTCGGCGCTGACCGCCTCGGCCGCGACGTGCTTTCGCGCATCACCTACGGGGCGCGGATTTCGCTCACCATCGGCCTGTTCGGCGTCGCCGTCTCCTTCGTCCTCGGCATCGTCATCGGCGGCCTTGCCGGCTACTATGGCGGCGTTGTCGACCTCATCGTCCAGCGCATCATCGAGGTCATCCAGTCGCTGCCGACGATCCCGTTGTGGTTGGCGCTGGCCGCGATCATGCCGGTGACGTGGAGCCCGATCCTGGTCTATTTCGGCATCACGCTGATCCTCGGCATGCTCGAATGGACTTCGCTTGCCCGTGCTGTGCGCTCGAAGCTGTTGTCGCTGCGCGAGGAGGACTACGTGCTGGCCGCCCGCCTGCTGGGTGCTGGGCCGTCCCGCATCATCGGCCGACACCTGATCCCCGGCTTCATGAGCCACCTGATCGCTTCGGCAACGATCACGATTCCGACGATGATCCTCGGCGAAACCGCGCTGTCCTTCCTCGGCCTCGGCCTGCGCCCGCCGGTCGTCTCCTGGGGCGTGCTGCTCAACGAAGCCCAGAACATCAACGTCGTCGCGCTCTATCCCTGGCTGATGTGGCCGGTCGCTCCGGTGATCCTGGTGATCCTCGCCTTCAATTTCTTCGGCGACGGCTTGCGCGACGCCGCCGATCCCTACGCCTGAGCCGATACGGCAAGCAGGCTGTCGGCTGCGACCCATTCGACCTCCGGAGCGGCAAAGCGCGCCAGCGATCGATTCCAGCCCGTGCCATGCCGCGGCGTCGTGCGCAAGGTGGTGGGCAAGTATGCCGATCGCAACGCCACGGCGATGTCGGGCAGTCGCCAGATTTTCAGCGATTTGTTCGTCGAGCCAACCGAGCGGCCGGCCGGTGCCGCCCGCCGACCAGTGAATCAAGTCGATGTGGCAGTTCACTGCGGCAACACCATCAAATGTCTCCCAGCCATGGGCGCTGATGCCGGCGAAACCGGCTTCGCCAACGCGGGCGGCGATCTGCGGATCGATGCGGTTCCACGGCGGCACCACCAATCCGGAGATACGGCCGAACAGCGAATGCAATTTCGTTCGGCCTTGCCGCAGTTCTTCAAGCACTACGGACGCCGGTCGGTCTAATCCCAGTTCGCACGACTTGGTCCCGACGGGCGCATGGTTAATATGGGCATAGCCATGCACGGCACCGGTGATGAAGCCCGCGTCGCGCACCACATTGCCGAGGCTTTCGTCCGCGCGTGCCGGGATTGCCGCCAATAGCAGGGGTATCCGGTGCCGGCGGCATGATCCGATCAGCCGCTCCAGCTCCGCAGTTCGCGAAACCGCATCGTCGTCGCGCAGGAACATTCTCGGCTTCAGTCCGGCATCGTGCCAGCGTGCCAGTTCTGCCGTCGCCAGCGGCCAGGAAATCTCCTCGGCCCGATCATCCATTGCGACCGCTCCATTGCGCCAGAACGCGGGTGATGACGGTCTGCAGGAATTTCGCTGCCGGCGCAGCGGATCGTTCGCCAAGGGCGAATTGCCGTGCGCCGCGCGCCAGCTTTTCGCGCAATTTGCTATCCTCGATCAGCCTGGACAGGCTGTCGGCATAGCTGCCCTCGATGGCCGGGTCGGCCAGCAACCCGGTGCGCTCGTTTTCGACCACCAGAGGCACGCCCATATTGGCGAGCGCCACTGCCGGCGTGCCCATCGCGGCTGCTTCCAGATAGACCATGCCATAGGCTTCGCGGCATCCCGGCCACGCAAGGATATCGGCTTCGCGCATCAGCGCCAGCACGCGGCCGGGTTCGCATTGGCCGAGGAAACGCACGCTCTCGCCGGCAAAGGCAAACCATTCCCGGATGGTCGCCAGTTCCGGGCCGTCTCCGGCGATCAGCAGCGACCAGTCGCGGTCTGCGAATTGCGCCAGCGCCCGCGCCAGCACCTGATAGCTCTCGCATTTTGCGCCCGGCCGCATCATGCCGACGGTCACAAGCCGGCAACCGGCGGTCGGCCAGCGATCCGCCAAGTTCGCATCGGCCACCAGCAGGTCGGTGTCGATGAATGGCAGCAGGAATTCGCAGCGTTCGGTGGGCACGAACGTCGCCAGATAGGCGCGGTCGGATTCCGTCATCACGATGTTGCATTCCGCCGCAGCAATGGATTTCTGAGCCTCCACCCGCCAGGGCAAGCCATTCGCCATTCGGCCCCTGTCCGGTCTTGCAGGGTTCGGCATTGACGATCGGGATCGAGAGCCGCGTCGCGATTTCCAGGCCGAGCCAATCCGGCGACTTGTCGTACGGATGGTAGCAGAACCACAAATCCGGCGCCGAGCCGTTGCTCTCCCATTCTTCGATCAGGCGTTCCGCCTCGGCAATTGCACCGGACCTGCGCTCGCTGAGGTATTCCTCGCCGTGCCGCTTGGAATAGGAAATGTATCGGCTTGCCAGGAACACATCGAAGCCGGCGCGCTGCAAAGCCGCAAACAGCATGCGCGCCATCTGCCGGTCACCTGAAGCGATCGGATGGTCCGGCGGCTTCAGCGGCGCATAGAAGGCAATGCGGGGACGCGACGTCATTAAGGCAGATCCATGAGCGCTGCGGCGAGCAATCACGATTGAAGTTGCGCCTTGTCTTGGATCGGTTACCTGCGGTAAAAACGGCTTTGCTTCAAGCGGGCCGATTTTGCGGGTCGCAGCAGAACCGTTTCTCGAAACAGGTATTCGTATCTGCAGCCCGGTGCCCGCATGAAGCGTCTCGAACATGTCCGCGTCCTGATGTACAGCCACGACACGTTCGGGCTTGGACATCTGCGCCGCTGCCGGGCGATCGCGCACGCCATCGTCGAGCGCTTCAAGGGCGTCAACGTTATCCTGATCTCCGGCTCGCAGATCGCCGGCGCCTTCGATTTCCGCGCCCGCGTCGATTTCGTCAAGATCCCGAGCGTCATCAAGCTCTATAACGGCGAATACGACTTCGGTCGGCGAATATATCGATCATCGAAGACATCCTGACGATGCGCAACCTGATCATCCAGCGGACCGCCGAGAGCTTCCAGCCGGATGTCTTCATCGTCGACAAGGAACCGCTCGGGCTGCGCGGCGAACTGGTTCCAACGCTGGAAATTCTCAAGGAAATGGGAACGCGGCTGGTGCTCGGCCTGCGCGATGTCATGGATTCGCCCGACAAGCTTGAGCGCGAGTGGGCCTCCAAGGACATGTTGCGCAAGATGGAGGCGCACTACGACCGCGTCTGGGTGTACGGGCCGAAAAAGTTCTGGAACCCGCTCGACGGGCTTGAACTGAGCCCTGAACTGGCCGCGCGCATGCGCCATGTCGGCTTCCTGCGCCGCGAGATGCCGGTCACCCAGCATGCCGAACTCTACATGCTGCCCGAGGAATTCATTCTGGTGACGGCCGGCGGTGGCGGCGACGGCAGCCAGTTGATGGAACAGGTGCTGGCGGCGCGCGAGCACGATGCCCAGAACGATGACCCTATCGTCATGGTGCTCGGCCCGTTCATGAAATCGGAAAACCGCGAGCGCATCCGCTTGCGGGCCTCGCACTTGTCCAATGTTTCCGTCGTCGATTTCGAATTGCAAATGGAAGTGCTGCTGCAGCGCGCGGTCGGCGTCGTCGGCATGTGCGGCTACAATACCTTCTGCGAAGTGATTTCCTTCGATCGCAAGGCCCTGTTCGTACCGCGCACCCATCCGCGGCTGGAACAATATATCCGCGCCAGCCGGGCGAGGGAGCTCGGCTATTCGCAAATGCTGACGCCGGAGGAAGCGTCGATACCGCAGGTCATGGCCAAGGCGTTGCGGGCATTGCCGCAACAGGCATTGCCATCGCAATCGCTGACCGACGCCGACCTCGCCGGTCTCGACGTTCTCTGCGACGACCTCGATCAGCTCATTGCCGATCGCCGCGGCGCGCTGCCGCTGGCAAAGCGCATGGGCGCGCCGTTGCATGTCGGAAGCTAGACAGGTCGATTTCGGCCATCGGCGCATCGGCGTTGTGGTGAAGGGGTATCCGCGGCTGTCGGAAACCTTCATCGCCCAGGAAATCCTCGAATTGCAGCGCGCCGGTTTCGACCTCGAAATCATTTCGCTTGCGCCACCCGACCGACGGCCATGTCCACCCGGTGCATCGCGAGATCCCCGCTCCGGTCGGCTATTTGCCGGAATATCTTGCATGAAGAGCCGCTGCGTGTGTTTTCGCGCCTGGCGCAAGGCCCGTAAATTGCCGGGCTACCGCGCGGGCGCGGGCGGCTTTCCTGCGCGATCTTGGCCGCGATTTCACCCGCAATCGCGTCCGCCGGTTCGGGCAGGGACTTGTCATCGCCGCCGAGTTTGCGCCTCGTCTTTCCTATCTTTATGCCCATTTCCTGCACACGCCGGCTTCCGCCGCGCGCTATGGCGCGATCATGCCGCCGGCTTGCCTTTCGCGATTTCCGCCCACGCCAAGGACATCTGGACGACGCCGGACTGGGAAATCCGCGAAAAGCTTTCCGAGTGCGATTGGTGCGTGACCTGCACAGCCGGCGGGCTGGAAGAACTGCGCCGCCACGCCAACGATCCAGCCAAGGTTCGCGCTGGTCTATCACGGCATCGACTTGTCCAGATTTCCCGAGGCCGCCGACCATTCGGCCCGCGACGGCTCAGACGCGAACGATCCGATCCGCCTGCTAACCGTCGGCCGCGCGGTCGCCAAGAAGGGCATCGACACGCTGCTGGACGCGCTGGCGCTGCTGCCGGAAGAGTTGCAATGGCGCTGGACCCATATTGGCGGTGGGCCGCTGCGCGAGACGTTACGCGCGCAGGCCTCGCAGCTTGGCCTGATCGATCGTTGCGAATTTCTCGGCGGCCGGCCGCAGGAAGAAGTAATAGCCGCCTATGTCGACGGCGATCTCTTCGTGCTGCCCTGCCGCATCGATCGGACGGGCGATCGCGACGGCTTGCCGAATGTCATGGTCGAATCGCTGGCTCTTGCGCTCCCGGTGATTTCGACGCCGATGTCTGGCATCGTCGAATTGGTGCACGACGGCGAAAACGGATTGCTGGTCCCGTCCGACGATCCGCGCCGCCTTGCAGATGCTATCGCAAAATTGACACGGGCGCCGCGCCAGCGCCAGGCTTACGGCAAGGCAGGGTCCGCAACGGCGCGCAAGAAGTTCGACCATCGCGCACAGATCGGCGCACTGATTGCCAAGCTGCGAAATTCGCTTACCAAAGTGAGGATGCCAAATTGAGCCCGGCCGGGCCGGTTATTTTCTTCTACGTGCAGCATCTGCGCGGTGTCGGCCATGCCGTCCGCGCCAGCCGCATTGCCCGCGCGCTGGCCGCCGCTGGAGCCGATGTAAGGCTTGCCTGGGGCGGGACGCGTCTGCCCGGCATCGATCTTTCCGGCATGACGGTGGAGTGGCTGCCGGCCGTCAAGTCGCCGGACGACAATTATGACTCGCTGGTTGACGGTGAGGGCAGGGTGGTCGGCAAGGCTGCGCTCGCCGCGCGCCGCGACGCGCTGTTGGCATTTTTTGCCCGTGCCGAGCCCGACATCTTCCTGACCGAGACATGGCCGTTCGGGCGCCGGCAGATGCGTTTCGAGCTCGAACCGCTGACCCGCGCCGCTGCGGCGTTGACGCGGCGCCCGCTGATGGTCGCCTCGGTGCGCGACATCCTGCAGGAAGGCCGCAAGCCGAAATCGCTTTCAGAATCGTTTGCCTGGTTCCACGATTGCTACGACCTGCTGCTCGTCCATGGCGATCCCGAGCTCATTCGCATCGCCGCGACATTGCCCGGAGCCAACGCGATCGCTGACCGGGTTCGCTATACCGGGCTGGTGGCGCCGCCGCCGCCCGACATGTCCCGGCCGCCCTCGCACCGCGCCGATGTCGTCGTTGCCGCCGGCGGCGGCGCTTTCGGCCAGGCAATCACCCAAGCGGCACTGGCTGCGATGCCGCTCAGCCGGAATTACCCGAGCGACTGGCTAGTAATCGCCGGCAGCGAGCGCTCTGAAACCGAATTCCAGGCGCTGCACGATTCGGCGCCCGCCGGCATGCGCGTCGTGCGGCATGTTGAGGACCTGGCGCGCGTTTTTGCCGATGCCAAAATCTGCGTCACGCTCGCCGGCTACAATACCGTCTGCGATCTGCTCCGCGTGCACGCCCGCGCCGTCGTTGTCTCCCACAGCGGCGGCCACGAAACCGAACAACGCCGCCGCGCCGCCTTGCTGGCCGATCGCGGGCTTGCGATCGCGCTGCCGGATACCGAGCTCAATCCGCAGTCGCTCGCCGCCGCAGTCGATGCCGCCGCCGACCTTCCGGCGTCGTCTATCGCGATCGATCTCGACGGCGCTCCAAACACCGCCCGCGTCCTGCTTGGCGAATGGCGCGGGCGCGTCGCTGCTCCGCATCGCGGTCCGCGGGCTTGAGAAGGGTCCCTACGGTCTTGCGACCGAGTTGAATCAACACTTTTGAATCGATGCTTTAACGCCTGATTTTTTTGAATCGTTTTATCGCGTAACAACTCTAAGTGACTGTAAACTATACGATACTCATCCGATCTCAATTCGCAAAAACATCGCCGCCAATCCGACCGTCGCGAGCGCCGCCAGCAGCAGCAGGGTCGCGCGTCGGAACTTGGCGTCGGAAGCCGAAAGAAAACGGCGCGAGCCGAGCAGGATGCCGGCAGCCACGATGGGTATCGCGCCGGCAAACAGGATGACCACCGGCGCGCCGACGAGTCCGCGTCCGATCATCAGTGCGGCAGTGTAGAAATCGGAAAAGAAGAAGTAGGCGATCAGCGTCGCGCGCATGCGGGCGGCCGGCGTCGCCGTCAACGCCATCACCGTGACGACGATCAGGCCCGAGAGTGCCGTGGCGCCGTTGACGACGCCGGCGGCAACCCCGACGACGAACCAGGCGATGTTGCCGAGCCGGTGCTCGCTCGCTTTTGCCAGCAACAGGATCGCGCAGACGGCAAGCACGCCGAGATAGACGGCGATCTTCAGCTTGTCGGCCGGCGCACGTTCGAGGACGAACACGCCGAGCGGATTGCCGAGCACGCTGCCCGCCAGCATCACCAGCGCGTCGCGCCAGGCGATCTGGCGCCAGATCGAGCGGGCCTGAAAGAGGCTGGCGAACACCTCGAGCAGGATTGCGAGCGGCACTCCGAGCGCCGGGCTGGATACGATACCGGTGCCGGCAACGACGATGGCCGAGAACCCGAAACCTGAATAGCCTCGGGCGAAGCCGGCGATGAGCAGCACGACGACGCACCAGGCAAGCGCCGGCAAGGTTAGGCCGGTTTCTGTAAACAGACCGGCGGTCGGCTCAATCGCGCTCAAATCTGAAATCAGACGTTGGCCTGCGGACGCATGTCCTTGCGGTCGATGCCGGCGACCTTGACCGGCCGCTTCATCGCATCACGGCGGAACGGCTCGCCGAGCTCCTGGTTGAGGATGACTTCCAGGAACGTCGTGATCTTGCGTTGCATCTGGTCGTCGATCGCCTTGGCGAGCGCGTCGGTCAGTGCCGCCATTGTCGTCACCTGCACGCCCTTGAGGCCGCAGGCGTCGGCGATTTTGGCGTAGTGAACGTCGAGATCGAGTTCGGTGCCGATGAAATTGTCGTCGTACCACAGCGTCGTGTTGCGCTTTTCGGCGCCCCACTGGAAGTTGCGGAACACGATCATCGTAATCGCCGGCCATTCCTTGCGGCCGCATGCAGTCATTTCGTTCATGGAAATGCCGAAAGCGCCGTCGCCGGCAAAGCCGACGACCGGAACGTCCGGGCATCCGATCTTGGCGCCGATGATCGATGGAAAGCCGTAGCCGCAGGGGCCGAACAGGCCCGGCGCCAGGTATTTGCGCCCGGCCTCGAAACTCGGATAGGCATTGCCGATGGCGCAATTGTTGCCAATGTCGGAGGAGATGATCGCTTCCTTCGGCAGCGCCGCCTGGATCGCCCGCCATGCCATGCGCGCGCTCATCCGCTCGGGATGGGCCTTGCGCGCCCGCTCGTTCCAGGTCGTGCCGGGATCGTCGTCCTCGTGGTCCATCGAGGACAATTGCTGCAGCCAGGCCGACTTGGTGCGGTGGATCAGCGCCTCGCGCTCCTTGCGGCCCTTTTCTCCGGCCTTGGCGCCAAGTTTCTCTAGGAGCTGCTCGGCCACCAGCCTGGCATCGCCCTGAATGCCGATGGCGACCTTCTTGGTCAGGCCGATGCGGTCGCCGTTGATGTCGACCTGAATGAGCTTCGCCGTCTTCGGCCAGTAGTCGATGCCATAGCCGGGCAGGGTCGAAAACGGATTTAGCCGCGTGCCGAGGGCGAGGACGACATCGGCCTTGGCGATCAATTCCATCGCCGCTTTTGAGCCGTTGTAGCCGAGCGGCCCGCAAGCGAGCGGATGCGAACCGGGAAACGCGTCGTTGTGCTGGTAGTTGCAGCATGCCGGTGCCGACAGCCGCTCGGCCAGTTGCCGCGAAGCGTCGATGGCACCGGACAGGATCACCCCGGCGCCGTTGAGGATGACCGGGAACTCGGCTGCCGACAGCAGTCTTGCCGCTTCCTCGATGGCCTGGCGCCCGCCGGGCGAGCGTTCGAGACGGACAACCTGCGGCAATTCGACATCGATCACCTGTGTCCACAAATCGCGCGGCACATTGATCTGGGCCGGCGCCGAGCCGCGCCATGCTTTTTCGATGACGCGGTTCAGCACTTCGCACACCCGCGCGGCGTCGCGCACTTCCTCCTGGTAGCAGACCATGTCCTTGAAAAGCGCCATCTGCTCGACTTCCTGGAATCCCCCCTGGCCGATGGTGCGATTGGCCGCCTGCGGCGTCACGAGCAGCATCGGCGAGTGATTCCAGTAGGCAGTCTTGATCGCGGTGACGAAATTGGTGATGCCCGGTCCGTTCTGGGCGATCACCATCGCCATCTTGCCGGTGGTGCGGGTAAAACCGTCGGCCATGTAGCCGCCGTTGCATTCATGCGCGACGTCCCAGAAGTTGATTCCGCCTTGCGGAAACAAATCCGAAATCGGCATGAAGGCCGAACCGATGATGCCGAAGACGTGCTCAATGCCGTGCATCTGTAACACTTTCACGAAGCCCTCTTCGGTCGTCATTTTCATGATGTGTCCTCCCGGCGCCGGATTGGCGCGAATGCTGCAGCTCGGCGCGTCCGTTATTTTGCGTACGAAACTAGGTCCAGGAACGCGACAGCCCAAGTGCCAGATCGCGCCGATTCTAATTGCCAGCGCCCTCCGGCTCAGCCGGCGGCGGCAGCAGCCTCGCTAGTTTGCCTCGTGCCGCGGCGCCATTGCGCGACCGACGCCAGGCGCGCGATACCCGGCTCGATCCTCTCGAGCGGGATCGACGAATAGCCGAGACGGAAATAGTTGCGGCCGGCTTTCGGATCGGCAAAGAAAACCGCTCCCGGCTCGATGACGACGCCGACTTTCAGCGCCTTTTCGGCCAACATCTGGGCGTCGAAAGTAGCCGGCCCCCGCACCCAATACGACGTGCCGCCGAACCCCGGCGACTGCGCCCAGCCGGGGAAATGCCGATCGAGAGACAATCCCATCTGCTGCCAGCGCGGACGGTAGGCCCGGTGCAGCCGGCCGATCAGCGCGTCGTGCAGCCCCTGTGCGAGAAACAGTGCCACGACCCGCTGGTTGTTGCCCGGCGGGTGACGGTAGACCAGGCGCCGCAGCGCCCGCAACTCGGCCACGAGCTCGGCCGGCGCCACAAGGAAACCCATGCGCAGGCCGGGCATCAGCGATTTCGACAGGCTGCCGACGTGAATGACGCGACCGTCCTCGTCCATCGATTTCAGCGCCGGCGTCGGCTCGCCTCGGTAATTGGTCTCGAATTCGTAATCGTCCTCGATGACGATGGCGTTGGCTCTCGCAGCCCAGCCGAGCAGTTCGCGCCGCCGCGACAGGCTCATCGTCACATTGGTCGGGAATTGATGGCTCGGCGTCACGTAGACCAGCGTCGCATCGCCGAGCCGGTCGACGCGTATGCCCTCGCTGTCGCAGGCGACCGGCATCAGCGTGCGCGCCGAAAGCGCGAACATGTTGCGCATGTCCGGGTAGCCGGGGTCTTCGATGGCGACCCGTGCTTGCGGCCCGACCAGCAGTTGCGCGAGCAGATAGAGCGCATTTTGTGCGCCCATCGTCACCATGATCTCGTCGTGGCTGGCGAGTACCCCGCGCCGCGTCAGGATGCGTTGGCGGATCTGCTCGACGAGTTCAGGATCGTCGGCGTTGAATCGGTCGTCGGTCCAGTCTTCCATCCATTTGCGGCTCATCGCCTGGCGCACGCAATCGCGCCATGCGGCGATCGGGAACTGTGTCGCGTCCGCCTGGCCGTAGATGAACGGATAGGGGTAGTCGTGCCAATTGGCCGGCTTGACGATGTTGTTCTGTTTCAGCGGACGCAGCACCAGCCGATCCGCCCACTTGACGGGATGCGGAGCCGGGCTCTCCCGGCTGCTGTTCGCCAGATGCTTGGTAGCGGCAATGCCGCTGCGCACTTGCGCTGCCACATAGAAGCCCGACCGCTCGCGCGCGACGAGATAGCCGTCGCTCGACAGCGCCTGGTAGGCGATGGTGACGGTGTTGCGTGACACCTTCAATCGCCGCGCCATGGCCCGCGTCGACGGTATTGCCGATTCGGCCGGAAGCTGGCCGTCGAGCATCGCCGCGACCAGCAATTCGCGGATCTGCGCCTGCAGCGTCGCAAGCGGCTTGCGTTCGAGATGAAACAGGCTATCCCGCATGCTCTACGCTGACCCCGCTGGCTCCGAGAACCGGATGATCTGGACCTAGCATGGGTCCAAATTCTCCGCCAGTATGATCGCCCGTCCCGCACCCGGCCTTCGGCGCGACTGCGCCCGAGCGACCGCAAGGAAACGCCACCATGAACATTCTTGCCAAGCCGCTGGAAAAATTCGCGACCAATTCGCTCGAACAGCATTGGATGCCATTCACCGCCAATCGCGAATTCAAATCGGCGCCGCGCCTGATTACGCGCAGCGAAGGCATGTACTTGTGGAATCAGAATGGCGACAAGCTGATCGACGGCTCTTCCGGCCTGTTCAATGTCGCCGCCGGCCACGGCCGTCGCGAGATCGCCGACGCGGTGTATGCCCAGATGCTGCAGAACGACTATACGATGTCGTTCCAGCTCGGCCACCCGACTTCCTATGCGCTCGCTGCCAAGCTCACAAAGATCCTGCCCGATCCGTTCAACCACGTCTTCTTCACCAATTCCGGATCGGAATCGATCGACACGGCGCTGAAGATCGCCATGGCCTAGCACCGCGCCCGCGGGCAATCGCAGCGCCTCAGCTTCGTCAGCCGCGAGCGCGCCTATCACGGCGTCAATATTGGCGGCGTGTCGCTGTCGGGCATGGTCGCGCAACCGCGAGACGTTTCCGGTGTGATGCCGAACATCGTCATGATGCGGCACACCTGGATGCGGCACGAACCGTTCGTGCGCGGCCAGCCGCAGCATACGGCGCCGAACTCGCCGACGACCTCGCAGCGCTTCTGCGACACCTATGGCGGCGCGACGATCGCGGCGGTCTTCGTCGAGCCGGTCGCCGGGCTCGACCGGCACGCTGGTGCCGCCCAAGGGCTACCTGGAACGCCTGCGCGAGATCTGCGACCGGCACGGCATCCTGCTCGTCTTCGACGAGGTCATCACCGGCTTCGGCCGGCTCGGCGCGCCGTTCGCGGCGCAGCAAGTTCGGCGTCACGCCCGACATCATCACGATGGCCAAGGCGCTGACCAATGGCGCAATTCCCGATGGGGGCGGTCGGCCTCCGCGACGAAATCTACGAGACGATGACTGGCGCGGCACCGGAAAACGCCATCGAGTTCTTCCACGGCTATACCTATTCGGCGCATCCGGCCGCCTGCGCCGCCGGCAACGCGCGCTGCAGATCTACGAGCGACGACGGCCTGTTCGAGAAGGCGGCGGCGATGTCGCGACCTATTTTATCGACGCGATCTGGTCGCTGCAGGACATCGCCGTGGTGCGCGACCTGCGCGGTATCGGCATGATGGCAGGCGTCGAGGTCCATCCGCTGAGGGCAAGCCCGGCGTTCGCGGCGGCGAATTGCAAAAGCAGATGTTCTGGAATGGGTGCCACGTGAAATGGACCGGCGACACGGCCATCGTCGCGCCGGCCTTCGTCGCCGAGCAAAAGCCATGTCGACGAAATCGTCGGCAATTTCCGCAAGACGTTGGCGCAAATCTGATCGCAACAGGCGATGTCGGCGGGCGACGCGATCCTGACGCTGAATTGCGGCTCATCGTCGATCAAGTTTGCCCTGTTCGATAGCGCGCAAGCGCAGAAGCTGCGCGGCCAGATCGAAGGTATCGGCGAGGGCCGCACGGCGCGCCTGCAAATCTCCGGCGGCCAGCAAAAATCGCTTGCCGAAATTCGCAGTCACGCTGCGGCAGTGGCCTATCTCAACGCCAAGGTGTTTGCGCAAGCCAACGGGATCGCTGCTGTCGGACATCGCGTTGTCCATGGCGGCGACCGGTATTCGGCACCGGTTTCGGTCGACGCCGAGGTCCGCAAGGCGATCACCGATTTGGCGCCGCTGGCTCCGTCGCATCAACCGCACAATCTTGCCGGCATCGATGCGATGTCGACCGTCCTGCCGCGCGCCGCCCAAATCGCCTGCTTCGATACGGCATTCCACGCGACGATTCCCGAGTACCGGCGGCGACTGCCCTTGCCAAAGCGCTATGACGAAGTCGGGCTACGTCGCTTCGGCTTCCACGGACTTTCCTATCAAGGCATCGCGGCAGCACTGCCTTCACTACTCGGAAGCCGCGCCGACGGCCGCATCGTCGCCTGCCATCTCGGCAATGGCTGCAGCCTGGCCGGCATCGTCGACGGGAAGTCACAGTACACCTCCATGGGATTCACCCCGCTCGACGGCCTGATGATGGGCCAGCGCCCGGGCCGGCTCGATCCCGGCGCTGTGCTCTGGCTGGTCCGTCATCATGGAGGCAATGTCGACGCCGTCGATCATCTGCTCAATAACGAATCCGGGCTCGCCGGCGTATCAGGAATCTCGCCGGACATGCGCGTATTGCTCGCCAGCGACGAGCCGGCTGCGCGATTGGCAATCGCGATGTTCGTCGACCGCCTCGTCCAGGAAATCGGCGCGGCGGCGGCCGCCATCGGCGGCATCGACGCGCTCGTCTTCACCGGAGGCATCGGCGAGAACGCGGCGCCGGTCCGCGCGATGGCGATCGACGCGCTCGGCTGGCTCGGCTTCCGTCTTGATTTGCGGCCAATGACGCGAATGCCGCGACGATTTCTCCGGCGGGGTCGTTTCCCAGCGTGCATGTAGTCGCCTGCGACGAGGAACGTGTCATCGCCGCGGCCGTCGCCCGGTTTGCCGGTGCGCGTGGGTCGCGGAAGTAACAGGTATTTCTCGGCCGACCTTGACGGGTGGCGGAATTTCGAAAGGATGCGCGATTGCGACGAAAGTCGAATGACCCTTCGTTGCAACGGCAGGCGACCAGGCGCACGACAAGAAAATACGGACGCCAGGTTATCGGGTTTAACCGAGCCACCGGACAGAAACCGTTCGGCGCGCCATGACAGGGGACTAAAATGGCTGAGAACAAGCGACACGAAGGTGGTGTATTCTACCACATTCCCGGAAAGGATTACTTCGAACAACGAATGCTGAAACGCCATGCCGGTGTGTTTTCACTGTGGGCGCTGGGCGTCGGCGCAGTTATTTCGGGCGACTTTTCCGGATGGAACCTCGGTTTTGCTGTCGGCGGTTGGGGCGGCATGCTGGTCGGCACAATCCTGATCGCGATCATGTATCTCGGCCTGACCTATTCGATTGCTGAGATGAGCCCGGCGCTGCCGCATACTGGCGGCGCCTATTCGTTTGCCCGTACCGCGTTTGGCCCATGGGGCGGATTCATCACCGGCATCGCCGAAAATATCGAATATGTGCTGACGCCGGCCGTGGTGGTCTATTTCATCGGCACTTACATGACGGCGATCATTGAAACGCCGGATTCCTGGCAGCCGTTGTGGTGGCTGGTCGGCTATCTGGTGTTCGTCGGCCTGAACGTGCGCGGGGTGGCGCTTTCGTTCTCGGTCACCGTGATCGTGACGCTGATTGCGCTGGCGATCCTGGTCTTCTTCTTCATCGCCGCGCTCGCTTCCGGTCAGTTTGATTTCGCAAAAAACGCGATGAACATAGGTGTCGGGCCGGATGGCGCTGCGGTGGCGTTGCCGGAAGGCAACGGGCCGTTCCTGCCGTTCGGCTGGTACGGCGTCTTCGCGGCGATGCCGTTCGCGGTCTGGCTGTTCCTGGCGATCGAGCAATTGCCGCTCGCTTCCGAAGAATTGGTCGATCCCAAGCGCGATATGCCGAAGGGCATCATGCTCGGCATGTTCACGTTGTTGGCGACCGGTTTCCTGATCCTGATCATCAACCCGGCGCTGCCGGATGGCGCGTTCGCCTACGGGACTTCCGGCGAACCGATCCTCGATGGCTTCCGGGCAATCTTCGGCACTGGCTGGGCGAAGATCCTGGCATTGTTCGCGGTCGCCGGGCTGGTAGCGAGCTTCCATGCGATCATCTTCGCCTTCGGCCGGCAGATCTATTCCCTGTCGCGTGCCGGTTACTTCCCGCATTTCCTGTCGGTCACGCATGGCGCCCACAAGACGCCGAATATCGCGCTGCTCGCTGGCGCGCTGGTTGGATTCCTGGTCATGCTGGTGATCTGGTTTACCCAGGGCGGCGAATCGGCTGGCACCTATATCGGCGGCACGCTGCTCAATATGGCCGTGTTCGGCGCCATGTTCTCCTACCTGTTGCAGGGACTGACATTCCTGCAATTGCGCCGGCGCTTCCCGAACATCGACCGGCCCTACAAGAGCCCGTTCGGCGTTCTTGGCGCCGTGCTGACCGTGATCATCGCGGCAGTCACGATCGGCTTCCAGTTGACCGATCCGCTCTATCAGCAGGGCATCATCGGCGTCGCCATCTGGTACGCGCTGGCGATCATCTATTTTGCCGTCTACGGTCGCACGACGCTGGTGTTCTCGCCGGAAGAGAAGTTTGCGGTGGAACATCGCGAGGGCGCCAAGGCGTTGAAGGCCTGAAAGCGCCTGTCGGCATTTGCGCCGGCAAGGTCTAATCTAGTGACGCCCGGCTGCGATCGGTGGCCGGGCGTTTTTTCGAGGAACGCCACCATCAGCCGGGGTGAAACATGGCCGGAAATCTCACTTTCGAGCAACTCAAGTCGCTGACCAAAACCGGCGAAATCGACACGGTGCTGCTGTGCATCACCGACATGCAAGGGCGCCTGATCGGCAAACGCTTCCTCGCTAAAAACTTTGTCGAGTCCGCCCACGAAGAGACCCACGGCTGCAACTACCTGCTCGCCAACGACATCGACATGGAACCGGTGCCCGGCTACCAGGTTGCGAGCTGGCAGCAGGGCTATGGCGACTTCGTCATGAAGCCGGACCTGTCGACGCTGCGCCGCATCCCCTGGCTCGAAAAAACCGCGCTGGTGCTGGCCGATATCCAGGATCACCATCATCACCACGACCTGGCGCATTCGCCGCGCGCCATATTGCGCGCCCAGGTCGCGCGCCTGGCCGAACGCGGCTGGAAAGCCTATTTCGCCTCCGAACTGGAATTCTACCTGTTCGAGGAGACCTACGATCAGGCCCGCACCAAGCGCTGGTCGAGCCTGGCGACGACCTCGCCCTATATCCAGGACTACGTCATTCAGCTGACTTCGCGCGACGAGACCTACATGCGCGCCTTGCGCAACGGGTTGCAGGGCGCCGGCATCGAGGTCGAGAACTCCAAGGGCGAATGGGGGCCTGGGCAGGAAGAAATCAACGTGCGTTACGGCGACGCGCTTGAGATGGCCGACAACCACGTCATCCTCAAGAACGGCGCTAAGGAAATCGCCGCCCAGCAGGGCAAGGCGATCACCTTCATGGCCAAATACAACTACGGTCTCGCCGGTTCGTCGTCCCACATCCACAATTCGCTGTGGTCGGCCGATGGCAAGGCGCCGCTGTTCCTCGACAAAAAAGCTGATCGCGGCATGTCGGCGCTGATGCGTTCCTGGGTCGCCGGGCAACTGAAATACGCCAGGGAAATCACCTGGCTGCTGGCACCCTATGTCAACTCCTACAAGCGCTTCCAGGTTGGCACCTTCGCGCCGACCAAGATCATCTGGTCGGACGACAACCGCACGGCCGGATTCCGCCTGTGCGCCGCGGGCACCAAGGGCATCCGCATCGAATGTCGCATCGGCGGCGCCGATCTCAACCCCTATCTCGCCTTCGCCGGCCTGATTGCCGCCGGGCTTGCCGGCATCGACGAAAAGCTAGAGCTCGCCGCGCCGTTTTCGGGCGACGCCTATCATGGCGCGCGCCTTCCCGAAATTCCGAAAACCCTGCGCGAGGCAACTTCGTTCATGGCCAAATCGAAACTGCTGAAGCAGGCCTTTGGCGAGGACGTCGTTGCCCACTACGTCCACACAGCCGAATGGGAGCAGTTCGAATACGACCGCCGGATTACCGATTGGGAGCTGCATCGAGGGTTCGAAAGGTATTAAAGCTACTAAAACTTAATAGTTGACAAATGCTTTTAAAATCTCCATAGTGTGTCGGCATGACATGTCGAAACGGGAGGGAGCTATGGGCAAATACGTGCCATTGCGAAAATTTCTTGAATCGCAGCAGGTTGAACGAGTTCGCATGACATTCGACGAAATCGAGCGAGTGATCGGCGAGAGGCTGCCGCCATCGAAGAAATATCCAGCTTGGTGGAGCAACAATCCGTCCAACAACGTCATGACCAAGGAATGGCTCGCTGCCGGCTACGAGACCGAACAGGTCGATACCGGCGGAGAAAAACTTGTGTTCCGACGCCTTCAAAGGGTTCCAGCGGCCGGCGCCGCCGAACCGTTACACCCGAAGAATTCCGAAATTGCAGACACAGCGCAGCGGCGCGATTACCGTTCCATATTCGAGTGCATGAAAGGCACACTGTCGATCGATCCGAATTACGATGTGGCGGCACCGCTCGATGTCGATTGGGGCGAGCCGTATCTTGGCGTTGAGGAAAGGCGGTGACGGTCTTGTCACCGCTCTTACTGGATACCTGCGTGATCGTTTTCAGCAGCCTCGCGACGGAGATGCGGGAGGAAGCGAAGGAAGCGATCTCGTTGGCCGTGTCGGCCGGGCTCGTGCATATTTCACCAATTTCGGCTTGGGAAATCGGCATGGGAATTGCGAAAGGGCGCATTAAGTCGACACTGCCGCCGCTCGGCTTCTTTCAGCGATATGTGTCGGCGACTAACGCGAACATTTGTGATCTGTCGCCGGAGATATTGGTCAATTCATCTTTCCTGCCCGGAGAAGTGCATGGCGATCCGATGGATCGAATCCTGCTTGCAACTGCTCGCGAACTTGACCTGACCATAGTTACCCGCGACCGCGCTATCCTTGCCTACAGCAAGTCAGGCCATGTCAAAGCGCTTGCCTGCTAACATCGGCACCTAAGGTGAAGCATTCCCTCCACGTCGCCTTCCTGCGGGGCATCGGGCCGGCGAAAAAGGCGCCGGGCGCCGACTTGTGCGCCTGTTTCGGCGCGGTCGGATATGATCCGGTCGTTCCGGTATTGGCGACGGGCAATGTCGTTTTCGGCCTCGCCAGGAACCGCAAAGCGCCAATGCCCGATGCTATCGAGACGATGCTGGGCAAGCACTTCGGCTACTCGATCCCGGCGATTCTGCGCAGCGGGATGGAAATCGGCGAAATGTTTGCGGCCGCGCCATTCGCTGACGTTGACGCCAGCAAATATCATCGCTTCGTCACATTGACGCGCGACGGGCGATTGCCCAAGGAATTGCCGAAGCCGCCGCCCGGAAGCGATTTTCAAATCATCGGCCGGCTGAAGGGGAACGTCTTCGTGATCCGCGACAATCGCGCCGTCGGCACGCCGCAGATGATGGCATTTCTCGAGCGTTCGCTCGGCGGCACCGTAACGACGCGCAACTGGAACACGATGGAAAAAATCGCCGCCATCCTCGCCAATCCCGACAAATCGGCGCCCGCATCTGGGAAGAAGTGATGTCGAACAAGCTAACCTGCATCTCGCCCATCGACGGCTCGGTCTTCGCCGAACGGCCGGTGATGTCGCTCGCCGACGCCAAGGCAAGTCTGTCGCGAATGCGCGCCGCCCAGAAGGCCTGGGCGGCAACCACGCTCGAAACCCGCATCGGCCACGTCAAGGCCGGCATCGCCCGCCTCAACGCGATGAAGGACGAGGTCGTGCCCGAACTGGCGCACATGATGGGCAGGCCGGTGCGCTTTGGCGGCGAGTTCGGCGGCGTCAACGAGCGCGCCGGCTACATGTCGGAAATCGCCGTCCGCGCGCTGGCACCGATTTCGATCGAGGACAGTCCGCAGTTCCGCCGCTACATCGCGCGCGAACCGCATGGCATCGTCTTTGTCATTGCGCCGTGGAACTATCCGTATCTGACGGCCATCAATACCGTTGCCCCGGCGCTGATTGCCGGCAATGTCGTGGCGATCAAGCATGCCACCCAGACGCTGCTCGTCGGCGAACGCATGGCGCGAGCGTTTGCCGAGGCCGGATTGCCAAAGGACGTGTTCGTCAATTTCTTCCTCGACCATGCCGGCACCGAAGAGCTGATTTCTGCCGGCGAGTTCGACTTCATCAACTTCACCGGCTCGGTCGCCGGCGGCAAGGCGATCGAGCGGGCGGCGGCCGGCACGTTCACCGGCCTCGGCCTCGAACTCGGCGGCAAGGATCCGGGCTATGTCATGGACGACGCCGATGTCGATTGGGCGGTCGACGTGCTGATGGACGGAGCGATGTACAATTCCGGCCAGTGCTGCTGCGGCATCGAGCGCATTTATGTCGCCGAGAGCCTGTTCCAGCCGTTTGTCGAGAAAGCCGTCACTTGGGCTTCCAACCTGAACCTTGGCAATCCGCTCGACCCGGCAACCACACTTGGGCCGATGGCCAACCGCCGCTTCGCCGATCTCGTGCGCGGCCAAACCGTCGAGGCGATCCGTGACGGCGCCCGCGCCTTGATCGATCCGGCGAAATTCCCCGGCGACGACGGCGGCACCTACCTGATGCCGCAGGTACTGATCGACGTGAACCACCAGATGCGGGTGATGCGCGAGGAGAGTTTCGGTCCGGTCGTCGGCATCATGGCGGTCAGGGACGACGAGGAAGCGCTGAGCCTGATGAACGACAGCGAATACGGCCTGACCGCTTCGCTGTGGACCAACGATCCCGACCGCGCCGCCGCGCTTGGCGCACGCATCGAGACCGGCACGGTGTTCATGAACCGCGCCGATTATCTCGATCCGGCGCTGTGCTGGACCGGCTGCAAGGCGACAGGCCGCGGCGGGGCCTTGTCCGAGATCGGCTACCACAATCTGACGCGGCCGAAATCCTACCACCTGCGCAAGCGCCGGCCTTGAATTTCAAACCAATCGCAATCTTCACGAAAGAACGCTCGATGGCAAAACTCGTCGCCAAATGGAACTACCCGACCACCGTGCGCTTCGGCGCCGGCCGCATCGCCGAACTTGCCGAAGCCTGCCGCGCCGCCGGCATTTCGCAGGCCGCTGCTGGTGACCGACCCGTTCCTTGCAAAAACGCCGATGATCGCTTCGGCGCTGCAAGTCGCTTGCCGATGCCGGGCTTCACCCCGGCCTGTTCCACGAAATCCAGCCCAATCCGGTCGAGAGCAATGTCGCCGCCGGCATCGCGTGCCTTGCGCCAGGGCGGCCATGACGGCGTCGTCGCCTTCGGTGGCGGCTCGGCGCTCGACTGCGGCAAGGTCATCGCCTTCATGGCCGGGCAGAGCCGGCCGATGTGGGACTTCGAGGACATCGGCGATTGGTGGACGCGCGCCGATCCCGCCGGCATCCTGCCGATCGTCGCGGTGCCGACCACGGCCGGCACCGGCTCGGAGGTCGGCCGCGCCGGCGTGATCACGCAGGAAGCAAGCCACACGAAGAAGGTGATCTTTCATCCGAAAATGATGCCGGCGATCGTCATCTGCGATCCCGAATTGACCGTCGGCATGCCGCCCTTCATCACCGCCGGCACCGGCATGGACGCGCTCGCCCATTGCCTCGAAGCCTATTGCTCTCCGGGCTTCCATCCGCTCGCCGATGGCATCGCGCTCGAGGGCATGCGCCTCGTTTTCGAGAACCTGCCGAAAGCCTATCGCAATCCGAAGGACCTGACCGCGCGCGCCAACATGATGGCTGCCGCCGCGATGGGCGCCACCGCCTTCCAGAAGGGCCTCGGCGCTATCCATGCCATGTCGCATCCGGTTGGCGCGCTTTACGGCACGCATCACGGCATGACCAACGCGATCTTTATGCCGTATGTGCTGGAATTCAACAAGAAGGCGATCGAAGCGCGCATCGCGCGCGCCGCCGCCTATCTCGGCATCAAGGGCGGCTTCAAAGGCTTCCAGAAAGCCGTGCTGGCGCTGCGCAAGCAGCTCGGCGTGCCGAACACGCTGCCCGGCCTCATCAAGGACTTGAAAATGGACAAGAAGCGCAAGGGCTTGATCGCCGACATGGCCATCGTCGATCCGACCGCAGGCGGAAATCCGGTCAAGCTGACGCGCAAGGCGGCGCTGGGGCTGTTGGAGGCGGCGCTGAACGGCAAGGGCTAGCCAAGTTGCGCTGCGACGCTATCCTGAAATCAAATCGCCCTCGTTCCAAGCCCGGCGGCCCCAATTGCGTAGGCGCATGCGTCGGGCGATCCACATCGACACGAATGGCGTCGCGAGGAAGCTGAGTACCACGACCGCCGGAATGAGGTAGGTCGCATGTGCGTTGAGCGCAGGGATCGACAGGACCGTGACGGCGCCAGCGCCAAACAAGATGGCATTGACCATCATCGAGCAGATTACCACCAGCCACGTGTTGGTGCTGATCATGGCGCGTACTCCTTTGCCTGATCAACACCGGCGCGGGCAATTTGTTCCCGGAACTACTCCCGGGGAACCTCATATGCAGGTTATTGGAATCGTTTACATTTTTTAGTCAGCTGGACTCTGTTGATGCGGCCACCGTCGTGCCTTCCTGTGGAATCTTCGCTACCACCTCCAGAAACGCCTTCACCAACCTCCCTCCCGCCCGTTCCTTGAGGCAAACCAGCGCCTCTTCCATCAGCATCGGTTCGCCGGAAATTGCGATCATCTTCAGACGCGGATCGTGGCCGAACTCGGCCTGCGAGACGACACCGACGGCCGAGCCGGCGGCGACGATCTCGCGGATCGCCTCGCGTCCTTCGGCTTCGATGGTTGCATTGAGCTCGAAGCCAGCGCGCGCGGCTGCGACTTCCAGCATCCGACGCGTGCGCGAATTCGGTTCGCGCAGCGCCAGCGGCAATTTCGCCAGCTCGGCTAATTTAATGCGCGAACGGTGCGCCGCCGGGCTGGCCTTTGCCGCGAAGGCGACCAGCGGCGTTGCGCCGAGCGCCATACGAAACAGGTCGGCGCCTTGCGGCACGTCACCGAGGACGCCGAGATCGGCCTCGTAGGCATAGAGGGCCGCCAGCACCTGTTCGGAATTTCCCGACGAGATCACCAGGCGCACTTTCGGATAGCGCGCACGAAATCGTTCGAGCGCGCCGAGCAGGTGCACGGGTAAATCGGCGATGATGCGCAACTGCCCGCCGGCGGTGGCGCGTGACTGGCCGAGCATGTCGCCGATCTGGCTTTCGACCTCGAAATATCGACGCGTGAATTCGAGTAGTTGCCGGCCGGCTTCGGTCAGGCTCACCTGTTTCTTTCGCCGGTTGAACAGGACGATGTCGTTCTCGGCTTCGAGCTTTCGGACCTGCTCGGAAAGCGCCGGCTGCGTCAGGCGCAGACTTTCGGCCGCCCGCGAGAAGCCACCGGCAATCGCCACGTGATGAAACGCTTTCAGTCGCGCGTGACGCATGCCGTCTCCAATATATAAATCATGCCTATGATATCATCTTTATTATAGATTTTACAGATCGCTTGCGTTTCGGTAGGCAGCCTGCGCAACCCCCGCTCTTTTCCTGGAACTCCAATGCCCGCTGCTGTCTCGAAGAACCGGTTTCCGATGCCCGCGATGGGCGAGCCTTACCTTCTCACGCCCGGCCCGCTGACGACGGCCTTCGAGGTCAAGCAGGCGATGCTGCGCGACTGGGGCTCGTGGGACGCCGACTTCAAGGCGATGACGGCCGAAATGCGCGCCCGGCTTGTCGCCATGCTTGGCCCTGGCGGCGAGGACTACGACTGCGTGCCGATGCAGGGCAGCGGGACCTTCGCGGTCGAGGCCATGCTCGGCACGTTCCTGCCGAAGAATTCGAAAACGCTGGTGCTGGCCAATGGCGCTTACGGCAAGCGCATGGCCGAGACCTTGCACTATCTCGGGCGCGATCACGTCGTCATCGACAAGGGCGACTACCTGCCGCCGCGCGCCACCGACATCGCTATGGCTTTCGATCGCGATCCCGCGATCACCCATGTCGGCGCGATCCATTGCGAGACTTCCTCCGGCATCCTCAATCCGCTGAAGGAAATCTCCGACGTGGTCGCGGCCAATGACCGCAAGTTGCTGATCAATTCGATGAGCGCCTTCGGGGCGGTTCCCGTGCTGGCGAGCGAACTGAAGTTTGAGGCAGTAGTCTCCTCGGCCAACAAGTGCATCGAGGGCGTGCCCGGCTTCGGATTCGTACTGGCGCGCAAGGACGCCTTGGCCTGCGCCGCTGGCAACAGTACTTCGCTCAGCCTCGATGTCCATGCGCAATGGGCCTACATGGAAAAATCCGGCCAGTGGCGCTTCACGCCGCCGACCCATGCCGTGGCGGCGTTCCTCAAGGCGTTGCAAATGCACGAAGCCGAAGGCGGCGTCGCCGGACGCGGCGCCCGCTATGCCGCCAACCGCAACGTGCTCGTCGCCGGCATGCGCAAACTCGGCTTCGAATCGCTTCTGGCCGATGCCTGGCAATCGCCGATCATCGTCACCTTCTTCACCCCGGCCGATCCGAAATTCCGCTTCGCCGATTTCTACGAGGCGATGAAGAAGCGTGGCTTCATCATCTATCCCGGCAAGCTCACGGTCGTCGAAAGTTTCCGCATCGGCTGCATCGGCCGCCTCGACGAGGCGGTGATGCGCGGCGTCGTTACGGCGGCGCGCGAAGCGCTGGCCGAAATGGGCGTCAAAAACGCCGCGCCTCCCGCCGAGGCGCTCGCCGAACGCGCTCGGCTCGCGGCGTGATCGAGGCACTCAAGTCAACATTCAAACACAGGAAATCCGCATGTCCGAATTCGTCTTCGCCAGAAGCTATCGCGGCAAGGTCAAGGCTGTCATTCTCGATTGGAGCGGCACCGTCGCCGACGCTTATGTCGTTGCGCCGGCCGTCGTGTTCGTCGATGTCTTCAAGAAGCAGGGAGTCGAAGTCTCGATGGCAGAAGCCCGCGGTCCGATGGGCCTGCGCAAGGATTTGCACATCAAGGCGCTGACCGAAGTTCCCGAAATCCGTGAGCGCTGGAAGAAGGTCAAGGGCAAATATCCCGGCCAGGCCGAAGTCGATGCCATGTTCGCCGATTTCGTGCCGATGCAATTGGCCTGCCTGAAGAAATATGCCGGACTGCTGCCCGGCGTCGCCAAGGTGACGCAGAAACTGCAGAAGCAGGGCATCAAGATCGGCTCGACCACCGGCTTCACTCGCCCCATGGTCGATATCCTCGAAGCGGAAGCCGCAAAGCAGGGGTATCGCCCCGATGCATCGGTCGCGGGCGATGAAGTCATCCACGGCGCCCGGCCCGGGCCGTTCATGGTCTACAAGAATCTCGATATGCTCGGCGTTTATCCGATCCAGTCGGTCGTCAAGGTCGACGATACGGTCTCGGGCGTCGGCGAGGCGCTCAACGCCGGCTGCTGGGGCATCGGCGTGGCGCGCTACTCCAACTACATGGACATGGATACGCCCGACTCCGACAAGGAAATGCCGAAAGCCGAGATCGAACGGCGGCTCAACAAGACGCGGCAGATTCTGGCGCAGGCCGGTGCTCACTACGTCATCGACAGCATCGCCGATATCGAACCCGTGATCGCCGACATCAATGCCCGCCTGGCGCGAGGCGAACGGCCGTGAGGCAGAATTGATGTCGCGCAGGTGAAAAAGCCGGGCCGCAAAATCGCCCATACCGAAGGCGATTCCAACACTTCTCCGCGTCGCAAGAAGTGGCAGGCCTCCGTCGGTGCAAGCACCGCTGCCCTGATAGAACGCGACGCGAATGTATTCCTGCGCCAAAGCCTTTCGACGCCGGTGATGTCGGCGGTAGCGAAAGCCGAAGGTATCTTTCTCGAAGATGCCGACGGCCGCCGATACATGGATTTCCACGGCAACAGTGTCCATCACATCGGCTACGGCCATCCGAAGGTGCTGGCTGCGATTGCCGAGCAATTGCGCGCATTGCCGTTTTCGCCGCGCCGCTTCACCAACGAAGCGTCGGTCGAACTTGCCGAGAGGCTTGCTGCCTTGGCGCCATTCCCGAACGCCAAAGTGCTGTTCACCACCGGTGGTTCGGATGCCATCGAAGTGGCGCTCAGGATCGCCCGTGCCGCGACCGGCCGCTTCAAGACCATCTCGTTCTGGGATGCATTTCACGGCGCCGGCTTCGGCGCTTCTTCGGTCGGCGGCGAGGCAACTTTCCGCTCGCACATTGCCGGGCCGCTCCTAGCCGGCGCCGAGCATGTCGCGCCTTACCATTGCTATCGCTGCCCCTATGGCCATCCGGGGCCGGAAAACTGCGGTCTCGCTTGCGCCAACATGGTCGAATACGTCCTCGACCGAGAGGGCGACGTCGCCGCAGTCGTCGCCGAACCGATGCGGGCGATTCCCGTAGTGCCGCCGCCTGGCTTCTGGAAATCGGTCCGCGCCGCCTGCGACCGCCATGGCGCCCTGCTGATCTTCGACGAAATTCCGACCGGCCTCGGCAAGACCGGAAGATTCTTTGCTTTTGAACACGACGAGGCGGTGCCCGACATCGTCGTGCTCGGCAAGGCGCTCGGCGGCGGCGTCCTGCCGATTGCCGCCGTCATTGCCAAAGGCGAACTCGATATCGCGCAGGATTTCGCTATCGGTCACTATACGCACGAAAAGAATCCGGTGACTGCGCGCGCCGCTTTGGCCACGCTGCGGGTCATTGAGGAAGAGGGGCTGGTGGCGCGCGCCGCCGAATTGGGCAATCACGCGCTGGCGCGACTGCGCGAGTTCGCGTCGAATTGCCCCGCAATCGGCGAGGTGCGCGGTCGCGGGCTTCTCTTCGGCGTCGAACTGGTCAAGGACCGCGCTACCCGCGAACCGGCGCCCGATCTTGCCGAGGAAGTTTTCTACCGCTGCCTTGCCGCCGGCCTCAGCTTCAAGATCTCGGCCGGCAACGTCCTCACGCTGTCGCCGCCGCTGACGATCTCGCGCCAACAACTCGACGCGGCGCTCGATATCGTCGAAGCCGCGATCGGCCAGGCTGTGGACGCGCACACGTGACGCCAAATCTTGCCTTCGCCGTGACCCTGGCCCTGACGGCGGCGTTTCTGCACGCGCTGTGGAATGCACTGGTCAAGAACAGCAGCGACAGGCTGCTGATGATGGGCTTCATTTCCATCGGTCATATCGTGCCCGGCGCCGTGATGGTGATGCTGTTCGCCGCGCCGGCGCAGGAAAGCTGGCCGTTCATCGCCGCTTCCACGATCATCCACTGGGGCTATTACATATTTCTGGTCTCGGCCTATCGCGACGGCGACCTGTCGCTGGTCTATCCAGTGGCGCGCGGCGCTTCCCCGCTATTGGTGACGCTCGGCACCTGGCTTGCCGTCGGCGAGTCTCCCGAGCCGCAATTGCTGGCCGGGATATTCGTCATATCGGCAGGCGTCCTGACGCTCGGCTATCTGGCGGCGCGCAATCGTACGGGCCTGACGTCGATCGGCTATGCGCTGGCGACCGGGCTCACGATTGCCGCTTATTCGGTGGTCGACGGCCTCGGCGTGCGCGCTTCTGCATCGCCCGGCGGTTACATCGGCTGGCTTTTCCTCTGCGAGGGGCTGTTTGCGATTTATGTGTTCGCGCGCGAACGGACGAAATTGCGGGTCGCGACGACACAGTCCATTGTCACCGGCATCGCCGGCGGCGTTATCTCGCAGACCGCCTATGGCCTGGTCATCTACGCGGCGCTTTTCGCGCCATTGGGTGTGATCTCGGCGGTGCGCGAATCCAGCGTCCTGATTGCCGCGCTGATCGGTGTTCTATGGTTCGGCGAAGGCCCCTGGCGGGCGCGTTTGACTTGCGCTGCCGTGGTCGCAGGCGGCGTTGCCCTGATCGGGTTTGCCAAGGTCTGATGCATTGCGCTTCGCGATTGGGACCAGAGGCATCGATTCCATGGTGCCAGCCCGAAGCCTCACAGCACACGCGGCCGTTTCATCCAGCCGTCATATTGACATGCCACGGGGATCGTGCCGCAATCCCTTGTATTTCAAGGACCGCGGAAATCCGGCCTCGCGGCAAGGTGCGGATTTCAGGGCTGACATTATCCTCCGGGGCGGATGGCCAGCCGCGCGGCAGGGTTCGAACGAAAATGAAAAAAGTAGGCAAGGGAGCACAATCATGAAGAAGATGTTGCTGTCGGCGGCCGCATGGGCCGTGCTCGGCGGCGTGGCGTATGCAGCGGACTGCCCGGCAATCACGGTTGCTGACATGAAGGGCGTCGCCGGCGGGGCGTTTCCCGAGCAGTACGAGCTGAGCGAATTCGAGAAAGCCGCGAACTGCACATTGACCTTCCACGAAAATCCGGCAATCGCCGATTTGAACGGCCGCATCCGCGGCAATCCGAAATTGCCGGCGCTCAAGGACCGCTTGCCGGACGAACCGCTGGTCGTCGTGCCTTACGATTCGATCGGCAAATATGGCGGAACGTTCAATGCGCTTTCCAACGCCACGGAAGCCGGCACTTCCGACTTCCTGTCGGTGCGTCACGTCAATCTGGTGCGCTATTCCGACGACCTGCAGACCATCGTGCCCAACGTCGCCAAGGGCTGGAAGTGGAACAAGGATTACACCGAGCTGACCTTCTATCTGCGCAAGGGTCACAAATGGTCGGACGGCGAACCGTTTTCCGCCGAGGACATCAAGTTCTGGTACGACAATCTGGCACTCGATCCCAAGGTCATCGAGAAGCCGAAGGACTACGTCCTGGTTGGCGGCGAACGCATGCAGGTCGAGGTCGTCGATCCGCAAACGGTCGTCTTCAAATTGCCGGCCCCGAAACCGGGCCTGCTCGCTCACTTTGCCACGCACTTCGGCCAAGGCTTCCAGCCTAAGCATTTCCTCGGAAAATTCCATCCGGCGGTCAATCCGGATGCCGACAAGCTGGCGCAGTCGATGGGCTTTGCCAACGGCTATGAAGTGATCAAGGCCTATTACGGCAATTCCGACTGGACCGACACGGCTACGCCGATGCTCAACAGCCCGGACAAGCTCGACAAGCTGCCGAAAGACGCGATGCCGACGCTGGAGAGCCATTTCGACGTCAAGGAAACGACGGAAGGCCGCCATTTCGTTGCCAATCCGTATTTCTTCCAGGTCGACACCGCCGGCAACCAGTTGCCCTACATCAACGAGCAGGACGAACTGTTCATCAACGACCACGAAGTCCGCCTGCTCAAGCTGGTCAACGGCGAGGTCGACTACAAGGCGCAGTCGCTGCAATTGTCGGATGCGCCGCTGCTGCTGCAAAACCAGGAGAAGGGCAAATATTCGATCCAGTTGAAGCCAAAGATCGCCATGCACGCCTTCTCCTTCAACGTCACTTCGGCGGATGAGGAAAAGCGCAAGGTGTTCGGCGACCTGCGCTTCCGCAAGGCCATGTCGATCGCCATCAACCGCAAGGAGCTGAACGACACCGCCTATTTCGGCGAGGGCGAACCGGCCCAGTATACCGGCTTTTCTCCGGTTCCCGAATTCGTCGATCCGAAATGGCGCACCTTCGCCATCGAATACGATCCGGATGGCGCCAAGAAGCTGCTCGACGAGATCGGCATGAAGGACAAGGACGGCGACGGCTTCCGCGAATTGCCGAACGGCGCCAAGTTCGTCCTCAATATCCAGTTTGCTACGCAGGGCATCGCCGGCCAGGTGGTCGAACTCGTTGCCAACCAGTGGGCTGGTGTCGGCATCCAGACGACGGTCAAGGAAGTCACGCCGGACGAATACCGCTCGGCGCAATCCTCGAATCAGCTCGATGTCGGCGCCTGGGAAAAAGGCCAGCCGCTCGGCATCATCCTCGGCAACAACGAACTGTGGGTGCCGCCGTTCGAGAACTATTTCGCCCATCGCGTCGGTATGCTTTGGGCCGAATGGGTCGATTCGAACGGGTCCAAAGGCGTCGAGCCGCCGGACTACGTCAAGCAACTGATCGCCGACATCAACGCGTTTCAGTCCACACCCGTCGGCACTCCGGAATCGGGCAAGATCGGCGCCCGACTGGTCGAGAACATGACAAGCAACTTGCTGTTCATCGGCACGGCGCTGACGCCTGACCCGATCTACCACCGCAACGCCCTGAAGAACTTCCCCGAGTTCCGCACGGCGTCCTACGAGTACTATCGGACATATCCGTATCGTCCGTCGCAGTGGTACTTCGGCGAGTAACGGTCTGACCTGATCGAACGGGCGGCGCGCACTTCACATTGCGCGCCGCCCGGTTATGCTCCCGGCAGGGAGCCGGATCGGGACGACGCAGGGGCATGGCGCAATTCATCCAGTTTACGCTGACGCGCGCGGCGATGGCCGTCACCACCTTGTTGGCGGTTTCGCTGATCGTGTTCACGCTGATGGAACTGGTCCCCGGCACCTGCGCGGAACGCTACCTTGCGTTCAAGAATACCCAAGGTTCCCAGATCACCATCGCCGACATCAAGGCGGAAGAGAGACGGCTCGGCCTCGACCGGCCCTTTTTGGTGCGCTGGGGAAGCTGGGTGTCGAGCGTCATGTTCAAATTCGAGTTCGGCGACAGCTGCATACTGCGCCTCAACATCAATCGGCTGTTGTCCGACAAGTTCTGGATCAGTCTCGGCATCTGCATGACCGCGTTGATCCTGGCCTACGCGATCGCAATTCCGGTCGGCATCCTGTCGGCAACCACGAAGAGCGCCGTCGCCAATAATTCCCTGCGCCTGATTTCCTATCTTGGCCTGGCGCTGCCGAATTTCCTGTTGGCCCTGCTCATCATGCTGTTTTCGACCGTCGTCTTCGGCGACTCGCTAACTGGGCTGTTCTCCAAGGAATATCGCGACCTGCCGTGGTCGCTCGCCAAGTTCGGCGATTTCCTCACCCATGCCTGGCTGCCGATCTTCATTCTTGGCTGGTCGGCGACCGCATTCGCGCTGCAAACGGTGCGCGCGCTGATGCTCGATGAGATCGGCAAGCTGTATGTGACCGCGGCGACGGCACGCGGCATCACCGGCACTCGCTTGCTGTGGCGCTATCCCGCCCGCCATGCGCTCGGCCCGGTGATCAATTCTCTCGGTTTCGACCTCAACCGCATTTTCAACGAACTGCCAGTCGTGGCGCTGATCATGACGCTAACCGAAGCCGGCGCGCTGTTGATCGAGTCGCTGGCCCGTTCCAACGACCAGCAATTGGCCGGTGCCATCATTTTCCTTTTGACCGCGAGCATCGTCTTCCTGAACTTCGTCACGGATATTCTGCTGGCCATACTCGACCCGCGTGTGCGCCGCGGCATCATGGGGTGAGGTATGGCAGATATCGCGATCCCGATTCCCGACCAGAAGAAGCCCGACCAGAAGAAGAAGGAGGCGTATTTCACAGCTTCCCAGGGCCAGTTGATCTGGGCCCGGTTCAAGTCGAACCGCACAGCGATGATCGCCGCCTGGGCACTGATTGCCATGATCGCGATGGGGTTTTTCGCCCCGTTCCTGTCACCGTATGACCCGACGGTGGCCGGCCGCGACAAGGAATACGAGAATGGCGCGCCGCAATGGCCGCATTTCTGGGATCACAACGGCTTCTCGGCCCGCCCCTTCGTCTACGCCACCGAACGCGAGCGCTCGATCAAGACCAACTTTCGCTGGGTCATGACCGTCAACAAGGAAAAGCGGCGCTATTTCGTCGCTTTCCCGCGAGGCTGGCAATATTCCATGTTTGCCATCGACTGGGATTTGCCGGGCACGACCTTCGACGTCTATTTCAAAGGCTTCACCTTCGATCGGCATTTGTTCGGGGTCGATGACGGTCAGGTGCATCTGTTCGGCACCGACGCCAGCGGCAAGGATATCTACTCGCGCTCACTGCATGCCATCTGGACGTCGCTTGCCGTCGGCACGCTCGGCGTGCTGATCTCCTTCGTGTTGGCGTTGGTCATTGGCGGCGCGGCCGGCTATTTCGGCGGCTGGATCGATTCGACCCTGCAGATGATTACCGACGCGGTGCGCACCGTCCCGACGATACCGCTGTTCATGGCGCTCGCCGCCTTCATGCCGGACGAGTGGAGCTCGGAGACGCGCTTCTTCTTCATTTCGATCATCATCGGCCTGATCAATTGGCCGACATTGGCGCGACGCATACGCACCCATCTCCTGACCGAGCGTTCGCAGGAATATGTGCTGGCCGCCAGGCTTGCCGGGGCGTCGTCCACCCATATCATCGCACGCCATCTGCTGCCGAGCTTCACCAGCTACATCATCGTCGACCTGATGATTTCGTTTCCTTACGTCGTCCGTTCCGAGACGGCGCTGTCTTTCATCGGCCTTGGCCTGAAAGACCCGGTCAACTCGCTCGGTTCGCTGATGCAGAACGTCTCTCAGGCTGACGTGCTGCTGAACTACCAGTGGTATTTCATCCCGGTGCTGTTCTTCATCGCGCTGGTGCTGGCCTTCGTCTTCGTCGGCGACGGCCTGCGTGACGCCGCCGACCCCTATTCGCAGGTCAAGCGATGAATCTGCTGACCGTCGACAACCTTTCGATCCGCTTCGACACCGACGAGGGCCGCATCACCGCGGTCGAGGATGTGTCGTTCGAGATCAAGCCCGGCGAGGTCATGGGCCTGGTCGGCGAATCCGGTTCTGGCAAATCGGTTACGGCGAAGGCGCTGATGCGCCTCAACGCCGCCAACACCGTCTACGATCCGAGGAGCCGCATCGTGCTTCATCTCGACAGCGGCCCCGTTGAAGTACTGGCGTTGAAGACCGAGCGCGAGATGCAGGTAGTCCGCGGCGGCGCCATCTCGATGATCTTCCAGGAGCCGATGGCCTCGTTTGCGCCGGCAATCACCATTGGCGATCAGATGGTGGAGCAATTGGTGTTGCACGCGCGCTGCTCGACATCGCGGGCGCGCGACATATCCATCGAAATGCTGGAGCGTGTCGGCATATCCGATGCCGCCCGCCGCTTTGGGCAGTATGCCTTCGAATTGTCCGGCGGCATGCGCCAGCGCGCCATGATTGCCATGGCGCTTTCGACCCAGCCCAAGCTGCTGATCGCCGACGAACCGACAACCGCCCTCGACGTCACCATCCAGGCCCAGGTCCTCGACCTGATGAAGGGGCTCGTTGCAGATTTCGGCATGGGCATCCTCTTCATCACCCACGACCTCGGTGTCATCGCCCAAACCGCCGACCGCGTCGCCGTCATGTACCTCGGCCGGCTGGTTGAAACCGGCACCGTGCGCCAAGTGATCCAGTCGCCGGCGCACCCCTATACGCGCGGCTTGATCAACGCGCTGCCAAAACTCGAGCGTCTCGATGCCAAGCTGACGCCGGTGCCGGGTGACATTCCGTCGCCGTTGGAACGGCCCTCCGGTTGCGTCTTCCACACCCGCTGCGGCCAATACATCGGCGACATCTGCAGGGACTTGGTTCCGGCATTCTCGACCGTTGGCAAGGGCCATGGCGCCGCCTGCTTCTTGCACGACAAAACGGCAGTCGCGGCATGAATGAACCGCTGATCTCGGTCAAGAACATGTCGGTGCATTATCGGCTGCGGGGTTCCTGGTTCGGGCCGCGGCCGGTGTTGAAGGCGGTCGACGACGTCGATCTGCAATTGCGCCGCGGCGGCTTTTTCGGCCTTGTCGGCGAATCCGGTTCGGGCAAGACGACGTTCGGCCGTGCGTTGCTGAAAGCCGTCGAAATCACTGACGGCGAGGCGGTGTTCAACGACGGCGAGGTTCGCTACGACCTGAGGACGCTCGCCGGCCCCGAACTCAAGGACTACCGCAAGCGCGCGCAGCTGATCTTCCAGGATCCCTACGCCTCGTTGAGCCCGCGCATGACCGTGCGCGACATCATTGCCGAACCGCTGGAAGTGCTCGGCTTGACGAAATCACGCGCTGAAACCAATGAGCGCGTCCGTGAGATTGCCGCCAAATGCCGGCTCAATTTGGAGCACCTGCGGCGCTTCCCCCATGCCTTTTCCGGCGGCCAGCGCCAACGCATCGCGATTGCACGCGCGCTGGTCTCCAATCCGCGTTTCGTTGTCGCCGACGAGAGCGTCGCCGCGCTCGACGTTTCGATTCAGGCCGATGTGCTCAACCTGCTGAAATCGATCCAGCGCGAATCGGGAATCTCATTCCTGTTCATCTCCCACGACCTCAGTGTCGTCGCCCACATCTGCGACCATGTCGCGGTGATGTATCTCGGCCGGCTGGTCGAAACCGCGCCGACGCGCAAGCTCTTCGCCAATCCGCGCCATCCCTATACGTCGGCGCTGCTGTCGGCGATTCCGTCCCTCGATCCCGACGATCGCGCCGGCGGCCAGAAGCTCGAAGGCGAGATCCCGTCGCCGACCAACCCGCCGCCGGGCTGCACCTTCCACACCCGCTGCCGGTTCGTGCGCGACCGCTGCCGTGCCGAAATGCCACAACTGCGCGATCTCGGCGACGGCGCCTGGGCGTCGTGCCATTTTGCCGAAGAATTCGATTTTGTCGGCCCGGCGCCAATGCCAAAAAAAGCACCGAAAAAAACCAAGTCCCCGGCACGCAAGCAATCACCGACAGAAAAAGTCCGAAAAACCGGCGCCCAAAGCCGGGCTGCCAAGACCGCAAGCGCAAAACCGCGCCGCACCGGGCGCTAGCGATGCCGAAGGGCAATGTCCTTTTCATCGTTCTCGACCAGTTGCGCGCCGATGTCATCGATGGCGCACTCGGTGAATTCGTGGCACTGCCGAATCTGCGCCGGCTGCAAGAGCAAGCGACGACGTTTTCTAACCACTTCACGGTGACGGTTCCGTGCGGGCCGGCGCGCGCCAGCCTGCTGACCGGCATGTACGCGATGAACCATCGCGCCATCCGCAACGGCACTCCGTTGGCGCGTCATCATGCGACGGTGGCAACCGAGGCGCGCAAGGCCGGTTACGAGCCGCTGTTGTTCGGCTACAGCGACATCACCGCCGATCCCGGCGACCACGATGCCAGCGATCCGGCGCTCGCCAGCTACGAAGGGGTCGCGCCGGGGTTCCGCGAACTGGTCGAGATGCGCCAGGAAAGCGGGGTCGAATGGCCGGCGTACCTGCGTGCCCAGGGCTACCGGTTGCCGCAGCAAGGCACGGATCGCGCGATCGATATTTACAAGCCGGCCGCGGCCGGTGGCGCAGAGCCGGCGATCAACGATCCGGCGCTGTATGCGGCGCGCCACAGCGATACCGCTTATCTGACCGACCGCACCATCGAGGCGCTGGAGATCCGGCGACATGCGTCGTGGTTTGCCCATGTCACCTATATCCGGCCGCATCCGCCGCTGGTGGCGCCGGCGCCATATCACCGCATGGTCGATCCGAACCGCCTGCCTGCGCCCGAGACGGCATGCCCCGACCATTCGTTTCTCGACGCCTGGCACTCGGGACCGTCCAATGGTGGCCTGTTCTGGGGTTTCGACGGCAAATGCGCGGCTCTGACGCAGCGCCAGGTCGCCGAATTGCGCGCGGTCTATCTCGGCCTTGCCGCCGAAGTCGACTTCCACATCGGCCGCCTGCTCGATTGGCTCGATGCGACCGGCCAGCGCGACAACACGCTTGTGATCGTCACCGCCGACCATGGCGAGATGCTCGGCGACCATGGCCTGTGGGGCAAGGACAGCGTGTTCGATGCAGCTTATCGGGTGCCGTTGATTGTTCGCGACCCGCTGCGCAAAAAGATTGCCGGAAAGCGCGTCGATGCGATCACTGAATTGGTCGACGTCGCGCCAACTGTGCTCGACTGGATTGGCGTCGCCGCGCCGGCGGGCATGGACGGGCTTTCGCTGCTGCCGTGGCTTGCCGGCGAGCGCCGCACCTGGCGCGACGCCGCATTTGCCGAGATCGACCTATCGCATCCGCAGCGTCCGACCCGTTTCCAGCGTCATTGGAAGCTCGGCGAACACCATTGCAACGCTGCCATTTTGCGTGAGGCGCGCTGGAAATATGTCCATTTCAACGGCGAAATCGCGCCGATGCTGTTCGATCTAGGGAGCGATCCCGACGAGACGACAAATCTCGCCGACGACAAGCGTCATGGCGGCGAGATCGCCCGCCTGGCGCGCAGGATGCTCGACCGACGCATGGCCCGCGCCGACCGCCGGTTGACCGGATATTCGTTCGGTGCGTGAAGCTTTGCCGTAGTCGCACTTCGCAGCAGGATTTCCCATGGACTGGAAATATCCGTCGATCGACGTCGGCGATCCCTTTGCCCATCCGGCCGACACGCTCGGCATGGAAGCAGACGAGATGCGTCGGCTCGGTCACCGCATCGTCGACATGGTCGTCGACCGCCAGATGCGCAAGAACGCCGAGCCTGCGATTCTGACCGGCCAGCCGGGCGAGTTGCTGGCCCGCCTCGGCGGGCCGCTGCCGGAGCAGCCGATCGACGCGGACGCCTCGCTCGAACTGATGGCCGAGGTCGCGCTCAGCCATCAGCAGCACGGCGATCACCCACGCTACTTCGCCCGCGTGCCCGGCCCTTCGAGTTTTGCCGCCATCCTCGGCGAATGGATGGGCGTCGGCTTCAATACCATCGCCACGAGCTGGGGCGGCGCTTCCGGCCCGGCGACGGTCGAACTGGTCGTCATCGAATGGATGCGCCAGATGCTCGGGTTGCCGGCCGGCACCGAAGGCGTGCTCGTCTCCGGCGGCTCGATTGCCAACCTCACCGGCTTTGCCGCGGCGCGAGCCGAGCTGGGGCCCGGCGTCGCCTATTGCAGCGATCAGACGCATTCCTCGCTGCCGCGTGACCTGCGCCAGATGGGATTTCCAACGAATCACTTGTGCATCCTGCCCAGCGACGATCGCTGCCGTATGTCGGTCGCAGCGCTTGCGGCGGCGATTGCCGCCGACAAGGCCTCCGGCCGCCGGCCGATGCTGGTGGTTGCCACCGCCGGCTCGACCAATACCGGTGCCGTCGATCCGCTGCCGGCGATCGCCGATCTCTGCCGGGGGGAAAACCTGTGGCTGCATGTCGATGGCGCCTATGGCGCGCCGGCGGCGATCACGAGTGAAGGAAGGGCCTATCTCGCCGGCATGGAACGCGCCGATTCGCTCGCGCTCGATCCGCACAAGTGGTTTTTCCAGCCCTACGATGCCGGCGCCTGTTTCGTTACCCGGCCCGGAGCGCTCGAGCGCTGCTATGCCATGAGCCCGGAATACCTGAAGGACGTGCAGTCGACCACCGGCGAGGTCAATTTCGGCAATCGCAGCATCGAACTGACGCGCCGTTCGCGAGCGCTGAAACTGTGGATGTCGCTGCGCACCTATGGCGCGGCGAAATTCCGCGAGGCGGTGCAGTGCGGCATCGACAACGCCCGCATCGCCGAAGCCTGTCTGCGCCAGCGGAGCGACATTTGGGAAATCGTCACGCCCGCCCAGATCGGCATCATCTGCTTCGCGCTGAAAGGCGCCACACCGGGCGAGCACGCGGCGCGGACTGAAGCCGTATCGCGCAGCGGTTTTGCCTGCGTGACCTCGACCTTGCTGCGCGGGCGCAGCGTGCTGCGGCTCTGCACAATCAACCCACTGACGAAGCGCGAGGATATCGAAACAACGATCGAAATGCTGGCACGACCGCTGTGAGGTCGGCGTGCCCGCGGCTTGCCGGCGCGGTGGCGCAATGCCTAAGATGAATTTTCAACGCAAGGAAAAACCGATGTCCGTCGCCGAGGCGCTTGCCGCCAGAAAAGCTGCCGCTGTTGCCCGCGGCGTTTCCACCCGCGGCATCTATGCGGTGCGCGCCGAAAATGCCGAACTGTGGGATGCGGACGGCCGCCGCTATGTCGATTTTGCCTCGGGCATCGCCGTCACCAATACGGGCCATCGTCATCCGAAGGTCATGGCAGCGGTTCGCGAGCAGTTCGAGGCGTTCACCCACACCTGTTTCCACGTCGCTCCCTACGAAAGCTATTTGCGCCTTGCCGAGCGATTGAACGCGCTGACGCCGGGCGACTTTGCCAAGAAGACGATGCTAGCGACGACCGGCGCCGAAGCGGTCGAAAACGCGGTCAAGGTCGCCCGCGCCCACACCGGCCGGTCGGGAGTGATCTCGTTTACCGGCGCGTTCCACGGCCGCACGCTGCTCGGCATGGCGCTGACCGGTAAAGTCGCGCCCTATAAAAAGGGCTTCGGCGCGATGCCGGCCGAGATCATTCACGCGCCGTTTCCGAACGAATTCCATGGTGTCTCCGAGGCCGAAGCACTGGCAACGCTCGAACGCCTGCTGACCTCCTCGATCGATCCGGAGCGCATCGCCGCGATGATCGTCGAACCGGTGCAAGGCGAGGGTGGGTTCAACATCGCGCCGTTCGGCTTTCTGCGCGCCTTGCGCCAGATCTGCGACCGCCATGGCATCGTGCTGATCGCCGACGAGATCCAGGCCGGCATCGCCAGGACCGGCAAGATGTTTGGCGTCGAGCATGCCGGCGTCGTTCCGGACCTGATCACCATGGCCAAGGGCCTTGCCGGCGGCTTTCCGCTTTCGGCGGTAACCGGCCGGGCCGAAATGGTCGATGCGCCGCTCGTCGGTGGTCTCGGCGGCACCTACGCCGGCAGCCCGATCGGCATCGCCGCCGCCAACGCCGTCCTCGATGTTATCGAAGAGGAAAACCTGTGTGCCCGCGCCGATGAAATCGGCAAGGCGATCCGTGGCCGGCTCGAGGCAATTGCCGCGTGCCAGGGCATGGAGCCGATCGGCGATGTACGCGGCCTGGGCGCCATGAACGCGTTCGAAATTGTCACCGACCGCAAGAGCCGCAACGCCAACGCGCCGTTGACGCAGGCAATCATTGCCGAGGCGGAGGCGCGCGGCCTGATCGTGCTTTCCTGCGGCACCCGCTCCAACGTTATCCGCCTGCTGCCGCCGCTGACGATTTCCAAGGCGCATCTCGGCGAGGCCCTCGACATCATTGAGGCAGCAACCGAAGCGGCGATCCAGAAAACGTCGATCGATCTGAGCAAGTCTGCCTAAAGGCGAGGCCCTTGAAAATGTTTGTGCCGTCGCGCCATCCTTGGCGAATGGATGGCCATTGGCGCTTCCGGCAGGCCGGGGCTGCCGGCAGGGTGGCGGCCGGCCGCGGCCACGTTTGCAGCTACTCAGGCAGGCCGGCTTTGCGCAGGCCCTCGAGAAACCTGCGTCTGTCCGCGTCCACCAGGAAAACACATACCTTGTCGGCGGTTGAGAGCGAAAAGCCGGGGACGAGCTGCACAACCTTGAACGCCTCGCTGCGAGCGGCGTCGAGGGCACCGAGATGGGCGTACGAAGTCGCCATGATCAAATGCGGATAGACATGCTCGGGTCGCGGCAGCGAGGCCTTGGCTGCAAACTCGGCCGCCTTCCCATAATCGGCTGCCTGAAAGTGCGCAAAGCTCGTATGCACATCGAATTCGTCACGGAAAATGTCTCGCGGACTGAGACGCCTTGCCTTCTCGATCCACTCGAATGCCCGCTGCGCGTCTCCGGCCAAGGCGTGGGCAGCGCCTAGAAACGAGTGCGCAATTGCGAAATTTGGATTGAGCTCGATTGCCTTGCGGGCCGATGAAAGCAGTTTGTCGACGTCTCCGGTGCTTGTGGAGATGAACATCCAGGCGATGTAGGCCCAAGGCTCATCTGGATCGATCCGGATCGCCATCTCGGCTGCGTCGATCGAAATCGGCAGCGTTGTCTCGATGGCATCCCAACCCTGGTGGATTCGCCACGCGAGTACCCACGCTTTCTGGCTATAGGCGCGCGCATAGGACGGATCGATCTTGATCGCGCGGTCCAGCAGCTCGATTGCCGCCTTGCTACCCTCATTGGAAAACTCGCCTATTCGCGCCATCGCCTGGATAACGAGGTCCCAAGCGTCAAGGTTTTGCGGGTTCTTTCGCCGCGAGCGGATATTTTCGGCTTGGACAATCTGGGGCTCCAGCGCCCCAGCGATGTTCTGCGTGATCTCGTCTTGAATGTCGAACACGTCCTCGAGTTTGCGGTCGTATTTCTCCGCCCAAAGGTGATTGCCGGATTCGCCGTCGATGAGCTGTCCGGTAATTCGGATGCGGTTACCGGCTTTGCGGACGCTGCCTTCGAGGACATAGCGAACGCCTAATTCACGGGCGACCTGTTGGATGTCGACCGCCTTGCCCTTGTAAGTGAACGTCGTGTTGCGCGCGATGACAAAGAACCAATGGATGCGAGACAGCGCGGTGATGATGTCCTCGGAGATGCCGTCGGCGAAATAGTCCTGCTCGACATCGCCGCTCAGATTCGAGAACGGTAGAACTGCAATCGAAGGCTTGTCCGGCAGCGCTGGGCTTCCGCGCGAATCTGCGGAATGGTTGACAGGGATGCTCACTGGACCATCCGAAGCGGCGGCAGCGGCTCCTGGATCCTCGGGTCGCCAATTCCAAATCCGGATCTGGCGATCGATATTTTTGACTTGGACTTCGCCGCCGTCTTTGAAAGCGATCGGGATTCTCCCGACGATGTTTTCATTGACGATGGCCGAAACGCAGATGCCGCCGGGTTCGGCGAGCGCTTCAAGCCGCGCTGCAATGTTGACGCCGTCGCCGTAGATATCGTCGCCGTCGACGACGATATCCCCGAGATTGATACCGATACGCAAGACGATAGGGCAACTCCCGCTTCTCGGCTCACGACGCGATCGCTCCTGTATGGAAAGCGCGCATCCGACAGCATCGACTATGCTGGCGAACTCGACCAACGTGCCGTCGCCGACCAGCTTGACGATTCGGCCGTTGTACTCGGCAACCGCGGGATTGAAGACGGTCTCGCGGTGTTGACGCAAGGCGGCGAGCGTTCCGGTCTCGTCGTTGGCCATCAGACGCGAATAACCCACGACATCAGCGGCAAGAATCGCCGCAAGTCTCCGATTGACGTGTGGGTTTCCCATTGCCCAGTGGTAATCGGAATCGGCCGGCGATGCCACAAGTGCTCATCCGCGACCGGCCAACAAGGTCAGTACCTGCCGGTGTTGTCCGCAGTGCGTGAAGGGAAGTGGCAGGCCTCTCCGTCCTGGATTGCGAAAGGGCAAATGTTTCCAGCGCCGCTCAATTCGGATGCTCTGCCTAAAAAAACGGCAGACTGCTCCATTGATCCGGGATTGAGCATTATTGCGCCTTCTGCAAAATAAACAGGCAGGCGCTGACATGCGCATGATTTGTACATGCCTTGGCCGGCTGACCTAATCGAATGAAAAGTCAGGGAGAATCGAAACCGTTAACGAATTGATAACTCTGGCATAGGGCTTGCTACGTTGTTGCGGTGCAAACAAACTTGCCGGAGGCATGAATGAAAGCCGTACTGAAATCCTCGGTTGCCGTGGCAGCCGCGCTGGCCGTGGGGCTCGCTTTTGCGGCCCGCGCCTGGGCGGAAGACACGATCAAGGTCGGGATTCTGCACTCGTTGTCGGGAACGATGGCGATTTCGGAAACGACGCTCAAAGACACCATGCTCTTCCTGATTGACGAGCAGAACAAGAAGGGCGGCCTGCTTGGAAAGAAGCTCGAGGCCGTCGTCGTCGACCCCGCTTCGAACTGGCCGCTGTTCGCCGAAAAGGCGCGCGAACTGATCGAGAAGGACAAGGTTGCCGCCGTATTCGGCTGCTGGACATCGGTGTCGCGCAAATCGGTGCTGCCGGTGTTCGAGGAACTCGACAGTCTGCTGTTCTATCCCGTTCAATATGAGGGCGAAGAGAGCCAGCGCAATGTCTTCTACACCGGCGCCGCGCCGAACCAGCAGGCGATTCCCGCCGTCGACTATCTGATGGAGAAGGAAGGCGTCAAACGCTGGGTGCTGGCCGGCACCGACTATGTCTATCCGCGCACGACCAACAAGATTCTCGAAGCCTATCTGAAGGCCAAGGGAGTCGCCGATGCCGATATCATGATCAACTATACGCCGTTCGGCCATTCCGACTGGCAGACCATCGTTTCCGACATCAAGAAATTCGGTTCCGCCGGCAAGAAGACGGCCGTCGTCTCCACCATCAATGGCGACGCCAACGTGCCGTTCTACAAGGAACTCGGCAATCAGGGCGTCAAGGCCGAGGACATTCCGGTCGTCGCCTTCTCGGTCGGCGAGGAGGAACTGGCCGGATTGGATACCGGGCCACTGGTCGGCCATCTTGCCGCTTGGAACTATTTCCAGTCGATCGACACTCCGGAAAACGCGGCGTTCATCGAATCCTGGCGCACGTTCATCAAGAATCCGAAGCGTGTTACCAATGACCCGATGGAAGCCCACGTCATCGGCTTCCACATGTGGGTCAAGGCGGTCGAAAAGGCCGGTACAACGGATCCGGACGCCGTGATCGACTCGATCATTGGCGTGTCGGTACCGAACCTGACCGGCGGCCTGGCAACGATGATGCCGAACCACCACATCACCAAGCCGGTGTTCATCGGCGAAATCCAGGGTGACGGCCAGTTCGAGGTCGTCTGGCAAACACCCGGCCTCGTCGTCGGCGACGAATGGTCCGACTATCTGCCCGATTCCAAGAACCTGATCTCCGATTGGCGCGCGCCGATGTCTTGCGGCAACTTCAATGTCGCCACCGGCAAATGCGGCGGCAAGGGCAGCTAAGCCGTTTCACGAAATCCGGGCGCGCGTTTGGTCCTCCCGACTGAGCGCGCGTCCGGATCCCCGGCCGCAAGGCACGAGAATTCCGATCGATCGCCAAGATCACGAACCGGAACCAACAATGCGGCAGTTGCGAAACGGTTTCCTCGCCCTCATCGATCGGCCTGTTGGCGATGATTGGCGGCGCCATTTCGGCCGGCGCCACGGATGCCGATCTCCGCGCCATTATCGCAAAATTCGCCGCGGCCAAGAACTTTTCCGACATCGAAGCCGTCGCCAACGATCTGGCGGCAAGCGGCGAACCAGCAGCGGCGCGCGCGCTCGAAGCACTCGCCGACGGCAAGTTGCAGTTCCGCAAATCCGACAACGCCGTTTTCATCGTTTCCGACTCCGGCCAGCAATTGTCGATAGCCGATCCGTTGACCGGCGAGCTCGCCGGCGAGGCGGGCAAGGCAGACCTCGAAAAGATCAAGGTCAACAACAACCTGCGCCGCGTCGCCCGTGATCTGATCGGCGCATTGCAATTGACCGCGAAGAACCCTGCGGTGCGCCTTGAAGCTGCCGCCACCCTGATTGCCAATCCGGATGCGTCGCGCCTGACGGCGATTGAGGCGGCGCTGGAAAGGGAGACCGACGCGGCTGTGCGCGAAAAGCTCGCCGAAGCTCGCGCCTCCGCGATCCTCATCTCCGATCGCGGCGACGACGCCAAAGCCGAAGCCATCGACATGATCGCCGCTATCGGCACGCGCGACGCCCAGGGGCTGCTCGCGCGCATCGCCGCCAGCGCCGAAGGCGAATTGAAGGCCAAGGCGGAGGCGGCGATCGCCGGCATCGAAGCGCGTCTGGCGATTTGGGGGATCGGCCAGAACGTCTGGTACGGCATTTCACTCGGTTCCGTCCTGCTGCTGGCGGCGATCGGCCTTGCCATCACCTTCGGCGTCATGGGTGTCATCAACATGGCGCATGGCGAGATGGTGATGCTCGGCGCCTATACGACCTTCACTGTGCAGGAGGTGATCCGCAACTCGGCGCCGGGCCTGCTCGACTGGTCGCTGGCCATCGCCCTGCCTCTGGCTTTTCTTGTTGCCGGCCTCGTCGGCGTCGTGCTCGAGCGCGGCATCATCCGCTTTCTCTACGGCCGGCCACTCGAAACCCTGCTGGCGACCTGGGGCGTCTCGTTGATCCTGCAGCAGGGCGTTCGCACGCATCTTCGGGCCGACCAACCGCGAGGTTTCCAATCCTTCCTTCATGTCGGGCGCCTTCGATCTCGGCCAGCTGTCGATCACCTGGAACCGGCTTTTATCGTGCTGTTTGCGCTCGCGGTGTTTCTCGCGCTGCGCATGGTGCTGACGCGTACGCCCGTTCGGTCTGCAGATGCGCGCCGTCACGCAGAACCGGCGCATGGCATCGGCCATGGGCATCCGCACCCCGTGGATCGATGCGCTGACCTTCGGGCTCGGCTCCGGCATTGCCGGCATGGCCGGCGTGGCGCTCTCGCAGATCGATAACGTCTCGCCCAATCTCGGCCAGTCTTACATCATCGACTCCTTCATGGTCGTCGTCTTCGGCGGTGTCGGCAATCTCTGGGGCACGCTGATCGGCGCCCTCTCGCTCGGCATCGTCAACAAGTTCCTCGAACCCTATGCCGGCGCTGTGCTCGGCAAGATCCTGGTGCTGGTGATCATCATCCTGTTCATCCAGAAGCGTCCGCGCGGGCTGTTCGCGCTCAAGGGCAGGGCGGTCGAGGCATGATCGCCGCCCATTTCTTTCGCGCCGGCCTCAGCCGCACGATCATCGTCGCGATCCTGCTGCTGCTGGCGCTTGCAGCGGCGGTGCCGTTCTGCAACCTCCTGCTGGCGCCATCGACATCCGCTGCACGTGCCGACCTACATTGTCGCGCTGATCGGAAAATATCTGACCTACGCGCTGCTGGCGCTGTCGCTCGATTTGGTCTGGGGTTTTTGCGGCATCCTGTCGCTCGGCCATGGCGCCTTCTTCGCGCTCGGCGGCTACGCCATGGGCATGCACCTGATGCGCCAGATCGGTTCGCGCGGCGTCTACGGCAATCCGTTGCTGCCCGATTTCATGGTCTTCCTCAACTGGAAGGAACTGCCATGGTACTGGTATGGATTCTCCAATTTCTGGTTCGCCGCGCTGATGGTGGTGCTGGTTCCCGGCCTGCTCGCCTTCGTCTTCGGCTGGTTCGCGTTCCGCAGCCGCGTCACCGGCGTCTATCTGTCGATCATCACCCAGGCGATGACCTACGCCCTGTTGCTGTCGTTCTTCCGCAACGACATGGGTTTCGGCGGAAATAACGGCCTGACCGATTTCAAGGACATCCTCGGCTATTCCGTCCAGGCCGAGGGGACGCGCGCAGCGCTGCTCGCCGCCAGCGCGCTCGCGCTGGCGCTCGGCGTGCTCGTTACTGCCGCAATCACTTCCTCGCATTTCGGCAAGCTGATGATTGCGGTGCGCGATGCCGAAAGCCGCACCCGCTTCCTCGGCTATCATCCCGAGCGTGTGAAGCTATTTGCCTTCACGGTTTCGGCGATCATGGCTGGCATCGCCGGGGCGCTTTACGTACCGCAGGTCGGCATCATCAATCCGAGCGAATTCGCGCCGGCAAATTCCATCGAGGTCGTGGTGTGGACCGCCGTCGGCGGCCGCGGCACCATCATCGGACCGATCATCGGAGCGCTGCTGGTCAACGCCGCCAAGAGCTGGTTCACCGGCGCGCTGCCGGAAGTCTGGCTGTTCGCCCTCGGCGGCCTGTTCGTGTTCGTCACGTTGTTACTGCCCTACGGCATCGTCGGCGTGTTCGGCCACTTGCGCGCGAGGACCGCCGCGCGTCGCGGAAAACGCGATGGAGCGGGTTTGTCGCGGCGGCTGACCGCCGATATGGGAGCGGCGGAATGACGACGGCACGCGGCAGCCGAATCGATTCTCTACCTCGATGGCGTGTCGGTCTCCTTCGACGGCTTCAAGGCAATCAACAACCTGTCGCTGGTCGTCGACCGCGGCGAGATGCGCGCCATCATCGGCCCGAACGGCGCCGGCAAGACGACGATGATGGACATCGTCACCGGCAAGACGCGGCCCGACGAAGGCGAGGTCTTCTACGATGGAGAAGTCGACCTGACCCGTCACGACGAGGCCGAGATCGCCAACATGGGCATCGGCCGCAAGTTCCAGAAGCCGACGGTTTTCGAGGGCCACACCGTCGAGGACAACCTCGCTCTGGCGCTGGCAGGGAAACGCAGCGTGTTTTCGACCCTGTTCCACCGCCGGACGACCGAGCAGAGACGGCGTATCGACGAGATTCTCGAAATCACCCGGCTCGGCCACTTGCGTCAGGCAAAAGGCGCACAACTTTCGCACGGCCAGAAGCAGTGGCTAGAAATCGGCATGCTGCTCGCCCAGGACCCGAAACTGCTGCTGGTCGATGAGCCGGTCGCCGGCATGACCGACGCCGAGACCGAGGAGACTGCGCGGTTGCTGCGCGACATCGCACGCGATCATTCGGTCATCGTCGTCGAGCACGACATGAGTTTCGTACGTGCGCTCGGCGTCAAGGTGACCTGCCTGCACGAAGGTTCGGTGCTCTCCGACGGTTCGCTCGATCACGTCTCGGCCGATCCGAGGGTCATCGAAGTCTATCTCGGGAGATAGGGCGATGCTCACCGTCACCGACGCAACCCTTCACTACGGCGCCGCCCAGGCGCTGCGCGGCGTCAGCCTAAAGGCCAATACCGGCACGATCACCTGCTTGCTCGGCCGTAACGGCGTCGGCAAAACCTCGCTGATGCGCGCGATCGTCGGCCACGAGCCGCTTTCGAGCGGACAGATCGAATTCGAGGGCGTCAGGCTCGCGTCGATGCCGTCCTATGAGCGCGCCCGCATGGGCATCGGTTTCGTGCCGCAGGGCCGCGAAATCTTTCCGCTGCTGAGCGTGCGCGAAAATCTCGAAACCGGCTATGCCGGGCTGAAGCGCGACGAGTTGCAACATTCCCGACTATGTCTTCGAGCTGTTTCCGGTGCTGAAGGACATGCTGTCGCGGCGCGCCGGCGACCTGTCCGGCGGCCAGCAGCAGCAATTGGCGATCGGCCGCGCCCTGGTGCGGCGGCCGAAACTGCTCGTGCTCGACGAGCCGACCGAAGGCATCCAGCCTTCGATCATCAAGGATATCGGCCGCGCCATCCGCTTTCTGCGCGACAAGGCCGGCGTCGCGATCCTTTTGGTCGAGCAGTATCTCGATTTCTGCCGCGATCTCGCCGACGAGGTCTACATCATGGAGCGCGGCGAGATCGTCCATCACGGCAACGCCGCGAGCCTCGACAAGAAGAGCGTGCGCAAGTTCCTGACGGTGTGAGCGGACAAGCCGCGTCGGTCCGGCCCCTCAGGAACCGAGGAATTCGCGCACCGTCTCGATCTCGCGGGCGCTGGTCAGCGTTGGCGCATGGCCGAAGCCGGAAAATTCTACCATCCGCGGCTTCGGGCCACGGCGGCACATTTGCGCCGCCACCTCGGCCGGCAGTACGTCGGACTGGGCACCACGCAATAGCAATGTCCTTGCCTCGATATTGTCCCAGGCCGGCCAGCAATCGAGATCGGCCTTGTGCGTGGTCAATTGCGACGCGATGCGCGGATCGTAATGCACGGTCACTTTGGCGTCGTCGCGGCGACGCACGCCGGTGTCGGTCATCCGGCGCCAGAACGCATCCGAATTGTCGCCGAACGGCGCATAGGTCTGGCGGTACCAAGTTTCCAGTTCGCCAAACGTATCGAAGGCCGGCGGCGTGCCGATATATTCGGCGATGCGGTTTGCCGCCGCCTCGGGAATTGCCGGCCCGATGTCGTTGACGATGAGATGGCTGATGCGCCGCTTCATCGAGCCGCCGGCAAGCGTCACTCCGATCAACGCGCCCATCGAGGTGCCGAGCCAGCGCAATGAACGAATGCGAAATGATCGAGGATTGCGCCGGCGTGGCGCGAATAGGCAGCAAACGAATAGTCGGGCGGTTCGGTGCGCGCCCACGAGGACAGGCCGCGGCCAAGCGTATCGGGACAGATGACGAAATATTCATTCGAAAGCGCGGCTGCCGCTTCGTCGAAATCGCGCCCGGTGCGCGCCAGGCCGTGCCACATCACCAGCGGCGGATTTTCCATGTCGCCCCAGGAGGTCACGTGCAGTTCGTCGCTGCCGCAGCGCACGTAGAGCGGAAATAGGGGAAGCCGCACTGACCGTCACGCGGGGACTCATCTTGCAATCCGTCCTTTCAGCAATGTGCCGGCTATGCCCGCCGGGAAAAAATAGACCAGCAGGATGAACAGGATGCCGAGCCAGAACAGCCAGCGGTCGGGGTTGAGCAGGGCGTGGGCGAACGGAACATTCGCCGTCGCCCCGGCGGCGACGTCCATCAGGTCCTTCAGATAGAACTGCGCGAGACTCATGATCGTCACGCCGATCACCGCGCCGACCATCGTGCCCATGCCGCCGATGACGACCATCAGCAGGATGTCGATCATGATGGCGAAGGAAAAGGTCGTCTCCGGGCCGGTGTATTTCAACCACACCGCCCACAGCACGCCGGCAAGGGCAGCCGCCACCGCGGCGATGACGAACACGGAAGTGCGATAGGCGACGACGCGGTAGCCGATCGCCTCGGCCCGCATCTCGTTCTCGCGGATTGCCTGCAGGACCGATCCGACCGGCGAGCGGACGATGCGCCACAGAAGAACGTAGAGCAGCAGACTGGCGAGGAAGACGAAATAGTAGGCCGCGATCTTGCCGTTCAGCGCCACACCGAACAGCCGGGCCGCCTTTCCGTCGTCGCCGGCGACCAGTGCGAAACTGGGCGAGAACAACTGCGGGATCGAATAGACGAGGCCGTCTTCGCCGTTGGTGATGTCGGATAATTGCGACGCCAATACCGCCATCACCGATGCCGCGGCCAGAGTCACCATGGCAAAGAATATCGCCTTGACCCGCAGCGACAGGACGCCGATGGCGGCCGCAAGCACAGCGGCGGCAATGACGCCGGCCGCGCCGCCGAGTGCAATCGCCGAAAACGACGGCCCCATATCTTTTCAGCGCGATCGCCGTTCCATAAGCGCCGAGGCCGAAGAACATCGTATGGGCAAACGAGACGATGCCGGTGTAGCCGATCAGCAGGTCGTAGCTCGCCACCAGGACGATGAAGATGCAGATGCGGGCCGCGACCTGCTGGCTGCGGACATCACCGAACAGGAATGGCGCAAGGGCCAGCGCCAGGCCGATGGCGCCGGCGACCGCCAGAATGGCGAGCGCGCCGTTGCCCGGGCGGGCGCGGACCGAATTTGCGGCGAGCACCGTCATGGCGCCGGCCTAGCGCGTCACCGCGGGCTTGAGGCCCCACGGACGCCAGATCAGCACCGCCATCATCAACATCATGTTGGAAGCGAGTGCCAGTTTCGGAAAAACGAAGGCGACGTAGTTGCCCATCAGCCCAACCAGCAGGGCGCCGAGCAGCGAACCCTCGATCGAGCCGAGGCCGCCGATGATGACGACGATGAAGACCAGCACCAGCAGTTCGCCGCCGAGCGCGCCCGAGATCAGCGCCCTGGTAGCCCGCCCACATCGCCCCGCCAGTGGCGGCGAGCGCCGAACCGGCCATGAAGACGGCGATGAACAGCCGGTCGATGCGGAAGCCGAGCGCCTCGACCATCTCCCGGTTCTCGACCCCGGCGCGGATCAGCAGCCCGACGCGCGTGCGGTTCAGCACCAGATGCAGCGCGACGAAAACCAGAGCGCCGAGGACGAAGGCGAAGATGCGGTAGATCTCGATGGCGACGTCGCCGATGATCAGCGAACCTTGCAGCAAGGCAGGGCGCGGGACGCTGACCGGCGCGCCGCCCCAGATCGCTAGGATCAGTCTGCTCGGCGACGATGAGCGCGCCGATGGTGATCAGGATCTGGCGCAGATGGTCGCCATAGACCGGGCGCATGATCACGCGCTCGAAAGCGTAGCCGGCGACGAGGCCGAAGCCGTCGCGGCGAAACGATCGCCGCCATCAGCGCGGCGAGGTTGAGCAGCAGCTGTCGGCGCGCCGACCCAGGCGCCAGCGCCGCCAGCACCGAGGCGGCGATGAAGGCGCCGAAGGAAATGAAAGCGGAATGGCCGAAGTTCAGCACGTCCATCAGGCCGAAGACCAGGCTCAGGCCCGAGGCCATCAGGAAGATCATCATGCCCATGGCGAGCCCGGCGACGGTCAGCGTCGCCCAGGACGAGAACGAGCCGACCAGCGGCAGCGCGATGACCGCCAGCGCCAGCGGCAACAGCCAGACGCCGCCGAACCTGTCGAGTACGTCTGCGCTCATTGATGCGCCTCCAGCGACAGGCCGAGCAGGCGTGTCTGCAGATCGTGGTCGGCGACGAAGCGCGGCCATCGTGCCGCGATGGACGACGCGCCCGTCCTCGATCACCGCCATGCGCTGGCCGAGTTCGCGAGGCGAACATGAAATTCTGCTCGACCAGCAGGATGGTCGTGTCGCGCGCGATCTCGCGGAACGCCTCGACCATCGCATCGGACGATTGCCGGCGCCAGGCCCTTGGTCGGCTCGTCGATCAGGATCATCGCGCGCGGCTCGATGATCGCCCGCGACGATCGCCAGCATCTGCTTCTGGCCGCCGGAGAGCGCGCCAGGCGGCCTTGGTCCAGAATTTCTCCATCGCCGGAAACAATTCGAAGATGCGCTCCAGCCGGCGCCGCATCGAAGCGGCCGCCGGCGGCCGCCAGGAGCAGGTTCTCCGCCACCGTCAGGCCGCCGAAAATACCCATGTTTTCCGGAACATAGGCAATGCCGCAGCCGCGCGATATCGGCGGTGTGCAGACCGGTGATGTCGTGGCTCTCGAACGAGACCGCGCCCGGCGCACGCGGCCACAAGCCCCATGATGGCGCGCAGCGTCGTCGTCTTGCCGGCGCCGTTGCGGCCGAGCAGCACGAAACGCCGCCTTCCGGCACGTCGCAGCGAAACGCCGTGCAGCATCGTATAGCGGCCGATGCGGATGTCGTCGACGCGCAGCACATGCGGCGGAGCGCTCATGCCTGCGCCTCCGCCGGTACGCCGAGATAGATTTCGCGCACGATCGGCAGGCCGATCACGGTTTCTCGGGTCTGCCGTCGGCCACCAGTTCGCCGTTGTGCAGACACGATGATGCGGTCGGCGAGCGCGCGCACCACGTCCATCTTGTGCTCGACCAGCAGCACCGTTTTCGTCGCGTCGGCCTTGATCTCGGCGATCATGCTCGAGGATGACCGGGGCCTCGTCGAGCGACATGCCGGCGGTCGGCTCGTCGAACATGAGGATGTCGGGTTCCATTGCCAGCAGCAGCGCGACCTCCAGCTTGCGCTGGTCGCCATGCGGCAGCGCCGCGGCGGGCAGGTCGGCGACGGCCTCGAGCCGCGTCGCGGCGAGATATGCGCGGGCCTTCGTCGGTGACGTTCGGCGAACGGCCGCGGCGCGGCGCAGGAAGCGCCGTCGCGACGCCGGAGCGCGCCTGCACCGCGAGGCGGATGTTTTCCAGGACGCTCAGCCGCGGAAACAGGTTGGTCAGCTGGAACGCGCGGCCGATGCCCGGCCTGCGCGCGGGCCGAGGGCGACAGGCGGGTGATTTCGGTCTCGCCCTTGAACACCCGGCCCGGAGCTGGCGCGCAATCTGGCCGGAGATCAGGTTGAACTAGGTGGTCTTGCCGGCGCCGTTCGGGCCGACGATGGCGGTCAGTTCGCCGGGATGAAAGGCGCAGGTGACGCCGTTGACCGCCACATGGCCGCCGAAGCGGATCGACAGGTCTTCGGTGCGAAGCGAGGGCATGGCTTGGGCGTATGGGAGCACGGCAGTAAGGCAGTCGGCGGTCGGCCGAATTGAGAACGGCTATGCCTGTGCCCACGGCTATTGCCGACTGCCCTGCCACGTATCAGTTGTTGTCGCGGCCGATGGGGATGTTCATCATCCTCGGGCTTGATCTCGCGCGACCAACTCGGGGATCGCCCAGTCGACGGCGTCGTCGACCCGGATCTTGAAGTGATACATCGACTGCAGCGCCTGGTGGTCTTCCTTGCGGAAGGTCATGGTGCCCTTCGGCGTCTCCCAGCTCATCCCTTCCATCGCCGTGATCAGCCTCTCGGTGTCGACAGTCTGGCGCGGTCTCGATCGCCTTGACGACCGCCAGCGCCGCGGCCATGCCGCCGGCGGTGAAGAAGTCCGGCGGCGAGCCGAAGCGCTTCTGGTGCTCGGCGACCAGCCAGTCGTTAACGGGTTCTTCGGCATCTCGTAGTAGTAGTAGATTGCCCCTTCCATGCCGGGCACGCGCCTTGTAGGCGGCCATCGCCGGCAGGATGTTGCCGCCGGTCGAAAGCTCGATGCCGTAGCGGCCGCGGATCCATCGCCGCCAGCTTGCCCAGCGGGTCGCCGCCGCCGGCGACGTAGATGAAGATGACCTTGCGGCCCGGCTTGTCCTTCAAGCGCGTCGAACATGCGCTCGGCGGCGGCGGTGAAGTCGGTGGTCTTCTGCGGCACGTATTCCTCGTCCACGACCATCGCGCCGGTGCCCTCCATCGCCGCCTTGAACGCGGCGATGCCGTCATGGCCGAAGGCATAGTCCTCGGCCAGCGTGGCGACGTGGAGGTTGGCGTCGGGCTTCAGGCCTGCGCCTGCGCCTGCATGTCCATCGACGAGTTGCGCGAGGTCTTGAAGACGTAGCGGTTGGTGTCCGGGCCGGTCAGCGAATCCGCCACCGCCGGCTCGACCAGCAGGATGCGCTGGTATTCCTCGGCGATCGGCAGCATCCCCGCGTCACCCCCGAAGAGGTGCCGCCGACCGCGATCAGCGCATCGTCGTCGCCATAGGCTTCCGCCAGCACCGCGCGCGCCGACGTCGGGCTTGAACTGGGTGTCCTTGTGGATCGAGCTCGATCTTGTGGCCCTTGATCGTCATCGTGCCCTTGGTGGCATATTCGAGCCCCATCTCGAAGCCGGTCTCGTCTGCTTCGAATAGGCTTCGAGCGGGGAGCCGGACAGGCCGTGGACGAGTGCGATCTTGACCGGCCGTCAGCGGCGGGCGCCACGTGGCCGGGCCGAGCGGCGGCGGCCATCGCCAAGGAGGCGGTAAGCAATGGGTTTCATGGTCTCCTCCCATAGTCGCGGCATCGCGCGATGCACGCAGCCTGGCGCACGGAATGCGGCAATTGCCGGTCCATGCCTCCCTGATATCATCGGCGTGAAGCGCGCTGGCGCGCAAGTCCGTGGAAATACCTAGTGGAAACGACGCATTCGCCCTGGATCACTCGACCGGTTCGCATGGAAATGCGCCGGTCGGCCTCGTGATGACCGAAAACCGGATCATCCGCGCCTGCAATCCGGCCTTCGCCGGGATGTTCGGCTATGCGATCGACGACTGGTCAACCGCTCCTTCGCCATGCTCTATCCCTCGTACGTGGAATTCGTGCCATCCGCAATGGGGGTCAGGCCATTGCGCGAGAACAACCGCTATTCCGACGAGCGGATCATGGCGCGCGCGACGGGTCGCTGTTCTGGTGCCGGGTGCGCGGGCGTACCCTGACCGACGACGAGCCGCTGGCGCGCGCGGTGTGGAGCTTTGCCGATCTCTCCGAGTAGCGGCCCGTCACGCAATTGTCGGCGCGCGAGCGGCAGATCGTCATGATCTCACCGAGGGCCGCACCTCGAAGGAAATCGCCCGCATGCTCGATATTTCGCCGCGCACGGTCGAGGTCCACCGCGCCGCGCTGCTGCGCAAATACCAGCCGCCAATGTCGCCGAACTGCTCGCCCATCTCGGCGGCGTGCCAGGGTAGGCGCTGGCGGCGCGGTGAACTAACTATCGATCAGACGGCAGGGCAGTTCGACGCGCCGCGGCTACAAGGCCATTCCCCTTATCGGCAAGCCAACGCTTCTTCAATGACTTTGCGCGAGGCCCCTGCGGACGCGGCACTCAACGCGATCGCGATGAAATTGATGAGCACCATCGGTGGCGCTTCCGGCCCGCTGACCGCGAGCTTTTTTTCCTCGGCGCGGCCAAAGCCGAAGGCGTTGCCGGCCCCCTCCGGCGGCGGTTCCGGCCATGAACCGATGCATGCCGGTTTTGTCGGATTTCGGCATGCTCGATGCCGCCTGCCCCGGCGAGGTCTTCACTTCGCCGACGCCGGACCAGATGCTTGCCGCCGCCGAAGCGGTAAATTCCGGTGGCGGTGTGTTGTGGATCGTCAAGAATTACGCCGGTGACATCATGAATTTCGAGATGGCCAGCGAATTGTTTCAGGTGATTCGGCCCGGATCCTAACCAATGACGATGTTGCGGTCGAAAGTTCGCTGCATTCACAAGGCCGCCGCGGTGTCGCGGTTACCGTGATTGTCGAAAAGATGGTCGGCGCGGCAGCCGAACGGGGTGACAACCTCGCTTCCTGCAAGGCGCTCGGTGACAAAATCAACGCCGGCTCGGGCACCATGGCGGTAGCGCTCACTTCGTGCACGGTACCTGCGGCCGGAAAGCCGACCTTTGCGATTGGCGACGACGAGATGGAAATGGGCGTCGGCATCCACGGCGAGCCGGGCCGACGGCGCGTGCCGATGATCGCTGCCGATGCGATTGCTGGCGAATTGATTGCGGCAATCTGCGAGTCGGTAAAGCCCGGCCGTGGCGAAGACGTGCTGTTGCTGGTCAACGGCATAGGCGCCACGCCGCTGCTCGAATTGTACCTGCTCTACGATGCGGCCGCCCGCCAGTGCGCGGAGCGCGGGCTGAAAATCAAACGCTCGCTGGTCGGCAATTTCTGCACGTCGCTCGATATGGCCGGAGCCTCGATCACGCTGACGAGGCTCGACGGCGAACTGGCCGCGCTCTGGGACGCCCCGGTGCACAGGGGCATGTAGCCGCCGGGCGCCTGACCTGGAGCAATTCCAGCAAAAGTGGATGCCACTTTTCCGCCCGGAATTGCGAGGAAACAACGAGATAGATCGGTTCATCGATTCCGTGAAACGATGAACCGGTCTACCGCGCCAGCCAGCCGCCATCGACGACGAGAACGTGGCCCTGCACATAGCGCGCGGCCGCCGAACTCAGGAAAACGGCGGCGCCGGCAATATCGTCAGGGTCGCCCCAACGGCCGGCGGGGATGCGTTCAAGGATCTGGCGCGAACGCTCCTGATCGTCGCGCAGCGCCTGGGTGTTATCGGTGGCGATATAGCCAGGCGCGATCGCGTTCGCCGTCACCCCGAACGGCGCGAGTTCGTTGGCAAGCGCCTTGGTCAGTCCGGCAATGGCGTGCTTGGCCGCGGTGTAGCCCGGTACGCGGATGCCACCCTGAAACGAAAGCACCGACGCGATGGTGATGATGCTGCCGGAGCGCCTTTCGCGCATGCGTCGGCCGGCAGCCTGCGAGAGATACCAGACCGCATCGAGATTGGCGGCGATCACATCGCGCCAGTCCAATTCCGCATGCTCGTGAAATGCCGCTCGGCGGATGATGCCGGCGTTGTTGACCAGGATGGAAACCGGCCCGATCTCGCTTTCAGCCTGATCGATCAGTCGGGATGCGCCGCCTGCATCGATGCGGCCCAGGTCGCTGGCGACAGCGACACCCTTGCGGCCCGCTGCTCGGATCGCGGCAAGCAAATCGTCGCCCGACTTCGAATGAGTGGTTATCGCCACATCGGCGCCGGCAACTGCGAGCGCGATGGCGATGGCCTGTCCAATTCCGCTGGCGCCGCCGGTAACCAACGCGCTCTGGCCTTGCAGGCCGAAATGCTGCTTAAGATAGGCTTCGGTCCTCACGGCCTGCTCCCTGTTTTCCGGGTCATCAGCGATGGACAGATTGCACGAAGCGTTCGAGATCGGCCAGCACTCGCTGCGACTTACCCGAAGCAAGAAGACGACGAACGCGGATTTCATTCTCGAGGAGCTTGAGTTCGAGAACGGGCAGCGGGAGACCGTGCGCGGGTACCTGACCAGTCCGGTCAAGGCGGCTGGACCGACGCCCGCCATCCTCTGCATTCACGCGCATGGCTTCGCCTATCAGATCGGCGCCCGCGAGTTGCTCGACGGCCGGCCGAGTCTGCAAGGCCCGGTCGGCGCGGTATTTGCCGCAATGGGTATTGCGGCGCTGATGATCGACATGCCGGCATTCGGCGTTCGCGCCGAACCCGGCGAAAGCGCCCGCACCAAGGCGCTGCTCTGGCGCGGCCGCTCGCTGGCCGGGCAGATGGTCGGCGAATTGTCGGCCGCCGTTGATTGGCTCGCAACACGCGACGATATCGACGCCAAACCGCATCGGTGCCTTCGGCATCTCGATGGGCGCGACACTGGGATACTGGCTTGCAGCGTCGAGCCGCGCAGTCGCCTGCATCGCGCATCTGTGCTGCTATGCCGATTTCGGAAAGCTGATCGAAGCCGGCGCGCATGACCTGCATGGCATCTATCTTACCGTCCCCGGCCTGCTGAAAATCGCAAGCAATGGCGAGATCGCCGGACGTATTGCGCCGCGTCCGCAACTCATCGGCATCGGCGACCTCGATCCGCTGACGCCGCCGGCAGCCGTCGACACCGCGCTGGCGCAAACCAGGCGCGCCTATGCGCGGGCGAGCGCGCCGCACCATCTTGTCGCTCACCGCGATACCAACAACGGCCACAGCGAAACCCCGGCAATGCGCCAGCTCATGCTCGATTTTTTCAGCACTCATCTGCCGCTCGCCTGAGCCGGCGGCAGCCGAGCTCCGGCTGCATCGAATAGGTGAAGATATTCCGAGGCAAAGCCGAGTTCGACCCTGTCGCCGCTCGATACCGTGTTTTGTCCGCCCATGACGGCAACGATTTCGTCACCGCCGCCGATTTTCGCATGAACAACGGTTTCCGGACCGAGCGCCTCGACCAGGCCGATCTTCACCCGGATGCCTTTTTTCGCCCTTGGCCATCCGTTCGATATTGTGGGGCCGAACCCCGAGCGTCGCATCGTCACCGGCCTTGAGCCGGGTGCCGTCAGCCGCAACGTTGAGAGCATCGCCACCCGGCCCTTCAACCACGACCCGGCTGCGCGTCGACGACTTTATCTTGACAGGTATCAGGTTCATGCGCGGAGCACCGATGAAGCCCGCGACGAACAGGTTGGCGGCTGCATTGTAGAGTTCGAGCGGCCTGCCGACTTGTTCGACTCGGCCCGCGCGCAGCACCACGATGCGGTCGGCCAGTGTCATCGCCTCGACCTGGTCGTGCGTGACATAGATCATCGTCGTCGCAAGGCGCTTGTGCAGGGCAGCCAGTTCGGCGCGGGTGCTGATGCGCAATTCGGCGTCGAGATTGGACAACGGCTCGTCGAGCAGGAACGCAGTCGGGTTGCGCACCACCGCCCGGCCGATCGCCACCCGCTGCTTTTGGCCGCCGGAAAGCTGGCCGGGCCGGCGGTCGAGATAGGCGGCGATCTCGAGCATGCGGGCGGCTTCGCCGATGCGGCTATCGATCTCCTCCTCGCGGCATGGCGATATTTTCGAGCCCGAATGCGAGGTTCTGGCGCACGCTCATATGCGGATAGAGCGCATAGGACTGGAACACCATCGCCAGGCCGCGCTCGGCAGCAGCGACCTGCGTGACGTCCGTGCCGTCGATTTCGATGGTTCCGCTGCTTGGCCGGTCGAGTCCGGCGATCAGCCGCAGAAGCGTCGACTTGCCACAGCCCGACGGTCCGACAAAGACAACGAATTCGCCATCGACGATGTCGAGATTGATGTCGTGCAGAACCTTCGTGCGACCGTAGGCGCGATCGATATTGGTGAGCGTGATGCGACCCATGTTCTCGCAATCCTATTTCAGCCCGGAACCGGCGATGCCGGCGGTGATGAAGCGCTGCAGGAAAACGAACACCAGCACGACCGGGATCATGGTCACGACGGTCATCGCCAGGATGAAGTGCCACTGGACGTTCAGTTCGCCGGCATAGGTATTGAGACCGACCTGCAGCGTGTAGAGTTCCTTGCGCGACAGCACGACCAGCGGCCACAGGAAGTCGTTCCAGCGCCAGACCACGGAGAAGATCGCCAGCACGGCGAGGCAGGCGCCGTCAGCGGCAGGATGATGCGCCAGTAGATCTGCCATTCGGAGGCATTGTCCATGCGCGCCGCGTCGATCAGTTCGTCGGGGATGGTCAGCATGTACTGGCGCAACAGGAACACGCCGGTCGGTGTCGCCACCGTTGGCAGGATCACGCCCCACAGTGAATTGAACAGGCCGACCGCGGTGACCACCGAATAGAGCGGCACCAGACACCACCGACAGCGGCACCATCAGCGTGCCGACGATCAGCAGCAGGACAAATTCGCGGCCGCGGAACTTGTACTTTGACAGCGCGAACGCCGCCATCGAATTGGTCAGCAGCGTGATCAGCGTCGCCATCGCCGTCACGAACACCGAATTGCGCAGGTAGAGCAGGAAATCGTTCTTGCGGAGCGGCTCGATGTAGTTCTCGGTCGCAAAACCGATTTCGCGCACGGGCTCGCGGTCGGCGATGTTGACCTTGACGATTTCTGTCGGGTTATTGCGGGTCGACCATCTGCGCGACGATGCCGATGCGGCGGATCTCGGCCAGTTGCCTGCGTCGAACCGTCTGGCAATCGTGACATTGTAGAGCGTCAGCGGTTTGTCGTAGCCCTCGACGGTCACCTGCTCGTTGACGTAGGGCAGGAGCGTCGGCGGGAATTCGGCGAGCTGCGCCGGGGTCTTGAACGACGAGCCGACCAGCCAGACCGCCGGGCCGAACATCACGATCAGCCCGCCGACGAGCCACAGCCAGGTGACGATATCGGTCCAGTGCCAGCCGACTGCCGCCGCGCCGGCGCAGCAGGAAGGATGCAACGCGGCTCATTGGCGCGCACTCCTTCTCGTTCGCCGCGGCGGCCAAGCTGAAGCTGGAGCAGGGTCAGCACGACCAGCACGGCGCCCATCAGGATCGAGGCCGCGGCGGCAAGACCCGGATTGCGCAGCAGCGAGGCGAAGCCGATCTCGTAGATGTATTGCGTCAGATACAGCGTCGAGGTTCCGGGCCCGCCGCCGGTCAGCACATAGACCTCGTCGAACATCTGCACCGCGCGGATCAGCGCCAGAACGATGACGACCAGCAGGTTCGGCATCAGCAGCGGCAGGGTGATGCGCCAGAACACGCGCGCCGGCCTGGTGCCGTCCATCTCGGCCGCCTCGTAGAGGTCGCGCGGGATCGCCTGCAGGCCGGCGAGCAGGATCAGCGTGTAGAAGCCCATATGGGCCCAGACCGAAACGCCGATCGCCGCGGCGAAGGCCCAGAAGCGGTCGGTCAGCCAGTTCGTGCGGCTCGCCGCCGAGCTCGAAGAAGATCAGGTTGAGCAGCCCCTGGCGCTGCAGGATCCAGCGCCAGATCAGGCCGACGACGACGGGCGACAGCAGCACCGGGAAGAAGAACACCGCGCGCCAGAAGCTGCGGCCACGAATCTCGCGGTTGAGGATCAGCGCGGTTACCAGCGACACGACCGTCATCACCGCCACCTGCAGGACGACGAACAAGCGCGGTGTTGTGCACCGCCTTCCAGAACAGGTCCTCGCGGCAGGTGGCGGCGTCGAGATAGTTCGCGCAGTCGAGCAGGCGCTGGTATTGCTCGGCGCCGACATAAGTGCGGTCGGCGAGGAAGAACGCCGTGCCGCCGATGTCATCGAATAGACGAAGTTGATGACCAGCGGCACCAGCACGAAGATGCCGAAGATCGCCATGTTCGGGGCAAGGAAGAAGGCGGCCATGCCGCTCGGTGCCGGTCAGCCGCTGCCAGGCTTTCAGCGGCAGGTTGGCGATCGCGCCAGCCATAGCGACCGGCGCCGCAATGAGCGGCGCCGATGCCGCGGGCCGATTTTGTGCCTGATTGGCCACCTCTGCCTGCCTACTTGGCCTCTGCGACCTTGTCGGCGATGTCCTGGTCGATCTTGCCCCAGGCCTCGTCGAGCGCGATTCGCCGGCCATCACCTGGCTGATCACGGGTCACCAGCGCGGCGTAGTAGGCGTCGCGCCCATTTCCAGGCCGGCAGCGCGTCAGCGCCGCCGGCAGGATCTGGCCCGGAGGCCTTGACGAATTTGTCGAGCGCCGGTCCGACATTCTTGTCCTTGGTCACCCATTTCAGGCCGCCTTTCGCGACGACGCCCTTGTGCGCCGGCAGGAACAGCGTGCGCTCGGCTGAACTCCTTGACCATCGTCTTCGCTGCGCCAGGTAGTCCATGACCTTGGCGACGTCCTTCGGGGTTCTTGGTGTACTTGATCGCCACCAGCGCGGCGCCGCCCGGCATGCCGGAGCAGCCGGCCGTGCCGCAGGGCGAGCCGGTCGCCACCCAGTCGAAGGCGTCGCCGATCTTGGTCGACGAGGTTCGCGATCTGCCAGCTGCCCGAATAGTAGAACGGCATCTGCGCGTTGATGAAATCGTCCGCCGCGGCGCGGTAGGTCGAGCCGGCCGCCGAGACCCAGGTGTCCTTCAGCATCAGCCCGTCCTTGTTCCAGTCGACGAGCTTGGTGACAGAACGCCTTGACGCCGTCGTCGACCGGCGCCGGCATGCCGTCCGGCGCCGATGTAGTTCGCGCCGATAGGAAACGTTGGGCCCGGAGATGCGGTGGCCGGAGCGGTCGATGGCGAAGGCAGCGGCACGTCTGCTGGCTCTTCAGCGACCTTCGCCGAGGCGTCCACCCAGTCGTCCCAGGTCGCCTTGTCACCGGGCAGCGCCACGCCGGCCTGCTCGAACAGCGTCTTGTTGGCGAAGCCGCCGGTCAGCGTGAGCTGCGTCATGAAGCCGGTGATGGCATTGGAGCCGTCGGGGCGCATCCAGTCGGCCTGTGTCGCCGAAATTCTTGTCGCCAGTAGTCGGCATCGGCTACAGCTAGGGCGTCAGGTCGAGCCAGTGCTGCGGCCAGTTCCTTGAGGTTGGTGACGCGGGCGATGTCCGGGCCCTGGCCGGCTTCGAGCTGGATCGGCAAGCTGCTCCTGGATCACCTTGTAGGCGACGTTGTCGAGGGTGACCTTGATGTCGGGATTGTCCTTCATGAAGCGGTTGAGCAGGTCCTGGATGACCTCGCCTTCGACGCCGTCCGAATACCACATGATGCGGACGTCGCCGGCGAAAGCCGCTGTCGATGCCAGCAGGCCGGCCGCAAACGCTGCCAGGAAAGTCTTGCGCAGTTTCATGTTCTCCTCCTCCGTTGCCGCAGTGCGGCCTTCTGGTTTTCTGTTTCACGCGTGATCGCGGGCGCACGCCCGGCGGCGCTACGCGACGTTGTTTGTCCTCTCCAGCGATCGCGTGAGATTCGATTGCGCTGCCGCGAACGGTCCAGTGCGACGGGATCGATCATGCGCCCCTCGGCGGCGATTCTCGCCGTCGGCAAAAAAGCGCACCGGGCCATATTCCGGATCGTCGACGTCGATCTCGCCGTCGCCGGCGGATTGCGCCGACAGGCTGGCGAACGCTGCGCGGAAGCTTTTCGCAGCGAACCTGCTTCAGCGGCGTCTGCCGAGCGCGCACGATCCAGCGGCGCGCCGGCCGAGGGCGCGGAGTTCGTTGCCCGCGGTCGGGCCACGTTGGCCATCTGGTGGAACTGCCGGTCTGTGCCGCAGCATCGCAAAGCCCGCCGCCGGCTGCGCCGAAGGCCAGGTCGCTCGTCGACGGCGTACCTCGTCAAAGGCGGCGGCCGGGAACCAGGCATGGGTGAAGTCGGGCTGCTCGCTCGGCGCAGTCGAAAGCGACGACCGCGAGGCCGCGATATTGCTGGACGCGCGGCAAGGTTCCGCAGCCGCCCCAGTAGGACGGCCGGCCGTAGCCGGACTGGATGACTTCGCCGGGATGGTTGATCCAGATCTGCGCGTCGGGATTGTCGCCGAGGCGCAGATGCAGGACCGTCTCCTGATAGCCCCATTCGCTCCAGCGATAGGCTGCGGCGGTGCCCATGGCGTAGTCCCGGGTCTTGTAGTGATAGAGCCGCGCGAAGCGGTCCTGGCCCTGCGCGAAGCTCCATTCCCAGCCGCCGTCGCCTGTCCACCGATGCAATGTCGGCGTAGATTCGCGGGAACGACAAGGCCGTGGTCGCGCAGGCACAGCGCCAGTTGCGGCAGGGCGTGGAAGCGTCATCCCGTAATTGCCATTGCCCCAGAGCATGCGGGCGATGCCCGACAGCTCGAGCGAGCGACTGGCACGCAGCGTGTGCTCGTAGGAGCGGCCCTTGCGCGCCGGTCAGAATGCCGTGATGGGCCGAGCGGGCGACGATTTCGAGCAGGCGAAGGATGGCGGCGCCGGCGCGGCCGCGAATGTCCGCGTCCGGCGCCAGCGCCTGGAGGATGCACAGGCCCTTTAGGTCGATCGGGAAATACGGCGCCGAATTGAACTCGGCCATTTCCCATTTCTCGAAATGGTCGAGCCAGGCGCGGACGCGCGCGGCGCCGGCCGCTGATTGCTCGGTCCCCGTGCGGCCGGAACGGACGAACCGCTCCTCCGGCAGGATGTCGCCGGCGAGATAGGCGGCGGTGTGGAAGAGCAGGGCGTGGTTCTCCGAGAAATACCACTGCACGTCGTTGCCGGGCTCGTCCATCCAGTAGCGGTAGCCGAGGATGGCCTTGTCGATGCGTTCCACGAGCGCCGGCGAAATGGCGCGCCGATATGCCTTCCGGCACCAGAGCAGCGGCACCAGGATGAAGTCGGCGCAGTCGTGGCAATCCTCGATCGGCGGCAGCGATCCCTCGATCATCGCGTCGGTCTCCGCGCCGCTCCTGCCGATCGCCAGCCGCGCCAGCGCGCGAACTGTATCCGCCTCGGCATGTTCGGCCACCTCGCGCAGCGCCTCGTCGATTCGCAGCGGCAGAGTGGTCGGCGCGCGACCCTGGCGGCGTGCATGGCAGATCTCGACGCCATAAGACGCGTGATGCCGAAAATCCGGAGACGCTCAGCGTTACCGTAAAATGGCGGAAATCGGCCGGCAGATCCTCGGTATCGGAGACGAAGATTCGGTTGGCGCCGGAAGGCAAGTCGCGACGAAGCGAAAAGTCCGGCTCGATCGACATGAAGTCGCCTTCGATTCGGATTCCGACCTCTGCATCGACGGAAAGCGGCTGGTCGGTGACCAGCGCGACCTCGCCGCCGTCATATGCAGGCCGCTCAAAATGCATGGTTTCGAGCACAGTCTCCATGGCGTCGGCGATTGCCGGGTCCACCGCGACCGGCAGCGCCTGGCTCGCCTCGGGGCCGGAAATGTAGTCGAGCTGGAAATAGTAGCGCGCATCGCGCTCGGCGAGATCGTCGAACCAGATGCGGATATCGTTTTCGCCAGCTTTCAGTTCGATGGCAAATTCGGATTCCGATTCGAGATTGCGCCGGTAGGGCGCCATCCAGCCGATTTCGACGCCGTTGACGAAGACAATTGCACCGCCGCAGGTGCGCAAGTGCACGACTGCGCGTCCCGCTTCGGCCGCATCGATAATGCAGCGAGCCCAGGTCCCCAGCACGGTCGGGCGGAACCAGAAGCCCGACAGATCGACGCGCGGCGAACCGAACGGCAGCCAGTTGCGCACCGGCGCGAATTCGCCCTGTGCCAGCGGCCGCCGGTCTCGCTGCTCGGCGCCGAACTCGGTGCGGCAAGGATATTCGTGCGGAATGAAATTCTTGTGCTTGGTCCGGAAAAAGAATGGATCCATCTCGCCGGCCATCGGCCGGTCGGCGACATCGTAGCGCGCCTCTCCGGTTCGCCCGAGCTGCCAGTAGACGACCGGCGCTCCCTTGCGCAGCGGGCGCCGCAGGCGCTTTTCGGGACCGGAGTTCGTGACCGCTGTCATCAGCGCAGGTCCTTCATCGCAACCGGGGAAACGTCGTTGTAAGCCTGATTTTCGCCGGTCATGCCCCAGACGAAGGCGTAGGGTCCGGTGCCGCTGCCCATATGGATCGACCAGGCAGGCGATAGCACCGCATCGCCGTCGGCAACGATCAGATGACGTGTGTTGTCGGGCCGGCCCATGAGGTGGACGACGCGGTCGGATTCCGACAGGCCGAAATAGCAGTAGGCTTCCATGCGGCGCTCGTGGACGTGCGGCGGCATGGTGTTCCAGACGCTACCTGGCGCGAGATCGGTGATGCCCATCAGCAGCAGGCAGGACGGCGCCACCTCCGGATGGATGTACATCGCCAGGCGGCGCTTGTTGGCGCGCGCCGTTTCGCCGAGATCCAGAGGCTTCGCCTGCGCCTTCGTGATCAGGCGATGCGGATGGTCGGCACCGGCCGGCACGGAATTCATATAGAACCGCGCCGGCTTGCTTGGATTATTGCTTTCCAGAGATACCGACCGTGCGCCGCGGCCGACATAGACAATGTCGAGGTTGTTCACGGCAAGACGCTTGCCGTCGATCGTCACGGTTCCGCTACCGCCAAGATTGGCGATGCCCATTTCGCGGGCAGTGAAGAAAAATTCGGTGCCGACTTCGCTGCCATCGCCGAATTGCAATGGCCGATCGGTCGGGACGGCGCCGCCGAGGATCATTCGATCGACATGGGTGTAGACAAACTCGATGGCGCCGGGCCGGAACAGGCCCTCGATCAGGAACTCCGTCCGGAGCCGATCCGTGTCCATTGCCGCGATATCCGCGGGCGAGGCGCCATACAACACGCGCATCATGCGGCCACCGCCTGGGCGCCGACGTGGCGCAACCCTTCGGTGAGGCATATGATCGCCAGCGCCTGGCCGTAGCTGGTCGGGTGGATCGGGATATCGCGATAGAACTGCAGATCGTGGCCCATGCGGGTGCCATAGGAAACGTTGGCGACGATGCCCGCATCGTCGATGTTGGCCAGGACCGCTTCCAGCGCCTTGAGGCCGGCGTCGCGGCATTCGGCCGGGCCAATGCCCAATCTTGCTGCCTTCAGGAGGCCACAGCCGAATCCGGCGGTGGCCGACATCTCTTCGTAGGATGTCGGATCGTCCACCAGCGTGCGCCAGGTGCCGTTCACCGTCTGCAATTTCAGTAGCGTGCCGATCTGGGTCTCGAGGACACCCAGGAGGTAGTCGCGCACAGAAGGTGTGATTTCGGCGAGTTCGATGAGTTCAAGAATGCCGACGGTGATCCAGGCATTGCCGCGGCCCCAGTGGGCGCGGGCGAAATTGTGGCGGCCGTCGAAGGTCCAGCCGTGGAACCAAAGGCCGGAAGCCGGATCGGCGAGATAGCGCGCGTGAACCAGGAACTGGCGCTCCGCCTCGTCGACAAAGCGCCGGTCGCCGGCTGCCTGGCCGTAAGAGGCGAGGAACAGCGCCACCATGAAGAGCGTATCGTCCCATAATTCGTTATCGTTGATGCGATCCGACACATTGTGCTGCAAGCCGCCTTCCGGCGTTCTCGGAATCGTATCGACAACGCGCGATGCCCAGTCGCGCAATACCGGTTCGAACCGCGGAAGGTCGGCTCGGCGGGTCAACTCGTTCAGCGCCAGCATCGGCGCGGTCGTGTTGACGTTGATTGCGGGAAGCCCGGCAGCGATGCGCCGGTCGTACCAACCCTCGATCGTCTTGCGCAGTTGCTCGTCGCCAGTCTGCAGCCACAGGCACGTCAAGCCATAGAGGCCGACGCCTTGCGGCCATTCCCAGTGAATCGAAGCTGACATAGTCGCCCGGCGTGCCGTCGAGGTTGGGCTCGTGGAAGCGGCCATCGTCGCGAAGGCCCGTCATGCCAGCCACCAGGCTGGCAAGCGCCTTGTTCACGCGTTTGGCCGAAAGCGGCATCAATCCTCCCAAACGATCCGCATCACTAAGTTTCAGTCACATGAATTTTCATATTGCGCAATTTGAAAATTTTTTGCATAAATCGTCATGGAGGCGCCATGACCGTTCCAGGCAAACGAGGGCGGCCTAACCGCCGTGTCCGGCTCGAGGAGATCGCCAAGCGTTGCGGTGTCTCGATCAGCACTGCATCGCGCGCGCTCAACGGCGCCGGCGGAGTGCGCGAGCGCCTTCGTTCCGAAATCATTGATACCGCCCGGTCGCTGAACTATGCGATTCCTGCCTCGGTAGCGGGCCGCAAGGTCATTCTGGCTGCAAGCAGTGTCGCGATGATCGACCAGGCGCGCAGCCAGTTCACCTCGCACGTTCTCGACGGGCTTTACGAACGCGCGCGCCTGCTCGGAGTTCAAGTGGAAACTCGACCCGTCGCAAGCCAGGCCGACGAACTGGCATTGTTGCGCGAAGCGGAAGACGACGACAGCTTCACAGGATGCCTGTTTCTCACTCTCGACGAGGACGACGTGCTGACGCTGACCGAAGGATTTTCCAAGCCCATCGTTCTTGTGAACGGCGATGACCCGTCGATGCGCCATTCCAGCGTTACGCCGTGCAACCGTTCGGCGGCGCGCCTTGCAGCGCAGCACCTGATCGGGCTCGGCCACACGCGCATCCTCTTCCTGATGAAACGCGGCCGGCGCACGATCGAACGCCGCTACGAGGGTTGGCGAGACGCGCTCATCGCCAGCGGGGCGGGCGACCCGGACGGCCTGGTGGTGGAAGTCGGGGATTGGCTGCCGGACCTGGCAAGCGAGGCGATCGCAGACCGCATTCGCGAACGGGGCCTCGATTTCACGGCCGTCGTGACCACCGGCGACAGTCTCGCCTACGGAGCGATCCTGGGCGTCGAACGCGCCGGTTATTCGGTTCCTGCGGATGTCGCCGTTGTCGGAATGGACGACCTGCCTCTATCGGCATTTTCCAATCCGCCCCTGACGACGATGCATATTCCGATGCGCGAAATCGGCTCGACGGCTCTCTCGCTGCTGCTCGACGACCTCAATGTTTCTAAAATGCCGCCGCGCCGTATCGAGCTGGCCTGCCATCTGGTAGTCCGGCAGTCGACGGCGCCGGTTCGCGCCGGCCCGGCGGGGTCGCCCAAGGTCGAGGCGGCAAAGGATTAGAATTTACTCGCGCAGAAACCAAAGCGCATGCAGAAGTCCCAGTCCACAAGCATCCTGGTTGCCGGCGTTGCGGTCATCGATTTCGTCTTTCGTCTCGATACTTTGCCGCGGCAGGCGGAAAAGTATCGGGCTCGCGACGCCACAATGACGGGCGGTGGCGGGGCGGCCAATGCCACGGTTGCTATCGCGCGGCTCGGGGGAAAGGCGCTGCTGGCCGCTCGCCTTGGCGACGACGCGGTCGGCCAACTCATCATTGACGATCTCGGGCGCGAAGGTGTCGACTGCAGCCTGACGCGGCGTTTTGCCGGACGGCGCTCGTCCTTTTCCAGCGTCTTCGTCACCGATGCGGGCGAGCGCCAGATCGTCAATTTCCGCGACATACTGCCCGACGACTCCGCCGCCTGGATCGAGCATGACATGTCGACAGAAATCCGGGCGGCGTTGGCGGACACGCGCTGGCCCGGCGGCGCGCTCGCGGCAATGCAAACGGCCCGCAATCGTGCCGTGCCTGGCATTCTCGATGCGGAAGCGCCGGTGCACGAGTCCGAGGCTGCGCTGAAGATTGCAAGCCATGTCGCCTTCTCGGCTCAGGGTCTTGCCGACTTCACAGGGGAAAGCGACCTGACGGTCGGGCTGCGCAGCGCGGCGGCGACTTTGCCCGGCTGGGTCGGCGTCACCGACGGCGAACATGGCGCCTACTGGATCGAAAACGGCCGGATCGAGCACGAGCCCGCCTATGAGATCGAAGCGATCGACACGCTCGCCGCCGGCGACATCTGGCACGGCGCATTCGCTTTGCGGCTTGGCGAGGCAGAGTCAGAACGGGAAGCCATCCGCTATGCCAATGCGGTAGCAGCAATCAAATGCACGCGGTTCGGAGGGCGCGCCGGAGCGCCGACACGGACAGAGGCCGACGCTTTCATCGCGGCGCAGAGAGCGACCAAATGACGTCCGGGGCCATGCCCAAGATCGTCGGCGTGTTGCCCCTTGGGCGCTCGACATTCGATGTGCCTTTCGCCGAGGCGAATCTTGCGGCGATGCTCGAGGCGCTCGGCCGAGCCGGCACGCGGATAGTTGGCCCCGGGACGCTTCTGTTCGACGCCGATTCGACGCGCAAAGCGCTCGAATCCGTTGTAGCCGCCGCCCCCGACTTCCTGCTTGTCCTGCAAGTGACCTTCACCGATGCCGCGATGACGAAGGAGATCGCCGGGCGGTTCGATGGACCATTTGGAATCTGGGCCATTCCCGAACCAAGGGCCGGCGGCCGATTGCGCCTCAATTCGTTTTGCGGCCTCAACCTCGCGAGCCACGCGCTCGGGCGGATGAACCGGCCATTCTCCTGGCTCTACCGCGATCCTTGCACGGCCGGCTGCGCGGCCGAAATCGATGCGCTGCTCACGGGCAGGCGTCTGGTCGATCGCATCGAGCCTGAATTTGTCGAAAGCGCAAACGATGTGCGGGCAGACACGATTGCCGCCTCCTTGCGCGGAATGCGGATCGGGCGCGTCGGCGCGCCGCCGGACGGTTTCGATACTTGCCTGTACGAGCCCGACACGATCGCCATACGGACGGGCGTCGAAGTCGCCGAAATCCCACTGATAAAGCTATTCGAAACAGCGCGAAGGGGCGATCGCCCTGGCGAGCGCGAGGAACTTCAAAATGAAATATCGGCCTTCACATCCGGCCTAGAAGCCGTCGATGCCATGCAGCTGCGTCGGTCCCTCGACCTGAAATTCGCGCTCGACGAGATCCGCAAGTCGGAGCGTCTCGATGCCTTTGCCATCCGCTGCTGGCCGGAAACCTTCACCGAATACGGCGGCGCCGTGTGCGGTCCGGTCTCGATCCTTGGCGAAAAGCGCACGCCCTGCGCGTGCGAAGCCGACGTCTACGGCGCGCTGACGCAGATCATCTTGCAACAGATCGCCGGGGCACCAGTGTTCCTGACCGACCTTGTCGATCTCGACATGGCGGACGAAACCGGCGTCGTCTGGCATTGCGGCCAGGCGCCGGCGTCGATGCGAGGCGAGCCGGCAGTCGCGACGGTTCATTCGAACCGGAAAATGCCTCTGCTGTTCGAGTTCGCGTTAAAGCCCGGCCGGGTTACCTTTGCCCGCCTCAGCCAGGCGTGCGGCACCCACCAGATGATCATCGCGGGCGGCGAAATGCTGCGGCGACCGAAGTCCTTCACCGGAACATCCGGTGTCGTCCGCTTCGACACGCCCACCGCCACGATTGCGGAGAGAATCATGGCAAGCGGCCTCGAACATCACATGGCGCTCGCCTACGGAGATCATCGCGATGCGCTGCGCGGTGTCGCGTCGGCGCTCCGTCTGCCGATCCTCGAACTGTGAGAAACCCGATGTCCGTTCGCTATGGCATTATCGGTTCCGGCATGATGGGCCAGGAACACATGCGCAATCTGAAACTGATCGATGGGGCTAGCGTCTTCGCCGTGTCCGATCCGGACGCCGGCATGCGCGAGCAGGCACAGAAACTTGCCGGGAGCGATTGCGCTGCCTACGCCGACTACCGCAAAATGATCGAGGCGCGGCAATGCGATGCGCTTGTCATCGCGGCGCCAAACCACACGCATCACGCTATTCTGAAGGATGTGCTGGCGACAGAATTGCCGATCCTCGTCGAAAAGCCGCTGTGCATTAATGTCGAGCAATGCCGCGAGGTTGCGAGCCTGGCCAAAGGCCGTAGGGCGCCGGTGTGGGTCGCAATGGAATATCGCTACATGCCACCGGTCCAGGAACTGCTAACAGCAATCCGATCCGGTGAAGCCGGCAAGTTGCACATGTTGTCGATCCGCGAACATCGCTTTCCATTCCTGAGGAAAGTCGGCGACTGGAACCGGTTCAACGCCAATACCGGCGGGACTCTGGTTGAGAAATGCTGCCACTTCTGGGACCTGATGCGCCTCGTTGCGAAATCAGAACCGGTCCGCGTCTACGCCTCGGGCGCGATGGACGTCAATTTCGTCGACGAGCGCTATGACGGCAGGCGCCCGGATATCATCGACAATGCCTTCGTCGTCGTCGATTTTGCCAACGGCGTGCGCGGCATGCTCGACCTGTGCATGTTCGCCGAGGGATCTCACTGGCAGGAGGTGATCAGCGCGACCGGGGACAAGGCGCGCATCGACGCGATGATCCCGGGCCCAGCCCGTTTTTCACCCGACGGCAAGGAACGGCGCTCGGAAATTGCGATTTCGCCGCGCGCGACAAAAGCCGAAACGCGCAGACCGATCGAGGTCGACGAAACGATCCTTGCAGCCGGCGACCATCATGGCTCGACCTTCTTTCAGCATCAGAAATTCTTCGAACTGGTGAAAAAAGGTGGGGCGCCGGAGGTCGGCATCGAGGACGGCCTGGTTGCGGTCGCGGTCGGGGCGGCAGCAGAAGAATTGGCGCGCACCGGCAAGGCGATCTCATTATCCGGCCTTGGCGGGCGCTACCGGCAGGATGCTGCAGGATTGTCGGCAATTGAGGGATAAGACATTGTGGCTGCTTGGCGGTGCTGGCAGTCCTGAGCGAAAATGTCTCTGGTCCAGATTCCCTGTTCAACAGGGAAAATACAGGGAAATTTTGCGAATTTGGGCTGAAATCAGCATCGAGGCAGCCGCTAGTACACTGTCATGATTGATGTTTTTGCCCGAATTCCCTGCGCAGGAGATCAGGGATTTTTTTCGAGCGAACAGGGAATTTTTCAAGCCAAGCTGGGAATTTCGCCGAGATAGCAGGGAAGGCCTCCCAGCTCGCGCCGTGGTGGTTTGAATTTTCCCCGGATTGACAGCCGATCGAACCCGCGCCGCAACTCCGCACCAATCATCTAGTTGGTTTGTAACCTGATCCGGATAACGATCAAATTCTGACGACCGCGACAGTTCACGTGTCAATGGCCCGCAACGTTGGACCGGATGGCAGGTAGGCCGGTCTGCTGATGCTGAAGCGCTTATCGAGAAAGCAAGGCAGGTCGTTGACGGTCTAGTCCAGCGCTACTACCCGCATTTCACCTTGAAGGACAAACACATCAAAAAGGCCGCAGGAGCTCCTGCGACCAAGTGAAGTTCAGGTGGCGTTGCTGCGATACGTCCGTTCGGCGAACGACCGCACTTCTGGCGCGGTCACCTGCGTGCAGGCCGCCGTCGATTCCCGGAGGCAACAGCGACCTCCGGTCGCGGTCGCCGGCGATGTCTGCTTTCATAACTCAACGGCCGATAGGCGGCGCATATCCGCCAAACAGCCTTTTTTGGGGCCGCGAGTTGACCGTCAGCTTCGCGGAATGGATTTTCAAAAGCGGACCTTCAGCTCCCGGCGGGCATCGACGTGATCTGAGGACCCAATCCGGACCTCCACCGGCTAGATCACATTCCCAAAAGTGGGCGTAGGCTGGTATCAGCGCTCATGACCTTAAGCCAACTTGCGATGGCACCTAGGCCATGCCCCTTCGAGTTGCTTACAATCAGCTTCAATCCGGCGCACGCATGCGGTAACCGATGCCAGTTTCGGTCAGGATATGTCGCGGGCGCTCGGGATCGGTTTCGATCTTGTGCCGCAACTGGCGCACGTAGACGCGCAGATACTGTGTGTCCGTCAGAGCGTCCCAAAGTTCGTTCAGCAGGAATTTGTGGGTCAGCACCTTGCCGGCATGTTGCACCAAAACGCGCAGGAGGTCGTATTCCTTGGGCGACAGTTTCACCTCCGATCCGCGCAGCGTCACGATCCGACGGACGAGATCGACCGACAGGTCGCCGACCTTGAAAACCGGACGTTCGCCCTGGACCTGCAACTGGTGGCGCAGCGCGGCGCGCATGCGGGCCAGCAGTTCTTCCATCCCGAAAGGCTTGGTGACGTAGTCATCGGCGCCGAGATCGAGTGCGCGAACCTTGCCCACCTCATCTTCGCGGCTTGAAAGGACGACGATCGGAACACGCTCATTGCGTTGCCTGATAACCCGCAGCAATTCGTGGCCATCGAAGTCCGGCAGGCCGAGATCGAGGATGACGAGGTCAGGGTTCTGTGCCAGCAGGTCCAGAGCGGCCCTGCCGCTCGGGGCTTCGAGCGTTTCGTATCCCTGCGTCCCAAGCCCCATCCGCAGAAGTTTGCGAATTTGCGGTTCATCGTCGATGACGAGGACCTTCATCGAAGCCACTGCGTTCATGCGAGCGGGCCCCAGGCCGCTCGCTCGGCGGGAACCGGCAGGTGGATGGTGAAGATCGCACCCGAGCGATCCGCCCTGTTCTCGGCTTCGATGGTTCCGTGCATTGCCTCGACGAAGCCGCGTGATATTGCCAATCCGAGGCCGGTTCCGGCCCGCACCTGATCGGTCTTCTGCGCGCGGTAGAACTTGTCGAAGATGTGTTCGAGATCGCCCGGTGCAATTCCTCCACCTTCATCGAGCACCTGCAGCACGGCGGAGTCGCCGTCCCGCCAAGCGCGAATCGTGATCCTCGAATTTGGCGGCGCGTATTTGGCGGCATTGTCGAGAAGATTGAAAACCACTTGCTCAAACAAAACGGCGTCGAGTTCGAGCGCCGGCAAATCTGCCGCCATTTCCAATGCGACTTGGTGTCGGTCGAGCAACTTTTCGGCACGGCGCAGAGCGCTCCCGACGATCTCGCGCAGGTCCTGGAGCGTGGCGTTCGGCGCCATCGTCCCGGATTTAAGCCTGGTCATGTCGAGAAGATTTGCGATAAACCGGTTCAGCCGTTCCGACTCATCGATGATCGTCGCCAACAGCTCGGCGCGCTGCGCCGGCTTGAGCTTCGACGCAAGGTCGCGCATGGCACTCGCTGCCCCGATGACTCCCGCCAGCGGCGTCTTCAGGTCGTGCGAGATCGATGTCAGCAGGGCCGAACGCAGGCGATCCGCCTCGGCAGTGCGTTGCACCTGCGCCATGCTTTCGACGAGGTAGACTCGCTCGATGGCGAGAGCCCCCTGGTCGATCAACGCATCAAGCAGGCGTCTTTGATCTGGCGTCAGCAGCGGACCCGGTTTGTCGCTGTCGAGCCCGACGACGCCTATGGCGCCGCGCCCGGTGCGCATCGGCAGGAACAAGCGTTTGGCGCCAGGCAGGGTTTCGGACCCGCGGCCGGCCGGCCGGTTGTTCTCCCAGGCCCACTTCGCCGCCGCCAAATCGGCTTCATCGAGGGCATCCTCCGGCGGATAGCCGGCACGCACCTTGATGGAACCGTTGTCCGGCAGGATCAGCACCACCCGGACTTTCAACATCAGGGCGGTCTGGTATGCGGTTGCCCAAAGGACATCGTCGAGCGTACCGACACCGGCGAGTTTGCGGCTGAAGGCGTAAAGCGATTCCGTCGTGCGCGTACGCGCCAGTGCCGCGACCGCGTGAATGCGCGCCCGGCCGGCAACATTGGAAACAATAATCGCAACGATCGTGAAGAAGCCGACCGCAAGGACTTCGGTAGGATTCGAAATGATGAATGTGAAATACGGTTCGGTGAAAAAGAAGTTGTAGCAAAGCGCCGAGAGCGCGCTTGCAAATAGCGAGGGCCACAGCCCGAACCGGACAGCGATTCCGACGATGGCGGCAAGGAACAGAAGATCGACGTTTTCGATGCCGATCCAGGGCCAAAGCAAGGTGCCGGTCGCGACTGCGATGCCGACAATCGACATCGCGAAAGCGTAAGCCCGCACATCAATCGACGGCTTGCGTTCAACCGAGCGTACGGTCTTTTTCGGGATCGGTTCCTTGGCGATTTCCTCGCCGGCGACGACATTCACGCTGATACTGCCGGCCTTGCGCAACATTTCATGAACGACCGAACCGTGCAGGATTTCAAACCATCGTGACCGCAGCGATTTGCCGATGATGATCTGCGTCACGTTGTTCTGCCGGGCATAGGCAATCACGTCGTCGGCAATACGCCGGCTGCCGCCCGGTATTGTGATCGGCTCGCCGCCTAGTGCCTCTGCCAGACGCAGCGTATCGGCAACGCGGTCGCGCTCCACTTCAGTGAGTTGGAGGTCCCGCCGCGATTCGACATAAAGGGCGATCAGAGGCCCATGCAGGCGGTCCGCCAAGCGTTTGGCGTAGCGGACAAGTCCCGCTGATCGGTGATCCTCGCTCACACAAACGAGGATGCGTTCGCCGGCCGCCCACGGTCCGGGAATTGCCCGGGCCTGCATCTCGGTTAGCAGTTGCTCGTCGACCCGCTCGGCAGTACGGCGCAAGGAGAGCTCGCGAAGCGCGGTCAAATTGGCTGGAGAGAAGAAATGTTCGAGTGCCCGCGCTGCTTCGCGCGGGATATAGACCTTGCCCTCGCGCAAACGCTGAATCAGGTCTTCCGGCGTCAGATCGATCAGTTCGACAAATCGGCCCGATCGAAGATCGAGTCGGGAATGGTCTCGCGGACGCGCACGCGGGTGATCTGCGCCACGACATCGTTCAAGCTTTCGATGTGCTGGATGTTGACCGTGCTGTAGACATCGATGCCGTGACCCAGGAGTTCCTCGACGTCGAGATAGCGCTTGGGGTGGCGGCTGCCGAGAACATTTGTGTGGGCGAGTTCGTCGACGATAACGATTTGCGGGTGGCGCGCGATGATGCCGTCGAGGTCCATCTCCTCGATCATCTGGCCGCGGTATTCGATGCGCTTCCTCGGAAGGGTTTCCAGGCCCTCCAACAACGCCTCGGTTTCCTTTCGGCCATGGCTTTCGACGATGCCGACGACGATATCGTAGCCGTCCTTGGCGCGGGCGCGCGCGGTTTCGAGCATCGCGTAGGTCTTGCCGACGCCCGGTGCGGCGCCAACGAAAATGCGCAATTTGCCCGCGCGGCTTTCCTCGCGCCGCGCAGCCTCCAGCAATGCTTCCGGCGATGGCCGGTTTTCTCGGTCGGATAGCTCCTCGGCCATCAGGTGTCCGGTCGCATCCAGGGCAATGGCATAAGTGAAGAGTGCCTTTGTTGTCGTACCCGTCAAATAGCGCCAGCTAGCGCTTTGGCGCAATCCGATCCAATGCCAGGTTCAATTCGAGCACGTTCACGAGTCGGTCCGGGGTTATAAAGCCGCCCGGCCTGAAATCTTGCTCGCGAACCAGCGCCTCGATCTGTTCCAGTGACACGCCCCGTGCCTCTGCCACGCGCGGCGCCTGATACAGTGCCGCATGCTCGGAAATATGGGGGTCCAGCCCGCCGCCGGACGCTGCCGCCAATTCCGGCGGCAGCGGGTTGTCTGCCGTGGCGCCGTATGCAGCGACAATCTCCTTCGCACGATCGGTCAAATCGGGGCTGGTCGGCGACTTGTTGCTGCCGCCAGCGCCGGCGGCATTGTAGTCAACCGCCGATGGGCGCGGCCAGAAGTAGCGCGGCTCGGTGAACTTCTGTGCGATCAGCCGGCTGCCGATGACGGTTCCGTCCGTCGAGGTGATCAGCGAACCGTTTGCGGTCGCCGGCGTCAGAGCCTGGGCTGCCGCCCAGATCACGGCCGCGTAGCCGGCCACGCTGATGGCCATCGTGGCGATGACAATGCGAATGCTTGCAAACAGCGATTGCATGTTCAGATCTCCAGCAGGATCACTGCATATAGATGAAGTGCTCGGCGATCGGTCCGAGCGTCGCGGCCGGGAAGAAGGTCAGCGCCCCGATCACGAGGATCGTTGCGGCCAGCATTCCGGCGAAGGTGCCATCTTCGACACCGAGCGTACCCACCGACTCCGCTGCACGCTTCTTTGCCATCAGCGAACCGACGATCGCCAGCGGCAGGATGATCGGGATGAAGCGGGCCAGCAGCATCACGATGCCGGTGGCGACATTCCACGGCACGGTATTGTCGCCGAGCCCTTCGAAGCCCGAGCCGTTATTGGCGCTGGCCGAACTGAACTCGTACAGCATTTCGCTGAAGCCATGGGGGCCGATATTGTTGAGCGTCGCCGTGCCCCAAGGTGTTGCGGCGAAGATCGCAGTGCCACCGAGAATGAACAGGCCGTGAGCGAGGAGCGCGAGAATGGCGAGCTTGACCTCGCGCAATTCGACCCGCCAACCGAGGTATTCCGGCGTCCGCCCCACCATCATGCCGGCGAGGAACACACCGACGATGATGTAGAGGAACATGTTGATCATGCCGACGCCGACGCCGCCAAAATCCTCGTTGAGCCACATGCCGATCATCGGCATCAGGCCGGCCAGCGGATTGAGGCTGTCATGCATGGCGCCGACCGACCCGTTGCTGGTCGAGGTGGTGAGTACCGCCCAGGTCGGGCCGGAGGTCGCGCCGAAGCGCAACTCCTTGCCTTCAAGATTGCCGACGGTCTGCTCGATGGGAAGATTTGCGAAAGCCACGGTCGGTGCTGTTTCGAAGGAAACCGCAACTGCGATCCTCACCAGCACTAGCGCGAGCATCACGCCAAACACCACGGCGGCGTGACGCATGCGCCCGATGATCCGTCCGAACATCCATACGCAAGCCATCGGGATCAGAATGATTGCGATCATCGACAGTGCGTTTGTCCAGAAGTTCGGATTTTCGAACGGCTGCGTGCTGTTTGGGCCAAAGAAGCCACCGCCGTTGGTGCCGAGTTGCTTGATGGTCAGGAAGGCGGCCACGGGACCGCGGGCGATGGTCTGTTGTACTCCCTCAAGCGTGGTCGCCACAGCCGAGCCTTCGAACGTCATCGGCATTCCGCCGATCACCATCAGCAGCGCCACAACGAGCGCAATGGGCAGAAACACGAGGAACGTGGCGCGCTGCAGGTCGACGAAGAAGTTGCCAAGGGATCGGCCGGCGAGACCGCGCGCAAGGGCCGCGAGCGCAGCGATGCCGGTTGCCGCGGATACGAATTGCAGCCACATCAGCGCCCCGAGCTGCGAGAGATAGCTCATCGACACTTCGCCCGAATAGTGCTGCAGGTTGGTGTTCGAGGTGAAGGATGCCGCCGTGTTGAAGATCAGACTGCCCTCGATCCCTTCCTTGCCGTCGGGGTTGAACGGCAGATACTGCTGCAGGGCCATGATGGCGAAGCTGATCGCGAACATCACCGCATTGAAGGTCAGCATTGCGACCAGGTACTGCTTCCAGTCCTGCGATTTGCCGGTGAGCGGTCCGCCGACAAGCCGGAAGATGCGGTTAAACGCGCCCGCCGCACCATCGGTGCGCACGCCCGGCTCCATCGCCCATTTCATGTAGCGGCCAAGCGGCCACGACAGCAGCGCCGTGCCGCCGACAATGAGAACAACGAAGAGAACGGCATAGGTAAGCATAGGATCAGCTCCAGCGTTCCTGGGCGTTTTGATTGAGGCGCTAGACGTGGTCGACGGCCGACGTCATCCAGAACAGGAGGCCGAAGACCGCGATTCCGAGAGCAAGATAAACGAGCACCATGAGGGCAATCCCTTCGGGTTAGGCGAGACGCAAGGCGACCACGATCAGGTCGATGGCCTTGATCCCGATGAACGGCACGATCAGCCCGCCGAGGCCATAGACCAAGAGATTTCTGCGCAGCACCGCAGCGGCGCCGATAGGCCGGTAGGCGACACCCTTCAGCGCGAGCGGAATCAACGCAATGATGATCACGGCATTGAATATGATGGCCGACAGGATCGCGCTCTGCGGCGTCGCCAGCCCCATGATGTTCAGCGCCTGAAGTTGCGGGTAGAACGCGATGAACATCGCCGGGATGATGGCAAAATATTTCGCCACGTCGTTTGAGATCGAAAACGTGGTAAGCGCCCCGCGCGTCATAAGGAGCTGCTTTCCGATCTCCACGATCTCGATGAGCTTGGTCGGGTTGGAGTCGAGATCTACCATGTTGCCCGCTTCGCGGGCCGCCTGCGTGCCGGTGTTCATGGCGACACCGACATCCGACTGGGCCAGCGCCGGGGCATCGTTGGTGCCGTCGCCGCACATCGCAACCAGCTTGCCCTTTGCCTGCTCGTCACGGATCAGCCTGAGCTTGTCTTCAGGGGTCGCCTGAGCGAGGAAGTCGTCGACGCCGGCCTCCGCCGCGATTGCGGCCGCAGTCATGGGATTGTCGCCGGTGATCATGATCGTGCGAATCCCCATGCGGCGAAGCTCGGCGAATCGCTCGCGAATTCCGCCCTTGACGATGTCCTTGAGGTGCACAATACCGAGCAGTTTTCCGTCCTTCGCCACGGCAAGCGGCGTGCCGCCGGACTTGGCGATCTCATCGGCAATCGCATTCAGCTCGCGGATCGCTTCCGAACTCGGCGCGCGCCCACCCGATGCCGTCCGCGATTTCAAGAACTGAAGCACTGCGTCGACCGCGCCCTTGCGAACCCAGGCCTTGCCGAGATCGGCGCCACTCATGCGGCTCTGCGCGGTGAATGCCACGAACCGGGCCTGGGATTCGACGACCTGCCGGCCCCGGATTCCGTATTTTTCCTTGGCGAGAACGACGATCGAGCGGCCTTCCGGCGTTTCGTCGGCGAGCGACGCCATCTGCGCCGCATCGGCAAGTTCCTTTTCGCCAATTCCGCGCAGCGGGCGAAATGCGGTTGCCTGGCGGTTGCCGAGCGTGATGGTGCCGGTCTTGTCGAGAAGCAGCGTATCGACATCGCCGGATGCCTCGACTGCGCGACCCGACATCGCAAGCACGTTGAAGCGTACCAGCCGGTCCATGCCGGCAATTCCGATCGCCGAAAGCAGGGCGCCGATTGTCGTCGGAATGAGGGCGACGAACAGGGCAACCAGTACCGGGATCGGCACGCTGCCGCCGGAATAGCTAACAAAGCCTGGGATCGTGGCGACGGCCAGGAGGAAGATGATTGTCAACCCGGCGAGAAGTACGTTGAGGGCGATTTCGTTCGGCGTCTTCTGGCGCTCCGCGCCTTCGACCAGTCTGATCATCCGATCGAGGAAAGTCGAGCCGGGTGCGGCTGTGACCCGTACGAGAATCCAATCGGAAAGCACCTGCGTCCCGCCCGTGACTGCCGACCGGTCGCCGCCAGATTCGCGGATGACCGGGGCCAACTCGCCCGTAATCGCAGCCTCATTGACGGACGCCACACCCTCAATGACTTCGCCATCGGAAGGGATGGTGTCGCCCGCCTCGACGATTACGATATCGCCGAGTTTCAGGCTGGTGCCCGAAACGGTCTTGTAAGTGGTCTTGTCAGTTCCGGCCACAATCTTGGCCTGGGTCTCGGTTCGCGTCCGCCTCAGTGCATCGGCCTGCGCCTTGCCGCGACCCTCCGCCACCGCCTCGGCGAAGTTCGCAAAGAGGACCGTGAACCAGAGCCAAAGAATGATCTGGAAAGTGAATCCGAGATTTTCGGCGCCCGTAACGAGGTCGCGCGCGAACAGAACCGTCGTCAGGACCGCCACGACCTCGACCACAAACATGATCGGATTCTTTGCGAGCGTGCGCGGATCGAGTTTGCGGAACGAGGCCGCGATGGCCGGCCGGAGAATTGCCGGATCGGCAAGTGTGGATACCGGCATGCGCTTGCGCGATTTCGACTGGTCCATGTTTTGCTCACTGTTGTTGAATTTGCGAATGAGCGTCGGCGATCGGCTAGAATTGCTCCGGCCGCAGCAGGGCGTAGGTGAGATAGCCAAGGAGGCCGGCAGTCACGATGCCGGCGAGCCAGTAATCGAGAAACATGGGAAAGTGTCCTTTCCGAAATCCTTGCAAAGTCGGCGGCCTGTCGACTGACAAGTTCCGCCGCGGACAAGAAGTCGCAATGGTTCAAGGCGATCAGCGTCGCGCCGACTGAATCTGCGCGCATCCGGATAGGAATTCGAGACGGAAACGCGGGCGGAGAAATAGGAATTCCATAAAGAGCAGTGTGCTGAAAACGGCTCAAACGGAAGGGCACGCAGCAGTGGGACTACTGGCAATTTAATGCTGCGTAGGGCCCAGTAATGGAATGAACGGCACCGCAACTTGCGGCCTTGCCGTGAGTTATCCGTAGCGCTTTCATGCACCGGGAATCGGTCTCGAACCCCACCTTGCACGACGCCAGACACTGGCTTAAATCAAGTTGATTCAAGTCAAATCCACTCCGATCGGAAAACGTCCATCATGCCACGACTTGGGGTAATACTGGCCGGTTTTGTCCACCGCGAGAATCACGCCAGGGTCGTGGTCACGGACCGCAAGCGCCATGATTAATTCGGCTCGACTTCATGTCCTGAGCGGCAGGGGCCGTTCGCCTTTCCTGCCTACGCCAATCTAAGCCGGAGGTGGAAATCGCCAGGGCCGCCAATCCTGCCGGAGCCGACGCGCCAGAGCGTCCTTTTCCGCTGCAGAGACAGTACCGGCGGCAAGTGCTTCCGCTCCTCGGGCTCTTCATTCTTTCGCTCGTCCTTTTGACGGTGCTTGCAGTGCGCCAGACGGTGTTTGAGGTGCATCTGGAATTTGCGGCACGGCGCGTTGGGGAAATTGTAGAGGAAGTGGCGCGAAAGGCCCCCGCTGAGTGGGATGCTTTGCTCAGCGGTACAGCCGATGCGGAACAGAGGCTCGGCATCAGGGAGCCGCTTGCGGAGTCGGCTGCTGAACGAAGTCTCTCTCAGTTAAAGGTCTATGCCCCAAATGGAGAGGTGATGTTCAGCACAGACCCTGCCGACATTGGGGTCGTGGAACGGAACACCGCGATTACGGCGGCGCTTGATGAGAATGAACGTGTCCTGGTTCCGCATCTGGAAGCGGACGGCAAGCGCTACAACGAATTTTACATTCCGGTGTCAAGAACGGATGGCACCGTCGCGCTGGTTTTCGAACTCTATGAACCAGCGGGATACCTGACCGCCATTCTCCTGCGAGCACTCTTGCTACCGACTCTTGTGCCAAGCGCGCTGCTCGGTAGCCTTGTGCTTGTTCTTGGCTACCTCATCCGGAGGGCGCAGGCCGGGATAGATCTCAGGGCAGAGCGGGTCCGCGAGCTTTCAGCAAGACTTGAAAGCCTCGTATCGTCGAGTGCGGTCAGCGCAGTGCGGTCCGCCCCTTCAGGCGGCGTGGTTCAGCTCAAGCGCGTTGATGTTTCGCTCCTTTATTCGGACGTCAGGAGTTTCACCTCGTATTCAGAAGCCACCCCTCCGGAGGAGGTCGTCGCTTTTCTGAATCACATCATGACGGTGCAGATCGAGTGCATTTCCCGTCACGGCGGCGATGTCGACAAGCTGATCGGCGATGCATTGCTGGCCCGCTTCGAAGGCGCTCAGAAAGAAAATCGTGTAGTCGCGGCGGCGTTGGATATCCAAGCGGCCGTTGAAAAAGCCGACATGCCGCGCGGCGTAGGTATCGGCGTCTTCACCGGCCCGGCCATCTTGGGAGCCATCGGCCCCGAGAAGCGGCGCGATTATACGGTTATCGGCGATTCCGTGAACGTCGCCGCGCGTCTCTGCGCCGAAGCGAGAAGGGGTGAAATCGTGGCCGACACAGCCACGCTCGATAGAAGCTCCACCCCGGCAACATTCGGATTGGTTGAGGAGGCTCATGTAAAGGGGCGAGAGAAGCCGATCTATGTCCGCCGCAGGAGTTAGCCAATTCGAGGACCGGCAAGCTCTGTCTCGATCGAGCCCGGCGACCACTCGCCGGTGGCCGCACGGTAGATTTGATGTCCGCTGCTGGCGCAACCACGACCTCCGGTGCGGTCGCCGGCAATGTCTGCTTTTCAAGCCGTGGCAAAGCTGACCCCAACGGCCGATATGAAGGCGCATAGCCGCTCAGAATACGTTCGAAAACCGGCCAGTCCGTGCCGCGACGCGCGGCCCCGCGTCCAGCGGGGCCGCACATTTCAAATCTCTGTATGCTCCGCCAGTTCCAGCGCATCCTCGATGTCCACGCCTAGGTACCTGACTGTGTTCTCGATCTTGGTATGTCCAAGCAGAATCTGAATTGCACGAAGATTACCTGTCGCTTTGTAGATCATCGCGACCTTGGTGCGTCGGAGTGTATGCGTCCCGTAATCTTCGCGCCGTAGCCCAATTGCGGTGACCCATTCATCGACCAATCTCGCGTATTGGCGAGTGCTGAGATGATCGGAAGGATCGACCCTGCTGGGAAAGGCGTAGTCATCGATTGTGCCACGTCTCCGTTCAAACCATGCAAGCAGGCTTGCCCTAACGTCGGCCGTGATCTCGAACTGTACGGGACGACCGGTCTTTTGCTGGACGACCATGGCACGGGTTCGGATTTGTTGACCTGTGACGAGGGTTCCAATCTTGATCTTCACCAGATCGCAGCCGCGTAGCTTGCTGTCGATTGCAAGATCGAACAGCGCACGGTCTCTCATACGCCCTTCCCTATCGAGGAAGAAACGGATTGCCCAAATCTGGCGCTGCTTCAGTGGCTTCTTCACGCCGACCTTTCGACCGGCGTTCCATGCCGGTCGACCCAATGCAGCAGGATCGTATTGTGCAATACCCATTTCGAGTTCTCCTTCGGCCACAATTGGCCTTCGGGAGAATATGTGAGCTCAAAGATACAGGGGGGGCCGTAAGCTGAACGTCCGGTCCTTGGTCAGACTTTTAGATAGCAGTCGTTCCGCTGTCGCGCCTTTTGGAAAACTGCGCTCCCTGGGACGGCGGTGCGCCGGCTCAGGCCTCTGGCGCAGTCGAAACGTCGAGAGTGGCGACGATCTCCTGCCGAGATCGTCGGATTGATGCGGTCGCGCAGCAGGGCATCAGCGCATTCCGATCGGGTTGGGATGTTGCGCTCGCGCACTAGGCGCAAGGCAATCATTAGCCGGTGTATGAGAGGCAGCGAGCCGCTTTCGAGTACGGCGTCGGCGAATGCATTGGCGCCCGCCCACGACCTCGACAGCAGATCGGCCATGGCTTGTGTTACGCCTTCGATGGCGCCCATGTCCGAGCAGATTACCCGACCGAGGTCGCCGAGGTCATGTTCAAGGAAAACAATGACTTCCTCATTGGCGCGCACGAGCGGGAATTTGCATTGGCCGATCTCGAGCAGGACCGTGGCGTCCATCCGAGCGTTGTCGTCGCCGACCGCCGCGGTCGGCAGGCGAGCGAACTGGGCGAGGATCATCCAGGCGGTCGTGTCGCAGTAGCTGCGCGACGGCTCCGGGTCGAGGTCCACCGGCTCACCCTGGACCTGGCCCGAGGGATCCGACAGCCAAGCTTGGCCGTCTTTGAGCTTGATGTGGATAAGGCGGCCATCCGCGAACTCGAGCGCGATCAGGGCGTCGTCTATGACCCGCTCCTCGGGCACCACGGACAATAGGCCCCAGATGATGTCGGCGCCGAAGCCTCCCTGCGCCTGCGCCAAGCAACGGATCGCTTCGGCGCCGACGAGGTCGCCGAGATTGATGGCGTTAAGGCGCCGCCCAAGCCACACCCCGGCCTCCTCACCGTCGGCCTTGGCGCGCCGGTCGAGCTCTTCAGCAGCGGCCTCCGCCAGTTCCACCATGAATGCCGCGGGCACGGTCGGGGCCACGACGTCCTCATGGCCGAGCCGGAGGGTCCGCACCCAGCCTGCGGCAGCCAGGTTCGCCAGTTCTTCACGACCTTCTAGCGAGAGGGCGTCGCGCCGGATGACGAAGCTGTGAGTGGCTCTTAGCGCCAACTCGGCGGAAAGGGCTCCACTATCGGCGAGCGCGTCGCGTGCCAGGACGCGATAGCTGCGCAGCAAGTCCGGCTGATCGGCGTAAGCCTTGCGCGCGCCGTCGATCCATTCGAGGCCCAATGCGGGCGGCAGCAGCGGTCCTTTCGTTGGATCAGAGAACCGGGGGTCGCGAGCAACGGTGTCGTAGATCGCCCGCAGCACCCAGGGCGCGCGGAAGTCCTGAGCGTACTCGCCGCCGTTAGAGAACAGGATCTTCTGCCCCGCGAGCACTCGGGCGGCCGCTTGGAACTCCTCCATACGCATCGATCCGAGGGTGACCGAGACGGCCTGGGTACCCAAGGCGCTTGGGGTCCGGCCGTTCGGTGCCCGAGTCAGGGCCTCGGCGCGATCCGTGGTCACCAAGATCTTCAGCCGCGGGCCCGTCCCTAGCGATATCAACTCCTCCAAGTCCACCGCCATGGCCGACCCAGGCGTCACGTCGTCGATTGCCACTACCAAGGTCGGCCCCGCTCCCGCCTGGGACATGCGGCGGAGCCAACTGCGGGCGTCGTCGGTAGAAAAGTCCAGTCGAGCTTAGCCGCAAACAGGTTGGCGACAGCGCGATAAAGCCCGGGGCCGAACCCCCGCAACATCAAGACGGCTAGGTCTTCGCTCAATTCTGTCCGCAAAGCCAACTCGCGCAGCAGCGAGGACTTGCCACCGACAGGCGGACCTTCGACGACGGTGAAGGTCGGACCTTCCTTCAGCGACTTCGTCGCCCGGTGCGCCGCGATCCTCGGAAATAACAAATTCTGAGCGAAGGGACGACCATGTTCCCCAGGCGGGTCCGTCAGTTCGGCGATCAGTCGGGCGGTGCAGCCGCGGACGGCCCGTGTCCACACCTCGGTCTCGCGGCCCATGAGCGCCTCGATCGCCCACCGCATATCCGCGACGGCAACCTTGGCGGCGTTCGCGAGCAACTGGCAGACTGCAGCCTGCGCGTCGTCGCCACCCGCCCATATCGCGCCGGTGTTGGCATCGTAGACCCGGGTGTCCACGCCGTTGCTGACGATAACCAGCGGCGGCCGCGGTGTTATCTGGTTGGCGTAGCTCTGGGCCTGGGCGTAGTCGTCCGCGGTCAACGCTAGGTCCTCGCGCTTGATCTCCAGCACCGCAAGCGGCCGCTCGCCGTGAAAGAGCAGGATGTCGGCGCGGCCGGCTTTCTTCCACAGGGCGGCGCTGTCAAAGGTGTGGGTCTCATGGCCCAGTCGGACCGTGAAGTTCCGCTGTTCGACCAGTTGGTCGCGGCCGATGTTGGGGAAGGCCTGCGTCAGCGCGGCGGCAAGACGGCTTTCCAACTCCGCCTCAGGGCGCACCGCAGGCGGTTGGGTCTTGAGTTTTTTTGAGGGGTTATTGGTCTTGGCCTTGGTCATCACTGAAGAATACCGGCCTCCTATCTTCGGCCCCAATACTATTTTCGTGTAACTATGTGCATTATTGCCCAACCCGAATGACTGAATGTGTACCCCTAGCCAGGCTCGAACCGCAAAGATATGGGGCCGGTGCATGCAGGGTCGACGATGCAAACTGCCACAAACAGCAACGTTATGTCTGTCAACGTAGGGTATTGGGGGTCTCGCAATTGACAGTGGATAAGGAAGCTAGGACCGATCCCGATCGTCCGAGGCTGTTGATCATTGACTGTAAGTACACGGCGGTCGCCGAGATTGTAGTGTATAGAAGTGGTAGGGTAGATGATGATCTAAGCGGCCTCGCGAAAAAACTCTTCATCGCGTAAATAGCTTGCTCTGTCACTTGGTCGCGCAGCGGGACAGGATGTGACATAACAACATCAGAGGCGTGCATGATCAGTCGCGGTTCGGAATGGCACCGATGGGAGCCGCATATCCATGCGCCGGGCACCATCCTCAACAACCAGTTCGGCGCGGCCGATCCCTGGGACACCTACCTCACGACGCTCGAAGGCCTGACGCCGAAGATCGAGGCGATCGCCGTCACCGACTACTATGTCACCGACACCTACGAGGAGTTTCTCAAGCACAAGGCCGCCGGCCGGCTGCCCGACGTGAAGCTCCTCTTCCCGAACATCGAGCTGCGCCTCGACGTGGCGGCGAAGTCGGGCTTCGTGAACATCCACCTCTTGGTCAGTCCGGAAGATCCCGACCACCTCGTCGAGGTGAAGCGCATCCTCAAACGCCTGCAGTTTCACGCCCACAACGACCGCTTCGACTGCACGCGCGACGAGCTGATCAAGCTGGGCAAGCGCGCCGATCCGACGATCACCGACGACGGTGCCGCGCTCGGCCACGGTGCCACGCAGTTCAAAGTCAACTTCGACCAACTGCGCAAGGTCATCCGCGAAAGCGAATGGGCGAAGAAGAACATCCTGATCGCCGTCGCGGGCGGCGCCGGCGACGGCACGTCGGGCGTGCGGCAGGCGGCCGACGCGACCGTCCGCCAGGAGATCGAGAAGTTCGCCCATATCATCTTCTCGAGCAGCCCGGCGCAGCGCGAGTTCTGGCTCGGCCAGCGACCCGGCGTAACGGTCGAGGAGCTCCGCGCACGCTACGACGGCTGCAAGCCCTGCCTCCATGGCAGCGACGCCCACGACCAGAAGTCCGTGGGCCAGCCCGTCGATAATCGCTTCTCGTGGATCAAGGGCGCGCTCGAATTCGATGCCCTCCGCCAGGCATGCATCGATCCGGAGGGCCGCGCATATGTCGGCGAGCAGCCGCCTCGATCGGCGATGCCGTCGCAGGTCATCTCGCACGTCAAGATCGACGATGCGGATTGGGCGACCACGCCCGACATCCCGCTCAATCCCGGCCTTGTCGCGATCATCGGCGCGCGCGGCTCGGGAAAGACGGCCTTGGCCGACGTGATCGCAGCGGGCTGCGACGCGATCACGCCCTCCGGCTGGGATGCGGACGAGAACATCAGCCCGTCGTTCCTGGCGCGAGCGCGCAAGCTGATCGGCGACGCGACGACGACGCTCACATGGGGCGGCGGCGCGACGGTCACGCGCTCACTCGATGGCAGCGACGCCAACGGCCACATGTCGTTTCCGCGTGCCCGATATCTGTCCCAGCAGTTCGTCGAGGAGCTTTGCTCGGCGAAGGGCGTCTCCGATGGCCTGGTCGACGAGATCGAGCGCGTGATCTTCGAGTCGCATTCGCAAGACGATCGCGACGGGGCGATCGACTTCGCCGAGCTGCGCGACCAGCAGACCGCGCGGTTCCAGCAGGCGCGTGAGCGCGAAGCCGAGGCGATCGCCGACATCTCCGAACGCATCGCCACCGAGTTCGAGAAAGAAAGCCTCGTCGCGACGCTGACGACGCAGGTCGCGCAGAAGAAGAAGCTGATCGCTGATTACAACGCCGATCGCGCCAAGCTCGTCGTCAAGGGAACCGAAGCACAGGTGACCCGCCACACCCAGCTCAGCGAGGCGGCTCAGAAGCTCCGCAACAAAATCCAGGCCTTCGGCAACCAGCGCCGCACCTTCGTCGCCATGCAGGACGAGGTTCGCAGCATGCGCGCCACGGGCGCGCCGGAAATGCTCCGCCAAGCCCAGGCGCGACACGCCAACAGCGGCCTGAACGCCGAGCAATGGGACGAGTTCCTGCTGATCTACAAGGGCGACGTCGACAAGAGCCTGAGCGGCCTACATCGCGTGGGCCGATCAGCGAGATCGCAAGCTCAACGGCGTTCCGCCGCCGCCCGGCGATCCGAACGTCGCCGCTCATCGCCGACGACGCCGATCTGTCGGCGCTTCCGCTCGCGCCGATCGCTGCCGAAATGACGCGGCTTGAAGCGCTGTTCAGCGCTGACAAGCTCGTCCGCGATCAATATGCGGCGCTGACCGGCCGCATCGCGCAAGAGAATTCCGCGCTGCAGACCCTCGAAACGCGGCTCACCGATGCGCAGGGCGCGGCGGCCGCCGGAAGGACCTTCAGACCGAGCGCGATGACACCTACGGCCGGGTCTTCGAGGCGATCATCAACGAGCAGAACGCGCTGGCCGGTCTCTATGCGCCGCTGATGGCGCGGCTTGCGGCGTCATCGGGCACGCTCAAGAAGCTCAGCTTCTCGGTTCGCACGGATCGCCGACGTCCGAAGCATGGGGCTTCGGTTGCCGAGGAAGAACTCCTCGACCGGCGCAAGGCCGGCCCGTTCTACGGCCGCGGCTCGCTGATCGCGGCCGCGACGCAAGCGCTCAAACCCGCGTGGGAAACCGGCTCGGCGGCCGAGGTTCAGGCCGCGATGACTGCCTTCATGGCGAAATACCTGAAGGACCTGCTGTCCCACGCGCCCTATGCCCCAACGCAGCAGGCGAATTCCGCGCCTGGTCAAAGCAGTTCGCGCACTGGCTCTTCGGCACCGACCACATCACCGTCCGCTACGAAATCTCCTACGACGGCGTCGACATCCGCAAGCTCTCGCCCGGGCACGCGGGGCATCGTGCTGCTGCTGCTCTATCTCGCGCTCGACGATTCAGACGATCGCCCGCTGATCATCGACCAGCCCGAGGAGAACCTCGATCCGAAGTCTGTCTTCGACGAGCTGGTGGCACTCTTTATCGCGGCCAAGGCGAAGCGCCAAGTCATCATCGTCACGCACAACGCCAACCTCGTCATCAACACCGACGCGGACCAGATCATCGTCGCCGAAGCCGGCCCGCATCCGTCCGGCGGTCTTCCGCCGATCAGCTACGTGGCGGGCGGTCTGGAGAACGCCGATATCCGCAAGGCCGTCTGCGACATTCTCGAGGGTGGCGAGCCGCCTTCCGCGAGCGCGCGCCGACGGCTTCGCGTCCGTCTCGATCGATGAGCACGAGCACGATGCTGACGAATGGCGCGGTGACTCGGCCCAGCCGACATTCCTGATCTCGCTGGACCAGCGCGGATGGGTCCAGCTTATCGCGCAGAGCGCGGACGCCGACTCTGTCCTCGACGAAATCCGCCGGCTTGGAGATTTGCTCGGCACGCGCGCGGTCTGTCGCGCCGGCGCACTTGAGGAAGTGGTCAGGCCCAGAATCTAAAGACGCGCATCCGCGATCCTTGAGCGCGCAATATGGCCTGAATGCCTTGCCGTTCCACGTCGAACTCAGCCACGGCCGCGGCCCTGCCGGTATCTCCTGCTAGGGTGCATCGACCCTGGATCACCCAGCGCCGTGACGATGCTGCTCGATCGGCGGACCCTCAGCTTTTCGTCGGATGACTTCACCTCCTCGAAGGTGCTCCGATCCTCGTGCGAACGGGCGGCGCTCCTTCTATTCGACGGTTTTTCCTCCTGACCGCGCTTTTCTTCGATCTGATCCCGGCTGCCTCGAAGCAGTCGACAGCGCGGTCGTACCGCGTTGAGGCTTCTGGAGCACCGCCTGGCGCTCGGCTCGCCAGACACCCACGAATGGCGCCGGGGCGACATTTCTGATCATCGACAACTGGCGCGTCCTTCACGGGCGCGGGCCGT
>CAVWVG010000005.1:0-290381 GCA_963758355.1 uncultured Alphaproteobacteria bacterium | reverse complement strand
CCCTGGGGCCAGGGGCCGTCGGGCCCGCGTAGCGGCGGTCCGCCGGATCTGGAGGAAATCATCCGCCGCGGCCAAGATCGGCTCCGCCAGGCTTTGCCGGGGGGCCGAAGTCCGCGGCTCTTGTGGATCGTCGTGGCTGTGGCGCTGATCGGCCTGTGGCTGTTCGAGGCGGTTTATACCGTGCAGCCGGATGAACGCGGCGTCGAACTGCTGTTCGGCAAGCCGAAGGAGGAGATCGCAAGCCGGGCATCCACTTCGTCTTCTGGCCGATCGAGACCGTCGAGATCGCGTCGATTGTCGAACGCCAGGTGTCGATCGGTTCGATTCGCGGGCGGCAGCGCCGGCTCGGGGTTCATGCTGTCGGGCGACCAGAACATCGTCGATGTGAGTTTCGCCGTGCTCTATTCGGTCATCGATCCGAAAGCCTATCTGTTCAAGGTCAAGAACCCCGACGACATGGTGCGCCAGGTCGCCGAGAGCGCCATGCGCGAAATCGTCGGCCGCCGTCCGGCGCAGGACGTGTTCCGCGACAAACGCCAGGAAATCGCCATCGACGTGCGGAAATCACGCAGACCATCCTCGACAATTACGGCGCCGGCATCCAGATCAATACCGTTTCGATCGAGGACGCGGCGCCGCCGCATCCGGTCGCTGACGCTTTCGACGAGGTCCAGCGCGCCGAGCAGGACGAGGATCGTTTCGTCGAGGAATCCAACCAGTATTCCAACCAGAAGCTGGGTGCTGCGCGCGGACAGGCGGCGCAGGTGCGCGAAGCCGCCGCCGCCTACAAGGACCGAGTCGTCAAGGAAGCCGAGGGCGAAGCCCAGCGCTTCATTTCGGTCTACGGAGAATACGCCAAGGCGCCGGAAGTGACGCGCAAGCGCCTGTTCCTGGAGACCATGGAAAACGTGCTGCGCGATTCTTCCAAGGTCATCATCGAGCAGGGTGCCGGCCAGGGCGTGGTGCCCTACCTGCCGCTGCCCGAGATCGAAAAGCAGCGCGAAAAGGGAGCGAGCCAGTAATGTTTGCCAGTCGCATGCCGATTGTCGCGATCCTCGTCGCGGTGGCACTGTTCTTCGCTCTACAACTCGATCTTCATCGTCAATGCGCGCGAACAGGCGATCGTGCTGCGCTTCGGCGAGATCCAGGACGTCAAGACCGAGCCCGGCCTCTATTTCAAGGCGCCGCTCGCTTTTGCCGGCCTCGACAATGTCCAGAAGATCGAGAACCGCAAGCTGACCTTCGATCTCGACGACATCCGCGTCCAGGTTTCCGGTGGCAAGTTCTACGAAGTCGACGCGTTCGTCGTCTACCGGATCGACGACGGCCGGCTGTTCCGCGCCAACGTTCTCCGGCGACCTGCTGGCGGCCGAACAGCGCCTGCGCACCCGTCTCGATTCGGCGTTGCGCAGTGTTTACGGCAAGCGCGGGTTCGAGGCAGCGCTGTCGGAAGAGCGCGTCTCGATGATGCGCGAAGTTCGCGACCAGTTGCGGCCCGCAGCCAATTCGCTCGGACTGGAGATCGAGGATGTGCGCATACGCCGCACCGACCTGACCAAGGAAGTCTCGGACCAGACCTTCGAGCGCATGAAGGCCGAGCGATTGGCCGAAGCCGAATTCATTCGCGCCCGCGGCCGGGAAGGGCGCAAGGCAATCGTGCCCGCGCCGACCGTCAGGTCGTCGAAATCATCGCCAGCGCGCAGCGGGAATCGGAAATCCTGCGGGGCGAGGGCGAAGGCGAACGCAGCCGGATCTTTGCCGAAGCGTTCAACCGCGACCCGGAATTCTTCGAGTTCTACCGCTCGATGGCGGCCTACCAGCAGGCACTGGAAAAGACCGGCACGACCATGGTATTGTCGCCGAATTCCGATTTCTTCCGCTATTTCCGCGACCCGGGCGGCGTGCAGAAACCGGCGCAATAGGTCGGGCGGCCGGTGGAGGATCTCGGCGCTGCCCTTGGCCTGTTCCTGGTCATCGAAGGGCTGGCCTACGCGGCTTTTCCGGGCACGGTGAAATCGGTTGCCCGCCAAGTTCCGGAAATGAGCGACGCCAGTCTCCGAAATTTCGGCGTAATTGCAATGATCATCGGCGTCGCACTGGTCTGGTGGATTCGCGGCTGATGCCGAAAATGTGGTTTCCGGAAAATCCGGCGATCGGCCAGAACCGGATTTCGTTTCGCAACACGTGACAAGAGGTTCGTCGTGATGTCCCGCCTTTCCATCTCGCGCGCCCCGATCCGATCGGCCGCGGCAATCGTCATGGCACTTGGGCTTTTGTCTTTGCCGTTATCGGAAGCGCTGGCACAGGGTCCTGAATCGGTCGCCCCGCTGGCGGAGAAACTGATCGGTTCGGTCGTCAATATCTCGACGACGCAAAAGATTGCCGACAACCGGCCGCATCTGCAGGTTCCGAAAGCGCCGGAAGGCAGCCCGTTCCAGGAATTCTTCGATGAACTGTTCCCCAATCGCAAGGGCGAAGGCGGCGACGAGGGCCCGCGCTCGGCGCAGTCGCAAGGCACCGGCTTCGTCGTCGATCCGTCCGGTATCATCGTGACCAACAACCACGTCATCGCCGATGCCGATGAAATCATCGCCAACTTTTCCGACGGGCGGAAGCTTGCGGCCGAATTGATCGGCAAGGATCCGAAAACCGATCTGGCGGTATTGCGGGTCAAGAGCGACATTCCGCTCAAGGCTGTGGCCTTCGGCGATTCCGACAAGGCGCGGGTCGGCGACTGGGTGATGGCGATCGGCAACCCGTTCGGCTTCGGGCGCACGGTCACGCTCGGCATCGTCTCGGCGATCGGCCGCGACATCAATTCCGGCCCTTATGACAACTACATCCAGACCGACGCGGCGATCAACAAGGGCAATTCCGGCGGGCCGCTGTTCAACATGGACGGCGAGGTCGTCGGCATCAATACGGCGATCATATCGCCGTCCGGCGGATCGATCGGCCTCGGCTTTTCGATTCCGTCCAATCTCGCCAAGGGCGTGGTCGCGCAATTGATTCAGTTCGGCGAAACGCGCCGCGGCTGGCTCGGCGTGCAGATTGTCACCGTCACCGATGAGATTGCCGAAATCTCTCGGCCTCGACAAGGCGCGCGGTGCCCTGATCGGCGACGTGGTCAAAGGCGGGCCGGCCGACGCCGCCGGCATCAAGGCGGGCGACGTGGTGTTGAGCTTCAACGGCAGGGACATCCCCGAAATGCGGGAACTGCCGAAAATCGTCGCCGATACCACTGTCGAAAGCGAGGTCGAAGTGATCGTGCTGCGCAAGGGTGAACAGCAGACCTTGCGCGTCAAGGTTGGCCGGCTTGAGGATGGCGAAAAGCAGCTGGCGTCGCTGACCAAGAAGGATTCGGTCGAACCCGAGGTGCAGACGCCGACGCTCGGCCTGACGCTCAAGGAACTGGATGAAGCCGAGCGCACCAGCCAGGAAATCGCGGCCGAAGTGAAGGGTGTTCTCGTCACCGACGTGCTGTCCGGCAGCCAGGCGGAGGAAAAAGGCATCAAGGTCGGCGAGGTCATCGTCGAAATCGGCCAGGAAGCCGTCGGCACTCCGCAGGAAGCGAACGACCGCATCGAGGCGTTGAAGAAGGAAGGCCGCAAGAGCGCGCTGGTCATGGTATCGACCAAGACGGGCGATATCCGCTTCGTTGTGCTGCGGATCGAAGGTTGAGGTAAATCGACACTTGGCCGTTGAGTGAGCGCGAATACGATCACTGAACCGGATGCGGGCACTTTTCTTCGAGGGCCGGTTACCTGGTATTGCTGGCTGCTGACCGGCGTCTACATCTATCTGCTCAATGTGCAGGGCAATGTCGTTCCCTTCCTGCAGCAGGAGTTCGCGCTCAGCTACCGAGCCGTGAGCCTGCATTCGAGCGCCATCGCAGTTGGCATCATCCTGGTTGGTCTCTTTGGCGAGTGGGCGATGCGGCGCGGCGGCCGCCGCGCAATCCTGTGGATTTCAACCGTCGGCCTTGCCAGCGGCGCCGTTCTCCTTTGCATCTCGCCAGCGCCGTGGATGAGCATCTCCAGCTGCTTTCTGATGGGCATTTCAGGGACGTTCATCCCGGCAGTGGTACCGGCGGTTCTTGCCGACGTTCACCGCGATCGCCGCGCCGAAGCCTATGCCGGCCAGGCGGTCGTTGCCTATGTGTTCGGCCTTTCGGCACCGCTTGTCACTGGGCTCTTTGTCTGGTGGGCGCTCGGCTGGCGCCCGGCAGTGCTGTTGGGGGCCGGGTTGTGCCTGGCCGTGGCCCTTTGGTTCAGGCCGACGGCGATTGCCGAGCCGCCGCCGCGGGCGCGCGCGAGCGGGCAAGGGTTGACGCTTGCATTCTGGGCCTACTGGACCCTTCTCGTTGCATCCTGCGCACTCGAATATTGCATCCTCTTTTGGGCACCGGCGTTCTTTGAACGCGTGGTTGGTTTTGCCCCCGCCTCGGCCGCAGGTGCTGCCGCTGGGTTTCCGGCCGGCATGCTGGTTGGAAGGATTGCGCTCGGCAAGCTGGTGCGAACCGTTGCGCTGCGCCGCTTGCTGATGGCCGCTCTGGCGCTCGTCTTCGCCGGCTTTCTCGTCTATTGGGGCGTCGATCAGCCGGTGGTATCGGTAGCCGGCGTGTTCCTCATCGGCCTAGGCATCGCGCCGCTCTACCCGCTGTCGATGACCCTTGCAGTCGGCGCGGCGATGGACGCCAGGGACTTGGCCAGCGTGCGCCTAACCATTGCTTTTGGAATTTCGCTGCTGCTGGCGCCCATCGCCCTCGGCGCGCTTGCCGACGAGGTCGGCCTTGGTCCCGCACACCTTGTCTTGCCGGCGTTGATCGCCTGCGCCTATGTGAGCTTTTTCATCGGCGAGGCGCTGGAAAGACGATCCGCGATCGTCGCAGCCGTTTGATTCAAAGGCTGGCCAGCCAGTCGGCCCGCGTCACCACATAGGTAACGTGGCGCTTCAGGTGCTGGTGGCTGTCGGGCACGCCTGGGTGATCGAAATCGAGGTCTGCGGCGCGGCGCATGCCGATGCGCCGCATCACCGCGATCGAGCGAAGGTTATCGGCTACGGCGAATGAGACGATCCGCGCCAGCGCCATCGCCTCGAAACCGAAATGCAACCAGGCGCGCGCCGCTTCGGTCGCATACCCCTGGCCCCAGTATTCGGGCAGCAGGCGCCAGCCGATTTCGATGTCATTTTCGTCGAATGGCCGGCCGAGCCGCGGCGGCACCAGGCCGCAAAAGCCGACGCAGACCCCGTCGACCTTGCGCTGCGCGGCGGTGAAGCCAAAGCTCAGCCGCGAAATCTCGGCCACCAGCTTGATCCGCAATTTTTCGGCCTCGGCGAAATTGCGGCGAAACGGGAAAAACTCCATCACCGTCTCGTCGCTGTTGAGGCGATGAAACATCGCGGCATCGTCGTCGCGCCAGTTGCGGATGAGGAGCCGGGGCGTTTCCAGGATCGCGGCCGTCATTGCGCAAATTCGCTCTGTCGGTAGCCTTGAAGGTAAAGCAAGGCGGTCAGATCGCCGTGGTCGATGCGAACTTTCGCGGCGGCGGCGACGGCGGGCCTGGCATGGAGGGCAACGCCGGTACCGACGAAGGCGAGCATATCGAGATCGTTGGCGCCATCGCCGACAGCTATGAAATCGGCTGGTGTCAGATTGCGCTCGCGGCAGATGCGGCGCAATGCTTCGACCTTGGCGTCACGCCCGAAAATCGGATCGCGAACCGTGCCGGTCAACAAACCTTCGCGTTCCTCCAGGACGTTGGCGCTGTGCTCGTTAAAGCCGATGCGTGCGGCGATGGGGGCGGCAAAGCGGGTGAAGCCGCCGGAAACCAGTGCGCAATAGGCGCCATTTGCGCGCATCGTCGCAATAAGCACGCGGGCGCCGGCAGCAATCGTGATGCGCTCGGCCAATAGCTGCTCGATAATGGCCACCGGCAGACCGGCAAGCAGCCCAACACGTTCCCGCAGCGCACCCTCGAATTCGATCTCGCCGTTCATCGCGCGCGCGGTAATCGCGGCGACCTGGGCGCCGAAGCCGGCCTTGTTCGCCAGTTCGTCGATGCATTCCTGGTCGATCATGGTCGAATCCATGTCGGCGATCAGGGCGCGCTTGGTCCGGTTCGCGGCGGACTGAATGACGACGTCGATGGGGCGATCGGCGATCTCGCGAGCAATTGCGGCGCTCGCGACCGTTACGCTATTGCCTTGCGCGATAGGGATGTCGCAGGCTGTGGGCGGCGCAAGCCAGTCGGGCGCGGGCGCGCCCAGGAGGTTCGAAATCCGATCGGCAAGGTCGGTCGCGAGAGCGCCGGAAGAAGGATCGGCGATCAGGGTAGCAACCGGATCGACGGGCAAATTGGCGGGCAAATCGGCGATCGGTGGCATGATGCAGCGCGATGTCCTGGTGGAGCAAATCGGACGGGCGCGCCCGGACGCCGTGCTGATAACCGGGCCGACCGCCAGCGGCAAGAGCGAGCTGGCATTGGCGATCGCCGGCCGGTTCGGCGGGACGGTGGTCAATTGCGATTCCATGCAGGTCTATCGCGAACTTCGCATCCTGACCGCGCGGCCGGGAGAGGCTGAATGCGCCGTTGCCCCGCATCGCCTTTATGGGCATGTGCCGGCGGCGCAGGCCTATTCGGCCGCGGCCTATGTCGCAGACGCCGCCGCCGAATTGCGCCAGATTCGCAAGGCCAGGAAAATTGCGGTTTTTGTCGGCGGCACTGGGCTGTATTTCCGCGCACTGGAAGGCGGCCTGTCTCCGATGCCGCGCATCGATCCGCAAATCCGCCAACGCTGGCGCGATTTTGCGCTGCGACACAGCGGGCGGCTGCATGAAGAACTGGCTCGGCGCGATCCTGCGGCGGCGGCTCGCCTTTCGCCGGGCGATCGCCAGCGGATTACCCGCGCACTCGAAGTATTCGAGGCGACGGGCGAATCGATCCTGGCGTTGCAGAAGCGGGCAAGCGGCAGAAACTGGCTGGCCGGGTTTGCGGTAGAACGAGTGGTGGTCGATCCGCCGCGCGAAACCCTGAAAGAGCGCATCGAAGTGCGCTTCGACGAGATGCTCGCCGCCGGCGCAATCGAAGAGGTTGCCGCTTTGATCGAACTTGGCCTTCCGCTCGCCCTGCCGGCCATGCGGGCGATCGGCGTGCGCGAAATCTCTGCCTATCTCGACAATCGGATTTCGCTCGCCGAAGCGCGGGAGCGCAGCATCATCGCGACCGGACAATTTGCAAAAAGCCAATCGACCTGGTTGCGAAACCAGCTTCATGGCGAGTGGAAATACATTAACGAATGATTGTATTACCGTAGAATATAACCATTAACTGAATTTCCATTTGTCGCTGCTAATGTGGTCCAAATTCTGCCTGGGCTATGGGGTTAGCTTTGATGGCGTTGCGTTCCGGGTCCGCAAGGATCGACCTTTTTGTCGTCGCCGATGCGGTGTTGATTTCGCTGGCGTGCGCATTGGTGATGCTGGCTTACCACGAGATTTCGGCAACGCCGGGCCGCAACGCCCAGAGCCTGGCCGAGACGGTCGCGGCAATCGCGATGCAGGATGGCGCGACCGATGCCGTTGGGGATAAAGAACCGCTTTCGAGCCTGGAGGAGCGCATCAACAACCAGCGTCTGCGTATCCTCGATTTGGGCGTTGATGCGTCCACCTCATTCTTCAGCGACCAGCCTGGCCTGCGCCCGCTCACCGATAGCCGCAGCGATTTCATTAAGCGCGCATGGTCGGCGTTTGCCGCCGGTAAAACCGAACCGATCAGCATCTCCGATGCCGTCGATGGCGCCTCCGTTCACCGCGCCGCCATCCCTATCTATGCGGCCGCCGATTGCGGCGACTGTATCGCCCGAGGCGTACCGGCCTATCATCGTGGCGAACTGGTCGGCGTTCGCGAGTTCCGGGTGCCGCACAGCGATGCTTTCCGCCAGACGATCCGCCAGCTGCTCTATGCCATCGCTATTCTGGCGACCGCGCTGATGTGCGTGCTCGGCATCATCTTCCCAGTCATCAAGCGTCACCGCGAGGATGGCGCACGTATGCAGGATTTGACTTCAGACCTTGAGCGCGTAGCCAAGACCGACCCACTCACAGGGCTCGCCAACCGGCGCCATTTCGATTTCGCGCTCAACGCCTTCTTCGAGGAGTTCAACAAGATCGACAGTCCGGTCAGCCTGCTGCTGTTCGATATCGATCACTTCAAGCAGATCAATGACTCGCAGGGCCACAATGCCGGAGATGCTGTGCTGCGCCAGGTCGCCGAGAAGCTGCGCCATATTACGCGCAGCCACGATGTCGTCGCGCGCATCGGTGGCGACGAATTCGCGGTGATTACCCCCTATCTCAGCGAACATGACATGCTCTCGGTTGCCGAGCGCTATCGCAGCGAAATCAATAATTTGCGCGTGAATGTCGGCGGCGCCGTCCTGCGACCGACGATTTCTGTCGGGGTCGCCGCGGCAAAAACCGATCCGGCGAGCTTGTTCAAGGCCGCCGACGAGCGGCTCTATGAGGCAAAAAACCGCGGTCGCAACCGGATCGCCGCCTGAGGCGCCACGTCATCTGGATGGCGTCATCCGATTGTCATGAAACCGTGACAATGCCGCCCGATGCGAATGGCCCTCCCACGCCAGCATGAGTAAAGGCGGCGTACAACCGCTCGTGGCCGAATTCGTCGGCACCGCCATACTGCTGGCGGCAGTCGTCGGCTCCGGCATCATGGGGGAAAGACTTGCCGCCGGAAACACGGCGATGGCGTTGCTCGCCAATTCGCTGGCGACGGGTGCGATCCTCTATGTCTTGATCGTCGTGCTCGGCCCGATTTCCGGCGCCCATTTCAATCCGGCTGTCACGCTTGCGCTATGGCTCGATGGCCGGATCGGCCGGCGTCCGGCGGCCGCATATGTGGTCGTCCAGTTTGGCGGCGCCGTAGTCGGCGTATGGCTTGCCCATGCGATGTTCGACCTGCCGATTTTGCAGGCTTCGCACAAGTTGCGGGCCTCCGCTGGCCAATGGCTTTCGGAAGCGGTGGCGACCTTTGGTTTGGTCGCGGCGATCCTGCTGGCAGTGCGCCTGCGTCCGCAAGCGATCGCCGCGGTCGTCGGCCTCTACATCGGCTCCGCGTACTGGTTTACCGCCTCGACTTCCTTTGCCAACCCGGCGGTGACTTTCGCCCGCGCGTGGAGCGACAGCTTTGCCGGCATCTTGCCGGCGCATATGCCCGTTTTCATAGCCTGCCAATTTGCCGGGGCACTGCTCGCCCTTGCGTCGGTGAGGTATTTGGGCGGTCGCGAGCGCTGACGATTGAAGATGCGCGGACGCGCGCTAGCTTTCCCCAGAGCGGAGTCAACGCGCCATGCCTCGACCTGACGCAAAGCCAACCGGCATTCGCATCATCCCGCCGCTGGTCGTGATCGGTGCGGTGATCGTCGCCTCTGTGGTCGACTGGTTCGTGCCGCTGGGCTTCGGCCTGCCCCCAGTGTTCAGGTGGATATCCGGCGCTATCCTGATCATCGCGCCGGTGGCGATGATGCCGTCGGTTTTTGCAGCATTCCGAAAGGCGGACTCGGCGTACGACGTAAGGGTGGTCCCGAAGCGGCTCGTCACCAAAGGCGCCTTCAGCTATTCGCGCAACCCGGGCTACGCCGGTCTGATGGTCTTGGGCGTTGGACTGGCGATCCTCTTCGATAATCCGTGGACCATTCTGGCGCTCGTTCCGACGGCAATTGTCATCCACCGACGAGTCATCCTCAAGGAGGAGGAGGTTCTCGAGCGCGAATTCGGCGACGAGTACCGCGCCTACAAGGCCCGCGTGAGGCGCTGGGCATAACCGGCGTTCGAGCGGGCAAACCGGCTTTCGCAAATGCCGGTTGACGCCATCGGCGCTTGCGCTTAGTTTGCCGGCCGCAGAATGAACGAACGTGGAATCTTGCACGCATGTCGAGCGCAATTCTTGTGGTGGCAATTCTTGTGGTGAATGGGCGCACACGCGTGACGGGTTGAACTTCCCGTCGCTTGCAGCGGCGTGTGCGCAGACCAAGGCTCCGAAAGGGGCCTTTTTTGTTGCCCAAACCAGGAAACCGAATATCAGCGTCAAGACCGGATTTGGTCGGTGGGAATGCCAGGATGAGCAGGAAACAACAGATGAACGGCGCCATGATGGTGCTGGAAGCCCTCGCCGAAAACGGCGCCGATACCATTTTCGGCTATCCCGGCGGCGCGGTGCTGCCGATCTACGACGAGATTTTCCAGCAGGATCGAATCCGCCACGTGCTGGTGCGCCACGAGCAGGGCGCCGGCCATGCGGCGGAAGGCTATGCGCGCTCGACCGGGCGGCCCGGCGTCGTGCTGGTCACCTCCGGCCCCGGCGCCACCAACATGGTGACGCCGTTGCAGGACGCGCTGATGGATTCGGTTCCGATCGTCTGCCTCACCGGACAAGTGCCGACGCCGCTGATCGGATCGGACGCCTTCCAGGAAGCCGACACCGTCGGCATCACGCGTCCTTGCACGAAACATAACTGGCTGGTGCGTTCGGTCGACGAACTGGCGCTGGTCATCCACGAGGCATTTTACGTCGCCACTCATGGCCGGCCGGGGCCGGTGCTGGTCGACATCCCCAAGGATGTCCAGTTCGCCATGGGCACCTATGTGCCGAAAAGCCAATTCCGCCACCGCAGCTACAACCCGCAAGTCAGCGGCGATCTCGACCGCATCCAGGCGGCGGTCGAGTTGATGGCGGGGGCAAAGCGGCCGGTATTCTACACCGGCGGCGGCATCGTCAATTCCGGGCGCGAGGCCTGCCACCTGCTGCGCGAGCTGGTCGACATGACCGGCTTTCCGGTCACCTCGACGCTGATGGGCTTGGGCGCCTATCCGGCCTCAGGCAAGAACTGGCTCGGCATGCTCGGCATGCACGGCACCTACGAAGCCAACATGGCGATGCACGACTGCGATGTGATGATCAATATCGGCGCGCGCTTCGACGACCGGATCACCGGGCGGATCGACGCGTTCTCGCCGAAATCGAAAAAGATCCATGTCGATATCGATGCCTCGTCGATCAACAAGAATGTGCATGCGGATGTCGCCATCATCGGCGACGCGGCGCATGTGCTGGAGGACATGGTACAGGCTATGGCGCTCGCATGCGCGCAAGCCGGACCAGGAGGCGCTCGGCAAGTGGCACGACCAGATCGCCGGCTGGAAGCGGCGCAACTGCCTGGCGTACAAGCTGTCGAAGGACGTGATCATGCCGCAATACGCGGTCGAGCGATTGTATGAACTGACCAAGCATCGCGACGCTTACATCACGACCGAGGTCGGCCAGCACCAGATGTGGGCGGCGCAGTTCTATCGCTTCGAGCAACCGAACCGGTGGATGACCTCGGGCGGGCTCGGCACCATGGGCTACGGTTTGCCGGCGGCGTTCGGAGTGCAGATCGCATATCCCGACGCGCTGGTCATCGACATTGCCGGCGACGCTTCGGTGCTGATGACGATGCAGGAAATGTCGAGCGCGGTGCAGCACGAGGCGCCGATCAAGATATTCATCCTCAACAACCAGCACATGGGCATGGTGCGCCAGTGGCAGCAATTGCTGCACGGCAACCGTATCTCGCATTCGTACACCGAGGCGCTGCCCGATTTCGTCAAGCTCGCCGAAGCCTATGGTTGCGTCGGCATTCGCGCCGAAAAGCCGGACGAACTCGACGATGCGATTCAACGAATGATCGATGTCGACGCAGCCGGTGCTGTTCGACTGCCGGGTCGCCAATCTCGCCAACTGCTTCCCGATGATCCCGTCGGGCAAGGCGCACAACGAGATGCTGCTGCCGGACGATGCCAGCGAAGAGACAATTGCTACTGCGATCGGCGAGGCCGGCAAGCAGCTGGTTTAGATCATGGCTGACGAACGCTACCCAATCGTCGTAATGCAGGATCGATACAACGGCTCATATTCCGGCGGCCGCTGGTTGGCAGTAGCAGAAGCGTCCGAATTGGTAGACGTAACCAACACTCGTGCGCAGTTCTGTCTTGTCAGCGATGATGGTCCGTCGGGCGGTGATATCGAAGCGCGCATCTTTTGGGAAAATCCGCCGAAGTGGATTGCAGTGGGAGCGACGCCGGACGAAGCAATCAAAGCGCTCGAGGCGGATGCTACTAAGCCACTTATTCGAGCTTACGCTGAGCACAAGGACATTTGAAAAAAATGAACGCGCAAAAAACAGCTCCGGCTTCGGCCTATTTCTTCACCAAGGACATGGAGAAGCCACGCACCCACGTGCTCGCGATTTTGGTCGATAACGTGCCGGGGGTGCTGGCCCGCGTCATCGGCCTGTTCTCCGGGCGCGGCTACAACATCGACAGCCTGACCGTGTCGGAAACGAGCCACGAGAGCCATCTTTCGCGCATCACCATCGTTTCGTCCGGCACGATGCATGTGCTGGAGCAGATCAAGCGGCTGCTGGAACGCTCGGTGCCGGTCCACCGCGTCGTCGATCTTACACTGATCGCCGAAGAGCGCGGCCAGGACAAGCCGCTGGAACGCGAACTGGCGCTGGTCAAGGTCGCCGGCAAGGGCGAGAACCGCGTCGAGGCGATGCGGCTTGCCGACGCCTACCGCGCCGAAGTGGTCGATGCCTCGACCGAGCATTTCATCTTCGAGATCACAGGGAGAGTGTCCAAGATCGAGCAGTTCATCTCGATCATGCAACCGCTCGGCATCGTCGAAGTGTGCCGCACCGGGGTTGCGGCCATGAACCGCGGAAAGGCAGGGTTGTAGTCCAATGTCCATCGCCGCACTCTCATTGCCGGAACCGGGATTTTCCCGTCCGTTTCGGCGCATTCCGTTTCGAATGAATCTTCGGATTTTCGCTGGCGCGTTCCTGTTGCTCATCGCCGGCCTGTTCGCGGCTGGCTGGCTGACGCGGCAAGATCCGGCCGAGAAGCCGTATCTCCATATCCTCGGCGGCGGGTTCATCTTCAATTACCGCGTCGCTGAAGTCTTTTACGGCTTTACCCTGGTGGTGGAGAAGCCGGTGACGGCCGGCTCGATCATCGAGGCCGAGTTCGAGAATCCGGAGGGCGGTCCCCCATTCATTGTCGAGCAGCGAACCAATGCGCGCACGACGCGCTATGCGCTGCATTCGCCGAACCTGCGAGGCGTCGAGGCCGGCAAGCCGTACCACGTCGTCATCCGGCTCTACGATTTCCGCCACGAAAAACTGCTGGAGCGCCAGGAACGGGCCTATACGAGCCAGACGTCGAGCGACATCGTGCCCGACAAGCCGCTGACGGTCGGGCCGGGCTACTGGCTCAATCCCGACAATCCGGAACAGCGCTGAGCCCGTCCACGCTTGCGAGTGATAGCGGATGGGTATAAACATGCAGATAGGTCAATAATGCTGACCTATCTGGTGATGCCATGTCGTTCGAAATCCTTCTCGCGCTTGTCGTCTTTTCCTTCGTGACCTCGGTGACCCCGGGGCCGAACAACCTGATGCTGCTGGCTTCCGGCGTGAACTTCGGCTTTCGCCGCAGCGTCCCGCACATGGTCGGCATCGGAGCCGGCTTCGGCATTTTGCTGCTCTGCGTCGGCTACGGGCTCGGCCAATTGCTGGCCCGTTCGCCGCAGGCATTCCTTGTGCTGAAATTCGCCGGCGGCGCGTATCTTGTCTATCTCGCTGCGCGCATCGCGCTTTCGCGCGAGGTCGGGCAGGGCGCGGTTGGTGCCCGGCCGATGACGCTGCTGGAAGCGGTGGCATTTCAGTGGGTCAATCCGAAAGGCTGGGTCATGGCGATCAGCGCCATGGCCGTCTACACCGATCACGAGCGCTATGTCCTGTCGGTGCTGCTGGTTGCCGCCATCTTCGTCGCGATCGGCGTGCCGGCGATTTCGCTGTGGACCGGCATGGGCGTCGGCCTGCGCCGGTTTCTCGACCGGCCGGCGATATTGCGGGCATTCAACTGGACAATGGCGATCCTGCTGGTCGCCTCGCTGTGGCCGATGCTGCGCTGAATTGTGAACCAGCCGTCAGCCGACCGGCGTGTTGTCGATGATCGCGCGATTGAATCGTCTGGCGATCTTGCGCGCGCCGTTGGCATTGGGATGAATCTCGTCTGTGTGCCAGTCGTCGGTCCCGACCTCTGCGCGCAAGTCGATGTAGATAACCCGTGAATTGGTGGCCGCAAAGTTGCGCAGTGCCTGGTTGAACCGGCCGACCATCTCGGCAACGATGGCGCGCGCCAATGCCGAAGCAGGGTTGTAACCCAGCGCGGACAACGGTTTTCCGAGATATTTCCTGCCCTTGACCGGAATCGCGTTGGCATAGCCGTGGACATACAGGGTCGTGTTGGCAAGCACCTTCACTTCGGCGGCGGTGCGAGCATACAGTTTCATGACGCCTTTGAGCATTTCGTCGAATTCCGGTTTGATCAGGTCGGTTGCCGACGCGGCACTGCCGCTCGGCTTCACATATTTTGCGATCGATGCCAGTACGTCGTTGCCGCCGCCCGACAGGAAGAAATGACGAAAATTTCCGGAGCGAAGTGGCACCAGATATTGCGGCTTGGAGACGATATCCGAAAGTTCGGCACCCCATTTTGCCAGGTTCAGCAGGCGATAGTCCTTGCCGAGATAATCCATGGCGTCGGCAGGATAGATGCCGTTGGGCAGGTCGAACCAGGAATCGCCTTCGGCGAGCAGGCGCGGCCCGGTCGCAGCTTTGGCAACCGTGACCTTCGCTCCGCCCGGTCCGGAAGTTACCGCCATGCGGCGGCGCGGGCCGCGGGCCTTGTCGAGCAAATCGGAAATTTCGGCCTGTGACAGCTGCAAGCCCTTTGTGTCGACGGCCTCGGGATTGAGACGCACAAATGGCGCGAAGGCGCGCGAGCGCACTTCGTCGACCACAAAGATCCGGCGCAGTTGCGATGGGCCAAGCGTTCCCTTGCCAATGCTCTTGCGCAGGTCGGCGAACTTCATCGGCTTGGCTGGCATCGGCTTGCCTCCCGTTTTACGCAACAACCTGACTATACTTCAGGTTGCAGGCAAAGCAAAACTACTGCCCATTCTGCGAATCGTGCCAGAAGGCGCGATGCAATTTTCGCCCGGCCAGGATCGCGCGCTGGTTGCGGTCAATCGCTGGCTCAAAGCCGGCGACCGCCAGGTCTTCCGTCTGTTCGGCTATGCCGGCACCGGCAAGACGATGCTTGCCCGCCACATCGCCGAGGATGTTTCCGGCGACGTGCTGTTCGCCGCGTTCACCGGCAAGGCGGCGCAGGTCTTGCGCTCGCGCGGCGCGCGCGGCGCCTCGACCATCCATTCGCTGATCTACCGGCCGCGTGGCGAGGAGACGGTCGAGGACGAGGAGACCGGCAAGACCCAGGTCAACCCGACCTTTTCGCTCAACCGCCAGAGCCCGGTCGGCCACGCCAAGCTCGTCATCATCGATGAATGCTCGATGGTCGATGAACCGCTCGGCCGCGATCTGCTGTCGTTCGGCACGCCGGTCCTCGTGCTCGGCGATCCCGGGCAATTGCCGCCGGTCTCGGGCGGCGGTTTCTTCACCGAGCACGAACCAGACGTGTTGCTGGAGGAAGTCCATCGCCAGGCGCGCGACAATCCGATCATCGATCTCGCCCAGCGCGTGCGCGAAGGCCGCGAACTAATGCACGGCGACTACGGGGCAACTGCCAAGGTCATCGCAAAATCGGCGGTTACCTCAGAACTGGTGCTCGGCACCGACCAGGTGCTGGTCGGCACCAACCGGACGCGGCGGCGCTACAACCAGCGCCTGCGCGAACTGAAGGGCTTCGACAGCCTGCTATCCGTCGGCTGGCGACAAGCTGGTGTGCCTCCGCAACGACGCCGCCAAGGGCCTGCTCAACGGCTCGCTATGGCAGGTGACGAGTGCAGCGCGCACGACGCGGCCGTATCTCAACCTGCTCGTGCGCGCCGAGGATGACGGCATCGAGCGCGTTTCGACCAAGGTGAAGGTTCTGAAGGCGGTCTTCGAGGGCGGCGAGGAGGAAATCTCCTGGCGCGAGCGGCGACGCCACGACGATTTCGACTTTGGCTATGCGCTCACCGTGCACAAGGCGCAGGGCTCGCAATGGAACGATATCGTGCTGTTCGACGAGAGCTTCGCCTTCCGCGAACACCGCCAGCGCTGGCTCTATACCGGCATCACGCGGGCGGCCGAACGCTTGACCATCGTGCGCTGACTTCACCGTAGCCGGGGTTTAGCGAAGCATCTCCAGGCTCGGCGCGGCGACATGGGCAAGCGTCTTTTTCGGCTGGATGATCTCGGCCTGCTTCCTGACCAGGGCAACGAGGTCGGCCTCCTTCATCGACGCGTAGAAGTGAAAGCCCTGGAAACGCGAACAGCCGCGGGCGCGCAGGAAATCGAGCTGGTGCTGGGTGCCGACATGTTCGGCGACGGTATCCATGCCCAGTGCATTGGCCATTCCGAGGATCGCCTCGATCAGCGTGCGATTGGATTCGCGATGTTCGATCTGCGAGACGAAAGCGCCGTCGATCTTGACCTCGTCGAAGGGGAAAGCGTTGAGCAGCGACAACGACGCATAGCCGGTGCCGAAATCGTCGAGGGAAAAGCGGACGCCGAATTTCTTCAGGCTGCGCATCCGTTCGGCGACCGTTTCGGAATCGCGCGCCATGGCATGTTCGGTCAGTTCGAGCGTCAGGCGGGAGCCATTGATACCGGCCGCTTTCAGGGTTTCGGCGAGCCGGTTGGAGAAGTCGGGCGAGCGGAACTGCTGCACCGAGACATTGAGCGACAGGCCGAGCTCGCTGAGGTGCGGCGCCTTGCGCCAGCGCGAAAGCACCTGCATCGATTCGGCGAATACCCAATCGTTGATCTCGGAAATCGCGCCGGTCATCTCGGCGATCGGCACGAACTCGCCGGGCGCGAGCACGCCGCGGCTCGGATGATTCCATCGAACCAGCGCCTCGGCGCCGATGATGCTGCCGCCGAGGTCGATCTGCGGCTGGAATTCGAGCATCAGTTCGCCGCGTTCGATTGCGCCGGCAAGTTCGCGTTGCAGCTGGTAGTTCCTGGCGACCGTATGCAGTCCGATCGGATCGAAGATCACGAAGTTGTTTCGGCCACGCTTCTTGGCTTCGTACATGGCGACGTCGGCGCCCTTGATGATATCGGCGGCGGTACCGTTGGAAGCGTCGAATACCGCAACGCCGATGCTCGGCGTCGACGGATGATGCAACTTGCCCAGTTCGAAGCCGCGGCCGAAGCCACGCAGGATCTTGTTGGCGGCGCCGGTGGCGTTCGCCGCCGCCCGGGCGCGGTCGCTGCCGAGGCCGTCGAGCAAAATGACGAACTCATCGCCGCCGAACCGGCTGACGGTGTCGCGGGCGCGCACGCTGTCGCGAAGGCGCTTGGCGACCTCCTGCAATAGCCGGTCGCCGAGTTCGTGGCCGTGGCTGTCATTGAGGTTCTTGAAATTGTCGAGGTCGAGGTAAAGCAGGGCGGCGTGCTCGCCGCGCTTTCTGTTGGCGGCGATGGCGCGCTCGAGCTGGCCGGTAAACATGCGGCGGTTGGGCAGGCCGGTCAGCGAATCGAAATAGGCGAGTTTCTCGATCTTCTCCTCGGCGCGCTTGCGTTCCGACAGGTCGGCGATATAGCCGTGCCACAACGTGCTGCCGTCGGCGAGCCGTTCGGGTGTCGATGTCGCGCCGACCCAGATCCATGAATCGCCGGGGCCGCGATAGCGAAAATCCTGTTCCCAGACCTTGCCGAGCCGAGCGCTTTCGTCGACCGAGGCGAGGCAGGCACGGCGGTCACTGGCATGGATATACTTGAAGAACGGCTGCGGATCGATCGGCGTTGCACTATCGTTCATGCGCAGCATCGCGCGGAAACGGCGGCTGGCATAAGGGACCTCGAACGTTGCCGTCAGGACCACGTCGAATCTGGAACAGGCCGCCGGGCAGGTTGTCGGCGAGCTTTTCCAGCCGCTCCTCCGACTGTTCGCGGCGGATCGTCTCGGTAACCTCGCGCACCGTGCCCTCGTAATAGAGGGTCGCTCCGCTGTCGCTGTCGCGAACCAGGCGGGCATCCTCGGAGATCCAGATTTTCTGCCGGGTCTTGTGGCGATAAACCTGCGAGACAAAATCGATTACATAACCGTCGCGCTCGAGCGTCTGCTTGAATTCGGCGCGGCGATTTGGTCGACGTACCATTCGGCTCCGATGTCGGTTACGGCCGCCAGCAATTCGGCCTGGTTGGAATAGCCATTGAGTTGCACCAGAGCCGGGTTGGCGTAGATCTGCGTGCCGTTGGGCAGCGAACGGTAAAAGCCGACCGCCAAATGTTCGATGGTTTCGGATGTACGTTCGCAGTGGCGCAGAATCAGGCGATATCGCCGGATATTCAGCAACGCGATTGCTGCCGCGCACAAGGCAGCGGCAAGCAGCGCTGCTGCCAGCCATTGCAGGAATGCGGCCGAACTACCGAACATTGACAGCCCGTCCCACTATATTTCCGCCCAGCGACGGGAACATCGCACCGGCCGGCTAACGCCGGACAAAGCCATTCCCTCAATTTTTATCGAATGGACTGGATGTGATCGAGGCGCGGCCGTATGGGGTACTTCGCGAGTCCGCCACAGCCGATCAGAGAGATCTGCCCGATGCCTGCCAAATTATCCGTAAATCTCAATGCCATAGCGCTACTGCGCAACCGCCGCGATTTGCCCTGGCCAAGCGTCACCGGCCTTGGGGCGATTGCGCTTGAAGCGGGGGCCGGCGGCCTGACCGTGCATCCGCGCCCGGACCAGCGCCATGTCCGCTTTTCCGACGTGCCGGCTATCCGGGCGCTGATCGATGATCGCTTCCCCGGCTGCGAGTTCAATATCGAAGGCTACCCGAGCGAGGATTTCCTCGCGCTATGCATCGCCAACGAGCCGGAACAGGTGACGCTGGTGCCGGACGATCCCGAGCAGCCGACTTCCGATCACGGCTGGGACTTCGTCGCCAAACGCGAATACCTGGGGCGCGTCGTCGGGCGTCTCAAGGATGCCGGCATTCGCGTATCGCTGTTTGCCAATCCCGATGCCAGCCGCCAGCAGCTGCAGGCGGCGGCGGCGACCGGCGCGGCAAGGGTTGAATTCTATACCGGCCCCTATGGCGGCGCTTTCGACGATGCGAAGCGGGCGAAGTCGGAACTGGCCAAGCTTGGCGCCACGGCCGCGGTGGCAAAGGATCTCAGCCTCGACGTCAACGCCGGCCACGACCTGACGGTCGCCAATCTGCCGGCGCTCGCACGGGCCATCCCGCATCTCAAGGAAGTGTCGATCGGCCACGGCTTGACCGCCGACGCGCTGGAACACGGTATGGCGACTACGGTTAAACGGTTTTTGGCCGCGCTGGGGGCATAGGCCCGCGCCAGTTGCGCGGGCCGAGTTGAAATCAGGCAGCCAATCAGGCGGCCAGGGCTTGCTCGGCTCCAGCCAGGAAAGTCTGCAGCGACATCGGTTTCCTGCCCGAAAGCCTTTCGATGTCGCTCGTCACCATCGAGATATGGCCGAGCCGGGTGTTGGCATCGAAGGATACCAGCGTCGGAATGAACATTTCCGGCACACCGGCGGCCTTCATGCCGGCGGCAAGCTGTTCGTCGCCGACATGGACTACGGCCAGCGGTTTGCCGGTGGCGGCGCGCACGAGGGCGGCGATTTCGTCGGTCGTCAACGCCTTTGGTCCGGTCAGCGTGTAGGTCGCATTGCCGCTCGTGTCGCCGACGAGCGCGCCGGCAATGGCCGCGGCGATGTCGGCGCGAGCGGCATGGGCGATTTTGCCCTGGCCGGTGGCCGTGTACCATTGTCCGGTCTTCAAGGCCTGCGGCACGGACATGAACAGGTTTTCCATGTACCAGCCATTGCGGAAAATGGTGTAAGCGACGCCGCTCGCCTTGATCGCCTGTTCGGTACCGAGATGGTCGGGCGCGAAGGTGACGGCGGAGTTCTCGGGGTTCGGCATCGAGGTGTAGGCGATGCGCTTCGCCCCTGCCTTCTTGGCCGCAGCAACGGCCGCCTGGTGCTGCTTCAGCCGTTTGCCGGGCACGCCGAGCGCGTCGGTGGAGATGATCAAGACCGTATCGGCCCCGGCAAAGGCTGCGTCGAGCGAAGCCGGATCGTCGAAATCGCCTCGGCGCGTGACGACGCCTCTCTTGGCGTAGGTGGCAAGTTTTGCCGGGTCGCGGCTGACCGCGATGACGGACGATGGGGCGACTTTGCGGGTCGTCAGCAGTTCGTCGAGGACGAGGCGGCCGAGCTTGCCCGCGGCGCCGGTGATGAGGAGTTTGTTCGACATCGTTGAAGAGTTTCCTGTGTTTGCATCGGAGGCATCAGCCCCAGGGATTCGCGTGACCGTCTCTATTTGAGACTTGCGCTTATTTCGGAACTTGGTAGGAAATGTAAAGGAGGCAGGATTTCCTGCCGTGGTTACGCGCAGGGAACTATGAAATGAACAAACCGGTGCTCGGGCAGGACGGCGAACGGGTCATTCTTGTCGGCGGCATTGCGATGTCGGTCGAGAACTGTCCGGTGCGCGACGTGATGGCCAACGTCTCCAGCAAATGGAATTCGCTGATCCTGCTGATGCTCGGCGACGGCCCGAAACGGTTCTCGGCGCTGCGCCGGGAAATTCCCGACGTTTCGCAACGGATGCTGACGCAGGGACTGCGCGACCTCGAACGCGACGGCTATCTGCTGCGAACCGTGTTTCCGACCAAGCCGCCGGCGGTCGAATACCGCCTGACGAAGCAGGGGCAGTCATTCCTGGAAATCATGCGGCAACTGGTTCGATGGTCGGATGACCATCACGCCGCTATTCGCGCGGCGCGGGCCGAATTCGACGGCAGCATCCGATAACGCGATTCAAGCGCGATCAGCCATCCGCGCCCCAGCCACCAGCGCCCGCAACTTGCCGATCGCCACGGCGCGCGGCAGCGGCGCCAGTCCGCAATTGGTGCAGGCGATCAGGCGATCGCGATCGACGAAGGCGCTTGCCGCACGGATGCGCTCGGCGACCTGTTGCGGCGGTTCGATCTCGTTGGTCGCGACATCGATGACACCGACCATGACCTGCTTGTCGGGGAGCAGGCGCATAAGTTCGCCCCGCACTTTCGAATTGGCGAATTCGAGCGAAACCTGGTCGATGCGCGAGCGGTTGAGCGCCGGGAAGAAATCCTCGTACTGGCGCCACTGGTCGCCGAGCGTCTTCTTCCAGTCGATGTTGGCCTTGATGCCGTAGCCATAGCAGATGTGCACGGCGGTCTTGCATTTGAGTCCGGCGGCCGCCCGCTCCAGCGCGGCGATGCCCCAGCCGGCGGCTTCCTTGGTGAAGGCGTTGAACGCCGGCTCGTCGAACTGGATGATGTCGGCGCCGGCTGCCTCCAGTTCGCGCACCTCGTCGTTGAGCAGGCCGGCAAACGCAATCGCCATGTCGGAGCGCTTGCCATAATGGCCGTCGGCGATGGTGTCGCAGATCGTCATCGGGCCGGGCAGGGTCGCCTTCAGTTTTCGTTGCGTATGCGAGCGGGCAAATTCGATTTCGGTGCGGTGGACCGGCTTCGGTCGGCGCACCGGCGCGGTCACGGTCGGGACATCGACGACATAGCGGTCGTTGCGGATGCCCATTTTCGTCTTTAGCTTCCAGTCGATCCCTTCGATGTGCTCGAGGAAGCCGTGAACGAAGTGAATGCGGAACTGCTCGCCGTCGCCGACCGTCGAAAGGCCGGCGTCCTCCTGCTCCTTGATCCACAGCAGGGCGGCATCGCGCTTGGCCTGCTCCAGCGCCGCGCCCGATTGGCGCCATGCCGGCCACAGTTTTTCCGGTTCCGCCAGCCATTCCGGTTTCGGCAGGCTGCCGGCGATTGCGGTTTCGATCATCATGCTGCTCCCATCGCCGCGCGCTATTTTATTCGGGCAAACCGCTCGCGTCGACCGGCGAGTGTGGGCGCATGAGGCCGCTCGAAATCGCCATCGTCGGGGCCGGACCGGCCGGCATGGCGAGCGCGTTGCAGCTGGCGCGGCTCGGTCATCGCATCGTCATCTTCGAACGCTTCGAGGCGCCGCGGCCGATCGGCTCGGGCCTGATATTGCAGCCGACCGGAATGCCAGTGCTTGAAATGCTCGGGCTTGGAAAGGAAATCCGCGCCCGTGCCGTGCCGATCCGGTTCATCGACGGGCGCGACGCCAAAAGCCTGCGGCGCGTGCTCGACATCCGATACGACGCGCTGGCGGGTGGCCGCCATGGCTACGGCATCCATCGCGGAGCGCTGTTCGAAATCCTCTATGGCCAGGTCCGGCGCGCATCGCTGGCCATGGAAACCGGCAGTCGCGTTGCCGATTTCCTGCCCGGTCCGGCCGGTGGCCATCGGCTGTTGTTCGAGCACGGACGCCAGAGCGCGAAGTTCGATCTCGTCATTGACGCCAGCGGCGCGCGCAGCCCGCTTCTGGCGCATTCCGCTGGAAATGCGGCGAGTCATGGAATTGGCCTATGGCGCGCTGTGGGCGAGCCTTGATTGGTGCGATGGACCGTGGCAGCCGGATGCGCTGACCCAGCGCTACGAAAGGGCAAGCGTCATGATCGGACTGTTGCCGATCGGCCGGTTGCGGGCCAAGATGGGGGCGGCGATATGGCTGCATTCTTCTGGAGCCTCAAGCCGGCCGAATACAACGCCTTGCGCCAGCGCGGCATCGCCGCCTGGAAAGACCGGATCGTCGGACTGTGGCCGGAACCGCGCCTTACCTGGCCCAAATCCACGACTGGGACCAATTGGCGCTCGCCCGCTACGGTCACCACACGCTGACGATGCCGGCCGGGCACGGCATCGTCTTTATCGGCGACAGCGCCCATTCGACCAGTCCGCAGCTCGGTCAGGGCGCCAACATGGCGCTGCTCGATGCCGCCGCGCTCGCGGCGGCGTTGGCCGAATACGGCGACCTCGACCAGGCGCTTGCCGAATACGCCCGCAGCCGACGTCTGCATGTCCGGTTGTTCCAGGCGCTGTCGTGCCTGCTGACGCCGTTCTATCAGTCCGACAGCACGACGCTCGCCTGGATACGCGACCGCCTGGTCGGGCCGGCGGCGACCGTTCCGCCCGGACCGCAGATCCTGGCAGCAATGGTCGCCGGAACGCTCGGTTGGTCCAGTCGTGCCACCCCCGCCGCGGCCGTACAGGCAGCGTGATGCTTCATTTTATGCTGCAGTGCGAACGATTGCTTTTGCGCTTGCGAAGGCGTAAGGCGCTGCCCCCACGGCGGGCCGGAGGCTGGCAAATATGAGCATGAACGGTGAACCGACCGCGGCTTCGAATCCTGAAGCCGGCATCGCCGCCGAGAATGCCGCCAGGCGTTCGCAAATTCCGATCCTGACGCTGGGCGCCATCGGCGTCGTCTACGGCGATATCGGCACCAGCCCGATCTATGCCCTGCGCGAAGCGCTGAATGCGGTCACCCCCGGCGCGACGCCAACGCCGGCCGATGTAATGGGCGTGCTCTCGATCATCTTCTGGTCGCTGACGCTGGTGGTGGCGTTGAAATATGCCGTCTTCGTGCTGAGCGCGGATCATCGCGGCGAGGGCGGCACCTTCGCATTACTGGCGCTCGCGCGCATGCGCGCCGGGCGCTTTCGCCAGGCGGTCATGGTGATCGGCCTTCTCGGCGCCGCGCTGTTTTTCGGCGATGCCGCCATCACGCCGGCAATCTCGGTGCTGTCGGCAGTCGAGGGCCTGGAGGTGCTGACGCCCGATTTCACTCCCTATGTGTTGCCGGCGACAATCGCCATTCTGGCGACTCTGTTTGCGGTCCAAGGTTTCGGCACGCATCGCGTCTCGAGCGTATTCGGGCCGATCACCTCATGCTGGTTCCTGATGCTCGGTGCCAGCGGCATCTCCCATCTAGCCGAGGGTCCCGCCGTGCTGGCGGCATTCAATCCCGTCCACGCAATTGCGTTTATCGCGGCGGCGCCAGGCATCGCCCTCGTCGTCCTCGGCGCGGCGTTCCTGGTCGTCACCGGAGCCGAGGCGCTCTATGCAGATCTTGGCCATTTCGGCCGCGTGCCGATCTGGCTTGCCTGGTTCGGCGTCGCGTTTCCGTGCCTGACGCTCAACTATTTTGGCCAGGGCGCCTATATCCTGGCGCATGGCGGCGCGGTGAAGCAGCCATTCTTCGAGATGATGCCGCCGAGCCTACTGGTTCCGGCAATCATTTTGACGACGCTGGCGACGATCATCGCCAGCCAGGCGGTCATCACCGGTGCCTTCTCGCTTGCCCAGCAGGCCGGCCGGCTCGGCATGCTTCCGCGCCTCGACGTCATCCACACCTCCGATACGCAGATCGGCCAGATCTACGTGCCGCGGATCAATGGCCTGCTGTTTATTGCCGTGCTGATGCTGGTCATCCTTTTCGGGTCGTCGAGCGCGCTCGCCTCGGCATATGGCCTGGCGGTCAGCGGCAACATGGTCGTTACTTCCGTACTGCTGGCAATTGTCATGCGAAGACTGTGGCGCTGGCCGGTGATCGCCGTTGCGGCCGTGATGCTGCCGCTGATGAGCCTTGATCTTTCATTCCTGGTTGCCAACTCGCTGAAATTTCTCGATGGCGGCTGGGCGACGGTGACGATCTCGGCGGCGATATTTGTCGTCATGTGGACCTGGCGGCGCGGCAGCAAGCTGCTGTTCGAAAAGACCCGGCGCAACGAGATCCCGCTGGCCGAACTCGCCGACAACCTGGCGAAAAAACCGCCGCATCTGGTCAAGGGCACCGCGGTATTCCTGACCGGCGACCCTCAGCTGGCGCCGACGGCGTTGTTGCACAGCCTGAAGCACTACGGAGTGCTGCACGAATCCAACGTCATCCTCACGGTCGCGACCGCGATGGTGCCGCGGGTCGCCGAAACCCAGCGCGTGCGCATCGAGCGGCTCAACGATTTGTTCCTGCGGGTCATATTGCGCTTCGGCTACATGGAGGAGCCCGATTTGCCGAAGGCGCTGATCGTGGCGCGAAAGCGCGGCTGGAAGACCGATATCATGTCGACGTCGTTTTTCCTGTCGCGGCGGACGCTGAAGGTTTCGCCGAATTCCGGTATGCCGGCCTGGCAGGACCGGCTGTACATCGCGCTCACCCAACAGGCGGCCGATGCGACTGCCTATTTCAGCATTCCGACCAATCGCGCGGTTGAGCTAGGCACGCAGGTGACGGTCTAGATCCGAACGCCGCCGGGTCTTGCCTGCGATCGCGCCTTGGCGCTCAAGCGCTCTCCTCAAAGATCTTCACCAGCTCGATGATCGTCGCCACGGCTTTCTCCATGTCCTGGCGGCTCACCCATTCAAGCGGCGAGTGGAAGGCATGGCCGCCGGCGAAGATGTTGGGGCAGGGCAGTCCCATGTGGGAGAGCCTCGAGCCATCGGTGCCGCCGCGCACGCTGCCCATGACCGGTTCCATGCCCGCGCGGCGACCGGCTTGCCGGCGCATATTCGACAATCTCGGGATGGCGGTCGAGGACGACCTTCATGTTGCGGTACTGTTCGGTCACCGTGAAGGTATGGGAGGACCCGGGATAGGCTTTCATGACGTCCTCGACGATGCCTTCGAGCATGGCCTCCTTCTCGACCAGGCCGGCCTCGGCGAAGTCGCGCACGATGAGGCTGATCGTCGTCTTCTCCATCGACACCTGCAAGGTCGGTGGGATGAATGAAACCCTGCCTGCCCTCGGTCGTCTCGGGCGCCGTTTCCTTCGGCAGGCGGTCGATGATCGCCGCGGCGATCTTGATGGCATTTTCCATCTTGGCGAACGCAAAACCCGGATGGATAGCAACGCCGGTAATAGCGATGTCGACGCGGTCGGCCGAGAAGGTCTCGGCCTCGATCGTGCCGGCGGTACTGCCGTCCATCGTATAAGCGAATTCGGCGCCGAGCTTCTTCAGATCGACTTTGTCGACACCGCGTCCGATCTCCTCGTCCGTGGTGAACAGCACCCTGATCGCGCCGTGGCGGATGCCGGGATTTTCCATCAGGACCTGCGCCGCGGCCATGATCTCGGCGACGCCGGCCTTGTCGTCGGCGCCAAGCAGCGTCGTCCCGTCGGTGGTGACGATGTCATTGCCGATCTGGTCGGCAAGCGCCGGGTTGTCGCTCACGCGGATTATTTGGTGCGGATCGCCCTTCAACCGGATATCGCCGCCCTGATAGTTGGCGGTCACCTGCGGCTTCACGCCCTTGCCAGTGAAGTCGGGCGCGGTGTCCATGTGCGAGCAAAAGCAGATCACCGGCACCTGCTTTTCGCTGTTGGCAGGAACGGTCGCGTAGACATTGCCGTGCTGGTCCATATGCGCGTCACCAAGCCCGATCGCCAGCAATTCGTCGACAAGGATGCGGCCGAGATCCTTTTGCTTGTCCGTGGATGGCTGCGAAGCGGATTTCGGGTCGGATTGGGTGTCGATGGTGACGTAGCGCAGAAAGCGGTCGATTACGGTGGTGGTCACGGGCCTGTTCCGAGTTGGTGTGAATCTGGCGGGAGGACAGGCATAGCCCGCATTGGCTCCGGCGTGAACGTTTTTTGGAATCGCGGCATGCCGGCTTGGCAGGAGCGGCTGGTTGCGGGTGCGGCCACGCCCGTTGCACCGGCCGAGCGATCCCGCTAGAACGCGGCCGAATTTCGGGTTTGCCCGTTTTGCCGGGTCGATTTCATCAAAAAAGGAATCCGTTCATGCGCGTCTATTACGATCGCGACGCCGATCTCAATCTCATCAAGGCCAAGAAGGTCGCCATCGTCGGCTATGGCAGCCAGGGCCGCGCGCATGCGCTGAACCTGAAGGATTCCGGCGTCAAGGACGTGCGCGTCGGCGCTGCGGCCGGGTTCGGCGACGGCCAAGAAGGCCGAGGCCGACGGCCTCAAGGTGATGAGCGTCGCCGACGGCGCCAAATGGGCCGACCTGATGATGATGGCGACGCCGGACGAATTGCAGGCCGACATCTACAAAAACGAGATCGCGCCGAACATCCGCGACGGCGCGGCGATCGCCTTCGCCCACGGCCTCAACGTGCATTTCGGCCTGATCGAGCCGAAGACGACAGTCGACGTCGTCATGATCGCGCCGAAGGGCCCGGGCCACACGGTGCGCGGCGAATACCAGAAGGGCGGCGGCGTGCCGTGCCTGGTCGCCGTCCACCAGGACGCTTCCGGCAACGCGCTCGAACTGGCGCTCAGCCTATGCCTGCGGCGTCGGCGGCGGCCGTTCCGGCGTCATCGAGACGAATTTCCGCGAGGAATGCGAGACCGACCTGTTCGGCGAGCAGGTGGTGCTGTGCGGCGGCCTGGTCGAACTGATCCGCGCCGGTTTCGAGACGCTGGTCGAGGCCGGCTACGCGCCGGAGATGGCCTATTTCGAGTGCCTGCACGAGGTCAAGCTGATCGTCGACCTGATCTACGAGGGCGGCATCGCCAACATGAACTACTCGATCTCGAACACCGCCGAGTGGGGCGAATATGTCTCCGGCCCGCGCATCATCACCGCCGAGACCAAGGCCGAGATGAAGCGCGTTCTGAAGGACATCCAGACCGGCAAGTTCACCAGCCGAGTGGATGCAGGAATAGCATTCCGGCGCCGCCCGCTTCAAGGCGACGCGGCGCATGAACGACGCCCACCGATCGAGGAAGTCGGCGAAAAGCTGCGCGCGATGATGCCGTGGATCGCCAAGAACAAGCTGGTCGACAAGGCGAAGAATTGAGGCATTGGGGCCCGTTCGCCGTTACCCTCGGCCTTTTGCCGAGGATCTCAGTAGTGGAACGATGACACGATACTGGATCGGCGTCGCCAGCCGCGAGCATGTGAAGATCGGCGAGGTTGGGGGCTTCTGCCAACTCGGGCATGGCAAGCATGCGCCGGTGAAGCGACTTTCACCGGGCGACGGCCTCGTCTATTACGCGCCGCGCGAACAGATTGGTCAGGGCGATCCGGTCCAGGCATTCGTCGCCGTCGGGCGCATTCGCCCCGGCGGAGTCTACCAGGTGCGTCAGAGTGAAACGTTCAACCCTTATCGGCGTGATGTCGACTATCTCCCAAGCCGGGAAGCGCCCATCAAGCCGTTGCTGGCCACGCTTTCCTTCATCAAGGGCAGGACGAATTGGGGTATTCTGTTCCGCCGCGGCCTGTTCGAGATTTCGCATGCGGACTTTGCGGAGATCGCCGAGGCGATGCAGGTGAACTGGACAGAAGACGAGTGACGTACAGTGCAACCGGCGTGACTGTGCCGCCATACGCCCTGCGGGAGGACTTCGATGCCTCACTCAAAAGTCATCTGGGAACGTGACGGGCGGATCGCCCGCATCTGGCTCAATCGGCCGGAGGTCATGAACGCCATCGACGACGAGTTGCCGGTCGATCTGGCGCGATGCGTCGGCGAAGCCAACGATGACGATGGCGTCAACGTGCTGGTGCTGGCCGGCAAGGGCGAAGCCTTCTGCGCCGGATACGACCTTACCTTCTATGCGCAAGGCAGCGGCTCGCACCAGGCGACCCAGGACATGCCCTGGGATCCGATGCGCGACTACAAATTCATGAAGCGCAACACCGACCTGTTCATGTCGCTATGGCGCTCCTACAAGCCCGACGATCGCCAAGGTGCACGGTTTCGCGGTCGCCGGCGGCAGCGACATCGCGCTGTGCTGCGACCTTGTCGTCATGGCCGAGAATGCCCGGATCGGATACATGCCGGCGCGTGTCTGGGGCTGCCCGACGACGGCGATGTGGGTCTACCGGCTCGGACCGGAAAAGGCCAAGCGCATGCTGTTCACCGGCGACAAAATCACGGGCGGCGAGGCGAAGGAGCTCGGCCTGGTTATCGATGCGGTGGCGGCGGACGAACTCGACGCCGCGCGTCGAGGAGTTGGCACAGCGCATGGCGAGCGTGCCGCGCAACCAGCTGATGATGCAGAAGCTGATGATCAACCAGGCGATCGACGCCTTGGGCATCGCCAACACGCAGATGATCGCCACATTGTTCGACGGCATCACCCGCCACTCGCCGGAGGGCCTCAACTTCAAACGCCGCGCCGAAGCGGTTGGCTGGAAGCAGGCGGTGCGCGAGCGCGATCTCGGAACTTACGACTGGACCATCGACCGGCCGATCAATCGGGCGGAATGACCCGGCATCCTCGGCTGAGGGGCGGCTCACGCGCCGCTATCGACTACCCCTTGTACGGATTCCACGGCACCGAGAAATACGGCGACGAGCAATAGGTGACGCGGCCGTCGGCGGTGCGCCAGTTGTTCCACTGTGCGCGATAGCCTGGGTGGCTCTGCGCGCACCATTCGGCGTGGCCGGGCGTCGCCAGTGCCTTTTTCGTCGTTTCCTTGATGTACCAGTCGGCAAACATCAGCGGCGCAAGCTGGGCGTGCGAAACGGCGGCCGATTGTGCGAGCAGCAGTGCAGCAAGGGAAACGGAGTGGAAAAGCTTTCGGTTTGTCATGAGGGCCGGCTCCAAAGAGGGAAGATGAAACGCGCCGGTATCATGGCGATACGCCGGAGATTCGGCAACGGCCAAATGTCGGCGATTGTGGCCGTCCCGCCTGTCTTTCACGCGCCGATTTGCGAATTGGCCGCCGGCAGATAGGGTCGCGAAAAGAACTGCCCGGATTGTGCCATGGCCCTGCGGATTGCCACGTTCAACATCGAAAACCTGATGAACCGCTTCGATTTTTCAGGCTTCCGCAACCAGCTCCACCGCGACCGGGTGCTGCAGATGGTCGATGTCAAGGACGAGGCGCAGTTTCGCCAGCTTGAACAAGCGCGCGTCGTCGCCCATTCCGACGACAAGATGCAGATGGCGGCGCTCGCCATCGCCGAGACCGGCGCCGACATCGTCTGCCTGCAGGAAGTCGAAAACATCGCCGCGTTGAAGGCGTTCGAATACGGCTACCTGTTCAAGATGGTCGGCTCCGGCTATCGCAACAAATTCCTGGTCGAAGGCAATGACGGGCGTGGCATCGATGTCGCGGTGATGACGCGCGAGGAGACCGCCGACGGCGATGCAATCGAATTGGTGGCGACTGCACAGCCATGCCCACGTCACCTTCGAGCAGTTTGGTCTCTACAATGCCGCGCCTGAAGGAAGCCGGCGAACTGCCGCACGAGCGGATTTTCCGGCGCGACTGCCTGAACATCGATTTCCGCATCGGCGGCCAGCCGCTGTCGTTGTTCGTTACCCACATGAAATCGATGGGGCCGGGCAAGGAAGGCCGCGATGGCCGCGACGTCACCATGCCGATCCGCCAGGCGGAAGCGGGCGCGGTGCGCCGCATCATCGAGGACAAATTCGGCAGGGGACGTGCCGCGGCGGCCAAGCGCTGGTTGATCTGCGGCGACATGAACGATTATCGCGAGCGCATCGTCGTCGAGGGCAGCCGCCAAACCGGGTATCGCTATCACGTCGTTCCCGAAACCGAGGCCGGCTTCGATCCGCTGTTGGCCGATGGTTTCAGCGTCGACCTCGTCGGCCGCCTGCCGCAGATGCAACGCTGGACGATGTTTCATTCGCGCGGGCTCAACGAACAGCATCTGTGCCAACTCGACTACATTTTCGCTTCGCCGTCGCTGGCCGACCGCAATTCCAATGCTATTCCGCAGATCATCCGCAACGGCCAGCCATGGCGCACGCCGTTTCCAGCGGGGCAGGCGGTCGAGCGCTATCCGCGCATCGGCTGGGACCGGCCCAAGGCGTCCGATCACTGCCCGGTGACGGCAACGCTGCAGATGGCCTAGGTCATCTTTCCTGCCCGATGGAATAGCCTCTTTGGGCTCTGCCCCAGGTAACGGGTCGTCAACCGTGTTTGCGGCATAATCGATGGTTCTTTTCCGGTGCAACTGGCTGGAGCGCCCAGAAGGTGAAGCCAACGACAAAGGGGTTGGGTTCGACAGGCCGTCTGTTCAACGAACGACGCTCGACCAATCGCGGTCGGGCGCAGGCGCCGGCGGTGGTGCGGTTTGGCGCAGCGACGCGCGTGATCGGGTGCACGGCGCGCAATGTCTCGGCCGGCGGTGCCCGGTTGTCATTCAAGGAAGCCGTCACCGTTCCGGCCAGAATTGAAGTGCGGATCGGATCGGACCGCGCCTGGCGGACCGCGTCAGTCGCCTGGCGCCGCGGCCAGGAGGTCGGCATCCGCTTCGCCTAGGCAGGCGGTGTCATTCGCGAGCACACGACAACGGCAGGAAGCCGGCCCAGGGCTGACCGGGCGATTGCAACGAGTTGACCTTGCCGGTTGCTCGGTGGCGTCGTAAGCCGTTGCGCCATGAAATCTTTCGCGCCCATCATCCTGTCGTTGCTGGCTGCGATTGCCTGGCCGGCGGCGCCATGGGCGGAAGACAAGCCATTATCCGGAGACGAAATTCGCCAGACGCTGAGCGGAAATTCGATCGTTTCCCCCGATTTCGGCTGTGTATATTTCCTGCCCGACGGAGTCGCGAACCTGTTCGCCAACGACCAGATCAGCGTCGGCAGCTGGCGGGTCGACGGCGATCTCTATTTCAGCTCGGGCCAGTGCGGCGACATCGGTTGCCGGTTCTTCGGCGAATATCCTTCCTTCGTGTTTCGCCGGATCGACGACACCTACGAACAGCCGGTGATCCTGATCCCGGGCAATCACTGCGAGAGAAATGGCGTCCTTTCTTGACCTGGAGACCCTCGCTTTGCATGCCGGCCATGTGCCGGATGCCGAGCATGGCTCTCGCGCCGTGCCGATCCACCAGACGACATCCTATGTCTTCCATGATGCGCGCCATGCCGCCGCGCTCTACAACATGGAAGAGGGCGGCCATCTCTATACGCGGATTTCCAATCCGACGGTGGCGGTGCTCGAACAGCGGCTGGCGGCGCTGGAAGGGGGCGCCGCCTGCGTCGCCACCGCTTCCGGCATGGCGGCGCTGCATTGCGTGGCGACGATGCTCGCCAGCGCCGGCGACCATGTCGTTTCGACCGCGCAGCTTTATGGCGCCAACATCAACCTGCTGAAAAACACGCTGCCGCGCTTCGGCGTCGAGACGACTTTCGTCCACGGCCGCGACCTGAAGGCAATGCGCGAGGCGATCCGGCCCAACACCAAGTTCATCTTCTGCGAGGCGATCGGCAATCCCGGACTCGATGTCCTCGATGTCGACGCGGTCATGGCAATTGCCAGGGCGGCGGGGATTCCGGTGGTGATGGACGCCACATTCGTCACGCCCTACCTGCTGAAGCCGATCGAGCATGGCGTCAATGTCGTCATCCACTCGCTGACGAAATGGCTCGGCGGCCATGGCGTCGCCATCGGTGGAGCGATTGTCGATGCCGGCAATTTCGACTGGGGCATGTCGGACAAGTGGCCGACGCTGACCGCACCGCACTATGCGCTTGGCGGCATTGTCTTTCACGACGAATTCGGGCCGCTGGCGCTGTCGGCGCGCATCCGCGCCGAGGCGATGTACAATTTCGGGCCATGCATGGCGCCGATGACGGCTTTCCTGCTGCTGCAGGGCATCGAGACCCTGCCGCTGCGCATGCAGCGCCACATGGAAAATACCGCCGCGATGGTCGAATTCCTCGCCGGCCACGAGGCGGTTGCATGGCTGCGCCACCCGTCGCTGCCCGACCATCCCGACCATGTGGTAGCGCAACGCCTGCTGCCGAAAGGCGCCGGGTCGATCATCGTTTTCGGGGTGAAGGGCGGGCGCGCTGCGGGGCAGGCGCTGATCGAAAACCTGCAAATCGCCTCGCACCTCGCCAATGTCGGCGACGCCAAGACCCTGGTCATCCACCCGGCTTCGACGACGCATTCCCACATCTCGGCCGAAGACATGAAGCTCGGCGGCTTGAGCGAGGACATGATCCGCCTTTCGGTCGGGCTCGAAAGCATCGCAGACCTGAAACAGGATTTCGACCGGGCGTTGAAGATCGCCGTCAAAGCCGGGCAGGCGGGGCAGGCGACCGGGAAAGCGAAGGCCGGCTGATGCAACTGACCGTCGATAGCCGGGCTGTGCACGTCTCGACTGGCGGCCGGCAGCCCGAGCGCAAGGCGCCGTGGATCGTGTTCGTGCACGGCGCCGGGTTTACCCATCACATCTGGATCCAGCAGGGCCGTGCGCTGGCGCATGATGGCTGGAACATGCTTGCGCCCGACCTGCCGGGCCATGGCCAGTCGGGCGGCACGCCGCTTGCGAGCGTCGCCGAAATGGCCGATTGGCTGGTCGGACTGCTCGATGCGGCCGGTTGCAGGCAGGCGGTGGTCGTCGGCCATTCCCTCGGCGGGCTGGTTGCGCTCGAGGCGGCCGCGACAAAACCGCAACGCTTTGCCGCGTTGGTGTTGATCGGAACGGCCGCGGCGATCCCGGTCAATTCAACCCTGATCGATACCGCAGTCAGCGATCCCGACCAGGCGCGCGCCTTCATGATTTCGAGAGGATTTGGCTCGTCGGCGCATTTGCATGAAAATACCTGGCCCGGTGCCAGCCACATCTTCGCCGGCATGGAGATCATGCGCCGCAACGGCCCGCAGGTGCTCGCCATCGATCTGAAGGCGTGCGACGCCTATCGCGACGGACCAGAGCGGGCGAAAGCGATCCACCAGCCTAGCTTGTGCATTTTCGGCGAGCGCGACCGCATGGTGCCGGCCAAGCGCGGGCTCGAACTGGCGCAGATGCTGGCCACAGCGAGGTCGTCGTCGTGCCCGGCTGCGGCCATACGCTGCCAAGCGAACGGCCGCGCGAAGTCAATGCGGCGCTGCGCAAGTTCCTTGGCGCCCAGCGCAAACCGATTGCCGCCTGAGATCATCGCTACCCAACCTGTTGGGCGCCGGGAATTTCGGGACGATTGCCCGGACACCGGTTCCCCTATATCTATTTCATCTGACAACGAATTTCGCGCTAAAATTGCCTCTAAGATTGCCTGGGGGAGAATCGCATGAAACTCTGGTATTCGCCGGCCTCGCCGTTCGTGCGCAAGGTCATGGTGACGGCGCACGAGACCGGCATGATCGGCAAAATCACGCTTGCCGAAGCTAATACGAGCGTAGTCAACCGCAATCCGAAGCTGGTCGCGGAAAACCCGACCGGAAAGATCCCGACGCTCGTTTTAAACGACGGTACCGCGCTGCATGACAGCACGGTGATCTGCGCCTATCTCGACAGCCTTGGCCGCGGCAAGAAGCTCACTCCCGACAAGGGGATTGCGCGGTTCCGCGTGATGACGCTCGAATCGCTTGCCAATGCGATGATGGATGCCAGCGTGCTGATGCGCTACGAGATGGTGCTGCGTCCGGAGGAAAAGCGCTGGGAGGAATGGCGCATCGGCCAACTCAACAAGGTGGTCTCCGGTCTCGATGCGCTCGAACGCATCTGGGTGCGCACGCTGAACGGCCCGCTGAATGCCGGCGCCATCGGCGTTGCCTGCATGGTCGGTTATCTCGAATTCCGCTTCGATTCGCTGGAATGGCGCAAGAAGCGTCCCGGGTTGGCAGCCTGGTACGGCAAATTCAACGCGCGGCCGTCCATGCAGGCGACGGCGCCAAAGGCATGACGGCGAGCGCCGCCCCGGTGCGGCGCACCTCCGAGGGGCGGTGCCCGAACTCGCGCTGAAAGCAGCGGGCGAAATACGAACTCGAGGAAAAGCCGCATTGCAACGCGACGTCGAGGGTGGCGACGTTGGTATGCATCAGCAGTTCACGGGCTTTTTCCAAGCGCAGCGACAGGTAGAATTTTGCCGGCGAAGCCTTCAGGTTGCGCTTGAAGATGCGCTCGAGGTTGCGAACGCTGGTGCGGATTTTCGGCGCGATCTCGGCATTGGATAATGGCTGCTCGACATTGTCGAGCATGATGCGCACCGCCTGCTGAACGGCCGGCGGCATCGCCTCCATGCGCGCCAGGGCACCGCCGCGCTGGGAAACGCCGGGGGCGCGGATGCGGTCGAGCTGGAAATTGTTGGCGATCTTCTGCGAAATCGCGGCGCCGTGCTGCTCGCCGATGATCTGCAGCATCATTTCCATGCCGGCGATGCCGCCGGCGCTGGTGTAGCGGCCCTTGTCGATGACGTAGACATCCTGGGAAAGGTTGATGTCGGGAAACTCCTCGGCGAATGCGGGCTGGTATTCCCAGTGCACCGTGCACCGCGCCGGTTCAGCAGGCCGGCGCGGGCGAGGATGAAGGTGCCGCAAGAAATGGCGCCGAGCCGCACGCCGCGCCGGTCGAGCTGGCGCAATTGCGAATGCAGTTTGGCGCGGTAGGGCGGATTGTTGATGAAGCTCGAAACGACGAAGAAATAATCGCTGCGATGGTCGTCGTTGAGCGCCCGTTCGGCCTCCATGCGGATGCCGTTGGAAGCCTTGGCCGGTTTGCCGTCATGGCTGACGAGGTGCCAGGCGTAGGCGTCGCGCCTCAGGATATAGTTGGCGGCGCGCAGCGCCTCGACCGCCGACATGAGGCACATGGCCGAGAATTCGTCGACCAGGAAAAACGAGAAATGGACGGGTTCAGCCCCGCGAGCCAGCATGAAATCGGACCGACGGAATTTTGCCTGTCATATCATGACGTTTTGGCGTTTCGAAGTGATTTCGTATCGTTTGCCAATTCAGCCCGGCTTGCCGTGGGCAAGAAAACGGCCGGCGACCCAGGCATGAAAATGGTGGGTTGACTCGTCCATCACTGGCGAAAAATGGCCGCCGTCGAATTTCGACGCATGGCGGCCGCGCTGCATGCCCTCCACGACGCCGATGTCCTCGGCATGAAAACCTGTTTCCACTGGGCTGCATTGCGGCTCCTCAGCTCGGCCCACCGTGCGTCGCCACTTTCGGCGGAGGCATAGTAGATGGCGACATGTTCGATCGTCCGGTCATGAGCGACCGGCTCCAGCACCATGGCAAAGATGTGGTCGCGGTGCACGCCCAGCAGGACATTGGGGTAGACCGACAGGTATTCGGCGTTGCTGTCCCATCGCGACGGCAGATCGGCGAAATCGGGAAATCTCGTGCCGTCCTGGCTGAGCGAGGGATTGTAGACGCGGGTCAGTTGTCCCGACCATGGCCCGTCGCCAAGGATGTTCTCGTGGTCCTCCAGCCGGCTGTAGCTGTTGAGGCCGGGATGGATGAAGGGCAGATGGTAGCTCTCGCAGTAGTTCTCGACGGCGAGCTTCCAGTTGGTGCGCACGTCGAGCTGAAACGAAGATTCGGGGCCGGCGAAATGGATCGGCCTGGCGAAATCGCGCCAGCGTTTGATCAGGGCGCGGTGATGGCGTTCGAAGGGCTCAGCATCGCCCGACAAGTTGACGAAGACGACATCGAGCCAGACATGGCTGCGGATTTCGACGAGGCCGAGCTCGGCCTTGCGGATATCGGGATGCTCGTGAATGCCGGGGCCGCCGACATGCGGCGTCTGCCGCAACTGGCCGTTCAGGTCGTAGCACCAGGCATGGTAGGGGCAGCGGATCAGTCCGGTCGTGGTCTTCGGTTCCTCGACGAGCACGACGCCGCGATGCCGGCAGGTGTTCTGGAACACCCGGATTGCGCCGTCGCGATTGCGCACGATCAATAGCGGCTCGCCGAGAAACCAGACCGGCCTGGCGTCGCCCGGATTGGGCACGTCCTTGGCAAAGCCGATACCGGCCCAGCCGGGGGCAAACAGCGCCAGTTTTTCCGCTTCGAGGCCCTGCGCGCTGGCATAGAGTGCGTTGGGCAAGCCGGTTGCGAGCGAAATCGGCTTCGCCGCGTCCTTCAGCCGCTTTCTGGCAATTCCCGAAATCTGCTGGTTCATCCTGGCCTCGAATTGGCGCGCAGCGATCACGGTCGCGGCGGCCTCGCGGGCAAAATCGCAGAACTCGCGCTGCGCCGCAAGACCTATTCGCGACATCTTCTTGCCGATCGCGGTGTCGCAAATTGGCCCGGCGACTTCGCAAAGTTGACGGTTCTTTGCGCGCGGAAGGGGGAACATTGGCGCAATGGCCGGGAAAGGGGCTTGGCAGCGCCAGCTCAGTGGCGGTTGACGCAGGCGGCTGCATGTGTTGCGATTGCGCAATCGTCGCGCCCCGGACCCGGGACCGGAATATCGTGCCGGAAGAAGAATAAGTTCGCGGGCGTCTATGCGCGCCAATGAACGCGGGACAAGGGAACTCTAGCGTCATCGGGAGGTAAAGATGACCGAGAAATACAAAACCAAACTGGGCAAGCCGCTCACCAAGCAGGTGATGAAGTGGGCCGAGGAAGCCCGCGCCGGCAAGATGGACCGCCGCGAATTCCTGGCGCTGGCCACGGCGTTCGGCGCGTCGACCGCCACCGCCTATGGCCTGATCGGCCTGGCCGCGCCGAAGCCGGCGCTGGCCGCCGAAGGCAAGAAGGGCGGCATCCTGAAGATGCAGATGATCATCAAGGAGATGAAGGATCCGCGCACCTGGGACTGGTCGGAAATGGCCAACGTCATGCGCCAGGCCAACGACTACATGGTCCGCTATACCAGCGACTTCACCTTCGAGGGCCACCTGATCGAAAGCTGGGAGGTCAACGACGACGCCACCGAATACACGCTGAATGTGCGCAAGGGCGTGAAATGGTCGAACGGCGACGACTTCAACGCCGACGACGTCGTCTACAATCTCAATCGCTGGTGCGACAAGGCGGCCGAGGGCAATTCGATGGCCGGCCGCATGTCGACGCTGGTCGACGCCAAGACCAAGAAGGCGGCCGAGGGCGCGATCACCAAGGTCGACGACCACACCGTCAAGCTGAAGCTCAGCAGCCCGACATCACGATCATCCCGGGCATGGCCGACTATCCGGCGATCGTCCTGCACCGCGATTTCGACAAGAACCCGGACCCGCTGAAGACGCCGGGCACCGGCCCCTATGAAATCACCGAATATCAGGTCGGCAAGCGCGCGGTCGTCGCCAGGCGCAAGGATTTCACGTGGTGGAAGGGCGATCCGTATCTCGACGGCATCGAGTTCATCGACTACGGCGCCGAAGCCTCGGGCAACGCCGTCATCAGCGCCTTGGAAGCCGGCGAGATCGACGCCATCTACCAGAGCGTCGGCGAGGCCGTCGATCTGCTCGACAGCATGGACCGTGGTGAAGGAAGAGGTCGTCACCGCTGCCACGATCGTGCTGCGCACCAACGTGGCGCACAAGCCCTATGACGACAAGAAGCGTGCGCAACGCCATCCAGCTCGCGGTCGACAACGCGACCGTGCTGAAGCTCGGCTACAACGATGCCGGCACGGTGGCGCGAAAACCACCACGTCTGCCCGATCCATCCGGAATACTACGAGCTGCCGAAGATCGCGCGCGACATCGCCAAGGCCAAGGCGCTGATCGACGAAATCGGGCCAGAAGGATTTCGAGTTCGAGCTGATCTCCTACGAAGCCGAGTACGTCAAGAATCCGGGCGACGTCATCGCCGCCCAGATGCGCGAGGCGGGCTTCAAGGTGAAGCGCACCGTCATGCCGGGCTCGTCGTTCTGGAACGACTGGACGAAGTATCCGTTGTCGACGACCGAGTGGAACATGCGCCCGCTCGGCATCCAGATCCTCGCCATCGCCTACCGCACCGGCGAGGCCTGGAACGAGGCGGCTTATTCCGATCCGGATTTCGACAAGATGCTCAACGCCGCGCTCGCCGTGGCCGACGCCGAGAAGCGCAAGGTGCTGATGAAGGACATCGAGGCGCACCTGCAGGATGCCGGCATCCTCATCCAGCCGTTCTGGCGCAAGCTGTACCGGCACCATGCCGACTTCGTAAAGGGGCTGTTCATGCACCAGACGTTCGAGTTGCATCTCGAGGGCGTCTGGCTCGATGCATAGAGCCGACAACTATCCGGAGGGGGCCTCGGCCCCCTCTGCTGCATTGATATTCGGCAGGCAGATCGCTCGGCTCGGCGCTTGGGGGGAATGGCATTGATTGCATTCATCGTCCGGCGCCTCGGCGTGATGCTGCTGACGATGCTGTGCCTGAGCTTCGTCGTCTTCTTCTTCGTCAATCTCGAACCGAATCTGCGCAAGCTCGCGATCTTCCAGACCGAGATGCGGGCGACCAACGCCGATCTGGAAAACTGGCTGACAGCGCAACGGCTACCGCGACAATTTTCTTCGTCCGCTACGGCCAGTGGCTCGGGCTTGCGCCCGAAACAGCCGGTCAAGGATCCGGCTACCGGCGAAATCGTGCCGCGTTTCCGGTTCTGCGACGAGCCGGCGAAAGCCGCATTTTCCGGCGTATTGGAAGGCGATTTCGGCTGCTCGACGGCGTTCCGCACCACCGTCGCCAATCGTTTGCCGGAGGCGCTCAGCGCCACCGGCATCCTGATGTTCTGGGTGATGATCGTGATGGTGCCGGTGTCGCTCATCGTCGGCGTGCTGGCCGGCATGCGCGAGGGTTCGCGCCTCGACCGCTATCTGTCGGTCGGCTCGATCGCCTCGACAGCGACGCCGGAATATGTCTCGGGCGTCATCTTCATCGGCATTGTTCGCCTCCTGGCTGGGCATTCTCAACGGCTCGGCGGCGACCGCCGCTTCGAGGGGCATCACCTTCTACAATTTCACGCTGCCGGTGATGACGATGGCGATCTACGGCATCGGCTACATCGCCCGCATGACGCGCGCCTCGATGGCCGAGGTGATGACGGCCCAATACATCCGCACTGCGCGGCTGAAGGGACTGAGCTTCGGCGCGGTCGTCGTTAAGCACGCGCTGCGCAACGCGCTGATCGCGCCGTTCACGGTCATCATGCTGCAGTTCCCGTGGCTGCTGACCGGCGTCGTCGTCGCCGAAACGATCTTCAACTACAAGGGTTTCGGCTGGCTGCTGGTCGAGGCAGCGTCAAACAACGACATCGACCTGCTGCTCGCCTGCGGCCTGATTTCGGTCGCGCTTGTCCTGCTCACGCAGCTGATTTCCGACGTCGGCTACGCGCTGCTCAACCCGCGCATCCGGGTGAAGCTGAGCCATGGAATATGCTGGCTTTTTCGGCGTCTTTACCGGCATCATTGTTCGGCTTTGGCCGGTGTGGCTTTGCCTCGCCGTCGATCTGGGTCATAGTGCGGCTATTCAAGCCGCGTCTCGGCTTGTTCGGCCAGCTGTTCGATACCTGGGTCGGCACATTTGGCGTGATGATCTGCCTGTTCTGGGTGTTCACGGCGATCTTTGCCGACGACGGTCGCGCCGCTCGATCCGCGCGTGCAGGTCGCAGTCATGAAGAATGCCTTGCCGGGCGCGATCGAGCCGGAAACGGGAATGGTGTTCCTGCTCGGCGGCGACCATCTCGCCCGCGATGTCTTCAGCCGCGTCATCTACGGCGCACGCGTCGTGCTGACGATCGCGCCGGCAGCGACCCTGATCGCGCTCATGGTCGGCGTCACGCTCGGGCTTCCGGCCGGCTATTTCGGCGGCCGCATCGACAATGCCCTGTCGTTCCTCGCCAATCTGGTGCTGGCCTTTCCCGGTCATCCTGCTGTTCTACCTGCTGGTGACGCCCGGCATCATGGACACGCCGGTCCCCTATGCGATGGCCGGCCTGTTCTTCCTGTTTCCGATCATCTTCTTTTGCGTGCTGTTCTACACGCGCTTCCAGGACGCGGCCGGAGCGGCTGTATGCCTGCTTCTGGCGATGACGCTGGTGCTCGGCGCTCTGGCTCTATGTCGGCCTGGTGTTCGACGCTACGACCCGTTCGGCCTCATCTCGATCGAGCCGAACCAGCTCAACATCTTCGTCGCGGTCGTGTTCGCCTCGTCGCCAGGCGTGTTCCGCATCGTGCGCGGCCTGACCATGGACATCAAGACGCGCGACTATGTCGCGGCGGCGCAGACGCGCGGCGAATCGCCCTGGTACATCATGCTGTGGGAGATCCTGCCGAACGCGCGCGGGCCGCTGATCGTCGATGCCTGCCTGCGCATCGGCTACACCACGATCCTGCTCGGCACGCTCGGCTTCTTCGGTCTCGGCATGGCGCCGGAAAGTCCCGGACTGGGGCACGGCGATCAAGGACGGCAGCCAGCTCGCTGCGACTGCGGCTCTATCCATGGCCAGGCGCTGCCGCCGGCGATCGCGCTGATGTGCCTCGTGCTGGGGCTCAACCTGCTCGCCGACGCGCTGCGCGAAGAATCGCTGAAGGACTGAGGTCGATCCGAAGATGAGCCGATGAGCCACATGCCTGGCAGAATCGCCGAGCCGATCCTCGAGATCGACAACCTCTCGATCTCCTTCTTCACCCGCGCGCGGCGAAATCCCGGCGGTGATGGACTTCTCCTGCACGGTCATGCCGGGCGAGGCGATGGGCCTCGTCGGCGAATCCGGCTGCGGCAAGTCGACGGTGGCGCTCGGCATCATGCGCGACCTGGGCAACAACGGGCAGATCGTCGGCGGCACGATCAAGTTCAAGGGCCGCGACATGGGCGAGCATGTCCGACGAGGAGCTGCGCGACATCCGCGGCAACAAGATCGCGATGATCTACCAGGAGCCGATGGCGAGCCTGAACCCGGCGATGAAGATCGGCCAGCAACTGATGGAAGTGCCGATGATCCACGAGAAGGTCTCGAACGAAGAAGGCCTACAAGCGCGCGCTGCGACATGGTGGCGGCCGTGCGGCTGCCCGATCCCGAGCGCATCATGCGGCTCCTATCCGCACCAGCTTTCCGGCGGCCAGCAGCAGCGCATCGTCATCGCCATGGCGCTGATGTCGAAGCCGGCGCTGCTGCTGCTCGACGAGCCGACGACGGCGCTCGACGTGACGGTCGAGGCCGGCATCGTCGAACTGGTCAAGGATCTCGGCAAGCGAGTTCGGCACCTCGATGCTGTTCATCTCGCACAATCTCGGCCTGATCCTGGAGACCTGCGACCGCATCACGGTGATGTATTCGGGCGAGGCGGTGGAGACCGGCACAGATCAAGGACGTCTTCGACCGCATGCGCCATCCCTATACGCAGGGCCTGTTCCGCTCGATCCCGCTGCCCGGCGCCGACAAGAACACGCGGCCGCTGATCGCCATTCCCGGCCAGTTGCCGCTGCCGCACGAGCGGCCCAAGGGCTGCAATTTCGGCCCGCGCTGCGCGCATTTCGTCGAGGGCCTCTGCAACGCCGCCGAAATCCCGATGATCCCGGTCGACGGGTCACGAAGGCCATTTCTCGCGCTGCCTGCGCTTCAACGAGATCGACTGGGAGGCGCTGCCGCCGGGCGCCAAGAAGGCAACGAGCGCGGTCGAAGCCGGGCAAGCGCCGGTGCTCGAAGATCGAGGACCTGAAGAAATACTACAAGGTCGTCGGCCAACGCGGTTTTCGGCGGCGCGAGACCGCGTCGGTCAAGGCCAACGAGACGATCTCGTTCGAGGCGCGCGAATCCGAGACGGTGGCGATCGTCGGCGAATCGGGCTGCGGCAAGTCGACGCTCGCCAAGGTGCTGATCGGGCTGGAGACGGCACTCCGAGGCAATGTGACGCTCGGCGACAAGGACATCCAGTGACACGCCGATCGACGAGCGCGACACCAAGACCGTCGTCGTCGATCCAGATGGTGTTCCAGAATCCGTTCGACACGCTCAACCCCAGCCATTCGGTCGGCTCGCAGATCATCCGCACGCTGGAGAAATTCAACGTCGGCAAGACGCTCGCCGAACGCCGCAACGCGCATGCTGGAACTGCTCGACCTGGTGAAGCTGCCGCGCGCCTTCGCCGACGCGCATGCCGCGCCAGCTTTCGGGCGGCCAGAAGCAGCGCATCGGCGTCGCGCGCGCCTTTGCCGGCGCGCCGAAGGTGGTGGTCGCCGACGAGCCGGTCTCGGCGCTCGACGTTTCGGTGCAGGCGGCGGTGACCGAACTGCTGATGGACATCCAGCGCGAGAACGAAGACGACGATGCTGTTCATCAGCCACGACCTGTCGGTCGTGCGCTATATCGCCGACCGCGTCGTGGTCATGTATCTCGGCCACATCGTCGAGCAGGGCACGACCGACCAGATCTTCGCGCCGCCCTACCACCCCTATACCGAGGCGCTGCTGTCGGCGATCCCGATCGCCGACACCAGCGTGGTCAAGAAAGCACATCGTGCTGGAGGGCGACATCCCGTCGGCGATGAACCCGCCGCCCGGCTGCCCGTTCCAGACGCGCTGCCGCTGGCAAGCACCAGGTGCCGGGCAATCTGTGCGAAACCGTGGTGCCGCCGATGCAAGAAACTCTGGCCCTGGTCACTTCTCGCTCATGCCATCTTGACGACAAAGTGCTGGCGGAGATGAAGCCCATCATCGTGTTCGGCGGCGCCAAGCCGGCAAAGGCCAACGGCGCCAGGGTAAAACCGGCGAAAAAACCGGCGGGCAAGAGTGCCGCCGCGAAGAAGACGACGCCGAACACGAAGACCACGGCGACAAAGAAACCGGTTGCCAGGAAGGCGTCTCCCGCCAAAGCCGCTGGCCGGCGCAAGGCAACGCGCAAGGCCTGAGCCCGCGCTTGTGCCGCCACCGAATCTCTGCTGAACACGCCGCATGTTGACCTACGACGATCCGCTCAACCACGTCGAAACGCGACCGGGCCTGAGCGCGGAACTTCGAGCCCGCCTTTTCGAATTGCCGCGCGAGGCGTGGGCGGGGCATCCGCGCATGGGCGGGGAGGCGGAGTTCTGGCTGCAAATCCACGAGGGATTGCTCGGCGCTTCTGCGTCACTGGCGGGACGAGCCGGCGAATTGCTGGCAATGGAAGATGCTGCTGCAATGGCGGCTGTCGCAACGCGCATCGCCAAATTCGGCGGGCAATTGGTCGAGCACGCGCACGGCCACCACCACATCGAGGACTATTACTTTTTTCCGGGTTTCCTGCGGATTTTTCCGCAGCTGCAAGCGCCGCTCGAATTGCTCGATTCCGACCACAAGGTGTTGGCGGAAGTGCTCGGCGAACTGGAAGCGGCCTTGGCCGGAATGGCGACTGCGCCGGAGGGCGGTGACATCGCGCGTCGCGACGGCTGGCGGGATCGCGCCGGGCAATTGCTGGTCCCGGCGCAGCGACTCGACCGGCTCTTCATCCGCCACATCGGCGACGAAGAGGAAATTTGTGTTCCGGCGATGCTGACGCTTTAGGCTGACTGATCTCGCCGGCCGTTGCCGTGGCCGTCATTGTCCACTATAGTGGACTGAGGTTTGAGCGATCGGCGACGATGGTGGCAACAGTTGAATTGATCGACGCGCGCCTGGCGGCGCGATTGCGCCACGAGCGGGAAGCGCGCAACTGGTCGCTCACCGATCTGGCAATGCGATCGGGCGTCTCGCGAGCGATGATCCACAAGGTCGAGCGCGGCGAAAGTAGCCCGACGGCGTCGCTTGCTCGGGCGTCTGTCTGGCGCTTCGGCTTGACGATGTCGACGTTGCTGGCGCGGGCCGAGACTCGGCAAGGCGGCCGGCTGCGCCGCACAGGCGATCGGCCGGTGTGGCGCGATCCCGCTACCGGATATGTCCGCCGGCAGATCGCGCCGGCACCGGGCTCCAGTTTTCCCGCTGAAATCGTGCGGGTCGAATTGCCGAAGGGCGCTTCGGTCACGTTTCCGGCTTCCGCCTACACATTCCTTCGCCACGTCATCTTCGTCCTCGATGGCGAACTGACGTTCCTCGAAGGCGAGACTGCGCATCGTCTTGGCCCCGGAGACAGCCTCGAACTCGGCCCGCCGGCCGATTGCACCTATCGCAACGCTGGCAGGAAGACCTGCTCCTATCTCGTCGTCGTAGTGCGGCCATGAGCGACCGGCGGCGTTACGGCGAACGTATTGCGCTCGGCCACAATGGCGGTCCGCCGCTCAATGACGGGCACGAGTTCCAATGGGGCCGCGGTCCGATCGCCACCTATTTCGACTGGAAACGCGCGCATCGCCAGGCGTGGAAAGCCGTTTCCCGCGATATCGCGATGCGGCGGCTGGAGAAGGCCGAGGAAATCGGCCTGACCTACGAGGAATACACGCTCGAAATCCTCGAACGCGGCCGTCATCTGCAGGCCGAGGATCGCGAGCGCATCGCCGCGATCAAAGCCGGCAGGCGCAAGCGCTAGGTGAAGCGCGGCACCTGTATTGCGCTGTCACGAGGGCAGCGAAATGCCTTTGTTTATCGTGAGTTACGAGCGGCAGCGGCGAACCTGATTTATCCGGTTCAGGTATCGATTTAACGAGGGGCGGGGCGCCGTGAACGGCGCCGCGCCGCAAGCTGTTCGATCAGTTCCGCTTTGCGACCAGCACCACAGGCTCGGTCTGGTGGAGCTTGTAGGCCTCGATGACGTTGGCGAATTTTTCCTGCGTCGTCTTGCCGGTCAGCAGATGCAGGCCAAGCGGCGGCGGCCCGCCATTCTTTTCGACCTGCGCCATCGCCTTTTCGAAATACGTGTTGGCGAATTCGCGCAGGTTTTCCTCGGCCGTGACGTGGAACCCGGCCTGCTCCAGCAGCGCCACCGTCTCGTCACGCGTTTTCAGGAAACTGCTTTCTGGCGTTGCCGCCCACGGCATAGGGAATTTCAAGCCGAGGTTCGGGCCGTGCATGACGTCGAAGACGCACAGCGAAGCGCCGGGCCTCAGCACGCGACGGAGTTCGGAATAGAATTTCGGGCGGTCCTCGATGTTCATCGCGACGTGAAACGTCACCGCCGCGTCGAATGAATTGTCGTCGAACGGCAAATCGGTGACGCTGCCGACCTCGAATTTGCAGGCGTCCGACAAGACCATGCGCGCGGTGAGCTTGCGCGCCACATCGATGAATTCCGGCGTCAGGTCGATGCCGGTGACAGTGCAGCCGTGCTCCTGTGAGATCATCCGCGCCGTGCCGCCAATGCCGCAGCCGGCGTCGAGGACATTCATGCCGCGCTTGAACGGCATGTGCGCCAGTGCCTTCAGCGTCCCGGAACGACCGGCGGTATGGAATTCGTCGACCGGGGCGAGCGCTTCGGTGGTCGGGCGCGCCGCATCGGCGCCCGTTGCGCCGAGCCCGCTCTCGATTTTTTCGAGCAGGCCGGGAACGGCATAATGGCGTGCCACCGTCTGTTCCAAGGTCTGAGTCATGGTTCCGCGTTCTCCTCGTTTGTCCAATGCCCCACAGGCGTGCAAGATGGCGTGGCAGTTCGACGCCGAATAGTCCAATTTCTGTAGTATCCGGCGGAGGGCGGAGGAGCTATCGCCGCGCAATACGAAACGACGGGAGGCAGCGATGAAAAGCTACGGCCAGTTCTGCCCGGTCGCCAAGGCGGCCGAACTGTTCTGCGAGCGCTGGAATGCGCTGGTGCTGCGCGAAATCTGGGCCGGCTCGACCCGGTTTTCCGACATCCAGCGCGGCGTGCCGCTGATGTCGCCGACACTGCTGTCGAAACGGCTGAAGCAGCTCGAGGCCGAGGGCGTGGTTTATCGCAAGCGCTCGGGCAACAGCTGGAACTATCTGCTGACCGAGGCCGGCGCCGATTTCGTGCCGCTGATCGACGGACTCGGGCGCTGGGGCATGCGCTGGAGCCGGCGCGAACTGGCCGAAAACGAAGTCGATCTCGGGTTGCTGTTGTGGTCGATCGAGAAAAGCGCCAGGGCCGAGGCCTTCGGGAATATCCGGACGGTGGTGCGCTTCGAGTTCACCGACCAGCCTGCCGGAAAACGGCTGTGGTGGTTTCTCAACGAAAACGGCAAATGCCAGATGTGCGTGCAGGACCCGGGCTTCGAGGTCGATCTGTTCGTCGCTGGCGCTTTGCGCGATGTGATCCACGTCGTTCGCGGCGACCTTACGATGGCGGCCGCTATCAACGTGGGGCGAATGGAAGTCACCGGACCGACCCGGCTGCGTCGCAAGCTCGCAGATTGGCTCGACATTAATCCGTGGGGAGAGGTGAATCCGGCGCGGCGGGAGTTGATGCGGGCGGCGGAGTGAGCTTCCGCGCGCCTGCTCCATGTCGCACCTGAAACAATGACACCCGCAGCTTTCGACAATAGTCTGCCGCCATCGCATACCCATTTCTTGAGGCAGGCATGTCGAAATTTCCCACCCGCGCGCGCGTCGTCATCGTCGGGCTCGGCGGCATCGTCGGGGCGTCGCGTCGCCCATCACCTGATCGAGCGCGGCTGGGACGACATCGTCGGCATCGACAAGTCGGGCGATCCCGACCGACATCGGCTCGACCGCGCATGCTTCCGACTTCTGCTACACCACCAGCCACGATTTCCTGTCGTGCTGGACGACGCTCTATTCCGATCGATTTCTTCGAAAAGACGCGGCCACTACGCCCGGGTCGGCGGCCTCGAAGTGGCCCGCGTCGGCGACGACGCGCGCATGGACGAGATCAAGCGCAAGGTCGCCTCGGCCAAGGCCTTCGGCACGCCGCGCGCGGCTGATCGACGCCAGCCGAGATCAAGGAGAAGTTCCCGCTGATCGAGGAAGACGCTGGTGCAGGGCGGCCTGTGCGATCCCGATGCCGGCCTTGTCATCCCGCGCTCGCAGACGGTCGCCGGCAACTGGTCGACCAGGGCGATGGCGGCCGGCAAGCTCCAGGCCTTCGCCAACACCCGGCGACGTCGCTGGTGATCGAGGATGGCCGCATCAAGGGCGTGGTGACCGCCACGCGGCACGATCCATGCCGATCATGTCGTCGTCTGCGCCGGCCTGTGGGGGCGGCTGATCGCGGCGATGGCCGGCGAGGACCTGCCGGTCATGCCGGTCGACCATCCGCTGACCTTCTTCGGGCCGTACGACGAGTTCGCCGGCACCGGCAAGGAGATCGGCTTCCCGCTGCTGCGCGACCAGGGCAACTCCGCCTACATGCGCGACACCGGCGATCCGAAGACCGTCCGAAGGCGGCATGATCGAGTGGGGCTATTACGAGGAGCACGAATCCCGCGCCTCGTGCCATCCGCGCGACATGCTCGAGAAGCAGCAGGCGCGGCTGTCGCCGTCGCAGCGCGACCTCGACATGGAGCAGATCATCGGCGCCGCTCGAGCGCGCCATGGAACTGACGCCGATCCTCGGCGAGCTCGGCTACGACGAGCGGCCGCTCCTTCAACGGCCTGCTGCAGGTCACCGCCGACGGCGGCCCGTCGATCGGCGAAAGCCAGAAGGTGCGCGGCCTCTGGTACGCGGTCGCGCATCTGGGTCAAGGACGCGCCCGGCATGGGCAAGCTCGTCGCCGACTGGATGACCGACGGCCGCACCGCAATCGACCACGCCAAGATCGACTATGCCCGCTTCTATCCGCACCAGATGCAGGAGAACTTCATCGAGGGGCGCTGCGGCGAGACGGCGCAGAAGATCTACAACCCGGCGGTCCATCCGCGCGAGCCCTACGCCACCGGGCCGCAACATCCGCCGCTCGCCGTTCTACGAGCGCGAGAAGGAACTCGGCGGCTATTTCATGGAGCTCGGCGGCTGGGAGCGCGCGCACGGCTACGCCGCGAACGAGCACCTGCTGGAGAAGTACGGCGACCGCGTGCCGGTGCGCGAGAACGAGTGGGACAACCGCCATTTCTGGCGCGTGTCCAACGCCGAGCACCTGGCGATGAGCGAGGATTGCGGCATCGTCAACCTGTCGCATTTCGCCATGTTCGACGTCGAAGGGCCCGACCATGTCGCGCTGATGGAATGGCTGTGCGCCGCGCAAGCATCGGCGGCGACACCAATATCGGCAAGGGCATCTACACGCATTTCCTCGACGACGAGGGCATGGTGCGCGCCGACTTGACCGTCTTCCGCATGGCCGACCGCTGCCGCGTGGTCGACGGCGCCGACGCCGGCCCGCGCGACTTCCACTACGTGCGGCGCATGGCGCAGGACCAGGGCTTCGACGTCACGGTCACCGACGTGACCGAGAAGTTCGTCACCATCGGCATCTGGGGGCCGAACGCGCGGGCGACACTGAAGAAGGTCGGTGGAGGATCCGGCCGGCCTCGATCCGGAGAATTTCCCGTTCGCCGCGATCAAGCCGATCCGGATCGCCGGCAAGGATGTCACCGCCTTCCGCATCTCCTATGTCGGCGAGCAGGGCTGGGAGCTGCACATGCGCTACGAGGACGGCCTTGCCGTCTGGGACGCGCTGCGCGCGACCGGCGTGATGGCGTTCGGGCGTCGAGACCTACGCCAACAGCCGCCGGCATGGAAAAGAGCCTGCGCCTGCAGAACGCCGATCTGCTTGACCGAGTACAATCTGCTGGAGGCCGATCTGGCGCGACCGAAGGTCAAGGACGCCGATTTCCGCGGCAAGGCGGCGCATCTCGAATACCGGGCCCGCGCCGCATCAGCCGGCGATGCTGTGCACGCTGGTGATGACCGACAACATCGATGCCAAGGGCGTGGCGCGCTATCCGGTCGGCATCATGCCGGTGATGGACCCGAAGACCGGCGAGACGCTGGTCGACGAGCTCGGCCGCCGTTCCTATCACCACCTCGGTCGCCTACGGCCCGACGATCGGCAAGAACATCGCGCTCGCCTATCTGCCGCTGGACTGCTGCCAGGAGGGCCGCAAGCTCGCCGTCGAATATTTCGCCGAGACCTATCCGGTCGAGGTCGCGGCCGTCGGCTACAAGCCGCTGTATGATCCGGAGAATTTGAAGCCGCGGACGTAGCAATGCCGGGCGAATCGGCTTGGTGTGACGCTCACGCCAGTTCGAAGTCGAGCAGCAGCGGGCAATGGTCGGATACTTCCGGGTCGGCGACGACCTCGAAGCGGGTAATGTCGATGCCGGGGCTGGTCAGCAGGTAGTCGGCAAAGCGCGGTTCCTTGGCATAATGCGAAGTCCGCGTGCCGGAATAGCCGTGCGTCGTGACCAGGTCCGACAGGCCGATTTTTTCCAGCAGACCGAACGTCGCGCTCTGCGGGATCAGGTTGAGGTCGCCGCACAGAATTGCCGGTTCCTCGTCGGCACGCACTTGCGCGATCGTCTCGATAATGCGAGCGGCCTGTTGCTTTCGTTCCGGCGTATCCTGCTTGCCCTGCGGCAAACGGACGCCGTGCAGATGCGCTACCGTCAGGGTGCGGCCGGCCTGCGGCAAGTACAGGCGCAGGCAGTGCATGTTGCGCGGTACTGGCGGCGTCCCCCAGCCGCCGATGCGGAATTCGCCGTGCACGAACCGCAGCACCTGCGCCACCGTTTGCAATCCGTCGCGTACAAAAGTGCTGAGGCCGAACAGCGCCGGGTAGGTGCGTCCGGCCGTGTCGAACAGGTCACCTTGCATGGCCGGGCAGAACTGGCCGCGATGGGTTGGCAGCACGCGGCCGATCGCGGCGTGCAAATCCGCTTCCTGCGACAGCTCGCCGCCGTCGCCGCGATAGATCAGCCGGTCCGGGCTTGGTCCGATCGCGTGAGTGACTTCCTGCAGGCACAGGATGTCGGCATCGCAGCTTCGCACATATTGCAGCAGCGGATCGACAAGCCGGCCGCCCCACGTATTGATCGAGATCAGTCGCATGTCGGCTCCCGGCATCGCCGATAGGAAATCGAGACGCATTGTGTGGCGATTCGCCCGCCGGGCCGCAAGCCGGCGATTTCCGGCGCGTGAATCGGCACTGCGCCGTCCAGCTTCGCTTTTTGGCGACTCCGCGGTTGGCGAAAACCGCCAGGCGCAAAGTGGAAAAGAGTGCCATGTCACGAAATCGTGAGGCGGCGCACCTTTGGCGCCAGCGTAACTTTGCTGCCATGGGTGGTCATCTTTCGCGATCCGGAGTCCGTCGAGGCATGGCCGCCATTGTCGGCGCGATCATCGCCGTTGCCGCAGGGTGCGGGATCGGCGTCGCCGAGGCAAACCCGCTCGGTCCGATCAAGCAAGATCAGGTGAAGGAGGCGCCGTCGGGCACGGACGTCGCCGTCGATCTCGAGCTGGTCCTGGCCGTCGATGTGTCGATGTCGATGATGGTCCAGGAATTGCGCATCCAGCGCGATGGTTATGTTGCGGCGCTCAGCGATCCGCAGGTGATCGCCATGATGTTTTCGGGCGAGAACCGCCGCATTGCGCTGACGTATGTGGAATGGTCCGGCGTCAACGAGCAACGCGTGGTCGTGCCGTGGACGGTTCTGCGGCAGCCGGCAGATGCCATTGCTTTTGCCGACCAGCTTCGCGAAGCGCCGTCTTACCGGTTTTTCCGCACCTCGGTTTCGGGCGCGCTGGAATTCTCCGCCGGGCTGTTCGACAACAACGGCATTGCCGGGGCGGCGCAGGTCATCGACATTTCCGGCGATGGCGCCAACAACGATGGCCTGCCGGTCACCGAAGTCCGCGACGCGGCGGTCGCTGCCGGCATTACCATCAACGGCCTGCCGCTGATGACGGACGAAGGCCTCATAAGCAGTTTCGAGGTCAAGGACCTCGACGCTTATTATGCCGACTGTGTCATCGGTGGCCCCGGCGCGTTTTCGATGCCGGTCATATCATGGGAGGAATTCGGCGAAGCGGTGCGCCGCAAGCTGATGCGCGAGATATCGTTCGATCGCCGCACCCTCGAACCTGAAGTGCCGTTTGTCCGGCCGGTGGCGGCTATACCGCAAGCCTATGATTGCCTGGTCGGCGAGAAGCTGTGGAACCGCCAACAAGGCAAATGAGCGGGCGACCGACCAGCGGCAAATCGCCTGCAAATGCCGGACTGAGGCGACTGACGCTGGCCGGCAGCCGGCGAGATCGTTGAGCGATGTCGTTGAACCGCCGGAAATTTCAGCTAAATCTGTGCCATGGCCACCCCCACCTGGCTGACTGCCAAACGCCATTTTAGGGCCCGTTTGCGGGCATGCTTTGCAATCGCTTTCCTTGCCGCGGCAGCCGCTCCGGTCGGCCTCGCGGCGCAGGAAACCGATGTTGCACCTTTGCGCACCAGCGAATTCGCTGCGGCCGTACGCGAGGCGGCGTGGCAGGAGCTGGAGCCGGGGCTTTGGGTACTGAAGGCGCAGGCCGATGCGGCGACCCTGACGGCGTTCCGCATTGCCGACGCGAATTTTTCGCTCGAAGTCGCCGCGCAGGCGGAGCTGAAGGGCGAATTCGTCGAAGCGATCGGCGCGCGCGCCGGCGCGGTCATCGCTGTCAATGGCGGGTTCTTCGGCGAGTCGGAAAATAATGGCGCGCTGTATCCGGTCGGACTGTTGCGGGTAGCGCGGCGCAATCTCGGCCAGGAGTGGCAGAACATCGGCGGCTATCTGGCGATGGCCTTCGACCGCACGGAAATCCGCCCGACGCGATTGGGTTCGCCCAATTCGCCGTTCGTGATCCAATCGAAGCCGGTACTCATCGAGCCGGGCGGCGTGTGGGCGATGAACACCAACAATGGGCTGGCGCGCCCACGCACACTGGTTTGCCGGCGCAACGGCGAGACGCTGATCGTCTTGGCGCACGGCATCGGCTTGAGTCTGTTCGAGGCTGGCTGGCTGATGCGCGGGCCGGACCTTGGCGGCGCCTTCGCCTGCGATTCGGCGCTGGCGCTGGACGGTGGCGGATCGACGCAATTGTGGGTGGCCGGTCGCGAGGACCTCGCCATCGCCGGCGAAACCCGCGTGCACAACGCCTTGATCGTGCGACGGAAATAGCGGCGATCCGGCATTCAAGCCGACGTGAGTTTGCCAAGCGCGGCGGACACGGTAGATTTCGCTTCGATGCTCTCGCTTGAAACCATTTGCCAAGCTGGAGAATTGGCGCGGCGCTGGCGCGCAGCCGCGTTGGCTGCCATTTGCCTGTTCGTCGCGACCGGGGCATCGTTGCCGCAAGCGGCAGCGCAAAGCTCGGGTCGACCTCGAACTGGTGCTGGCCGTCGATGCATCGCGGTCGATGGATTACGGCGAGCAGATCATTCAGCGCAAAGGCTATGCCGAAGCTTTCCGGTCGCCTGAGGTGATCCAGGCCATTCTAGGCGGCGGCCTTGGCCGGATCGCTGTGCTTTATCTGGAATGGGCCGGCGACACGATCCAGCAGGTCATCGTTCCGTGGACGCTGATCGACAGCACGGCGGCATCGCTCGAATTCGCCGATGCGCTGGAGCGCCACGAGCCGGAAAGATTGAGCCGAACCTCGATTTCGGGCGCGCTGCTCGCTGCCGACGCGCTGTTTGGAACGTCGCAGTGGCAGGGCGTGCGGCGGGCTGTCGATGTCTCGGGCGATGGCCCCAACAACCAGGGCATCATGGTCGAAGACGGCTCGCGACCAGCTGGTGGCACGAGGCATTACCATCAACGGATTGCCGCTGCTGGTGCGCCCGACCAGCTACGGCTTCGGCATCGACGACCTCGACGAATATTACATCGAATGTGTGATCGGCGGCCCCGGGGCGTTCTCGCTGCCGGTGCGCGACTGGGTCGAATTTCCTGCCGCGGTGAGGCGCAAGCTGGTACTCGAAATCGCCGGTATCGGCGCGCCGCAGCAAGTCGTGCCGGCCGGCCTGCATCTTGCCCAGGCCGCGGACGACAGCCGAGCCAAGAGCAATTGCCTGATCGGCGAGAACTTGTGGGAAATGCGCATGCGCGATCTCGAACTGCGCTGACAGATGGCGAGGGAGATTGCCGCGGGTCTGCTGCTGTATTTGACGATTGGCGTCATGGTGCCCGCATGCGCCCCGGCATTGGCCAATGAGCGCGTCGATCTCGAACTGGTGTTGGCTGTCGATGTGTCGATGTCGATGGACGCCGACGAAATCAATCTGGAACGGCGCGGCTATATCGAAGCCTTCCGCTCGCCGCAGACCGTCGCCGCGATCCTTCAGTCGGGCGAGGGCCGCATTGCGGTAACCTACATGGAGTGGGCGAGCGAGAACCACATCCGTTTCGCAGTTCCCTGGCAATTGATCGACGACGAAGCATCGGCCCTGCGCTTTGCCGACGAAATCGAAGCAATCGTTCCGACCAGGGTCGACCGGACCTCGATCTCGAATGCGCTGATGGTCGCAGGACGTGCCTTTGGCGACAATCGCTGGGAGGGTGCGCGCAAGGTCATCGACCTGTCTGGCGACGGGCCGAACAATGACGGCAACCCGCTGCCCGGCGCGCGCGACGAGCTGGTGGCGCAGGGCGTCACCATCAACGGGTTAGCGGTAATGGTCAAACCCGGTTCGCAAAGCCTCGGCATCGACAATCTCGACGAGTATTACACGCAGTGCGCGACGGGCGGCAGCGGCGCGTTCGTGCTGGCGGTGCGCGACTGGTCGCAATTTCCTGCGGCGCTTCGGTTGAAACTGCACCTGGAAATCACCGGCGCACAGCCGCCGCTGCGTCCGATTCCGGCCGCCGCGACCACCCCGGTCGATTGCCAGATCGGCGAAAAGATATGGCAGGAGTTCCTGCGCCACATCGGCGGCCGCGGGTGAAGGCGCGGTTGTCTCGGCGCCGGTCTTGGTAGCGCCGGCAAGCGGCATCTGCCCACAAAGTCAGCGAACATGCCGAAAATTGAACAGGAGCGTTGCGTCTTGTTGCAAAACTGCGACAGCGGGGCTCATTCAATGAAACCACAACCAAAAATTGCATAATCATATTTTCTTTTTTAGCGCCTGTCATAATGCTGGTGCCACACTGAATCGTCTCGGCCGGTCGCAATTCGAGCCAACCGGCGCAACATTCAAGGCTGGGGCATCCCATGAAGCTCAAGACGTTTCTCCTCGGTTCTGCCGCGGTTCTCGTATCGGTTGTTGGCGCCCGCGCCGCCGATGCCATCGTCGTCGAACCGGAACCGGTGGAATATGTTCGCATTTGTGACGCCTATGGCGAGGGCTGGTTCTATATCCCAGGCACGGAGACCTGCCTGAAGTTCGACGGCGACGTTCGCGCGCAATATGGGTTCACCCATTATCACTCGGACCCAGCGGATGAGACTTCGCTTCACGAATTCAATTACCGCGCCCGCCTGAATGTGCGCGCCAACAACGAAACCGAATACGGCACGCTGGCGAGCCGCATCCGCTTTACCGCCGAAGGTACGGCCGGAGCGGGCACCTGCGCCGATCCTAATTCGTCCTTCGGGCATTGCGATCTGACGTCGCGCACGGAAGGTCCGTCTTCGGCCAGCACACTGGTCGACATCGCGGTCATCAGCCTTGCCGGTTTCCGTATCGGTTTCGACGACGACTACTGGTCGACGGCGGGAAACTACGGCTATTACGAGGCGCGTTTCGACGGGCCGTACGGCTTCAGCAACGGACTGTTCTTCGACTACACGTGGACTGGCAACGGCTGGACTGCCACCATCGGCCTTGAAGACGGGTTCGCCTCGGGCGAAGCCGGGGCTCCGGACGTCTATGCCGGCATCACCTATTCGGGCTCGGGCTGGTACCTGGGGGGCGTTTGGTATCATGACTCGTCGGCGGACGGCGATGCATGGAAGGTCCGCGCCGACTACGACTTCGGCACGAACGGCTTCGCGGTCGGTGGCTGGTACATGTCGGACGACGGCGACACCGATTACGTGAAGGGTCATGCCTGGGGCGTCACCGCCAAGATGAACCTCACCGACAAAATGGTGCTTTTCGCCGGATACGGCGAGTACGACGATCAGTACACCTGCCCGGGGGCGACCGCGAACGCCAATTATTGCACGCCGGAAGCAGCCGGGGTTGATAACGACTTCGCCGAATACACGGTCGGTATCGCTTGGCATATCGTTCCCGGCCTGCTGATTCAGCCGGAATGGAACTCGCGCTGGTATGACCAGGACACGGCGCCGGTCGGCGCTCCCGGCGGTTCGGCAGCTGCGGGCAATGCCAATTACGGCCGCTTCTCGCTGCGTATCGTGCGTGAATTCTAAGGCGCCAGCCGATCTCCCAATGCAGCCGGGGCCTTTCGCCCCGGCTTTTTGTTATCCGCGTTCCTGCAGCGGCGATTTGCCGTACATCTCGCGGTAGCATTTGGAAAAATGCGAGGCGGAGACGAAGCCGCAGGCGATGGCGACATCGACGACCGGCATCGGCGACTGCATCAGCAGATGGCGGGCGCGATCGAGGCGGATTTCCAGATAATAACGAGCCGGCGAACGGCCCATGTGCTGATGGAAGAGGCGTTCGATTTGGCGCCGCGACAACCCGACATATTTGGCGATTTCGACCAGCGCCAGCGGTTCGGCAATGTTGGCTTCCATGAATTCGATAATCGACAGGACACGCGCATTCTGCACGCCGAGACGGGCGCGTAGCGGCAGCCGCTGGCGATCGTGCGGACTGCGCACGCGGTCGGTCAGCGCCTGCTCGCAGACGCGATTGACCAGCTCCTCGTCGTGATCTTCGCCGATCAGCGACAGCATCATATCGAGGGCGGCGGTGCCGCCGGCGCAGGTCCAGATGTTGCCGTCCTTTTCGTAAAGGTCGGCAAATACGTTGGCGGTCGGGAATTTCTCGGTGAAGCCCGGCAGGTTTTCCCAATGGATGGCGCAACGCTTGCCGTTGAGCAGTCCGGCTTCGGCCAGCAGGTAGGCGGCGGTGCACAGGCCGCCGACGGTCACCCCGGCGTTGCGCGATTCGCGCAGATAGGCGAAAAGCGACTTGTTGGAATAGCGCTCGACGAAGACGCCGGAACACAGAAACAGGATCGAAGGACGGCGCGAACCCGAGAGGCTGGCGCGCTCGCGTTCGAGCGAGACATCGACCTGGACGGCAACGCCGTTGGAGGCCCTGACCTGGGCGCCGTCGAGCGAGGCCAGCCGCCACGTGTAGAACGATCGCCCCATCATGCGGTTGGCAATGCGCAACGGCTCGATTGCCGACGTGAAGGCGATCATCGAGAATTCGGGAACGAGATAAAAGACGACCGGGCGCTGATCCATCGATGACCGGGCCACCACGCTGGCGGATAAATTCTATCCTGATTGCGACATTGCGCGAATTGGCGAAATTGGCAAGGGGCAGGGCATATGAAGCGGCAAGGCCGCAGGATTGCCGAGGGTGGCGTCTGGCTGCGGCCGTTGCCGAAAAACCTGCGGCCGCAGGACGCGGCGTTGTTTGCGGCGGAGGCGATGGTTACCAGCGCCGATGCCTATGCACGTCCGATCGAAAATGTTGCCTTTACCGCCAGGGGCGAATTCTTCGACGGCGAAACGATCTGTCCGGAATATTACCCCGAAAACGACCACGCTCCGCAGCGATCCGTCGAGGAACTGGCGGCGCGGGCGCGGCGGGCGCGGGAAGGGGCTTATCGCATTGCCGGCGAAACGCTGTGGATCACCGACCGGCATTCGGCAAATTACTATCACTGGATCTGCGATTGCCTGCCGCGGCTGGAAGCATGGCTAGAGACCGTGCATTCGGCTCGCCTGCTTCTGCCGCACCGGGCATTTGACCAGCGGTTCGTGCGCGAAAGCCTTGAGGCCTACCGCGAAGTCGAGATCGTGGCGCCGCCGGCAACCGGCCAGGGCGGGGTTGCCGAGCATCTATGGGTCGCCGGGCCGGTTGCCGCCAACGGCAGCCATCATGAGCGATTATCCGGCATGGTCGCTGACCGGCTGCGATCGCATTTCGGCGCGGACACGGCAGCGGCGAAGCATCGGTTGTGGATCACGCGCTCGCTCGCCGGCAGGCGCCGCATCGCCAATGAAAGCGAAATCGCGCCGATCCTGGCGCGCCATGGCTATCGCGTCGTGGCGATGGAAACGATGCAACTGGGGGAACAGGTTCGGCTGGCGGCGGCGGCGCGATCGATTGCGGGGGCGCATGGGGCGGGGCTGGCCAACCTGACTTTCATGCCGGCGGGTGGCTGCCTGGTCGAACTGCGCCAGATGGCGGGCGTACCGAACTTCTTCTTCACGCTCGCTGCGGCGCGGCGCCAGGATTATTACTACCTCGCCTGCGAGCCGGCGTTAGCCGGCCAACCTGTCCACGCCGCCGACATCGTATGCGATGCGGCTGCGCTCGACCGTCTGCTCGGCGAAATCGGCGAACGTCACCCGAGCTAGTGGTCAAAATCTGACATTTGGTACCCTCCCTCGGGCTGCAGCTGGAATCGACCCCGAAGCGGTCATTGTGCCTACTCATATCTGTAGGCTACAAAATCACTCCGGGATCGTGCGCGGGGAGATAGAAATGGCTTCCGCAAGTTCGCTGAGTTATCCCCTAGGCGGCACTAACACCGAACGTGATCGTTTGCTCAGCCAGGCTCTACAATACGAGCCGACGGCTAACTGGCTGCTTGACCAGATGGGCGTTCAGCCCGGCTGGCGGGCAGTTGATATCGGCTGCGGGCCTATCGGCATTCTCAACTTGCTTTCGGAACGAGTCGGTCCGCGTGGGGCCGTGATCGGCCTTGAACGTGAGCCACGTTTCGTGGAGATGGCGCGAGCTGAAATCGCCAAACGCGGTCTCGCCAATGTCACGATGGTTCAGGCGGACGGCCTCAATACCGGACTTGAGAAAAACTCATTCGACTTGGTGCATGAGCGACTGGTCTTGATCAATGTGTCGGCACGCGAAGCGTTCCTCACAGAGATGCTATCGCTGCTTCGCCCCGGCGGAACGGTGGCGCTCGAGGACGTGGATAACGTTTCTTGGCTCTGCCAGCCCGCGCACCCGTCTTGGGACATCCTGTTGAGCGCGTTTCATACGGTCTTTCATGCGGGTGGCGGTGATGGCTTTGTCGGTAGACGGCTTCCGGTCTTGCTGCACGCCGCTGGGGTCCAGAATATCCACACAAAGGTGACGGTCGAAACGCCACCGATTGGTGACTATCGCCGCACGCATCTCATCTCGCTCATCAACTCGATTCGAGACAAGATAATCGCCAAAGGGGTGCTCAGCGAAGCAAAGTTGAATGAGCATCGAGAAACGCTGGCGCGGCATATAAATGACCCGGCAACGACCGTCATCGATAAGCTTCTGGTCCAATGCTGGGGGCAAAAACCGCGCTAGTTGTATGAGATTGCCAAAGTTTGCTTTCCGCCCCAAGCCGACCCGTCGTTGGGGTACCAATCGCTAGATTTTGACCACTAAATTTGCCGCCGTCGCAATACCGGACGGAAAAGTGGACTCCGCTTTTCCCGAAATCGCTTAAAGCCCGCTGCCGGTCAGGCGCAGCGACGCCATGGCGCCGGTCTCGCCGGGCATGGTGCGCGCCAGTTTCCGGCGGGCGAATGCGGTATTGAGATTGGCGTTGAGATAGGTGGGGCGCCGGGCGAAAATCCAGGCAAACGCTTTCATGACACGTCTCCACATGAACAGGTTCACACGGAGTCGCCGGATTTTGTTTCCGCAGGCGGTGGGCCAATTCACGATTCCGGGCAGATGCCGGTCGAGAACCTGGCGCCGTAAGGGGCATCAACGGGGCGGCTCTATGACGGCGATATAGGATTGTGCCGTGCACCATGACGGCATGAAAGCGACAACGGCCGATCAGTTTTGCGACAGTGCGGCGGCTTGTCGCGGAGATTCCGCTCGTGCGGCTAAGCCATTAACTTTTCAGCAAGATTTTCGAGATCGCTGGCGACAACTTGCCAGTCGCCGGTGGCCGCGAGGTCGCTTCTCTGCGACGGTCCATGTTCGCTGCGTCGCACAATAAACGCCGTCTGCAGGCCGCAGTCGGCGGCGGCGTGCAAATCCCCGTTGTGAGCGGCGACCATCATGACTTCCTGCGGCGCCAGACCGAGCGCCTCGCAAGATTTGAGATAGACTTGGCGCTGCGGCTTGTAGGCTTTTGCGATGTCGGCGCCGAGGATGGCGTGCCAGGGCAATCCGGCGAATTTCGCCAGCCGGCTCATCAGCGCGATCGAGCCGTTCGAGCAGGCGGCAATCAGGTAATGTTGCCGCAGGCGGCTCAGGCCGGCAACCGAATCCGGCCATGGCGGCAATCTCTCCCAGGCGCGGTTCAGTTCGGCCTTCTCGGCGTCGCCGAGAGCATCAGCGAGACCGAAGCGGGCAAGGAGGCGCTCAAGGTTTTCCCGGTGCAAAATTTCGAGCGCAACATAGCCGCGGTTTCCACCGCGGATCGTCGCCATCGCCGGCTGGTATTCGGCGCGCCAGGCATCGGCGAAGGCAAGCGAATCGACTGCGAGCGGCTTGCCAGCGAATATCCGGTGGACTTCGCTCGCGACGCCAGTACGCCAATCGACCACGGTTCCGAAGACATCGAAGATCAAGGCCTGCGGTTGGTCCATGGCCGGTCCTACGACACGCTCGGGCGCGGATGCTCGACCGGCCGGCCGCTGCGCCGCGATTTACGCCAGACGACGAAAAGCCCGGAGCCGAGGATCAGGAATATTCCAAGGAATGTCGGCGCATCCGGCCATTCGCCAAACACGACGAGGCCCCAGATGATCGCCATGACCAGGGCGGTATATTCGAACGGCGCGACCAGTCCGGCCTCGGCGTTGGAATAGGCAAGCGTGAACAGATAGCCGCCAAGCGCGCTCATGGTGCCGACGCCGCAGATGATCGCGAGGTCGCCCAGCGGCACCGCCTGCCACTGGCGGAAGAGGAAATCGAGCGAAGCGCTATCGCTGCCGGCGAAGCGGCCGTCGCCGATGGCGGTGCCGAGCCCGGCACTGAAAACGAGAAAGCAGAACTGGACATAGAACGACATCGTCGCCGCGGTTTCGGAAAGTCGCATGACTCGCGTCGTCAGCACCAGCGTCGAATAGGTCAGCGCTGCGCCGACCGGCAACAGCGCTGCCCACTGAAAGGCCGACGTGCCCGGCCGCAGGATGACGACGACGCCAATCAGGCCGATGGCAATCGCGGTCCAGCGCGGCCAGCCGACGATTTCCTTCAGAAATAAAACCGACAAGGCCGTGATCATCAGCGGGGCGACGAAAAAGATTGCCGTCGCCTCCGCAAGGCTGACCGAGGCAAGGCCGAGGAAGAAGCACATGTTCGACACCACGACGAGCACGCCGCGGGCCGCGTGCAGCCATGGCCGACGCGTTTTGAGAATGCTCATGCCGCCGCTCAGCGGCACGAAAACCGCCAGGGTCAGCGCCAGCGCGGCAAGGGAGCGGATCAGGACGATTTCGTGCAAAGCGTAGGCGCCGCTCAGGAACTTGATCCCCATATCGTTGATCGAAAAGGCGAGCGAGGCGCCGACCGCGCAAAGAACCGCCAGCAACGGCCGAGAGGCTGTCATTCCAGTTCCTCACCCGAAATGAAGGGTTAATTGCCGCAGCACCAACCGGCAATGGCGCATCGCGCCGGGGTGTTAGCATAGCCTTAAACAAGTGGCTGCTATGTTTCTGCTTTCGCCTATTAGGCCCGTGGGGGGTGGATGCGAAAAAGGCATAAACAAGCGAAATTTGTCTTGTTCGGGCTTGGTTTTGGCGACCGGCATGCCGATCATTGGCGCTTGCATTCGAGAGCCTGATCCTGCACGGCGGAAACGAACGGATCATCGACATCGTTCAGGCAAATCCTGTTTATGGGGTGGCGGCGCTGACGCCGCTGGCGCTCGGCGTCGTGTTTCATTTCATTGGTCGCAGCCATGCCCGGCTGGCGGCTCAGCGCGATGCGGCAGTGCTCTCCGAACAGAGCCTTCGCCACCAGGTAGAAGGCGACGCGGTGACCGGCCTGCGCACGCGCGCCGCGCTGGTCGAGCGATTGCATGGGCTGGTCACGACCAAACTACGAAAAATCTGCGCAGAAGTCCAGGTCGTCCAGGTTGAGACCGACGGCGTGCGCTTCGTCAACGACACCATGGGCTTATCGGCCGGCGACGAACTGCTGGCGCAGATTGGCCGGCGGCTAAGCGAGTTAGCGGGCGAAAACCGGGAAGTCTACCGGCTCGGCGGCGACGATTTTGTCGTTCTGTCGGTCAAGGAAAACGGCGAACTCGCAAATTCGCGCGTCGGATCGTCGACGCGTTCGACGAGGTCTTCGATGTCGAGGGCTTCCGCGTGCCGGTGCATGTGCATGTCGGCGCCGCCCTGCTTGGCCCCTCCGATACCAGCGGCACGGAAGTGCTGGCGCGTTGCGACCTGGCGCTGGAGCAAGCCAAGGCTAGCGCCGGTGGTGGCGCGGTTGTGTTTTCGGGCGAGTTGGCCGACGCCGCCTGCCAGCGCATGATGATGGAACAGGAATTGCAGCTTGCCATCGAGCGCAACGAATTCTTCCTGATGTTTCAGCCGATCGTCGACATGGCCACCGGCACAGCGCGCGGATTCGAGGCGCTGGTGCGCTGGCAGCATCCCCATCGCGGCGTAATCCCACCGGCCGAATTCATTCCGCTGGCTGAAAAATCCGGGCAGATCTGCAGGATCGGCGAATTCGTCCTGCGCCAGTCCTGCGCTGAAGCGGCCAAATGGCCCGATGACATCAAGCTTTCGGTCAACGTGTCGCCGGCCCAGTTCAAGGATCGCGGCTTCCACCTTCAGGTCATGGATGCGCTGGAGCAGTCCGGACTTGCCGGCAACCGCCTGATCCTGGAAATCACCGAGAGCCTGCTGATCGAAAACCTCGACCTGGTGCAGCACATCTTCGACCGCTTGCGCGAAAAAGGCGTGTGCTTTGCGCTCGACGATTTCGGCACCGGATTTTCCAGCATCAATCACCTGCGCAGCCTCAAGCTCGATTCATTGAAGCTCGATAAATCATTCGCTGACCGCATTGTCAGCGACGAGCGCGAACTCGACGTCGTGCGCAGTATCATCGATCTTTCCAAGGCGTTCGACCTCAGAACCACGATCGAAGGCGTCGAAAGCGTCGAGCAACTCGAAATGATGCGCAATCAGGGCATCCACAATGCCCAGGGTTTCTATTTCGCCCGGCCGATGAGCGCGGAGGATGCTGCGGCGATGCTGGCGGCGGAGCCGAAGCGCCAGCGTCTGCAAATCGTCAGCTAGTTTTGTGGGATTTTTGGCGCGCCAGGTCAGGCGCGGCGGAGTCGGGCAGGAATGCAAAGCGGCGGAACCGGGCGGGTTCCGCCGCTTTTTGTTGTTTCGACGGTTGGCATTGCGGGGAACCAATCACCCAATCGGCGACACATCAGCAGTGCACCTAGAATCAGGTCGCGCCTGGCTCCGTCGAAGGCTGCCGGCCAGCCAATGTCCTTGCGGATATGGAAGGGCAGTTCGCTGACGACTTTTGCCGTCTGCCAATAGGCATTGCGGCGGCGCCGGCGCTCGAAATAGTCGCTGATGCGGCTGAGGATTGCGAGGCGATGCATGATAATCTCCTGTTGACGTTTGAGCGGTTTCTCTTGCTCACGAGCGCTATATCGGTTTTGCCCTTGCATAAGGCAAACGAAATGATATGATGCATCGATTCAATTATCGTGAAGTATGGTGCCATGAACGCCCCCAGAAATCAGCCACGCTATCCCCTTGCTTGATCTCGACATCCTGCGCAGCTTCGTCGCCATCGTCGATGCCGGCAGTTTCGCTGCGGCCGCCGATGCCGTGCACCGCACGCCATCGGCGATCTCCATGCAGATCAAGAAGCTCGAGGAAACATTGCGCCGGCCGGTACTGGTGCGCGATTCGCGCTCGGTCAGCCTGACGCGAGAAGGCGAAATCCTGCTCGAACATGCGCGGCGCATGCTGGCCTTGAACCGCGAAACCATGGCGCGGTTCCTCATGCCCGACATGGCGGGTGAAGTGCGGCTCGGCACGCCGGACGACGTGGCCGAACGCTTCCTGCCGAACATGCTGCGGCGCTTCGCCGAAACCCATCCTTCCGTGACCGTCAATGTGATCGTGGAGAATTCCGGGCCGCTGATGGAACGTGTCCGTTCGAAGCGGGTCGACGTGGCGCTGGTAACCTGCGATGCCGGGATTGCCGGTTCGGACCAGGCCGAAATCCTTATCCGCGAAAAGCTGGTATGGGCGACGCGCAAATGCGGCATTGCCGCCGAACAGGAGCCGCTGCCGGTCTCCGTTTGGGAGGAAGGCTGCGTCTGGCGCAAGGCCGGACTGAACGGCCTGGAACAGCAAGGCCGTGCCTACCGCATCGCCTTCCTCAGCGCCCATATCTCCGGTCAGCGCGCGGCGATCCTGGCGGACCTTGCGGTGGCGCCGCTGCCGATTTCCTCGCTCAATGGCGAAATCATCGAGGCCGACTGCGAAATTCGGCCTGCCGGAATTGCCGAGCTATGCGCTCGGCATGTTCGTCGCCCAAGGCGCTTCGGCGCCGGTGCTCGCGGCCGCCGATCACCTGCGCGAGTGCTTCGCGATGATTGGGCGGGGCAGGGCGCTGGGTCAGGCGATTGCAACCAAGCAGGCGGCCGAGTAGGCGGCGGGCGGTCGGGGTTACCGCACCCGCCTCCTGCGCCGGCCGCCGTCGCCATTGGCTTCGGCCAGCGCCTTGCGTTCTGGCAGCTTGACGACTGCGGCCAGTTTGGGGAACGCGTCGATCTTGTTGGGCAGCGCCATGGCGTCGACGAACAGGCGCTGGAAATCCGGCTCGAGCGCGGTCTCGATCTTTTCGATTTTGCGCACCGTTTCCTCGATCTCGCGGCGATAGCCGCGGTTCAACAGCGCCATCAGCGCGCCGTCGCCGGCGGCGTTGCCGACGGCCTTGACCTCGGCGAGGTCGCAATCCGGGATCAGGCCGAGCACCATGGCGTATTTCGGATCGATGAAGGAGCCGAAGGCGCCGGCAAAGCGGATGCAGTCGACATGGTCGACGCCCTGCTTGTCCATCAGCAGCTTGATGCCGGCATAAAGTGCCGCCTTGGCGAGCTGGATGGCGCGCACGTCGTTCTGGGTCACCGTGAGGCGCGGCTCGCCGTCCTTGAGCAGATAGGAGAAGGTGCGGCCGGTGGCGACGATGCGCGGGCTGCGCGCCGCAAGCGCGCCGTCGATGACGCCATCCTCGGAAATGATGCCGGACGAGATACATCTCGGCGACGACCTCGATGATCGCCGAGCCGCAGATGCCGGTGACGCCGGTCGCCTCGGCGGCGTCGGCAAAGCCCGGTTCGTCCGACCACGGTTCGACGCCGATGACGCGGTATTTCGGCTCCAGCGTGTCCGGATCGATGCGCACGCGCTCGATGGCGCCGGGTGCGGCGCGCTGGCCGCGAGGAAATCTCGGCGCCCTCGAAGGCCGGGCCGGTCGGCGAGGAGCAGGCGACGACGCGCTTCGATTGCCGAGCACGATCTCGGCATTGGTGCCGACATCGACCAGCAGCATCATCTTGTCCTGGCGATGCGGACCTTCCGACAGCGTCGCGCCGGCGGCATCGGCGCCGACATGGCCGGCGATGCAGGGCAGCATGTAGATGCGCGCGCCGGCGATTGGCGTCGATGCCGATATCGGCAGCGCGCAGCTGCACGGCGCCGGAGACGGCGAGCGCGAACGGCGCGCCGCCGAGTTCGGTCGGGTCGATGCCGAGGAACAGGTGGTGCATGATCGGATTGCCGACGAAGACCAGATCGAGGATGTCGTCGCGATTGACCTGCGCTTCGGCGCAGACCTTGCCGATCAGTCCGTTGACCGCATCGCGCACCGCCTTGGTCATCGCCTCGCGGCCGTCCGGGTTCATCATCACGTAGGAGACGCGGCTCATCAGATCTTCGCCGAAGCGGATCTGCGGGTTCGGCGCGCCGGACGAGGCGAGCCGCCGGCCCGACAGCAGCGACACCAGATGCATGGCGATGGTGGTCGAGCCGATGTCGCAGGCAATGCCCTAGGCCTCGTTCTTCAGGCCCGGCCACAGCGCGATGATGCGCCCGGCGTCGCGCAGTCGTGATCCTTGTGGATGGCGGCGGTGACGGCCCAGTTTCCGTTGCGCAGGATTTTCTGCACCTGCGGGATCAGGCGAAATCGGTTTCGAGGCGATCGAAGCCGAGCTTTGCGCCCCAGTCGCGCAGCAGCATCGCCTTCAGGCGGTCGAGATCGCCGAGCGGCTTGTGCATGTCGGGCTCGTCGACCTCGACATAGCACAGGTGGACCGCCGGATTGCGCTCGATGACCCGGTCGGTCGCCTTCTTGCGCACGATCTGGGCGTTGATGACGGCATCCTGCGGCACGTCGATGACGAGGTCGCCCTGGATCGTCGCCGAGCACGACAGGCGGCGCCCTTCGGGCAGGCCGCGCACCTCGATGTAGCGCTCTTCCTTGGCGCCCTTGCGGCGAGATGTGGTCGTTGGAGGAAACGATCTTGTGCTTGGCGAAATTGCCTTCCTGCACCTCGATCTGGCAGCGCCCGCAGGTGGCGCGGCCGCCGCACACGCTCTCGACATAGACGCCGAGCTGGCGCGCGGCATCGAGCACGGTAGTGCCGTCGGGAAACCGCCCGCGCTTGCCCGACGGCATGAACAGGACGAGCGGGTCGGTCATGCTTATCCGCATGCATTTGAGCGTGTGGTTCTCATGACTCTGTGCATCTCGCGCTGCAAACGCGGCATTAAAGGATTGTTTGCGATCTCGGCGCATACCGGGCGCATCTGGAGGCCGACTATGTCCGAGATCGTGCTTTCGGCCCTTACTTCGTCCTTTTTCCTGGTGCGCCTCGTAAAGGGCCCATGGATGCGCAACCCTCAATACGTCGCCGCCGCAATGGTCGGCGCGGTGGCAGCAAGCCTTCTGTTGGCCTCGTTCGGCCGACATGGACAACGACCTCATCGCCGATAGCGCGATGGAATTGCCGGTCGCGCATCTTGGCCGGCATGCATGGCATTGCGGCGCGGCTCGGCACGTGAGGCCGGCCCGCCGATTTCGATCTGCATCACGACAGATCGCCGTGCTCGAAGCGGCTCCTGCTGGACGAGCGTTGTCCGGCGTAGAGCACGGCCATGCGGGTGCATCGCTGGACAGCGTTCATCGCCAGCGCTGCCACCGCCTCCGGCCCCGGCCAGCCGCGCCGCGCGGCCGCCGCGGCGTCCGCCGGCTGCGGCGCCGGAGGTCACCGGAGCGGCAATCACGGTCGCGCCGCCTTCGGCCGGCTTGTAGTCCTTGTAGGTCCTGATCCAGGTGGTGCAGTTCTCGTCGGTGCCGTTCAGCACGTTGGCGCCGCGCACGGCTTCCATTTCCTGCGGCCGGCACGGGTTCATGATCGCCGAGGTCATGCCGGCGCCGATCACCATCGGGATGAAGGCGGCGTTGATGCCGTGGCGGTGCGGCAGGCCGAAGGAGATGTTGGACAGGCCGCAGGTGGTGTTGACCTTGAGTTCCTCGCGCAGGCGGCGCAGCAGCGCGAACACCTGGCGGCCGGCGTCGCCCAGCGCGCCGATCGGCATGACCAGCGGATCGACGACGACGTCATGCGGCGGGATGCCGAAATCGGCGCAGCGCTCGACGATCTTCTTGGCGACGGCGAAGCGCACGTCCGGGTCCATCGAAATGCCGGTCTCGTCGTTGGAAATGGCGACCACCGGCACGTTGTATTTCTTGATCAGCGGCAGGATCGCTTCGAGCTTTTCTTCCTCGCCGGTCACCGAATTGACCAGCGGCCGGCCCTTGGCGACCTTGAGCGCGGCTTCGATCGCGGCGGTGACGGAGGAGTCGATCGACAGCGGCAGGTCGACCAGGCCCTGGACGATCTCCAGCGTCTGCACCAGCAGTGCCGGTTCGGTGGCGTTCGGGATCGACGGCGGTGACGCCGGCGTTGACGTCGAGCATGGTGGCGCCGGCGGCGACCTGTTCGAGCGCATCCCTTTTCACCGTGTCGAAATTGCCTTCGAGCATCTCGGCGGCAAGCTTCTTGCGGCCGGTCGGGTTGATGCGCTCGCCGATCACGCAGAACGGCTGGTCGAAGCCGATGATGATTTCGCGCGTCGCCGAGGCGACGATGGTCCGGGTCATGCTAGCTCTCCAATCCATATAAAGAGTTCTTTATATCGTTATGTGTCAGCGTGCAACTGGGCTAGCGCGGCTTCCGATTGGCGACAGCGGCCTCATTCGACGGCGGTCGCCTGATCGACCATCTCCTGCGGGTCTGTAAGGCCTCGCGTGCAGCAACTCGTCGAGACGCTCGACAACCGCAGCTCGTCGCGCCGGGCCTCGCGCTGCCACGGCTTGCGGCCCTTCAGCACGCCGGATTCAGCGACGATCTCGGCGACATATTCCTCCTGGCGATAGGCCATGACGTGGATGCCGGAAACGCCGTCGATTTCCTTGACCTCGTTGATGATGTCGATGCACAGCCGCTTGCCTTCCTCCTTCTGGTCGGCGGCGCCTTCGAGCCGGGCGATGATCGCATCGGGAATGTGGATGCCCGGCACGTTGGAGCGCATCCAGCGCGCGGTACGGGCGCTGGCCAGCGGCCCGACGCCGCACATGACGAAGCAGCTGTTCGGTGAGGCCGAGATCGCGGACGCGCTTCATGTAGTCGCGCATCATCGCCACGTCGAAGCAGTACTGGCTCTGGACGAATTGCGCGCCGGCGTCGATCTTCTTTTTCAGCCGCAGCGGCCGGAAATCGTAGGGCGGAGCGAAGGGGTTGATCGCCGCGCCGAGGAAAATCTTGCGGCGGCGTCGTCAGCTTGCGGCCCGACAGGAATTTCGCCTCGTCGCGCATGATGCGCAGCGTCTCCAGCAGCGACATGCAGTCGAGGTCGAATACCGGCTTGGCGCCGGGCTGGTCGCCGGCCTGCACGCCGTCGCCGGTCAGGCACAGGATGTTGGCGACGCCCATCGCCGCGGCGCCGAGAACGTCGCCCTGGATGGCGATGCGATTTCGGTCGCGGCAGGCGATCTGCATGATCGGCGCGTAGCCCATGCGCGTCAGCAGCGCGCAGATGCCGACCGACGACATGTGGCAGTTGGCGCCGGAGGCATCGACCGCGTTGATGCCGTCGACCCAGCCGTCGAAGACGATGGCGCGATCGTAGACATCCTCCGGGATCGGTGCTGTCGGGCGGGTTCAGTTCCGCGGTCACCGCGAATTCGCCGCGGCGCAGGATGCGTTCGAGGCGGCCGCGCGAGGAATGGCCCGGCAGGGGATCGAGCGGCAGATCGATGCCGGCGGGATTCTCGTCGCGTTGGACCATCATGCCTCCCTAGGCGCTTGCGGGCCTGCTCGCGTGCAGCCGCGGCCTCGGCGGTCACCCGCAGCCAGGCGGAGGTCTCGCGCAGCGACTGGTCGACCGGCTTCTGCACGCCATCAAGCTTTTCGGCGCCGTGGCGCATCTGGCTGCGCGCCGTTCCAGGCCTGCACCCAGACGCACGGCATGTCGGGCTCGACCTCGCAATTGCCGTTGGCCCGAACGCCGCCGCACGGCCCGTTGCGCAACTGCTTGGGGCAATTCATCGGGCAGCTCATGCCGGTCGAGGAGAGAATGCAGCGCCCGCACATGCGGCAGTCGAACAGCAGGCCCTTGACCCGCTTCTCGACGAATTGACCGGCGCTTCGGCACGGCCGTAGCCGACCGCCTTCCAGAACGGATGCAGCAACAGGAACAGCCCGGCGAAGCGTCCGTAGACCCATTCGAGCAAGCGCGAGTGGCGCACCGACCACAGGCGGATCGTGTAGCCCTTGCGCATGCGCCGCTGCGGGCTGACATGTGCCGGCCGGTAGGCCGTCGCCGCCGATTTCGTGGCGATTTTTGCCGGCGCGTTCATTATCACTGCGCCTCGCGCCCGCCATTGTTGGCGAGTTCCACCAGCCGCTCCTTGGGATAGTCGCGATCGAGCGCGACGGCGGCCTTTTCGGCTTCGGCCTCGAGATCGCCGCCGACCTCGACGGGATCGGCCCTCCGCCATTCGGCGAGATAGGCGTCGGTTTCGGCAGCCCCCGAGCGCATCGCCGCCATGTCGATGGCCTCGGTGAAGCGCAGCGGCAGTTCGCGCTTGGCGGTCTGGCGGCCGGCGCGCACGATGACCTGGGCGGGAATGTCGCGCCAGTAGACAAGGGTCAGCTGCGGCACGACGGTCTCCTGTAATTTGGTGTGGCGCGACATTGGTGCATGGGCGATACCGGCGATATGCGCTTCGCGACTTAACCAGGGAAAAAAGCGACGCGATGGCGGCGCGGCTGTCCTAGTTGGTTACCAGGCGGACCAAGGCTGAACTAGTGAAGGACAATACCGGCTCGCCGGCGCTGGTGGCGGCGCCATTGTCGCCGGTGAAGACGTACCAGCCCGGCCGCGACGCGCTCGGGCGGCAGGCCGTAGTGGCACAATAGAACCGGATTTCCTCGCCGGCATAGACCGGCCGCAGCCATTTCAGTTTTTCGAAGCCCGGCGAAGGCCCGAAGGCGACTGCCGGCAATCCGGCTGCGGCCCGCTGGCGCTCGCGTTCGGCGGCAAAATCGCGCTGCTTGCGCATCCACACGGAGGCAGTGTGCCAGCCGGAAGCGCACAGGCCGCCGAATATGCTGGCCTTCGCCGCCTCGGGGTCGACGTGGAAAGGCTGCGGGTCGTATTTGGTTGCAAAGCGGATGATTTCCTCGGCGGTGAACAAATGCGTGCCGAGGTCGGCCTTGTAGCCGGGCGCGAAGAAATCCGGAAGTTCGCTCATGCCGCCGCCTCCGGGTGGCGCAAGCGGAACATGTTGGAGACTTCGAGCATCAGCAGGGCGGATTCCGGCAACCCGTCGCCGGCCGCGTCGTGGATATGGAAACGGAACTGGACAAAGCCGATTTCGGGCCGCGAGGCGGACCGACGTGTTGAAAGCACGGTGGCGGTCGCCCGGATCGTCTGGCCGGCCGCGACCGGCCGCAGCCATCGGCAGATGTCGATGCCGGGCGCGCCTTGGCTGGTCGAGTTCGCCAGCAGCTTGTCGACGATCATGCGCATCAGCATGGCACAAGTGTGCCAGCCGGAGGCCACCAACCCGTCGAACAGAAAATCGCGTCCGCCTTCCGCGCTCAGGTGGTAGGGCGCCGGGTCGAATTCGGCGGCGAATTCAATAATCTCCTCGGCAGTCACGGTCTTTTCGCCGAGCACGATGACTTCGCCTGGCGAAAAATCCTCATAGTGACGGACGGGTTGCGGCGCGTGCATGGGTCGGCACGCAAAAGCCGATTGTGGCGCGCGTGTCAATCGCGCAACGTGGAGGAAATACGTGAACTGTCCGGGCATTTCGGCATTTCCAACATGGTTAACCAAACCTTAAAGTCGTCGAAATGCCGCCTTCGAACGTTAATCGTTTTCGTGTAGGGTCGCGCGCGACAACTTAAAAACCGGGCGCAAGTACCGGACGTGCAATGCCGGGTGCCGCGTTACAGGGCGGCGGGAACAGGGAGTAGGGGAAGGTGAGGCGTTCGCCGCGATTGTTCGCTGCGACCGGCGTCGTTGTTGCCGGGTTCATGGTCGTCGGCTGCATTTCGCGCCCGGCCGAGACCCAGCAATCGCGCACGCTGTTGCCAATGGAGGCGGTATCGGTCGATGCCACCTCGGCGCAAGTGCTGCCGAAGCGCGTCGACGATGACGGCATCCATACCATTCTGGCGCTTTCGGCCGGCGGCGCCGACGGCGCCTATGGCGCCGGCGTCCTGAAAGGCTGGACCGAAAGCGGCACGCGGCCGGTTTTCGATGTCGTCACCGGTGTTTCTACGGGCGCCTTGATGGCGGTGCTGGCCTTTCTCGGACCGCAATACGACGACCAGCTGGAACGCTTCTACACGACGCAAACCAACGATTCGATCTTCATCAAGGCGGCGAGCGCGGCGTCGCTCTATGACAATGCGCCGCTAAAGAAGCAGATCGAGGAATTCATCACCGACGACGTATTGGCCCAGGTCGCGGCCGAATACGACAAGGGCAGGCGCCTTTACATCGCGACGACCAATCTCGATGCCGGGGAATTGGTGATCTGGGACATGGGCGAGATCGCCAAGGGCGGGCGTTCCGACAGCCGCCTGCATTTCCAGAAGGTGCTACGCGCCTCCGCCGCGGTGCCGGCCTATTTCGCGCCCGTCTACATCAAGCCGCAACGCGGCCTGCAACTGCGCCAGGCACATGTCGACGGCGGGGTGAAATCGCCGGTGCTGGTGTCGAGCTTCATGTTCCCCAACGGCAAGGTGCCGAAGGAACTGTACATGGTCGTCAATGGCAACACGTCGCGAGAGAACGCCGTCAAGCCGGTCAAGGGCGATCTAGCCGACATCGCCAAGAAATCGATCATGGAACTGATGCGCGGGCTGCAATCGGAAACGATCTATCGCGACTACGCGCTGGCCAGAAACGCCGGCGCAGGGTTCCATATGACCGCCATTCCCGACTCAATTCCGCCGGCACAAGAGAGCCTCAACTTCGACAAGGCACGCATGCGCCAGCTGTTCGAGGCCGGGCTAGCCGAGGGCCGCCAGGGCGCGAAGGCCTGGCGCACGGCGCCGCCGAACCTGACGCAACTGGAGACGCTTGCGGCGAACTGAGCCGTCACGGACAGGGGATACTCACGTTGCGCGCGACCATCCTGATCCTCGGCGGCCTTGAGGCGCTGGTCGTGATCATGTTCGTGTACTTCATGCTGCAATCGAGCGACCCGATCGGTCATTCGATCGCGCAGGGCATGGCAATGCTGCTGGCGGTCCCGTTTGCATTGCTCGTCGTGCCGGCGCTCATTCTCGCCATGCTGAACCGCTGGCTCAAACTCGCGTTGGCGCTGGTCGTGCTGGCGTTGCCGATCGCGGGCTGGCTGTGGGCAGCGGCGTAGGCTCTGCTCCCCCGCTTGTCGCAAGTGGCGGATGTGCTAGGTTTCGGCAGGGGCTACCGGGAAATCCTGCATGGGCTGGCTGCGCGCTCTCCTCATCCTTCCGCTTGTCTTTTTCAGTTTCAACACACCCGCCCATGCCGAGAAGCGCGTGGCGCTGGTGATTGGCAATTCGGCCTATCGCAACGCGCCGGAACTGGCCAATCCGCGTAACGACGCGGCCGACATGGCCGCCCGGCTTTCGCAACTGGGATTTTCGGTGACGCAAGGCCAGGACCTCGACCTTGCCGGAATGCGCGCCACCGTTCGCGATTTCGTCCAGCAACTGCCCGGCGCCGATATCGCCGCGCTGTTTTATGCCGGCCACGGCCTTCAGGTGAACGGCGTCAACTACCTGGTGCCAGTGGATGCCAAACTTGCCGGCCAGGACGATCTTGAGTTCGAGGCGATGACCATGGACCTCGTGCTCACTTCGATGGAGCGCAACGCCAAGGTCAATCTCATCATTCTCGATGCCTGCCGCGACAATCCGCTGGCGCGCAATCTCGCCCGGTCGATGGGCACGCGATCGGCCGCCGTCGGCGCCGGGCTGGCGCGCATCGGTTCGGGCGTCGGCACGCTGATCGCGTTTTCGACGCAGCCGGGCAATGTCGCCCTCGACGGGCAGGGGCGCAACTCGCCGTTCACCAGCGCGCTATTGAAACATCTCGGCACGCCCGGCCAGGACATAACGCGCGACCTGATCCAAGTGCGCCGCGAGGTGCTCGATGCGACGAACGGAAAGCAGGTGCCGTGGGACAATTCCTCGCTGACCGGGGAAGTGATCCTGAAGCCGCTGACGCCGGGAGAGGCTGCGCAATCCGGGTCCGCCGAAGTGGCGTTCTGGGAATCGATCAAGGATTTGCCGGACAAGGCGCTGTTCCAGAAATATCTGGAGCGCTTTCCCGGCGGCGTATTCACCGACCTGGCGCAAATCCGGATCGCGGCGATCGAAGCGAACGAGGAGGCGGAGCGCAAGGCGAAGGAAGAGGAAGAGCAGAGGAAGCTCGAACTGGCAAAGCTGGAGGAGGCCAAAGCGCAAGAGCGGGCCAGCGCCGAGGCAAAGAAACCTCAATTGCCGGGTTTGCCGGGTAGCGAGGATGAAGCCCAAGCAGCTGACCCGAGCTTGGCGCGTCGTTTCACGGTGGCGAGCCTCGGGCCGAGCGCAGACCCGCGGCTTGTCGAGGCCCTATCGGTGCTCGGGCGCTACGAGATTCGCTACGGTGTGTTCGGCAAGAACCTTTACATCGCGGTGCTGATGTGGGGCGGCAATTGGCTACAGGCGCACGAACTCGCAGTTCGCGCTGGGGGCCATCTTGTCACGATAGCCAACAAGGCGGAAAACGAATTCGTTTACACGCTGTTTGCGTCCGACGATCGCTTTGTCGAAATCGGCGTTGGCGACAAGATAGGTCCCTGGATCGGACTGTACCAACCAGTTGGTTCGAAAGAGCCGAATGGTGGATGGCGCTGGGTTACCGACGAGCCATTTAAATATTCGGCCTGGAGTTACCACCAGCCAAGTAACTACCTTGGACAGGCGAACGTTGGGAAGTTTTGGAGCCCTGGAACCGAGCACCCGTCATTCGAGCAGCGCCCCATTCTCTGGGGTGACAGTTCGGAACGTGACAGCACTCGAGGCTTTATCGTCGAGTTCGAGGCGACGGAGAAGGGATAGTTCGGCGCGGCGGGCACGCAGGTGGAATAAGATCCCCGGAATCAGTACACTGAAAATACGACCGCGAACTCGGCAGCAAGATTCGCTGCGGCAAATCGGACAAAAAGGGCTGAAAAACATGGCGTATAAATTCAGGATCATTACTCGCAAAAGTGGTCAGAAGGCTGTTCAATTCCTCTACAACAAGACCATCATCGTGTGGTCGGAAAACTACAAGAGCAGGGCGTCGGCGAACAATTGCATCTCTTCGATGCGCAAGAATTCTCCCGCCGCACCGGTCGTCGACAGATCAAATGGCGAGGATGGCAAGGGCTATCGGTTCGAAATCGTGCCGTCAAAGAACGGTCAGTTCTACGTCCGGTTTGTGGCCCGCAACGGCGAAACCATGATGCGATCGGAAACCTATACGGCCAAGACCAACGCCAAGAAGGCGATCGCCTCGGTGCAGAAGAATGCCGCCGCCGCAGTGATGGCGGAATAGCCAACCCACGATCGTCACCCTCGGCCTTGTGCCGAGGGTCTGCGTTATCCCTGCGCTGGATGCTTGTACTGGATGCGGACTTCGCTCGCGCGAGACGAGCAATGAATTGTTGCGCCGTCATCACGTTGTGCTAATTTTGCAGCGGGGCAATCGGGGAATTTGGCATGGGTTGGCTGCGCGCTCTCCTCGTCCCTCCGTTCGTCCTGTTTTGTCTGACCGTTCCCGCCCATGCCGAAAAGCGCGTCGCGCTGGTGATCGGCAATTCGGCCTATGAGCACGTGCCGCCGCTCGCCAATCCGAAGAACGATGCCGCCGACATGGCCGACAAGCTCGAAGCCCTCGGCTTCGAGGTGGTGCGCGGCAGCGACCTGACCCTTGCCGACATGCGCCGCACGGCGCGCGAGTTCACCAACAAGCTCGAAGGCGCCGACCTGTCGTTGTTCTTTTATGCCGGCCACGGCTTGCAGGTGAACGGCAACAATTACATGGCGCCGGTCGACGCGCAGTTGTCGAGCTACAACGATCTCGACTTCGAGGTCCTGCCGATGGACCTGATCGTCGGCGCGATGGAGCGCAACACCAAGGTCAACCTGATTTTCCTCGACGCCTGCCGCGACAATCCGCTGGCCGAAAACCTGGCGCGCTCGATGGGCACGCGCTCGTCGGCCGCGGGCTTGCCAAGTTCGGCAGCGGCATCGGCACGCTGATCGCTTTTGCAACGCAGCCCGGCAACGTCGCGCTTGACGGGGCTGGGCGGAACTCGCCGTTCACGACAGCACTGCTGAAGCATCTCGGCACGCCGGGAGAAAGCGTCACCGACGATCTCATCCAGGTCCGCAAGGAAGTCCTCAGCGCCACCAACGGCAAGCAGGTGCCGTGGGACAATTCCTCGCTGACCGGTCCGGTGATCCTGCGGGAAAAGGCGAAGGAAGAAATCGATGGCGGCGAAGGCGCCGGAAGCCGCCAGCGAAAAGCAGCTCGAACTCGCCTACTGGAATGCGATCAAGGATGGCGGCCGCATCGCCTATTTCGAGGCGTATCTGCAGCAATATCCAAACGGAACGTTTGCGGGTCTGGCGCGCGTGCGTGTCGGCGAACTCAAGGCCGCTGCGGAGCGAGAGGCAGAGAAGAAGGCCGCGGTAGAGCAAGCTGTGAAGGAGCAGGCCGCGGCGGAACAGGCGGCAAAGGAAAAGTCGGAAGCCGAACGGCTCGTTGCCGAGATGGCGGCACGCGATCGCAAGGAACAGGAGCGGATCGCTGCCGAACAGGAAAATGCGAAACAGGCCGAGCGGCAGGCGAAACTGAAGGCCGAGGCGGATGCAAAAGCGGCCGAAGCGGCGCGCCAGCGCGAAAAGGAGGCTGAGATTGCGTATTGGGCTTCCATCAAGGGTGGCGGCGGTACAGCCTATTTCGAGGCTTATCTGGCGAAATACCCGAATGGTCAGTTTGCTGATCTGGCGCGCATCCGCATCGCCGACATCCGCCGCGCGGCGGAGAAGGCCGAGGCCGACAGAATTGCCAAGGAAAAAACAGCTGCCGAGCAGAAGGCAAAGGACCAGCAGGAAATCGTTGTCGCCAAACTGGAACAGCCGGCACCAAAGGCCGACGAGGCGGCGCCTTCCATCGATCCGCGCGAACTGGCATTGCAAACACAAAAGGAACTGGCGCGCTTAGGCTGTCTTTCCGCCAAGGCCGACGGCAATTGGGGTGGCGGCAGCGAAAAAGCGCTGAAGGACTATGCCGACCGCCAAGGCGTAAAGCTCGCTTCGCTCGAACCTACCGCTGATGTGCTCGACCGCCTTAAGGCGACGACCATTCGCGTCTGCCCGCTCGTCTGCGGCAGGGGGTTGGAGGAGAAGAACGGGCGGTGCGAGAAAGTGAAGCAGGAGGCGAGTGTTCCGAACAAGCGAGCGGATGACAAGTTACAGCCCAATAAGGAGGCGAAATCGAAAGAGAAAATTGCTAAAACAGATAAAGAATGTTATGTTTGTAACAATCAAGGACATGCCGCCGATCTAACAATATGTATAGCGAAAGGTCAACCAATAACTTCAATGTTCCCGGATCCACGGTTGTGCCGCAGGCTTTGATTTACCGGTGTCAAGATCCAGCCGGCGGGTCGCCTCGGCTGTAAATAGTAAAGCTTTGCCACGCAAACGCCTCCCGTCGCCGCACCTCGCTTCCACCAATAAGATCACTCCGCTCGAGGCCCAATCTCCTCATCGCCGGACCGAACCAGTCTTCTTCCGCCGCGCCAGTTCGAGGAATTTGCCCTTGATCTCACTGAACAATCCGGGCGGGATGAAGCCGTAGGCAAACAGGCCGCGTCTGCCCGGCGACAGGCCGGCATTCGGCCATTCATCGACATTGTGCTCCGAGACGATCACCCAAGCTCGGCTCGGGGAGCGTCTGTCGCCCCGCGTCACCCTCGGGCTCGGCCCACTGCTGTCCGGTTTAGATTGAGTGGACAAGGTGCATGACATTGATTCTACTTGGTTCCAGACGTTTCGCAGCGTTTGGGACACGAGCACGAGGTCAATGTCATGCGGCACCACAATAGCGTTTTTCATGCCTTGCAGAAGCATGTTCCGTGGGCGGTTTTCGACCGCCTGGTGGACGAGCATGGAGCTGACTGGCGGGTGCGACGGCTCGACACGAAGAGCCAGTTCCTGGCGCTTCTGTTCGGCCAACTGTCGGGGGCCGACAGCCTGCGCGCCATCGAGGCGGGGCTGCAAAGTCATGCCGGGCGGCTCTATCACTTGGGCGGCCGCTGCGTGGCGCGCTCGACGCTGGCCGACGCCAATGCCCGACGGCCCGCGGCGCTGTTTGGCGAACTGTTCGCCTACATGGCGACGCGCGCCGGCCGCGCGACGCGGCGCAACCTCAAGGATGCGGTGCGTATCCTCGACGCCACGCGCATCGAACTGTCCTCGCTCAGCGGTGGATGGCTGGATACCGTCAGCGGGCACCGGGCGGTGAAGCTGCATGTCTGCTACGATCCGGTGGCAGCTGCGCCGCTGCGGGCCGATTTGAGCGACCAGCGGGTCAACGACATAACCCCGGCCAAGGCCATGCCGATCGAAGCGGGCATGACCTACGTGTTCGATCTCGCCTATTACAACTTCGCCTGGTGGGCCGAGCTCGACGCGAAAGGCTGCCGCTTCGTCAGCCGGCTGAAGAGCAACACCCCACTCGACGTGACCGCCGAGCAGACGGTACCGGCGCACGGCGACATCCTCGCCGACCGCATTGGCCTCCTGCCACAGCGCATGGCCGCCTCGCGCCGCAATCCCCTTGCCGACCCGGTACGCGAGATCGTCGTGCGCATCCCCACCGGCACCACCATTCGCCTCGCCACCAACGATCTCGACGCCCCAGCCGAGGAAATCGCCGACCTTTACAGACAGCGCTGGCAGATCGAATTGTTCTTCAGGTGGATCAAGCAGAATCTGAAGATGCGCCGTTTCCTCGGTGCTTCCGAGAACGCCGTCCGCACCCAGGTCTTCGTTGCCCTGATCGCCTATCTCCTGTTGCGCGCCGCCCACGCTGCCCAGGTAGCCGTCGCTCAGCCGCTCGCCTTCGTACGCCTTGTGCGCCTCAATCTCATGCACAGCCGACCCATCGATCAGCTTAAAACCATGCCGCCACCGCGCTCGACCGACACAAGGCAAATGACCCTTAATCTCACACGTGTCTAAACCGGACAGCAGTGGGCTCGGCCCGAGGGTCCAGAAAGCTGGATGCTCGGGTCACGGCTCCGCCGGCCCGAGCATGACGACTGAGGGAGCCCGCCCCTACTTCTTCTGCGACTTCACATACGCGATATATCCCCGCACGTCGGCGGCGGGTTCGGCGTAGGCCTTGCCGAGCTTCTTTTCCATGTCGGCCATGTAGGCCTTCGCCCAGGCCGGATACGGGTAGTCGATCATCGGCCAGGAACTCGAGCGTCGAGGCGAGGCGGATGTCGGCGATCGACGGGCTGGCGCCGCCGATGAACTTGTTGTCGCCGAGGAAGAACTTGTGGAACACGTCCAGCGGCTCGGCGAGCGCGTCGGTGGCGTCCTTCACGGCCTGCGCCTTTGCGGCGGCGTCGAGATTGGAGGCGCCGACCTCGCCCGGATATTGGCCGAAGCCCAGCGCCGGATAGGTGGCGCGCGCGACCAGCGGATAAAACGTGCCGGTCAAGTAGAACATGGCGCTGTCGATCATGGCGCGCTTGGCCGAGGTTCTTCGGATAGAACTTGGTGATGTCGTGCTTGTTGCAGAGATACTGCATGATGGCGCAGCTCTCCCACATGATGCCTTTCGGCAGGCCCTTGACCTCGATCATCGGCGTCAGGTGCGCCGGGTTCTTGGCGAGGAAGGCCTGTTCGCGGGTCTTGCCGTAGGCGTCGTCCTCGGTGAAAGTCGAGCTTGGCGGCGCGCACGAACACGCGCACCGTCATGTTGTTGACGCTCGGCTTGATGACGTGAAGATTGATGGCGGCCATGTTTCCCTCCGGTGATGGCAATTGCAGTTATCAATACGGATTTTTCGGCTTGCGGTCGGGCGACAGAGTCTTCGTGCGCGCCTCGGTCATCTCCTCGATGGCGTCGGCGAGGTGAACTTCCGCGATATTCGGATCGCCCCGAGCGACCCGGATCTTGTGGGCTTCGTGCAGCACGTCGACATGGGTGAACCCCTGCGGCGGCTCGAAGCGGTACGAGGCGAGTTCGATCAATAGCCCGAGCGGATCGGTGAAGTAGATCGAATTCCATGAAGCCGCGGTCCTTGACGCCGCTGTGTTTGATGCCGCGGTCGTCGAGGCGCTTGACCGCCTGCAGGAAGGTGACGCGCGAGACGTTGAAAGCGATGTGATGGACGCAGCCCGGCTCGTTCGGCGTGCGGCGCGGATCGGCCTTGCGGCTTTCGTCGGTGAAGATGGTGATCAGCCGGCCGTCGCCCGGATCGAAATAGAGGTGGCTTTCGCTGTTCCTGTCGAGATTGGGCTGCTCGAAGACGAACGGCATGCCGAGCACGCCCTCCCAGAAATCGATCGAGGTCTGGCGGTTGGCGCCGTTGATGGTGATGTGATGGACGCCCTGGCTTTGCAATTTCTGCATGGCGATCCTCCTCGTTCTTCTTTGTTTCGTCGCAATTCCGGACGGAAAAGTGGGGTCCACTTTTCCTGGAATTGCTCTTAATGTTTGACCAGCTTGGACTTGTATTCACTGCGCTGCAAGCTGGCGAACGCCACCAGTTCGATTGACGCAGTGAACACCAGTCTTGCCCGCAGGCGGTCGCGGATCTTGTCGGCCAGCGCCGGATCGGCGGGCTGTTCAGCGACTTGGCCGGCGGCGAGTTCGACGGCGATCGGCAAAGGCGGATCCTGCTTGACGCCGGGGTTTGCGGGCTTGACCAGGATGTTGCCGCTGACGGCGGGAGCAAACTCGCCGACGACCTCGCGGATGGCCGACGGGAAGACATTGACGCCACGCACGATCAGCATGTCGTCGGTGCGGCCGATGCAGCGGATGCGCGGCGCGGTGCGGCCGCATTGGCACAGCGCGGTCCACACCTCGACATGGTCGCGGGTGCGGAAGCGCAGCAGCGGCGCGGCGCGATGCTGCAGGTGCGTCAACACCAGTTCGCCGCTGGCGCCGTCTTCCATTTCGACCGGTTTGCCGGTGTCGGGTTCGATCAGTTCGGCGTGGACGAGGCCGCGGGCGCCGAGATGCATGCCGCACTGGTATTCGCATTCGCCAAACAGCGAAACGCCGATATCGCCAATGCCCATGGCTTCGGTCACTTTCGCGCCCCAGCCTTCTTCGAGGCGGGCGCGGAAAGCGGGTTCGCCGCCGCCCGGTTCGCCGGCGACAAGGACACGTTTCACGCTGGAGTTCTTCAGGTCGAACTTGCGCTCGGCCGCCCATTCGATCAGGTGGGCGGCGTAGGAGGGCGTGAACACGCCGGCCTCGGGTCTGAGCAGTTCGATTGCCTTCATCAGCCGCTCGGTGTTGCCGGTGCCGAAGGGCAGGTGGCAAAGGCCGATGCGGTCGAAGGAAGCGAGGGCAGCGCCAGCGGCAAACGGCCCGGCATTGTAGGTCGAGACGATGCGCTCGCCCGGCCGCACGCCCGAGGCGGCGTAGCTGCGGGCCGAGCCAGCAATCCAGTTGTCGAGATCGGAGGCGGTCAGCGGAATGAAGCTCGGCGTGCCGGTGGTGCCGCTGGTCGAATAGATGCGGACGATCTCGCCGCGCGTAGCGCTGAGATGCGCGCCGATCGGGTTCTGCGCGGTGACGGTGGCGCGCAGTTCGGCCTTTTCGGTGAAGGGCAGGGCGGCGATCTCGGCAAGCCCGCCGACCGCCTTGGCAGAAGTAAAACCGGCCTCGACCAGCTTGTCGCGATAGAACGGCGAGCGCTCGAGCAGATAGGCTATCTGCTCGCGGTAAAGCAGGTCGTCAGCCGCGATCTGATCGGCCCAGGGCAGAGTCTCCACGGTCGGCTCGAGCATCAGACGTTCTTCTTTTTCTTGTCGGTGTAGGCCACGGCTTGCTCGGCCGTGGCACGGCACATCGGGCTTGCGCCGGTTCCTCCCTCGCCGATCTGCATCGAACCTCCCGCAGCGGAATCGAGCCGGCGCGGACTATAGGCCGCGAATGTATACCGGCAAGGACGAAGCGACCGGTAACCTGGGAACACGGGTGTTACCGCATGCTTCCCGTCTTTTCATCGGCAGGGTCGAGACAGGTTGTCGTGACCCACGGTTGTGGTAGGTTTCCGGCGGGGCAGGGAGAATCCCGCATGGGCTGGCTCAGATTTCCGTTCGCCCTGATTTGCCTTCTGGTCGTCCTTGCCGTTCCCGCCCATGCCGAAAAGCGCGTGGCGCTAGTGATCGGCAATTCGGCCTATGAGCATGTGCCGGCGCTGGCCAATCCGAAGAACGACGCCGCCGACATGGCGGACAAGCTCGAAGCGCTCGGCTTCGAGGTGGTGCGCGGCAGCGACCTGACCCTTTCGGACATGCGCAAAACGGCGCGCGAGTTCACCAACAAGCTCGAAGGCGCCGACCTGTCGCTGTTCTTCTATGCCGGGCACGGATTGCAGGTGAACGGCAACAATTACATGGCGCCGGTCGACGCCAGGCTCGGCTCCTATGACGATCTCGACTACGAAGTCCTGCCGATGGACCTGATCGTCGGCGCCATGGAGCGCAAGACCAAGGTCAACCTGATCTTCCTCGACGCCTGCCGCGACAATCCGCTGGCCGAAAACCTGGCACGTTCGATGGGCACGCGCTCCGGTGCGGTCGGGAGGGGGCTTGCCAAGCTCGGCAGCGGCATCGGCACATTGATCGCGTTTGCGACGCAGCCCGGCAATGTGGCGCTCGACGGAGCGGGCCGCAACTCGCCATTCACTACGGCGTTGTTGAAGCATCTCGGCACGCCGGGCCAGGATGTCACCCGCGACCTGATCCACGTGCGCCGGGCGGTGTTGGAGGCGACGCAGGGCAAGCAGGTGCCGTGGGACAATTCCTCGCTGACCGGCGAGGTGATCCTGAAGGAAGCGCCGAAGGAGGAAGCCAAGCCGTTGCCGGAAGCGAAGGCGCCGGAAGCTGCGAGCGAGAAACAACTCGAACTCGCCTACTGGAACGCGATCAAGGACGGCGGCAGCGTCGCCTATTTCGAGGCTTACCTGCAGCAATATCCGAACGGCACGTTTGCCGGCCTGGCGCGCCTGCGCGTCGGCGAACTCAAGGCCGCCGAGGAACGGGCAAAGCAGGAAGCCGAAGCGAAGGCAAAAACGCGGGCGGAAGCGACGGCCAAAGCAGAGGCGGAAGCCAAGGCGAAGCTGGAAGCCGAAGCCAAAGCGAAGTTGGAGGCCGAGGCCAAAGCAAAAGCGGAGGCGGAAGCCAAGGCGAAGCTCGAAGCCGAAGCGAAGGCAAAAGCCGAGGCGGAAGCGAAGGCGAAACAGGAAACCGAGGCTAAGGCAAGAGCGGAGGCGGAGGCCAAAGCGAAGCTGGAAGCCGAAGCGGACGCAAAGGCCAAAGCAGAGGCCGCAGCCAAGGCCGAGGAGAAACCGATCGAAGTCGCCAAGCTGGAAGAGCCGCCGGTCCGTTCCATCGATCCAGTGCAGTTGGCGTTGGACACGCAAAAGGAACTGATACGGCTCGGCTGCCTGTCGGGCAAGGCCGACGGCAATTGGGGTTCCGGCAGCGAAAAGGCGCTGAAGGACTATGCCGGCCGCCAGGGCATCAAGCTCGCGTCACTCGAACCCGCTACCGATGTGCTCGACCGCCTGAAGGCCACGACCGTGCGCGTCTGCCCGCTTATCTGCGGCAAGGGAATGGAGGAAAAGAACGGCCGGTGCGAGAGGGTGAAGCAGGAGGCGAATGTGCAGCAGCCTGCGCCGAAGGCGCGAAGCGGCTCAGCGGACGAGGCCGCGGGCACCAACCCGGCGAGTCTCAGAAAAACGGTTGAGAAGCGCACTTGCCGCGTTTGCAGGGAAGGAAGCGGGCCAAATATGGGGCGTGGGTGGGAAACCCAATGCTTCACGGAACTTGAGTGGGCGCAGCACCAATCGCTGGTATGCAAGTAATCTTGCGGGGGCGAGGGTAGGAATTACGGGGACAGTTTACTAATTCGCTATCGAAGCGCGGCGTGTTGCTTTTGCCGATTGCCGAATTAAGTAAACTGTCCCCGCAATTCCGCCGCTACCCCGCCAGCGCCACCGCAATCTCCGCCGCGAGCCTAGCATTATTTTCGACCAGCGCGATGTTGGCGGCGAGGGAGCGGCCGCCGGTCAGTTCGAAAATCTTCGACAGCAAAAACGGCGTCACCGCCTTGCCGGAGATGTGGTGGGCTTCGGCTTCGGTCAATGCTGCCTCGACATGGGCGCGCATTTCGGCGAGCGGAATTTCGGCGTCGGCTGGCACCGGGTTGGCGATGACCATGCCGCCGGAGAGGCCGAGCGCCTTGCGCGTCTGCCAGAATGCGGCGATTTCGGCCGGCGTGTCGAGGCGCAGCGGCGCCGGCAATCCGCTCGAGGCCGACCAGAAGGCGGGGAAATCGTCGGTTTGGTAGCCGACCACCGGTACGCCGAGCGTTTCCAGCATTTCCAGCGTCTTGCCGAGATCGAGGATCGCCTTGGCGCCGGCGCACACCGTGATGACCGGAGTGCGCGCCAGTTCGGCGAGATCGGCGGAAATGTCGAAGGAATCGGCGGCGCCGCGATGGACGCCGCCGATACCGCCGGTGGCGAACACTTCGATGCCGGCAAGCGAGGCGGCAATCATCGTGGCGGCGACTGTGGTCGATCCGCTCTTGCCGGTCGCCAGCGCAAAGGCCAGGTCGGCGCGCGAAAGCTTCAGCATGTCCCGAGCCTGGCCGAGTGAATCGAGCATGTGCGGATCGAGGCCGACCCGCAATTTGCCGGCGATCACGGCGATCGTCGCCGGCACGGCGCCGCCTTCGCTTACCGCCGCCTCGACCGCGCGCGCGGTCTCGACATTGTGGGGAAACGGCATGCCGTGGGTGACGATGGTCGATTCGAGCGCCACGACCGGCGCGCCGGTCGCTAGCGCGCCGCGAACTTGCGGGGCGATTTCGATGAGGTCGGCGAGATCGGGCTGCATGCGCTCTTGCTAATCAACTGCCACGGCCGGCGCAATCGTCGCGGCGGCTCGCGCGAGGCGCTTCCATGACAGGTCGCTTGCCCACGGCTCGGCGCAGGCCATCGTCAATTGCGCGGCGGCGATGCCGTGGCGCAGCGCCTTTTCGAATGCCATGCCGCGCGCCAGCGCCGCGAGGGTAGCGCCAGCGAGCGCATCGCCGGCGCCGTGGACATCGACGATTCGGCTCATCGGCGGCGGCTCCAGGCGGTAGGCTTTTTCCCCGCTCCAGAACATCAGAAATTCGGCGCCGGCGCTGATCGCGCCATGGGTGACCCCGCTTCGGCGCAGCGAGCCGGCGAGTTCGCCGGCCGGCACATCGGCCAGGCCGGTCAGTGCGCGCGCTTCGGCGACATTGCAGAACAACAGGCCGAGCTGGTGGAGGATCGGCCGCAGGCGGGCCGCCTTCGGCGCCGAAACCGCCGAAGCTGCGAGGAACCGGCCGTGGGCGTGGCTTGCCAGTTCGCCAAGCGTCGCCTGCGCCAGATTCGCGGTCAGGAACCAGCAGCGGGCCGATTGCAGGGCGCGGCGGCATCGCACCAGCAGCCAATCGGCATCGACGGCCTCCTGAATGCCGAGATCGGCGAGGCCGATGACGAGATTGCCGTCGGGGGCAAGGACAGCCGCATAGGTGCCGGTCGAGTGCCCGGCGAGCGGCGCCAGCCCGTCGCCGATGCCGCGAGCGCGGATGTGTTTGCGCACGGCGCGGCCTTCGCTGTCGGCGCCGACCGGTCCGGCCAGCGAAACTTGGACCTCGAGCGCGGCGAGAACACTTGCGGTATTGAGGCCGACGCCGCCCGGCCGGCGCTGCAACCGGGCAGGGTTGGAGACAGCCATAACAGGCGCGGCATCGATGCGGCCGACGATATCGAAATGGGCTCCGCCGATGACGCAGATGGGCGAATCGACACGCAATTCGTCCAAATTTGTCCCAAGACGCGGCTTGGCGGCCATTTTTCGCGGCATTTTTGACAACCGGGCGGCTTTGTCCGAGATCAACGGCAGAAGCCGCGTTCAGGAAATAGTTTTCAGCACTATAGTCGCGACGCAATTGCGGGAAGAGGCATGGCCGAGGTCATTCTGCGCGCCGAGAACGTGACCAAGACCTACCACATGGAGGCGGTGGTGGTGGAAGCGTTGCGCGGCGTCAATCTCGGCCTCGTCGAAGGCGAGATGGCGGTGCTGCTCGGGCCGTCTGGGTCGGGCAAATCGACGCTCCTCAATATTCTCGGCGGTCTCGATACCGCGACCAGCGGCAAGGTGTTCTTTCGCGACCGCGAACTGACCGGCATGAGCGAAACGCAGCTGACGCGCTACCGCCGCAATCATGTCGGTTTCGTGTTCCAGTTCTACAATCTGATCCCGAGTCTCAATGCCTGGGAGAACGTCGCGCTCGTCACCGAAATCTCGCGCGACCCGATGCCGCCTTCCGAAGCGCTCGCCATGGTCGGCCTCGGCGAGCGCCAACGGCATTTCCCCGCCGAGATGTCGGGCGGCGAACAACAGCGTGTGGCGATCGCGCGCGCCATCGCCAAGCGCCCCGAGATCCTGTTGTGCGACGAACCGACCGGGGCGCTCGATTCCAAGACCGGGGTCCGAGTGCTCGAGGCGCTGCAGCGCATCAACGCTGAACTCGGCACGACCACCGCGATTATCACCCACAACGCCTCGATCCAGGCGATGGCGCATCGCGTGTTCCAGTTCCAGGATGGACGCATCGCCGAAACGCGCCAGAACCGCAAGCGTCTGGCCGCGGCGGAGGTGAGCTGGTGAGGCTTTCGGTCCTCGATCGCAAAGTTTTGCGCGACCTGTTGCGCCTGTGGGCGCAAGCGCTGGCGATCGCTCTGGTCATGGCCTGCGGGGTCATGACCCTGGTGCTGGCGGTCGGCGCCTATCGCTCGCTCGAAGAATCGCGGCGCGCCTACTACGATCGTTATCGCTTCGGCCATGTCTTCGCCCAGGTGGTGCGGGCGCCGAAGCGGCTCGGCGAGGAGATCGCGGCAATCGACGGCGTTTCGGCCGTGGCGTTGCGCATCGTCAAGCCGGCGATCCTCGACGTCGTCGGCATGGACGTGCCGGCGAGCGGGCTGGCGATATCGATTCCGGCCGGCGGGCAGGCTGCCGTCAACCGGCTGTTCCTGCGCTCCGGCCGATTGCCTGCGAGCGACCGGATCGACGAGGTGGCGCTCGACGAGCGCTTTGCCCGCGCCCACAAGTTTCAACCTGGCGACGACTTTTCGGAGGTGATTGGCGAGCGCAAGCTCGACCTGAAAATCACCGGCATCGTTCTGTCGCCGGAATATGTCTATGCGATCGCGCCGGGCGACCTGGTTCCGGACGACCGGCGCTACGCCATCTTCTACATGGGCGAAACCGCCATGGCCGGGTTGTTCGACATGGATGGCGCGTTCAACGACGTTTCGCTGCGGCTGATGCGCGGCGCCAGCGAATCGCGGGTCAAGGCGGAACTCGACGAGTTGCTGACGGATTACGGCGGCGGCGGCAGTTTCGGCCGCGACGAGCAAATGTCGCATGCCTTCCTCGACAACGAACTCACCCAGCTCAACGCGATGTCACGCGTGATCCCGCCGATCTTCCTGTTCGTCAGCGCCTTCCTCGTCAACATGATCCTGTCGAGGCTGATCAGCCTGGAACGCGAGGTGATTGGTCTGCTGAAGGCGTGTGGCTACGGTTCGTGGGCGGTTGCCTGGCACTATTCCAAGCTGGTGATCGCCATCGCCGCGGTCGGCCTGGTCGTCGGCGGGCTGGCCGGGTACTGGCTCGGCAACGGCATGACCCGGCTTTATGCTCAGTTCTTCTCGTTTCCGATCCTCATTTTCCGCTCGAGCTTCGATCTCTACGCCATCGCCGCGCTGATCACGGTTGCCTCGGCGCTGGCGGGGGCAGCCAAGGCGATCTGGGGTGCGGTGCGGATTCCGCCGGCCGTGGCGATGCGGCCGCCGGCGCCGGAGCGGTTCCGCAGCGTATTCAGCGAGGGCGGCGGGCCGTTGCGCGCATTCTCGCAGCTGACGCGCATGGCGCTGCGCCACATCCTGCACACCCCGGTGCGCAGCCTGCTCACGGCGCTTGGCATTTCGACAGCCATCGCACTTCTGATCATCGCGCTGTTTTCGAACGATTCGATCGAGTTCATGATCGAAACCGTGTTTTTCCGGGCCGAGCCGGCGGACGCCAGACTGTCCTTCGCCCGCGACCTGAACCCCGCCGTCATCGCCGATGTCGGCCGCCTGCCGGGGGTCATTTCGTCCGAAACCTTCCGCGTCGTCCCGGTAATCCTTCGCTACGGCAACCGCAGCAAGCGCATCGCGATCACAGGCCGCAACGAGACCGGCAGGCTGTCGCGGGTTCTCGATCTCAACGGTAAATCGGTGGAGATGCCGCAGAACGGCCTCCTCCTCACTGATCGCCTCGCCAATCATCTGAAAGTGGGCAGGGGCCAGTTGCTGGAGGTCGAACTGATCGAGGACGGCCATCGCATCGCGCAGGTGCCGGTCGCCGGGATTGTCGAAAGCTATGTGGGCTTGGCGGCGCACATGCGCATCGATGCCCTCGACCGGCTTGCCGCGATCGGGCCGCGTGTCAGCGGCGCCTGGATCGATGTCGACCCGAACCGGCTCGGCGCCCTCAATGCCAGCCTGAAATCGACGCCGGGCCTCGGCGACCGTTGGGCCGGCGAACGATCGGCGGCCGAGCCGCTGTCGCCGCTGTTGCCGGGGTTCCTTTTTGCCGCCGTCAAGCAGACGCCGGCGCTTGGCACCATCGCGCTGCAGACCGCGTCACGCGACAAGTTTCGCCAGACGATCGAACAGAACATCAACATCTCGATGTCGGTCTATGTCATCATCGCCGTGATCGTCGCCAGCGGTGTCGTCTACAATTTCGCCCGCATCCAGCTGTCGGAGCGGGCGCGCGAACTGGCGAGCCTGCGCGTCCTCGGCTTCACTCGCGGCGAGGTCTCCCGAGTCTTGCTTGGCGAACTGGGGCTGATTGTGGTAGCGGCGCAGCCGCTCGGCTGGCTGCTCGGCTATCTTTTCGCGCTGGCGATGGTCAAAAGTCTGTCGAGCGACCTGTTCAGCTTCCCGCTCGTCATCCTGCCTTCGACCTTTGCCTATGCCTCGCTGATCGTGCTGGGCGCGGCGGCGGCCTCGGCGCTGATCGTGCGTCGGCGCGTCGACCGCCTTGACCTTGTGCGCGTGCTGAAAACCCGGGAGTAGAGATTCGTGCAACGCTTTTTTCGCCCGGCAGTTGTCGTGCTTGTCGTCGTCGCCATCGCGGCGGCGCTGTGGTGGGCGCTGCGCGAGCGGCCGCTCGGGGTCGAGACCGCCGTCATCGCCCGGGGGCCGATGGCCGTGACCATCGAGGAGGATGGCCAGACGCGGGTGCGCGAGGTCTACCGGATATCCTCGCCGATCGCCGGCAATGTCGACCGGACGCTGCTGGAAGTCGGCGATCCGGTCAAAGCGGCAAAGACCGTGGTGGCAACGATCAATCCGTTGGCGCCGCCCTTTATGGACGAACGGGCGCGGGCCGAGGCGATGGCGCAGGCCGACGCCGCGCGGGCTTCGGTGGGCGTCGCGGAAGCCGAACTGGAACAGGCGCGCTCGTCGCTGGAACTGGCGCAATCCGACTACGAACGGGCCAAGCGTCTTTCCGAGAGCCAGACGATCTCGCAGGCGAGCCTCGAAAAATCGCGCACCGATGTTGACCTCAAGCAGGCGCTGGTCACCAGCGCGCAGGCGGCGGTGGTGTTGCGGCGCAGCGAACTGGCAAGCGCCAATGCCCGGCTGATGCAGCCCGGCGATCGGGCGCTGCTCGATAGCGAGGATCGCTGCTGCGTGCACCTGAAGGCGCCGATCGACGGCGTCGTCCTCAGCATTGCGGTCAAGAGCCAGCAGGTGATCCAGGCCGGCGCGCTGCTGGCCGAGATCGGCGATCCGCGCGACCTGGAAATCGTCGTCGACCTGCTTTCCTCTGACGCGGTGCAGATCCGGCCGGGAACGCCGGCAAGGATTAGCGGCTGGGGCGGGCAACCGGTCGCCGCGACGGTCCGGCGCGTCGATCCGGCCGGGTTCACCAAGGTCTCGGCGCTCGGCATCGAGGAACAGCGGGTCAACACGATTCTCGATCTGGCCGAACACCAGCCGGCGCTCGGCCATGGATTTCGGGTGCGTGTCGTGCTCGAGACCTGGCGCAGCGAACAGGCGCTGCGCGTGCCGGTGGCGGCGCTGTTTCGCGAGGGCAGCGACTGGGCGGCGTTCACGGTCGAAGATAGTCGCGCGAAGCGCCGCATCCTCAAGATCGACCACATGAACAACGAAGTCGGCGAGGTCACCGACGGGCTTGAAGAAGGCGAGACAGTCATCGTCTTTCCGAGCGACAAGATTGCCGATGGGACGCTGGTCGAGGGGCTGAAATGAGAATTGTGTGCAACTTGCGTAGGCCCGCCGCCGCAGGACAAAGGCGGCAATCTAGTGCGGATCGTGCGTCGTCATGGTCTCGGGTGCCGTCGTGCATCTTGGCAGGTGCTGGCGGGCCACCTCATACGGCATGCGCTTGACTTCGTCACTTAGGCCGCCGCGGGCGTCCAGCCAGGCGCGAACCCAGCCAGGATAACTACGCAGCATGAATTCGCGCGCGGTCCGGGTCGCTTCGGAATCGTCGGCGATCGGTGAGTGGAAGCCGAACGACGCTTCTGGTGTGATGCAGATTTCTTCGAGCGAAAGATAAAGCGTGCAGGCCGAATCGCAGCGGCCGCCGATGCGGACAATTTCGCCGGATTTGCGCAGCTTTGCGGTATGGAGCGCATAGCGGATCAGCACGCCGCCAGCATCGTTGGTAACGTCGAGTGCATGTGACGGATGGCACACCGCGAGAGCAGCCAGGGCAAGACCTGTCTTGCCCATTCCGGCGCGCCGCCATGGGTCGATCGCAGCCATCCAATGCGCCCCTTCGCCTGGATTGGTGAGGGCCGCAGGTGGTGTCCGTTAAAACAGCGCCTGCGGCCCGATCCGTGCAACATGCATAAGAAATTTGGCGCGGCAGCACAACTCCAGATTTTAGGGATGCAATGTCCGATTGTCTGAATTATCTCGCACGCTGATAACGAGTTACCGCGGCGGGCGCTCATTTTTTCAGAACAAATTTCGAACAAAATCCAATAGCCGTTTTTTATCAATCCATTGCCGCCCTTTACAAATGAGAACAAATACGGTACAAACGGCATCGGGACCGGGCCAAGGGAACCGCCCAATGAGCCGGGAGGGATACTGCATCCGGTTTCGGTTCGGCTCAAATGCTCGGTTGGCTGCCCGGTTGGTGGCCCAGCGCAAGGATGGTAGATCATGGCCCAGAACACGCTTCGACTCGTTGAGGATAACTCCGTGGACAAGACCAAGGCGCTGGACGCTGCGCTCGCCCAGATCGAACGGGCCTTCGGCAAGGGCTCGATCATGAAGCTCGGTAAGAACGAGCAGGTGGTCGAGATCGAGACGATATCGACCGGCTCGCTCGGCCTCGACATCGCGCTCGGCATCGGCGGCCTGCCGAAGGGCCGGGTCGTCGAAATCTACGGGCCGGAATCCTCCGGCAAGACGACGATGGCGTTGCATACGATCGCCGAGGCGCAGAAGAAGGGCGGCATCTGCGCCTTCATCGATGCCGAACATGCGCTCGATCCGATCTATGCCAGGAAACTCGGCGTCAATCTGGAAGACCTGCTGATCTCGCAGCCCGATACCGGCGAGCAGGCACTCGAGATCGCCGACACGCTGGTGCGCTCCGGCGCCATCGACATCCTCGTCGTCGATTCGGTTGCGGCATTGACGCCGCGCGCCGAGATCGAGGGCGAGATGGGCGACCAGTTGCCCGGCCTGCAGGCACGATTGATGAGCCAGGCGCTGCGCAAACTGACCGCCTCGATCAGCAGTCGAACACCATGGTCATCTTCATCAACCAGATCCGCATGAAGATCGGCGTGATGTTCGGTTCGCCCGAGACGACGAGCGGCGGCAATGCGCTGAAGTTCTATGCTTCGGTGCGCCTAGACATCCGCCGCATCGGCGCGGTCAAGGACCGCGACGAAGTGGTCGGCAACCAGACCCGGGTCAAGGTCGTCAAGAACAAGCTCGCGCCGCCGTTCAAGCAGGTCGAGTTCGACATCATGTATGGCGAGGGCGTTTCCAAGACCGGCGAACTGGTCGATCTCGGGGTCAAGGCCGGCATCGTCGAAAAATCCGGGGCCTGGTTTTCCTACAATTCCGAACGGCTCGGCCAGGGCCGCGAGAACGCCAAATTGTTCCTGCGCGACAATCCCGCGGTCGCCGCCGAAATCGAGAAGGCCTTGCGCCAGAATGCCGGGCTGATTGCTGGCACATTGCTGGAGGGCGAGCCGGAACCGGACGAAGCCGGCGACCTCGATTCGGCCGCCGAAGCCTGAGCGCCGCCCGCATCCCCTCTCCTCGCGGGGGAGGGGTCAGGGTGAAGAGCAGAGCAGGCGGTCTGGCAATGTGGCCACGTCTTACCGGGAAACGTGAAATGGACCAGCGTCTCAGCCTTGTTACCCTCGGCGTCGCCGATCTGGCCCGCTCGGCGGCGTTTTACGAAAACGGTCTTGGCTGGAAGCGCGGTTCCAACAACGAGGGCGTCGTCTTCTTCCAGTTGCCGGGCATGATCCTTGCGCTGTGGTCGCGCGCCGCCCTCGCCGAGGATATCGGCATCGCCGACAGCGGCGGCTTCGGCGGCATCGCGCTTGCCTATAACGCCCGCTCGCGCGCCGAGGTCGACCAGGTCCTGGCCGAGGCCGGTTCGGCACTAGGCGGCACGGTCGTCAAGGCGGCGAGCGAAACCTTCTGGGGCGGCTATTCGGGCTATTTTTGCGACCCCGATGGCCACCACTGGGAAGTCGCCCACAATCCGTTCTGGACGATCCGGGAGGACGGCTCGGTGGCGCTGTCGGCGTGAGCCGGTCGATCCGCGCGGCGCTTGCGGCGCCAACCAGCTCCCGCGAATTTCTGGACAGTCTGCCACAATCCGGCATAAGAGGTGCCGGCCGCAGCTGCGCGGCTAATTTCGCCCGCCGCGCTAACCAGAAACCGGCAGACCCAGGCACCCACGAGATATGGCCAGCGTCAACGATATCCGCTCGACTTTCCTTAGCTATTTTGGCCGGCACGGCCACGAGATCGTGCCGTCGAGCCCGCTGGTGCCGCGCAACGATCCGACGCTACTGTTTACCAATGCCGGCATGGTGCAGTTCAAGAACGTCTTTACCGGCCTCGAAAAGCGCCCCTACCAGCGCGCCGTCACCGCGCAGAAATGCGTGCGCGCCGGGGGAAAACACAACGACCTCGACAATGTCGGATACACTGCCCGCCACCACACTTTCTTCGAGATGCTCGGCAATTTTTCGTTCGGCGATTACTTCAAGGACATCGCCATCGAGCTCGCATGGAACCTGGTGACGAAGGAATATGGCCTGGCCAAGGACCGGCTGATAGCCACAGTCTTTTCCGAGGACGACGACGCCTTCAACCTGTGGAAGAAGATCGCCGGGCTGCCGGAATCGAAAATCATCCGCATCCCGACCTCGGACAATTTCTGGGCGATGGGCGACACCGGCCCTTGCGGGCCATGTTCGGAAATCTTTTACGATCATGGTGCCGACATTCCCGGCGGGCCGCCCGGCAGCGCGGACGCCGACGGCGACCGTTTCATCGAAATCTGGAACCTCGTCTTCATGCAGTTCGAGCAGGTGACGCAGAGCGAGCGCGTCAACCTGCCGAGGCCATCGATCGATACTGGCATGGGGCTCGAGCGCATCGCCGCGGTGATGCAGGGCAAGCACAACAATTATCGAAATCGATCTGTTCGCCGGGCTGATCGCGGCCTCCGAGTCGCTGACTGGGGTGAGGGCCGCCGGCGAGCACGCTGCCAGCCACCGCGTCATCGCCGATCATCTGCGCGCCTCGGCATTTCTCATCGCCGACGGCGTGCTGCCGTCGAACGAAGGCCGCGGCTATGTGCTGCGCCGGATCATGCGCCGCGCCATGCGGCATGCTTCCATGCTCGGCGCGCGCGAGCCGCTGCTGTACAGGCTCGTTCCGGCGCTGATCGCCGAAATGGGCACGGCCTATCCCGAACTCGGCCGCGCTGGCGCGCTGATCGGCGAGACGCTGCAGCTTGAGGAAACGCGCTTCCGCAAGACGCTGGAGCGCGGCCTCGGCCTGCTCGACGAAGCAACGAAGGGCCTGCGCAAGGGCGCGACGCTGCCGGGCGAGACTGCCTTCAAGCTCTACGACACCTATGGATTCCCTCTTGGACCTGACGCAGGATGCCTTGAAGCCGCGCGGCATCGGTGTCGACACCGACGCCTTTAATGTCGCGATGGAACGCCAGAAGGCGGAAGCCCGCAAGTCCTGGGCCGGTTCGGGCGAGGCGGCGCAGGAACGGATCTGGTTCGAAATCCGCGAGCGCACGGGTTCAACCGAATTCCTCGGCTACGCCACCGAGCAGGCGCAGGGCAAAATCCTCGCCATTGTCCAGAACGGCAAGGAAGTGGACGAGGTGGCGGCAGGCGAGGATTGCGCCGTCGTCGTCAACCAGACGCCGTTCTATGGCGAATCCGGCGGCCAGGTCGGCGATACTGGCTGGATGACGGGCGAACGCGATCTCCGTTTCGATGTCAGCGACACGCAGAAGGCGGGCCGGCGGCCTGTTCGTCCACTACGGCCGGGTCACCAACGGCAAGCTCGCCAAAAATGCCGATATCGAACTCCACGTCGATTCGCGCGCGGCGCGCCGACATTCGCAAGAACCACTCGGCGACGCACCTGTTGCACGAGGCGCTGCGCGAAACGCTCGGCACCCATGTGGCGCAGAAGGGCTCGCTGGTCGCGCCCGACCGGCTGCGCTTCGACTTCTCCCATCCTAAACCGATCGGCGCAAGCCGAGATGGAAACGATCGAGGCACTGGCCAACGAGGTCGTGCGCCAGGCGGCACCGGTCGAAACCCGACTGATGGCGGTCGACGACGCCATCGGCCTTGGCGCCATGGCGCTGTTCGGCGAAAAATACGGCGAGGAGGTGCGCGTCGTTTCGATGGGTGCGGCGCCGTCCGGCGCGAAAGCCGGCAAGACCTATTCGCTGGAACTGTGCGGCGGCACGCATGTCGCCAATACCGGCGAGATCGGCCTGATCCGCGTCGTTTCGGAGGGCGCGGTCGCCGCCGGTGTGCGCCGCATCGAGGCGCTGACCGGCGCTACGGCGCTTGCAGCTACCTCGAAAGCCAGGAAGCAAAATTGAAGGAAATCGCGGCTGCGCTGAAAGTCTCCGCTGCCGACGCCGCCACGCCGCGTCGTGACGCTGGTGGAAGAACGCCGCCGGCTCGAGCGCGAACTGGCCGAGGCGCGAAAGCAACTGGCGCTCGGCGGCGGCGCTGCCGGAAAGTCCGGGCCGGAAGCCAAGCAGGTCAACGGCGTTTCCTTCCTCGCCCAGATCGCCGACGGCGTCGTCGGCCAAGGACCTGAAGGGCCTCGTCGACGTTGCCAAGAAGAAGCTCGGCTCGGGCGTCGCCATGTTCGTTGCCCGCGATGAGGCCGGCAAGGCCGCCGTCGTCGTCGGCGTCACCGACGACCTGACCAAGAAGCTCAACGCGGTCGATCTCGTGCGCGCTGCCTCCGAAGCGCTCGGCGGCAAGGGCGGCGGCGGCAGGCCCGACATGGCGCAGGCCGGCGGCCCGGATGGCGCCAAGGCCGAGGCGGCGGTCAAGGCCGTCGAGGCGCTGCTGGCGGGGTGAGAATCCCAGCAGCAGACCTTCCTACATCATCGCTCTCTCGAATGAACCCGCTACCCGCTGGCCGTTGCCAGATTGGTGCTGAGCGCGAAGGAGATGCTCGCTCCATCTCGATAGGAATGAATGACGGGTGCGCTGTCGTTGACGATCGCCTCGACCATGCGCTTTCGCTCGTCGTCGACCATGCCTTTGCCCGTGGCGCTCATGCCGACCAGCGCCATGGCGTTCATCCGGGGGAATGGCGCATCGGCATCGAACCGTATGGTGCGCGAAACCGTCCTTGAACGAACATCTTTGAATCTGGCGTCGACAAGCAATGCCTCCAGCCGGGCAGCATCGCCAAAGCTGTGGCGCTGATCGGCGATGGCGCCGAGATGACGCTCGGCGATTGCGCGCAGTTCGCGCAAGAATGGGCTTTCCTCGTCGGAGCGCCAGGTTGCCACCGCCAAGCGGCCGCCGGCGCGCAGCGCCCGGCGCATCTCGCGCGCCGCCGCCGCCTTGTCGGGAACGAACTGCAACCCCTGCTGGCAAACCACGACATCGAATTGCTCGCCATCGCGCAGCGGCAGCGCCGTGGCATTGCCTTCGCGCCAGTCGATGCCCGGCGCCACGGCGCGCGCGACCGCCAGCATGTCGGCGCTGACATCGACGCCAACGACCTGCCCACCGTCGCCAAGCCGCTCGCTCGCGACGCGCGCGACGATGCCGGTGCCGCAGGCAATGTCGAGGACACGATCCGCCGGGGACAGGGCCAATTCATCGCAAACCAATTCGGCCCACGGACGAAACAGCGGGGCAACGAGCCAGCGCTCGTACATTTGCGGAAAGGTTTGCTGGCTCATCGCATATGCGGGAAGGGCCATGACCGCCTCCGTTGGCGGGTCCATTATAGCGAATTGCGGGCTCGGTTGGAACCCAACCGATGGTGCCGAAACGATCTGCCGCGCGAGCGTAGACAGCTGCGAAAAACATGCCTTATTCTCGCATTGCGAAATCGGAGATCAGAACAAGTGGTGCAAGAACTATCCGCTAGGCGAGGTATTTCTTGCATTTTTCTCAAAGTTGCTCATCGTAATATTTCTCGTTTCGAGGACGAACGGCAATGCCAGGAACGATCGGTGTATTGGCCGTGCACGGCATGGGCACATTCAGCCCGAAGAAGCCGGAAAGTGTAACCAAGCCCGACTATTCGGCCAAGCTGTTCGCAAACGTGCGCGACCGGTTTGGCGCCAAGGATTTCGACAAATCGGTGGTATGGCGAGAAGCGTTCTATTCGCATCCGTTCGACAAGAATCAGGAACGATTCGTCGAGAAGACCAGGAACCTCGTTTCCTACGATTTCTTTCGCAAGCTGACGGTGAGCAACCTTGGCGATCCCGGTTCCTACCACGGTGGCTACGCCTCCTCCGGGAACGTCGTCTACGATGCGGTCAACGCGTCGGTTGTCAAATCGCTCGACGGCCTGCGCGCGAAGCTTTCGGCGGGAAGCCCGATCGTCGTCATCGCGCACTCGCTCGGCGGCCACGTCGTCTCAAACGCGATCTGGGACTTGCAGAAGAAACCGGCGACGGCGCCGGGCGATATCGCCGCCATCGTCACCATCGGCTGCAACCTTTCGCTGTTTCTTTTCGGCGAGGACCCGAAAAAGATCAGGGCGGTCAAATATCCCGGCTCAGCGCTGCCCGCCGGCAAGCGCCCCAAGGCGTGGTGGCGCAATTACTTCGACCGCAACGATCCGCTCGGGTTCCCGATCGGCCCAACCGGCGGCGACTACGAGAAGATGGCCAAGGATGCCGCGCTGCTCGACGAGCAAGTCGACGTCGGCTGGCCGATCCTGTCGATGACGGCGTTCTCGCATGTCGCCTATTGGGGCGACCGAGATATTGCGGTGCGCGTCAACAACCTGCTGCAGGTTTTGCGGTAGGTTCGGTGCCGCCCCAGGCGAATTGCGATGCTCCGGCCAGGTCACCCCATCGCCTTCTGCAAATTGGCGTCGATCTTGTCGAGGAAGCCGGTCGTCGTTAGCCACGGCTGGTCCGGCCCGATCAGCAGCGCCAGGTCCTTGGTCATGAAGCCGGCCTCGACCGTGGCGACGCAAACTTTCTCGAGCGTGTCGGCGAAGCGCTGCAATTGCGCATTGCCATCGAGCTTGGCGCGGTGCGCGAGGCCGCGCGTCCAGGCGAAGATCGAGGCAATCGCGTTGGTCGAGGTCTGCTCGCCCCTCTGGTGCTGGCGGTAATGGCGCGTCACGGTGCCGTGCGCGGCTTCCGCCTCGACCGTCTTGCCGTCCGGCGTCATCAACACCGAGGTCATCAGGCCGAGCGAGCCGAAGCCTTGGGCAACGGTGTCGGACTGGACGTCGCCATCGTAGTTCTTGCAGGCCCAGACATAGCCGCCCGACCATTTCAGCGCAGAGGCGACCATGTCGTCGATCAGGCGGTGCTCGTAAGTGATCTTTTTGTCCTTGAAGGCAGGCGGCGAATTCGGCGTCGAAAATCTCCTGGAAGATATCCTTGAAGCGACCGTCATAAGCCTTCAGGATCGTGTTCTTGGTCGACAGGTAACAGGGCACGCCGCGCTGCAGCGAATAGTTGAACGAGGCGCGTGCGAAATCGCGGATCGAATCGTCGAGATTGTACATCGCCATGGCAATGCCGGCGCCGGGCGACTGGTAGACTTCGTGTTCGATGGTCTTGCCGTCGTCGCCGACGAATTTGATCGTCAATTTGCCCTTGCCGGGAAACCTGAAGTCGGTGGCGCGGTACTGGTCGCCGAAGGCATGGCGGCCGACAATGATCGGCTGGGTCCAACCTGGCACCAGGCGCGGCACGTTCTTGCAGATGATCGGTTCGCGGAAAATGACGCCGCCGAGGATGTTGCGGATCGTGCCGTTCGGCGACTTCCACATCTTCTTGAGATTGAATTCCTTCACGCGGGCCTCATCCGGCGTGATGGTGGCGCATTTGACGCCGACGCCGTGCTTGGCAATCGCATTGGCAGCGTCGACGGTGATCTGGTCGTCTGTGGCGTCGCGGCTTTCGATGCCGAGATCGTAATATTCCAAATTAATGTCGAGATAGGGATAAATCAGCTTGTCCTTGATGAACTGCCAGATAATGCGGGTCATTTCGTCGCCATCGAGTTCAACGACGGGATTGGCGACCTTGATCTTGCCCATGAAAAAAGCCTCTTGCTATGGCGGGATGTCGGCGCGGAATATGCGCACAGAATGCCGGCGTTCTTAACAAAAGGCCGGCCAAACGCAATCCGGTTGGTTTTCCGGCCGAGGATGAGAAAATGGTCGACCGCGCAAAGATCGACGAGCTCATCGCCTGGATGGGCGAAGGCGCGCCGCCGTTTTCGGATGGTCGTTCGATCGTCGAGGGAATCTGCGATCGGCTGGTGGCGGCCGGCGTTCCGATCGAACAATTCAGGTTGTTTCTGTTCACGATTCATCCAGTGATCAAGGGGCGTCGCCTGCAGTGGATGAAGGGCCAGGAATTCACTTCCACCACCGCTTCGCGCGAGCTGTTCCAAACCGATCAGTACCTGAAGAGCTCGTTGCCGGTGGTGATCGAGACCCGCAAGTCGCTGCGCAGGCGGCTGGTCGATCGCAATTGCCCCGAAGACTTCAACATCGTCGGCGAATTGCGGGCGGATGGCTTCACCGACTATCTTGCCCAGCCGGTGATCTATATCGACGGCGAAGTCCACACGATGAGTTGGACGACGCGCCATCCCGATGGATTTTCAGAAGAGCAAATCGCAGTTCTGGAGCGCGTTCGCGCGCCGCTATCGCGCCTGGTCGAGAGCTATCTCCTCCGCGTCAATGCCGCCAATATCATCTCCACCTATGTCGGACGCAATGCCGGGGAGCGTGTCCTGAAAGGCAATATCGGTCGCGGCGATGCCGAGGAGATCGAGGCGGCGATCCTGTTTGCCGACCTGAAGAACTACACCCACTATTCGAACACGCACCCGGTCGCCGAAGTGATGGCGCGGCTCAACCGATTCTATGACGCCTTCGAAGCGCCGATCGTCGAAAACGGTGGCGAGATCCTGAAATTCATGGGCGACGGACTGCTGGCGATCTTTCCGGTCAAACCCGCTGGAAGGGGAGTGGCAGTGACCGCGCAGGAAGCGGTCGCAGCGGCCGAGAAGGCGATCGGCAAGGCGCGCGAGGCATTGGCCAGCGACGAAATCGGCTTTCGCACCGCGATACACTTCGGCAAATTGCACTACGGCAATATCGGCGGCAGCAAGCGGCTCGATTTCACCGCGATCGGCCCGGCGGTCAACCTGTGCGCGCGCCTGCTCGCCGCCGCCGCATCGATCGGCCGCGACGACGTCGCTTCCAGGGACGCCGTCGAATATCTCGCCGACCGCCACGAAGTTGCGAAACTGAAGCTCAAGGGCTTCAGCGAAGAGACCCCGGTATTTGCATAGGCGTCGAAGCGCTATTTCTTCTTTTTCGGCTTCTTTTTCGGCAAGGTCTGGTTGAACGCCAGCGCCAGGTCGATCCAGAAGTCGAAGTCCTTCAACGTTTTCAGTTCCGCTTCCGGCACCATCCAGTAGCCGGCGGCGGTCCTTTCGCCCATTTTCATCGGGTGGACGCCCTTGCGGGATGCGGCGCGCTTGTCGTTGTCGGGGCCGACGCGCGCGAGCAATTCGCCCTTGAAGGTGCCGGCAACCATGTTGCCGTTGAGCATGAAGCAAAGGCCGCCGAACATCTTCTTCGACTCCGCGCCGAGCGGGCTCAACCGCAAGTCCAGGCGATCTTCCAGGCTCGACATTTGGCTTCCTCCTGAACATGGTTGCGCGAACTGCAAATCTATATCACTTGCAAAATACAAGGGAAATATCTGCCGCCATGGCCGGGACCGACAAGGAACGAAAAATGATCGCCGAGGGGCCGGCGATCGTTTTGGTCGAGCCGCAAATCGGCGAGAATATCGGAATGGCGGCCAGGGCTATGGCGAATTTCGGCCTGGCCGAACTGCGTCTGGTCAATCCGCGCGACGGCTGGCCGAGCGCCAAGGCGCGGGCGACGGCGAGCGGGGCGGTCCACGTGATCGACGGGGCGAAGGTATATGCGAACCTGTCCGAGGCGGTCGGCGATCTTGGCATGGTGCTGGCAACGACGGCGCGCGAGCGCGAGATGATAAAGCCGGTCATCGGGCCACGGGCTGCGGCGATGCGGCTGCGCGACGCGCATGGCCGCGGCGTTTCGTGCGGCATCCTGTTCGGGCGCGAGCGCTGGGGCCTGAACAACGAGGAAGTGGCGTTAGCCGAGGCGATTATCACGTATCCCGTCAATCCTGGCTTCGCTTCGCTCAACATCGCCCAGGCGGTTCTGCTGGTCGCCTATGAATGGATGGCATCGCAAGAGGTGGACCGCCCGGCGTTTGCCGCGCCGCCACCGCCGCCGGCCAGCAAGGCGGATCTCCTCGGCTTGATGGACCATCTCGAAACCGCCCTCGACGCGACCAACTACTTTCATCCGCCGGAAAAGCGTGAGCGCATGGCGCTGAACCTGCGCAGCATCCTGGCGAAAGCCAATCTGAGCGAGCCGGAAGTGCGAACCCTGCGCGGCGTCATTGCTTCGCTGGAGCGGCGCTGGCTACGCGAAGCCAAGCCATGATCAGCTTATGAGCAGCCTTGCCAAGGATTGGCGGCTGGGGCATGACCGGCGCTTGCAGCCGCAAACCGCAAACCACGAACGAGAACCAAGCAAAATGGCGCAACAACAGCGCTGGCTGGACGCCATAGGCACCGATCTTTCGGCCGGCGGCGGCTTCGTGCGCGCGTTCTGGGCGGCGATCGTGCGCCATTATCCCGGCTGGCAGGCGCGGGTAGCCAACTGGTTCCGCTTCGTTTCGCGACGGCGGATTGACGAGCGTTTCTCGATTTTTCCCGGCAGCCTGGCGACGGCCGAAATTGCTGCCGTCGCAATCTCGGCACTTGTCGCCACCGTCCTGTTCATCGACCCGATCTTCCTCGAGCACGTTCGCGATTCGAACGTCGGCGCCAGTCCGGCGTTCCGATTCATCACCCAGTTCGGCAAATCCGACTGGATCCTGATCCTGACCGGCATCGTCATCATCGCATTGTCGCTGACGACGGAGCGCCAGTTTCGCGGCGAACGCCGCGCCGCCGCGCATCGGGTGTTCGTCGGCGCCTGGTATCTGTTCACGACGGTGGCGTTTTCGGGACTGATTGCGAATCTCGCCAAGAACGTGATCGGCCGGGCGCGACCGCCAACGCTGACCGGCGACGAAATCTGGGTCAGCTCACCCTTCGCCGACCGCTACGCGTTTGCCTCGTTTCCGTCCGGCCATGCGACGACGGCGGGCGCGTTGGCGATGGCGCTGGCGCTGCTGTTTCCTCGATTTCGGGTGTTCTTCTGGCTTGCCGGAGCCTGGATCGCGGTCTCGCGGCCGGCGCTCGGCCTGCATTTTCCTTCCGATGTGCTCGCCGGCATCGCCTTCGGCGCGGCCTTCAGCTATTTTTATGCGCGCAGCTTTGCACGCAAGCGGTTGTTGTTCGGCTTCCGCGAAAACGGGCGGCTTTGCCTGCGCGACAATGACAACGACGCCGCGTTGACCGAAGCCGCGCCCACGCGCAAATCCTGAACCAAATGTCGATCCTGATCTTCGATTCCGGCATCGGCGGCCTGACGGTACTGCGCGAGGCGCGCGTGCTGATGCCGGGGAACCGTTTCGTCTATGTCGCCGACGATGCCGGATTTCCCTATGGCCAATGGGAGGAGCAGGCTTTGCGCGCGCATCTGGTAGCGCTGTTTGGCGGCTTGCTGGCGGAGCACGGCCCCCAAATCGCGGTCATTGCCTGCAACACCGCCTCGACGCTCGCCATCAATGCGCTGCGGCGCGCCTATCCGGAGCAGAAATTCGTCGGCACGGTGCCGGCGATCAAGCCGGCGGCGGAGCGGACGAAAAGCGGGCTGGTTTCGGTGCTGGCGACGCCGGGCACGGTCAAGCGCCAATATACCCGCGACCTAATCCGCCAATATGCCTCCAGATGCCATGTGCGCCTGGTTGGCAGCGCCAATCTCGCCCAACTCACCGAAACGTACATGCGCGAAGGCTTCGTCGACGAGGAGGCGGTGCGCCGCGAGATTGAGCCGTGCTTCATCGAGGAAAACGGCCATCGAACCGACATCGTCGTGCTCGCCTGCACGCATTATCCGTTCCTGGTCAACCGCATGCGCAAGACCGCGCCGTGGCCGGTCGACTGGATCGACACTTCCGAGGCGATCGCCCGCCGGGCGCTGAGCCTGGTCGCAAAGCCGCCGGCAATGCGCGATCCTGAGGCTGGCGATGACCTGGCGATCTTCACTTCGGTCAAGCCCGATCCAGCATTGGTGCGGCTGGTGCGCGGCTTCGGTTTGAGGACGCTGCAATGAACGCCAGATTCGCCGTCGCATTTCTCGCGCTTGCATTGCTGTCGCCGAGCGATCGCACAGCGCAAGCGCAGCCCGTGCCGCCTGGAGAAGAAGGCAAACTCGCCAGCCTCGTGGCGCCGCAGCCGGGCGCGCACAAATGCTTCCAACGGACATACGATGCCGCGCATCTTAGTGCCCGTCCCGACCAGACGGTCACGGCGATGGAGTTCCGACTCGCCTATCATCGTTTCGAGCCCGACGAGTTTTATCCACAAGGCCAGCGCAACTACTATTTCGCGCTGCTGGTGAAACGGCGCGGGGAAAGCCGCCGGCTGACCGCCGAGGGCGAATGCATCGCCTATGGGGATGGCATTTCGTGCGGGATCGACTGCGACGGCGGCGGCCTCGGCATCGTCGCGCACGAGGACGGCTCGCTACTGGTCGACCTGACGCCGTTCGGCCGCATCCGCATGACGCGTAGCTGCGGCGACGGAGAAGATTCAGTCGACCTGGAGCCGGGTAAGGACGACAAGACCTTCCGCCTCGATCCGGTGCCGGCGTCGCAATGCCCGGCCTACGAGGATTGGTAACGGCGCGACGATTGACTTCGAGGGCCGATTGGCTTACGCCGCACCGGTTCCGGGCCCTTGGGCCCGGTTCTTTTTTCACGTGTCCCGCGGCCAGCATTGCCACGCCAGTAGCAAGCGGCCTGTCGGTCCCGCAAAACCGGGGCAGAGGAGGGCGCGTTTCCCGGCAGCCGCCGATTTTCGGCGGCACGCAACGCCATATGAGAGGAAATGCGATGAGCAGGCGTATCCAGGCCAAGCACAAGATCGACCGGCGCATGGGCGAAAACCTGTGGGGCCGCCCGAAATCCCCGGTCAACAACCGCGAATTCGGCCCCGGCCAGCACGGGCAGCGGCGCAAGCAGAAGCTGTCGGATTTCGGCGTGCAATTGCGCGCCAAGCAGAAACTGAAGGGTTACTACGGCTCGATTTCGGAGCGCCAGTTCCGCCGGATCTACCAGGAGGCGATCCGCCAGCGCGGCGACACTTCCGAAATCCTCATCGGCCTGCTCGAAAGCCGCCTCGACGCCATCGTCTATCGCGCCAAGTTCGTGGCGACGGTTTTCGCGGCGCGCCAGTTCGTCAACCACGGCCATGTCAAGGTCAACGGCAAGCGCGTCAACATCGCGCTCATATGTGCTGCAAGCCGGGCGATGTCATCGAGGTGAAGGAAAAGTCGAAGCAACTGGTTCCCGTGCTCGAAGCGGTCGGCTTGGCCGAGCGCGACGTGCCGGACTACATCGCCGCCGATCATTCCAAGATGACCGCGACCTTCACGCGCCGGCCCGACTCTGTCGGAAGTGCCCTACGCGGTGCAGATGGAACCGAACCTGGTCGTCGAGTTCTATTCGCGCTGACGCATCGCTTCTGTCTATTCGAACGCCCGGGCATGCCCGGGCGTTTTTGCTTCATGGCGCGGTCTGTGCTGGCTTTTGCCGCGCAGCCGGGCTTTGCGCTACTGGTTCGGCGATGAACCAGCCATTCGACATTACGCGAATCGACCGCGCGGACGCCGGCAGCGCTGCCAGCCGCTGTTCGCCGAGGCGCCTTCGTCGCGTCGAATTCAACAAATTGCGCAAGCGGCTGGTGCGCCTTGCCCGCCAGGCAATCGACGATTTTTCGATGGTCCCGACGCCGGGCCGGTCCGCTGGCTGGTGGCGCTGTCGGGCGGCAAGGATTCGTGGAGCCTGCTGGCGCTGCTGCGTCGATCTCAAATGGCGCGGGCTGCTGCCGGTCGAGCTGCTCGCCTGCAATCTCGACCAGGGCCAGCCGGACTTTCCGAAATCGGTCATTCCCGATTTTCTTTCCCGCCACGGCATCGCCCACCGCATCGAATTCCAGGACACCTATTCGGTCGTCACCGACAAATTGCCCGACAACGGCACCTATTGCTCGCTGTGCTCGCGGCTGCAGGCGCGGCCATCTCTACCGCATCGCGCGCGAGGAAGGTTGCTCGGCGCTGGTGCTCGGCCATCACCGCGAGGATATTCTCGAGACCTTTTTCCTCAACCTGTTCCATGGCGGACGGCTGGCGGCGATGCCGCCGAAGCTGCTCAACGACGAGGGCGACGTGATGGTGCTGCGGCCGCTGGCCTATTGCGCCGAGGCCGATCTCGAGAAATTCGCCGCGGCGCTGAAATTCCCGATCATCCCCTGCGATCTGTGCGGCAGCCAGGAAGGCCTGCAGCGCAACGCCATGAAGGCGATGCTGGCCGATATCGAGACAGCGCATGCCCGGCCGCAAGGACACGATGATCCGCGCGCTCGCCAATGTGCGGCCGAGCCATCTGCTCGACCGGCGCGTGTTCGATTTTGCCGGGCTCTCGACCGATGGAACTGGAAGCGTGAAGGAAATCGCATTACGTTAGCCGCCCGTATTTTGATCAAAGGCGGAGGCGGAGCGCAACACCATGAGCGAATGGGGTCGAGGATCGGCGGCGCGGCCGAGATCGGGCGTCGGATTCATGGTGTGGATCGTCATCGGCATGACGATCGGCATGATCATCTCGATTGGCGCGGTATTGATCGCCTATCCGGGCATCGACCTTGCCAAGATCAACGATCTCGACAGTCTGAAGGCGGAATTGCAGGATGCACGCGCCAAAATTTCGGAGCAGGACGAGGAACTCGTCATCCTGCGCCAGAAGACCGGTTACGCCGATGGTTCGGGCGACAGCGATGCCGTTGCCAACAGCGATGCCGGCACGGTGAACGAGCGAACGGGCAAGGGCTCTCGAGGACGCAGAATGTCGACCTCGCCGAACAGGTGCGGGTCCTGAACGGTCGTCTGGAGGTTGCCCAGCAGGTCACCGACGAATTGCAGGCAGCGCTCGACAAGGCGCCGCTTGGCAATGTCGACGAACTGAAGAGTCAGTTGAAGGAGCGCGAAAAGACGCTGGCAGAACTCGACGCGGGCTACGCCGAGCTCATTCAAACGCAACAACGAATTGACGGCCGAGCGCGACAAGTTGCGCGAGGCAACTGGGCGCGGCCAAGGGCGCTGGCGACGGCAGGCAGGTGCCGCTGGACCAAAGCGATTCAGCCGCAGACAGGGCGCGGCGGCGACACTGCAGGCGCGCAGCAACAGGCGGCGCTCGATAAAGCAACGGCGAACTCGCGACGTTGCAACGCCAGGTGAAGGAACGCGACGAATTGCTAGCCAAGCTCGATGCCAGCTATGCCGAACTCGAAAAGGCCAACAATGGACTGTGTGCCGAACGCGACAAGCTGCAGGGCGAACTGGCCGCGGCAAAGACTGCCGGCCAGACGGGCGGCCGTCGGCTTCGGTGGCAGAACAAAACTGCCGCGAGCCAGGGCCGGCCATCGGCCGGGCAATTGCAGGCGGCGCTCGACGCCAAGGAAGACGAAATCGCCGGCATTCGTGCACAGTTGCAGGCGCGAACGCGCAAATCCGAAATCCTGCAAAGCGAAATTGACGCCGCCAAGGCGAAAACGCAGAGCCTGCAAACCGAAGCCGACGCCGCCAAGGCTGCTCTCGCCGATCGCGATAAATCGCTGAAGGATCTGGATGCGGAAATCGCGCGACTTGCGCCGCTGGAAGCCGAAGTGGCGAACCTGCGCGAAAAGGCTAAAGGCGGCCGGCGAGAACGGGGCGGCTGCCTCGCCGAACGAGGCGATATTGAAGGCCAAACTGGCACAGGCCGAAGCCGACACAAAACGCCTGCAACAGGAAATCGCAAACGCGCAGGCCAAACTGAAAACCGCCGAAGACGTGTTGCAGGATCGCGACAAGGAATTGGCCGGTTCGAAAGCGGCGCTGGTCAAGTCCGAAGCGGCGCTGGCAGCGGCGACGGCAGAACAAAAGCGCCTCGAAGCCGAATTGCTCGCCTGGCGGCGGTGGAGGCGAAACCGCCGCCGGCGTGGGGCCAAACAAGGAGGCGCTGCGAGCGTCACCGGTCACGAGCCATCGCCGCGCGATCCTCTGCTGGTTGCCAAGGCGATGCAGGAGACCGCCGGTCTTGACGGGCTCGACGCCGGCAAGCGCGACAGACTGGCGACCGGCCTGATCGAGGGCGAATGCGTCGCCAAATCGCTGTCCGACGTGTTCGGCCGGGCGCCCGGCGCCGACAATGCGCGACCTGATCGAAAAACTGCAATCGGACTGCTAGATCGGTTCGCAATTCCGGATCGATGAATCCGATCCACCTTTCGTTTCGTCGCTATTCCGGACGGAAAAGTTGCGTCCACTTTTCCTGCTCTAAGGCTGGATTTCCTCAAATTGCGAACACGTTTCGGCCAAGTTCTTCGCCACGATGGCGAAGTTACGGCCGATTCGAGGCCGTAACCTCGCCCGACCGGGGGGCGTCCCGGCCGGGCTCGGCAATTGCGGAGGGGCCCATGCGATTGGCGCTGGCGTTAACATTGGTTTTTGCGGCGTTTGCAGCGCAGGCGCAAACGAACGATCCGTTCGAAAAAAACATCATGACCGGCGGCCCCAAGGGCACCTACATCCAGATCGGTCGCGATGTCGCCAAGCTTGGCGAAGCCTGCGGGCGCACGCTCAACGTGGTCGAAAGCGCCGGCAGCCTCGAAAACTTCGCCGGCGTGCGCAATCGCAAGAACACGCAATTCGGCATCGTCCAGTCGGACGTGCTGGAATACCTGAAGACCTACGAGGCCGGCGACGCCGAAATCCAGAAAGCGGTACGCGGCGTGCGCATCATGTTCCCGCTCTATAACGAGGAGGTCCACCTGCTCGCCAAGAAGGAGATTGCCACCGCGCACGATCTTTCCGGCCACAAGGTCGGCATCGGCAAGGTCGACAGTGGCACCTACCTGACGGCGACGCTGATCCTCGACATCCTGCGCGTCAAGGACGCCGAGCGCATTACCGATTCCACCGACGAGGATTTCGAGAAGCTTCTGGCCGGCGATATCGACGCGGTATTCTATGTCGCTGGCGCGCCGACGAAATTGTTCGAGAGCGACCGTATCGATCCGGAAAAGTATCACCTTGTGCCGTTGACCGAGGGGCCGCTGAAAGCGACCTATGTGCCGGCGACAATCGCCGCGAACACGTATCCTTTTCAAAAGGAGCCGGTCGAAACAGTGGCGGTGAAGGCGGTGCTGATGACGTTCGACTACAGCGAAAAAGGCAATGCCTACCAGCGCGAGAGTTGCAAGGCGGTTTCCGATTTCGCTTCATTGGTCCTCGGCAATCTCGAGGAACTGAAGAAGCACGGCCATCCGAAATGGCAATCGGTCGACCTGACCGACCTGCCGCCGGGATGGCAGGTTGGCAGTTGCGTGAAAAAAGGCATGAGCCTCGACTACAAGCCGGCTTGCGTTGTGCCGGCGGCAGCGGCAAAAGCGGGCGATGATGAATACCTGAAGCTCTTAAAGCAGCGCCTGAAGAAGTAGTCGAAACACAACATGCCCGAAATCTCCAAACGCGTCGCCGGCATCGCGCCGGCCGGCAAGAACGGCTGGGAAGTGCATTTTGGCGCGGTCGCGCAGGCGCAGGCCGGCCGCGAAATCCTGTTCTGTTCGATCGGCGACCACGACTTTGCGACGCCGGAAGACTCGGTGGAGGCCTGCGTGCGCGCCTTGCGCGCCGGCAAACACCATTATTCCGACATTCCCGGTATCGGCCGGCTGCGCGACGCGATGGCCGTGCTCAGTGAAAAAAGCACCGGGGTGGCGACGAAGCGGGCCAATGTCATCGCTACCGTCGGCGGCCAGGCGGCACTGTTCTCGGCGGCGCAGGCGTGCATCGATCCCGGCGATCACGCCATTATCGTCTCGCCCTATTATGCCACCTATCCCGGCACGTTCCGCCTTGCCGGTGCGCAACTCGGCGTGGCCGAAGCCTCCGCCGAAAGCGGGTTTCAGCCGACGCGGGCAGCCCTTGAGACGGTCCGCCAGGCGAATACCCGTGTGCTGCTGATCAATTCGCCCAACAACCCGAGCGGCGCGATCTATTCGCGCGAGACGATGGAAGCGATCGGGGGGTTTTGCCGCGACCATGACTTTGGCTGATTTCCGACGAGGTCTACTGGACGGTCGCCGGCGCCGGTCGCCACTTCTCGCCGCTGGCGCTGCCCGGCATGGCCGAGCGCACGCTGGTCGTCAATTCGGTGTCGAAGAGCCATGCCATGACCGGCTGGCGCGTCGGCTGGCTGCGTGCTCCCGAAGCGGTGGTCGCCAAGCTCGTCGAGCTCAATATCGTCATCACCTACGGCCTGCCGGAATTCACCAGCTACGCCGTGGCCGAGGCGATCGAAAACGGCTTGGGGCGTCGAGGAAATCGCCGCGACCTATCGCCGCCGCCGCGAGGTGTTTCTGGCGGCGCTGGCCGGCGCCAATGCCTTGACCGTGCGCGGTTCGCAGGGCGGCATGTACGTCATGCTCGACGTACGTGCGGTGGCGGCAAGCGGCGAGGAATTTGCCTGGCGCCTGCTCGAGGACGAGGCGATGGCGGTGATGCCGGGCGAGAGCTTCGGTCCGGCCGCGGCCGGACATATCCGCGTTTCGCTGTGCGTGGCTGAGCCGCAACTGATCGACGCGGCCAACCGGCTGAAGCGCCTGGCGCAGAGTTATGGCGCCGACCAGCAGAAAAAGGATGTCGCCGAATGAGCGCCCTTTCGCAACGCCACCGTGCATTTGCCGAACTGCACGCAAAGGGCTGCTTCCTCATCCCCAATCCGTTCGATCTCGGCTCGGCGCGGGTCATGGCGGCGTTCGGCGCCAAGGCGCTGGCGACGACCAGCGCCGGAATGGCCTTTACGCTCGGCCGGCCGGACATGGGTCGAGTCACCCGTGACGAGGCGTTGACGCACGCCTCGGCCATTGTCGGAGCGACGAAACTGCCTGTCTCCGGCGATTTCGAGAATGGCTTTGCAGATGCCCCCGAAGAAGTCGCGCGCACCGTTCGGCTGGCCCGCGAGGCCGGGCTTTCGGGTTGCTCGATCGAGGACACGCAGATGGTCGAGGGCCACACGCCCTATGATTTCGAGCTCGCGGTCGAGCGCATCCGCGCGGCGTCGGCGGCGGCGCGGGCGCTGCCGGATCCTTTCGTATTGTGTGCGCGGGCCGATGGCCTGTTGACGGGCAACTACAAGCTCGACGAAGCAATCCGCCGTATCCAGGCGTTCGAGGCGGCCGGCGCCGACCTGCTGTATGTGCCGATATTGGCGGACGCGGAAGCGGCGCGCCGTGTCGTCCAGTCAGTGAAGAAGCCGGTCAACATCCTCGCCGTTGGGCCGTTTGCAAAGATGAAAGTCGCCGATATCGCGGCGCTCGGCGCGCGGCGCATCTCGATCGGCTCGATGGTCGGCGCGCCTGGCGCAAGCGGCTGTGATCCGCGCTTGCCGCGACATGCTGGAAGAGGGGCATTTCGCCTCGTTTGCCCATGCGGCGCGTGGCGCCGACGTCGATCCGCTGCTGAAAAAAGGCGCCGGCGGATAGGGCGGGCATTTTTTTCATCGCAATTCCGGACAGAAAAGTGGCACCCACTTTTCCTGGAATTGCTTCAAATCCGAAGGAACGGGCGGGTCGCGGGCGGGCGATTGCGCCAGCCGAAGCGCATGCCCTCGCGGAACAATGTGAACAACCCGGACGCGGCGACGACAGCCAGACCGAGATAGGTTAGCGTGTCGGGAATCTTCGCCGAAAAACACGATGCCGTAAAAGATCGCCCAACCGATCTGGCTGTACTGGACCGGGCCGATGTGGCTCGCCGGCGCCAGCTTCGAAGCGGTCAGGATCAACTGGTGGCCGACACCGGAAAAGCAGCCGGCAGCCAGCAGCGCCAGCATGGTTTGGCGGTCCGGCATGTGGAAATCGCGCAACAGCAGCAGGCCGTAAGCAGCGAGCAGGTACAGGTAGAGCGTCGCAATCAGCGTCGTGCGCCGCTCGCTGCCGGCAAGCTTGCGCATGAGCACGAAATTGATGCCAGCGGTGACCGCGACACCGAGACCTGCACCATGGGCGAGCGTGATCTCGCGGAATCCCGGGCGCACGACCAGCAGAATTCCGACGAAGCCGAAAGCGACAGCAAGCCAGCGCCGCCAGCCGATCGGCTCGCCGAGCAGCAGCATCGAAAACAGCGTGACGAAAAACGGGACGAGGAAAATCAACGCATAAGCTTCCGCCAGCGGCAGATGCGTGAAGGCGTAAACGCTGCAAATGCTGCCGAAAATCGAGACAATGGCACGAAGATGCACGAGCCACGGCCGCTGCATGACGAATAGCCGCGACCACGGTTCCGATTTTGGCCGGGTGATGATCAGCGGGATGAAGCCGAACAGGGTGACGAAAAAGCCGATCTCGAAAATGCCGGCGTGCGGCCCGAAAGCTTGATGAGCGCATCGCTGGTCGCATAGACGCCGAATGCGAGCGCTGCGATCGCCACGCCGGGATTGGCGGCAATCGCCGCCATGGCGGACGCGCGCGGCAAGCGGCGCCTGCTTCGCCGGCGCGCGCCGGCGCTCTGGTGCCGGCACTGGCCGGGCGTGGGCTATCCTGAAGCATGGGCCGTGGTGGCGTGCGGTTGGCGCGGAGGCCGCGATCCTTCCCGACCGCTCTCTAGACCAATCGTTGCCGCCGGCAAAGTCGCGATATGCGCCCAAAGCGCGGATTCTTTGCATGACAGCCGTGCGAATTCCGGCGGACGGAGGCAAAATCGGCGCGATCAGGTCGATTTCAGGCGGGCCATGGCGCCGACCAGATCGGAAATCTGGCGCAAGCGGCGAAACCGCGGTTCGGCCTTGGGTTCCTCGGCTTCTTCCAATGCCCAGGTGAATTCGTGCGGGATATATGCGGCCCAGGCGCCGGCGGCGAGCGCTGGCAGTACGTCGGATTTCAGCGAATTGCCGACCATTATCGCCTGTTTGGGACCGGTTCCGTGGCGGGCAAAGATGCGCGCATAGGTCTCCGGTGTCTTTTCCGAAACGATCTCGACGCCATGGAAATGGTCGCCGAGGCCGGATTGGGCGAGTTTGCGTTCCTGGTCGAACAGGTCGCCCTTGGTGATCAGCACCAGCCGGTAGTTTTCGCTCAATGCTGATAATGCCGCGGCGGTGCCGGGGAAGCACTCGACCGGAAAGGCCATCAGCTCGCGTCCGGCGGCGAGGATTTTGGCGATGACGGTGGCCGGCACCTGGCCGTTCGTCACTTCGATGGCCGTTTCGACCAGCGACAGGGTGAAGCTCTTGGCGCCATAGCCGTAGTGACGGATGTTGCGCCGCTCGGCTTCCAGCAGCGTTCGTCCAGATGTTCGGGCTCGGCATATCCGGCAAGCAATTGCGGCGAAGCGCTCCTGCGTCAGGCGGAAATGGCGCTCGTTGTGCCAGAGCGTGTCGTCGGCATCGAAGCCGATGGTGGTGATCGTGCTCACGATCCGATCTTGTTCAAGGCGCTTCCAGATCACCATAGCCGGTGCGGCGGCGCTCATAGGCAAGGCCGAGCGTTTCGGCAGCCGCTGGGCGCAGATAGTCGAGCTCGTCGTCGTCGGTCTGGGCGAGATAGACGAGCTTCTGGTAGTTGCCGAAATAGACGTCACGAAGCTCGGGATGGCGGTCGAGGCCGAGCGGCCGGGTGACGAAGGCATCGAACTGGCGGGCGAGGAAATCGGTCAGGAAGAAAGCGCGCATGTTGTCCTCGCCCCAACTTTCGAACTCGTCGTTGCCGGCGAAGAAGGAATAGCAGTGCGGCCCGGCGATGCGCTCGACGCCATGCTTTTCGCAGATGCTCGTCGAGCAGCCCGCCGGTGCCGCAATCGGCATAGGCGATGAAGATGCGCGAGACGCCGGCGGCGCGCGCCTCGGCAATCTCGCGCTCGATTTCGGCCGGGATCTTGTCGGGCGTGTTGTGCAGGATCGCCGGCAGGCAGGTCAGCTCGATATGCTGCATGCCGTTCGCCGCCAGAATCGCGATGATCTCGCGGGCGATGGCGCCGCAGGCGATGACGCGCAATTTTTCCGATTTCTCGGTTGCGGTGGCACGGCAAAGCTCACAATTTGAATCCGGTTGTTGCCAGATCGATTTCAAGTCGCTGCCAAAGCGATTCCGGAAATCGGCCTAACCGATTGAACTCACGGCAATTTCTTTGGCGTCAAACATTTGCCCTGGCGCCCATCTGGTTGTGCTTGCGCGCCATGAACTGCTTGGCGGTCTCGACCGCGACGGCAGCGTCGCGGCAATAGGCGTCGGCGCCGATGGCCTTGCCGAATTCCTCGTTGAGCGGCGCGCCGCCGACCAGCACGATGTAATCGTCGCGGATGCCCTTTTCCTTCAGCGTATCGATGATGACCTTCATATAGGGCATGGTCGTCGTCAGCAAAGCCGACATGCCGATGATGTCGGGCTTGTGTTTCTCGATCGCGGCCAGGTATTTGTCGACGTCGGAGTTGATGCCGAGGTCGATGACGTCGAAGCCGGCGCCTTCCATCATCATGCCGACGAGGTTCTTGCCGATGTCGTGGATGTCGCCCTTGACGGTGCCGATGACCATGGTGCCGAGTTTCGGCGCGCCGGTTTCGGCCAGCAGCGGGCGCAGGATCGCCATGCCGCCCTTCATGGCGTTGGCGGCAAGCAGCACCTCGGGCACGAACAGGATGCCGTCGCGAAAATCCATGCCGACGATGCGCATGCCCTCGACCAGCGCCTTGGTCAGGACGTTGTAGGGCGCCCAGCCGCGATCGAGCAGGATGTGGGTCGCTTCCTCGATTTCCGGCTTGAGGCCGTCATAGAGGTCGTCGAGCATCTGCAGGACAAGTTCGTCGTCAGTGAGTTCCGACAGGATGATTTCGTCGTCGGCCATATTCGTCGATTCCTCGCTCGTGTCCGGGCGAATTGCCCGAAAGCTTGATTGCCGGGCCTTTATCACGGGAATATCGGTGCCGAAAGACGCCCGCCAGCGACATCGGAAGCAAGGAAAGCGACGACTGCGACCTTTCTCGGCGGTTTTGGACTTCTACGATCGACCGTGGCACGTAAAATCGGCCGCAACTGCCAACAACGCTGATTTTCGGAGTGTGAAAGCATGAGTGAAGCGGTAGTGCGCGGCGAGGAGGGCCAAAGCGGCGCGCGGCGCGGCGCGCGGTGCCGGCGGCGCGGCGGCGCGGCGCCAGTCGCGCACCGGCCAGCGGCCGGTAAGCATGCCTTTTATCAAGCGCAAATTGCCGCCTACGGATATCCTTTCGGCCGAGGCGGTCGAGATTATCGAGGACAATGCCGACACGGTGCATGGAGGAGATCGGCGTCGAATATCGCGACGATGCGGAGGCGCTGAAACTGTGGAAGCGAGCCGGCGCCGACGTCAAGGGCGAGCGCGTGCATTTTCCGAAGGGGCTGTGCCGCGCAACTGATGAAGACGGCGCCGAGCCAGTTCATGCAGCACGCGCGCAATCCGGCGCGCAACGTGCACGATCGGCGGGCACGCCACGGTGTTCGCGCCGGTCTACGGGCCGCCCTTCGTGCGCGATCTCGAGGGCAAGCGGCGCTATGCGACGATCGAGGATTTCCGCAATTTCGTGAAGCTCGCCTACATGGCGCCGGCGATGCACCATTCCGGCGGCACGGTGTGCGAACCGGTCGACATCCCGGTCAACAAGCGCCATCTCGACATGGTCGCGGCGCACATGACGTTGTCGGACAAGCCGTTCATGGGCTCGGTGACCGCGCCGGAGCGGGCCGACGACACTGTAGCGATGGCGCAAATCCTGTTCGGCGAGGAATTCGTCGACCAAAACTGCGTCATCACCAGCCTGATCAACTGCAATTCGCCGCTGGTCATCGACGCAACCATGCTCGGCGCGCTGAAGGTCTATGCCAAGGCCAACCAGGCGACCGTGATATCGCCGTTCATCGTCGGCGGGGCGATGAGCCCGGTGACGGTCGCCGGCACGCTGACGCAGGTACTGTGCGAGGCAACCAGCGCCATCGCGCTGACGCAGCTCTGCCGGCCGGGTGCGCCGGTGATCTTCGGCACGTTTGCCACGGCGATCTCGATGCAATCGGGCGCGCCGACCTTCGGCACGCCGGAACCGGCGATGGTGCTGATGGCGGCGGCGCAATTTGCACGGCGCTACAACCTGCCGTTCCGCTCCGGCGGGTCGCTGACCGGGTCAAAGCTGCCGGACGCGCAGGCCGCCTACGAGAGCGCCAACACGCTGTGGCCGACGATGGCCGGCCGGCGTCAATTTCATGCTGCATGCGGCCGGATGGCTCGAAGGCGGGCTGGCATCGTCCTACGAAAAATTCATCATGGACGCCGACCAGCTCGTTGCCGCGCAAAAAATGGCGGCCGGCGTCGACATGAGCGAAAACGGCCAGGCGATGAGCGCGATCCGCGAGGTCGGGCCGGGCAGCCACTATCTCGGCTGCACCCACACGCGGGAGAATTTCCAGACCGCGTTCCACGTCTCCAATGTCGCCGACAACAATTCCTTCGAGCAGTGGGAACTGGAAGGGGAAAGCGCACCGAGGAGCGCGCCAACGCGATTGCCCGCCACTGGCTGGAGCAGTACGAGGCGCCGGCGCTCGATCCGGCAATCGCCGACGCGCTGAGCGAATTTGTCCGCCAGCAAAAAGGAATCGATGCCCGACGCCTTCACCTGAAAGGGCGAGGCGATCGCCGAGGCCAATAGCCGGGCGATCGTCGGCAATCGGATCGTGCGGTCGGTGTGGCGGTTGAATGAGCCGACGGGCGTTTGAGATGGCGCGCCGCCCGCAAAGCCCTGCCGATGCCGAAGCCGTTTCCGCGGCGTTGGCATTGCACGGCCTGATCCTTCGCGGCGGATTCCGCGTCGGCGATGGCGAGGCTTTCTCGACCGGAAATCACAGTGCCCCGGCACGAAGCGCGTTGCTGGTTGGCAATGCCGGCGGGGCAATGTGGCCGCATTTCCGGCGATGGATGTCACGGCAGTCGCCTGTTCCGAAGAACCCGCTCGATACCTGGACGCGCGTGGTCGTCGAGCCGATTGCGGCCAAATTCGGCGCACGCGCCGTGTTTCCCTTCGACCGGCCGTGGCCACCGTTCCAGCAATGGGCAATGCGGGCCGAGGGCCTGCGGCCGTCGCCGCTCGGGATCCTGATGCATCCGCAATACGGGCTTTGGCATGCCTGTCGGGCGGCGCTGGTGTTTGAAACCGAGATTTCGATTCAACGACCTGACGAATCCGATTCACCTGTGTGACGGATGTGTCGAGAAACCCTGCCTAAGCGCTTGTCCCGTCGACGCTTTTTCGGCAACCGGCTTTGCCGTCGCAGCGTGCCGCGAATACCTGTCGGCCGGCACATCCTCACGCAGCGATTCAACCGGCCGAAACACCCCCGACTGCATGGGCGACGGCTGCGCGGCGCGGAACGCCTGCCCCTACGGCGCATCCTGGCGCTATCCGCCGGAGCAGATGCGGTTCCACATGGCGGCATTCGCTAAGGCCTGACCAGGGCAGACCAAGAATCCTAAAATCGCCTCTTGCAAAAGATATATCGTTGATTAGATATAACGCTTCAACGATATATCTCAGGAGCAGAGCGATGCATGGTCATCATGGACATTCAGAGGGACATTGGGGGCATGGGTGCGGCGGCCGCTGGGCGGCCGGGCGCCATTTCGGCCGCGGCGGCGGATTCGGCGGCATGGGCGGCGGCGGTTTCGGCCGCCATTTCGGCGGACCGTTCGGCGGGCGCGGCGCCCGCATGTTCGATGCCGGCGCTTTGCGCCTCGTCGTGCTCGGCCTGATCGCCGAGGAACCGCGCCACGGCTACGACATCATCAAGGCGCTGGAGACGCGCTTTCACGGCGCGTATAGCCCGAGCCCCGGCGCGATCTATCCGATGCTGCAGATGATGGAGGAGGCCGATCTGGTCGTCTCGCAGGCAAGCGGCAACAAACGCCTCTATACGATCACCGAAGCCGGCCGCGCCTATCTGAAGGAAAACCAGGCCGACCTCGATCGCATCAACGAGCAACTCGACGAGGCGTCCGGCGACATCCAGGGCATTGCAATGGGTGAGGCGTTCCGCTCACTGCGCCGTTCGCTGTTCAGGCGCATGCGCAGCGGTGAATTGACCGCCGAACAGGCACAAAAGGCGGTCGAGATCCTGAAAAGGGCGGTCGGCGATATCGACGGGCTCTGAGATCAGCGACCGATCATGAAAGGCTCTGGCCGCCCGGCGGCCAGGGCCTTTCCTTTGAAAAAAATTCTGCGCCTCCCAAGGAATTCGCAATCGCCTGCGTCTAATCTTGCAATGAGTGGCGGGCAGAATGCATAGCGGGCTGGCCCAAACCGCTGTCGCCGACAGCGAGGACGAGCTGATCGCGCGGGCGCGATCCGGCGAACGGGCGGCGTTCGCGCGCCTGGTGGCGGGTCGATACGATTTTCTGTTCCGCCTCGCCTGGCGCTGGACCGGAAATCGCGCCGATGCCGAGGATGTCGCCCAGGAAGTCTGCGTGCGGCTCGCCCATGCCGTCGGTTCATTCCGCGGCGAAGCCTCGTTTGCGACCTTTCTGCACGCGCTGACGCTGAACGCGGTGCGCGACTGGGGCAGAAGGCAAGCGCGCCAGAAGCGGATTGCCGACGCGATGCTGACTTTCGCCGTCATCGATGCGGCGGGCGAGGCGAATGACGACGGCGATCCGGCGGGGCAACTTTGGGAAGCGGTGCGCGGCCTGCCGGAAAAGCAGCGCGACGCGGTGCTGCTGGTCCACGGCGAAGGGCTTAGCCACGCCGATGCCGCCGCGGCGATGGGCTGCAGTGAAAAGACGGTGTCCTGGCACATCCACGAAGCGCGCAAGCGGCTGAAAAGGGTGTTGTCAGGCGGAGGCAATGAGCGATGACGAAACGTGACGATCTCGACCTGCTGGCTCGTATCCGGGCGCCGACGCCGGGCGACGCGGCGCTTGCGCGCGCCGTTGACGCGGCCCTCAAGGAATTCGACCGGCAACAAAATATTTCCGCGGCACCCCAAGGAACGGGTCATGCTGCGGCGTCTCCTGTCCGGGGCATCCCGAATCTGGAGACCTTTCATGCGCACGAAAAACCTGTCCGGCGGCCGCCTGGCCGGCCCGGCAATCGCTACCCTGCTGCTCATTCCCGTTGCCGGCGTCATCACCTGGAACCTGATGCAGTCGGGCACCATGACCGCAATTCCGCCGCATGTGCTCGGCGGCGAAGCGGGAAAAGAGAAGGATTCCGATGTCCTCACAAAGCTCGCCGACGAGGAGCTGAAAGCAAAGACGGAGCTGGTCGACAAGCTCGGGCGACAGAATGAAGCCGGCAAATCGGCGACGCGCTCCGACCAGGCTCTGGTGGCACGCAAGCAGGCGGCGCCGGTCGCCAACGGCGTGATGCGGGCGCTGCAAGCCCCGCAATCGCAGGAATTTTCAGTAGCCGTGCTGCCGCCGCGGCCGGAGCCGCATCTCGAACGCGAGCAGCCGCGACCGGATCGAAAAGTTCTCGACCAATCCGGTCAAGCGGGTCGCCGAGGAACCCGTGTCGACCTTCTCGATCGACGTCGATACCGCGTCCTATGCTTTCGTGCGCCGGCAGTTGAAGAACGGCGTGATGCCTGATCGCGACAGCGTGCGGGTCGAGGAAATGATCAACTATTTCCCCTATGACTGGCCGGCGCCGGAGACGGCGGCAACGCCGTTCCGCCCGACCGTCACGGTTATGCCGACGCCGTGGAACGCCGGCACGCTGCTGATGCATGTGGCGATCAAGGGCTACGAATTGCCGGCGACGGAAAAGCCGCGCTCCAATCTGGTGTTCCTGATCGATACTTCGGGTTCGATGCACGACGCCGACAAGCTGCCGCTGGTGAAGGCGTCGCTGAAGCTGCTGCTCGACCGCCTGTCGCCGGAGGATACCGTCGGCCTCGTCACCTATGCCGGGATCGGCTGGCGTGGCGCTGGAACCGACCAAGGCTCTCGGAGCGGGCAAAGATCGTCGCGGCGATCGACGGGCTCGGCGCCGGCGGCTCGACGGCGGGCGCTGCCGGCATCGAGGAGGCCTACCGGCTTGCCGAAAAGGCCTTCGTCAAGGGCGGCGTTAACCGCGTGATGCTGGCCACCGACGGCGATTTCAATGTCGGTCCGTCCGATGATGCTTCGCTGAAGCGGCTGATCGAGGACAAGCGCAAGTCCGGCGTGTTCCTGTCGGTCATGGGCTTCGGGCGAGGGCAACTACAACGACCAGATGATGCAAGTCCATCGCCCAGAACGGCAACGGCACGGCGGCCTATATCGATACGCTCGCCGAAGCCGAAAAGACGCTGGTGCAGGAAGCTGGCTCGACGCTGTTCACGATCGCCAAGGACGTGAAGATCCAGGTCGAGTTCAATCCGTCGCGGATCAGCGAATACCGGCTGATCGGCTACGAAACGCGGGCGCTCAACCGCGAGGATTTCAACAATGACCGCGATCGATGCCGGCGAAATCGGCTCGGGCCATTCGGTGACCGCGATCTACGAACTGACGCCGAAGGGCAGCGCGGCCGAGACGGTGAGCCAGTTGCGCTATGGCGCAGCAGGCGGCGCAATCGGCGGCGCCGGTTGGCGCCAGCGATGAATTGGCCTTTGTTAAGTTGCGCTACAAGCAGCCGGACGGCGACACGTCGCGAGCTGGTCAACCTGCCGGTTACCGATCAACTGAAGACCGATTTCGACGCCGCACCGCAGGACGTGCGCTTCTCGGTGGCGGTTGCCGCCTTCGGGCAGAAACTGCGCGACGCCGACGCGCTGGCGAAGTTCGGCTACGACAAGATCGGCGAAATCGCCAATGCCGCCAAGGGCAAGCGACGAATTTGGCTATCGTGGCGAATTCGTCGGGCTGGTGCGGCTGGCCGGGTGCGCTTGGCGGGAGGTAAGCGAGCGCGATCTGGCTTGGAAAATCGGAGGGCCGGCGGATACGCCGGCCTTTTCAATGTTTCCGACGCCGGACGGTTGGCCCTTCGCCGGCCCCGCCGCTCGCGCGGGGCTGCGTCGTTGGCCGCTGGCGAGTTGACCATTGGCGCCGATTGCGGCCTCGATTGTCCTCGATGGTCGGAATTCGCCGCGCACATGGCTGTCGATCGCCTTGCGCATGGCGGCGAGGTGGTCGCAAGCGGTGCCGCAGCAGCCGCCGATGATGCGAGCGCCGGCATCGATGGCGAGGCAAGCGTATTTCGCCATCGTTTCCGGCGTGCCGGAATAGACGACCTTCTCGCCCTGAATAACGGGAATGCCGCAATTGGCCTTGGCGACCAGCACGGCCGCAGGATCGGCGGCATGGAGATCGAGCACGGAAGACAGCAGGTCGGAGGCGCCGACGCCGCAATTGGCGCCGATGGCAAGCGGTTTGGCCAGGCAGGTCGGCGGCGACCGCATGCAACTGGCTCGGCGGCAGGCCCATCATGGTGCGGCCGGCGGTGTCGAAGGAGGCGGTGAAGACGATAGGGCATGCCGATCGCGATCGCGGCGACGCGGCGGCACGGATTTCGTCGGCCGACGACATGGTCTCGATCCAGATGACGTCGACGCCGCCATCCTTGAGGCCGGCCATCTGTTCGGCGAAGGCGTCGACAGCCTCGTCGTAGGTCAGCGCGCCGAGCGGCGCCAGCAACTCGCCGGTCGGGCCGACGGAGCCGGCGACGATGACCTTGCGGCCGGCGGCGTCGGCGACTTCGCGGGCCATTTCGGCGGCGCGCTTGTTGATGGCGTGAACGCGATCCTGGGCGTTGTGCAGTTTCAGGCGCTGGCGGGTGCCGCCGAAGGAGTTGGTCAGGATGATATCGGCGCCGGCATCGACGAATTCGCGGTGCAACTGCGGATCTTTTCGGGTGCGCTTTCGTTCCACAGTTCCGGCGCTTCGCCGGACACCAGGCCCACGGTCGAACAGGTTGGTGCCGGTAGCGCCGTCGGCCAGCAGAACGCCTTTTTCGGCCAGCAATTTCCGACAGCGACGGTGAATCAGCAGACACGCGCCATCTCTCGGTTTCGGGATATAAAGACTTCTTTATATCGTTATTTCATTTTCGTCAATCATACGCAGGCACGGCTGGCGCGTTCCAGAAGGTCAGGCGTCGCAAGCCGGGTTGCGATTTGTCCGCGGAAATGTTAGGCCAAGATATGCCCGGCCAGACAGGGTTCCTGTCCGGGCAAGCAGCCCGCCGCCAGGAAATTTGTTTTGGGAGAACCCGCCTGCCATGGATATTCCGCTCGACGCGGCAAAGGCCAGCGCAAGACGCATCTGCCGAAAGGACGCCAACTCGACGAGAGCAGCGCTTGCCGAAGTAGCGATGCGCTGCTCGCCGGCATGCAGCGATCGGCGCGACCTGCTGATTGAATGCCTGCATCGTGTCCAGGACCAATTCGGCCATCTTTCGGCGCGGCATTTGCGCGCGCTGGCCGATTGGCTGCGGCTGTCGCAAGCCGAGGTCTATGAAGTCGCCTCGTTCTACGATCATTTCGATATCGTCAAGGAAGACGAGGCGGCGCCGCCACCATTGACGATCCGCGTCTGCGATTCGCTGTCGTGCATGCTCGCCGGCGCCGAGACATCTGATTGCCGCAATTGCAGGCGGGCGTCGATCCATCGGCAGTACGCATCGTTCGCGCCCCATGCATGGGCGGTTGCGATGTCGCGCCGGCGGCGCGAATCGGCGACCGAGAGATTGGCAACGCAAACGCGCGCGAATTGCTGAAACTGACGAAGAGCGGAAAGGCCAATCGCGATTTTGCGCCGAACCGGCCGGCCTATGTCGCCCTCGACGAATATTGCGCCAATGGCGGCTACGACATGGCTGATGCGGGTGCGTTCCGGCGCGTTCGGCTTCGAGGCATTTGCGCAGATGCTGGCCGATGCCGGATTGCGCGGTCTCGGCGGCGCGGGCTTTCCTGCGGGAAAGAAATGGCAGTTTGTTCGCTCTTATGCCGGACCGCGCCTGATGACGATCAACGGCGATGAGGGCGAGCCGGGCACGTTCAAGGACCGCTATTACCTGGAGCGCGATCCGCACCGCATGTTCGAAGGCGCGTTGATCGCGGCGCATTTCGTCGAAGCCGAACGCATCTACCTCTACATGCGCGATGAATATCCGGCGGTCCTGCAAATCCTGCGCACCGAGATCGCGGCGCTGGAAGGCAAGCGGACAATTCCCGAAAGGCTTCATCGAGTTGCGGCGCGGAGCCGGCGCCTATATCTGCGGCGAAGAGTTGGCGATGATCGAATCGATCGAGGGCAAGCGCGGCTTGCCGCGGCACCGCCCGCCCTATGTCGCCGAGGTCGGGCTGTTCGGCCGGCCGACGCTCAATCACAATGTCGAGACGCTGTGGTGGATCCGCGACATTGCCGAGAAAGGACCGGAGTGGTTTGCCAAGCAAGGCGGCGATGGATCATCCCGGGCCGCGTTCGTGGTCGGTTTCGGGCCGCGTGAAGAAGCCGGGAGTGGTGCTTGCGCCTGCCGGCATCACCGTGCGCCAACTGATCGATCGCTGCGGCGGCATGGCCGACGGCCACAAATTCGCGGCCTATTATCCGGGCGGCGCCTCCGGTGGCGTATTGCCGGCAGCGATGGGCGACATCGCGCTCGATTTCCAGGATCACCGGCTTCGCCTGGGCGCGGCGAACTGGCCAAGCTCGATGCCTTTGTCGGCAGCCATGCCGTGGTGATCCTTTCCGACACGGATGACGTGAAGGCGGCTGTGCTGAACACGTTGCAATTTTTCGCGCATGAAAGCTGCGGCCAGTGCACGCCGTGCCGAGCAGGAACGGAGAAGCTGGTGGCGCTGTTGTCGAAAGCCCGGCAAACCCGATCGAGCAACGATCCGCGATATCGAGCAGGTCATGCGCGATGCCTCGATCTGCGGCCTCGGACAAGCGGCGCCGAACCCGGTCAACCATTGGCTCAAATATTTTGCGGAGGCAGGGTGATGGAGCCAGAGCTACTCCGCAGCCACGGACAAATGCCGGTTCGAAAGATGCTGCAGCGCGGCGATCACCTTGAACAGGTTGCGCGAGCGCGGGTTGCCGTTCGCCGAAAACATGCGCATCAGGCTCTTTTCGCCAATGCCGGTTTCTTGCGCCAACCGCTTGAAGCCTATGGTGCCATTCACATAGTCGCGCAACATCGCGTTTCCGACCTCGACTTCGCCATCGAGAAACGCTTCGCTTGCGCCTCGCAGCATCTCGGCCGCAAATTCCGGTTCTCCGCGCACTCTGTTAACGACGGTCTGGTGGAAATCGCGGGTCAGCGCCATGTCAGTTTCCTTTCATCTTCTTGTGCTGGACCCAGCGCCGAATTGCATTGCGGATATCCTCTGATTGGCGCTTTTGCGAACCGCCGCCCAACAAGATTATCCATCGGCTGGCTTCGCGCCCGAAGTATACGCGGTAACCCGGCCCGAAATCGATTTTCAGCTCGCTCACGCCGCTCCCGACTGCCTTCAAACTGCCGGTCAGCCCGGCTTCCAGCTTTGCCAAAGCCTGGACTACGCGCCTGGCCGCCGGCGGAGGAAGGGATTCGAACCATTCGCCAAATGGTGAGCGACCTGCATCGTCAACATATTCGCGCAGTTCCATTGTTCCATGGTATCGTATACGTTACCATCAATCAAGGGTTGTGGCATGGCTGAGCCTATCGCTTTCTTCCTCGACGGCCGCTCCGTCACGGCTCAATCGGGCGAGACGATCTGGGAAGTCGCCAAGCGCGAGGGCAAGCGCATTCCGCATCTGTGCCATCTCGACAAGCCGGGCTACCGGCCGGACGGAAATTGCCGCGCCTGCATGGTCGAGATCGAGGGCGAGCGGGTGCTGGCTGCCTCCTGCATCCGCAAGCCGACCGAAGGCATGAAGGTTTCGACCGACAGCGAACGCGCCGACAAGAGCCGGCGCATGGTGTTCGAATTGCTCGCCGCCGACATGCGACCGCAGGCGGAATCGCCCGATCCGCAAGCCGATTTCTGGGCTTGGGCCGGCAAGATGGGGATCGACGGCTCAAGGCGTTGCCGTCGAAGTTTGAAGGCCACGCGGGTGAATACGACATCACCAACCCTGCCATTGCCGTCAACCTCGACGCCTGCATCGCCTGCGGCGCGTGCGTGCGTGCCTGCCGCGAGGTGCAGGTCAACGACGTCATCGGCATGGGATATCGGGGCCATCATGCCGTGCCGGTGTTCGATTTTGCCGACCCGATGGGGCTGTCGACCTGCGTGACCTGCGGCGAATGCGTTCAGGCCTGCCCGACAGGCGCGCTTTATGAAAAATCGCTGATGGACAAGGCGGCCAAACCCGCGCGGTCGCCGACTTCGACAAGTCGGTCGATTTGGTTTGTCCCTATTGCGGCGTCGGTTGCCAGACGACGGTGCGCGTCAAGGGCGATCGCATTGTCCAGATCGATGGCCGCAACGGTCCGGCCAACGAGAACCGGCTCTGCGTCAAGGGCCGCTTCGGCTTCGACTATGTCCGCCATCCCGAGCGGCTATTGAAACCGCTGATCCGGCGCGAGGATGCGCCGAAGCGCGGCGATATCGACCTGAAGGGCGTCGATCCGCTGACCGTGTTCCGCGAGGCGAGTTGGGACGAGGCAATGGCGAAGGCCGTCTCGGGCCTCAAGAAGATTTTAGAGCAGCGATGGCGGCGCCGCGCTTGCCGGTTTCGGTTCGGCCAAGGGCTCCAACGAAGAGGCCTATCTGTTCCAGAAACTCATCCGCCAGGGTTTCGGCACCAACAATGTCGACCACTGCACGCGGCTATGCCATGCATCTTCCGTCGCGGCGCTGCTCGAAGGCATCGGCTCGGGTGCGGTGTCGGCGCCGTTCAACGCGGCCGAGCAGTCCGACTGCATCGTCGTCATCGGCGCGCGGCCGGCGCAGAACCATCCGGTGGCGGCGACCTATCTGAAGCAGGCGGCAAAGCGCGGCGCCAAGCTGATCGTCATCGACCCGCGCGGACAGGGACTGATGCGGCACGCGACGCACCCGGTTCGTTTCAAGCCGGGCACCGATGTGGCACTGCTCAACGCCATGCTGCACACGTCATTGTCGCCGAGAAGCTCTACGACGAACAATACGTCCAAGCGCACGTCTCCGGCTTCGAGGCACTGAAGGAAAAGGTCAGGGATTTCCCGCCGGAAGCGATGGCGGAGGTGTGCGGCGTTTCGCGGCCGAATTGATCCGCGACATCGCGCGCACCTATGCCAAGGCCGAGCGCAGCATCATCTTCTGGGGCATGGGCATTTCGCAGCATACGCACGGCACCGACAACGCCCGCTGCCTGATCGCGCTGGCGCTGATTACGGGCCATGTCGGGCGCGAAGGCACCGGCCTGCATCCGCTGCGCGGCCAGAACAATGTCCAGGGTGCGTCTGACGCCGGCCTGATCCCGATGTTCTTCCCCGACTACAAATCGGTCGAGGATCCCGGACATCCGCGCACAATACACCGACTTGTGGGGCCGGCCGCTCGATCCGAAGCGCGGGCTGACGGTGGTCGAGATCATGGATGCCATCCATGCCGATCAGATCAAGGGCATGTACATCATGGGCGAGAACCCGGCGATGTCGGACCCCGACCAGACGCATGCGCGCGAAGCGCTGGCGCATCTGCAGCATCTCGTCGTCCAGGATATTTTCCTGACCGAGACCGCCTGGCACGCCGATGTCGTGCTGCCGGCTTCCGCCCATGCCGAGAAGCTCGGCACCTACACCAACACCAACCGCCAGGTGCAGATCGGCCGGCCGGCGCTGGCGCTTGCCGGGGCAGGCGCGCCAGGATTGGGAACTGATCCGCGATCTCGCCAACGGGCTCGGCCTCGGCTGGAACTACGCCAGCGTCGCCGATGTCTATCGCGAGATGCAGCAGGTGATGCCGTCGCTCGCCAATATCGACTGGGAGCGTATCGAGCGCGAGGATTGCGTCACCTATCCGGCCGATGCGCCCGACAAACCGGGCAACGACATCATCTTCCGCGAGCGCTTCCCGACCGCTGACGGCCGCGGCAAGCTGGTGCCGGCCGATCTCAAGGCGCCCGACGAGGTTCCCGACGAAAAATATCCGATGGTGCTGACGACCGGACGCCTGCTCGAGCACTGGCACACCGGGGCGATGACACGGCGCGCCGAAGTGCTCGACGCGATCGAGCCGGAGGGAATTGCGGCCATGAACGGGCGCGAGATCGCCCGACACGGATTTGCGCCCGGCGCGATGATCGAAGTCGAGACCCGGCGCGGCATCATCCGGGCGTTGCTGCGCGAGGATCGCGATGTCGCCGACGGGATGATCTTCATGCCGTTCTGCTTTGCCGAAAGCCCGGCCAACCGGCTGACCAATCCGAAACTCGATCCGTTCGGCAAAATCCCCGAATTCAAGTTCTGCGCCGCGCGGGTGCGGGCGTTGAGCGCGCACGCGGCGGATAATTGGAAAAAAACCGCGAAAAAAATCGCGTGTTAAGTGTTGGCTAACCCTATTCTAACCGCTTGTTTACGATATCCGGCTAAAAAGCGGGGCGAGGCGGCAATCGAACGCCTCGATCCCCGGATCAGGTACTGCGTACCGGGGCATCAGCCTTCAGTCATGAATTCGGCGGCCGGGCCCGGGCGAAATTCGCTACGCGGCCCGGTCTGCGTTCGGCAGCGGCTAACCGGCCGCGGCGATGGCGCGCTCCAGATCAGGCGCGGCCGCGACGAGGGTGCGGGTATATTCGTGCTGCGGCCGACGGAGCACTTCCCCAGTGACGCCGGTTTCGACGATTTTTCCGTCGTGCATGACCATCACCTCGTCGCAGAATGCCCGCATCACCGACAGGTCGTGACTGATGAACAGGTAGGCGACGTGCAAGCGGTCGCGCAACTCGCTGAGCAGATCGAGAATCTGCGCGCGGATCGAGACGTCGAGCGCCGAAACCGGTTCGTCGGCGATGATCAGGTCGGGGTCGTTGACGAGGGCGCGGGCAATGGCGATGCGCTGGCGCTGGCCGCCGGAAAATTCGTGCGGGAAGCGTTCGCCGGCGTCGGCCGGCAAGCCGACCGAATCGAGCGCCTTGCGCACGCGCTCTGCCCGTTCCGCGCGCGTCCATTTGCGGTCGCAGGTGCAGCGGCTCGGCGACGATCCGGCCGATTCGGTGGCGCGGATTGAACGAGCCGTAGGGATCCTGGAAGACGATCTGGGTGTGGCGGCGGGCATGGGCGATGGCCTCGCGATCGCCCGCCGGCGATGTCGCGACCTGCCACGCGCAATGAACCCGCCGCCGGCGCGTGCAGGCCGAGGATCGTGCGGGCAAGGGTCGACTTGCCGCTGCCGGATTTGCCGACCAGGCCCATGGTCTGGCCGCGATAGACTTGAACGAGACGCCGTCGACCGCCGAAAAGAAACTCGCCGGCTCGAACCAGGAGCGGCGCGGCAGGCGATAGCGGCAGACCAGGTCGGCAACGGCGAGCACCGGTTCCTGGCGCGATGCGCTTGCGGCGGCGCTGAGGACCGGCGGCGAGCGGCGCTCGGGATGGTGGGCGGAAGCCTCCGCCAGCGCGCGGGTGTAGGGATGCGTGCGCTGGCGCAGAATCGCGCGTGCCGGCCCGGTCTCGAGGATTTGCCCGCCGCGCAGGATGGTGATGCGGTCGGCCATCTCGGCGACGACGCCGAGGTCGTGCGAGATCAGCAGCATGCCCATGTGTTTGCGGCGACCAGGTCGCGCAGCAGTTCGAGGATCTGCGCCTGCAGCGCTGACGTCGAGCGCGGTGGTCGGCTCGTCGGCGATCAGCAGTTTCGGCTTGCAGCGCGCAGGCAATGGCGATGACGACGCGCTGGCGCTGGCCGCCGGAAAGTTCGTGCGGATAGCGGCCGAGCGGGAATTGCTGCTGCGGCAGGCCGACGCTGTCGAGCATCTTCGGCGGCGCGCTCGAGCGGCGACTCGGCGCGACTATCCTGGTGTGCCAGCGTATGCCTTCGGCGACCTGCTCGCCGATCGTCTTGACCGGATTGAGCGCGGTCATCGGCTCCTGGAACACCATGCCGATGTCGTCGCCGCGCAGTGCGCACATCTGCGCTTCGGTGGCGCGGGTCAGTTCGGCGCCGTCGAAGCGTGATCGCGCCGGAAGGCGCGCGCCATGCGGCAGCAAGCGCATGACCGACAGCGCCGTCATCGATTTGCCGGAACCGGATTCGCCGACCAGGCCCATGACCTCGCCGCGTTCGATCTGAAAATCGACGTCCTTCGAGGATCGGCCGTCCGCCGATGGCGAGCGACAGATGCTCGATTTCGAGCAGGCTCATCGCTGCGCTCGCCGCGCAGTCGCGGATCGAGGATGTCGCGCGATGCCGTCGCCGAGCAGGTTCAGGCCGAGCACGGTGATGACGATGGCCAGGCCGGGAAACATCGCCAGCTGCGGCGCGACCATCATCCGCGTCTGGGCGTCGAACAGCATGCGGCCCCAGCTCGGCACCGGCGGCTGCGCGCCGAGGCCGACATAGGCAAGCCCGGCTTCGGCAAGAATGCCGAGCGCGAACTGGATCGTGCCCTGGACCAGCAGCAGGCTGGCGATGTTCGGCAGGATATGCTCGACGGTGATCAGCGCGTCGCCCTTGCCGGCGGCGCGGGCGGCCAGGATGAATTCGCGCGGCCATATGCGCCAGCGCGCCGGCGCGGGCAACGCGGGCAAACACCGGGATGTTGAAAATGCCGATGGCGATGATGGCGTTGATCGCGCCGGGGCCGAAGATCGCGGTGATCATGATCGCCGACAGCAGCGCCGGGAAGGCGAAGATCACGATCGTTGAAGCGCATCAGCGATCTCGTCGAGCCAGGCCGCCGCGCGCGGCGGCAAGGCAGCCGAGCGGCACGCCGATGCCCATGCCGATGCCGACCGCGACCAGCGCCACGGCGATCGAGTTGCGCGCGCCGACCATGATCATCGACAGGATGTCGCGGCCGAAATGATCGGTGCCGAACCAGTGCGCCGCGGTCGGCGTCTGCATGCGGTCGGTCACCGGCAGGTAGGCGACGTCATAGGGCGCCCAGAACAGCGAGACAGCGGCCATCGCGCGCGATCAGCGCGGTGATCGCCAGGCCGGCGACGAAAGAGCGGTTGGCGAAGGCGCGCGCGGCAGAAGCCCGGGCTCGGTGCAATGTCGGCGATTGCCGCGGGCTCGCTCATGTGCGGCGTGCGCAGCCGCGGATCGATCGACCGCGTAGGACAGGTCGACCAGCAGGTTGACGATGATGACGGTGGCGACCAGCAGCATGACGACGCTCTCGACGACGATCAGGTCGCGCTGGGTGATTGCCTGGAACACCAGCCGGCCGAGGCCGGGCAGGTAGAAGACGTTCTCGATGATGATCGTGCCGGCGAGCAGGAAGGCGAATTGCAGGCCGAGGATGGTCAGACCGGGATCAGCGCGTTGCGCAGCGCGTGCCGCCACAGCACGGCGCGTTGCGGCGAGGCCCTTGGCGCGGGCGGTGCGGATGAAATCCTCGCCGAGCACGTCGATCAGCGCCGAGCGGGCGACGCGCGACAAGGATCGCCGCCTGCGGCAGGGCAAGCGCGACGGCCGGCAGCAGCAGCGCCTTGATGCCGGGCCATAGGCCGGCCGCACCAGCCGGGAAAACCGCCGGCCGGCACCAGCCGCAGCCAGACGGCGAAGACATAGATCAGCAGCAGCGCGAACCAGAAATTCGGCATGGCGACGCCGATCTGGGCTACGCCCATGACGGCGGTGTCGCCGGCGCGGCCGCGCGCGGCGGCGGCATAAAGACCGACCGGCAAGGCGATGACGGTCGAGCAACACGAGCGAGAGCACCGCCAGCGGCAGCGAGACCGCGGCGCGCTCGGCGACGAGGTCGATCACCGGCACCGAATAGGTCAGCGAGCGGCCGAGATCGCCGAGCAGCATGCCGCCGATCCAGTGGACGATAGCGAAGCGGCAGCGGCTGATCGAGGCCCATCTGGTGGCGCAAGGCGGCGACCGCGTCCTCGGTGCGCGTTGATGCCGAGCATGAGCCGCGCCGGATCGCCGGGCAGGATTTCCATGACGGCGAAAATCAGCAGGGAGGCAAACCAGAGCGTCAGCAGGCCGATGCCGAGGCGATTGGCGATGTAGCGGGTCATGGGATGCGCATTCTAATCCTTCTCCCCGCTTGCGGGGAGAAGGTGGCCCGCAAAGGGCCGGATGAGGGGCGACGAAATCGTTGGCGCCGACAGCGCCCCTCATCTGCCTGCCGGCATCTTCTCCCCGCAAGCGGGGAGAAGAGAGTATGCCTCACCTCAATCAGCCCACTTACCTTCGTCAGGTCGTTGGCCTGGATCGGCGCATTGTCCCACATGCCCTGCAGCTTGGCGTCCCAGACGCCGACCTTGGGCAGTTCGAACAGGAAGCCGTTGACCGCGTCGTCGGCCAGGATCTTCTGCGCCTGCTTGTAGAGTTCGTTGCGCTTGGCCTGGTCCGAGGTGACGTTGAGGTCGGCGATCACCTTGTCGAAGTCCGGGTTGTCGTAGTTGAAGTAATAGTCCTTGCGCGAATAGATGCCGATGTCGTTGGGCTCGGTGTGCGAGACGATGGTCAGGTCGTAGTCCTTCTGCTTGAAGACCTGATCCAGCCACTGGGCCCATTCGACCGGGATGATTTCCAGATCGATGCCGACTTCGCGCAGTTGCGAGGCGATGATCTCGCCGCCATCACGCGCATAAGGCGGCGGCGGCAGCTTCAGCGTTGCCTTGAAGCCGTTCGGAAAGCCGGCTTCCTTCAAGCAGCTCCTTGGCCTTGGCCTTGTCGTAGGGATAGGTGCCGGTCAGGTCGACATAGGCCTCGTTGGCCGGCGAGAAATGCGAGCCGATCGGCGTGCCGAGGCCCGAACCGTTGCCGTCGATGATCGCCTTGCGGTCGAGCGCATAGGCAATTGCCTGACGGACCTTGAGGTTGTCGAAGGGCGGCTTCTTGTTGTTGGTCGAAAGGATCGTTTCGCCTTCGGTCGCGCCGATCACCACCTTGAAGCGCGGATCGCCCTGGATTTGGCGAGTGCGTCGCCGGCCGGCATGTTGGGGAAGCACTGGACGTCGCCCGAAAGCAGCGCGGGAATTGCCGCCGCCGCATCCGGAATGATGCGGAATTCGGCCTTGGCGAGCGCGACCGTGTCGCCCCAGTAATCGTCGATTGCGACCAGCGTGATCGCCGAGCCCTTGGCCCAGTTGTCGAACTTGAACGGGCCGGTGCCGATCGGCTTTTCCTTGTTGGTGTCGGCCGTCTTCGGCGAGACGATCACGGCGTCGCCCCAGCCCATATTGTAGAGGAAGGAGCCCTGCGGCTGCTTCAAGGTGACCTTGACCGTCTCCGGATCGACGACATCGACGGTGTCGATCGCGGCAAACAGGCCCTTCTGGGCATTGGTCGAATTCGCCGGCGCGGGCGCGGTCGAGCGAGAATTTCACGTCGTCGGCGCTGAAGTCGGTGCCGTCGTGGAATTTCACGCCGGAATGCAGCTTGAAGGTATAGACCTTGCCGTCCTCGCTGATCTGTCCAGCTTTCGGCCAGCGCCGGCAGCACCTCGCCGCCGGAGCCGATGCGGGTCAGCCCCTCGAAGACATTGGCGTAGACCACTTCGTCGATTGCGGCCGCGGCACCGGCGGTGGGATCGAGGTGCGGCGGTTCGAGCACGATGCCGAGCACCAGCGTATCGCGGGCGGCCCAGGCCGGCGCTGCCCACAGCGTCAGCGCCATGGCTACGGCGGCGAAAGTGCGAATGATGAGGTTCATGTCTTTTTCTCCGAAAAGCCCCTGGTCACGCGGGTCGGGTGAAATGCCGTTCTTTTCGCGTTTCCTCAGCCATGATTGATCCAAACCGGGCCAAGATCAACTGCCCAAGTTCAACTGCTTGTCGGGACCACAGCGGCGAAATAGGATCAATTCGATCCAATCCGACGTGGCGCTGCGAGAAATGTGACTTGCCGCGCCGGGGAAGGGGGCCGGGGAAGGGATATTGCCATGACCGCAACCGTTGCCCTGGCCGTCATCGTCGCCGGAATTGCCGGTTGCGTGGTCACCAGCCTGTTCGTTCACTGGATTGCCGGCGCGCCGATGTGGGCCGTGGCAAGCCAGTGGCCGAAGCATGTGTGGTCGATCATTTTTGCCATTCCGCTGCCATGGCTCGCTGGCCTTGGCGGGGCGGCCGGCGCTTTCATTGCCTTTGTCTGGCTGGTCGCCGCGCCTACGGTTGCCTCCAGGGCCTATTTCGGTCCGAAGGAAGCACCGTGGATGCGGCTGTTCGCCTTCCACTCGGGCTATGCAATTGCGGCGATGTTCGCCTACGCGCTGATCACGAATTACGAGTGAAGTTGGGGCTGCGCGCGAAGCTGGTGATCTGCGCCGAATAGCGCCGAAAGCGCGATTGCCATGACCTTGGCGCTTTCGACCATGTCGTCGATGCCGACAAACTCGTCGGGCTGGTGGGCGAGGTCGAGAATGCCAGGGCCGTAGGCGATGCAATCGTGCAGATGGCCGATGCGGGCGATATGCTTCTGGTCGTAGGTGCCCGGCGAGATCACGTATTGCGGGTTCGCGGCCGAAAACGGCTTCGATGCCGCTTGCCACGGCAACTGCCACCGGCGTGTCGCGGCCGACCATGATCGGCAGCACTTCCATCAAATCGCGGATCGAATAATCGAATTTCGGTCGGCTGGATTTCAGCCGCTCGAGAATCGAAATCACCTCGCCTTTTACCTCGGCCAGATGTTCTCTTCGATCAGGAAGCGCCGATCGATCGTCAGCCGGCAGGAATCGGGAACATTGGCCGAGGGCAGCCCGCTGATATTTTCCGGCTAGCCCGCCATGGATCGAATTGATGTTGAAGGTCGACTGGCGCGCGCCTTCGGGCACGACCGGCATCTCGCGTGCGCTTGGTCGCCAGCAGCGGAAACAGTTCGCGCTCGAAGGCTTCGATCACAGCGCCCATATGGCGCACGGCGCAGTCGCCGAGAAACGGCATCGAGCCGTGGGCGACGCGCCCCATGGTTTCGATCTCGGCCCACCAGACGCCACGATGGCCGAGGCATATGCGGTCCTTGTTCAGCGGCTCGGGGATGATGACGTGATCGACGCGGGGTTTGGAGAAAAATCCCTGGCGGGCAAGATGGGCGACGCCGCCGAAGCCGCCGGATTCCTCGTCGACCGTGCCTGAAATTTCGATGGCACCGTGGAAACTCGGGATTGACGTCTATCCAGGCGTCGGCGGCGATCACCGAAGCGGCGAGGCCGCCCTTCATGTCGCAACTGCCGCGGCCGAAGACCTTGCCGTCGCACACGACGCCGGCAAACGGCTCGACGCTCCAGCCGCCACCGGCCGGAACGACGTCGATATGCGAATTGAAGTGCACGGTCGGGCCGAGGCCCGCGACCCTCACGCCGCGCGATCACATTGGTGCGCGGATAACGGTCGCTGTCACCTGGCGCCCCTTCGCCGCGCACGTAGCGGACCTCGAAGCCGCTCTTTGCGAGGCGCCGACCTAGAAATTCGGCGCAGGCCGCATAGGCTTCGCCGGGCGGATTGATGGTCGGAAAGCGGATCAGTTCGGCGGTAAGCTCGACCAAGTCCTGGCGCCGTTCGTCGATGGCCTTGAACAGGGCAGCGCTGTGGTCGGGCATTGTTTCTCACTCGATTGGTCGCGTCGCCCGGTGCGTGGCGGCGGTTCGTCAAAAACCCTAGCGCAATCGCCACCGCGGCCGCGATACAGGGGCGATCATCGCTGTCACGGCTGCGACTGGCAAGGTGTGGCCTTTTGATGACATTTTGGTGAGAAAATCCCATCGGCGCCCGCGATTAAGTTGATGGAAAGAGCTTTTGGTCTAAGCTTTGGTGCGGGGTGAATTCGCGTTCGGCGGTTCTGCTAGTACGGGCGGCGTTGGAGGGACAAATGAAGAAGTTGATTTTCGCCATTGCGTTGGCGGCGGGTCTGCACGCTTTGCCGGCAAGCGCCGCGACGGTCGTAGCCACCATCGACCTTTCCGAACAGCGTATGTACGTATTCCAGGACGGCTTCATGGTTCACAACTGGGCGGTATCGACGGCGCGCGGCGGCTATGTCACGCCGGTCGGCAGCTACCGGCCCATCCGCCTTGAGCGCGTATGGCATTCGCGCAAATACCACTGGTCGCCGATGCCGAATTCGGTGTTCTTTAAGGGCGGCTACGCCATCCACGGCACCGAATACATCAAATCGCTCGGACGTCCGGCCTCGCATGGCTGTGTGCGGCTGCATCCCGACAACGCCCGCATCCTCTACGATCTAGTGCAGCAGGCGGGCGTCAAGAATACTTCGATCCGGATTACGCGTTAGCGGCCAGCGAACAGGTTGCCTCGACTCGCCCGTACTGCGGTCACAGGCTATCGATAGATCTCGCGTAGATGGCCGATGGCGAGAACAAGCACAACGATTTCGTGGTCGCGTATTTCGCAAATGATCCGATGTTGGCCGACGCGATAGCGCCACGTGCCTGCCATTACGCCGGCCAGAGGCTTGCCGAAGCGGCGAGGGCTTTCGGTGGATTGATCGAGCCATTGTTTCAGAAATTTCAGAATGCGAGTTTGCGTCGAGGTGTCCAGCTTGGCGAGCTGGCGCTCGGCCGTCAGACTAAACTTTACCGTCCAGACCGAGCTTCTTGATGACGGCATCGATGGAGACGGTTTCCTTGCCCTTGCTTTCCTCAATGGCGGCGAGGGCCATCAAGCGGTCTTCCATCTCTTCGAGATAGCTTTCTAGCGCCTTGCGAGCGTAAAACGATTTTGCACGCCCGGTGCGGGCAGACAAGCGGGCCAACCGTTCGTCAATTGCCCTTGGGATGCGCACGACGCCATGTGCGGATAACATCTGAGGTTCCTTCGCGGTTTCCATTGTAACATGTGTAACACAAAGCCAGCTTTGTCGCCAACCCCACATCACCGCCATCGGCGGTGCAGCCACAGCCATTGACCGGGATATTCGCGCACCCAGCGCTCGACAACTTCGTTGACCTTCCGGGTGAGGGCGGGGACGTCGACTTTGCCTTTGGTGTCGCGCAGGATGTCGAGGGCGGGCTCGATCTCGATGCGGAAACGGCCGCCGGGCTGGCGGATCGTGCGCGCCGGAAAGACGGGGCAATCGAACTGGCGGGCGAGCTTGGCGAGGAGATGGTTGGCCTTCGTCGGCTGGCCAAAAAAAGTTACCGGTATTCCGGACAGGTGGTACTGGTCGACCAGCAGGCCGACCTTGCCGCCGCCTTCGAGAATGCCGGCAAGCGCCCAGGCGACGCCGGCCTTCGACGGAACCAGGTGACCCATCGCCGTGCGCCGCGCCGCCAGCACCTTGCGGGCGATGAAGGGATTTGAGGGCGGGCGAAACAGCGCTGTGATGTTGCAGCCATAGGCCGCAGCGGCGACCGGCAGGATTTCCCAGTTGCCGGTATGGGCGGTAAAGCAGATCGCCGGGCCGTCGTGCTCGCGCAGGGCAACGAAATTGTCGATGCCGACGATCTCGAAGCGGCCCCGGTCGGGATGGTCGTAATCGAAATCGAAAATCTGGTCGAGCCAGGCATATTCGCCGGCGGTGCGGCCGAGATTGCCCCACATTTCCCGGACGATGGTCCTCGATCTCGTCGGCACTTTTCTGCGGAAATGCTTGGCGGAGATTTTCCCGGGCGACCCTAGCTGCGCGGATAGTGCGGACCGAAAAAGCGCGCTGCCTCGTTCGAGGAAATCGATGGCGCGGTCGGCGGGCAGCAGATGCAACAAGGCGAGAAAGGCAAAAAAGACCTGCGCCACAATCCAGTGACCGGCGGTTCTGATCCAGACATACCAGCGCGGATATTTGGTCGGCCGGCGGGCCATGAAACGTCAGCCGGAGACGCGCATGACGATCTTGCCGAAGACCTGGCGGCTTTCCATGCGCTGCAATGCGGCGCCGAGATCGCCGAACGCGATCTCGGAATCGACGACCGGGCGGACGACGCCCTTGGCCATCTTTTCCATGACATCGACCATGTTGCCCATCCGGCACCCGAACGAGCCGATCAGCCGCAATTGCTGCTGGAACAGCATCATCAGGTTGGTCTCGGCCGATACGCCGCTGGTCGAGCCGCAGGTCACCAGCCTGCCGCCACGGCGCAAACACAGCAGCGAGCCGGCCCAGGTGTCCTTGCCGACATGCTCGAAGACGACATCGACGCCGCGCTTTTTGGTGATCTTGCGCACCGCGCCTTCGAAGCGGTCGCTGCGATAGTTGATGACGTGATCGGCGCCGAGTTCGCGGCATCGTTCGATCTTGTCATCCGAGCCAACGGTGGTGATGACCGTGGCGCCGATCTTTTTCGCGAGCTGGATCGCCGCGGTGCCGATTCCCGAGCCGCCGGCATGGACCAGCACGGTCTCGCCGGATTCCAGCCTGCGCGTTGTCGAACAGCATGTGCTCGCTGGTGCCGAAGGTAACCGGAGCCAGCGCCGCGGCGATGTCGCTCAGTCCCTCTGGAGCTGGCACGACATTGCGCGCCGGCATGTTGGCCAGTTCGCGGGCATAGCCGTCGAGATGGAAGCCATGCACGCCCTTGGGGTGTTCGCAGTGGTTGTCGCGACCCTCGCGGCACGGTCGGCAACGGCCGCAGGTCGGCGCGCCGTAGATGGCGACGAGATCGCCGGTCCTGAGCCCGCTGACGCCGGGGCCGATGGCGGCGATTTCGGCCGAAGCCTCGGCGCCGACCGTCATCGGCAATTTGCGCTTGGCGAAGGCCATGCCGCGCCAGCCCCAGACATCGATATGGTTCAGCGCAACCACGCGAATGCGCAATTGCACCTCGCCTTCGCCCGGCGGCGGCGGCGGCGGAATATCGTTGATCGCGACCTGGCGGTCGGAAACCAGTTGCAAGGCGCGCAAGATCAGGCCCCTGAAAGGCGTTGGCGAAATTCAATTGCGGCCGTGGTTAGCCGAGGGGCGCACCCAAGACAAGGCAGGCGTTCTGGCCGCCGAACCCGAACGAATTCGACAGTACGGTCGAGACCTTCGCTGCGCGTTTGACGTTGGGCACGACATCGAGGGGAATGTCGGGATCCGGGTTCTCGTAATTGATCGTTGGCGGAATGATGCCTTCACTCATCGTCAAGAACGAGAATACCGCTTCCACGGCGCCGCCGGCGGTGAGTGTGTGGCCGATCATCGACTTGTTCGATGAGATCGGAATGCGGTGGATGCGGTCGCCGAACACTGCCTTCAGCGTATTGTATTCCATGCGGTCGTTTTCCGGCGTCGAGGTGCCATGGGCGTTGATGTAGTCGATCTCGTCAACGGAAACGCCGGCATCCTTCAGTCCGAGCGAAATGGCGGCGATTACCGGTTTTCCGTCCGGGCTCGAGCGGGTGCGGTGGAAAGAATTGGCCTTCTCGCCGACGCCCTTGACGACGCCGAGAATTTTCGCGCCCCGCTTGGTTGCATGTTCCAGTGTCTCGAGCACGAGCGCGGCCGAACCTTCCGACATGACGAAGCCGTCACGATCCTTGGAAAACGGCTTGGAGGCGCGCTCGGGCTTTTCGTTCTGGGTCGTCAGCGCCGACAACAGCGAAAATCGGATCAGGCCTTCGGCAGTGACCGAACCGTCGGAAGCGACACATAGCGCGGTCTCGGTTTCGCCGCGGCGGATGGCTTCGACGCCCTGTTGCAACGCGGTCGCGCCGGAGGCACATGCCGTCGACAGCGAGATCGGCAGGCCCTGCGTGCCGTATTTCTCTGCCAGGCGGAAGGCGATGTCCCGAGCTGGATCAATTCGTGCATGCGCTCGTGGCGGCGGTCGCGGGCGGCACACAACAGCCGCTGGTAGCCGGGCGTGAGCTCCGGCTTCTCGCCCATCAATGTGAAGCGGTGCTGCCATTCGAGTTCGACCGGCGGAGCGGCGAAAAACAACGGACCGGGAAATCCGCTGGTGCCGAACCCGGCTTCCTCGATCGCCTCGCCCGCGGTGGCATCGGCCATGGCATACGATATGCCTGGCGCCGAGACTTCTTCCGGTTCCATGAAATCGACAGTGCCGGCAATGGAAGTGTTGAGGCCGTCGGTCGGAAACCGTGAAATGCGGTGGATGCCGGAAACTGCCGGCAGTCAGCGCGTCCCAATTTTCCTTCTTGCCGCGGCCGAGCGAAGTGACGACGCCCATGCCGGTAACGACGACGATCGGCCTGCCGAGATGGTCGGTGTAGCCATTTGCCATTTGCGAGACTCCCGCTGCTTCCGGCACCGGCCGGAAATTTCATATGCGCTCGACCAGCCCCAGCCCTTCGCCACGATAGTGGCCGACCATGGAAACCACAATCGCCGAAGGCGCCGCGGTCGCCGCGATTTCGGCCTTTTCGAAGGGAGGATAGAAGCCGTCATGGGCAATTGCCAGCGCGGCAAGCGCCACGGCGGCGGGAAAATTGGCTTCCATCGGATTGCCGATCATCGTCGTCAGAGCCCTGATTGGCGTTTGTTCGCCGAGGCGGCATGCCGCAGGCTGGCGAATTCCAGCCCGGTCACCGGGGCGCAGCCGGTGGCACCGGAAATCACCGCCGCGCCAGCAGGCGCCGACAGGCGTTGCAGGAGGCCGTCGATGCGCGCCGTAGTCGACGGACTCGTCGCGGCCGCCGAGCGCGGAAACCACGCCGGTCAGTTTGGCATAGGCCTTCGCACCCCTTGCCTTGGCGTGCCCGGCCTCTTCCAGCACCAGGAACGCGCCGGCGCTTCCGGTGACGGTGCCGCCGCCATTGGCCTGGCGTGCCATGACGCCTTGAAACGGACCGCGATAGCAGGTAGTGGCCGAGTTCGAGCGATAACAGCAGATCGATGCGTTCGGCGTTGAAGGCGCCGCCGACCAGAAGATGCGTGCTCTGGCCGGCGCGGATGCGCAAGAGGGCGTTTTCGATTGCGGTGATGCCGGCCGATTCCTCGCCCATGTAGGTGCGCGAGGAACCAGTCACGCGGTGCACGATCGAGACATTGCCGGCCATCAGGTTCGACAATTGCGCCAGGAACAACGTCGGCCGCAGATCGGAGGGCAGTTTTTCGATGCAGCAATTGGTCGCGGTCATTGCGGTTGACCGATTCGGCCAGAATATTCTCGTCGACCGAGATGTCGCGCTCGCCGCCGCCAGCGGCTACCACCAGGTCCATGGTGGAGACCAGCTCCTCGTTGCCCTTCATGCCGGCATCTTCCAGCGCAAGCCCGGCCGCATAGGTGCCGAGCCGCTGCCAGTTTTCCATCTGGCGCTGGTCGCCGCGCTTCGGGATCTGTTTCGACCAGTCCATGGCCGGCAGGGGATGGACGCTATAGGGCGCGAAGGTTTCGCTGTTGACGATCGGTTTCGGCGCAGGATCGGCGCCGAGCGCCTGCCAATGATGCTCGGCGCCCTCGCCGAAACAGGAGACGAGGCCGATGCCGGTGATCCATACTTCTTTCATGGGCTTGGTCATCGGTTTGGCCAATTGGTCCCCGTCTCGCCCGCGATTGTCTTGTCGCTTCAGTCGGATTTCTTCATGGCAGCAACCTGACCGACGATCAATTCCCGTAATCCGCGGCGTCGGGAAGGGCATGATCGTGTAGGTCAATTGCGCGTTGGCGATGCGCTTTCCGGCAGTGCGGATTTCGGCCTTGGTGACCGCAAAGCCCGAGCCTTCGTGCTCGATCTCGGCCTGGATTTCCAGCACGGCGCGGGGCCGACAAAATCGCGCATCTTGCCTTCCTTGACGCCGGCAAGCAGCGGAATGCTGGGCAAAGTCGATGGTGTGCATGATCAGGATGCCGGACGCCTGCGCCATGGTTTCAATCAGCAATACGCCGGGCACCAGCGGATGGCCGGGAAAATGGCCTTCAAACACCGTGCTTTGTTCGGGAACGACCGAACGCGCCAGCAGGACCTTCTTGTCCAGGTCGACCGAAACAATCCGGTCGATCATCTGGAAGTATTCAAGAAGCATGCCGCGCCAAAGTCCTTGAGGAAACAATAAGGCCCCGATTTCCGGGGCCTTTTAAGCGGATTGTGTTAGCGGCCTGAGCCGCTCAGCCCTTGGCTGCAACCAATGCGTCGATCTTGGCGCACAGATTCTTCATGACGAAGTACTCTTCGGTGGAAGCCTTGCCGTCATTGACTTCCTGCGTCCAGCTTTCCAGCGGAATCTTGATGCCGAACGCCTTGTCGATGGCAAAGACGATATCGAGGAAATCGAGGCTGTCGATGCCAAGATCATCGATGGTGTGACTTTCCGGCGTGATTTCCTCGCGCGGGATTTCGCTGGTCTCAGCAATAATATCGGCGACCTTGTCGAAAGTACTCACTTCCCAATTCCCCTTATTCAAGCGAATGGCGATCGGCCAGCTCGCCCGCAATATTGATGTTTCGCATCCGCCAGCCGAATGCGCGTCCGGACCCAGGGTTTCGCTACGACCGGATTTGGAAAAACACGCGAGCACTCGGGCTTTCGGGACTCGCTGGCTTTTAACCAGCCGCGAATGCCTTGGCAAGCGGCGGTTCGCCGCGGATGAGCGCGATCCGGCCACCCGGCAGCATTTTCGGAAAATCGACTGCAATGGGGCTTGAATCCGCTCCCGGCGTCAATGTAATCGTTTACAGAGGGGATTTGCGGCGGGGGAGAGATGTATCTCGGGATCGATCTGGGCACTTCGGCGGTCAAGGCGCTTTTAATCGATAATAAGCAAGCGCAGTTTGCCAGCGCCTCGGCGCCGCTGGAAGTATCGCGTCAGCGCGCCGGCTGGAGCGAGCAGGCGCCGGAAGCCTGGATTGCCGCGACTGAGACGGCCATCGCCAAATTGAAGACAATTGCGCCGAAGCAACTGGCGGCTGTGGGCGGGATCGGACTATCCGGGCAAATGCATGGGGCGACGATTCTCGATGCCGCCGACAGGCCACTGCGACCCTGCATTCTGTGGAACGACACGCGCGCCGACCGCGAGGCGGCGGAGATGGACGCGGATGAAGCGTTCCGCCGCATCAGCGGCAATATCGTATTCCCCGGATTTACGGCGCCGAAACTTCGGTGGTTGCAGCGCCAGGAGCCACAGCACTTTGCCAAGGTGCGCAAGGTATTGCTGCCGAAGGATTACTTGCGGCTGTGGCTGAGCGGCGAGCACATATCCGAAATGTCGGATTTGGCCGGCACCTCCTGGCTCGACACCGGCAAGCGGAACCTGGTCGCGGGCGCTGCTCGAAGCGACAGGACTGGGCGAAGAGAACATGCCGCGGCTGGTCGAGGGCAGCGAGCCCGGCGGCATGCTGCGCGACGAGCTGCGGACGCGGTGGGGGATCGACGGGGCTGTCGTCGTTGCCGGCGGCGCCGGGGACAATGCTGCGACCGCCTGCGGCATGGGCGCGCTCGGCGAGGGCCAGGCTTTCGTGTCGCTTGGAACCTCCGGGGTATTGTTTGCCGCCAATGACGGCTTCCGGCCATTGCCGGCGAGCGCGGTTCACACCTTCTGCCACGCCTTGCCCGGCAAATGGCACCAGATGGGCGTGATCCTTGCGGCGACCGACTCGCTCAACTGGCTCTCGTCCACCATCGGCGCATCGGTGCCGGAATTGATCGGCGAACTCGGTGACGAATTGCGCGCGGCCGGTCCGACGATATTCCTTCCCTACGTTTCCGGCGAGCGCACTCCGCACAACGACGCCGCGATCCGCGGCGCATTTGTTGGTCTCGACCGCGCCGATGATCGCAAGGCCCTGACACGGGCAGTGCTCGAAGGCGTCGCCTTCGCGTTGCGCGACAATCTGGAAGCGCTTGCCGCCGCCGGCACGAAGCTCAAGCGCGTCACGGCGGTCGGCGGCGGATCGAATTCGCTGCTGTGGCTGGAAATGATCGCGACGGCGCTCGACGTGGTGGTCGATGTTCCGACGGAGGGCGATTTTGGCGCGGCGTTCGGCGCGGCGCGGCTCGGCCTGGTCGCCGCCACCGGCGCCGATCCCGCCGCGATCTGCACGCCGCCAGCAATCGCGCGCTCGATCGAGCCGAACCGCAAATTCGAGCAATCCTTTCAATCTGCGTTCGCGCGTTATCGCGCGCTCTATCCTGCCATCAAAGGAGCAACTGTATGACCACCGGATTTTTCGGCGACGTCCAGAAGATCAAATACGAAGGGCCGGACAGCACCAATCCGCTGGCCTTCCGCTACTACAACGCCGACGAGAAAGTTCTCGGCAAGCGCATGGAGGACCATCTGCGCTTTGCGGTCGCCTATTGGCATTCCTTCGCCTGGCCGGGCGGCGACCCGTTCGGCGGCCAGACCTTCGAGCGGCCGTGGTTCGGCGACACGATGGACCACGCCAAGCTCAAGGCCGATGTCGCCTTCGAGATGTTCTCGCTGCTCGGCGTGCCGTTCTTCTGCTTCCACGACGCCGACGTGCGCCCCGAGGGCAAGACTTCACCGAAAGCCGCAAGAACCTCGACGAGATCGCCGATATCTTCGCCGCCAAGAAGAGAAAGACCGGCGTCAAGCTGCTGTGGGGCACGGCGAACCTGTTCTCGCAACCGCCGCTTCATGGCGGGCGCGGCGACCAATCCCGATCCGGACGTGTTCGCCTATGCGGCGGCGACGGTGAAAAGCTGCATCGACGTGACCAAGAGGCTCAGCGGCGAGAACTACGTGCTGTGGGGCGGGCGCGAGGGCTACGAGACGCTGCTCAACACCGATCTGAAGCGCGAGGATGAGCAGGCCGGCCGCTTCCTCAATCTCGTCGTCGACTACAAGCACAAGATCGGCTTCAAGGGCACGATCCTGATCGAGCCGAAGCCGCAGGAGCCGACCAAGCACCAGTACGATTACGATGTCGCGACGGTCTACGGCTTCCTCAAGCCGCTACGGGCTCGAGAACGAGGTCAAGGTCAATATCGAGCAGGGCCATGCGATCCTTGCCGGCCATTCCTTCGAGCACGAGACTCGCGCTCGCCAACGCGCTCGGCATTTTCGGCTCCATCGACATGAACCGCAACGACTACCAGTCGGGCTGGGACACCGACCAGTTCCCCAACAACGTGCCGGAGATGGCGCTTGCCTATTACGAGATCCTGAAGGGCGGCGGCTTCAAGACCGGCGGCACCAATTTCGACGCCAAGCTGCGGCGCCAGTCGCTCGACCCGCAGGATCTGCTGATCGCCCATATCGGCGGCATGGACACCTGCGCGCGCGGGCCTGAAGGCGGCGGCCAGGATGGTGGAGGACGGCGTGCTCAAGGGGATGGTCGAGGAGCGCTATGCCGGGTGGAAGTCGGCGGAAGCCAAGGCGATGCTGGCGGGCAAACGCACCCTGGACGAGATCGCGGAGCGCGTCGAAAAGCAAAAGATCGCAGCCGCAGCCGCGCTCCGGACGGCAGGAACTGCTGGAGAATATCGTCAACCGGTATGTGTAAATGAGTTGGTCGTCGTTCGTGGGTCGTGCTTCGTTATCGACCGACCGACGACGACGAACAACGAACGACCATCAACCCGCGCGATGCGCACGCGCATAATCGATGAAGGCGCGTAGCGGCGGCGGCACATTGCGGTTGCCCGGGAAATACAGGAACGGGCCGGGGAAGGGCGGGAACCAGTCGTCGAGGACGCTGACCAGCCTGCCAGCGGCGATGTCGTCGGCGACATAACCCTCGAACGTCGCCCAGAAGCCGATGCCGTCGAGAGCGGCGCGGCGTTTCAGGCCGATACTCGTTGAAACCAGCACCGATGGCGGGTCGAGCCGCAGGGTCTCGCCGCCGCGTTCGAATTCCCATGGATGGATGACGCCGTTGTAGTTCTGGCGAATGCAAGGCTTGCCGATGAGGTCGCGCGGGTGGGCCGGCCGACCATGCTCGGCGACAAGCTTCGGCGATGCGACAAGGGCAAAGCGCTGCGGCGGGCCGAGCGGAACAGCGATCATGTCCTGCGCCAGATCCTCGCCCCACCTGACGCCGGCATCGAAACCCTCGCCGACGATGTCGATGAGCTCGGACTCGTCGACGATCTCAAGGCGGATCTTCGGATGCAGGCGCAGGAAAGCCGTGGTCATCGGTGCAAGCACGAGATCGACAGCGGGCAACGGTGCGTTGATGCGCAGCCTTCCGGCGGGGACGCCTGGCTCGGCTGTCGCCTGGTCGACGGCGCCATGGACATCGGCGAGCGCGGGCGTCAACTGCTCAAGCAATCTTGCGCCGGCTTCGGTCGGGGCAACGCTGCGGGTCGTGCGATGGAGCAGGCGCACCGCGAGCCGCTCTTCGAGGTCGCGGACGGCCTGGCTCAGGGTAGCGGGCGATACGCCGCGAACGGCGGCGGCGCGACGGAAACTGCGCAGGCGGGCGACAGCGGCAAAAGCGTCGAGCGCATCCAGGCTTACGGATTTCATTGTTCGATATCCCGAACAGTCCATTTGGGATTAGGCCGATTATCAGAATTAATGCGCGCTCCTATTTTGTCCATCAGCAAATTTGCGGAGAGACAAAATGAAAGCCAGAACACTTGGTCAAATCGGCCCGACGGTCTCGCAGATCGGCCTCGGCTGCATGGGCATGTCCGATTTCTACGGCCCAGCCGACCGGTCGGAAAGCACCGCGACGATCCATGCCGCGCTCGATGCCGGAATCACGCTGCTCGATACCGGCGATTTCTACGGCATGGGCCACAACGAAATGCTCATCGGCGAAGCCTTGCGCGGACGCAACCGAGACAAGGCGGCTGATCAGCGTCAAATTCGGCGCGCAACGCGCACCCGGTGGCGAATGGCTGGGCACTGATGCCCGGCCCGCCGCCGTCAAGATCGTTTGCCGCCTACAGCATGAAGCGGCTCGGCGTCGATTATATCGACATCTACCGGCCGGCCCGGCTCGACATTCGGTCCCGATCGAGGATACGGTCGGCGCCATCGCCGATCTGGTGAAGGCCGGCTACGTGCGCCATGTCGGTCTGTCGGAGGTCGGAGCCGAAACCATCCGCCGCGCCAATTCGGTTCATCCGATTGCGGATCTGCAGATCGAATATTCCCTGATCTCGCGCGGCATCGAGGACAGGATTTTGTCGACCTGCCGCGAACTCGGCATCGGGATCACTGCCTATGGGGTATTGTCACGCGGCCTGATCAGCGGGCATTGGTCCAGGGCGAGCGGCAATGGCGATTTTCGCGTCCACTCACCGCGCTTCCAGGGCGACAATCTGGAGCGCAATCTGCACTTGGTGGAGGCTCTGCGAAACGTTGCAGAAGCACGCGGAGCCACGGTCGCGCAGATCGCGATTGCCTGGGTCTTGTCCCGCGGCGACGACATCGTTCCGCTGATCGGGGCAAGGCGGCGGGAGCGGCTGGCCGAGTTGCTCGGCGCGCTCAAAATCGAACTCAACCGCGCCGATTTCGACGCCATCGAGCAGGCGGTGCCAAAGGGGGCGGCGGCCGGTACACGCTATGCCGCGGCGCAGATGGCGATGCTCGATAGCGAGAAGGTGTAAGCGTTGCTCGTTATTCGTCGGTCGTAGTTCGTGGGAATGCGACCGACGAATCACGAACGACGTTATCCCAACCCAATCGCCACATTCTTCGTCTGCACATAATTGAACAGCGCCTCGCGGCCCTTTTCGCGGCCGTAGCCGGATTTGCCGTAGCCGCCGAACGGGGTTTCGACCCCGCCGGCGTACCATTCGTTGACGAAGACCTGACCGGCGCGGATGCGCTTTGCGGTGCGCATGGCGCGATCGACATCACGAGTGAAGACGCCGCCGACCAGGCCGTAGAGCGTGTCGTTGGCAATGGCGATCGCCTCCTCGTCGGTGCGGTACTTGATCACCGAAAGGACGGGGCCGAACACTTCGTTCTGGGCGATCTCGGATTGCGGATCGACGCGGTCGAAGACGGTCGGTTCGAGGAACCAGCCCGGCCGGTTGGGCTTGTGGCCGCCGGCGACCGCGCGGGCGCCAGCGCGTTCGGCGCGGATGCAAAAGCCTTCGGCACGGTCGCGCTGCTTCTCGGAGATCAGCGGCCCCATGCCGGACATCGGCTTGCGGAATTCGATGCCCGGGCCGACCGGAATTGATTTCGCCAATGCCGAGGCGCGCTCGACAAATTCGTCGTGAACCGATTTGTGGACAATGGCGCGAGCCATGGCCGAACAGACCTGACCGGCATTCAAGTAAATGCCGCTGCGCACCGACTTCATCAGCCGGTCCATGTCGGCATCGGCATAAATGATCGCCGCCGACTTGCCGCCGAGTTCCAGCACGCACGGCACGATGTTGCGCGCCGCCGCCTGCGCGATGGCCGAGCCGGTGGCGACCGACCCGGTGAATACAATCTGGTTGACGTCGCCGTGAGCAGCCAGCGCCGCACCTGCTTCATGACCGAGACCGCACAGGATATTGACGGCGCCTTTCGGTACGCCTGCCGCTTCGGCGGCGCGGCCGAAGGCGGAACCGGTCAGCGGATCGAGCTCCGGCGTCTTGACGACACAGGCGTTGCCAGTTGCCAACCCTGCCGCGATTGAGCGGGCGGCGACTTCCATCGGGAAGTTCCACGGAATGATCTGGGCCGAGACCCCGTACGGTTCGAGCACGGTGAAATCGGCATAGGCGGCGCCGAGCGGGATCGATTTGCCCTCCAGCGTCTCGGCCTGGTTGCCGTAATATTCGAAATAGCGCGCGGTATTGCGGATTTCGCCGTGCGCCTCGGCCAGCGTCTTGCCGGATTCGAGGCAATCGAGTTCGGCCAGTTCCTCGGCGTGATCGGCGATGTACTGGCCCAGGGCTCGGATCATGCGCCCGCGCTCGACGGGGCGCACTTTCGTCAGCACGCCGCTCTCATGGCAAGCCTTGGCGGACGCGACGGCGCGGTTGATATCGGCGGCATTGGCGAGCGCCTGTTCGGCGATGATCTCGCCGGTCGCCGGGTTTTCGACCGGCTGGCGGCCGGCGCCGCCATCGATCCATTGGCCGGCGACAAAATTCTTCCAGTATGGGGCGATGGTCATTGGCCGCTCCGTTGCTGGCCCGACTATGAACCGGAGCACACCGTCGCGGCAATGGCAGACCGCGCTGCGCGTTTGCCTCTCGCCATGTGGCGACGTTCGCGCTAGTTGAACGATGGACAGAGCCAATCGAGGATCGGGGCATGACAATCAAACGCATTGAACCGGGCAGCCGCATGAGCCAGGCTGTGACCCATGGCGGCATCGCCTATCTCGCCGGGCAGGTTGCCGAAGGGGCAAATGTCGGCGAGCAGACCAAAGCGATTCTGGCGAACATCGATCGGCTGTTGAAGCAAGCGGGGACGAGCAAGTCGAAACTGCTGCAGGCGCAGATCTGGCTGGCCGACATATCAACCTTCGGCGAAATGAATGCGGTGTGGGAAGGCTGGATCGACAAGTCCAACCCGCCGGCGCGCGCCACCGTCGAGGCCAAGCTCGCGGCGCGCCAGTACCTCGTCGAGATCATGGTGACCGCGGCGATCGGTTAGGCAGCGATGCTCGTGCTCGACGGTGCCATCCTCGCCTATCGTTCGGCTGGCGGCGCGAGGGCAATCGCATGAATTGCGAATTTCCGATTGGGTCCGTCCGAAACCTGTTTCCCGCCCTGGCGCTGACCGACGCCGGGCGCCGGCGCATCTATCTCGACAATCCGGCCGGCACGCAGGTGCCGAAATCGGTTGGCGACGCGGTGCATTCGGCGATCCTGTCGCGCAATGCCAATCTCGGCGGCCATTTCGTCACTAGCCGGCAAGCGGGCGAAATTCTCGCCGATGCGCATCGCGACATGGCGGTGTTCCTCGGCGCCGCCTCGGCCGACGAAATCATCATCGGCCCGAACATGACCAGCCTGACCTACCAGTTGTCGCGAACACTGGCGCGCGACTGGCGGCCCGGCGACGAGATCGTGCTGACCCAGATCGATCACGAGGGCAATGTCGGTCCGTGGATGCAGGCGGCCGAAGACAAGGGCGTCACGATCCGCTGGTTGCCGTTCAGCGAAGAGAGCTGGCAGATCGAGCCGGAAATGTTGCGGCCGCTGTTGAGCAATCGCACGCGGCTGGTGGCATTGAACTATGCCTCGAACCTGACCGGCTCGATCAACCGGATCAATGAACTTGTGAAGCTTGCCCGCGATGCCGGCGCGCTCACCTATGTCGATGCGGTGCAAATGGCGCCGCACGGCCTGATCGATGTCGGTGATCTTGGTTGCGATTTTCTCGCTTGCTCATCCTACAAGTTTTTTGGTCCGCATCTCGGCATCGTTTACGGCCGCAAGGCCGTGCTTGATGCGCTGACGCCCTATAAGCTGCGCTGCTCCTCCAACGACTATCCGACGCGGTTCGAGACTGGGACGCCGCAGATCGAATTGCTCGCCGGACTTTCGGCTGCGATCGCGCACTTCGCCGAAGTTGGCCGCCATGCCGGCGCGGCGGGAATGCAGCGCCAGGCGATCGCCGCTGCTTACGCCACCTCGATCCGCCACGAAGGCAAGCTTGCAAGCCAACTCATCGACGGCATCGGCGCCGTCGACGGCCTGCGCATTCTCGGCATCACGGCGAAAGAGCGGTTATCCGAGCGGGTACCGACCGTGTCGTTCGTGGTCGAGGGCATCGCGCCCGCTTCGCTCGTCGACCTGCTCAACAACGAAGGCATTTTCTGCTGGGCTGGCCATAACTATGCGTGGGGTATCGTCCATCAGCTCGGCATCCCGCCCGAACGCGGCGTCATCCGCATCGGCATCGCCAACTACAATACCAGTGCCGAAATCGCCGAGACCATCGAAAGCGTATTGCGAAATATGGCGATGCTGCGTCAGCAGCGTTGAAACGTTCACGAAACCCTGCCGAGGTCGAGACTGACCAGCACGACTGCCGGGTTCGTAGGCGACCGCGGAAGGAACAAATCCGAGTTCGCGGCTGAGCTTCAGCATCGCGGTATTTTCGCTTCAAGACGAAGCCTTCGAGCATGCGCAGGCGCTCAGAGCCGGGCATAATCGACCAGCAGCGAAAGCAGCTGGCGACCGAGGCCGCGGCCCTTGAGATCGGTACGCATGAGGATGCCGAATTCGGCGCTGACGTGGCTCGGGTCGGCGGCCAGACGTGCGACGCCGGCCATCGCGCCGCTTTCCGGTTCGAGCAGGATGAAGGCCATTTCGCGCTCGTAGTCGATCTGGGTCAGGCGTTTCAGCACCGGTTCGGGAAAGTGGCTGCGCGGCGTATGGAAACGCATGCGCAGGTCGGTCGCCGAAGTCGCTGACAGAAAGGCAGGGTAGAGCGCGATATCGGCCGGCTTGATCGGGCGGGCACGATAGGCGGTGCCGTCGATGGCGGAGATCCCGCGCTCCCAATCGGCCGGATAGGGGCGGATCGGCAATTCGCGATTTGGGCCGGTTTCGGCGGCGCGCGCCGGATCGATCTCGATGCGCGCATCGATGGCGATGACGCCGTCGGCATCGCAAAGCAGCGGATTGATGTCGATGGCGGCGATCGCCGGGAAATCGACGATGAGTTGCGAAATGCCGTTGAGCGCGGCGAGCAGCGCCGCCATGTTGGCGGCTGGCATATCGCGATAGCCGGCAAGCAGGCGGCCGATGCTGGGTGCCGGCGACAAGGTCGCGGCCGAGCACGTTGTCAAGCGGCGGCAGCGCCATGGCGGTGTCGTTGACAACCTCGACGGCGGTGCCGCCGGTGCCGAACAGGACGACCGGGCCGAACACCGGATCATGCGCAACCCCGACGATCGCTTCGCGAGCACGCGGGCGCCTGACCATGGGCTGCATGCTGAAGCCATCGAGAACGCCCTGCGGATAGTGCGTAGCAAAACGCTGGGCGATGCCGTATGCGGCGGCGCGCGCCTCGGCCGGCGTCTCGATATTGAGGATGACGCCGCCGATGTCGGATTTGTGGCTGACCTCGCGCGACAGCACCTTGACGACCAGCGCCGGCGAGTTTGCGAGCAGGTCGCGCGCGTGACGCTCGACCGCATCGAGATCGGCCGCGACCCGGGTTTCGGGGACCGGAATGCCGTAGGCGGCGACGACGGTCTTGGCCTCGGGCTCGGTGAGCAGGCGGCGCCGTTCCCCGGCGACTGCGGCAAATACGGCGCGCACGACATCGCGCTTGCCGGAAATGTCCTCGCTGCGCGTTTCCGGCACACGTTCGAGCGCATGCTGGGCGCGCGACCAGCGGCTGATGTGGTCGAGCGCATCGACGGCATCGTCCGGCATCGAAAAGCAGGCAATGCCGGCGGCGCGCAACAGCGCCCGAGCCGGTTCGCCGGCGCTGCCGCCGAGCCAACAGGCCAACAGCGGCTTGCCTTCGATGCGGCCTTCGGCTGGCCAGCGCCGCCACCTCGCGGGCGGCGGCGGTCGGGTCGGCAAGGCCGGTCGGACAGTTCATGACCAGCAGCGCGTCGACGTTGGCATCGGTTGCCGCCGCAAGCGTTGCCTCGCGATAGCGCTGCGGCGTCGCATCGCCGATGATGTCGACCGGATCGGTGCGCGACCAGGTCGGCGGCAGCGCAAGGTCGAGCCGGGCGAGCGTATCGTCGCGCAATTGGGCCAGTTGCAGGCCGAGATCGCCCATGCGGTCGACTGCAAGCACACCGGCGCCGCCGCCGTTGGTGATGATCGCGAGGCGCGAGTTCGACAAGCGGGCGGAAGCGTGAAGTAATTTCGGCGGCCTCGAACAGATCCTCAAGCGATGCGACGCGCAGGATGCCGGCGCGCGTCAGCGCCGCATCGACGGCGGCATCCATGCCGGCGAGCGCGCCGGTGTGGGTCGCCGCGGCGCGGGCTGCCAATTCGTGGCGGCCGGACTTGATCGCGATCACCGGTTTCATGCGGGCCGCGGCACGGGCGGCTGACAGGAATTTGCGCGGGCTGGGGATGGTCTCCAGATACATCAGAATTGCGTGGGTATCGCGATCGTTGGCGAGCATGTCGAGGCAATCGCCGGCATCGACATCGGCCATGTCGCCGAGCGAGACAATGGCCGAAAAGCCGATGTGCTTGTCGACGGCCCAGTCGATGACGGTGGTGACCAGCGCGCCCGACTGCGACAGCAGTGCGAGGTTGCCGGGTTCGGCGCCAAGATGGGCGAAACTGGCGTTCAAGCCCACGGGCGGCAGGATCAGGCCGACGACATTGGGCCCGAACACACGAAACAGGTGCGGCGCGGCAGCGTCGAGCAATTTCTGGCGCAGCCCGTTCGCCGACGTAATCCCGGCAGTGAGCACAACACCGGCGCGACAGCCCATGGCGCCGAGCTGACCGACAATGCCCGGCACAGTTGCCGCCGGCGTGACGATGACCGCCAGGTCGGGCGAACTCGGAAGTTCGGCAACGTCGGCGTAACAGCGCATGGTTCCGAGCCGGCGATATTTCGGATTGACCGGCCAGATCGTCCCCTCGAATCCGCCGGAGACGACGTTGCGCAACACCACCCGGCCGACCGAACCGTCGCGGCTCGGAAGCGCCGACGACGGCGACCGACTGGGGATGAAACGCCTTGTCGAGATTGCGGATCGTCATGGCGATCTCCTTTCGGCGGCTTGCTGCCATCCGCCAGCTTGGGGCGATCATGACAGAAATATTCCGGTACGCACTTGCGCCATTCCGGCGCAGGCGGAATGGATCGCTTTGGCGGAGGAGGGCCGCCCAACGCTTGCGGCGCCATGTTTGGGAGGATGCCATGCAATTCGACTATGTGATTGTCGGCGGAGGGTCGGCGGGTTCGACGCTCGCCAGCCGCCTGTCGGAAAACCTGTCCACGACGGTGTGCCTGATCGAAGCCGGCGGCGACGGCAAGGGCATTCTAGTGCGCGCCCCGCTCGGCATCGTCGCGATGCTGCCGGGCCGGCCGAAAATCAACAACTGGGCTTTCGAAACGGTGCCGCAGCCCGGCCTCAACGGCCGCAAGGGCTATCAGCCGCGCGGCAAGGCGCTCGGTGGATCGAGCGCTATTAATGCGATGCTTTATGTTCGCGGCCATCCTTCCGACTATGACGATTGGGCAACAAACGGCGCTCCGGGCTGGGGCTGGAACGAGGTCCTGCCGTATTTCCGCAAGGCGGAAGGAAATATCCGCGGCGCCGACGACCTGCATGGCGGTGATGGGCCCCTGAACGTCGCCGAAATCCGCTCGCCGCGGGCGATCTCGCATGCGTTTGTCAACGCTTGCGAGCAGGTACAGGTGCGCCGCAATACCGATTTCAACGGACCGAATCAGGAAGGCGCCGGGCTCTACCAGGTAACGCAGTTTTGGAAGCACGGACGCGAAGGCGAGCGCTGTTCGGCGGCGGCCGCCTACCTGCACTCGGCCATGAACCGGCCGAACCTTAATGTCATCACCAGGGCGCACGCGACCGGCATCGTCATGGATGGCCGCAAGGCCACCGGCGTGTGCTATCGCCAGGGGGCGGAGGAAAAGACCGTTTCGGCGGGACGCGAGGTGATCCTGTGCGGCGGTGCGTTCAATTCGCCGCAACTGCTGCTGCTGTCGGGAGTTGGCCCTGCGGCAGAGCTGCGCCGGCAGGGCATCGAGGTCGCCCACGATTTGCCGGGCGTCGGCAAGAACCTGCAGGACCACATCGATTTCATCCTCTGCTACAAGACCGATAATACCGACGGGATCGGGCTCGGCGCCGTTGGCACCTTCAAATTGGTGCGCGACATGCTGGCTTGGCGGCGCGACGGCTCGGGCATCATTGCTTCGCCCGCCGCCGAGGCCGGGGCGTTCCTCAAATCGGAACCGTCGGCGGTGCGCCCCGACCTGCAACTGCATTTCTGTGTCGGCATTGTCGACGACCATTCGCGCAAGCTGCATCTGGGATATGGCTATTCCTGCCATGTCTGCGTGCTGAGGCCGCATTCGCGCGGCGAGGTGACGCTGGCGTCACCCGATCCGCTGGCCGCGCCGCGCATCGATCCGAGGTTTCTGTCCGACGAACGCGACTCGAAACTTCTTGTGAAGGGCGCCAGAATGACCCGTGCGATCATGGATGCCCCGGCGCTGAAGCCGTTCCGCAAGAAGGAGGTCTATACCGAGGGCGTCGCCAGCGACGATGCCTGGCTGGAGCACATCAGGTCGCGCGCTGACACGGTCTATCACCCGGTGGGCACCTGCCGGATGGGCAGCGGCAGGGATGCCGTGGTCGACACCGAACTGCGCGTGCTCGGCATAGATGGGCTGCGCGTCGTCGACGCTTCGGTCATGCCGACGATCATTGGCGGCAATACCAATGCCCCAACCATTATGATTGCGGAAAAGGCCGCCGACATGATCCGCGCCGGTTGAAGCAGCGTGGTTGAAATTCGCGGGAAAGCCCGCAATTCGCTGGCCATGCGGGATTGCATTCCGGCCCGGTGCATGATTGCTTGCCGGCCGTTGTCGGCGACCGGGTTCTTCCAATGAATAGTCTGCTTCCAAAAGGCGTGATTGCGCCGATTTTGACGCCGTTCCGTGCCGATCTGTCGATTGCGACGGAGCGGTTCGTCGCCAATGCGATCCGTTGTTTCAACGACGGCTGCGTCGGCCTGGCGCCGTTCGGCACCACTGGCGAGGCACTGTCGCTCGGTATCGAAGAGCGCATGGAAGCGCTGGAGGCGCTTGTCGCCGCCGGGATCGACCCGTCGCGGCTCATTCCGGGTACTGGGCTTACCAGTCTCGCCGATACCGCGCGGTTGACGCGCCACGCGGTGGCACAAGGCTGTGCCGGGGCGATGGTCTTGCCGCCGTTCTATTACAAGGGTGTCAGCGAGCAGGGCCTGTATTCCTACTTCGCCCGCTTGATCGATATAGTCGCAGATGCCCGCCTGAAGCTCTATCTATATCATATCCCGCAAGTTGCCGGCGTCGGCATCCCGGTGCAGGTGGTGCGGCGCTTGCACGAGGAATTTCCCCAAACGATCGTCGGCATCAAGGACAGTTCGGGCGACTGGGCCAATACCAGGGCGCTCTTGGCAATCGACGGATTGACGGTCTATCCGGGCTCCGAACTGACGCTTATCGAGGCGGTGGCGCTGGGCGCGCCGGGCTGCATTTCGGCGACGGCCAATCTCAATGGCAGAGGAATTGCAAATGTCATCGATTTGGTGACTGCCGAGCGACATCGGGAAGCGGCCGCAGCATTCGAGGCGGTGAAGGCGTTCCGGCTGAAATTGCAGGCCTCCTCGCCGATCCCGGCGCAAAAGCGACTGCTGGCGATTTCCAGCGGGCAAGAGGAATGGGCGATCGTGCGGCCGCCGCTCGACGCGATGGATGCGATCGCCGGTCGACGGCTTGCCGACGAACTGGCGCGCGAATTCGAGTTCGTCGCAGCGGCGGCATAACGACCAATACGGCTCAAGGGCAGGGGCGGCGATGAGCAAATCCGGACAACGGCTGGCGGGAAAATCGGCGCTGATCACAGCCGCGGGCCAGGGCATCGGGCGCGCGACGGCCGAGATGTTTGCCGCCGAAGGCGCCAGGGTCCTCGCAGCCGACATCAACGCGGCGGCGCTGGCGGAAGTGGGAAAGACCTCCGGCATCAAGACGATTGCCCTTGACCTGACCAAAGCCGACGCAATTGGCGAACTCGTCGAAAAGGCAGGTGCGGTCGACATCCTGTTCAACTGCGCCGGCTTCGTCCACTCCGGCACGATTCAAGATTGCTCGGAAAAGGACTGGGATTTCTCGTTCGAATTGAACGTGCGGACCATGTACCGGCTCATTCGCGGCCTGCTGCCCGGCATGCTTGAGCGCGGCAGCGGTTCGATCATCAACATGTCGTCGGTTTCTTCGTCGCTGAAGGGTGTGCCCAACCGGTTCATCTACGGCACGAGCAAGGCCGCCGTGATCGGCCTGACGAAATCGGTTGCCGCCGATTTCGTGACGCGCGGTATTCGCTGCAACGCCATTTGTCCCGCGACGGTCGATAGCCCGTCGCTGCACCAAAGGCTGCGCGAGACCGGCAACTACGAGAAAGCGCTGGAGCAATTCATCGCTCGCCAGCCGATGGGCCGCTTCGGCAAACCCGAGGAAATCGCGGCGTTGGCGCTGTATCTGGCAAGCGACGAGAGCGCCTTTGTCACCGGCCAGGCTTTCGTCATTGACGGCGGCTGGACCGTCTAGTGGTTTCCGCCTAACATAGGAGTCCGATTGGGGATTCCGTTTGGCGAGCGCGCGTGCGAGTCTGACGCATGCGTACAGGAATATCCTTCACCGTTTCTGCAACCGACCGCCAGCGCCTGACGGCGCTGGTCAGGGATCGCAATGCGCCGCAGAAGCATGTCTGGCGCGCCGAGATCATCCTGTTGAGCATCGACGGCCTCGGCACCGTCGAGATCATGCGACAGACCGGCAAATCCAAGACCTGCGTGTGGCGCTGGCAGGAGCGCTTCGCGGCGGAAGGCTCCGAGGGGCTGCTTCGCGACAAGACGCGGCCTTCGCGCATCCCACCTCTCGGGCCGGAAGTAGCCGAGCGCGTGGTGGCGCTGACGCTTGCCGACCCGCCCGGCGAGACGACGCACTGGACCGCCGACATGATGGCGCAAGCTGCCGGCATCAGCGCCAGCGCGGTGCGCCGCATCTGGAAGGCGCACGGGCTGCAGCCCAATCGCTGGCGCCAGTTCAAGCTCTCCAACGATCCGCAGTTCGTCGACAAGCTGCGCGACGTCGTCGGCCTCTATGTCGATCCGCCGGCTCACGCCATCGTGTTGTCGGTCGACGAGAAGAGCCAGATCCAGGCGCTCGACCGCACTCAGCCCGGCCTGCCCATGAAGAAGGGCAGGCTCGGCACAATGACCCACGACTACAAGCGCAATGGCACGACCACGCTGTTTGCTGCCCTCAACGTGCTCGACGGCACCGTCATCGGCCGCAACATGCAGCGCCACCGTCACCAGGAGTTCATTCGCTTCCTCAACGCCGTCGACGCCGGGGTGCCGGCCGGCAAGGCCGTCCATGTCGTCCTCGACAACTACGCCGCCCACAGGCATCCCAAGGTGCGCGCCTGGCTCGACCGCCATCAGCGCTTCACCTTCCACTTCACACCGACATCGTGCTCGTGGCTCAATGCCGTCGAAGGCTTCTTCGCCAAACTGTCCAAGCGCCGCCTCAAGCGCGGCGTCTTTCATTCGGTCGTCGACCTCCAAGCCGCCATCAACCGCTACATCGCCGAACATAACCAGAAACCCAAACCCTTCACCTGGACAGCCGACCCCGACAAAATCATCGCCGCCGTCAAACGCGGGCACCAAGTGTTAGATTCCATCCACTAGCTTCGTCCTGCGATTGCGGTCCCCGCGGCCTCGGCCGCACAACCTTCAAGCGTATTGTCATCGAAAATCGATAGACGGATAATCACTCGTCGGCGCGTGCGAGATCGCGCGCGCACACGCTTTGTGGAGGCTGTCATGTCGATACGAGTCGCACTGTGCGCCATTGCTCTCGCCGCCAGTTCGGCGGCCATTGCGAACGCACACGACATCAAGTCGGTTATCCGCAAAACTGGTCCGGAACTTTTCCTGCCGAGTTGGGTAGCCGCGCAGGGCAGCGCCGATGTCGACCTGGAGAAGGTGCCGCCGCTTTATGCCGGCATCGGAAATCTGAGCTTTGCGATCTCGACCAAGGTGGCGGAAGCGCAGACCTATTTCGACCAGGGCCTGCGGCTCGCCTGGGCATTCAACCACGAAGAGGCGCGACGCTCGTTCCATCATGCGCTCGAACTGGATCCGGCCTGTGCAATGTGCGCCTGGGGCGAAGCTTGGGTACTGGGCTCCAATATCAACGATCCGATGCATGAGGAGGCGATCGAACCGGCGCTGGCGGCGGTGCGGCTTGCCGAGAAGCTGAAGTCGAACGCCAGCGAAAAGGAGCAGGCGCTGATCGACTCGCTGGCGACGCGCTACGGCGAGGCTGGTGCCGATCGGACGAAGCTCGACGCGGCCTTCGCCGATGCCATGTCCACGGTGGCGGCACGCTGGCCGGACGATCCGAATATCCTGGCCATGAGTGCCGAAGCCGCGATGGACACGCAGCCATGGGACTATTGGGAGCCCGACAAGGCAACGCCGAAGGGCAGGGGCAAGGAGATTATTTCGACGCTCGAAAAGGCGCTGGCGATCGACCCCGACCATATCGGTGCGATCCATCTCTACATCCATGCCACGGAAGCATCCGCGCACCCCGAGCGCGCCGAGCCATATGCTGACCGGTTGCGCGGCGTCGCGCCGAATGCCGGGCATCTCGTCCACATGCCGTCGCACACCTATGTGCGCGTCGGCCGATATGCCGATGCCATCGCGGTCAACGCCGACGGCGTCGCGGCCGACGAGCGCTTACTGGCGGCGCTGGGCGACGTCGTCAGCCCGGTCTACCGTTTCGGCTATTATCCGCACAATCTGCATTTCCTGCTGGTCAATGCGCAATTTGCCGGGCGCGCCGACCTGGTTATTCCGGCGGCAAAAAAGCTCGCTGATCTGATCAACGACGACCTCGCCGCGGAGATCGGAATCGTACAGGCGGTCAAGACCGCGCCGTACAGCGCCTACGCGCAATTCGGCGATCCCGAAACCATCCTGGCCTTGGCCGACCCTGGCGACCGCTTTCCGTTCGTCCAGGGGTTCTGGCATTACGCGCGCGGCACCGCTTATGTGCGAAAGCGCGATTTCGACGGGGCCAAGGCGGAGGTCGACGCGATTTCAAACCTGATCGACAAGTCGGATTTCTCGTTGATCGAGGGACAGGCGGTGCCGGCGCGCGCGATCCTCGACATTGCGCGCAAGGTCGTCGAGGCTCGCTTTGCGCAGGCCAACGGCGACTACGAAGCGGCGGCCATGCAGCTCAAGGCCGCGATCGAGGTCGAGGACGGCACACCCTACCAGGAGCCGGCTTACTGGTATTATCCGGTTCGCCAGACGCTTGGGGCGGTGCTGCTGCAAGCCGGAAAAACTGCCGAAGCCGAAGACTTGTTCGGCCAAGCCCTGGCCGAGCAACCTCATAGCGGAATGGCATTGTGGGGCCTCATGCAGGCCGAGCTCGCCTCGGGAAAATCGGAAGCGGCGGCAGCCACCAAAGCCGAGTTGGAAAAAGCCTGGCAGGGCCCCGCCGATCTTCTCGACCTCAACCGGATCTAAGTCCCGGCCGGCTCATGTGCCCACGGCCCGTGGAACGATCCCGGCTCGTCGGCGCGCTCGAAGGAATGGGCGCCGAAATCGCCGCGTTCGACCGCTGCACGTGCGTCCGGAACCATGCAGCAAATAGTCATTGCCGGTATATTCGATATCGGATATACGGATGATGATAATCGATTTGCCGCCGGAGCAGCACGACCATGTCCACGACTGAAAATGCTTCCCCCTCGTTGGTCGGTGCGGGCCTTACCGCAGGTCAACGCACGATTGCACTGTGGGTGATTCTGCTCGCGTTTTTCATGGACCTGCTGGATACGACGATCGTCAATGTCGCCATTCCGCCGATCCAGTCGAGCCTCGGCGCCAGCTACGCATCGATCCAATGGATCGTGGCCGGGTACGCGCTAACCTTTGCGCTGTTCCTGATCACCGGCGGCAGGCTTGGCGATATCTTCGGGTACAAGAAGCTGTTCCTTTTCGGCATTGGCGGCTTCTCGCTGGCGTCGGCGCTCTGCGGGTTTGCAATGTCGACGGAAATGCTGATCGGTTCACGCCTCTTCCAGGGCTTCTTTGCAGCGCTGATGGTTCCCCAGATTCTGTCGACCATCCAAATCATGTACACGACCGCGGAGGAGCGCTCCGGCGTTTCTGCCTTCTACGGTGCGCTCGCTGGGCTGGCGACGGTGGGCGGGCCGATCATTGGTGCGTTGCTCATCACCGGCAACGCGTTCGGCTTCGGCTGGCGGACGATCTTCCTCGTCAATGTGCCGGTTGGAATCGCGGCGCTGATCCTCGGCGGCTTCTTCCTGCCCGACCGCAAGTCGCCGCACCCGCTGCACCTCGATATTGTCGGCGTGGTGTTGGCGGTAGTAGCGATGCTGATGCTGATGTACCCGCTGATCGAGGGGCGCCAACTGGACTGGCCGACATGGGCATTCGTGTCGATGGCGTTGTCGCTGATCGTGTTTGGACTGTTCGCGGCGAGCCAAATTTGGAAGGACAAGCGCGACGGATCGCCCCTCGTCGTGCCGCATCTCTTCGGTACACGCTCGTTCGTCGCCGGCACGATTCTGATCGGGTCGTTCTACGCGGTGGTGGCGTCGTTCTTCCTAATCCTGACGTTGTTCCTGCAGATCGGCCTCGGTTACAGCGTGCTCAAGGCCGGGCTCACGGGCATCCCGTTTTCGCTCGGTGTCAGCGTTGCGGCCGGCATGTCGGGACCGGTGCTGGTGCCGCGGTTCGGCCGGACGATCATCAACTTCGGGCCCGCAACCCTTGCCGTCGGCTTTGTGTTGTTGGTTGCCACGATCACCATATACGGCGGCGACGTGACCCCTTGGGAACTGATCCCCGCGCTCCTCATCGGTGGCGCCGGAATGGGCTTTGTGGTGGCGCCGATTTACCCGTTCATTCTGGCGGAGGTGCCGATCAGGGACGCCGGGTCGGCGTCCGGCGTCATCAACGCGGTCGGGCAGATCGGCGGGGCGATCGGAGTTGCGGCAATCGGCGTGGTGTTCTTCGGCCAGATCGGCAGCCAGGCGGTGGCAAGCGTCGACCGTGTTCGCGACGCGCTGAGGGCCGACCTCACGTCGGCCGGCCTGCCCTCCTACGTCGTGCCGCAAGTGTTGACCTCGTTCGAGACTTGCTTCCGCGACCGCGCCAACGCCAAGGATTTTTCGGAAGAGCCGGAAAGCTGCGAGCAGGCGGCGTCGGTTGAGGCAAGTTTCGCGGCGACGAGCCCCGTCCTCGCAACCAGGATCGGTAACGCCATCGCGGTTCGCGCCAAGGAGGCCAACCGGCACAACTTCGAGGTGGCGATGACAAATAGTCTGTGGTGGGAGATTGGCGCGCTCGCGCTCGTCTTCTTCCTGACGTTCCTGCTGCCGCGGCGCCCGCGCTCCGAAGCCGAGCTCGCGATAGCCGGAGTTGCCGCGTGAGCAAGCGGCGCGTCGCCAATCCGCTGGCACTGGCGATTCTGGCGTGTCTGGCGGAACGGCCGATGCACCCTTACGAGATGGCGACGACGCTCCGCGAGCGGCACAAGGACGATGCGATCAAGCTCAACTACGGCTCGCTCTATTCGGTGATTGAATCGCTCTGCAAGAACGAATTCATCGTGACGAAGGAGACGGTGAGGGATGGTCGCCGGCCGGAACGCACGATCTTCGAGCTGACGGCGTCCGGCCACCACGAACTGTTCGACTGGTTGGCCGAACTGATCGCGGAGCCGATCAAGGAATACACCCACTTCGGCGCCGGGCTCTCTCTCCTGCCAGTGTTGCCGCCCGAGGAGGCGGTCAATCTCCTCACCCGCCGCTGCGATATGCTCAAGCTGGCGCTTTTTGCCGAGAAGTCAGTAGCAGAGCATACGCAGAGCAAACACGTCGCGCGGCTCTTCATCATCGAGCGCGAGCTCCAGGCGGTGCTGATTGAAACGGAGCTGAAGTGGACTCGCGCGCTAATTTCCGCGATCTCTGACGGCTCGCTGGACGGAACTCGATGAATGGCGCACGTGGTATCCGCTGATGAGCCAGCGGGCGGAAGCGGAACCAACCTCCCCAAAAGGAGAGATATCAAATCGATCGAATGAAAGCTGAGCCCTGGCGAGCCGCTGCGCCGGCGACTATTTCGCCCACGGCCCGTGAAACGATCCCGGCTTGTCGATGCGTTCGAAGGAATGAGCGCCAAAAAAATCACGCTGCGCCTGGATCATGTTGGCGGTGCAGCGCGTCGTGCGGATCATGTCAAAGTAAAGCATGGCCGCCGAAAGCGCCGGAACGGCAATGCCATGGGCGGCGCAGACCGACGCAACGCGGCGCAAGCTGTCGCGGTTGTGCTTCAGGATATTGGCAAAAGTCGGAGCAAACATCAGCGACACCGATTGGTCGCTCTTGAAGGCCGAGGCCATGTTGTCGAGCATTGCCGAGCGGATGATGCAGCCGTTGCGCCAAATCCTGGCGATTTGGGCCAGGTCGAGGTTCCATTGGTGTCGTTCCGAGGCCGCGGCGAGAATGCCGAAGCCTTGCGAATAGGCGATGATCTTTCCTGAGATTAGCGCCCGTTCGAGCATTTCGAGGTCGAGGTCGCCGCGCGCCAGCCGCCGCGTCGCCGAACCGAAAATGGTGCCGCCTTCGTTGCGTTCTTCAAGGCGAGCCGAAAGGTTGCGCGCAAGGATCGCTGCTTCGATCGCGCTGGCCGGGGCGCCGAGATGCTGGGCTTCAATTGCCGTCCAGCGTCCGGTGCCCTTCTGGCCGGCGCGATCGAGGATGACGTCGAGAACCGGTTTTCCGGTCTCCGGGTCGACGGCGCGGGCGACGGTTGCCGCGGTCTCGATGAGATAGGAACGCAGCCGGCGCTCATTCCAGCGGGCAAATACCTCGGCGGCGCCGGACGCACTCATCGCCATGCCGTCGCGCATCACGCCGTAGGCTTCGGCGATCATTTGCATGTCGGCATATTCGATGCCGTTGTGCACGGTCTTGACGAAATGGCCGGCACCCTGCGGGCCGAGCCAGGCAGCGCAAGGCTCGTTATTGTGTCGGGCGGCGATCGCCAGGAAAATGTTCGATACGCGGTCCCATGCCGGCTTGGCGCCGCCTACCATGATCGACGGCCCGTGGCGGGCGCCGTCCTCACCGCCGGATACGCCAACACCGAGAAATTCGATGCCCCGGCCATGCAGAGCCACCTGCCTGCGCTCGGTGTCGCGGAACTCGGAGTTTCCCGCATCGATGATGATATCGCCACGTTCGAGCAGCGGTGCCAGAAGCGCGATCTCGTCGTCGACCGGCTTGCCGGCTGAGATCATCAAGATAATGGCGCGGGGCGCCGCGATCTTGGCTACGAAATCCTTCAGATCCGCCGCTGCAACGATTTTATCGGCAAGCGCGCCGGCAGAAGCGACGAAAGCGGCGATACGCTCGTTCGTACGGTTGAATACCGCAATGGAGAAGCCTTTTTCGGCGATGTTGGCCGAAAGTGCGGCGCCCATGGTGCCGAGACCAAACAAGCCGATTGTCGCCGGACTGCGAACCGCCATGATTTTCCCCGTTCCGGCAACCGCGCGTGGAAGTATATGCTAGAAACACGTTTTCGCGCGCCTTGCCAAGGGCGAAGGGCCGACGCAGGCTAATCCATGGATTCGTTCACTTTTTCGCTGATGAAGCTTGCCGCCGCCACGGGACCACGAAAAATCCTGGTGATGGGCGTTTCCGGCAGTGGCAAAACCACGGTCGGCCGACTGCTGGCCGACAGGATCGGCGCCGTATTCGTCGAGGCCGACGAACTGCATCCGCCGGAAAACGTCGCGAAGATGAAATCGGGGGTTCCGCTCGATGACGCCGATCGCTGGCCCTGGCTCGACCGGTTCTCGCGGGAAATGGCGGCCATACCGGGAAGTGCGGTCGGGGCCTGTTCGGCATTGAAAAGAAGCTACCGCGACCGGATTCGCGATTCGCTCGGCGCGGAAATGATGGTGGTTTTCCTTCATGGTGAGCACGAATTGCTGGAGCAGCGGATGGCGGGGCGGCGCGGGCATTTCATGCCGGCTTCACTGCTCGAAAGCCAGCTTGCAACGCTCGAGCCACCCGCACCTGAAGAGCGCGCCCTGACCCTCGATGTCACGCTGACGCCGGACCAACTCGTTGACGCGATTGTCGCGGAACTGCGCGACCGCCAGGCGGTACCGTTTGGAGGCCGGCCGGGTCAGCCGTGACGCGGCGCCGGCCCTATCGAAGGGCGCACGACCAGTTCGACCGGCCAAACCTCGCCGCCGTCGCCGGCCGGATCGCCGGCAAGCTTTGCCGACAGGCGCTCGGCAATACGGTAGCCGGCCTGACGGATGGGGGAGCGCACGCAGGCAAGGGGCGTGCGGAAATTTTCCGGCTTCAGGTAGGGAAAGACGTCGTCATGCGCGATCACCGAGACCTTGCGTCCCGGTTCCAGCGAGCGATCGCTAAGCGCACGCACCACGCCGAGGGCAACGATGATCGAGGAACACAGGAAGGCGGTCGGCGCATTCTCGCCGTCAAGCAACTCGATTGCCGCGCGATAACCGTATGCCTCGGTCATCACGCCGCGGCGGGTCAGGCGCGGTTCGACGGGAAGACCGGCTGCCTCCATGGCGCGGCGGTAGCCGCGCAGGCGATGGTCGGCGAAGGTCATGCCGTCGTTGCCGTTGATGAGCGCGATACGGCGATGACCGAGGTCGATCAGCAGGCGCGCCGCGTCATGGAAGCCGCCTTCGTTGTCGATGTCGAGGAAATCATACGGCACGCCGACGCCCTCGCTGCGGCCATGGACGATGAATGGCAGGCCGATCTCCTGGAGAATCGAAATACGCCGGTCTTTTCCCACGGGTGAGGACACGAACACGGCATCGACCTGACGCGCGGAAGCAAGGCGGCGATAGGTCGGCTCCTCGTATTGCGGCAGCGTCGGCGACAGGTGGATGTCGAGATTGTGCGTCAACGCGAATTCGCCGACGCCGGAAAGGAATTCCATGAAATGCGGATCGCTTTGCACATCCGGTCCGGTTGCCATGACGTAGCCGATGGCGCCGGCCTTGCCGGTGGCGAGGTGGCGCGCCGCCGGGTTGGGGCGATAGCCGAACCGGCGCGCAGCGTCGGAGACCATCTGGCGCGTTCGCGGGCTGACTTCCGGATATCCGTTCAGGGCGCGGCTGACCGTCGTCTGGGAGAGGCCCAGATGGCTCGCCAGCTCTTTCAGGTTTACGCCCATCGCAACTTTTCCGGTCTGCCTCCAAGTTCAATTTATTTAAAGCGCTTTGGAAAAAAATTTAGCAGGTCGAGCCGCCGAAGATGGGCAGCGGTTTTCCCAAAGCGAACGATTTTCTTCGACTTTTTCAGGCTTTCTGAGGCGAAAATAGGACAGATTTCCCTTGCGCGCAACCGCCAATGCTTGTCGACTTGACTCATTCGGTGCTTTCGTGTTGACTTGAAACTCAAAGCGCTTTGGAAGGAATTGGCGCTCGCAATCACGCGCATCGTTTCAGCTATTGCGAATAATCCACGGGAGGAGCCTCGCATGAAGTCCATATTGTTGAGCGGCGTTGCCGCAATCGCGATCGCCCTGGCCAGCCAGGCATCATCGGCGGAACTGAAATTCAAGCCTGGCGAGGACAGCCGGTTTCACTGGGACAGCTACGAGTCCTTCAAGAAGGCCAACGCCGGACTGAAGGGGCAGACACTGACGATATTCGGTCCATGGCGCGGCGAAGACGAAGCGCTGGTGCAATCCGTGCTCGACTACTTCCGCGAGGCTACCGGCGTCGACGTGAAATTTTCATCGTCTGAAAACTACGAGCAGCAGATCGTCATCGACACCCAGGCCGGCAGCCCGCCAGACATCGCAATTCTTCCGCAGCCGGGCCTGATCGCCGATCTTGCCTCCAAGGGCTTCCTGACGCCGCTTGGCGACGACACGCAGAAGTGGCTTGAAGAAAACTATTCCGCCGGTTCGTCGTGGGTCAGCCTTGGCACCTACAAGGGCAAGGACGGCAAAGAGTCGCTCTACGCGTTTCCCTACAAGGCCGACCTGAAGTCGCTGGTCTGGTATGTGCCGGAAAATTTCGATGATGCCGGCTACAAGATCCCCCAGACGATGGAGGAATTGAAGGCGCTGACCGAAAAGATCGTCGCCGATGGCGGCACGCCGTGGTGCATCGGGCTTGGCTCGGGCGGGGCGACCGGCTGGCCGGCGACCGACTGGGTCGAGGACATGATGCTGCGCACGCAGTCGCCGGAAGTCTACGACCAATGGGTGACGAACGAGATTCCATTCAACGATCCCAAGGTTGTCGGTGCGATCGAAGAGTTCGGCTGGTTCGCGCGCAACGACAAGTTCGTCGACGGCGGCGCGGCGGCGGTGGCGACGACCGACTTCCGCGATAGGCCAAAGGGCCTCTTCTCGTCGCCGCCGAAGTGCTACATGCACCGCCAGGCGTCGTTCATCCCGTCCTTCTTCCCGGAAGGCACCAAGCTTGGGCAGGATGCCGATTTCTTCTACTTCCCGGCCTATGCCGGCAAGAATCTCGGCAAGCCGGTGCTCGGCGCCGGAACGCTTGCCATGATCACCAAGGACGGCAAGGCGGCGCGCGCATTCCTGGAATTCCTGAAAACGCCGATCGCGCATGAGGTCTGGATGGCGCAATCGGGTTTCCTCACTCCGTTCAAGGGCGTCAATCTCGACGCTTATGCGAATTCGACGCTGAAGAAGGAAGGCCAGATCCTGCTCAATGCGACGACCTTCCGCTTCGACGGCTCCGACCTGATGCCGGGCAAGATCGGCGCCGGCGCGTTCTGGACCGGCATGGTCGACTATGTCGGCGGCAAGTCGGCCCAGGACGTCGCCACCGACATCCAGAAGGCTGGGACGCGATCAAGTAGGCGAACTCCGAAGAAGGCAAGCGCCGGCGGCGCCCGTTCGCCGCCGGCAACATTCGGACGGCGGCCGCTCGCCGGCGCTGTCGACGGCCGGCAAGTCCAGCCGGCAATGACCGGCGGCGCGGGAGGGGGACCATGGCACACCAGATCATCTCAGCGATTATCGTCATCATGCTCGGCGTCGGCGGTTCGGTCGCCTATTTCTTTGGCGCCAACTGGCTGCTCGACCGGTTCTTTCCGTTCCGCGACGGCAGCGCGCCGAACGCGGTGCGCAACCAGCGCACACATCGGCGATCCGGCCGTGGCTGTTCCTCGGCCCGGCGCTGCTCTCGCTCGGCGTCTACCTGGCCTATCCGGTGGTCGAGTCGCTGCGGCTGTGCTTCTACGGACCGCGACGGCGAGAATTTCGTCGGCCTCGCCAACTACATTTGGCATTCGGCGACCGACGGATTCCGCGAATCGATGTTCAACAATTTCCTGTGGCTGCTCGTTGTGCCGGCGGCTGCGACGTTGCTCGGCCTGCTGGTCGCGGTGCTGACCGACCGGATCTGGTGGGGCAATATCGCCAAGAGCCTCATCTTCATGCCGATGGCGATCTCGTTCGTCGGCGCCTCGGTGATCTGGAAATTCGTCTACGATTATCGCGGCGCCGGCTCAGAGCAGATCGGCATCCTCAACGCGATCGTCACCTGGCTCGGCTGCGCAGCCGCAGGCCTGGATCGCGGTGCCGTTCTGGAACAATTTCTTCCTGATGGTGATCCTGATCTGGATCCAGACCGGCTTTGCCATGGTGATCCTGTCGGCGGCGCTGCGCGGCATTCCCGAGGAAACGCTGGAAGCCGCGGTCATCGACGGCGCCAACCGGTTTCCAGATCTTCTTCTTCATCATGGTCCCGCAGATCTGGGGCACGATCGCCGTGGTCTGGACCACGATCACCATCGTCGTGCTCAAGGTGTTCGACATCGTCTTCGCCATGACCAACGGCCAGTGGAACACCCAGGTGCTGGCCAACTTCATGTACGACTGGATGTTCCGCGGCTTCGACTTCGGCCGCGGCGCGGCGATCGCCATCATCATCATGATCCTGGTCACTCCGATCATGGTCTGGAACATCCGGCGCGCGAACGCCGAAGCGGAGGGCGCTGACCATGGACATCGGTCGCCGGCACGCCGGCCCGCCCTCGTCTGGGCGTTGCATATCTCGGTCATCCTGCTGGTTGCGATCTGGACCTTGCCGACCGCGGGGCTTCTGATCTCGTCGCTGCGCGACAAGGACCAGATCGCCGTCTCGGGCTGGTGGACTTCGCTTCGACCAGCAGCCAGAACCTGGTCGGACGCGCCGCCGCTCCGGATCAGCAGGTCGAGAAGCGACGGCAAGTTCGTCATCGCGGGCAACATCCTCCAAGGCGGCAAGGCAAGGTCTCCGCGCTTCGGTCACCTCGCACGCAAGCGCCGACGGCTTCGAGCGCCGGCGACAGTCGCCGATCTCGGCGACGGGCGTAACCCTGACGGTCGAAGCCGATGGCGACTACGAGATCACGTCGCCCAACGCAGCATGGAAGACGGGCGCGGCCAGCGGATTTTCTATCACCGCCGAGCAATCGCCGCGCTTCACCATCGACAACTACAACGACGTGCTGTGGCTCGGAAGGCATCTGGCCGGGCCTTCCTCAACTCGCTGACGGTGACGATTCCGGCGACCATCATCCCGATCATGGTCGCCGCCTTCGCCGCCTATGCGCTGGCCTGGATGCGTTTCCCGGGCCGCGCGCTGCTGATCGCCGGCAGTCGTCGGCCTGCTGGTCGTGCCGCTGCAGATGTCGCTGATCCCGCTGCTGACGCTGTACAACGCGATCGGCGGCTGGTTCGGCATTTCGGCCAAGGGATATGTCGGCATCTGGCTGGCGCATATGGGCTTCGGCCTGCCGCTGGCGATCTACCTGCTGCGCAACTACATGGCCGGCCTGCCGCGCGAGATCATCGAATTCGGCGCGCGTCGACGGCGCCATCGGATTTCGAGATCTTCATGCAAGATCGTCCTGCCGCTGTCGTTCCCGGCGCTGGCCTCGTTCGCCATCTTCCAGTTCCTGTGGGTATGGAACGATCTGCTGGTCGCGCATGGTTTTCCTCGGCACGCGCAGGCGGACCAGCTCGTGCTGACCGGCAAGATCGTCGAGCCTGCTCGGTTCGCGCGGCGGCAACTGGGAGATCCTGACCACCGCGGCATTCGTCACCATCATCGTGCCGCTGTCGGTGTTCTTCTCGCTGCAGCGCTTCCTCGTCCGCGGCCTGCTGGCCGGCTCGGTGAAGGGAGGCTGAGCCATGAACCTTGCCATGCGCAACGAGCGAAACGCGAGCCGCGTCTGCCGTCGATCGCGACTGGTGGCGCGGCGCGGTGATCTACCAGATCTATCCGCGCTGCTTCCAGGATCAGCAACGGCGACGGCATCGGCGATCTCACCGGCATCCGCCAGCGGCTGCCGCTATGTCGCCGAGCTCGGCGTCGACGCGATCTGGATTTCGCCCTTCTTCAACTCGCCGATGAAGGATTTCGGCTACGACGTGTCGGACTATCGCGACGTCGACCCGATGTTCGGCACGCTGGACGATTTCGACGCGCTGATCGACGACGCGCACCGCGCTCGGCCTGAAGGTGATGATCGACCTGGTGCTCTCGCACACCTCCGACCAGCATCCCTGGTTCACGGAAAGCCGGTCGAGCCGCGACAACGCGCAAGGCCGACTGGTATGTCTGGGCCGATCCCAAGCCCGACGGCACGCCGCCCAACAACTGGCTGTCGATCTTCGGCGGCTCGGCCTGGCAGTGGGATACCAGCCGGCGCAGCAGTATTACTTGCACAATTTCCTGGCCGAGCAGCCCGACCTCAACTTCCACAATCCGGAGGTGCAGGACGCGCTGCTCGACGTCACGCGGTTCTGGCTGGAGCGCGGCGTCGACGGCTTCCGCCTCGACACCATCAACTTCTATTTCCACTACGACGAGCTGCGCGACAATCCGCCGCTGCCGGCCGGCGACCGCAACGACTTCGATCGCGCCCGACGGTCAACCCCTACAATTTCCAGGACCATCTCTACGACAAGAGCCAGCCGGAGAACCTCGATTTCCTGCAAGCGGTTTCCGCGCGCTGCTCGACGATATCCGGCCGCCGCCGCAGTCGGCGAGGTCGGCGATGCGCAGCGCGGGCTGGAGATCGTGGCGGCAATACACCTCCGGCGGCGACAAGGTGCACATGTGCTATTCCTTCGATTTCCTGTCGGCCGAACGGCTCGACGCGCGACATCGGTGCGCTCGGTCATCTCCAAGCTTCGATGGCGCGGCGCCGGACGGCTGGGCGTGCTGGGCCTTTTCCAATCACGACGTCGATGCGCCATGCCTCGCGCTGGGGCTGCCTGACGCCGAGCATGCGTTGCAGTCTATCTCAAGCTGATGGCGGCGCTGCTGATGTCCCTGCGCGGCTCGGTCTGCATCTACCAGGGCGAGGAGCTGGGCTTGCCCGAGGCCGAACTCGCCTTCGAGGATCTGCAGGATCCCTACGGCATCCGCTTCTGGCCGAAGTTCAAGGGCCGCGACGGCTGCCGCACGCCGATGGTGTGGGACGTCGAACCTGCCCAATGGCGGCTTCAGCGGCGCGCAAGCCGTGGCTGCCGGTGCCCGGCGGCGCATCTTGCCGCCGCTGTCAACGCGCAGGCAGGACAATGCAGCCAGCGTTCTGGAATTCTATCGCGCCTTCCTGCGCCTTCGCCGCGGCGAACCGGCGCTGGTCAAGGGCGACATGAAATTTCTCGACAGCAAGGGCGATGCTGTCGCCTTCGAGCGCGCCTGTGCCGGAGCGAGCGGCTGCTCTGCGCCTTCAATCTCGGGACCGGCAAGGCCGAAGTTGCGGCGCCGTCAGGCGCACAAGCGCAGTCGCGATCGACGGAATCGGCGGCCGCTTCGACGGCAAGAAAATCGAGTTGAATGCCTGGGAGGGCGCAATTGCTGCGCCTGGCCGTCAGGCGGGACCGGGCAGGGTTAGGGAGCAAGTTCATGGCGAGCGTCAAACTCACCAATGTCACGAAGGCCTATGGCGACATCGAAATCCTGCACGGGATCGATCTCGACATCCAGACGGGCGAATTCGTGGTGTTCGTCGGTCCGTCCGGCTGCGGAAAATCGACGCTGTTGCGCACGATTGCCGGCCTCGAGAGCATCACCGAGCGGGACGCTGGAGATCGAGGGGGCAATCGTGCAACGACATTCCGCCGTCCAAGCGCGGCATCGCCATGGTGTTCCAGTCCTATGCGCTCTATCCGCACATGACGGTCTACGACAACATGGCCTTCGGCATGCGCATGTCGCCATGCCGAAAGCCCGAGATCGACAAGCGCGTGAAGAAGGCGGCCGACATCCTGCAACTCGGGCCGTATCTGCAGCGCCTGCCGAAGGCCCTGTCCGGCGGCCAGCGCCAGCGCGTCGCCATCGGCCGCGCGATCGTGCGCGATCCGAAGGTGTTCCTGTTCGACGAACCGCTGTCGAACCTCGACGCGGCCCTGCGCGTGGCAACCCGCATCGAGATCGCCAAACTGAAGGAGAGCATGCCGGATACGACGATGATCTACGTCACCCACGACCAGGTCGAGGCGATGACGCTGGCGGACCGCATCGTCGTGCTGCGCGCCGGCGTGATCGAGCAGGTCGGCGCGCCGATGGAGCTCTATCACCGTCCGAGCCAACCTGTTCGTCGCCCAGTTCATCGGCTCGCCGGCGATGAATGTCGTACCGGCGCAGGCGGTGGTCTCCGGGCGGACCCTTGTCGGTGACGCCGACCGGAGGCAAGAAGCAGACCCTGAAGCTCGCCGATGGCGCCACATGCACCAAGCAGGCGAAGTTCGGCGTGCGGCCGGAGGATTTCCAGGTCGTCAACGCGCAGAAGGCGGTGTTCTCCGGCAAGCTCAGCTATGTCGAGCAGCTCGGCGAGGTGCAGATCCTCTATGTCGATATTCGGCGGCGCCGATGGTCCGCTGGTGGCGAAGCTCCCCGGCGCGGTGCCGCTAAAGCGCGGCCAGACGGTGCATCTTGGCGCCGACAAAGGGTCTGTGCGGGTCTTCGACGACGAAGGCAAGGCGGTGCCGCTGGCGGCGTGATGGGTCATCGTTCGCACGATGAGCGACGAGCTTGCTAATAAATGCGCACGCTCTGGCGTTTCAATTCGGCTTGCACCTGAGTGATATCGACGCGTTCGGGCTCGCGGTTCGACTTCAGCGAAATCGCCGCGGCAATGCCGGCGCCCTGGCCGGTGACCGCGCAGCAGCTCATGTTGCGCGTCGCGGCATGGCTGACGCGATCGCCGCCGGTAGCGCGGCCGGCAACGAAAAGGTTGCGCACCTTCTTCGGCAAGACATTGCGATAGGGCAACTGGAAATAGCGTCCGGTCGTCGGCAGGATCAGGATGCCATAGCCGTCGATGAACTCGGGATAGATGCCGATCGAGTCGTCGAAGCGGCCCTGTTCGCGCACGTCGTGTTTCGCTCATGTTGTAGCGGGCGTCGATCTTGCGCGTGTCGCGGATGCCGATGGTCATGCCGAAATTGCGTAGCCGAGCGGTTTCGCAGCCGGGCATGTAGCGGCGCAACGCCTCGATCGCCAGCATCGTCTGGCGCCGACCCTCGATCTCGAATTTCGTCAGGCTGTCGGGGTCGGTGCCGTCGCAGCCGTCGAGATGGATCAGGTTCATGTAGGTCAGTTCGCCGCTGTCGTGCATCGCACCCCAGGTGCCGGCGATGGTGTTCAGTCTTGCCGGAATCAACCCGTCCTTGATCGCTTTCTGGAACGGCTTCTTGATGAAGGGCGAGAACATCTTGTCCTCCTTGCCGGAAGTCTCGATGTTCCATTCGCCACCGCCGCCCCAGTCGCGATAGGTCTGCGGGTCGGCGCGCACGCCTTCCATGAATTTCTTCTTGTCGACGCCGGCAAGGTGAAACATGACCGAGGCGGCCATCATCTTTTCGCGCGGCGTCAGGAAAGTCGGTGCGCCGGCGCGAGAGGCGACGTCGGCGTCGCCGGTGGCATCGATCACGCGTTTGGCGAGGATCGCCTCGCGTCCGCCTTTGGATTCGGTGATGATGCCGATGATCGTGTCGCCATCCATGATCGGGGCGACGAACTGGCGGTGGAGCAGGGGCGTGACGCCGGCCTCCTCGACGAGGCGGTCGGCGACGACCTTGAAGCCCTCCGAGTCGAGTTCGTAGGACAGCGATTGCGATTCGGGGACGGCGGCGCCCAATTGCCTTGCCCGTTCCTCGAATTCGCGGCCGATGCCGTTGGCTTCGATGGTCTTTTCGTGGCGATACCAGGCAAAGCCTTCGACGCCGACGACGGTGATGTTGCCGCCCATGCAGCCGAAGCGCTCGACCAGCGCCACCTCGGCCCCGGCGCGGGCGGCGGCCAATGCCGCTGACAATCCACCAGGCCCGGAGCCGACGACGAGGACATCGGTTTCATGGACGACGGGCGTATGTCGGGCGGCTTCGGAGATCGACTTTGTGGTCATGGACCGGCTTTCGAACTGAGTTTTGGCTACCGAGTCATTGGCAGGTGCCGATTTTTTAGGCAAGCCGGTGGCGCAGGCGACACGCCATCGCGTTTTGCGCGCGTTGTTGCTGGAATCCGGAGTCTTATTGGCGTAGCCATTTGCCAGACCGAATAATGAGTTAGCCTACTATGATCCGCAACACCGCTGCCGTGCTCCGCCCCGAGCCGAAACCCGTCGATCCTGCCACGCTCGCCGCCGAGATCACCGAGCGGCTGACCTACCGCACCGGCAAGGATCCCAAGGCAGCCAAGCCCAACGACTGGCTGGTCGCCGCCATTCTGGTCATTCGCGACCGGATCATCGACCGCTGGATGGAACTCGACGCGCCAGACCTATCGGGAAAACGCCAAGCGCGTTTATTACCTGTCGCTGGAATTCCTGATCGGCCGCCTGATGCGCGACGCCGTTTCGAATCTCGAGCTGCACGAACAGATGCGCCAGGCGCTGGCAAAACTTGGCGTCGACATCGACATGCTCGCTGAACTCGAGCCAGACGCGGCGCTGGGCAATGGCGGCCTCGGGCGGTTGGCGGCCTGCTTCATGGAGGCGATGGCGAGCGTCGACATTCCCGCCTATGGCTATGGCATCCGCTACGAGCATGGGCTGTTCCGCCAGGAAATCTCGGACGGCTGGCAGGTCGAATTGCCCGAGACATGGCTGGCGCACGGCAATCCGTGGGAATTCGAGCGGCGCGAGGCCTCCTACGAGATCGGGTTTGGCGGCGTCGTCGAACCTGCCGGCAGCGACAAGCAGGGGCGGCCGATCCTGAAGTGGAAGCCGGCCGAGCGCGTGATAGCCACTGCCTTCGACACGCCGATCGTCGGCTGGCGGGCCAAGCGTGTCAATACGCTGCGCCTGTGGTCGGCCAAGCCGATCGACCCGATCCTGCTCGACAAGTTCAATGCCGGAGATCATCTCGGCGCGCTTGCCGAAATGCAACAAGGCCGAGCGGTTGACGCAGGTCCTTTATCCGGCGGACTCGACTCCGGCCGGGCAGGAACTGCGGCTGCGACAGGAGTATTTCTTCACGTCGGCTGCCATCCAGGACATCCTGCGTCGCCACCTTCAGCAATACGGCCAATCTCGACAATCTTGCCGACAAGGTGGCGATCCATCTCAACGATACGCATCCGGCTGTCGCGGTGCTGGAGCTGATCCGCATCCTGATCGACGTTCACGGCCATGAACTGGCTGGTGCCTATGAGACCGCCAGCACGATCTTCGCCTACACCAACCACACGTTGCTGCCGGAAGCGCTCGAGGCGTGGCCGGTGCCGCTGTTCGAGCAATTGCTGCCGCGCCACATGCAGACTCATCTATGCCGTCAACGCAATCGTGTTGCAGAAGGGACGGGCGTCTGGCGCCGACGACGGCGCAATCAGCCGCATCTCGCTGATCGACGAGAGCGGCGGACGGCGGCTGCGCATGGGCAATCTCGCCTTCCTCGGCTCGCATTCGATCAATGGCGTGTCGGCGCTGCATACCGAGCTGATGAAGAAGACTGTCTTTGCCGATCTGCATCGCATGCAGCCGGACAAGATCAACAACAAGACCAACGGCATCACCGTGCGGCGCTGGCTGATGCAGTGCAATCCGGAACTCTACGAGCTGGCGCACGAGGCCATGCGGCGACATCATGAGCGACGCCGAACAGCTGCAACGGCTGTCGACGCCTTGCCGGCGACAGCGCGTTCCAAGAGAAGTTCCGCGGCGATCAAGCATGCCAACAAGGTCCACCTCGAGCGCGTGATCTTCGAGCGGCTCGGCATCCGCGTCGATCCGGCGGCGCTGTTCGACGTCCAGATCAAGCGCATTCACGAGTACAAGCGCCAATTGCTGAACCTCGTGGAGACCGTTGCGCTCTACGACCAGATCCGCTCGCATCCGGAGCGCGACTGGACGCCACGCGTCAAGATCTTCGCCGGCAAGGCGGCGCCGAGCTACAATAACGCCAAGCTCATCATCAAGCTCGCCAACGATGTGGCGCGGGTCGTCAACCACGACCCGTCGGTGCGCGGCCTGCTGAAGGTCGTGTTCCTGCCGAACTACAACTGTCGCTGGCCGAAGTGATCGTCCCGGCGGCGGACCTGTCGGAGCAAATCTCGACGGCGGGCATGGAAGCTTCCGGCACCGGCAACATGAAGCTTGCCCTCAACGGCGCGATCACGATCGGCACGCTCGATGGCGCCAATGTCGAAATCCGCGAAAAGGTCGGCGAAGAGAATATCCTGATTTTCGGCCTGACCGCGGAAGAGGTCGAGCAGCGTCGCGCGAATGGCCGCAAGCCCGGCGACAATATCGCGGCAAATCGCCGAGCTGAAGCAGGCGCTGTCGGCAATCGGCGACGGCATCTTCTCGCCACGACGACCGCAACCGCTATCGCGGCCTTATCGACGGCCTGCAGAGCCATGACTGGTTCATGGTCGCCGACGATTTCGACGACTACGTGCGTGCACAGCAGCGTTCGGTTGAGCTATGGTCCAAGGTGCAGAGGTGGACCGAAATGGCGATCCTGAACACGGCACGTGTCGGCTGGTTCTCGGCCGACCGGACGATCCGCGAATATGCCCGCGAAATCTGGGGGGTCGCGGCCTCATGAAGCAGGGCGTGCGGCGGCCGATTGCCAGTCCCTCTACGGGGCGGCTCGCTTCGCACATCGCCGCAGAACGATCGCATCCGGAAATTTTTCAGATCCTTTTTCGGTTCTCGGACTGCATCAGTTCGGCAGTTCGTGGATCGCGCGCACATTCGTTCCGCATGCCGAAGCGGTCAGCGCCTTTACCCTCGATGATGTCAAAGCTCGGCGAACTGGTGCGCACGCATGATGCGGGCCTCTTCGAGGGGCGCGTTCGCCTGAAGTCGCGCCAGCCGCTCAAGTATCAGGGCCCGCAATGCCGGCGGCGATTGGTGGACGAACGATCCCTATTCCTTCGGCCCGGTGCTCGGCCCGATCGACGACTACTTGATTTCGGAAGGCACGCATCTGCGGCTCTTCGACAAGCTGGGCGCGCACCTGATCCGCCACGAGGGCGCTGAAGGCGTGCATTTCGCGGTATGGGCACCGAACGCCGAGCGCGTGTCGGTCGTCGGCGCTGTTCAACGAGTGGGACGGACGGCGCCATGTCATGCGCCGGCGCAGCGACACCGGCGTGTGGGAGGTTTTCGTCCCGTTTCTCGGCGAGAACGAACCCTACAAATACGAGATCATCGGACCGGCACGGGACGAAATTGCCGCTGAAGGCCGACCCGTTTGCTTTCGCCTCGGAACTGCGCCCGCAGACGGCTTCGATTACGGCGCGTCCCGTCGCCCAGGCGTGGGGCGACGCGAAGCACCGCGATTTCTGGCGATCGCACGATCGTGCGGCGCCAGCCGATTTCGATCTACGAAGTTCATGCCGGGTCCTGGCAGCGTCGGGTGGACGGCGGCTTCCTGTCATGGGACGAACTGGCCGAGCGGCTGATCCCCTATGTGCGCCGAGCTTGGCTTCACCCATATCGAGTTCCTGCCGATCAGCGAGCATCCGTTCGATCCGTCCTGGGGCTACCAGACCACCGGGCTGTTCGCGCCGAGCGCCCGCTTCGGCGAGCCGGCAGGCTTCGCCCGCTTCGTCGACGGCGCACATCGGGCCGGCATCGGCGTCATCCTCGATTGGGTGCCGGCGCATTTCCCGACCGACGAGCACGGCCTCGCCCGCTTCGACGGCACGGCACTCTACGAGCACGACGATCCGCGCCAGGGCTTCCATCCGGACTGGAACACGGCGATCTACAATTTCGGCCGCCGCGAGGTGCGATCGTTCCTGGTCAACAACGCGCTCTACTGGGCAGAGCGCTTCCATGTCGATGGCCTGCGCGTCGATGCTGTCGCCTCGATGCTCTACCTCGATTACTCGCGCAAGCAGGGCGAGTGGATTCCGAACCAGCATGGCGGCCGCGAGAACCTGGAGGCGGTCGACTTCCTGCAGCGACATGAACAAGGCGGTCTACGGCGCCGGCCCGGGCGTGATGACGATCGCCGAGGAATCGACCGCATGGCCGAAAGTGTCGCTACCCGGTCGATGCCGGCGGGCTCGGCTTCGGCTTCAAGTGGAACATGGGCTTCATGCACGACACGCTCGCCTATATGGCGCGCGATCCCGTGCACCGCACGCCACCACCACAACGAAATGACGTTCGGCCTGCTCTATGCCTTTTCGGAAAACTTCGTCCTGCCGCTGTCGCCATGACGAGGTCGTGCACGGCAAAGGCATCGCTGCTGACGAAGATGGCCGGCGACGACTGGCAGAAGTTCGCCAACCTGCGCGCCTATTACGGCTTCATGTGGGGTCATCCCGGCAAGAAGCTGCTGTTCATGGGCCAGGAATTCGCCCAGCGCCGGGAATGGTCGGAAGCAAGGGCGCTGGACTGGGAACTGCTCGACTCGCCGGCCCATGCCGGGCGTGCGGCGCCTGATCGCGCGACCTCAACCGGCTCTATCGCGACAAGCCGGCATTGCACGCGCGCGACTGCGAGGCCGATGGGTTTTCGCTGGCTCATGCCGATGATGCGGCAAATTCGGTATTCTCGTTCCTGCGCAACGCGCCGGGCGAACCCGCGGTCGCGGTCATCAGCCACTTCACGCCGGTGCCGCGCAACGACTTTTCGGTGCCGATTGCCCATTGACGGAGCGTGGCGGGAAATCCTCAATACGGATGCTGGCGATCTATGGCGGGTCGAATGCCGGCAACGCCGGCATGGTGTCGAAGCAAAGGCGAGGCGACGGCGCGCGATCACACTGCCGCCGCTGGCGACGATCATGCTGGAGCACCAGGCGTAGAATTTCTGAGGGAATTGCTGAGGGGAGGGGACCATGGCCAGTACTGCAAGGAGCTCACCGCTGGCGCGCGACGCCATGGCCTATGTGCTTGCGGGCGGCCGCGGCAGCCGTCTGATGGAGCTCACCGACGTGCGCGCCAAGCCCGCCGTCTATTTCGGCGGCAAGACCCGGATCATCGATTTCGCCCTTTCCAACGCGATCAACTCCGGCATCCGCCGCATCGGGGTCGCCACCCAATACAAGGCGCATTCGCTGATCCGCCACCTGCAGCGCGGCTGGAACTTCCTGCGGCCGGAACGAAACGAGAGCTTCGACATCCTGCCGGCGAGCCAGCGCGTCTCGGAAACGCAATGGTACGAGGGCACCGCCGACGCGGTCTACCAGAACATCGACATCATCGAGGCCTACGGCCCCGAATACATGGTCGTTCTGGCCGGCGACCACATCTACAAGATGGACTACGAACTGATGCTGCACCAGCACGTCGATTCGGAGGCCGATGTCACCGTCGGCTGCCTCGAAGTGCCGCGCATGGAGGCGACGGGCTTCGGCGTGATGCATGTCGACGAAAAAGACACGATCATCGATTTCGTCGAGAAGCCGAAAGACCCGCCCGGCATTCCCGGCAAGTCCGGACTTGGCGCTGGCCTCGATGGGCATCTACGTATTCGAGACCGACGTTCCTGATGGAACAGTTGCGGCGCGATGCCGCCGACCAAGAGTTCGAGCCGCGATTTCGGCAAGGACATCATCCCCTATCATCGTCAAGAACGGCAAGGCGGTCGCGCATCGCTTCACCAAATCCTGCGTGCGCGCCTCGAGCGAGAACGAGGCCTACTGGCGCGATGTCGGCACGGTCGATGCCTACTGGGAGGCCAATATCGACCTGACCGACGTCATCGCCGCAACTCGATCTCTACGACCGCGACTGGCCGATCTGGACCTATGCCGAAATCAAGCCGCCGGCGAAATTCGTCCACGACGAAGACGGCCGGCGCGGCACGGCGGTTTCCTCGCTGGTCTCGGGCGATTGCATCATTTCCGGTTCGACGATTGAGACGCAGCCTGCTGTTCACCGGCGTGCTGGCGCACTCCTATTCGCAGCTCGCCGAGAGCTGTGATCCTGCCCGATTGCGTCATCGGCCGGCACGCGCGCTTGACGTCGGGTGGTGCTCGACCGCGGCGTCAAGATTCCGGCGAAGCTCGTCGTCGGCGAGGATCCGGAGCTCGACGCCAAGCGCTTCCGCCGCACCGAAAACGGCGTCTGCCTGATCACGCAGCCGATGATCGACAAGGCCGGGCTCACCTACCAATGAAGGTGCTGGCCGTCGCGTCGGAAATCTTCCCGCTGGTCAAGACCGGCGGGCTGGCCGATGTCGCCGGCGCGTTGCCTCTGGCGCTCGCCGATTTCGGCGTCGAGGTGCGCACGCTGGTCCCCGGCTATCCGGCGGTGATGCGGGCGATCGCGCGAGGCGCCCGCCATCGCCGAGTGGGATGGCCTGGTCGGCGGCAAGGTGCAGTTGCGCTCCGCCGTGCACCGTGGCCTGAACATCCTCGTTGTCGATGCGCCGCATCTGTATCAGCGCACTGGCGGACCTTACACCGATGCGGCTGGCATCGATTTCGCCGACAATTGGCGGCGTTTCGGCACGCTTTGCCAAGTCGCGGCGCGCATCGCCGCGGGCGAACTCGACGGCTATCGCCCCGACCTCGTTCACGCCCACGACTGGCAGGCGGGAATGGCGCCGGCCTATTTGCATTACGGCGCGGTCGCCGGCCCACCATCCGTGATGACCATCCACAATATCGCGTTCCAGGGCAAGTTCCCGGCCGCGATTTTTGCCGAACTCGGCCTGCCGCAGCGGGCATGGTCGCTGGACGGCGTCGAATATTTCGGCGGCGTCGGCTTCCTGAAGGCCGGCATGCAGGCGGCCGATGCGATCACCACGGTCAGCCCGACCTATGCCCATGAGATCGCAACGCCGGCCTTCGGCATGGGTCTCGAAGGGCTTGTGCGTCGGCGGGCTGGGCAAGTTACAGGCATCCTCAACGGCATCGATACCGCTGACCTGGAATCCGGCCTGCGATGGGCTGATCGAAAAAACCTATTCGGCGGCGAGCCTGTCGCGGCGCAAGGCCAATCGGCGCGCGGTCGAGGAGCGCTTCGGTCTGGACAGCGACGATTCGATGCTGCTGGCGGTGGTCAGCCGCCTGACCTGGCAGAAGGGCATGGACATGCTGGCGGATGCGATTGCGATGCTGCCGGTCGGGCGCGTCAAGCTGGCAGTGCTGGGTTCCGGCGAAAAACCGCTCGAAACGCGACTGGCTAAGCGTGGCCGAGGCACAACCGGGCCGGGTCGGCTTGATCGTCGGCTATGACGAGGCGCTGTCGCACCTCATCCATGCCGGCGCCGATGCGATCCTGGTGCCGTCGCGTTTCGAACCCTGCGGGCTGACGCAGATGTCGGGCTTGCGCTACGGCTGCGTGCCGATCGTGGCGCGCACCGGCGGTCTGGCCGATAGCGTGATCGACGCCAACGTCGCGGCATTGCGCGCCGGCGTAGCCAATGGTCTGCAATTTTCACCGACGACGGCAGAGGCATTGGCCGAAACGCTAGCAGCGTGCGATTGACCTGTTTGCGAATCGCGAAACCTGGTCACGCGATGCAACGCAACGGCATGCGCGCCGACGTGTCGTGGAAAGCGAGCGCGCGCCAATATCTCGATCTGTTTTCCAGTCTGCTGCGAACCGGGGCCAAGGCCGCATGACCCGCGAAATTGCCACAACCCCCTATGGCGACCAGCGCCCCGGCACCTCCGGGCTGCGCAAGAAGGTGCCGCATTTCCAGCAGCCCCACTATGTCGAGAATTTCCTGCAATCGATATTCGACGCACTCAGCGGCTATCAGGGCAAGACGCTGGTGATCGGCGGCGATGGCCGGTATTTCAATGCCGAAGTCATCCAGATCGCGATCCGCATGGCGGCGGCCAACGGCTTTGGCCGGGCAATGGTCGGCGCCGGTGGCATCCTGTCGACGCCGGCGGCCTCGAACCTGATCCGCAAGAACCACGCTTTCGGCGGCATCGTGCTTTCGGCGAGCCACAATCCGGGCGGGCCGAAAGAGGATTTCGGCATCAAGTACAATGTCGCCAATGGCGGGCCGGCACCGGAAAGCGTGACCGAGGCGATCTTTGCCAAATCGAAAACGCTGACGCGTTACTGCATCGCCGAAACTGCCGATGTCGATCTCGATAAAATCGGCCGCTCGATGGTCGACGGCATGGTTCTCGAAATCGTCGATCCGGTCGCCGACTACGCGGCATTGATGGAGACCTTGTTCGATTTCGATGCGATCCGCAAATTGCTGGCGGGAAATTTCGCCATGGTGTTCGACGCCATGCACGCGGTGACCGGACCGTATGCGCGCGCGATATTTTCTAGCCGGCTCGGGGCGCCGAACGCTGCGGTGTGCAACGCCACGCCATTGCCCGATTTCGGCGGCCATCATCCGGATCCGAACCTGGTGCATGCGCGCCATCTCTACGATCTGGTCATGGGCAAGGACGCGCCGGATTTTGCCGCAGCATCCGACGGCGACGGCGACCGCAACCTGATCCTCGGGCGCGGGATTTTCGTCACGCCATCGGATTCGCTGGCGGTGCTTGCCGCCAACGCGCATCTAGCGCCGGGCTATCGCGATGGTCTCGCCGGCATCGCTCGCTCGATGCCGACCAGCGCGGCGGCGGACCGGGTTGCAGAGAAGCTCGGAATCGCTTGCTACGAGACCCCAACCGGATGGAAATTCTTCGGCAATCTGCTCGATGCCGGAAAGATCACGATCTGCGGCGAGGAAAGCGCCGGGACCGGCTCCAACCATGTCCGCGAAAAGGACGGCGTGTGGGCAGTGCTATTGTGGCTGAACATCCTGGCGGCGACGAAGAAAAGCGTTGCCGATATCGTGACCGGCCATTGGCGCGAATTCGGCCGCAACTATTATTCACGACACGATTTCGAAGGCATCGAATCATCGCGCGCCGGCGAATTTTTCGACGACCTGAGCAGCAAGGCGGGGGACCTCGACGGAAAGACCTGCGGCGGCCTGACGGTCGCGGCGGGTGACAATTTCGCCTATACCGATCCGGTCGATGGCTCGGTGTCGGCCAACCAGGGCATCCGCATCCATTTCGAAGGCGGCGCGCGCGCCGTGTTCCGCCTGTCGGGCACGGGCACGTCGGGGGCGACGCTGCGGCTCTACGTCGAGCGCTTCGAGTCGGACCCATCGCGGCAGGATCTCGATCCGCAGGCGGCGCTGGCCGATGTGCTGGCGGCAGCCGACGCGCTGACGGGATACAAGGCGGCGATTGGGCGGCAGAAGCCGGATGTCATCACGTAAAGAGAACGAATGGGCTGCGCCCGCTGGTCTTGCGCTGGGTCCCGGCTCTCGCGATGCCGCTGCGCGGCACGCGAGCCGGGACGACGACCGTCGAATTCGGCGCGACCGTAGTCGACGATGGCGTGACGTTTCGTGTTTTTTCGCGCGATGCTGACGTCGTCTGGCTTTGCTTGTTCGACGAACAGGATCGCGAAATATCGCGCCAGGCGATGGATCGGGCGGGCGACATCCACACGCTGTTCGTGCCAGGAGCCGGCGCAGGAGCGCGCTATGGCTATCGCGCGGAAGGCGCGTGGCAGCCGCAACAGGGGCTGCGTTTCGACCGGGCAAAGCTGCTGCTCGACCCTTATGCGACCCGCATCGACCGTGCCTGGCGCTATGACGAGCGTTTGGCATTGGCGCAGCCAGAGGCGGTCGACACTGCCGGCCTGGTGCCGAAGGCGATTGTTGAAGCGCCACCGAACGCCGGCCCGAAACCGTTGGGGTTTTCGCCCGGCGGGTTGATCTACGAGATCAATGTTCGGGGTTTTTCGATGCGCCACCCGGACGTGCCTGCCGAAGACCGCGGCAGACTGGCGGCGCTCGCCCATCCGGCGGTCATCGCGCATTTGCGCAATCTCGGCGTCGATGCAGTCGAGCTGATGCCGGTCGCGGCCTGGATCGACGAACGCCATCTGGCAAAGGCAGGTCTGAGAAATGCCTGGGGCTACAACCCTGTCAATTTTTTTGCCCTCGATCCGCGCTTGGCGCCGAACGGCATGACCGACCTGGCGCGGGCTGTGGCGGCGCTGCACGAAGCCGGCATCGCCGTCATACTCGATGTCGTCTATAACCATACGGGCGAAGGCGATGAAGCCGGGCCGACGCTGTCGTTTCGTGGCCTCGACAATCGCATCTGGTATCGCCACGAGCGCGACGATCCGGGCAAACTCGTCAACGACACCGGCTGCGGCAACACGATCGCCTGCGATCGCCCGGTCGTCCGCGAACTGATCCTGGCGAGCCTGCGCCATTTCGCAGTTGCCGCCGGCATCGATGGCTTCCGTTTCGATCTCGCGACGACGCTCGGTCGCGACGATTCGGGCTTCGCAGGGCATTCGGCGACTTTGGCGGCCATCGCCGGCGACCCAGTGCTTGCCGACCGGGTGCTGATCGCCGAGCCCTGGGATATCGGGCCCGGCGGCTATCGTCTCGGCTCGTTCGGCGAGCGCTTCCTCGAATGGAACGACCGCTATCGCGACGGGGTGCGGCGGTTCTGGGCTGGCACTTCGTCGCGGGCGGAGTTGGCGAGCCGGCTCGCCGGCTCCTCAGACATTTTCTTGGGCGCGACAACGCGCAGCGTCAATTTTGTCGCCTCCCATGACGGCTTCGCTCTTGCCGATATCGTCACCTATGCCCGCAAGCACAATGAAGCCAATGGCGAGGACAATCGCGACGGTCATGACGCCAACCATTCGTGGAACCATGGCGTCGAAGGCCCGAGCGACGATCCTGCAATCCGTGCGGCGCGAAAGAGCGACGTTCGCGCCTTGCTGACGAACCTTTTTGCCTCGCGTGGCACGCTGATACTCACTGCCGGCGACGAATTCGGCCGAACCCAGGCCGGCAACAACAATGCCTACGCCCAAGACAACGAAATTACCTGGCTCGACTGGGATGGCCGCGACCGCGACCTGGAGCGTTTTGTCGGGCAACTTTCGGCCTTGCGGCGGAAATTCCGCCAGCTCGGCAAAACCGGATTTTTCACCGGCGATGTTGATCCAGTATCTGGCCTGACGGATGTCGAATGGCTGCGCAGCGATGGCGACCCGCTTGACGCAAGCCGACTGGCAGGATGCAGCGCAGCCGAACTGGCGATGTTGGTCGCGAGCAGCGAAGCCGATTGCCCGCGAATCGGTTTCCTGTTCAACCGCTCGATCACTGGCGCCGTCACGTTCCGATTGAAGGGCCGACCGGCTTCGCCTGGCATCACGACAACCGCGCCACCAATTCGGTGGAAGTCGACCCGCGTTCGGTTGCACCTGTCTTCGAGCTCCGACAGGGTAGCGAGCCGATTGAAGGCGACCGGGGATTGCAGTTGGCGGCGCTGTGCCGATACCTATTCAGCGAGGCGTCCCGCCCTCGAGGCGGCAATGGCCTAACCGATTGGGCTGATGCGAAAATTCCTGCCCGAATTCCTGGCTTTTCCGGGCCCGCGAGCGCTGACGCGGTGGCTTGGGCTGGCCGTCTTGCTAGGCCTCCTCGCGCTGCGCACCTTTGATCCGGTTTTCGTATCGACGATACGCAACCAGGTTTTCGACGTCTATCAGCGAGTGCACAACCGTCCATATGCTCCGTTGCCGGTGGCGATCGTCGATATCGACGAAGAGAGCCTGGCTACCTATGGACAGTGGCCATGGCCGAGAACGCGCCTGGCCGAACTAGTCAAGCGCCTGACGCAAGAATGGCGCGGTCGTGATCGGCTTCGATATCGTATTTGCCGAGCCCGATCGTTTGTCGCCGAAGTGGGTCGCCAAGGATAATGCAGACGCTGCCCGAAGTGGCGCGGGCAGCGCTTCAGTCGCTGCCGGACAATGAGGCGGTGTTTGGCGAGGCGATGGCTGCCTCGCGCGTCGTCCTGGGAGAGTCGGCGGCCCGCGCCGGATCGGTAGAGAAGCAGAAGGCGCGTGATGTGCCGTTTGCGATCATTGGCCCCGATCCGTCGACGCTGGTTCAGAACTTTTCGGTGCTGGTGGGTAATCAGCCAATGTTGTCTGACGCGGCGGCAGGTTTCGGAATATTTTCGCTCGAGCCCGATGCCGACGGTGTTTATCGGCGAGTGCCCGTCGTGATGAAGTTGCAGGGCCAATGGCGCCTGGCGCTTTCCATGGAGATGCTGCGGATCGCCACCGGCGGGCGCGCCTTCGCCGTCAAAAGCAACGATGCCGGAGTATCCGCCGTCGTCGTCGGAGGCGTGTCAATCGATACCGATTCAGCGGGCGAGAGTGTGGCCATGGTTCACCAAATCGCGCAGTGAGCGTTACATATCGGCCGGCGACGTGCTTTCGGGCAAGGCCGGTGCGGAAAAGCTTCGCGGCAAAATCATCCTGGTCGGCACTTCGGCAGTCGGGCTTGAAGATTACCGCGCCACGCCGGTCGAAACGGCGATGCCCGGCGTCGAAATCCACGCCCAGATCATCGAGAACACCCTGGCCAAGCAGTTCCTGAAGCGTCCGAACTACGCGCTCGGAATGGAAATCAGCCTGATCTTTGCATTCGGCCTCATCATCATCTGGCTGGTGCCGCTGATCGGTGCCAACTGGTCGACCGTGGCGGCAGCGATAGCATTCGCGCTTTTGGCTGGCGGCTCGGCCTATGCTTTTGCCAGGCACCGCCTGTTGCTCGACGCCTCCTATCCGATGGCTTCAACGCTGGCGATTTTCGTGACCATGGCAACCGGCAACTATATGCGCGAGGAGGTGCAGCGCCGCCAGATCCGTTCCGCCTTCGGCCAATATCTTTCGCCGGCGCTGGTCGAGCAGTTGTCGCAAAATCCGGAGCGTCTGACACTTGGCGGCGAGACGCGCGAACTGTCGGTGCTGTTTACCGACGTGCGCGGGTTCACGACGATTTCGGAAAGCTACAAGAAGAACCCGCAAGGCCTGACGCGGCTGATGAACCGTTTCCTCACCGTGATGTCGGACCCGATCCTGGAGCAGAGCGGCACGATCGACAAATACATGGGCGACGCCATCATGGCGTTCTGGAACGCGCCGGTCGACGCGCCCGATCATGCGCGCCGATCATGTCTGGCGGCGCTGGCAATGCTCAGGAACGTGCGCAACCTCAACGCCGAACGCAAAGTCGAGATCGAAGCCGAACATGCCGGGGAAACCTGGCACGAGATCAACATCGGCATCGGCATCAACAGCGGCGAATGCGTCGTCGGCAACATGGGCAGCCAGCTGCGCTTCGACTATACGGCGCTCGGCGACACCGTGAACCTTGCCTCGCGGCTCGAGGGCCAGTCGAAGCCGTTCGGCGTTAAGGTCATTCTCGGCCAGAACACCGCCAAGGCTGTTGCCGACGAGATGGCGATCATCGAGATCGAACTGGTCCGAGTCAAAGGCAAGAAGGACCCCGAGCACATGTACGCACTGCTCGGCGACGCCGAATTTCGCCAGCGCGATGATTTTGTTGCACTGAAGGCGATGAACGCCTCGATGCTGGCATCCTATCGCAGCCAGGACTGGGAATCGGCGCTGACGGCGCTCGCCCATGTCGTCGATCTTGGCGAAAAGCTCGATATCGATTTCAGCGAATACGCCTTCGTCTACGAGACACGGATTGGCGAATTCCGCGCCAATCCGCCGGGCCAGAACTGGGATGCGATCTACGACGCGACGGAGAAATAGTCCGCGGCGGCGGCCCTACCGCAATTGCAATTGCGCTGCAAGTTTGCCGTCGCGCTCGTATTTGTCCGGACGCAATTGCAGCGAGCCGTCGCGGTTGGCCCATGCGGTGAGGTAGGTGACGTATAGCGTGATCGAGTTTTTCAGCTCCACCCTGCCGGTGCCCGCTCCGCGCGGCCAGTCTCCCGATACGGCGACTTCGCCGTTGCCATCGACGAGTTGACGCGCGAGGGCCTCGACCTGCGGCACGACAATCGTGCGCGGACCTGCCCGCGCTGCGATGCGGTCGACAAAATCCGATTCGACCACCAGCGCCACGGGGTCGCTTCCGGAGGAAACATCGACCGCGACAATCCTGCCAAAGAACGTCGGCAATTGCGTCAGTTCGGGCGACTCGGCAACGTCGGCAAAGGATTCCGACTTGCCGCCACGAACCAGTTTCAGGCTCAAGTCGGCGAGATTTACATAGACATTGTCGGCGCCGAGATCGCGGTTCTGCCATCGCCGGCGCTCCAGGTTGATCTGGACCTGGCGGATGCGGGCGTCGACCGGCACGCGCAGTTCGGCAAGAGTGGCCGCATCGACATGGCCGGTTTTCGCCAGGCCGTGGCGCGCCTGATAGACGCCAATTGCCCCGGACAGTTCGGCATCGAGCGCATCGCTGCCGATCCTGCAAGCGCGATCGGCAGGTCGCCGTCGAGCGCCAGCATCTTGCGGATCGCCGGGATGCGCGGGTCATGCGCCTTGGCGGCGATTTCGCCGCCGTCACCGATTTGCGGCCAAAGGTTGCGCTTGGCGATGCGTTGCAGTTCGGCGAGCTTGGCGATCAGCCGGATGTAGCGGAAATCGGTATTGAGCTCGCCGCCGACGACCGAGCGCAGATTGCCCGATTCCTCGGCGCCGGACAGCAAGGCAACGGGATCGAAGGCAACCGGCGCTACCGCGTTTTCTGAACCGGCGGTGGCCGGACCGACGCGGCCGTTGGCAAGGTCCTCGCCGAATTCGATCAGGGCGCCGGTCATCAGCAAGTCGAAGCGGGCAAGTTCAGCCGGCTGGCGCGAGGCCATCAGCGGCCCGATTTCATCGACATGGTAGAACTGCGGCGACAGGCCGTGAACGCCGGAAATCTTCAATTCGCCGAGAAGCGCGCGCGCTTTGCCCTTGGGCCCGTCGTCGCGCGCCCAGATGGGCTTGTAGCCACGGGCGGCGTAAAACTCGATCAGCCGATCACGCTCGCGATTGGCGAGCACGGAACCGGTGGCGAATTCACCAAACTTCACCAGCTTGGCGAGCGCCGCGCCGACCGCCTCGTTGCCGTCGGCGAGGGCGGGGAGGCTGAGGCAAAGCCAGACGAGTGCCGCGGCCGCGAATCTGGCCACACCAACGGACGCGGACATGGGCTCAGGTAATGGCCATGGCGGCGGCGAAGTGAACCTCCGCGATATTGTCGAGATGGACGCCGATCAGGTCAACCACCGAGGCGTTGTTGACCAAGATCGTCGTATCGGTGGCATTGGCGTGCTGGAGTGTGACGGCCTGATCTGGTGTTTGGTTTTCGCCCAGCAGATCGTTGATGTCGATAATGTCGTCGGATGTGTTGAAGTCGAGGATTTGATCAACTTCGAGATTTCCATCGGTAGATGCCAGGAAGACGAAAGTGTCGTGGCCGTCGCCACCAATCAGCGTGTCTGCGCCTTCGCCGCCGATCAGGGTGTCATTGCCGCTCTCGCCTTCTATCCGGTCGTCGCCACTACGACCGTCGATCAAGTCGTCGCCGCCGCCACCGCGCAGCCGTTCGTCATCGCCGTAAGACCCGTAGATTTTGTCTGCGTATTCGGTCCCGCGCGCCTGGTTGGCGCCGGAGAAAGTGTCGTGGCCGATGCCAGTGTCGCCGTCATTCAGGTCGGTCGCGGTCCCGTTTTCCATGTCAATCAAAACAGCATTTGGCGCGTCGCGATAGGAAATCCGGGCATGCGCGACATTTTCAAATGTGATTGCGTCGTCGCCGCCGCCAGGGCGCACCTCGATCCAGTTGCCGAGACTGTTCAAATAGGTGTCGTCGACGAATATCTTGTCGGCGTAGTTCGAACCCTGAAGTTCATGGACGCCCGCCACATGGTCGGCATATCCCCAGCCATCCTCCACCAGGAAGCCATCGATATTGTCGCCGCCGTCCAAGTCCTCGTGAATATCATTCGTCAGGTTTGCGACAATTCCGGAGGGGCTGTTGCTGTAGTCGGCGGCGACGAAGTCGTTGTCCGGGTCACTTGAGGCAATTCCGCGCAGGGTGTCGCGGCCGGCTTCTCCGAACATCGCGCCAAAGCCCTGGATGGTCAGTTCGTCATTGCCATCGCCGCCGAAAAGGACGTCCCAGCCGTTCGGTCCAGTAGTGCCGCCGCCGGTGAGGATGTCATTGCCTTCGAAGCCGAAACTAATGTTATCGGCCGGACCGCCGGTCAACGTGTCGTTGTCGCTAGTGCCGAAGATGAGCGTATTGGTCGTCGAGGCGGTGGCGCCGTTGCCTTCTGTGCTGGTGGCCTCGACTACGACAGTGATCACGCCGTCGAAACCTGGCGACGTCGTCGCGAACAGACTGGAAAGGTTCCAGTCGGTGATGTTGATCGGGTCAACGCCGTTGGAAATCTCGGTGTGGTTGCCAAAGTCGGTGATCGTGAACCCGACCGGGAGCCCGGCCAAGGTGATCGCCAGCGACTCCGAGCCGTCATTGTCCGTGAGCGCGGCGCTGATGTTCACATAGGCGCCATCTTGCGGGATGGAGAACAGTCGGGCGAAAACTTCCTCTGTTCCGGTTCCGCTCCATGCCGATACCAGGGTTCCATCGGTGAGCACTGCAGTCGTGTTACCGGATGCCCAGGTCTCGGCGATTTGGAAGCCGTCAGTCGTGTTGTTCAGAAGAAATTCGTTGCCGACCATGTTGCCATCGGAATCGAAACGCTGGCCGAATACGCCGTAGGTGCTGCCGTCCTCCTGGTGCGACGACCAGGTGATGACGAAGCCCCCGTCATCGAGGGCGACGACGGTGGGATAGTTGCGGTCGAAATCGAAAGCGCCATGGACGCGGAATTCGTCGCCGACCGCGTCGCCGTTGGCGTCGAACAATCTCACGGCGATGTCGTAGAAATTATCGTGGCCGCCGGCTTGCGTAGCCCAGGCGACGACGAAACCGCCGGTTTCGAGTGTCGCCACCGACGGATAAATTTGTTCGAGCGCGGTCTCGGTGTTGATGGCGAATTCGCCGCCAATCAGATGCCCGTCGTCGTCATATCGCTGGCCGTATATGCCGTGGGCATTGCCGCCTTGGCCATCATTTCCGTCTTGCGCTCCGGATTGCCAGACGACAACGAAGCTGCCGTCGGCAAATCCGGCCGCCGATGCGCTCATCTGATCGTTTGGAACATGTGAATTGATCTGGAATTCGCCGCCGGCCAGTTCACCGCTAGAATTGTAGCCTGGAACCGGATTTCCGTCAGGGTTGAAAATTCGACCGAACACGCCCCAGTCCGGATTGTTGAAATCGTCATTGCCGATCGACTGCCATGTGACGAGGAAGCCGCCGTTACTGAAAAGCGTCGTGACGTGCGCGCTGTTTTGGTAGTTGCCGGTCGTAGTGTTGACGAGGAACTCGTCGTTCACCATACCGCCTTGGCCGTCGGAACGCTGGATCGGGTCACCATCGGCATCGAAGCGTTGGGCGTAGATGCCGTCGTTGCTGCCGTCCTGATCGCGCGACGTCCAGGCGACGACGAACCCTCCGTCTTCCAGTGCCGCTACAGACGCCCAGCGCTGATCGCCGATGGTATAGGTATTAACCTGGAATTCGCCATCGATGGTGTTGCCGTTGGCATCGTACCGCTGGCCGAATACACCCCAGCCACTGCCGTCTTCGCCCTGTGACGACCAGACAATGACGAAGCCGCCGTCGTTTAGCGCGGCGACGGAAGGATATTGCTGCTCGTTATCGGTGGTGGTCGTGTTGACCTGTATATCGGTGTTGTTGATCGCCTGCGGCGTCAGATCGCTGTCGGAGGGAAATCCCACCCACACATTCAACAGCGGCGCATCGGCGACCGGGGCGAAATTGACTGTCACGTTGCCGGCCGCCGTTGCATTCTGGGCGTCGGAGCCGTCGTCGACCGTGTAGTCGAAGGTTACAGGGCCGGAATAGTTTGCGGCCGGGGTGACGATGATGCTCCCATTGTCGTCAAGTGTGACTGTAGCACCAGCCGAGGTGTTACCGACTGAAACGATATGCAACGCGGTATTGGTATCGGCGTCGGTATCATTGGCGAGCAAATCGGCGGCCTGGATGACAAGCGCGGTATCCTCAAGTCCGTTCAAGCCTGCCACATTTTCGAATGTTTCGGAGGTCACAACCGGCGCATCGTTGGTGCCATATACGGTGACGTCGATGTTATGGGTCGCTGTACCGTCAGCAGAAGTGATAGTCAGAACCTCGTGCTCGACATCGGTCGCAGAAAGACCGTTTGCCTTGTCGTGATCCAGCACATAGCTCCAGGCTCCGGTGTCGGAATTGAACGTAAAGGCGCCGTACTGCCCATCGAGATCGGCCGCTGCGACCGGCTGGAAATTTGCCTCCCCGTTATCGGGGTCGAGCACCGATAGTGATCCGATCGTCAGTCCCTGACCGAGCGCATCTTCGGTGACGTTGCCATGGTCACCACCGGAGGCCGTGATAGTCGCGGTGTCGTTGGTGCCGGTAATGGTCACCGAGATGGTGCGCTCGACCGTGCCGCCATTGCCGTCGTCGAGCGTGATGGTGAAGGTCTCGATCTTGGTCTGGCCTTCGGCCAGATACTCCACGTCGGCATCGGCGACTGTGTAGTTCCAGGTGATGACGCCGCCAGTCCCGGTGCCCGTCGTGTCGGTGGTCACCGAGGCGGTCAGCGAGCCGAGCGCGCCGTCGGAGGCCGTGATCACCGGATCGATCGAATGGCTGTCCGTGAGGTCGACATCGGTGAAGGCGATGGTGCCGCTGTCGGTGAGATCGTTGCCGGGTGCCACCTCCTCGGTCACCGCGCCGGTGACATCGGACACCGCCACCAGCGGAACGTCATTGGTGCCGGTGATGGTGACCGAGACGGTGCGGTCGACCGTGCCGCCATTGCCGTCGTCGAGCGTGATGGTGAAGGTCTCGATCTTGGTCTGGCCTTCGGCCAGATACTCCACGTCGGCATCGGCGACCGTGTAGTTCCAGGTGATGACGCCGCCAGTCCCGGTGCCCGTCGTGTCGGTGGTCACCGAGGCGGTCAGCGAGCCGAGCGCGCCGTCGGAGGCCGTGATCACCGGATCGATCGAATGGCTGTCCGTGAGGTCGACATCGGTGAAGGCGATGGTGCCGCTGTCGGTGAGATCGTTGCCGGGTGCCACCTCCTCGGTCACCGCGCCGGTGACATCGGACACCGCCACCAGCGGAACGTCATTGGTGCCGGTGATGGTGACCGAGACGGTGCGGTCGACCGTGCCGCCATTGCCGTCGTCGAGCGTGATGGTGAAGGTCTCGATCTTGGTCTGGCCTTCGGCCAGATACTCCACGTCGGCATCGGCGACCGTGTAGTTCCAGGTGATGACGCCGCCAGTCCCGGTGCCCGTCGTGTCGGTGGTCACCGAGGCGGTCAGCGAGCCGAGCGCGCCGTCGGAGGCCGTGATCACCGGATCGATCGAATGGCTGTCCGTGAGGTCGACATCGGTGAAGGCGATGGTGCCGCTGTCGGTGAGATCGTTGCCGGGTGCCACCTCCTCGGTCACCGCGCCGGTGACGTCGGACACCGCCACCAGCGGAACGTCATTGGTGCCGGTGATGGTGACCGAGACGGTGCGGTCGACCGTGCCGCCATTGCCGTCGTCGAGCGTGATGGTGAAGGTCTCGATCTTGGTCTGGCCTTCGGCCAGATACTCCACGTCGGCATCGGCGACCGTGTAGTTCCAGGTGATGACGCCGCCAGTCCCGGTGCCCGTCGTGTCGGTGGTCACCGAGGCGGTCAGCGAGCCGAGCGCGCCGTCGGAGGCCGTGATCACCGGATCGATCGAATGGCTGTCCGTGAGGTCGACATCGGTGAAGGCGATGGTGCCGCTGTCGGTGAGATCGTTGCCGGGTGCCACCTCCTCGGTCACCGCGCCGGTGACATCGGACACCGCCACCAGCGGAACGTCGTTGGTGCCGGTGATGGTGACGGTGACCGTCTGGAGCGGCGTGCTGGTGTCGTTACTGGCGCCGCTGTCGTCGATCGCTTTCAGATCGTAGGTCAGCGTTATGGTTTCGCCCTCGGCGAGGGCGTTGAGATTGAAGCCGGCGGTATTGTTCGTCGTAAACGCCCAATTGAATTGCGCCTCATTTGAGGCGTTGACCGCAATCAGAAACGTCGTCAGCTTTCCGGTCGCCAGATCGATGAAGGTTCCGTTCACCGAAAATGCGGTTTTCAACGCGTCAATCTGTGCCTGGCCGAGCAGGGCGGCAATATTGCCATCGCTCCAGCCGATCGTCTTGAAAGTCGCCTCGATCTGAACCCGGTCGGTATCGTCGAGATCGACAATTGTGACGGTGCCGCGGGCCGGGTCGAGATCGTTCTGGCCGTCGGCAGTGTCAGCGTCCGCGCCATAGGCCGTCCCGAGGACTTCAGTCAGATCGTCCGACGTGTCGATGGCAGTGATGACAGGCCGGTCATTCGCGACGCCGATGGTTACGGTGATGTACTGCAAGACCGAGTCAGGTTCGTTGGTGCCGCCTCCAGCACCCACATTGCTGTCGTCGGTGATCTTGACCGGGATTTTGATCGTCAGCGTCTCGCCTTCGGCGAGGAAGTCGAGAGCTGCGTCTGGGACAGTGTAATGCCAATTTATATAGCCTTGGACATCGCCCGGACGGAAAATGACATTCCCGTTGGCATCGAGTGAGAGATGCGGCGACTGTACCGGCGCCGTCTCGACCAGCGGGTCGAGCGTGAACGTGCCGATCAGATTCAACGATACCGGCTGTGCCTCGCCTTGTTTGGCCCAGAGCGTGGTGGCCTGATCGAAAAGCAGTTGGACTGTATGGGTGTCGGATGCGTCCTGGTCGCTGAAGGTGATGACGCCCTGGGCGGTGCGGGCGATCACAGAGCCACTGGTGTCTGGCAACTCTTCGGCGTTCGCTCCGTCAGCTATTACGGTGGTAACATGTATCCCGGCTATCTCCTTGTCCACGACGTACGTGACTTCCGGCTGGTCGTTGCGGCCGGTTAGCGTGATCGTGACAGTGCCAATATCGGAAAACGAATTCTGGTCGAGGACGGTATAGTTGAAGCTGTCGGTGGTGACGTCGTTCAGGCCGAGGAAATCGAAGGCGTCGTTGGGCGAATAGGTCAGGCCTCCGGTCGGCGTCACGAGGATGATCGCGCCGGACGGCAGCAGCACCGAGGCGACACCGTTAGCGAAATTCAGGTCGGCGCCGTTGACCTGCGAGACGCGCAGCGCAAAGCCGTCAGGATCGACATCATTGGCAAGGACATTGACGCCGAATACGATCTGGTCCTCGTCGAGGGCGTATGCATCGTTGCCGGCGATCGGCGGGTCGTCCTTGTCGCTGTTGCCGTCAGCCAAAACCTGATTGTTGGCATTGTTGTTTTGGTCGTTGTTGCCGTCCTCGGTCTGTTGCTGCTGGTCTTGTGCCGGTTCGAAGGTAATCGACCGGTGCGGGTCCGAACCGTCACCTTCCGTACGGTTGCCGAGGGCGCGCGAGAATACTTCGCGAATCTCGTCCAGCGCTTGCTGGTCCTCGAACAGATCGAGTCCTGATTTGGCAATCTGAACCGCTTCATTCGACAGATTGGAGATTACCCATTTGTCGCCGACCGAATTGACCGTTCCGAGGATTTCGCCGGTAACCTTCGAGATCAGCACATAGCTTCCGATATGGTCGGTGCCGGGATCGGGCAATATGCTGAATTCGCCGATTCCCAGATCGGTGCCGACCGTCAATTTCGGCGTTGTGCCGCGGATGCCCATGGTGGCGACCGGCGTGTCGATCTTCATGTGGCCGGTCGGGGCGATGGCGCCGGTCACGAACACGAAAGTGCCTTGAACCAAGTTGAACGCCATCGAGCTGTTGTCGGCGTTGCCCGGTGTGTAGACCAGTTCGTCCAACACCATGCGGGCGCTTGCCGACATCGAGAAGACGGTTTCGTCGATGAACGAGATGCCGAGGCTCGAATCGGAGCCGGTCTGGACGACGTCGCCCTGGAAGACGGGAGCGCCGTCGGTCAGGTGGCGTTCAACGCCGTCCGTGCCAGTTGCGGTAGCATCGCCGGAAATCTTTACGACCTTGCCGATCGGATCGGCGCCGGCGCCAGCGGCGCCAGCCTGGGCAAATTCGCCGGGCGAAGGCGGACCGGCCAGCGCCGAGATGACGTTGCCGGTGAGCATCGCTCCATTTGGCGCGACAAGGGGCGGCGGATTGGCGGTGGCAAAATAATCGGCGATGAATGCGGTCTTGCCATCGAGCGTGATGCTGAGATCGCTGCCAACGCGGTGATATTCACCGAGAAAGAGCAGCCGCGCGTCATCGATGGCCACCGGGCCATCGTGATCGACGCCCAGATAAACCGCAGGTTGGCCCGCTTGCCCGGCAACGTTGCCCAGCGTTGTCACGTCAACTCCCAGCCGCCCCAGCGGAACTGGTTACCAAATCGTTAATCCCGCCAATGGCTTCGTAACAAATGCGATCGCGCTTGTCCATCAATTTGGGGCGCCGTCGGTGGTTAACTCCAGAAGAGCAGACAAGAAAAAAAACAGTAAAAATCAGCTATCAGGCAGCATTCAATGGTTTTGGCGCGAAAAACGCCACCCGGAGTTGTTAACTACGGCTGCAGAATTCACTTCGGCTCGCGCAGCGCCCGGTCGCGGATTTTCAGGATCGGCCGCAAAAGATATTCCAGCACCGTGCGCTCGCCATTGGAGATGTCGACGGTAGCGATCATGCCGGGAATCAGGCGGATTTGGCTGGCGCTATCCGCCAAATTGGCGCTGACGATCACCTGGTAGAAAGTTTCGCCCTTCGCGTCGGAAATCGTGTCGGCACCGATCCGCTCGACGGTCCCGGCCAGCGTTCCGTATTTGGTGTAGTCGTATGCGCTGAGCCGGATCGCCGCCTGCGCGCCAGGCCGGATGAAGGCGACATCCTGGGGGCGGATTCTGGCTTCGATCAGCAGCTTGTCGTTGACCGGAACGATTTCAGCGACGGTTACGCCGGCCTGGATGACCTCGCCGATGGTAGCGACCGCCAGCTTGTTGACGACGCCGTCGACGGGCGCCCGTAGAACGGCGCGACGCACCCGGTCGCTCGCAGCCTTGAGGCTTTCCTCGACTACCGAAAGCTGGGCGTTGGTGCGCGAAATCCGCGAGCGCACATCGGCCAGAAACGCCGACTGCTCGGAATCGACAAGCGCGGCGGCTTCGGCGATCTCAGCCTCGAGGCGGCCGCGCGAAGCCTGCCAGATTTGCAGATCGCCACGCAGTTCGCTGACGGCGCGGCGGATGCGAAGGAATTCGATTTCGGGAACCGCCTTCTTGTCGAACAGGCTCTGGGTCAGTTCGAGTTCGCGTTCGAGCAGGGTCAGCAATTCGGCCTGCTTGTTTGCGGTTGCCTCGCCTTCGGCCAGGTTCTGGCGTTTCTGTTCCAGCTGCTGGCGGCGCACCTGCATCTGCTCGTTCAGTTTGTGTTGTTCGGCCTCGAAGATCGAAAGTTGGTCGTCATAGTAGGGCCGCGCCTGCGGCTCGATCTTTTCGGGCAAAACGAAGAATGCGTCGGCGCCGCGCGCCTGGGCATTGAGGCGGGCCAGTTCCGCCGACAGTGCCAGTTGCTGCTGGCGCAGTTCGCCAAGTTGCGAGCGCGAGCCGGTGGCGTCGATCTGCACCAGCTCCTGGCCGGCCTTGACCAGCGCCCCTGGCTCGACCGAAATCGCCGCGACAATTCCCGGCTCCAGGCTTTGGACGACCTGGACCTGGCTGGAAGGAATGACCCGGCCGATGCCGGTGGCGGTCAGGTTGATGTTGGTGTTGGCCGCCCACAGGACGCCGCCGGCGAGAACCGCGGCGATCGCCAGCAGGATCACCCATGGCCGGGTATTGGCCAGGTCGGTCGCGGCGGCGCGCGCGTCGTTGGCGTAGTCCAATTCGAGGTCAGCCATCGCTGCGGGTCCGTGCCGCGGGGCGCGGCTGCGGCCGGCGCTTGTTCAGTTCCTTGAGAACCTTGTCGCGCGGCCCGTCGGCGATGATCTTGCCGGCTTCGAACACGATGAGCCGATCGATCAGCTGGAGCAATGTGCCGCGATGGGTGGCGACGATCAGCGTGGTTTCAGGCTTCAGCCAGTTGCGCATGCCGGCGATGAAATTGGCTTCAGTCTGGCTGTCCATTGCGCTGGTCGGCTCGTCGAGGAACAAGACGCGCGGATCACCGAGCAGCGCGCGCGATATCGCCACCGCCTGGCGCTGGCCGCCGGATATCGCGCGCCCGCGCTCGCCGATCGGCATGGCATAGCCGAGCGGATGGCTGGCCGCGAAGGCGGCTACGCCGGTTGCCCGGGCGGCAGCTTCAAAGTCGCGTTCGCCAATCCTGCGGCCGAAGACGATGTTTTCGCGCAAGGTGCCGGAAAACAATTCCGGCTCCTGCACGACATAGACGATGGCGCGGCGGATGTCGGCCATCCAGTAGTGGCGCGAATTGGTGCCGTCGATCAGGATCGAGCCGGTTTCGGGCTCGTAGAGGCCGCCGAGCAATTTGCCGAGCGTCGATTTTCCCGAGGCGACGCGACCGATGACCCCGATGCGTTCGCCCGGTCGAACGCGCAGGTTGATGCTGGTCAGCGCCGCGATCGGCTGGCCCGGATAGCTGAATGACAGGTCGCGCAGCTCGATGGCGGCACGGTCGATATGGCCGGAATATTGGGTGGCCTCGCCATGGTCGCGCTCGATTCGCATCAGCCGGTCGATCTGGCGCATCGACACGAACGCTCCCTGGGCGCGCGCCAGTGTCATGGCAATGCCGCTCAACGGCGCCAACACGCGGCCGGACAGGATGTTGGAAGCAATCAGCGCGCCAATGGTGATCTCACCGGCGGAAACCAGGTACACACCCCAGACGATGACGACGACGCTTACTGCCTGCTGCATGAAGACGGAAAAATAGGTCGCCAGCGACGACCAGAACTTGATGGCGTGGCTGGCGCGCACGGTGTTGGAAACGGCGTTTTCCCAATTGCGCTGCATCAGTCCTTCACCGCCCTGCGCCTTGACGGTTTCGATGGCGAATAGCGCCTCGACCAGAGTTGCGTGGCGACCGGCGGACGCTGTCTGTGACTGGGTGACGGAGCGGGCGAGGGGAATCTGCAGCGCCAGGGTTGCGGCAAGGAAAATCGGAACCGCCATCAAAGGCACGAGCGCGAGTTCGCCGACGAGGAACCACAGCAGACCAAGAAACACGCCGATGAACAGCAAGTCGATCGCGGAGGTCAGGCTCGACGAGGTGAAGAACTCGCGCACCGATTCGAATTCGCGCACCTGGTTGGCCAATTCGCCGGCACGCGCGGGTCGCAATGCCATTTTCGCGTCGAGGGCCTGGGCAAACAGATCGGCCGAAACCGCCATGTCGATGCGGCGGCTGGAATTCTCGATGATCTGAGCGCGCAGCATGCGCAAGATGAAATCAAACGCCAGCGCGATCGTCACGCCAGCGGCGAGAGCCCACAGCGTCGGGATCGAATTATACGGAATGACGCGGTCATACACCGTCATCACGAAAAGCGGCAGCGCCAGTCCGAGCAGGTTGACGATCAATGCGGCCGCAATCACTTGCGTCCATGATGGCCAGAACCGGCCGAGCGTACCCCACAACCAATGGCCGCGCCGCGCGCTTGGCGAACTGATGGCGCCGAGTGGCGCAGCGGCCTGGCTGCGGTCGGAAATGTAAATCACGACATCGAAGGCGTTGGCGTCGATCTCCACCGCCGTCATGTCGCGGCCATCGGTGATGCCGGGCAGGACGACGCGCAATTTGCGGCCACGGCCAGTCTTTTCCGTCACGATGCCGACATCGCCGCTCTTGAACAAGACGAGGAACGGGCAAACCAGCCCGGGCACAGTCGACGGTCGCCGCCGGACCGGCCGCGCTTCAAGGCCGAGTTGCGCGGCGCTGCGCGCAAACATGCCGACGGTCAGGCGACCGTCGGGCAATGGTAGTCCGTGAATTGCGGCGGTGGCGGAAAACGGTCGACGAAAATATCCGCAAACATATTCAAGCGCCGAGAGCAACGGATCCGCTCCCGCGCCGAAATCGGGATCGGCGCGCTGCGCGGCTACAGTCTCGACGCGTTTGTCCATGGGATCCCCGTGTTGGACCCGCAGGCTGTCACTCCCCGATCTCGAATAACACTGCTAGCGCAGCGGCGGAATGACAAACTGGCTGGCCGGGTTGGGCAAACCGACGGGGGCTGAATCGCCGACATCGCCGTAGGCGTCGGGAGCTGAAACTCCCAATTGTGCCAGTAGTTGTCCGGAATGAGCTAACAATTCGTATCCCGAAAACAGGAAAATCGCCTCGGTGTTCGACAATTCGAATTGGCTGCCGAAACGGGCAGTTTCAGCGTCGAGCAAATCGAGCAGGCTGCGCTTGTTGGCGTTATATTCGTCCTGATAGGCGGCGACGATCTTTTCGTTCTGGGCAAGCTGGCGCCGCTTTAGTTCCACCTGCTTGCGGCCCTCCACCAGCCGCGTCCAGCTGATTTCGACCTGCTGGGTAAGCTCGCGGATGAATGCGTCGAGATCGGCAACCCTCTCGTAGTAACGCTCGCCAAGCTCGGCTTGGCGCTGGAGGCGCACGCCGCCTTCCATCAGCTTCCAGCGCAGCACGACCTTGCCCTCGAGTTCGTCATCGAGGCCGGGCGTACCGTCGAGGTTATGGCCCTTGGAGGCGGTTCCCTCCAGATAGACCTGTGGCAGGAAGGTGGAACTGAATTTCTTCTTCTCGAAATCGGCGACATCGATTTCGGCGAGACCTTGCGCTACGCGCGGATTGTTGCTGCGCGCGGCGGCTACGGCGTCGTCCAGTGAAACCGGTATGCCCGGCGCCTGTCCGACACGGCTTAGGTCGGCCGGCTCGGCGCCGACGGCATTGCGAAATTTCGCGGTTGCCGTGCCGAGCGCTTGGGCAACCTGGGAAACCAGGGCCTTGGCCGCGTCGACACGTTCTTCGGTCTGGTTGACATCGCCGACCGGCGCCTTGCCGCCGTCGAAGCGCTCGCGGATCAGCTTCAGGAGTTTGAGATGGCGACTGACGTTTTCATTGGCGAGCGCCAGCAAATTGATGTGGCGGCGCACATCGATATAGGCCTCGACCGTGTTGAGGCCGATCTGCTCGGAACGGACCAGCACCTTGCTCGATGCGGCGGAAATCAGGGCTTGCGAGCGATACAGTTCATTGGCGCGCTCGAAACCGTCGAACAGCACCTGGCGGACGGTTACCGCCGATTGGCGGCGGTTGCGCCAGACATTGTTGACATCCGGGCCGAGACCAAGGGGGCGATCGATCTTTTGCCTGCCGACATCCGCGTTGAGCTCGACCTCGGGAAAGAAGCGTCCGCGAGCCTGGCCGAGCACATAGCCGGAAGCGCGAAACCCGGCCTGCGCGCCAGTGATCTGGGGATGCGTGTGGACGGCCTGGGAAACCGCCTCCTGCAGCGACATTGCCTGCGCGCTGCCGGATATCAGACCGGCGAATGCAACTGCCGCTGCCATGCCGAACGCTGCGCGCATTGGCTCCCCGACCCGCTCCACAAAAAAGTCCCAATAAAACCCATAGCTTGCCACAATGCCACGAGTTTAGGTCGAACGGCAATCAAAGCGGTTGTATGAAGTTGCGCGAGCGCTGTGGACAGAACTGCCGCGACGCCGGCTCGGCGATGCATCGGCGTTCGATTCGCCCCGCTTTGACGTAACGAGCAGGCATCACCGCTGCTTTTTCGGTGTTTCCGTGGCGGATTCGCGCCGCCAAGGCATCGTGTCCAATTGGCCACGGCCGCCGAAAAAAGCGTGGACCGAACCCAGGCCACCCGGTCGGCAGCGCTCAGACGACAGGTTCGCCGCTGCGGGCGATGAGGTCGCGATACTGCTGGCGCAAGCGCGAGAAGACCGGCCCCGGCCTGGCGTCGCCAATCGGCCGGGCGTCGATTTCGAAGACAGGCGTCTGTGCGCCGAAGGTTCCGGTCAGGAACGCCTCATCGGCGCTGTAGGTGTCGACCAGCGAGTAGTTGCGCTCGAATACCGGGATGTTGTCCGCCCGGCACAGCTCGATCACCTTTGCGCGCGTGATGCCGTTGAGGCAGTAGTCGCCGGTCGATGTCCACACCTGGCCCTTGCGCACGATGAAGAAATTGCAGGCATTGGTGGTGTTCACGAACCCAAAGGGATCGAGCATTAGCGCTTCGTCGGCGCCGGCGGTGAGTGCGTGATTTAGCGCGATGATGCAGTTGAGCTTGGAGTGGGAATTGAGCTTGGCGTCCTGGGTCAGCGGCAGGCCGCGATGATGCGGCACGGTATGCAGGCGAATGCCGCGTTTCTGTGCGGCTTCGTCCGGGGCGGAATGTTCGGCAATAATGACCAGGGTCGGACCGTAGACGCTCAAATGCGGATGCTGGAACGGCTTGCGTTTGCGTCCGCGCGTCACCATCAGGCGGATATGGACGTCGGTCACCATGGCGTTGGCGACGAGCGTGGCGCGGATCGCCTCGGTCAGTTCGGCGCGCGTTCTGGCGATGTCGAGGCCGATATATTTCGCCGCTTCATAGAGACGGTCGAAATGATCGGAGAGGAAGGGGATGGCGCCGTCATGGAGACGCAAACCTTCCCATACGCCGTCGCCGAGCAGGAAGCCGCTATCGTAAACCGAAACCTTGGCCTCGTCGCGGTGGACGATGGCGCCATCGACATAGATCCTGATGTCGCGGTTGCGCTCGTCGTCGCGGGCTTCGTGGGTGGAGACGTGATGGGTTTCGGGCATGGATGGATTTGCCGACCTGGTTTCGTGCCAGGCGAGATTAGATGAAATCGGCGGCGGAGGAAAATCACCCGCCTTCGTTTTGCTTTTTGCCTTGACAGCAAAGCGATTGCGGATCATACGTCGCGCCCTTTCGCGGGCGATGGTCGCCCGCGGTCAAGCGAGAGAGACAATGCAAAGCGCAAATGCGTTCATCACGCTGAAGCCAAATTGCCTCCGGCCGGCGGCCGGATGCGTTGGTGCGCGTGTTCTTTCTCGCGGAGGCGGAATGGCCTGAGGCTGTTCCACAGTTCGGACCACCGAACCCCTCCCGAGCCGATGCTCGCGAGGGGTTTTTCGTTTCCGGCCCCGCTCGAGCTCCTGCATTGGAAACGCAAGGAGAATTTCGAGTTCCGGGTGGTGAAGGTGCGGATTGCTTCGCTTGGTAAACTGAGAGCCGCGCCATTCGTTCCCCCGGATTCGGTTTGTCGGTGGTGAAGAGGGCGGATACTTCGCTCCAAGACCGCGGCATTCGCATGCGTACCGTGGAGGCGCCCTTGCGCGGGCGTCGTGACGCGGGTCCGGGCGACAAGCCCTGCGCGGCGAATGTCGTTCTGTCCTCGAACGTTCCCCGACATCCGTTTTGCCGCGCCGGTGGTGAAGAGTTCTGATACTTCGCTGTTAACGACGGGGTTGTGGGTTCGAATCCCGCCGGGCCTCCAATCTCTGGGCCTGTAGCTCAATGGCAGAGCACGTGCCGCAACGCCGAAAGGCGGCGCGGCGTCTCAGGATTCGCCCGTTCCCCGGTGCGGCAAACAGAATTTGGCGGTGGTGAAGAGATCGCGTTCTTCGCCAAGGGCGGAACGCTGGCGCGGCTGAACCCGCGCAGAGCACGTCATCCTCCCGAAAGGGAGGGCTCGCGATTTCGAATGTTCCCCGCCGATCTAGTCTTGGCCGGTGCAATCGTCATGGGTTAGGAAGGCCAAAGGAGAATAAGCGATGGCGACAATCAACAAGCCCAAAGCCGTGCGCACGCATGAAGGCGCCAAGGGCCGCGCATTCGGCCCGGAGCAGGAACTGCGCCGGGCGCTGATGAACTGCATGCTGTGGGAAGACCAGTTCTACGAGGACGGCGTTTCGATTGCCGAACGCATCGGCGCGCTGGTGCCGGCAGGTCGACGCCGAAGCGGTCGCGGCGATGGCGATCGAGGCGCGCGAGGATATGAAGCTGCGCCATGCGCCGCTTCTGATCGTGCGCGAGATGGCGCGCCACGACGGCCACAAGGCGCTAGTCGCCAACACGCTCGAACGCATCATCCAGCGGCCGGACGAGCTGACCGAATTCCTCGCGATCTACTGGGCCGATGCGCTCGGGCCGATGCAGCAGCGCAAGAAGCGCGCCGTATCGGCGCAGGCCAAGAAGGGCCTGGCGCGCGCGCTTTGCCAAGTTCGATGCCTACCAGCTTGCCAAATACGACCGCGACGGCGCCGGTGCGCCTGCGCGACGTGTTGTTCCTCGTGCACGCCAAGCCGAAGGACAAGAAGCAGGAAAAGATCTGGAAGGCAGCTGGTCGACGGGACGCTCGCGACGCCCGATACCTGGGAGGTGGCGCTTTCGGGCGGCGCCGACAAGAAGGCTGCGTTCGAGCGGCTTGATCGCCGAAAAGAAGCTCGGCGCGCTGGCGCTGTTGCGCAATTTGCGCGGCATGCTGCATGCCGGCGTTGCGAAGCAAGACCATCGCGCGAGGCGCTCGATGACATGCGCACCGACCGCGTTCTGCCCTACCGCTTCATCGCTGCCGCGCAGCATGCGCCGGAACTGGAGCCGGAACTCGAACATGCGATGTTCCGTTCGATCGAGGGACACGCGCGCTTGCCGGGCAAGACGCGCCTGCTGGTCGACGTGTCGGGATCGATGGAGTGGGCCGCATGTCGGCGAAATCGGAGATGCGCCGGCTCGATGCGGCGTGCGGTCTGGCCGTTCTCGCGCGCGAAATATGCGACGAGGTCGAAATCTTCACATTCTCCAACGAGGTGAAGAAGATTCCGCCGCGCCGCGGCTTCGCGCTGCGCGATGCGATCGTCGCCTCGCAGCCGCATGGCGGCACCGAACTCGGCAAGGCGGTCGCAGAAGTCGATCGAGGCGGACGCGCGCCTGATCGTCTTCACCGACGAGCAATCGCACGATCGCGGTCGGCGCGCCGAAGGGCATAGGCTACATGGTCAACGTCGCGTCCTACCAGCATGGCGTCGGCCATGGCCCATGGCGCCGCGTCGATGGTTTTTCGGAAAAGATACTCGACTGGATCATCGCCGCGGAAACGGCCGCTTCCGGGAACGGCGACGGCGCCAAGAAGGGCGGCATCAAGCGCTTGCTGGCCCGCTTGCGGCGTCCTGGGCCACGCTAGCTGTGAGCTTTCAGTAGGTTGTCCATCCGGTCCGAACGCGAATTCGGCCGCGGCGATGCATACTCCGATATTGTCTCGTGGCGGCAGATTTGGCGCAGATTTGCGCTACCGTTATCGAATCTGCGATTTCGGTGTATACAAATCGGTGCAGCAACGACTGCTTTCAGGGAGGAATGGCGATGTTCGCAAGAATCATTGCGGCAATGGCGTTTGCCGTTGGCTTGTCATGGTCGCTCGACGCCGCGGCGCAAGAGACGGTCAAGATCGGAGTGATCCTGCCGTATTCCGGTCCGTTCGCGGATGCGGCCAACCAGCTTGACGCCGGCATCAAGCTCTACATGCAGAAGAACGGTGACACGGTCGCCGGCAAGAAGATCGAGATCATTCGCAAGGATACCGGCGGTCCGGCGCCTGACGTGGCCAAGCGGCTGGCGCAGGAACTCGTCGTCCGCGACAACGTCGACATTCTGGCGGGTTTTGCACTGACGCCCGAGGCACTCGGTGCTGCAGATGTCGCCACCGAAGCCAAGAAGCTGATGGTAGTGATGAACGCCGCGACCTCGATCATCACCGAGAAATCGCCGTTCATCGTGCGCGCCTCGGTCACGATTCCGCAACTGAACTACCCGTTCGGCAAGTGGGCGTACGAAAAGGGCGGCGTCAAGCAGGTCTATACGCTGGTTGCCGATTACGGCCCGGGCAAGGACGCGGAAGCGTCGTTCTCCAAGGGCTTCACCGAAGCCGGCGGCAGGATCGTCGGCTCCGACAAGACGCCAGTGGTCAACCCGGATTTCTCGGCTTTCGTCCAGCGCGTCAAGGACGCCGCGCCCGAGGCGGTTTACATCTTCATTCCGGGCGGCGGCCAGCCGGCGGCGATAGGCAAGGCATTGGCGGAGCGCGGGCTGACGCCTCCGGCGACCAAGATCTTTGCGCAGGGTGAACTGACGCATCCCGAAGCGCTGGAGAGCATGGGCGCCAACGCCAAAGGCATCATCACGACGTTCCACTACACGCTGGAGCGCGACGATCCGCTAAACAACGAGTACGTCAAGGCCTATCGCGACGCCAACATGGGCCGCAGCCCGGACCTGTTCTCGATCGGCGGCTATGACGGCATGCACCTGATCTACGAGGCGTTGAAGAAGACCAAGGGCAACACCGACGGTGCGGCGCTGGTCGAGGCTGCCAAGGGCATGTCGTGGATGAGCCCGCGCGGCCCGGTATCGATCGATCCGGCCACGCGCGACATCGTCCAGACGGTCTATATCCGCGAGGTCAAGGATGTTGGCGGCAAGTTGCAGAACGTCATCATCGACAAGATCGACAGCGTGAAGGATCCGTTGCACAAGGCAAATTGAATCCGCTGGAACCAACCATCAGCCATGACGTGGCCGGCTGACCCATGATCGTCATTTTCGACGGTTTCGCCTTCGGGATGCTCCTGTTCGTCCTGTCGGTGGGTTTGTCGGTCACGCTTGGGCTGATGAATTTCGTCAACCTTGCCCACTGCGCGTTCGGCATGCTCGGCGGCTATGTCGCGGTTCTTGCGACTCGCGAACTCGGACTGCCATTCCTCGCGGCGCTACCGGTGGCTTTCATCGTTGCCGCGCTCGTTGGCGTCGTCTGCGAGCGCAGTCTGTTTCGCCTGCTTTACCGGGCAGGCGAACTCAACCAGGTTCTGTTCACCATCGGCGTCGTTTTCGTTGCCTCGGCGGTCGCGGCCTACCTGTTCGGAACGGGGCAGCAGCCGATCCAGTTGCCGGACTATTTGCAGGGTTCGCTCGAGATCGGCACCATGCGTGTCGGCACTTATCGCCTGTTCCTGATTGCAATCGCGCTCGCCATTACCGCCTTGCTCGTGTTCGGCCTGGAATATACGCGCTTCGGCGCCAGGGTGCGCGCCGCGGTCGACAACCAGCGCATGGCGCAGGGACTCGGCATCGATGTCGACACGATCTTCGCCGTGACTTTTGCGCTTGGATGCGGACTTGCCGGGCTTGGCGGCGCGCTCGCCGTCGAGATTGTCGGGCTCGATCCGACATTCGCGTTTCACTATCTGATCTACGTGCTGATCGTCGTTTCGGTTGGCGGGCTCGGATCGATCAGCGGCTCGTTCGCGGCGGCGGCGGTACTTGGCATCGGCGATGTCGCCGGCAAGTATTTCGTCCCGCAGATCGGCTCCTTCCTCATCTACCTGCTGATGGTCGGCATCCTGTTTTGGCGCCCGCTCGGCATTTTCGGCAAGCGGTAGACGAGATGGCCGAAATTTCGATGCCTGCAGAGGGTGCGCACCGTTGGCTGCGGCGGCAGAGCCGCTGGAGCGGCTGGGAGGTGGCATTCTGGATCGCCGCGTTCGTCCCTTTCGTTGCCTTCCCGACTTATTTGACTCTTGCTAGCCAGATCGCGATCGCGGCGCTGTTTGCGCTCTCGGTTGACCTGATCCTCGGCTATGCCGGCATCGTTACGCTTGGCCACGCAATGTTTTTCGGATTTGGCGCGTACGCCGCCGGGCTCTTGACCAAGGTCGGTTGGGGCGAACCGATCTCGGGCCTGGTGCTCGCCGGCGCATCTGCCGCGTTTGTCGGATGGATCGTGAGCTTCCTTATCGTGCGTGTGCAGCACCTCGCGCTGATCATGATCACGCTCGGCCTCGGGCTGCTGACCCAGGAGCTTGCGAACGCGATGGAATGGCTGACCGGCGGCACCGACGGGCTGCAAGGCGTTGACGTGTGGCCTGTTTTCGGCCGGTTTAAATTCGATCTGTGGGGCTATACCGCCTATGCCTATGCGCTGGCGGTGCTGTTTGTCGGTCTGCTCGCAGCCCGGCGCATCGTGCACTCGTCGTTCGGCCTGTCGCTGCGCGGCATCCGCGAGAACCTCAACCGCATGCCGGCAATCGGCTCGCCCTATCGCCGGCGCCTGCAGACGATCTACGCGATTTCGGCCGGCATGGCGGGAATTGCGGGCGCGCTGCTCACCCAGACAACCGAGACGGTTTCTCTCGATGCGCTTTCCTTCCAGCGCTCCGCCGATGTCGTCGTCATGCTGATTCTCGGTGGCACCGGACGGCTCTATGGCGGCATTCTCGGCGCCGTGATCTTCATGGTCGCGCGCGACCGACTTGCCGACATGAACCCGCAATACTGGTATTTCTGGATCGGGCTGCTGTTGATGCTGGTCGTGCTGGCGATGCCGAAGGGCATCCTGGGCGGTCTGGCGCAGCTTGTGGAGAAAGTGCGCCGATGACTGGCGTCGATGCCGCATTGCGCACTGAAAATCTCGCCAAGAGCTTCGGTTCGCTGGAGGTGGCGCGCGACGTAACGATATCGCTGCCGCGCGGCGCGCGCCACGCGTTGATCGGACCGAACGGCGCCGGCAAGACATCGCTGGTCAACCTGATCACCGGACAGCTGCATCCGGATTCCGGCCGCGTGCTTCTCGGCGGCGCCGACATCACGACGATGCCGCGGGCCGCGCGCGTCAAGGCCGGCCTGGCGCGAACCTTTCAGATCAACGCGTTGTTTCCCGACCTGACGCCGATTGAGGCGGTGGCGCTGGCGGTATGCGAGCGCAAGCAGACGGCGGGACAATTCTGGCGCGCTCTTTCCTCGCACGGCGAAGCCATCGACGAGGCATTCGCCATCCTGCGACAACTGCACCTCGACGGTGTGGCGTCCCGGACGACGCGGACCTTGGCCTACGGCGAGCAGCGGCTTCTTGAAATCGGACTGGCGCTGGCGACGCGGCCGAAGGTGCTGTTGCTCGACGAGCCCGCCGCCGGTGTGCCCAAGGGCGAGAGCGCGGAACTGTTCGGCGTCATCGCAGCCTTGCCGGGCGACATTTCGGTCCTGTTCATCGAGCATGACATGAACCTCGTCTTCAAGTTCGCCTCGCGCATTATCGTCATGGTCTCCGGCGCCGTTCTGGTGGAAGCCGAGCCCGACGCGATCCGGGCCGACGATCGAGTGCGCGACGTTTATCTCGGGCATGGGCACCATGGCTGAGGCGTTGCTGGAATTGCGGGAAGTCAGCGCCGGCTACGGCGATGGCGTTGTGCTCGACCGGGTTTCGCTGTCGTTGCCCGCCGGCGGAAGCCTATGCCTGCTCGGTCGCAACGGCGCCGGCAAGACAACGCTGATCCTGACGGCGATGGGCTTCCTGGCGGTTTCGACGGGCACCATCCGCTTTGCCGGCAAGGACATCACCGGACTGAAACCGCATCAACGGGCGCGGCTCGGGCTCGGCTGGGTGCCGCAGGAACGGGACATCTTCGCCTCGTTGCGGGTCGAAGAAAACTTGCTGGTTGCAGCCAATCCGGGTCGATGGAACCTCGAAGCGGTCTACGGGCTGTTTCCGCGATTGCAGGAGCGGCGCGGCAATCTCGGCAACCAGCTTTCGGGTGGCGAGCAGCAGATGTTGACGATTGCAAGGACGCTAATGACGAACCCGGATGTGCTGCTGCTCGATGAGCCGCTCGAGGGCCTGGCGCCGATCATCGTCGAGGAACTCACCGCGGCAATCCGCAAGATGGCGGCCGAGGACGATATCGCGCTCGTGCTCGTCGAACAGCATGCCGATTTGGCGCTTGAGCTGACCGAGGAAGCCGTGATTATCGAACGCGGCGTGATTGCACATCGCGCCAGGGCAAGGGCGCTGCTTTCCGACCGCGAAACGCTCGAACGCTATGTCGGAATGAATCTGGGGGAGGTCGACCAATGACGACAGACTCAGGCGCACCGCCGAGCCCGGGCCAATCAGGAGATGGCAAATTCATGCCGACGATAACGGGCAACACTCATGCCACGCGGGCGCAAATCGAATTGCGGCGACGCATCCTCAGCGGCGAGCTGCCGGGCGATACGCGCCTTTTCGAGGTGCAAACGGCGGAACTGCTAAAAATTTCGCGCACCCCGGTGCGCGATGCAATGTCGCGCCTGGTCGAGGAGGGTCTGCTCGAGCGTGTTCGCGGCGGCGGTTTCCTCGTCCGCTCGTTCGGAATTGCCGACGTCATCGACGCGATCGAATTGCGCGGCGTGTTGGAAGGCACAGCGGCGCGGCTGGCCGCCGAGCGCGGGGCAGCCCCGGCCGCCATGGGCCGCATCCGCGCGATCGTGACCGAACTGGATGGCTGTTTCGAGCGCCATAGCGGCGAAGTCGATCTCGATCGCTATGGCGAACTCAATTCCGCCTTTCACAAGGCGCTTGCCGAACTCGCCGGCAGCGAGATCATCCGCCGCGAAGTCGCGCGGGTGACCATGCTGCCCTTCGCGTCGCCATCGGCATTCCTGCCCAACCACGCGGAGATGGAGGCATTCAGCCGATCGCTCGATACGGCCCAGGACCAGCATCGCCAGATCGTAGCGGCAATCGCCGGCAGGGAAGGGGCGCGCGCCGAGGCGGTGGCGCGCGAACATGCGCGGCTGGCGAGGCGCAACCTCGACCACATTCTGGTCGAGAACCGCAGCCTGATGAAAAGCCTGCCGTTCATGGCGCTGATCAAGGGCTGATTTCCGCCAATTTACCGGCCGAGACTGTCGAATACGGCGCCGACTCGTGCCAGCCTCTTGCAATTCCCGGCGATGCGCGCCAGAACGAATGTATACATTTGATTTCTCGAATGGGAGGACGAGCCATGTCAGAATCCAGCCTTCAAGCCATTCTCGACAAATCGAGTAGTATCGTAGAGCATCTGCGCAACACGAAAACCGGCATGTATGTATACCCGGTTGTCGCTGCCGAATATACCAATTGGCGCGACGAGCAGCGTGCCTGGCGCGAAACGGCAGTGCTCTACGACCAAAGCCATCACATGGACGAGCTGACGGTCGAGGGGTCGCAGGCGGTCGCGTTCCTGGAATATGTCGGCATCAACAATTTCGCCAATTTCGAACTCAACCGGGCCAAACATTTCGTGCCGGTGACGCCGGCCGGTCATGTCATTGGCGACATGATCATCTTCCGCGAGCGCGAGGACAAGTTCATCCTCGTCGGCCGCGCCCCGACCGCCAATTGGGTGCAGTTCCAGCAGGCGATCGGTAAATGGAACGTGCGCATGCACCGTGATCCGCGCTCGGATTCGCGGCCTGACGGCAAGGCGATCTACCGCACCCACTACCGCTTCCAGATTCAGGGGCCGCAGGCCGCCAAGGTGTTCGAAAAAATGAATGGCGGTCCGGTTCCCGACGTGCCTTTCTTTCACGTCGACCGCATCAATGTCGGTTCCAAGCGCGTGCCGGCGCTGCGCCACGGCATGGCCGGCGAGCCGGGCCTCGAAATCTGGGGGCCATACGAAGACAAGGCCTACATCCAGTCGGTCATCTTGCAGGCAGCAAGAGATGTCGGCGTCGATCTGCGGCAGGTCGGCAGTCGGGCCTATTCGACCAATACGCTCGAATCCGGCTGGATCCCGTCGCCGCTGCCCGGCATCTACAGCGGCACCGGCATGCTGGCCGAATATCGCCAATGGCTCGGCGCCAACAGTTACGAGGCGTCCGGCTCGATCGGCGGCAGCATGGTGTCGAAGAAGATCGAAGACTACTACGTCAATCCGTTCGAACTCGGCTACGGCTTCTACATCGGCTGGAAAAAGGATTTCATCGGCAAGGATGCGCTCGCCGCAATGAAGGACAAGCCGCAGCGCAAGAAGGCCACTTTCGAGTGGAACGGCGAAGATGTCGTCAAGGTCATCGCTTCGGCATTCCAGCCGGGCGAGACGCCGTACAAGTGGATCGATTTCCCGCAGCCGAATTACGCCTCGACTTCGGCCGACCTGATCCTGGCCAAGGGCAAGCAGGTCGGCATGTCGATGTTCAACGGCTATTCCTACAACGAGCGCTGCGTGCTTTCGCTCGGTGTCGTCAACCCGGACGTCAACGTCGGCGACGTGCTGACACTGGTGTGGGGCGAACCGGACGGCGGCAGCGCCAAGACTTCGACCGAGCGTCACAAGCAGGCCGAGATCAAGGTGCGCGTTGCGCCAACGCCCTATTCGGCCGAGGCGCGCCAACACTATGCGCACGGCTGGCGGTCACGCCAGCCGGCGTGAACGGGCGATTTTGATGCGAGGCGCGGCTGGCGAAAACCGGCCAGTTCGCTGGCGTCAGCTCTGTGCTGGCTGGAAGAGCTCGACGAAATTCCCCGACGGGTCGACCAGCAAAATCTGCGAACCGCCCGGTCCGGTGACGATATCGTTTCGAAATTGCACTCCGGCCGCTCGCAGGCGGGAGACTTCGGCGGCAAGGTCCTCGACGATGAGGTGAATCCGGTTCCAGCCGCCGGGCTTCGGCTTTTGCCCATCCGGCATCGGCCGCCCTGCCGAGCTGGCCGGGCCGCTGAGCAAGAGCCGCAGCGAACCGCGGCTCACGTCGGCGAATGGTGGCCCCGGATGGGAAAGCAGCTTGAAGCCGAGATGGCGAGTATACCAGGCGACGGCGGCATCCACGTCATCGACCATGTAGCGCACGTTCACGGTTTCGGATGGCATGAGCACCTCGTGACGAGCAAAGCTCAATTGCGGTCACCAACCAACGCGCAATTGGCCCCGATGTTCCGTTCCTATCAAAGTTCCATGCGATCGCTAACTGTGACCGGCGTTGATCGCCTCGAGCGCCGCATTGCCGGGACAAAGGTCGGCTTCCTTCAGCGTATTGAGCGGGGCAGCGACCGTGCCGATCAGCCCGTGCAGGTCGGTCTCGTCGCGCTCCAGATACAACAGTCCGGTCGCGACTTCGCCCGACGCCCGGTGGCTGTTCAGCGACGCCAGCGCCGCTGCGCGGTCGGTTGGATCGTAGTCCTCGGCCAGCTTGTGCAGGCTCAGCACCGAGCCGTCGTGAAGGGTCACATCCGTTGACGAGCCGGCCGCGTAATCGACGGTGATGGCCGGTTGCGAAGCGACGAAATCGAGCCGGTCGAGGGCGGCGTTGTGCTCGCGCACGTAGTCGTAACTCTTGGTCGAGCCGGCGTGATTGTTGAAAGTGACGCAGGGGCTGATCACGTCGATCAAAGCAAAGCCGCGATAGGCGATCGCCGCCTTGATCAGCGGCACGAGCTGGCTCTTGTCGCCGGAGAACGATCGGGCGACGAAGCCGGCGCCGAGTTCGATCGCGAGCGCGGCAAGATCGATGGCCTCAAACTGGTTCTCGGCGCCCTTGCGGCTTTTCGAGCGCTTGTCATTGGTCGCCGAGAACTGCCCCTTGGTCAGCCCATAGGTGCCGTTGTTCTCGACCAGATAGGCCATGTTCAGGCGTCGCCGGACAGCATGGCAGAACTGGCCAAGGCCGATGGAAGCGGTGTCGCCGTCGCCGGAGACGCCGATATAGACGAGGTCGCCGTTGGCAAGGTTGGCGCCGGTCGCAACCGACGGCATGCGCCCGTGCACCGAATTGAAGCCGTGCGAGCGGTTTAGAAAATAATTCGTCGTCTTCGACGAGCAGCCGATGCCGGAGACCTTGGCGATGCGGTGCGCTTCGAGGTCGAGCTCGAAACAGGCTTCGATGATCGCCGCCGACACGGAATCATGGCCGCAGCCGGCGCACAGCGTCGAGACGACGCCCTCGTAGTCGCGCCGGGTCAGGCCGCGCGTGTTCGTCGGCAGGGCGGGATGATGGAATTTCGGCTTGGCGATGTGGGTCATCGGGATTTTCCGGTCAGGCGGCGGTGATCGGCGAGGCCGATGCCTCGGCGATGCGGATGTCGCGGCCGAGCATCGCCTGGACCGCGTCCATGATGAAGCCGGCCGTCAGCGGCAGCCCGTCATAGTTGGTGACCGGCACGAGTTTTTCGGCGGCAATGCCAGCTTCGGCAATCAGCAGATGGCGCATCTGCGCGTCGCGGTTTTGCTCGACGACGAACAGGAAATCGTGCCGGTCGATGAAGTCGATGACTTCGGCGCCGAAGGGGAAGGCACGCAGGCGCATGTGGTTGAGGCCGTAGCCTTCGCGCGCCATCAGGGCCAGCGCCTCGCGCACTGCCGGATCAGTAGAACCGAAATTGATGAGGCCGAGGCGCGATTTCGAACTCAGCATGCGGATGACCGGCTTCGGCACCAGTCGTTTCGCGGTCTCGAATTTCTTGTTGATGCGGTCGAGCATCGCCGCATGCACGACGCCGTCCTCGGTGTAAGTGCCGGCATCGGTGTGCGAGGTGCCGCGGGTGAAGTAGGCGCCTTTTTCCGGATGTGCGCCGGGGATAGTGCGCCACGGAATACCGTCGCCGTCGACGTCTCGGTAGCGGGCGAAATTGGCGACGGCCTCAAGGCCCGCCGCGTCGAGCACCTTGCCACGGTCGTATCGGCGCTTGTCATCCCACTTCAGCGCGTCGACCACCCAATCGTTCATGCCGATATCGAGATCGCTCATGATGAAGACTGGCGTCTGCAGCCGTTCGGCAAGGTCGAAGGCATCCGCACCGAAAGCGAAGCATTCGCCTGGATCGCCGGGAATGACGAGGACATGGCGAGTATCGCCGTGGGAGGCATAGGCACAGGCCATGATATCGGACTGCTGCGTTCGGGTCGGCATTCCGGTCGAAGGTCCGCCGCGCTGGATATCGAAAAGCACCAGCGGGATTTCGGCGAAGTATGCGAGCCCGATGAATTCGCTCATCAACGAGATGCCCGGTCCGGAGGTGGCGGTAAACGCGCGCGCGCCGTTCCAGTTGGCGCCGATCGCCATGCCGGCGGCCGACAGTTCGTCCTCGGCCTGGATCACCGCCGCCTTGACCTTGCCGTCCTTGTCGCGTCGCAAGCGCGCGGCATGTTTTTCGAAGGCTTCCGCCAGCGACGTCGACGGCGTGATCGGATACCACGAAGCGACCGTTGCGCCGGCATAGACGGCGCCGAGCGCAGCCGCCTCGTTGCCGGTGATCATGATCTTGCCGGCTGTGGCGTTCGCCTTGCGGGCGCGCACCGGCAGCCGCGTCTTGACGTTGTCGCGGACCCAGTCGCGGCCGATGTAGAGTGCCTTCAGGTTCGGCTCGACGAGCTTGGGCTTGGCACGGAATTGCTCAGCGAGCAGTTTTTCGATGATCTCGATGTCGATCTCAATCAGCCACGATAGGGCACCGAGATAAACGACGTTCTTGAACAATTGGCGCTGGCGCGGATCGGACCAGGCTTCGGCGCAGAGCTGCGCAATCGGAATCCCGATCGCCTTGATGTCCTTGCGGCCGAACTCGCGCGGCCAAGTGCTGTCATAGATCAGCGCCCCGCCGGAAACCACTTCGGCGACGTCCTTGGCATAGGTCTGCGGATTCATCGCCACCATGACGTCGATGCCTTCGCGCCGCGCCATGTGGCCGGCCTCGCTGACCCGTATCTCGTACCAGGTCGGCAGACCCTGGATGTTGGAAGGGAAGATGTTCTTCGGGCTGACCGGCAGGCCCATGCGGAACAGCGCCTTGGCGCAGAGCTGGTTGGCGCTGGCGGAGCCGGAACCGTTGACGTTGGCAAATTTCAGGACGAACTCGTTGAACGCACGTTCAGGCAGCATCGGCCGGCTCCAATGGCTGGTCGGCCAGCCCTTCCCAATAGGTATATTTCTGCATGTCCCAAGCGCCGGTCGGGCAGCGTTCGGCGCAGAGACCGCAATGCAGGCACATGTCCTCGTCCTTGGCCATGATCCGGCCGGTTTTCAATTCACTGGATATATATAGGTCTTGCTGCAGGTTTCGCGCCGGCACGCGCATACTTTCGCGCAATTCGGTTTCGGGCGCGTTGGCGATGAAGTTGATGCAGTCGACCGGGCAAATGTCGGTGCAAGCGTCGCACTCGATGCAAAGTTTCGGCGCGAACACCGTCTGGATGTCGCAGTTCAGGCAGCGCATCGCTTCCGTCAGCGCCAATTTTTCGTCGTAGCCGAGCTCGACCTCGATCGTCAGCGCCTTCAGCGCCGCCTTGGTTTCCACATGCGGCACCGGGATGCGGCGCTGGTTCGAGACATCGTTGTCGTACGACCATTCGTGGATGCCCATCTTCTGGCTGACGAGATTGGTTTTCGGCGGTGGCCGGTGGGTAAGCGCGTCGCCACGACAATGAAGGTTGATCGAGATCGCTGCCTGGTGGCCATGTTCCACCGCCCAGATGATGTTCTTCGGCCCCCAGGCCGCGTCGCCGCCGAAGAACACGCCGGGCAGGGTCGAGGCGAACGTCTGGGCGTCGACGACCGGCATGCCATGATCGTCGAATTCGAGGCCGATGCCGCGCTCGATCCATGGAAAGGCGTTGTCCTGTCCGATGGCCATCAGCACGTCGTCACATTCGATGACGACCGGCGGTTCGCCGGCGGGCTTCAGCTTGCGCCGGCCGGACGCGTCATATTCCGCTACCATCTTCTCGAATATGACGGCGGCAAGCTTGCCGTTTTCAATGCGGAATTCCTTGGGTGCGTGATTGTCGAGGATCGGCACGCCCTCGCGCATGGCGTCGTCGATTTCCCATTCGGAGGCTTTCATATCCGCGCGGGGACTCCGCACGGTCACTGTCACAGACTTGCCGCCCAATCGCAGCGCCGTGCGGCAGCAATCCATCGCAGTATTGCCGCCGCCAATGACGACGACGCGTTTGCCGATCTTGTCGACATGGCCGAACGCGACCGAAGTGAGAAAATCGATGCCGATATGGATGTTGGCGGAGGCTTCCTCACGGCCGGGGATGGCAAGGTCCTTGCCGCGCGGCGCGCCGGTTCCAATGAAGATCGCGTCGAAGCCTTCGTCGCGCAGCGCCTTGAGGCTTTCGATGCGGTGGCCGAACCGCGCTTCGATGCCGAGGTCGAGCACGCGGTCGACTTCTTCGTCGAGCACGGAGACCGGCAGGCGGAACGCCGGGATATTGGTGCGCATCAGCCCGCCACCCCGCTTGTCCTGGTCGAACAGGACGCATTGATAGCCGATCGCCACGAGATCGCGCGCGACGGTGAGCGATGCCGGCCCCGCGCCGATGAGCGCGACCCGCTTGCCGTTCCTTTTGGCGGGCGGTTTCGGCAGGCGGTCGGAAATATCGCCTTTCAGGTCGGCCGCAACACGCTTCAGCCGGCAGATCGCGACCGGCTTTTCCTCGACCCGGGTGCGCCGGCAAGCCGGCTCGCACGGCCGGTCGCAAGTGCGCCCAAGGATGCCGGGAAACACATTCGATTCCCAATTGATCATGAAGGCGTCGGCATAGCGACGCTGGGCGATGAGCCGGATATATTCCGGCACCGGCGTGTGGGCCGGACACGCCCATTGGCAGTCGATGACTTTGTGGAAATACTCCGGATCCGATGTGTCCGTCGGCTTCATTGCAGATCGTACCACTGCAGCCCCTCACTCGCGGCGCGGATATTGGCCGGCAAAATCAGCATGTTCAATTCTCAAGAACCGTTTTGCCGGTCAATTCTTTTTGCTCTTGTTGCAGTGCATCAACTTTGTTGTGCCGCAGCACGAAACCGCACGATCATCTCTAATTGAAGCGCAAAGTCGTTAACGGAATGGCGAGAGTTCGACAAGCGCGATTTAAGTTAGTCGCGCCGGGATTTTCAGTCGCCGAGCAACCGCTTGCCGCTGGCGCCGTCGAACAGATGCACGGTGCCCTTGTCAATTCGCAGGGGTAGCCGGTCGCCGGTAACGATGCGGGTGAACCCGGGGGAGCCGCACGATGATTGTCGGATCCTGAATCGCATGAATATTCCCTTGACGCGAGTGACGCCTCTCCCTCAACTTGCAATGCCCCGGGGGGAAATATGAAAATCGTCCAGATGCTGCGCGCTGTGTCTGTACAGGCGTTCAGTCCGTCATCGAAGAGCCATATCGAGGCGTTGGACGGCCTCCGCTTTCTGGCCGCCCTGTTTGTCGCCATGGCGCACTATTCATCGGCGACGCTCAATCCAAGCCCGCTAACAGATTTGATTACGACCCTATCCGGGCTCGGGATGACCCTATTCTTTGTGTTGAGCGGGTTCGTGATCCATTTCAATTACTGCAATCTGATCAAGCAGCCAGGGGGTTTGAAAAAATTCGCGGTCGCCCGGTTTTCGCGTATCTATCCGCTGTACATCCTGGTCCTTTTGATCGAATTTGGCGTGATAACTGCCCGCCAATCGGGCTCGTGCGGTAGGGCAGGAGATATCGGCGGCCTTGTATTTGCGCTACCCTACTATTTGACGCTTACGCAGGATTGGACCTTTGGCGTTATTTGCAAAAATAGCTTTATCTACCAATACGGTATGATGGCGCAAATTAGTTGGTCGATCAGCGCCGAAGTGTTTTTCTACGTTGTGTATAGTTTTTATGGACGGTGGGCTGCGACAAAGCGAGCGGCTACTCTATTTGCAGTAGCAGGCATTGCCTATTTGCTGCTTTTCGCCTTCGTATGGGAATGCTTCGCTAACAGCGATGCAATAGAGCTAACAGCGTTGGCGGCGTTCGGGCCTGTCGGCACAGAACAGAACGGTTATCAAGATTCTCTGCTGCGATGGCTGTATTATTTCAACCCAATAAGCCAGATCGCGCATTTTCTCGCTGGCGTTGCGATTGCTCAATCATTCCTTGCAAAAAGAGTTGTCATTTCCAAAGGAAAATGGCTCGTGCCGGCTTCGGCGCTGCTTCTACTGGGAACTCATTACTATCTGTATGAGGTCATCGCGCCTCACAGTGCCTTCGTCGGACGCAATGCTTCGTCATTTTATGGCCCATTCGTGGTGCTTACGATCTACCTGATCGTTTTTTCCCCCCGAACGGTTCTTTCCCGCGCGCTCGCACTTCCCTTGATGGTGGCATTTGGCGAAGCGAGCTATTCGCTGTACCTTTTGCATGCTTTTTTTCTACCAATATTGACACGAACTCAAGACGCTAAACCTTTACCAGTGGATCCTTTGGGGAACGTGCCTGCTCTTTCTGCTCGTCGTCAGCCGTCTAAGTTACGTGTGCTTTGAGCGGCCAGCTCGAAACATTTTGCGCAGGTGGTTGGGAGGAAGCACTGTGAAAACCGGCCAGCACAATTGGCGCCGCAGACTGTCGAAATCTTGAGCCGCTTTTCTCGCCGTCCCGCAATCGATACCGTCCGTAGAGAGGGCTCGGCATCGCCACTGCGCCGCTCAGATTGCAGATAGCCGCTTCCCGCTGGCGCTGTCGAACAGATGCACAGTGCCCTTGTCGATGCGCAGGGGTAGCCGGTCGCCGGTAACGACGCGGGTGAAGCCGGGGAGCCGCACGACGAATTCGTCCTGTCGATCCTTGACGCCGTCGGCCAGCCGGCAGTGGGCGAAGGCGTCGGCGCCCAGTGTCTCGACCGCGGCGACCGGCAGTTCCAGATCCGGTGCACCCGTCGCGAGCTTCACATGCTCGGGGCGGACGCCGAAAACGATCCGCGTGCCGGGCTCGGGCAATCCTGTTCGCGCCAGCGACACCTGCAAGCCGCCGGGCAGGACGACGCTGCGCCGCTCGGCGCCGATCTCGCCCGCAACCAGGTTCATCGCCGGCGAACCGATGAATCCGGCGACGAAGACGTTCGCCGGCCGGGTGTATAGTTCCATCGGCGTGTCGATCTGTTCGGCAACGCCGTGCGTTCATCACGATCAGCCGGTCGGCAAGCGTCATCGCCTCGACCTGATCGTGGGTGACATAGAGCGAGGTCGTGCCGACCCGGCGCTGCAGTTCCTTGATCTGTAACCGCATCGAGACACGCAGCTTGGCGTCGAGGTTCGACAGCGGTTCGTCGAACAGGAAGGCAGCTGGGTTGCGCACCAGGGCGCGGCCCATCGCCACGCGCTGGCGCTGCCCGCCCGAGAGCTGCCGCGGCTTGCGGTCGAGCAGTGCGGCGAGATCGAGCATCTCGGCGGCCCTGGCGACACGCGCCTTCAAGTCGTCGCCGCGGATGCCGGCGATTCTCAGCCCATAGGCCATGTTGTCGAATACGGACATATGCGGATAGAGGGCGTAGTTCTGGAACACCATGGCGATGTCGCGGGCGCGCGGCTCAAGCCCGTTCACGACCCTGCCGGCGATCTCGATGGTGCCGGCGGTGATCTCTTCGAGCCCGGCGACCATGCGCAGGAGCGTCGATTTTCCGCAGCCCGACGGGCCGACGATGACCAGGAATTCGCCGTCGGCGACGTCGATCGAGACGCCGTGGATGACCTCGGTGCCGCCGTAGCTCTTGCGGACGTCCTTCAGGGAGACGGTGGCCATTTGCTTCTCGGTCTCCCTTATTTCTCGGTCTCGACCAGGCCTTTGACGAACCAGCGCTGCATCAGCACCACCACCAGAACCGGCGGAAGAATCGCCAGCACGCAGGTCACCATCACGAGGTTCCACGGCGTATCGGCATCGGCAAACGAGATCATCTTCTTCAGCGCGATGACAATGGTGTTCATTGAACTGGAGTTGGTGACCAGCAGTGGCCAGAGATATTGCGTCCAGCCGTAGATAAAGAGGATCACGAACAGCGCCGCGATGTTGGTCGCCGAGAGCGGCAGCAGGATATCCTTGAAAAAGCGCCACGGACCGGCGCCGTCGACGCGGGCGGCTTCGAACAGCTCGTTCGGTATCGTCATGAAAAACTGGCGGAACAGCAGCGTCGCGGTGGCCGAGGCGATCAGCGGCAGGATCAGCCCGGCGTAGGTGTCGATGAGCCGGAGATCGACCATGACCTTATAGGTAGGCATGATGCGGACCTCGACCGGCAACATGAGAGTGATGAAGATCAGCCAGAAGCAAGCCATCCTGAGCGGAAAGCGGAAGAACACGATTGCGTAGGCCGAAGCCATCGAGATGATGATCTTGCCGATGGCGATGCCGAGCGCGACGATCGTGGTGTTCAAAAGCAATCGCTCGACCGAAACCCCGCCGATCCGCGTGATCGAACCGGCATAGGCGTCGTAGTAGTTCGCGTAGACTTCGGGCCCCGGCAGCATCGGCAGTGGCGGGTTCAGGATCGTACGCAGCGAATGCGTCGAGGCGACGCTCACGTACCAGATCGGGAAGGCGACGACGACGCAGCCGAGGATCAGCAGCAAATGCCCGACCATCATGCTGCGTCGCGAGGTGCCTACCATGCCCTCAGCCATAGTGCACCTTCCTTTCGACATAGCGGAACTGGAAGGCGGTCAGCGTGATGACGATGACCATGAGAATCACGGATTGCGCCGCCGACGAATTGAGCAACAAGTTGACGAAGCCGTCGTTGTAAACCTTGTAGACCAGCGTCTCGGTGGATTTGCCCGGCCCGCCGCTGGTTACCGAATGAATGATGCCGAAGGTGTCGAACAGCGCGTAGACGGTGTTGACGACCAGCAGGAAGAACGAGGTCGGGGCGAGCAGGGGAAAGACGATCGTCCAGAAGCGCCGGGTCGGGCCGGCGCCGTCGATTGCCGAGGCCTCCAGTAGCGACTTCGGGATCGCCTGCAGGCCGGCGACGAAGAACAGGAAGTTATAGGAAATCTGCTTCCAACTCGCCGCGGCGATGACCAGTCCCATCGCCTGGGTGCCGTTCAGCAGCGGGTCCCAGTGGATGCCGAGGGCGCGCGGGACCGCGGCGAGCGTGCCGAAGGACGGGTTGAACATGAACAGCCACAGCATGCCCGCGATGGCGGGCGCCACAGCATAGGGCCAGATCATCAGCGTTCGGTAGAAGCCTCGGCCGCGAACGACTTTCTCTGCCTGCACGGCAAGCAGCAGTGCGATTGCCATCGAGAAAAAGGCGGTCAGCAGCGAAAAGACGACCGTCACCTCGATCGAGTTCACATACGCCGGATCAGCCAAAACCTTGGTGAAGTTGGTGAGCCCGACAAAGGTGGTGTGCAGCCCGAACGGGTCCTGGCGCAAGGTCGATTGCCACAGCGCCTGACCGGCGGGCCAGTAGAAGAAGATCAGGCTGATTGCCAGCTGCGGCGCGATCAGCAGCCACGGCAAAAAGCGGTTCGGGAAAGTGGCGCGGATCATGCCAGGACAGGGCGGGGAACGGGGCCGCGAAAAAAGCGCGGCCCCGAATGCCCTTACATATTGCCGTAGGCTTCCTTGATGGCGGCATTGCCGCGCTGAACGATCAAGTCCATCGTCTTTTGCGCGTCCTGCTTGCCCGCCAGCATGTTTTCGAACTCCTCGTTGGCGATGTCGCGAACCTGCGGCAGGTTCGGCAAGCGCACGCCTTTGGAGTTCTCGGTCGGCGCCTTGCCCATCATCTGCGTGATCGGCGTCTCGCGGCCCGGGTTCTTGTCATAGAAACCGCTTTTCTTGGTTGCCTCGTAGGCAGCCAATGTGACCGGCAGATAACCCGACTTCTGGTGCAGGAATTCCTGCACGTCGGTCTTCGAGATATAGGCGAAGAAGGCGGCAACGCCCTTGTATTCGGCGGCCGAATGCCCGCCGAAGACCCACAGCGATGCTCCTCCGGGGATGGTGTTCTGCGGTCCTTTGGCGTCGGTGTCATACGGCAGCTGGCCGATGCCGTAGTTCATGCCCGATTTGACGATATCGCCGAGGCCGCCGGACGATTCAGTGAAGATCCCGCATTCGCCGGCAAGGAAGATCTGCTTTGCCTCCGAGGTGCGGCCGCCATACTTGAACGTGCCATCCTTGGCCAGGTCGGCAAGCATCTGGAAATGATTGACGTAGATTGGCGCATTGAGCTTCAGTTCCGGCACGCCGCCGGGCTGCAGGCCATTCTCGTAGGTTGAAAACGGAACATCGTTCCAGGCTGCGAAATTCTCGAGATGGATCCATGTCAGCCAGGTCGAGGTGTAGCCGCAGGGGGCGGCGCCGGACGCCTTGATCTTCTTGGCCATGTCCCAGACCTCGCTCCAGGTCTTGGGCGGCTTGTTTGGGTCGAGCCCCGCCTTCGTGAAGATGTCCTTGTTGATGTAGGTGATCGGCGAGGACGAGTTGTAGGGGAACGAAAGCATGGTGCCGTCGGGCTTCGAATAGTAGGCGACAATCCCCGGCAGATATTGCGACTTGTCGAACTTCATGCCGTTCTCCGACAGCACGTCGGCAACGGGTTTGACGGCGCCTTCGGCAGCCATCATTACGCCGGTGCCGACGTCGAAGACTTGCATGATGTCGGGCGCCTGGCTGGCGCGGAAGGCGGCGATGCCGGCGTTCAACGTTTCCGGATACGAGCCCTTGAACACCGGGACGACCTTGTAGTCCTTCTGGCTGGCATTGAAGTCGGCGGATATTTTCTCCACGACTTCGTTGTTGGCGCCGGTCATGGCGTGCCACCAGCTGATCTCGGTTTGCGCGCTTGCGGATGTCGATGCCGCCATTGCGGTCACCGCGGCTGCGGCAAGAGTTATGCGGAAGTTCATTTTTCTCCCTCCCTTATGATTGGACCGGCTCCCCTCGCACGCAATTTTCACAATCGCATGACGGGGCACCCGTCAGGATATGGAACGTGCTGGAATAATTGGACCGTGGCAAGCCTCGCATGTGCGGGGGCGCCGGCGAATCGTGCATGGAAAAAGGGCCATCGAAGCGGGATTGGGCACGGCAGGGTGCAGTGACAAATGCGGCGAGCCGCACATCTGATTGATTTCATTGGCGCCTGTGCCCGGGACCCTTTACAGTGCTGGCGCCTGCCCTTGATAGTCCTTTCATGAACAAGCCGAAGCTCGGCGAATATCGCAAAAAGCGTGACTTCTCGCGTACCAGCGAGCCGCCCGGCCAGGAAGACCACGCCGGCGGCAACCGCTTCGTGGTCCACAAGCACTCGGCGACGGCCGACCATTATGACTTGCGCCTGCAGGTCGGCGACGTGCTGAAGAGCTGGGCCGTGCCAAAAGGCCCGTCGCTCAATCCCGACGACAAGCGGCTCGCGGTCGAGACCGAGGATCACCCGCTCGGATATATCGATTTTGAGGGCGTGATCCCCGCGGGCGAATATGGCGGCGGACCGATGATCGTCTGGGACACGGGCGTGTGGGCGCCGATGGACGACATCGAAAAGAGCCTCGCATCCGGTTCGTTCAAGTTCCGCCTTGCCGGGCAAAAGCTGAACGGCGGCTGGATGCTTGCCCGCCTGAAGCCGAAGCCCGGGGAAAAGAAAAAAAACTGGCTGCTGTTCAAGGAGCGCGATCCGGCGGCCGATGCGAAGACCGACATTCTGGCGGCGCGGCCGGAGAGCGTAAAGAGTGGGCGGCGAATCGAGGAGCTGGGGGCGTCGAGCGAACCGCCGCCGAAGCTGACGAAAACGGCGAAACTGGCGCCCGCCAAGGTGCCCGGCGCGACCAAGGCGCCGATGCCGGCGACGGTTTCGCCGCAGCTGGCAACGCCGGCGCAACAACCGCCGAAGGGCGACAACTGGCTGCACGAAATCAAGTTCGACGGCTACCGCACGATCGCGCTGATCGATGACGGCAAGGTCAGACTGATCACGCGAGGTGGCCATGACTGGACCAAACGCTATGGCGATCTGCCGGACGCATTTGCACAATTGCCGTGCAAGCAGGCGGTCATCGACGGCGAGATTGTCGTGCTCGACGAAAAGGGCATCAGCCGCTTCTCTGCATTGCAGGAAGCGCTTGCCGAGGGCGCCGGCAACAAGCTTGTCTACTATGCCTTCGACCTGATCCATCTCGACGGCTGGGATTTGCAAAAGACCCCGCTCGCGCGGCGCAAGCAATTGCTGGCGCAATTGCTGACGGGTCACGCCACCGGCCGCTCCGCCATCCAGTTGAGCGACCATGTCAGCGGCGATGGGGCGGCGCTTTACGAGCGGGCCTGCGAACTCGGCCTCGAGGGCATCGTCTCCAAGGACGCGACGGCGCCGTATCTGCAGAAACGGACGCATTCCTGGCTGAAGACAAAAGCGCTCGAGACCGGGGATTTCGTCATCGCCGGCTATACGACGTCGCGCGCCGCTGGGGGATTGGCGGCCCTGGCGCTCGGTGAGTGGCAGGACGGCGAACTACATTATCGCGGCAAGGTCGGCACCGGCTTCGATCGATCGGTGTTGGAAACGCTACTGACGAAGCTCGAGCCGCTGCGCGATGGCGCCGTCAGCGTGGACGGCGCGCCGAAGGACGTGATCGCGGTGCGGCCGGTTCTCGTTGCCCATGTCCTCTATGCCAACCGTACCGCCGACAATGCGCTTCGCCACGCAGTTTTCAAAAGCCTGCGCGAAGCCGAGCTTTCCGGCGCGGCGCCGGCCGCGCGAAAGCGCTTGATCACCGATGCCGATCTGGCGACGATCTGGGTAACCAATCCGACGCGGCGCCTGTTCGGAAAATCGGGGCCGACGAAGCTCGATGTCGCCGTCTACTATGCGCAGGTCGGCGATTTCATGCTGCCGCATATCATCGGCCGGCCGGTATCGCTGGTACGCTGCCCGACCGGCAAGCCGCAGGATTGCTTTTTCCAGCGCCATGCATTTGCCGGCATGCCTGCTTCGGTGGCGACCTTCCGAATGACCACTTCGGACGGAGAGACCAAGAGCTACCTCGCGATCGAGGGCACCAAGGGCTACCTGGCGCTGGCCCAGTTCGGCGTGGTCGAGTTCCACAGCTGGGGCGCCACCGTCAAACAGCTCGAAAAGCCGGACCGCATCATTTTCGACCTCGACCCCGGCGAAGGCATCGAATGGCGAGCGATGGTCGAGGCCGCGATCCACGTGAAGGCCGAACTCGAGGCGCTCGGGCTCGTCCCCTTCGTCAAGACCTCTGGCGGCAAGGGTCTGCACATCACCGTTCCGATCACGCCGAAGCTCGCATGGAAGCAGGTTCACCAGCGCACCGGCGACATCGCTGCAGTCGTTGCTGCGACGGCGCGCGATACCTTCACCACCACGATGGGGAAGGAAAATCGCAAAAAGCGCATTTTCATCGACTTTCACCGCAATGTGCGTGGCGCCACCGCGGCGGCGCCGTTTTCGCTGCGGGCGCGCACCAACCTGCCGGCCTCGACGCCGCTCGCCTGGAACGATCTTGCCTCTATCGACGCTCCCCAGGATTTGAACTATTCTTCGCTTCCGGGGTTGTTAACCAATTCCGGCGATCCTTGGGCCGAAATCTCGGACTTTGCCCGGGAATTGCCGACCTTGCCGGCCGCAAGGAAGTAGCCGCGTTGCGTTGGAGGTATGCATGGCAGCCAGAGCCAGTTGGAAGGGCTATATCAAACTCAGCCTGGTGAGCTGCCCGGTGCGGCTGTTCACGGCAACGAGCGCAAAAGAGCGCATTGCCTTCAACCAGCTGCACAAGGAGACACACAACCGGATCAACATGAAGCCGGTCGATCCGGAGCTTGGGTTGGTCGAGCGATCGGATCTGGTCAAGGGCTACGAGTACGAGCCCAAGAAATATGTCATTATCGAAGAATCCGACCTGGAAGCAGTCAAGCTCGAATCCACCCACACCATGAATATCGAAGCCTTCGTCGACGAAGGCTCGGTCGACGTCATCTATCAGGATACGCCGTATTATCTGGCACCTGACGGCGCGATGGCGGAGGAGACTTTCATCGTGCTGCGCGAGGCGATGAAGAAAACCGGCAAAGTGGCGATCGCCCGACTGGTGCTGTCGAGCCGTGAGCGCGTGATCACGATTTCGCCGCGCGAAACCGGCATGTTCGTCTGCACGCTTCGCAACCCGAATGAAGTGCGCGGCACGGCCGAATACTTTTCCAACATCCCCGTCGGCAAGGCGGACCCGGAAATGCTGGAGCTCGCCGAAAAGCTGATTGAACAGAAGACGACCAAATTCGATCCGAAGCAATACGAGGACCGCTACGAAGTCGCGCTGATGGCGATGATCAAGGAAAAGCTGAAAGGCCACAAGCCTGTCGTCGCCGAAGCGCCTGACCGCGGCAATGTCATCAACCTGATGGATGCCTTGAAGGCGAGCCTTTCGCAAACCAAGCCCTCCGCCGAAAGCCGAACCAAGGATTCGGCCAAGGCAAAAGGCGCCGAAAGCGAAAAGGGCGCCGCCAAGAAGCCGGCCCGGAAGAAGGCGTGACCAGCAAGGGCAAGTCATTCTGCATCATCGGCGCGCTTGCCGCCTTTCCGCGGCGGCTGATCGGGCGCGAAGTAGAACGCCAGGGCGGTCGCCTGCGACACAGCGTGACGCGACAGGTGACCCATATCGTCTTCGCGCAAGCGCTGTTGTTGCGGCGCGGCGAGGCGGAGATCGAGGCGCTGCTCGAGCGGGAGCGCAAGGCCGGCCGCAAGGCGATCAGCGAGAATGCCTTCCTGCGCATGCTCGGACTTCGCCAACCGCCGCAAGCTTCCGACATCACGCGAGCTTCACTGCTCGAGCAGTCGCGGCTGGCGGAAAAGGATTTCGACCTGCTTTGCCTGTTCGATTGCTTCGAACACGACAGCGCGCCCTATTCGTTCCGCGATCTCATCCTGTCGAAGAAATATGCCGGGCTGATCGTCGGCGGCGCGACATGGGGCGCGGTTGCACGATCGATCCATCGAGCTTCCGATGGCGTCACTTCGCTGACCGCGCTGTCGCTGGAGGGGGAGGGCCGTGACGCGATCTATGCCCGGCTCGGCGGGCAGCGCAGCGAACTCGATGGCCAACTGATCCTGCCGATCGGACGGGCCGATGACACCGATCTGGAAACTCTCTTCGAGCAAGCCGGGCAGGCGGATGCCGAGGGGCGATTTAGGGACGCTGCCGCGCTCTATGAACGTTGCCTGTCGATCGATCCGACCGATCCGGACGCCGCCTTCAATTGCGCCAACTGCCTGGTGCGGACCGGCCGACTCGGCGAAGCGCGGCGGTTCTTCCTGCAGGCGCTCAAGCTCGATGCCAAATTTGTCGAGGCGTGGTTCAATCTGGCGAACCTGCTGCAGCAGCAGGGACAGCCGCAATCGGCCCGTAAGCATTTGCAGCGGGCGATTGCAATCGACGCCGACTATGCCGACGCCATCTACAATCTGGCGACGCTCGAATTCGGCGAGGGCAATCTTGCCGAAGCGCGGCGGTGGTGGGCGCGCTATCTCGAACTGGATGCCGGCTCCGCATGGGCGCGCAATGCGGCGAAGGGCGTTCAATATGTCGACCGCGAGCTTGCGCGAAATGCCGGGTAGATGAAGCACCAATTCCTTTTCGACGGGCCAGAGGATGCGCCCATTACGATCCTGTTCGGTCACGGCGCTGGCTCGCAGATGGATTTAGCCTCGATGACCGCCGCCGCCGGGGCACTTGCCGCCGGCGGGTTTCGTGTCGCCCGCTTCGAATTCGCCTACATGGCGAGCCGACGCGACGGCACCGGGCGCAAACCGTCGCCGCGAGCCGAATTGCTGAAGGACGAGTATCTTGCCGCCGTCGCCAAATTGGCGGCGCAGACGTCGTTGATCATCGGCGGAAAATCCCTGGGCGGGCGGGTGGCCAGCATGGTCGCCGACCAGCTGTTCACGGAAGGAAAGATCGCCGGCCTTTTTTGTCTTAGCTATCCGTTCCATCCGCCCGGCAAACCGCACCAGCTCAGGACGAAGCATCTTGCTGTCCTCAGAACGCCGACCTTGATCTGCCAGGGGACCCGCGACGAATTCGGCAGCCGCGAGGAGGTGGCCGGCTATGGCCTGTCGCCGGCAATCACCTTGCTGTGGCTCGAAGACGGCGACCACGCCTTGAAACCGCGCAAGGCTGTTTCGGGTTTCTCGACGGCCGACCATCTGAAGACGGTCGCCGATGCGGCTCGCGAGTTTGCAGCGCGGATTACTGCTGCCGCTGCATCGTGAAAGTCGCGACTTTCAACATCAACGGCATCAACCGGCGCCTGGCGAACCTGCTCGACTGGCTGGCCGACGCTGCCCCTGACGTTGTCTGCCTGCAGGAACTGAAGGCGACCGACCGGCAGTTTCCGATGAGCGTGATCGAAGAAGCGGGCTACGGGGCGGTGTGGCGCGGGCAATCGGCATGGAACGGGGTTGCCATCCTGGCGCGCGGCGCCGTGCCGGTGCTGACGCGAGCCGAATTGCCGGGCGACCCTTCCGACAGCCAGGCGCGCTATATCGAGGCGGCCGTCGCGGGGGTCCTCTTTGCCTGCCTCTATGCGCCCAACGGCAATCCGCAGCCCGGACCGAAATTCGACTACAAGCTTGCCTGGACCGAACGGTTGATCGCGCACGCCACCGACCTCTGGGCCGCCGGCGTGTCGGTCGTTCTGGCCGGCGACTACAACATCGTGCCGGAGCCGCACGACATCTATGCGACTCGGTCCTACGACAAGAATGCGCTGATCCAGCCGCAATGCCGGGAGGCGTATCGACGGTTGCTGGCCCAAGGCTGGGTCGACGCGCTTCGCGCCGTCCATCCCGACGAGACGATCTACACATTCTGGGATTACATGCGTGATCGCTGGCCGCGGGATGCCGGCCTTCGCCTCGACCATCTGCTGCTCAGCGAACAGATCGCGCCGGGCCTTGTTGCCGCCGGCGTCGATAGGGATGTGCGGGGCAGGGACGGCGCCAGCGACCATGCGCCGGTGTGGATCGAAGTGCGGGGCTGACTGCGGCTTTCGGGGCCACCATGCAGCGATTGGCGCTCACCGGAGATCGTCGAGCTCGACCGCGGCGCCGGCGGCCAGTTCGATAATTTCGCTGGTGATTTCTTCCTGCCGCAGCCGCTGGTAAGCCAAATTGAGCTCGCCGAGCTTTTTTTCGATGTTGTCGCGCGCCGCGATCATAGTGCGCATGCGCGCATCGTTTTCGGCGGCATAGGAGAGCATGACCGCTTCGCACAACTCGGCGAAGACATATTCGTCCGCGAGCTGGGGGATGAGAACGGCAGGCTCCTGCGTCGTCAACGGCGGCACCAACTGGCGCGCTACTGCAAATCGGGCGAAATCGAAAGGCACGAGCGCGCGTTTGACAAGTTCGACATTTCCTGCCGGCGACGGCGCCGCGTGAATGACGGTGACGGCGGTCGCGCCCGCCGTCAGCCGCTCGAAAACGGCGTCAGCTAGTCGATTGGCCAATGCAGAGGCGTCGCCGGCATGCGCGGCCATCGGTGCCGACCACGCGACTTCAAGCCCGCGTTCGCGGGCAGCCATCAAGCCCCGATCGCCGATGATCAGCAACTCTGCGGTGCTGCCCGCCGTGTGTCGCAACGAGGCTTCGACCGCGTCCAGGATCCTTGCATTCAACGCCCCGACGAACCCCTGTTCGGAACACAGGGCGATCAGCACCAGCTTGCCCGATGGGCGGCCGGTTTCCACGGAAGCGTCGCCGCCGGGAAGCAACGCCAGCGCCTGGCCGATGGCGCGACCGACCATCTGCGCATAGGCGCGAATCCCCGGCAGTTTGCGCCGGGCCTCCTGCGACCGCGAAGCGGCTATCCCGCGCATGGCTGTGATGACCGCGTCGAGCTGGCGGACGCCGGCAATGCGCTGCTCGACTTCGCTCAGACGTTCCGTCATGTTCGATCCGTTCCGGTCGGGCGCGCTGGAGCAGTCGTGGCGACAAGTTCCTTCAGCGCCGACACCAGTGCTGCCCGCTCGGATTGTCCGATCTCGCCACCGGATTTTGCCGCTTCGACCGCGCCCGCCGCATGGGTATCGAGCCAGCCCGCAAGTTGCGCCCGGACGGTTGCGATCGTTTCTGGTGCGAACTCATCGAAAATGCCTTCGGCGAGCCCGGCAAGAAGCGCCACCTCATCGGCCATGCGCAGGGGCGAATTGCGCGGCTGGGAAAGCAGCGCCCGGATACGCTCGCCGCGGGTCATCTGGGCCTGGATGCGCGTGTCGGACAAACCGCCGAAGCGGGTGAACATCTCCAGTTCGAGGAATTGCGCGTAGTCGAGCCGGATGCGGCCGGACACCTCGCGCAATGCAGGCTTCTGCGCTTTGCCGCCGACGCGGCTGACGCTGAGGCCGATATCGACGGCGGGCCGCTGGTTGGCAGCAAACAGGTGGGCGTCCAACACGATCTGGCCATCGGTGATCGAGATCAGGTTGGTCGGGATGTAGGCCGACAAGTTGCCGGCGTCGGTTTCGGCGATCGGCAGCGCCGTCAATGACCCGCCGCCCAGCGGTTTCGACAGTTTGGCCGCCCGCTCCAGCATGCGGGCGTGCACGTAGAAGATGTCGCCGGGATAGGCTTCGCGGCCCGGCGGCTCGCGCGTCAGCAGCGCCAGTTCGCGATGGGTGGCGGCGTGCTTGGTCAGATCGTCGATCACGATCAGCACGTCTTCGCCGCGATCGCGGAAATATTCGGCAATGGTGAATCCGGCAAACGGCGCGATCCATTGCAGCCCCGGCGCGGCCGCCGCCGGGGCAACGACGAACACGCAGCGTTCCGGCGCGCCGTGGGCACGCACATCGGCGATCACCCGTTCGACGGCCGAGGCGCGCTGTCCGACGCAGACATAAACGCTGATTACCCCCGAATTGCGCTGGTTGATGATGGTGTCGGCGGCAATCGACGTCTTTCCGGTTGCCTTGTCGCCGATGATCAATTCACGCTGGCCTCGGCCGAGCGGAAACAGTGCATCGACGACGAGCAGGCCGGTTTCCAGGGGCTCCTTCACCAGGTCGCGGTCGATGATCGCTGGCGCAGCCCGTTCGATCGGTTGACGGTCCTCGGCTGCCAAGGGTTCGTCGCCATCGAGTGGCCGGCCGAGCGGGTCGACCACCCGGCCCAGCAATCCGGGGCCGACGGGAACGCGCACGACCTCACCGGTGCCGGTCACGCGGCCGCCGGCCTCGATCCGGCTTGCTTCGTCGAGGACGACGACACCGATCCGGTCGACGTCGAGGGTCAACGCAAATCCGAGCTGCCCTCCGTCAAAACGCAGGAGTTCATCAAGCCGCGCATCGGGCAGGCCGGAGACGAAGGCGATGCCGTCGGCGACCCGTTCCACCCGGCCGACGGCCGAAACCTGGGTTCCAAGCTTGGCACGCGCCAGCGTCTTGCGGCTTCGTAATAGCCATCCGTCCGCGGCGCGCTCAGGCTTTTTCCTGGCCATGCCCGGTCAATTCCGCCTCCAGCCGATCGAGATCGGCACGGAAGCTGTTACGGATTTCGGCGTGCGCCCCGCGCAGTTCGAGTCCCGCGACGAGTGCGGGATCGACAACGACATCGATTTCGACCTTGCGCGAGAGGGCCCGGCCGAGGGCCTCCTGGCACGCCTTGCGCTCGTCTTCGGTGAGTTCGCGCGCGGCGGTCAGCTGCAGACTGTGCCCGTCGGTTGCAAGTCCGTTGCGCGCTTCGAGCGGCAGCGACGCCACGCCTTCGGCGATCCCCTCGATGAAGCCGGAGATGCGGGCTTCGTCCGGCAACCGGTCGAGCAGCCGGCCGGCAATTTCGATGGCCAGCTTGCTTGCGCGGTCGCCGGCGGCCGACGCTTCCTCCTCGCGCGCAAAGGCGATTTCCTTCTTCGCCTCGGCGCGCAAGCGGTCGGCTTCGCCGCGCGCAGCCGCAAGCAGCAGCGCCTTCTGCTTCTCGGCGTCCTCGGCGGCGTCTTTCAGCGCTTCGCTGCGACTGGCGGCAAGCTCGGAGGCTGTCTTTTGCGCGCTGTCCCTTTCTTTTTCCGCGGCAGCCTTTGCGGCTTCGGCTTCGGCAACGATGCGGCGCGTCTCGGCCTGGCGTTCAGTGAGAATCCCCGCCACCGGACGGAACAGGAACCGGTTCAACAGCCAGATGAGGACGAGGGCATTGATCGCCTGGAGCCCGAGCGTCCACCAGTCGATCTGCATCTTGCCCGTCTGCCTATTTCACGAAAGGATTGGCGAAAAGCACGAGCAGGGCGATGACGAGACAGTAGATCGCCATGGTCTCGATCATGGCAAGGCCGACGAACAGGGTCCGCGACAGCGTTCCGGCGGCTTCCGGCTGGCGGGCAATCGCGTCCATCGCCGCAGCGACGGCCCGTCCCTCGGCGAGTGCCGGCCCCAGCGCCCCGAATGCAACGGCCAAGGCAGCCGCTAGGATGCTGACGATCTCGATCCAGTTCATGAAGTGGCTCCTTTTTGCGAGTTCGCGTCGCCGCGTTGGCCGGCGCGGCCCTCGCTGACGGCCGCTCCGATGAAGACCGTCGCCAGCACCGCGAAGATGTAGGCTTGCACCGCGCCGGTCAGCAGTTCGAGGGCCATCAGCGGAATCGGCACGAACAAGCCCGCCAGTGACAGGACCACGCCGACGATGAATACACCACTCATGACGTTTCCGAACAGGCGCACGATCAGCGAAAAAGTACGCGTGACCTGCTCGACGATATTGAGCGGGATCATGACCCAGGTCGGCTGGGCGAAGGTTTTCAGGTAGCCGGCGGCGCCACGCGCGCGAATGCCGAAATAAATGGTTGCGCAAAAGACGATCAGGGCCAGCGCCGCATCGGTTTCAAGATGCGCGGTCGGAGGTTCGACGCCCGGGATGATCGAGGACCAGTTGGCGATCAGGACGAAAATGAAAATGGTGCCGATCAATGCCCGGTACGGGGTGGGCTCGACCTGCATCGTGTCGCGGATTTGTGTGTCGATCGCTCCGGCGAGGAGTTCGAGCGCTGCTTGCCATTTCGATGGCTGCAACGAAAGGCGACGCGTGATGGCGAAAGACAAGGCCGCCAGCCCCGCCATGATCGCCCAGGCTGTCACGACCGGACCGGTGATAGGCATCGGGCCGACATGGAACATCGGCTCGAGCTGTAGCGGCGATGCGATCATTCCGTCGCTCCGATTCGCCGAATGACGATGTGACGGGCGATCAGCAAGCCGAGCCCGCCGGCCAGCAGCACTGCGGCACTGGATTTGGCCATGACGAACAGCACCAGCCCGAGCACGCCAAACCGGGCAAGTTGCAAGGCCGTCGCGGCAAGGGCCGAACCCGCTCGAACGAACAACCGCGCGTTCCACCACAGCAGGCGAAAATGCAGAATTCCGATAGCGATTCCTGCGCCAAATGCCAGGGCCGCCTCAATTGCCATCGCCGTTAGCGTCACGCTCATTGCTTGTGCATCCATCGCCAGGCCGACCAGAATCCGAATGCGACGCCGATCATGAGCAGGGGGCCCGAAAAGAACACGCCGGTGTCGAATGTCCGGTCGAGCCAGCGGCCGACGAACAACCCGACCAGGGTCGGCACGACGATCGTCCAGCCGAGGATACCGATCTGCCCGAACCGCGTGCCAAGGGAGGGTTCCGGATTGTCGCGGCCCTGCGCGTCGCGCACTGCCGTGCGCCTGGCCGCTTTCGCCAGTCCGTCCGGTCGATCGATGGCATCGCGGTCAGTCATCCAGTGAACCCCTTTCCGGGCACGACAGCCGTTCCGGATTGGTGCTCAGGGCGAAGATAGCGCATGAGCTGGCGCACGGCACGGGCGTGAAGCCGCGTCTGTTCGACGCGCGCACGCCGATCCGCATCGGATTCAGCGACATGCGCAGCGTGCACGATCCCTTCGAGTTTGGCGAGATCGTCGCCGGTGATCGCTTCGCGGCAGGCAATCGACACCGTGCTTCCGTCGCTGACGCCAAGCACGCCCCTGCGAATGGCGCAGTAGCGTTCGCGTCCGTCGCCGGCGCGCCAGCGCACAACCGATGCCGGCAGCACTGTCAGCAGATTTGCATGGCCTGGAAGGATGCCGAAACCGCCGGTCAAATCCTCCGCCCGTACGGAAGCGACATCGACGGCATCGACGACAATGGCCATCGGCGAACTGATGACAAGATGCAGCGATCCGGTCACGTGCCGGCCCCGGTTTTCTTGGCGCGCGACGGCTGCGGGCGGTTGCCGCGCGCCGTTTCTTGCTTGCCCTTGGCGCACGCGTCAGCCAACGAGCCGATCATGTAGAGCGAGCTTTCGGGCAGGTCGTCGCATTCGCCGGCGAGAATCGCCTTGCACCCGGCGATCGTATCGGCGATCGCAACGGAGCGGCCGGGGACACCAGTGAAAGCTTCGGTGACGCCGAACGGCTGGGTCAGGAACCGCTGCAAACGCCGAGCTCGTTCGGCGAGCTTTCGATCTTCCGCGCCAAGTTCCTCGATACCGAGAAGCGAGATTACGTCCTGCAGCTCGCGATAGCGCTCGAGCGTGCGCCGAACTTCCACGGCGGTGTTGACATGCTCGATGCCGACCACCGCCGGGTCGAGCAAAATGGACGAGGAAGCAATCGGGTCGATGGCCGGATACATGCCCTCGGCCGCCATGCTGCGCGACAAAACGACCATGCTGTCGACATGCGCCGCGATCGTGGTGACGGCCGGATCCGTGAAATCATCGGCCGGGACATAGACGGCTTCGATGGCGGTCACGGAAGAGCCGCCGACTGACGCGATCCGTTCCTGCAGGGCGCCGACCTCGCTGGCAAGCGTCGGCTGGTAGCCGACGCGAGAGGGCAGGCGGCCGAGTTGTCCAGAAATCTCCGCGCCTGCCTGCACAAAGCGGAAGATGTTGTCCATCAGCAGCAGGACGTTGCGATGGCCTTCGTCGCGGAAGTATTCCGCGATGGCCAGCGCCGACAAAGGCACGCGCCATCGAGCCCCCGGCGGCTCGTTCATCTGTCCGTAGACGAGGACCGTCCGCGCGAGCACGCCGGAATCGCGCATGTCGAGCAACATCTCGTGGCCTTCGCGAGACCGTTCGCCGACGCCGGCAAAGACCGAGATGCCCTGGTAGGTTGCCACCATCGCATGGATCAGCTCCATGACGAGAACCGTCTTGCCGACACCGGCGCCGCCGAACATCGCCGCCTTGCCGCCCTTGGCGATCGGCGCGAGCAGGTCGATCACCTTGATCCCGGTGGCGAACAGCTCCGTCGACGCGGTCTGCCGTTCGAGCGGCGGCGGGCGGTGGTGGATAGGCCGGCGAGGTACATCGTCGGGCAGCGGCGCGCCGGCGTCGCCGATATTTCCGGTCGCATCTATGAGCCGCCCGAGCACGGCGTCGCCGACCGGTATGGTCAGCGGGCCACCGGCGCGAGCCGTCGCGCCGCGCGCGAGCCCCGAGGTCGACTGCAGCGTGATGGCGCGCACGACGTGCTGGTCGCGATGGGCTTGCGTTTCGGCGGTGATTTGCCTGCCGCCTGGCCCGTCGATGGCGATGGAATCGCCGATCTGCGGAAGCGAGCCGGACTCGAAACGGATGTCGACGACCGCGCCATGAACTGCCGCGACGCTTCCGATTCGCTCGACAATTTTGTTACCGCTCAAAGCCACGCAACTGCGATCTCGAGAGAGGCGCTTCGCGCGCCAATGTGCGGGCGCAAGCGACGGGTTGTCTAGCAAACGCTGACTATTTGCCGGTTTGCCCGCAAGATCAACTGCTTGACGAAGGCGGGCTGGAACAGGCGACGTGGTGGCGCGTCCGCGGCACCGGTTATTTTGCGTTCGGAAAGAACAACTGCTCGCCGTTGATCTTGTAGTCGGCGATTGCTTTCTGGCCATCCGCGCCGATCAGCCAGTCGATGAAAGCCTGGCCCTCCGCCGCCTTGACGCTGGGATGGCGTTGCGGATTGACCAGCATGACGCCGTACTGGTTGAACAGGCGCGGATCGCCTTCGACGGCGATTTTATAATCGCCCTTGTTGCCGAACGAAATCCAGGTCGCCCGGTCGGTCAGGATATAGGCACCCATGCCGATCCCGGTATTGAGAGTCGCGCCCATGCCCGATCCGGTTTCGCGATACCAGGTGCCGGACGCCGCAGCGACATCGATCTCTGCCGCTTTCCACATGTTAAGTTCGGCCTTGTGGGTGCCCAAATCGTCGCCGCGCGAGGCAAACGGCGCCTTGGCTTCGGCGATCTTTTTCAAGGCTGCAACCGCATCTTTCGAGCCGGCAACGCCGGCCGGATCGGCGGCCGGCCCGACGACGACGAAATCGTTGTACATCACGTCAAAGCGTTGCACGCCGCCGCCGGCGGCAAGGAATTTTTCTTCCGCCGACTTGGCGTGGACAAGCAACACGTCGCCGTCACCGTTTTCCGCATTCTTGATTGCCTGGCCGGTGCCGACGGCGACGACGCGAACCTCGATTCCGGTCTTGGCGGTGAATTTCGGCAGGATGACATCGAGCAGGCCGGAATTCTGCGTCGAGGTCGTCGACTGCACGATGATGAATTTCTTCGCCGCCCAGCCCGGCGCAAACGCAAGTAACATTGTCGCCGCAAATAGCAACGCGACGGCAGGTAGCCAATTCCAACGGTTCATGGCCTTCCTCTCGTTCTCTAGAGTATCAACTGCCCGGCGAGAAAATCGCGGGCCGGCCCGGGTTGCGGTCCGTCGAAGAATTGCGCTGCCAGCGTCTTTTCCAGCACAACGCCCCGATGGACGAACATGATTTCCTCGGCCAGCCGGCGCGCCTGGCCGATGTCGTGCGTGACCATCACGATCTTGGTGCCGGCTTGCGCCGCCTGCCCTATCAGGGTTTCGATCAGCAGCGTCGCGGCCGGATCGAGACTCGAGGTCGGCTCGTCGAGAAACAGCAATTGCGGTCGGCAGGCAATCGCCCGGATCAGCGCCAGACGCTGCTGTTCGCCGCCCGAAAGCGTGCGCGCCGCCTGACGCGCCTGGCGGGAAAAATTGCCGAGTTCGAGCAATTCGGCGAGCCGCTGCCGGCGCTCGGCGCCGCGGATGCCGCCGGCTTTCAGCGCGTAGTCGATGTTGGCCGCAACGCTGCGGCGCAGCACCACCGGGCGCTGGAACACCATGGCCTGGCGGCGGCGGATGAAATTGTCGATGCGCTGCCCGTGGTAGCTGATGCTTCCGGCCATCGGCTCGATCAACCCGTGCAATAGGCGCAACAGAATGCTTTTGCCGGCGCCATTGGGCCCGAGCAGCAGCGTCGGTCCACCATCGCGGATTTCGAGTTCCGCAATATCGACAAGAAGCTTCCCCGTCACAGAATAGGTCAGGTTCGTGGCTCGCAGGGGCAGGATCGACGGCTCGGTCGCTGTCGGGCGTGAGGGAGCACCTGCAAAGGCGGATTGCTTGTGGGTCGGGCTATCAAGCATAGCCGAAGCGCTTTCCGGCCGCCCCAAACAGGCTGACGCCGGCGTTGACCGCGATCGCCAGCGTAATCAGGATCGTGCCGAGCGCCAGTGCCAGTGCCAGATTGCCCTTCGAGGTTTCGAGCGCGATCGAAGTGGTCATGACGCGGGTGACATGGTTGATGTTGCCGCCGACGATGAGCACGGCGCCGACCTCCGCAATTGCCCGGCCGAAGCCGGCGAGCACCGCTGTCAGCAGGCTGAACCGGGCGTCCCACAGCAAGGTCGGCACGGAGGCGAGCCGCGAAATGCCAAACGAACGCAACTGCTCGGAATATTCGATGTCGAGGTCCTCGATCGACTGGCGCGTCAGCGCCGCGACGATCGGCGTCACCAGAATGAGCTGGGCAATGATCATTGCTGTCGGCGTATAGAGAAGTTGCAACACGCCGAGCGGACCGGAATTCGACAGCGTCAGGTAGACGACCAGGCCGACAACGACGGGCGGCAGGCCCATCAGCGCGTTAACCAGAACGATCACGGCGCGCCGGCCCGGAAATCGCGCCACCGCCAGTGCCGACCCAAGCGGCATCGCCACGACCGACGCCAGGAATACCGCCGAAAGCGATACTTGCAGCGACAGCAGCACGACCGCCCAAAGTTCGCGGTCACCGGACAGGATCAGGCCGACGGCCGTACGTAGCGCTGCTGCAAAATCCAGCATGATTTCCCGGAATTCTCGCGGTTATTTGAGGGGTTGCGCGAATATGGCCAACGATTGCGACACAGTCCAGCGCAGCGGTTTCGCAACATTTGCTCTCGCCGACGGTCGCGGCAATGCCATATAAGCCGCTGAACCGCCGGCCGGATCGGTGAGCCCGCGTCAAATACGCGCCAATCTGCGCCAACCCTGCCGATTTCGATGGAAAATAGCGTGACGATCGACAAACAGCAGATCATCGACAACCTCCGCCGCGTCAAAGGTCCCGACCTGAAGGACAATATCGTCGACCTCGGCCTTGTCTCCGACATCGTCGTTTCCGGCGCCAAGGTGTTCTTTTCGCTGACAGTGCCGTCGGAGCGCGCCGAGGAGTTGGAACCGCTGCGCCAGGCGGCTGAAAAAGCCGCCCTCGGCGCCGCCGGCGTCGAGAAGGCAACCGTCGCGCTGACCGCTGCCGTCGAACAGGGCCGCAGTCGCCAATCCGCGGCGGGGCCGAACCGCGCTTCGCCTGTGCCGCCGCCACCACCGCCATCGGGGCCGGCGCGGGCGCACACGCGCACACCGGCCGGCGGCAAGCTCGGCGTACCCGGTATCGGCGCCATTATTGCGGTCGCCTCAGGCAAGGGCGGCGTCGGCAAATCGACCACCGCCGTCAATCTGGCACTCGGTCTCAAGGCCAGCGGCCTAGCCGTCGGCATCCTCGACGCCGATATCTACGGACCATCGATGCCGCGACTACTTGGAATATCCGGCCGGCCGCAAACGGTCGACGGCCGCATTCTCAAACCGATGCAGCGCTATGGCGTGAATGTCATGTCGATGGGATTCCTCGTCGACGAGGAAACCCCGATGATCTGGCGCGGACCGATGGTGATCTCGGCGCTGACGCAGATGCTGCGCGAGGTCGACTGGGGCGAACTCGACGTCCTCGTCGTCGACATGCCGCCTGGAACCGGCGACGCGCAACTGACGATGGCGCAGAACGTCTCGCTTGCCGGCGCCGTCATCGTCTCGACACCGCAGGATCTCGCGCTGATCGATGCCCGCAAGGGCCTCAACATGTTCCGCAAGGTCGATGTGCCGGTTCTCGGCATCGTCGAGAACATGAGCTACTTCATCTGCCCCGATTGCGGCAGCCGCCACGACATCTTCGGCAGCGGCGGCGCCCGCCGCGAAGCCGAACGCATCGGCGTGCCGTTCCTCGGCGAGGTACCGCTGACGCTCGAAATTCGAGAAAAGTCCGACAGCGGCACGCCGGTGGTCGCCGCCGATCCCGATAGCGATAACGCCGGGATCTACAAAGCCATCGCCGCCCGCGTTTGGGCCCGCGTCAACGAGGAACGCCAGGCCATGGCGGCGCCCCGTATCGTCATCGAGTGAACCGCCGCATCGGCCTTATCGGCGCCGTACGGTCACGCCCAGAACCGCTTCGTCCGCTTCAACCGTTTCCACGATGCGGCGAGTTTGTCGTCGGCGTTCGTTTCACCGCGCGCAATCCAGCCGCGGACATATTCGACCACTGGACGTTCCTTTGCGGGCAGCGTCGGGGCGAATTCGGCAAGGAACTGGCTGGCCATCACCAGATCGTTATGGGCGCCGAGAAGGTCCTGCATGGCCGCAATTCGCTTGCTGAACTTCCGTGTCGCGTGGGGGCGATCGAACAGGCCGGCGAGGAATTCGGCGCCATATCGCAGGTTCTTGAGCGCGATGCGCAATTGATGCCGCGATTTGTCAGAAAGTTCCGAAATGTCCTTTCCGCGCTTGGCTGCCCGTTTCCACAGATGCTCCATGACTTCGCCGGCAAATCCTGCAGCACCCCCCTCGAGTCGCTGCAACGCGGCTTCGTCGACACCCTCGTGCCAGGCGCGACGCGCCAAAAAGCTCTGGACCTTCAGGCAAAATACCGTCGCCGCGCTGCCATCAACGAGCGCCCGCGCCTCCCCATAAGCCACCTTGCGCCGCGTCTCGATCGCAGCGAGCAAGGCCTTGCGCGCCGCCGGGGCTTCACGTCCGGACAACGGCCCCGTCGCAACCCATTTGGCGAACACATCGATATTGCGCGCCGCGCCGAAACCAGATGCCAGCTTTTTGGCCTCGTCTCTCAATTCGTCCAATGCCGGGTGCGGCACGGCGCGCTTGACGATAGCAAGACCGCTGCGCAGGCGACGCAGCGCCACGCGCAACTGGTGGACGGCTTCGGCATCGTCGCCATCGCGCAGCGCCGCCCAATTTGCCAGGAAATGGCCGAGCGGCTCGGCGATGATGGCGCGCACGGCGGTGTCGAGCGTTGCCTCCGGGAAGAGGTGAAACTTCTGGCCGAACTCTGCTTTTGCCGTTTCGCCGAGCAGAAAGCGGAAGCCCTTCTCCGCCTTGCTGACCGCGTCCAGGCTCAGCGACAGCTCAGCAGCAAGGCGCAGCGCCAGATCGCACACGTCCTGTTCGTGCCCGGAAATGAGCTCGGTTTCGATCTCGGCCAATGCCATGCCACGCTTGCCGCTGGCGATCTTGCCTTGATCGAAGGCAACCTCGATCAGACTGCCACCATGCGCGACCGTGCGGCTACGGCGCTCGATCACGGTTTGGAATTTTTCCTTGAGCGGTCGTTTGCCGACAATTTCCGACAACTGCGCCCGCACGTCCGGACCAAACGGCGACAGGTCGGGTTGCGTGCCGGGTGACCTAATCTCGATTTCCCGGCGCAGGAACGGATCGGCCGCTGCGGCAAATTTGGCGCCAAGCACCGGCGCTGCGCCGCCCTTCTCGCGAATGCGCAGGACAATCCGGTTTGCCCGCAAGTCGTTGCCCGGCGTATCGAAATAGCGCGTCTTCAGCCTGGCGACGCGGTCGGCGGACCGCCCCGCCAACAGCGGCGAGGCCATGGCGCGCCCGATAGCCTCGGCAGTGGCGCGGAACTTGATCTCGTATTCGTGCCCTTTCGGCTCGCCACCGGCTGGCTGGGCTGCCGGCGACAGGTCGGGCGCCAATACGCTGGTCCGATCCGGATTTTCGCCCATGCGAAAACGCCACCCACCACAATCACGCCGATTGGCCTTATTCGGCACAACCGCTTATGCGCCCGGCACCAGATCGCCTGGCGGCGCGGAAAACCGTAAATTCCTATGCAATATTTCTGTCACAAACAAATGCCGGCAAAACAAATAAAGGCTGCCGATTCTGGAGCGGGTAGCGGGAATCGAACCCGCATATTCAGCTTGGAAGGCTGCTGCTCTACCATTGGCGCCGACTCCGATTATCCAATATGTTGTCGTCATGTCCGAATTCGCCAGTTCAGAGCGGCGCCTTGCGGCGATCCTGGCAGCCGACGTCGTCGGCTATTCACGCATGATGGCTGCGAACGAGGCCGGGACGATCGCCGAACTGAAGAAACACAGGGAAAGCCTGTTCGATCCGTCGGTTGCCGCTCACCGCGGCCGCATTGTCAAGCTGATGGGCGACGGCACGCTGGTGGAATTCGCCAGTGTCGTCGATGCGGTCAAATGCGCGCTTGCCATTCAGCAGGCGATCGAGGCGCAACCGCGCGCCGGCCGTGAACGGATCGTTTTGCGCATCGGCGTCAATCTCGGCGACGTGGTCATCGATGGCGACGATATATACGGCGACGGCGTCAATGTGGCCGCCCGCCTGGAGCCGCTCGCCGATCCGGGCGGCATCTGCATCTCCGCGATCGTTCACGAGAGCGTCGGCAACCGCGTCGACGCCGTCTTTCAGGATACCGGCGAAGTCTCCGTCAAAAACATCGACCGGCCGATGCGGATCTGGAAATGGCGCCCCGGCGGCCAGCCGGCATTTGCCGGCACGGGCAAGCCTGAGCTCGAAGCCGAACAGGCATCGGTAGCCGTGCTGCCATTCACCAACATGTCGGGCGATACCGAACAGGAATATTTTGCCGACGGCATCACCGAGGACATCATCACTGATCTGTCGAAAATCTCGGGCCTTCTCGTGATCGCGCGCAACTCAACCTTCACCTACAAGGGCAAGAGCGTCGACATTCGAACGGTCGGCAGGAACCTCGGGGTCAGCGCAGTGCTGGAAGGCTCGATCCGCCGCGCCGGCAATCGCATCCGGATCAACGCTCAGCTGATCAACGCGGGCAACGGCGCCCACCTTTGGGCGGACCGTTTCGACCGGGAAATCAGCGATATTTTCGCTGTGCAGGACGAAGTTACGCACCAGATTGTCGCAGCGCTGAAGGTGAAATTGCGGCCCGAGGAGGCCGAACGCTTTGGCGCCGCGCCGACGGCAAATCTGGAGGCGCACGACCTGTTCCTGCGCGGTCGCGAAATCCTCGACAGCAACCGGCGGACGAAAGAGACATTCCACGAGGTCGTTTCGCTGCTCAGCCGCGCCATTGCGCTCGATCCCGATTATGCCGAGCCTTATGCGGGGCTTGCCATGGCGCACAATCTTGATTTCCAGAACCGCTGGACCGATGCTGCCGATCCGCAGAGCACGGCGATCGGGTATTCGGCGACCGCCATCCAGAAGGGTCCGGAAGTTCCCTACGTGCATTACGTGGAAGCCGTAATGACGATTTGGAGCCGCGACCTCGACCGGGCGAGAGCTGAGGCCGAGACAGCACTTGCGCTGAGTCCGAACTACGCCGCTGCTTTCAGCTTGCTGGGCCTGATCGAAACATACGCCGGAAACCCGCTCGCGGGAATCGAGCGCCTGGAACGAGGCATGCGCCTCGATCCCGCATTCACCCACCAGACGCTGCATTTCCTCGGCACCGCACACCTCATCGCCGGCAGGTACGAGGCGGCCGCCGCAGCGTTTCGCGAGCGCATACGCATGACGCCCAAGACCGACCTGTCGCGCGGCCTCCTGATTTCCACCCTTGGCCACCTTGGCGACATCGAGGAAGCCAGACGGGTCCACGAAGAACTCAAGGCGCTGGGATCGAACTATTCGTTCTCGCGCCACATCGGCCGATTGCCACTGAAAAATCCGGCGGACGCGGAACGGATTTGCGAGGGCTACGCCAAAACGGGCCTGCCGGATTGATGTTCGGCGATCCGCGATAGCCGCCGACGATCGGCTGGAGCGGGTAGCGGGAATTCGAACCCGCATATTCAGCTTGGAAGGCTGCTGCTCTACCATTGAGCTATACCCGCGGCGAAATCCGTTTGAGGCCCGCCTCCGTCGCTGCGCAACTTCGGCGCGGCAGCCTTCGCCTGCAATTGGCTTGCCGAGCCGAAGCACCCACAGAGTGCGAAGGCTGGTGGGAGAGGTAGGACTCGAACCTACGAAGGCTTAGCCAGCGGATTTACAGTCCGCCCCCTTTGCCGCTCGGGACACTCTCCCGCTGATGCATCGCACGACGATGGCAGGCGCCGACCACCAAGGCAGCCGGCGCTGCGTTATGGCGATTGGCCCTTGGTGTGTCAACGCCGGCCAAACCGGGATACCCGGTACCGCGATCGGCTGGCGGCGGCGTCTGTGCTTCGCTATAGCGCTGGCATGAACGGCAGAACTAAAAGCGGGCCGCATTCCCGCGGGGCTCGTTCCGGGCGGCCGGGAAAGGGGCATTTTCGTGCCCACCGCCATCCGCAAGCCGGCGGGCCGGCCGGAGACCGGCTGTATCTCTACGGGGTGCATCCGGTCCGTTTCGCGCTGGCTAATCCGCGGCGCCGCAAACTGAACCTGCTCGCGACCCGCAACGCCCTTGCCCGACTGGAACTCGATGCCACGTTGCCCGACGGCCTCAGCGTTCGCGAAACCAGCCCGAAAGAACTCGACCGCCTGCTCGGGCCCGACGCGGTCCACCAGGGCGTTGCGCTCGAATGCCTTGCGCTGGCGGCGCGCCCGCTCGGCGAATTGGCGGAATCGAGGCTGCTGGTCGTTCTCGACCAGGTCACCGATCCGCACAATGTCGGCGCGGTGCTGCGCTCGGCGGTCGCTTTCGGCGCCGGCGCCCTGATCACCACCGCGCGCCATTCGCCGGTCGAAACCGGCGTCCTTGCCAAATCCGCTTCCGGTGCGCTGGAACTGATCGACCATGTCGAGGTGCGCAACCTCGCCGATTGCCTGGAGGAATTGGGCAGCCTCGGCTACGTTACCATCGGCCTCGACGGCGATGCGCCGCAACCGCTGGAAGAGGCGGTGACGGCCGACCGCATCGCGCTGGTGTTGGGTGCTGAGGGCAAGGGACTGCGCCAGAAAACCCGCGCTACCTGCAGCCGGCTGGCGCGGCTCGAGTTGCCCGGGGCGATCAAATCGCTGAACGTGTCAAATGCCGCCGCGCTGGCGCTTTATGTCGCAAGCCGCAGCCTGTCCGGGAAACCTTAGGCCATGCCTCAGTTCACTCGGCCGGCACCGTACTTGACGACCGACGGACCGGTATTGAGCGTGATGATCTTCGGCGCGCTTGAGCCGTAACCGAGGCGCAGCACGCAATATTCGCCCGGCGCGCACTGGCCGTTTTCGAGGATTACACGGCCCGGTCCCTCTGCTGGCGCGCTGCCCCCAGCAGCGGCAGCGCCGACGACGATGGCGATCTGACTGTTGGAGAAATTGCCGCTTTCGAAAACCGGGGCAGCGAAATGGCGCACGCCGAAACGATCCGGGCGAAAATTGCCATGTGCAAAATGCTTCGGCGCACCGAGACGGATCGAGGAAAACTGCGGCGTGATCGGGATGATCCGCTGTCCGCCAAGGCGCACGTTCTGCCGGTGATGAAAAGTCAGCACATTGAGGGGAATCGAGAACGTCCGGTGTCCGGAGAAATGCTGCGCTTGGCCGGCTTCGGCCGGCGCGGCAAGGACGACTTCAGCGGTAATGGCTAACAAAGCCAAAAGAGGCCTGCGGATCACGACGGCTACTCCTATACGCTAGCGCAAGCCGGCCGACCGGCCCGCTCGCCAACCTTCGCCGCTACGCGGCGCCGTTTCCGCATCCACGCCGAACCTAGGCGAGCGCCTCCCCGGTCTCAAGGCCGGCGCCGTCGGGATTCATCGAATCCGAAGATGTTTTGAAAGAAATGGTTAACCCTGACGCACCCTTTGGAGGTACACGCCGGCCAACTGGACAAGTCCGGCGAATGCACCTATTTCGACAATCGCCGCGGCCGTGTCGTTGGACCGGCCGGTTCGGATGCCCTTGTAGCTCAGTTGGTAGAGCAGCTGATTTGTAATCAGCGGGTCGGCGGTTCGAGTCCGTCCGGGGGCACCACGACGACATTGTCCGGCCGGGTGCCCGCCAAGACATGTTGGAAATTCAACCTTCTCCGGGCGCTGATTAGGCCGGATCAGGCCGGTCGTCGTCTTCGAGGATGCGTTCAGCGGCGCCATCGAGGTCGTCGTACTGGCCGGTGCGCAGGCTCCACAGAAAAGCCAGCAGTCCGAGCAGGCCGAGCCCGAGCGCAACGGGGATGGTGATGGCCAAGCCGCTCATCGGGACGGGTTCCATTCGAGGCCAGCATGCGCCGCCGCCGATTCTTGCGAGATTTGCGCAGCGGCATTGGTCCAGCGCAGGCGCAAGCTGTTGGCGATCACGACGATTGAGGATGTCGACATCGCGAGCTGCCGCGATCAGCGGGCTGACCTCGCCGGCGAAGGCCAGCGGAACCGCGACCAGGTTATAGGCGATCGCCAATGCGAAGTTCTGGCGCACGATTGTGCTGGTGGCGCGGGCGAGGCGGATTGCCGCGGCGATTGCACCAAGATCGGCGCGGGTGAAGACGAAATCGGCGGCGTGGCGGCTGATGTCGCTGGCTTCGGCCGGGGCAAAGGAAACGTCGGCGGCAGCGAGCACCGGAGAATCGTTGAGGCCGTCGCCGACGGCCAGGCAACGGTGGCCCTCCTGCTGCAACAGTTTCAACCGTGCGATCTTGCCGGCCGGCGGCATTCCAGCCGACCAAGAAGCGATCGCGCAGCTCGCGCCGACGCCCCGGACGGCTTCGGCGTTGTCGCCGGAAACGATCTCCGATTCGATGCCGAGCTGGCGCAATTGCCCCGCGATCGTTTCGGCGCCCGGGCGCAGCTTTTCGCGCAAGGCGATCCTGCGCAGCGGCGCCCCCGCGATGGCGAAAGCGACACCATTGCCAAGCTCCGCCGGTCGCTGGCGATTTCGGCGACCCAGTCGGAGCGGCCGAGGCGCGTGATGCGCCCGCCGGACCGGCCCTCGATGCCGCAACCGGCAACTTCGGTAATGTCGTCGATTTCGGCCGGCTGGGCATCGCCGAGATATTCGGCCAGCGCCCGCGAAGCCGGGTGGCGCGAACGCGCGGCGAGCGCGGCGGCGATGGGCGCGTTCCGCCGGCGCATCAATCTCACAGGCGACCACCATGGGCCGGCCATCGGTCAGCGTACCGGTCTTGTCGAACAGGGCGCGGTTCGCTTCGGCAAGGCGTTCGAGCGCGCTGCCGTCCTTCATCAGGATGCCGAGACCGAACATGCGTGCAGCGGCGATCACATGTGCGACCGGCACTGCCAGGCCGAGCGCGCAGGGGCAGGTGATGATCAATACCGAGATGGCGACCAGCAAGGCGCGGTGCCAGTCGCCGCCGGTCGCGACAAGCCAAACGACGAAGGCCGTCGCCGCGGCGATATGGACCGCCGGGGCGTAGAGCCGTGCCAGCCGGTCGGCGATCCGCACATAGGCGCTGCGGCCGTGTTCGGCGGCCTCGATCATGGCGCGGATATCGGCGAGGAACGAGGTCCTGGCATCGCTGGTGGCGACGAGGTCGATCGAGCCGTTGAGATTCAATGCGCCGGCCTCGATCACGTCGCCCGGGCCGAAGGCAATCGGTGCACTCTCGCCGGTCACCAGCGAGCGGTCGAATTCGCCGCGGCCCTCGACAATCCGGCCGTTGACCGGCAGGCGATCGCCGGCGGCGATGCGCAGGCGCATGCCCGGCGCCAGTTCGTCGAGCGGGTGCCACGCAACGGCGTCGCCTTCGACCACGAACGCGCCTTTGGCCGACAGCCGGCCCAGTCGCGAAACGCTGTCTCGAGCCTTGGCCCGCATCGCAGAATTGAGCGCGCGGCCGATCAGCAGGAAGAACAGCAGCGTGACCGAGGCGTCGAACCAGGCTTCCTCGGCACCGGCCAGGGTTTCGCCGACGCTGGTCGCCAGCGACAGCAGGACGGCCAGCGAAATCGGCACATCCATGTTGAAGCGGCCGCCACGCAGCGCCGCGAAAGCAGAGCGATAAAACGGCCGGCCAGCCCACAGCACTGCCGGAACCGCGATCAGTGCCGAGATCAGATGGAAGAGATCGCGCGTGGCGCCATCGGCGCCCGACCAAACCGAGACCGACAGCAGCATGATGTTGGCGGCGGCGAAACCGGCGACGGCCAGCGCCTTCAGCAGTTCGCGGGTCTCGGCGCTGTCGTTGGTCTCCAGCGAGAGCGGCGTCGCCGGATATCCGATCGCAGCTAGCCGGTCGATGACGATCCGTGGCGAACGATCCTTGCTGTCGAGCACAACGGCGAGGCGGCGCAGCGACAGGTTGGCCCGCGCCGAAACGACGCCGGGCAGGGCGGCAAGCGAGCGTTCGATCGTCGCCAGGCATTGGCCGCAATGGATCGTCGGCACCGACAGGTTGTAGTGGACGGTGCCGTCGGGACGAAGGTGGCCGCTGGCGCGCAGTTCCTCGAGCCTTGCCTGGTCGGCGAGGTTGTCCTGGAATCCGACGACGGTCTCGGCGCCGGCAGCGCAACAACTCATCTGCCGCCTCCGCGCACCAGGATACGGACGGGCTCTGTCCAGCCTTGCCCGCCTGCTGTTTTCACGACGATGCCGCCGCTCCAGATGCCGTCGGCAAGCTGCGCCGGCGCGGAATAGGAGCCGGAGCGGTTTTCGGCCAGTTCGAATGTCCGGTCGGACCCCTCATGCGACGGCCGGCCGAGGCGGACGGATACCGTTGCGCCGGTTTCCGGCTTCTGGCTTCGGGCCGGCAAGCAGCGACGATCAACGATCCGCCTTCTGCCTTCAGTGTCGCCGTGATGCCCAGTTCCGCCTGCTGGCGCTGCTCGGCCAGCAATTCGTTGAAATGCTGGCTGGCGACATAGGAATTTTCGACGACCAGCCCGGTCCAGCTGCGGTTGGCGTAGACGGCGAGCGTGACGTTGACGGCGATGATCGTGCCGAAGAACAGCAGCGTGATCGCCAGCATGTGCCAGCCAGTGAACTCGCCGCGATAGAGGAACCGGTTCAGCATTCGCTAATCCTCCTTGTCCTTGCGCTTGTCGTGCTCCCTGTCCTTTTCCGGCGCTTCGAACTTGGCGTTGTAAACGTCCCTCTCGAAGGACTGCTTGTCTTCGGCAATGAAGCGGAAGTGGGTTGATCCGTGGTGGACATCGCGAGGCGGCTGGCTGACGAAGACCTTCAACTCGCGCAGTTTGTCGGGCTCGACCGGAATGGCGAACGATACGCCGACCGGCTGGTCGATGCCGCTGACGCTCATGGTCGCGCCGGGCAGCCCTTCGATCGACAGGAAGACGACGCGTGGCTCGGGAATCATGTTGAGCAGCTTGACGGTATAGCCGTTGCGGATCGAGCCATCGCTCAGCGTCACGAAGACCGGGTTGCGGTCCTTCTGGACGTTGACCTCGAGGCGATCGCGCGAAACCAGCGCATAAAGCAGGCCGAGGCCGACCGCCGACCAGGCGGCAAAATAGATCAGCGTGCGCAGGCGGAAGAAGATGTGCCAGTCGAAATGGCGCAGCCTGTCGCTGAGGCCGCCGGAGGGCGTTCGGACCCGGTCGGGGTTGATCCGCTCGGTCTTGGGATCGATCGCCAGCGCGCGATTGTAATTGTAGTCGGCAAGCGTCGTATAGGAGATCAGGCCGCGCGGGCGGTCGAGCCTGTCCATGATGTCGTTGCAGGCGTCGATGCACAGCGCGCAGGAAATGCATTCGAGCTGCAGGCCGTCGCGGATGTCGATGCCGGTCGGGCAGACGGCGACGCAGGCGTTGCAGTCGACGCAGTCGCCCATCGGCGTGCCGAGAGCTGCGGCTTTCTTGGCGCCGTGCGTACGCGGTTCGCCGCGCCAGTCGTTGTAGGTGACGACGAGCGACTGCTCGTCGAGCATCGCCGCCTGGATGCGCGGCCACGGGCACATGTAGATGCAGACCTGCTCGCGCATCATGCCGCCGAAAACGTAGGTGGTGGCGGTCAGGACGGCGACGGTCGAATAGGCGATGAACGGCGCCTGGCCGGTGACGAAACTGGCGCAACAGCGTCGGCGCATCGGCGAAATAGAAGATCCAGGCGCCGCCGGTCGCGACGGCGATCATCAGCCAGATGGCGTGCTTGAGGACGCGCTTGCGGAGCTTGTCGAAGCTCCAGGGGGCCGTGTCGAGGCGGATGCGGGCGTTGCGGTCGCCTTCGAAGAAGCGCTCGACGACGAGGAACAGGTCGGTCCAGACCGTCTGCGGGCAGGTATAGCCACACCAGGCGCGGCCCATTACCGAGGTGACCAGGAACAGGCCGATGCCGGCCATCACCAGCAGGCCGGCGATGAACGGAAATTCCTGCGGCCAGATTTCGATGAAGAAGAAGTAGAAGCGCCGGTGCGCCATGTCGATCAATACGGCCTGATCGGGCGCGAACTCGCCGCGATCCCAGCGCAGCCACGGCGTCAAGTAATAGATGCCGAGGGTAACCGCCATGATCGCCCATTTCAGGCGGCGGAAATCGCCGGTGGCGCGCTTGGGAAAGACCTTCTTGCGGGCGGCGTAAAGCGGTCGCGAGCGGTTGGCGCCGGCGTTGACGGCCTCGACTTCGAGCCGTTCGATCTGGGCCTGGTCGAGCATTCGCGTTTCCCTGGGTGGTAGAGGGGCATCTTATCTGGATTTCGGCCTCGGTGCTGTCTCGGCCAAATCGCTCCCGATAGCCTTGATCCGGATCAATCGCGGGCGATCCGGCAATCGCAAGCAGTTTGCCTTCAGCAACAGAAACCCCGGGCTTGCGCCCGGGATTTCCGGTCCTGGCCGGCCCCCCAGCACCAGGACTATTCGCCGCCACCCAGGGCATGGATGTAGACGGCGAGTTGCTTGATGCTCGTTTCGCCGAGGCGCGCGCCCCAGGCCGGCATGACGCCCATTTTCGGTGCGGTGATCTGGGCGACGATGTCGGCATGGCTCGAACCCTTGAGCCAGATTGCGTCGTTCAGTTTCGGCGCGCCGACGTCGCGATTGCCCTCGCCGTTCTCGCCATGGCAGGACGCGCAATTGTCGGCGTAGATCGCGGCGCCGCGTTCGGCGGCGGCGGCGTCCGTCTCCTGATTGGAGATCTTGCGGACGAACCAGGCGACGTCGGAAATCTGGGCCGGCGTCAAGATGCCGTCGCGACCGAAACTCGGCATATCCGTGGTCCGGGTGTCGTCGTCGCCGGCTTGGCGGACACCGTGACGCAGACGTGGTCAGGATATCGTCGACCTTGCCGCCCCACAGCCAGTCGTCGTCGTTCAGGTTGGGATAGCCGGCCGCGCCGGCGGCGCCGGAACCGTGGCACTGCACGCAATAGACCTTGAACAGCGAACCGCCGGCCGCGCGGGCAAAGCGCGACAGTTCGGGATCGGCGGCGATCGCGTCGACCTCGCTCGATGCGATCCTGGTCGAGAATGTCGATTTCGCAGCCTCGGCACCGGCCGCCGCCGCTGCGTAGTCGGCCCGGCTCGAATAGCCGAGCAGGCCCTTCGTGTTGGAAGATATCAGCGGCCAGGCAGGGTAGGCGATGGTGTAGCCGATCGCCCAGATGATCGTGATGTAGAAGGTCCACAGCCACCAGCGCGGCAGCGGCGTGTTCAACTCCTTGATCCCGTCCCATTCGTGGCCGGTGGTTTCAACGCCGGAGATCTGATCGATCTCGCGGCCGGGTTTCTTGTCGGCCATGGGTTTCAATCCTCCTTGAAGGGAATTTGAGCCGCATCTTCGGCGCGTTTGCGGCTGCCGGGGCGCAGCGCCCAGACGATGACGAAGACGAAAATCGCCGTCATGTAGAGCAGGCCCCAGCTGTCGGCGAAGGTGCGCATGACTTGATATTCGAACGACATTGTGTGGCCTCCTAGCGGTAATTGGCTTGCGGCTCGTAGGCCGAATAGTCGACGAGCGTGCCGAGCATCTGCAGGTAGGCGACCAGCGCATCCATCTCGGTCAGCCGCGTCGGGTCGCCATCGAAATCGCCGGTAGCGGCCTTGGGATAGCGGTCGAGCAAGTCCTTGGTGTCGGCGTCCGGATTGGCCTGCGCCGCCAGATCGGCAGCGGCATTCTCGATCATCGCATCGGAGTAGGGCACGCCGACGCGACGATTGGCGACGAGGTGAGCGGCGATATTCTCCACCGACAGATCGGTCTTTGCCAGGAAGCCGTAGGTCGGCATCATCGATTCGGGCACGACCGAGCGCGGATCGGTCAGGTGCTCGACATGCCAGGCGTTGGAATATCGTCCGCCGACACGGGCGAGGTCCGGGCCGGATCGCTTCGAGCCCCACTGGAACGGATGATCGTACATCGATTCCGCGGCGAGACTGTAATGGCCGTAGCGCTCGACCTCGTCGCGGAACGGGCGGATCATCTGGCTATGGCAGAGATAACAGCCCTCGCGCACGTAAATATCGCGACCGGCAAGTTCGAGCGGCGAATAGGGCCGCATGCCCTCGACCTTCTCGATCGTGTTCTGCAGATAGAACAGCGGCGCGATCTCGACGATGCCGCCGATGGTGACCACGATCAGCGAAGCGGCCAGAAGCAGGGTCGCGTTGGTCTCGAGGATTGCATGTTTTTCCAGGATGGCCATGGATCGGCTCCTTATTCGGCTGGCGCCAGGCGCGGCTCAGCGGCGCCCATCGGGGTTTCGAGGCGGACGGCGCCACGGATCGTCATGACGATGTTGACCGCCATGACCAGAGCACCGGTCAGGTAGAGCAGGCCGCCGATCAGGCGCAGCACGTAGTAGGGATGCATGGCCGCCACGGTTTCAGCGAAGGAATAGACGAGGAAACCCTGGTCGTCGTATTCGCGCCACATCAGGCCCTGCTGGATGCCGGATACCCACATGACGGCGGCGTAGACGACGATGCCGAGGGTAGCGAGCCAGAAGTGCCAGTTGACCATGCGCAGCGAATAGAGGCGCTGGCGCTGCCACAATTTCGGTACCAGGAAATAGATGGCGCCGAACGACACCATGCCAACCCAGCCGAGCGCGCCGGAATGGACGTGACCGATCGTCCAGTCGGTGTAGTGGCTGAGCGAGTTCACCGCCTTGATCGACATGACCGGACCTTCGAAGGTCGACATGCCGTAAAAGGCAACCGAGATGACCATCATGCGCAGGATCGGGTCGGTGCGGAGCTTGTCCCACGCGCCAGACAGCGTCATCAGGCCGTTGATCATGCCGCCCCACGACGGCATCCACAACATGACCGAGAAGACCATGCCGAGCGTCTGCGCCCAGTCGGGCAGGGCGGTGTAGTGAAGGTGATGCGGCCCGGCCCAGATATAGAGAAAGATCAAGGCCCAGAAGTGGATGATCGAAAGGCGATAGGAATAGATCGGCCGGCCGGCCTGTTTCGGTACGAAATAATACATCATGCCGAGGAAACCGGCGGTGAGGAAAAAGCCGACGGCGTTGTGGCCGTACCACCACTGGACGAGCGCGTCCTGGACGCCGGAAAAGGCCGAATAGCTCTTGGCCCCGAGGAAGGATACCGGCATCGACAGGTTGTTGACCAGATGCAGCATCGCGATTGTCACGATGAAGCTAAGGTAGAACCAGTTGGCGACGTAGATGTGCGGTTCCTTGCGCTTGAACAGCGTGCCGAGGAAAACGAGCAGATAGGCGACCCAGACGATCGTCAGCCAGATGTCGACATACCATTCGGGCTCGGCGTATTCGCGGCCCTCGGTGATGCCGAGCAGGTAGCCCGTCGCCGCCATCACAATGAAAAGCTGGTAGCCCCAGAAAACGAACCAGGCGAGGTTGCCGCCGAACAGGCGCGCGCGCGTCGTGCGCTGGACGACGTAGAATGAGGTCGCGATCAAAGCGTTGCCGCCGAAGGCGAAGATCACCGCCGAGGTGTGCAGCGGGCGTAGCCGGCCGAAGCTGAAAAATGGTTCGAGGTTCAATTGCGGCCAGGCGAGCTGGGCGGCGATGAGCGCGCCCACCGTGAACCCGGCGATGCCCCAGAACACTGTGGCAATGGCGCCGTAGCGGATCACGCCATCCAGGTATTCCGACTGCGGCGCCGGCGCGGCGGAGCGCGATGCCGGCGCGAACTGGATTTGGCGCATCAGCACGACGGTTCCCGCTGCAAGCAGGAAGAACAGCAGCCAGGCGTGGATGCGGAAAGCCTCGTCGGCCGCAAACGCGGCGCCCAACAATGCCAGCAGCGCGGCGATGCCGACGCCGAGCGTCTCAATTCCATATTTCATGATCTCGGCCCTTCCCCGAAATTTTCCCGCGCGGCCACGTCTTACGACTGCGCGTCGACCGAGCAGGCTGGATGAGACGCATTTCGCAAACGCAGCGGCGATCCGCTTTGACTTGGGTCAAGGATTATCGCGGCCGGTGGAACGAAATTGGTGTGAAATCAGCGGTAGGCGCGATCAGAAGGAACCCGGGCGATGGCGCTTTCCAATTCTTCTAGCCAATTGCAAGAAGCCGCTCCTTCTCTGGCGGTCCGGTTCGGCGAAATCCTCGACAGCATGGAGAAATGGTGCGAGCAGCTTGAGGATCTGGCCGATCGCATGCCCGGAGAGCATCGGCGAATGCTTGTCGGTTTCGCAGGAACTGCAAGCCGATATCCGCAGCGCCCATGACTTTGAGGAAAACGAGCTGTTCGTCGCGTTGCGGCGCGCCTATCTGCCGGACAAGGGCTTGGAGGCGACACTGGAGCGCCTGCACCAGGAGCATTTCGAAGACGAAAGCTTCGCCGAGGAGATACGCGAGAGCCTGACCGAGTGCACGCTCGACCGCAAGCGGTGCAACGTCGAGTCGCTCTCCTACATGTTGCGCGGCTTTTTCGAAAGCAAGCGGCGCCACTGCGCGTTCGAGCGCCAGTTCCTGCTGCCGCTTCTGGCAAATCTGGACGACTGAGCGATGACCGCCGCCAGTCCGGTTCGGCGCGCGATCCGGACGCCGCCGTGCCGCGCTATACGAGCTATCCGACGGCGCCACATCTGCGGCCCGAATTTGCCGGCGTGGCCCATGCCAGACTGATCTCGGCGGCGCAGAAGGCGGCATCCGTCTCGGTCTACGTTCACATTCCCTATTGCGACCGGCTGTGCTGGTTCTGCGGCTGCCATACCAGCCACACGCTGAAATACGAGCCGGTCGAGGCCTATGTCGGCACGCTCGAAAGCGAGATCGCGCTTTGGGCGCAAGCGCTCGGCATTCGTCCGAAACTGTCGGCGCTGCATTTCGGCGGCGGTTCGCCGAGCCTGCTCAAGGCGCGCGAGTTTTCCCGAACTCGGCGCGGCGCTGCGGCAAGGCTTTCGATTTTGCGGCACAGGCGGAGATTTCGGTCGAACTCGATCCGAGCGATGTTGGCGCCGAAACGCTCGCCGGCCTCGCTGAAATCGGCATGACGCGGGCAAGCATCGGTGTGCAGGATTTTTCGCCGCAGGTGCAGGAAGCGATCAATCGGCCGCAAACGTTCGACGAGACACGCCGCGTCGTCGAGGCGTTGCGCAACAGCGGCGTGCGCTCGCTCAATATCGATGCACTCTACGGCCTGCCGCGCCAGACCCGCGAGCGTTTGCAGGATACGATCGAAAAGGTAATTGCGCTGTCGCCGGACCGCATCGCACTTTTCGGATACGCGCATGTTCCGTGGATGAAGAAACACCAGCGGCTGATCGACGAATCGGAATTGCCCGGCCCGGCGGAACGAATGGCCCAGGCGGCGTCAGCGGGGGCCCAAATTGCAGCGGCGGGATACCGGCGCATCGGTATCGACCATTTTGCCCGGCCGTCGGATTCGCTGGCGAAGGCGCAAGAGGAAGGACGCCTCAGACGCAATTTCCAAGGATATACCGACGATGCCGCGTCGGTGCTGATCGGTATCGGCGCTTCCTCGATCAGCCAGTCGCCTCTGGCCATCGTGCAGAACGAGGTCGCAATCGGCCGCTATCGCGCGGCGGTCGACGGCGGCAGGCTGGCGCCGGCGCGCGGCATTGTTCTTGGGCGGGACGACCGCATCCGCGCATGGATCATCGAACGGCTGATGTGCGATTTCGGCTTTTCTTTCGCACGACTGCGGAATGAATTCGGCGGCGATGCCGATGAGTACGTGGCGCTCGCGGATTCGATTGCCGCTGGCGACCGCGAAGGGCTGTGCGTTGTCACCGACGGGGGTTTTGAGATCAGGGAAACCGCCAGGCCATTCACGCGGATCGTCGCCTCGCGTTTCGACGCACATCTGCAAAATGGCCCTGCGCGATATTCCAAGGCGGTTTAGCGCCTCAGGCGCCGGCCACCCGTTGCAGACGGCCAAGATCCGGCACGGTGACGCTGCGGTTGTTTTCCAGATGGATCACGCCGGCTTTGCGCAATTTTGTGATCTGGCGGCTGACCGTCTCGATCGTCAGGCCGAGAAAATCGGCGATGTCGGCCCGTTTCAGCGGCAGTTCGAACGGTTCGGTTCCGGCCTCGGCCTCCGGATCGTTGTGCAGCGCGATCATCAGGATGAAGCTGGCGACCTTTTCGGCGGCGCTCTTGCGCCCCAGCGTCAGCATCCACTCGCGTGCGTCGTCCAGTTCGCGCAGCGCCTGTTCGTGCAGCCGATGCTCCAGTTCCGGCGACCGGGCGATCATGTCGTCGAGGACGGTGCGCGGAAACGAGCAGACGCGAACATCGGTTGCCGCTTCGGTGCCGATGTCGTTTTCTGCGACAAACGGCCGACCGAGAAAATCGGGAGCAAATTGCAACCCGACGATCTGCTGGCGGCCGTCGGCCATCAGTTTCGAGAGTTTGACGACGCCACTCATGATGTTGGCGTAACGGTGCGCCTTGCGATCGGTGGGGAACAGGTTCTGTTCGGCCGGGATGACCGCCCTCGTCGTGTGGCGCGACAGATGCAGGAGCTGGTCTGGCGTCAACGCGCCGCAGACGCCGCGATGACGCGCCTCGCACGCGCGGCAGACGACCGGCACTTCGGAGTTGTGTATGTCGAGGCGCGTATCGTGCATTTCGGCATCCGCTCTTGCGCGGTGCACAATAGCAATCGGCATGACCCGGCGCCATCGGTTGTTTTTGCGGGGGAAATTGCCCCGGGCCGCCAACCGACAATATGCGGTCAGCCGCGACCTTTCGCCGCCCTTTGGCGCTCCTCCTCGTAGCGTTGCCGGGCCGCCTCCATGTCGCGGGCGACGCCATCGAGCGCCTTTTGCGGCAAAGCCGGCAGGCTGGAGCCGATACCGTGGGCGGCAAGCAGCGCCTGCTCGAACAGCCGGAATGCCACCGGCCAGCCAAAACCGTGCTCGCGATGCGATTCGGCATCGGGAAATCCCGTCTGGCAGAAACGCATGCGCGTGCCGGCGCCTTCGGGAGCAAGATCGATCGAAACCATCGATCGGAAATCGGTGCCTTCGTAGAAATAGGAATAGAGCAGCCGCCGGGCCGGTTCGACCTCGTGATAAACGCCCCAAGGGCGCTCGACGGCATCGCCGCGGCGGTTGACGAACCGCCAATAGCCGCCGGGGCGCGGGTCGAGTTCATGCACCTCGACCCGAAAGCCGTGCGAGGAGCCGAACCAGATCGAAACGAATTGCGGCCGGGTCCACAGCGCGAAGACAAGCGCTGGCGGTCCGGCGAAATACCGGTCGAAGCGCAGGACATTGTCGGCGCGGTCGGCGCTATCAGTCATTGGACTTCTCCGGCATGTTCAGCGTTGCGATCAATTCGTCCATCTGGTCGAAGGCCGATTCCCAGAACCTGCGATAGGTTTCGAGCCAGCTTGCGGCGGTCTTCAACCCCTGCGCATCGAGGCTGCACGGCCGCTTCTGGGCGATGCGTCCGCGGCGGACCAGGCCGGCCACCTCCAGCACCTTCAAATGCTTGGATATCGCCGGCTGACTGAGATGGTGGCGATCGACCAGCGCGTTGACCGACAATTCGCCTGTGGCGAGATCAGCCAGGATCGCCCGCCGCGTCGGATCGGCGAGGGCGGCGAATTTCTGCGATAGAGGATCGGGCATGCCGAGTATATTTCCAATTAGCTATATAGCTATTTGGCAATATAGGTGTCAATTGTCAATCCCGCGATAGGCGGCCGTTAAAGCGACGCCTCAGGGTGCTACGAACGGCTATTTCCCCTGAAACAGCGGTTTGCGCTTGGCGAAGAATGCAGCGACGCCCTCGGCAAAATCGCTGCTGGCGACCAGCGGATCCTGCTCGATGGCCTCGGCGGTGATCGCCTGCGCGTAGCTCATCGCGTCGCCGGCGCGCAGCATGCGCTTGGCGGCAACCATCGCCATTGGCGCTGCGGCCGCCAGTTGCGCTGCCCATTGGCGCGTCGCCGCGTCCAGTTGCGAAGCCGGCAACACCTTGTTGGCGATGCCGAGCTGCAGGCATTCGCTAGCCGGCACGCGTCGTCCTTCGAGGATGGTCTGCATGGCGCGGGCATAGCCCATCTTGCGCAACAGCAGCCAGGTGTTGCCGCCGTCGGGAACCAGTGCGATGGCCGCAAACGCCATGTAGATGAATGCGTCCTCGGCCATCGTCATCAGGTCGCAGTTCATTGCCAGCGCCGCGCCGATGCCGGCGGCCGGGCCGTGAACCTGGGCGATCCAGATCAGCCGGGTGTCGGCGATGCCGACCAGCACTGGCTTGTATTCGCGCTCGATCTCGTCGCTGATCGGATGCGTCATGCCGCCGGTCAGATCGGCGCCGGCGCAAAAGCCGCGGCCTTCGCCTTTCAGGATCGCGACGCGGATGGCGGAATCGGTTTCGAGTTCGGCGATAGCCTGGCGCAATGCGGCACGCAATTCGGCATTGAGCGCGTTGACCTGCGCCGGGCGGTTCAGCGTCATGATCGCCACCGCCCCTTCACGCTCGACCCGCAATACGTCATTTGCCATCGCGTTTTCCTGCCAGCCTCAGCCGATCATCGCGCCGCTCGCGATGGCCGTTTCGATCTCTTCGGCAGAATAGCCGTATTCGGCGAGAATCTCGCGTCCGTTCGCACCGGCGCCGGAAGGTGGTTGCGGCATTGGCGCCTGCGTGCGCGAGAACCTCGGCGCCGGTGCAGCCTGCATGACGCCGCCGGCGCGATAGAAGGTCGCGCGTGCGGCATTGTGGGGATCGGTTTCGATCTCGCTCCAACTAGGACGGGAGCGACGCAAGCATCGCTGCCGGCAAAGATTTCGATCCATTCGTCGCGGCGTGCGGGTGCGAAACACTTCGGCATATTCGGCGCGCCGCTCAGGCCAATTGCGCCGATCCATGCGGTCCTTCTGGTGCGTTTTCGGCAGACCTGCCTTTTCAGTCAGTTCGGCGAAGAACTGCGGTTCGAGCGCGCCGACCGCCAAATATTTGGCATCTGCCGTTTCGTAGCAGTGGTAAAACGGTGCGCCGCCATCGATGAGATTGTCCTCGCGGTCGTTGCTCCAGGCGCGCTGCGCAACAAATGCGTGAATAAGCCCCATCATCGCGGGCACGCCATCGACCATGGCGGCATCGACGACCTGGCCCTTGCCCGATTTGCCGCGTTCGAAAAGTGCCGAAAGCACGCCGAACAGGAGGAACATCGCGCCGCCACCATAGTCGGCCGCCAGATTGAGCGGCGGTATCGGCGGTTCGCTCTTGCGCCCGATCGCATGCAGCGCGCCGCTGATCGCCAGATAGTTGATGTCGTGGCCGGCGGTGTTCGAGCGCGGGCCGTGCTGGCCCCAGCCGGTCATCCGGCCGTAGATCAGTCCTGCGTTTGCGGACAGGCATGGTTCGGGGCCGAGGCCGAGCTTCTCCATGACGCCGGGACGGTAGCCTTCGATGAGGATATCGGCGCGGGTGATGATGCGCCGGGCGACGGCGACCGCGTCGGGATGCTTGAGGTCGAGCGCAATCGACCTCTTGCCGCGGGCGTGGATATCGGTCGGATCTGGCTCGCCGCGCTTGCGATCTATGACGATCACGCTGGCGCCGAGATCGCACAGCAACTGTCCGGCCAGCGGACAGGGGCCGAGGCCGGCCATCTCGACGACGCGCAGACCGGCGAGGGGGCCCGCCATTAATCGTTCGCCCATGGCGCCGGGCGTTTCGCGAAGAATGCTGCGATGCCCTGCGACGCCTCGGCGGTTTCCCAGGTGTCGGCAAGACGGCGGATGGTTTCCTCGATCGTTGCCTCGTCGATTCGCGGACCGAGGAAGCGGGCCAGCGATTTCGCCGCGCCGACGGCGCCAGGCGCGGCCGAAAGATACGGCCGAACCTGCCTTTCGACCGCCGCGTCCAATTGGTCTTGCGGCACGACCTCGGCAACGAGCCCGATCCGACATGCTTCGGCGGCATCGAAAATGCGCGCCGACATGAAGACCCGGCGCGCCATGCCTTCGCCGAGGCGGGCGACGACGTAGGGGCCGATGGTCGCCGGAATCAGGCCGAGGCGGGTTTCGGTGAATCCGAATTTCGCGGCGTCGCAGGCAGCGACCGTATCGCAGACGCACATCAGCCCGACGCCGCCGCCGAAGGCGTCGCCGTGGACGCGGCCGATCAACGGCCTCGCCATGGTGTTCAACGTCTGCAGCATCATCGCCAATTTTCGCGCTTCGCGCATTCGTGTCTCGCGATCGGCGGCGATCTGGGCCTGCATCCAGGAAAGGTCGCCGCCGGCGCAGAATGTCTTTCCGCTTCCCGCCAGTACCACGGCGCGCACGGCGGAATCGGACGCGAGCCAATTTGCGGCTTCGGCAAGTTCGGCGATCATCCTGGCCGAAAGCGCGTTGCGCTTTTCGGGCTGCGCAAGTTCGAGAAGGGCAACGCCCCTGGCATCGATCTGCACGTTGACCGTCTGCCAGGTCATGGCGCGGGTCTTCCGCAGCGATCGGGCGAATTCGGAAGCGACCGCCAGCTGCTGGCGATCGATGCCAGTTGCAAAACCGCGGCTTTCCAGCAATTCGACCACCGCCCCGGTTGCGACGTTGCCTTTCGCGCCCGGCGCGAACGGGCAGCCGCCGAGTCCGCCGGCCGAGGCATCGAAGACCCGCAGGCCGAATTCGATGCTGGCGGCAATGTTGTCTAGCGCGCGGTTGCCGGTGTCGTGATAGTGGCCGGCGAGTTTCGCGGCGGCAACATTTTTCAGGACCGCCTCCAGCATGGCTGAAATCGTTTCCGGCGTGCCTCGGCCGATGGTATCGCCGAGCGAGATTTCGTAACAGCCCATCGAAAAAAGCGCGTCGGCGACTTCGGCGGCTTTGTCCGGTGGCGTCGGCCCGTCATAGGGACAATCGGTGACGCAGGAGACATAGCCGCGCACCGGCATATATCGGCGCGGCGCGCGCATCGACCGGCTCGAAACGCTCCAGGCTCTCGGCAATCGAGCAGTTGATGTTTTTCTGGCTGAAGCTTTCGGAGGCCGAGGCGAAGATCGCAACCTCTCGGCGCCCGGCCGCGCGCGCGCGGTCGTAGCCGTTCAGGTTCGGGGTCAGCGCGGTGTAGGCGACGCCGGGCCTGCGGGGGATGCCGGCCAGCACCTCGGCGCCGTCGGCCATCTGCGGCACCCATTTCGGGCTGACGAAGCTGGCGCCTTCGATTTTCGTGAAGCCGCAATCGGAAAGCAGGTCGACCAGGCGGATCTTGTCGGCGGTGGATATCGCGACGGGCTCGTTCTGCAGCCCGTCGCGCGGCGCCATCTCGAAGATGCGCACGCCTCAGCCATTTCCGCACCGGCGGTCTCCGGCGCCAGCGCGCGAGTATCGCGCCCTCGCTGACCTGGTCGCCGGCGGCAACCATCACCTCGGCGATCATGCCGTCGCGCGGGGCGGTCAGCGTGTGCTCCATCTTCATCGCCTCGAGCACCATCAACGGCGTCGCCGCGCGCCACCGTTTGCGCCGGCGGCTGATGCGCACCAGCTTCACCAGGCCCGGCATCGGCGCGATGACCTGGTCGCCGGCGGCGCCATCCTCGGCCTGCTCGTCCAGCAGGTCGGGAAGCGTGAACACATGGGCGGCGCCGTCGACGAACACGGTCACCGATTGGCGATGCGGGCGACTTCCGCATCGAATACATGGCCGTCGCAGGACAATCGCAGTCCGTCGCCGGCATGCGATTCGACCGCCAGTTCGACGGCTTGCGGTCCACCGTCGAAGCGAAAACGGCGCGGTCAGCTCCTGCAAGGACGCGCCGTTCGATGCTCTCTGCCGCCATGATCGAGCTTGCGAAATATTCGGCGCTCGACCAGTGCCGGAACCCGGAGAGAACCGTCCACGGATTGTCGTCGCGGGCCGCTTTCGAGCAAGCCCGAGGCCGGCCAGCGCCGCGACCGCGATCGCCTCCGGCGAGGGCGGTGCGCCGCAATCAGCGCCTCGATGTCGCGCTCGATCAGCCCGGTATCGACCTCGCCGCGGGCAAAGCCCTCGTGGCGGGCAAGGCGCGCCGAGAAACGCCAGATTGGTAACCGTGCCGGCGACCCGGCAGCGGCCGAGGGCGCCGGCGAGGCGTTCGAGCGCGGCACTGCGGTCCGGCCCGTGGGCGATGACCTTGGCGATCATCGGATCGTAATGCGGCGCGATCGCGTCGCCCTGGCGCACGCCGGAATCGACGCGCACGGTCCGTGCGAAAATTCGCTCGCCGGTCGGAAAGCCGAGGCGGTGCAGCGTGCCGGTCGCCGGCAGGAATCCCTTGGCGACGTCCTCGGCATAAAGGCGCGCCTCGAAGGCATGGCCATCGATGCGCAGATCGTCCTGCGCGAGCGGCAGGGCCTCGCCGGCCGGCAACGCGCAATTGCCATTCGACCAGATCGAGCCCGGTGATCGCCTCGGTCACCGGATGCTCGACCTGCAGCCGGGTGTTCATCTCCATGAACCAGAAACCGTCGGGCCGCAGCGGCCCCGAGCCGTCGGCGATGAACTCGACCGTGCCGGCGCCGCGATAGCCGATGGCCGTGCCGCCTCGACGGCCGCCGCCCCCATCGCCGCGCGCACTTCCTCCGTCATGCCCGGCGCCGGCGCTTCCTCGATCACCTTCTGGTGGCGGCGCTGCAGCGAGCAGTCGCGCTCGAACAGGTGGACGACATTGCCGTGACTGTCGCCGAAGACCTGGATTTCGATGTGGCGCGGGCGGGCAACGTATTTCTCGACCAGCACGCGGTCGTTGCCGAAGGCGGCGCGCGCCTCGCGCTTGGCCGAGGCCAAGCGCGTCGCGGAACTGCTCCGGCCCGCTCGACCCTGCGCATGCCCTTGCCGCCGCCGCCGGCCAACGCCTTGATCAGCACCGGATAGCCGATCTCGGTGGCCTTGCCGGCGAGAATGAGCATCTCCTGCGCCTCGCCGTGATAGCCGGGCACGACCGGCACGCCGGCCTTCTCCATCAGGCGCTTGGCGGCATCCTTCAGGCCCATGGCGCGGATGGCGCTGGCGGGCGGGCCGACGAAGATCAGGCCGGCGGCCGCGACCGCGTCGGCAAACGCAGGGTTTTCCGACAGGAAGCCGTAGCCCGGATGGATCGCCTCGGCGCCGGTCGCCTGCGCCGCCGCGAGGATCGCGTCGGCGCGCAGATAGCTTTCGGCGGCCGGCGCCGGGCCGATCCGCACCGCCTCGTCGGCCATTGCGACGTGGCGGGCGCCGGCATCGGCGTCGGAATACACCGCGACGGTGCGGATGCCCATGCGTCTCGCGGTGGCGATGATGCGGCAGGCGATCTCGCCGCGATTGGCGATGAGGACGGAGGAGAGTGCGGTCAGAATCGGTTCTCACAACTCGTCGAAGCTCATCCGGCGCATGGATGATGGAAGGCGCAAGTCGGCGATCCGCGCTCACGAAGATCGTGCAGCCACGATTCGGCGGCTGAACGTGGCATGGCGTCGGGCAGTCTTCAACCTAGCCTCGGCGAGGACATAGGCCGCGCGAACGAAACAAGCTCGGTCGAATTTTAGCAGCGGAAGCTCCTTGCGATCGTCCAGAAACGCCAAGACGGCATCCACGCGGGGAATTTCAGAATTCCTGAGCGGCTTGACCAGGCACTCTGCCAGCGTCAGCTCGCTGCTGGCGCAATTCGTACCGCCCGTATCGATGGCGGCAAGAAATGCCGTTCTGGGCATCGCTGAACGGGGCGGCGCGTTCAAGAATGGCTATCGACCGTATTCGCATCGAGATAGTAACGCTCGGGCGACAAGCTCAGTCGCTCCATTCGTCGCGCAATGCGCGACATCTCGTGCAACGCATTTCCTCGACGGTGCGGTCGCTCGGCACACTGCCGATGCCAGTTCGAGGATGCGACTTGCGGTGTGACCGACGCGCCGGACGCAGGTGTCGGTGAAATTGCGGCTTCAATGATCGCGCGCACCTCCGCTTCCATCGAGCGCTTGTTAGCCGCGGCACGTTTCTTCACCGCCTCGATGGTCGTGTCGTTCAATTGTCGGACCAGTATCTGACCCATAGCAATTCTCCGATGCTAGCAAATCGATAGCATACTATGGTCACATCTCGCAATCACATCCGGAACACGCCGAACTTCGTCTCCTCGATCGGCGCGTTCAGGCTCGCCGCTAGCGACAGCGCCAGCACGTCGCGGGTCTTCGCCGGGTCGATGATGCCGTCGTCCCATAGCCGCGCCGAGGCATAGAGCGGGTGCGCCTGCTCCTCGAACATCTCCAGGGTCGGGCGCTTGAATTCGGCTTCCTCCTCGGCGGACCAGGTGCCGCCCTTCCGCTCGATCCCCTCGCGCTTGACGGTTGCCAGCACGCCGGCGGCCTGTTCGCCGCCCATCACCGAGATGCGGCTGTTGGGCCAGGTCCACAGAAAGCGCGGCGAATAGGCGCGCCCGCACATGCCGTAATTGCCGGCGCCGAACGAGCCGCCGACGATGACGGTGATTTTCGGCACCTTCGTCGTCGCCACCGCGGTCACCAGCTTGGCGCCGTGCTTGGCGATGCCCTCGGCCTCGTATTTGCGGCCGACCATGAAGCCGGTGATGTTCTGCAGGAACACCAGCGGGATTTTGCGCTGCGAGCACAGTTCGATGAAATGCGCGCCCTTCAGCGCCGAATCGGAGAACAGCACGCCGTTGTTGGCGAGGATGCCGACCGGGTAGCCGTGGATGTGCGCGAAGCCGGTCACCAGCGTGGTGCCGAAGCGCGCCTTGAATTCGGCGAACCGCGAGCCGTCGACGATGCGCGCCATGCACCTCGCGGATGTCGTAGGGCGTCGCGCAATCGGCCGGCACGATGCCGGCGATTTCGGCTGGATCGTAGAGCGGCTCCTCGGGCGGCTGCCGGTCGATGGTCGCGGCGTCCTGCGCGGTTGAGATTGGCGACCGCCCGGCGCGCCAGCGCCAGCGCGTGGGCATCGTCAGCGGCAAGATGATCGGCGACGCCCGACAGGCGGGTGTGCACATCGCCGCCGCCGAGATCCTCGGCGCTGACCACCTCGCCGGTCGCCGCCTTCACCAGCGGCGGGCCGCCGAGGAAGATCGTGCCCTGGTTGCGCGACGATGATGCTCTCGTCGCTCATCGCCGGCACGTAGGCGCCGCCGGCGGTGCACGAACCCATGACGACGGCGATCTGGGCGATGCCGGCCGCGCTCATGTTGGCCTGGTTGTAGAAGATGCGGCCGAAATGTTCGCGGTCGGGAAAGACCTCGTCCTGGTTCGGCAGATTGGCGCCGCCGGAATCGACCAGATAGACGCAGGGCAGGCGGTTCTCGCGGGCGATCTCCTGGGCGCGCAGGTGCTTCTTCACCGTCATCGGGATAATAGGTGCCGCCTTTGACCGTGGCGTCGTTGCAGACGACCATGACCTCGCGGCCGCAGACGCGGCCGATGCCCGCCACCATGCCGGCGCAGGGCGATGCGCCGTCATACATGGCATGGGCGGCGAACAGGCCGATTTCGAGAAACGGCGAGCCGGGATCGAGCAGGCGCGAGACGCGCTCGCGCGGCAGCAATTTGCCGCGGGCGGCATGGCGCTCGCGCGCGGACTTCGCCACCGCCGTCCATCGCCACTTTGGCGGCCGCCGCAATCGTTTCCGCCGCAGACGCGATTGGCGGCGAGATTGGCGGCGAAGGCCTCCGAACGGGTCGAAATCGCCGATTTCAGAACTGCCATGTTCCGGTGTATTCGGCCTCCCAGCACCGGGTTGCGCGATTGCAATCCGTGGCCGCCGGCATAGATACATGCAGGCGGCTGGGCCCGCAACGCTTGACAATATTATTCCTTCCTGATGTTTCCGGCGCTTGCCACATATCGGGGCCGCAAACCGGCCCGTTCCGCGCCGGGAAAACCGGCAAAAGCCCGGAAACAGGTCAGATCCAGGAGCACATGAATGGCCGGCGCCAAGACGCTGTACGACAAGATATTCGACGCCCATGTCGTGCACCGCGGCGACGACGGCACCTGCTTGCTCTATATCGACCGCCATCTCGTGCACGAGGTGACGAGCCCGCAGGCCTTCGAGGGCCTGCGTTTGGCCGGGCGCAAGGTGCGCGCGCCGGAAAAGACCATCGCGGTTCCTGACCACAACGTGCCAACCGACCTTTCGCGGGCCGAGCGCATCAAGGATGAAGACAGCCGCATCCAGGTCGAGACGCTCGACAAGAACGCGCAGGATTTCGGCATCCACTATTACCCGATGAACGATCGCCGCCAGGGCATCGTCCATATCGTCGGGCCGGAGCAAGGGTGGACGCAGCCGGGCATGACCATCGTCTGCGGCGACAGCCATACCGCAACGCATGGCGCTTTCGGCGCACTGGCGCACGGCATCGGCACCTCCGAGGTCGAGCATGTGCTGGCGACGCAGACGCTGATCCAGAAAAAAGCGAAGAACATGAAGGTCGAGGTCACCGGCAGCCTCGGCCCCGGCGTCAGCGCCAAGGACATCACGCTGTCGGTGATCGGCGCCACCGGCACGGCCGGCGGCACCGGCCATGTGATCGAATATTGCGGCGAGGCGATCCGCGCGCTGTCGATGGAAGGGCGCATGACGGTGTGCAACATGGCCATCGAAGGCGGCGCGCGCGCCGGCCTGATCGCGCCCGACCAAACCACCTTCGCCTATGTCAAGGGCCGCCCGCATGCGCCGAAAGGCGCCGATTGGGACAAGGCGTTTGCCTACTGGAAGACGCTGCTGTCAGACGACGGCGCGAAGTTCGACAAGGTGGTGATATTAAAAGCGGCTGACATCGCGCCCGTCGTTACCTGGGGAACGTCGCCAGAGGACGTGGTGCCCATCACCGGCGCCGTGCCGGCACCGGAGGATTTTGCAGGCGGCAAGGTCGAGGCGGCGCGCCGTTCGCTCGACTACATGGGCCTGAAGCCCGGCACGCGCATGCAGGATATTGCCATCGATACCGTGTTCATTGGTTCTTGCACCAATGGCCGCATCGAGGATTTGCGCGAGGTCGCGCGCATCATGGAAGGCCACCGGGTCAGGGAAGGCCTGCGCGCGATGATTGTCCCGGGCTCCGGCCTGGTGCGCAAGCAGGCGGAGGAAGAGGGCATCTTGCAAAAGCTGGTCGAGGCCGGCTTCGATTTCCGCATGGCCGGCTGTTCGATGTGCCTCGGCATGAACCCGGACCAACTGAAGCCGCGGCGAGCGCTGCGCCTCGACCTCCAACCGCAATTTCGAAGGCCGGCAGGGCTATCGTGGCCGCACGCACCTGATGAGCCCGGCGATGGCGGCGGCCGCCGCGATCACCGGCCGGCTGACCGACGTGCGCCAGCTCTGAACGGGGAGGAAGCCATGGACAAGTTCACCCGGCTCGATGGCGTGGCGGCGCCGATGCCGCTGGTCAATATCGACACCGACATGATCATTCCCAAGCAGCACCTGAAGACGATCAAGCGCTCCGGCCTCGGCAAATATCTGTTCGACGAGATGCGCTATGACCGCAAGGGCAACGAGATCAATGATTTCGTGCTGAACCAGCCGGCTTACCGCAAGGCGTCGATCCTGGTCGCAGGCGACAATTTCGGCTGCGGTTCCTCGCGCGAGCACGCGCCGTGGGCGCTGCTCGATTTCGGCATCCGCGCTGTGATCTCGACCAGCTTTGCCGACATTTTCTACAACAACTGCTTCAAGAACGGCATCCTTCCGATCGTGGTGTCGACGGCGGAGCGCGATGCGCTGATGGACGACGCGAGGAAGGGCTCGAATGCGCGCCTGACCATCGATCTCGAAAGCCAGACGATCACGCGGCCCGACGGCTCGAAGATTTCCTTCGAAATCGACGCGTTCCGTAAGCATTGCCTGCTCAACGGCCTCGACGACATCGGCCTGACGATGCAGCAGACGTCTGCCATCGACGCATATGAGGCGGCGGCAGCCAAGCGGACGCCGTGGCTCTAGAGGATGATGTGCAAGAAGCGATTTGCATCGAGTGCCGCCCAGCTGGATGCCAGCTTGCGCTGGCATGACGACATTTCTCTTTGCCGCGTCGCCCCGTTCTCCCTTCGTCACCCCAGGGAAGGCTGGGGTCCAACTTTTTGACTAGCAAGCGATGACCGGTTCCAGCGCGCCGTTGTGGACGCCTTCGCCCGAAAGAATTGCCGGCGCGAACATCACAAAGTTTAAGGACGAGGCTTCCAGGCGCGCGGGCAAGGACTTGGCGCATTACCGTGACTTGCACGACTGGTCCGTTGCCGACCGCGAAGCCTTCTGGGACTTGGTCTGGGACCATTGCGGCGTCATCGGCGACAAGGGCAATCGCATCCTCATTGACGGCGATGACATGCTCGCCTCGCGCTTCTTTCCCGATGCGAAGCTGAATTTCGCCGAGAACCTGCTGCGCAAGCGCAGGAGTGGCGACGCGCTGGTCTTCTGGGGCGAGGACAAGGTCAAGCGGCGCATGAGTTGGGAAGAATTGCGCGGCCTTGTGGCACGCATCGCGGCGGTGCTGCGCGCCAATGGCGTCAAGGCCGGCGACCGAGTGGCGGCGATGATGCCGAACCTGCCGGAAGCGGTCGCGGCGATGCTGGCGGCGACTTCGCTCGGCGCAGTGTGGTCGTCGTGCTCACCCGATTTCGGCGTGCAGGGCGTCATCGACCGCTTCGGCCAGATCGAGCCGGTGGTGCTGTTTGCGCCTGACGGCTACTGGTACAATGGCAAGGCCAACATGGTCGGCGGCAAGCTTGCCGAGATCGTCCAGCGTCTGCCAAGCCTGCGTGCCGTGCTGATCGTCGACTATCTCGGCAAATCAGCCGATGTCGCGGGCAAGATCGACAAGGCGCAGACGCTCGATGCGGCGCTTGCCGGCGTCGGCGATCCGCCAAGCACGTTCGAGCGGCTGCCGTTCGCGCATCCGCTCTACATCCTCTATTCCTCCGGCACGACCGGCGTGCCGAAATGCATCGTCCATTCGGCCGGCGGCACGCTGCTGCAGCATCTGAAAGAGCATCGCCTGCACGCCGACCTCCACGACGGCGACCGGTTGTTCTATTTCACCACGCTGGGCTGGATGATGTGGAGCTGGCTCGTCTCCGGCCTCGCCAGCGGCGCGACGCTGCTGCTCTATGACGGCTCGCCGTTCCATCCCTCCGGCGACATTCTGTTCGACTATGCCGCCGAGGAACGAATGACGTATTTCGGCACCTCGGCAAAATTCATCGATTCGGCGCGCAAGGCTGCGATCGAACCGACCAAAGGCCGCGACCTGTCGGCGCTGCGGACGCTGTCCTCGACCGGTTCGCCGCTGTCGCCGGAAGGCTTCGAATGGGTCTATGCGGCGGTCAAATCCGACCTGCATCTCGCCTCGATTTCGGGCGGCACCGACATCGTCTCCTGCTTCGTCCTCGGCGTGCCGACCGAGCCGGTGTGGACCGGCGAAATCCAGGCGCCGGCGCTTGGCATGGCGGTCGATGTCTGGGACGAGGACGGCAAGTCGCTTGCCGCCGGCAAGGGCGAGCTGGTGTGCACCAAATCGTTCCCGTCGATGCCGATCGGTTTCTGGAACGATCCCGGTGGAAAGAAATACCGGGCCGCCTATTTCGAGCGCTTCGCCAATGTCTGGCATCACGGCGATTTCGCCGAATGGACCGAACATGGCGGCATCGTCATCCACGGCCGGTCGGACGCGACGCTCAATCCCGGCGGCGTCAGGATCGGCACGGCGGAAATCTACAACCAGGTCGAGCAGATGCCGGAAATCGCCGAAGCGATCTGCATCGGCCAGGATTGGCAGGGCGACGTGCGCGTGGTCCTGTTCGTGCGGCTTGCCGACGGCGTGAAGCTCGATGCCGAACTGGAAAAACGCATCAAGGCGAAAATCCGCACCGGCGCCAGCCCGCGCCATGTGCCGGCCAGGATCATCGCGGTCAGCGATATCCCGCGCACCAAATCCGGCAAGATCACCGAACTGGCGGTGCGCGATGTCGTGCACGGCCGGCAAGTCAAGAATGTCGAGGCGCTGGCCAATCCGCAGGCACTGGAATTGTTTCGGGATCGGCCGGAATTGGCGAGTTGACCAAACTCAGGCAGCGTCCTTCCACTTGATCGAACAGCCGATCGAGGCGACCTGTTCACGCGGGCCCTGGCCGGTGCTGGCAACCTGCTTCATCGCCTCGAGAAGATCGCGGCGCGTATCCTGACCCGCAGGGCCGCGGCCCGAAGCATCGAGACGGCCGCGATATTGCAATTCGATCGCGGCATTGAAGCCGAAGAAGTCCGGCGTGCAGGCGGCGTCGTAGGCGCGCGCGACTTCCTGGCTTTCGTCGTGCAGGTAGGGAAAGGCGAAGCGGTGGCGTTTGGCGAAATCCTTCATCTTGGCAAAGGAGTCCTCGGGATAAGCTTCCGCGTCGTTCGCGCAGATCGCCACGAAGCCGATGCCGTGCCTTGCCAGTTCGTTCGCGTCGGAGACCATCCGGTCCACGACCGCCTTCACATAGGGACAGTGGTTGCAGATGAAGGCGATGACCAAGCCATTCGGGCCAGCGCAATTGAAGATGCGGTAATTCTTGCCATCGACGCCAGGCAGGATCGCATCGACGGCCTTCCAGCCGAAATTGCAGACAGGGGGAACGGCAGCCATGCTTGGCTCCTTTCTGTCAGGCAGCGGCGCGAACCGCCGAATTGGCGGCGTCGCGGATCGCCTTGATGTTGGCGCGGTAGGCGGCCTCGGCGCCGCCCTTGAACACTGCCGAACCGGCGACCAACACATTGGCGCCGGCAGCGGCGACTTGGCCCGCGGTGACCGGATCGATGCCGCCATCGACTTCGAGCGCGATCGGGCGATGACCGATCATCTGGCGCACGCGGCGGATCTTTTCCAGCACGCGCGGGAACGAATTTCTGGCCGGCGAAGCCGGGGTTGACGGTCATCAGCAGGATCAGATCGAGGCGGTCGAGCACATATTCGATTGCCGTTTCCGGCGTCGACGGGTTGAGCGCGACGCCGGCTTTCTTGCCGAGATCGCGGATTGCCTGCAGCGAGCGGTCGAGATGGCGCGTCGCCTCGGCGTGCACGGTGATGCGGTCGCAGCCGGCCTCGGCGAAGGCGGCAAGGAACGGGTCGCAGGGCTCGATCATCAGATGGCAGTCGAATGTCTTCTTCGTTAGCTTGCGCAGGGCGTTGACGACCGGCGGGCCGAAGGTGAGGTTGGGGACGAAATGGCCGTCCATGATGTCGAGATGGATCCAGTCGGCGCCAGCCCGCTCGATTGCCGCCACTTCCTCGCCGAGCCGGGAAAAATCCGCCGACAATACCGATGGGGCGATGATCGTCTTCATGTGTGCATCCCGCGGCCATGGAAGCCTGTTTAGCCCGTGCGGGCGTCGGAGTCACGATTACGAAATTCGATCACTTGAACTTGGCGATCATGTCCTTGATGCCGGGGATGGTCTCGACCTGCCAGGCATGGGTCGGCTGGAAGAACTGGACCAGTGAACGCTGCGAAAGCCCACCGAGGATGGTGAAATAGTACATCTCGTAGCCCGGCGCGACGACGCACGGGTGATAGCCGCGGTCGAGGATGATCGTCGAGCCATCGACGATGTGGTAGGCGTCGCCGACCTTGCCGTCCTCGCGCTGGACGAGCTGCATGCCGAAGCCTTCCTTCGGCCGGAAACGGTAGTTGTAGGTCTCGTCGTGGCGGGTTTCGAGGGGCAGGCGGTCGGTGTCGTGCTTGTGCGGGGGAAATCCGGACCAGCCGCCCTGGCCGACGGTGAACAATTCCGAAACCAGCAGGCGGCCGACGCGGCCATGATATTTGGTGCCGAAGATATGCTTGATCTTGCGATGGGTCTTGGTGTCGTCGGAGCCGTACTGGACGAGATCGAGTTCGTGCTTGCGCACGGCGAAGGGAGCGAGAGCCTTGTCGTATTTGGCGCCGGCGATGAACACTTCGGCTTCATCGGAAACGCAGACGATCTGCGCCTTTGCGGCAACCGGGACATAGACGCCTTCCGGCTCGCCGTCCCATACGTCCTTGCAGCGTTCGCCGATCTTGTCGAACTTCTCGCCTGTCACCTCGATATCGACCGTCCCGGTCGCCGGCACGATCGCGGTCTCGTAGCCGGGCACGGCGTATTGGAAGGCCTGGCCGCGCTTCAATTTGACGATGTTGAAATAATTCAGCGGCACATGCGGATTGCCAGCGTCGACAATCGCCTGGTTGCTGTTGTCGTGGGGAGGGATGTGCATCGATATGTTTCCTGATGGTCAGGCCATTTCGGGCTGGTGGCAGCGCAGGAACTCTTCGAGTTCCGCGGCATCCGGTTCGGCCGGCGCGCAGCCGAATCGGGAGACGACGATGGCCGCGGCGGCCGAGCCGCGGGCGATTGCCTCGGCCTCGCTCGATCCGTGCGCCAGGGCAGCGAGCAGCCCGGCCATGAAGGCATCGCCCGCGCCGGTCGGCTTCAGCGCCCTGACGCGGAAGATGCCGTTGGCAATCTCGCGTCCACCGCCAAAGGCGAGCGAACCCTTTTCACCCATCTTGTAGGCGATGAACTTGCCCGGGTCCTCGCCGAGGCGGCGGGCAAGCGCCAGCCCCTCATCCGTGCCGCCAGCGAGCATCGCGAATTCCTCGTCATTGGCGACGACGACGCTGCAGGCTTCGGCAACCGGCAGGCAGGTCTTGCGCGCGTCATCACGACTGCGCCAGCCGTTGGGACGGTAGTCGATATCGATGATCGTCGGCAGGCCGGCCGCCTGCGCCGCGCGCAGAGCCGCGAGACAAGCACTGTGTGAGGGCTCGGCCGACAGCGCCGTGCCCGTCAACACGAGTGCGCCGAATGCCGAAAAATCGATGCCCGAAAGCTGGTCCTGTGACAATTCGAGATCGGCGGCGCCGGTGCGATAGATGACGTTCTGGTTGTTCTCGGCGCGCTGTTCGATCACCGCCAGCGAGTTGCGGTAGTAGGCACCGGCCTTGCCGACGAGGCCGGTATCGACACCGTAACGTTCAAGCTGGCGCAGCACGTAGCGGCCGACGGCGTCGTCCGACACTCGGGTAACCAGCGTCGCCTTGCAGCCGAGCTTGACGAGGCCAACCGCGATGTTGGCGGCCGAGCCGCCGAGGGCAGGAGCGAATTTTTCCGCCGCCTCGAGCTCGACTCCGGCCGGCTCGGCGTAGAAATCCATGCCGGCGCGGCCGATGACGAGAAAGCGGTCGCCGCGGATGCGAAACGCGTTCATCAGACGCCGGCGCGCTGCTTGTCGCGGCCGGCTTCCTGCTCGACATGCGCCTTGACGACCTGCGCACGGGCGGAGACCTGCGGTGTGCCGACCTCCCACCAGGCGTGGCCTTCGGCGGTCCAGCCGTCGAAGGCATCGACCTCGACCGCGATGACGTAGGTCTTCGGCGACGCTTCGGCACGCGCCAGCGCCGCCTTCAGTTCAGCGATCGATTCGACCTTCTCGGCTTCGGCGCCCATGGCGCGGGCGTGGGCGGCAAAATCGACGCGGAAGGGCTCGGTCGCGATGTTACAATCGCGGATCAGGTTGTTGTAGGAAACGTTGCCGGTGTTGTTCTGCAGCTTGTTGATGACGGCAAAGCCGCCGTTGTCGCAGACGACGACAATCAACTTGGCGCCGGTCAGCACCGAGGAATAGATGTCGGAATTCATGAGCAGATAGGAGCCGTCGCCGAGCAAGACGATGGTGTTGCGCTCGGGCTGTGTTTCGCGCTGGCCGAGGCGGGCGCCCCAGCCGCCGGCGATCTCGTAGCCCATGCAGGAATAGCCATATTCGATATCGACGGATCCAGTCGAAAGCGTCCGCCAGTTGGCCGCAAGTTCCGACGGCAGGCCGCCGGCCGCCGTGAGGATGCGGTCGTCCTTGTGGCAGGCGGCATTCACCGCGCCGATGACCTGGGCATAGGATTTCGGCCGGTTGGAGCCCTTGCGGTCGACCGGGCTGACGTTGTCGGCGACGTATTTGTTCCATGATTTCGCGCTCGCGGGTAGCCTCGCCGGTCCAGGCTTTTGGCGCGCGGTAGCCGGAGGCCGCCGCCGAGAGCAGCCCGATCGATATCCTGGCATCGCCGATGACCGGCGCGGCCATGTGCTTGGCGGCATCGTGGCGCGCGGCATTGAGGCCGATGAACTTCGCCTCGCGGGAAAACGCCGTCCACGAGCCGGTGGTGAAATCCTGCAACCGGGTGCCGATGGCAAGGATGACATCGGCCTTGGCGGCGAGGTTGTTGGCCGAATTGGAGCCCGTGACGCCGATCGGTCCGCAGTTCAGCGGGTGGGAGTGGAGCAGGTTGGCGCGCCCGGCGATGGTCTCGACGACGGGTATCGCGAAGCTCTCTGCAAACTGCGCCAGGTCGGCAGTGGCGCTGGAGTACTGCACGCCGCCGCCGGCGATGATCAGCGGTCGCTTGGCCGACTTCAGCAGCTGCGCCGCTTCGGCGATATCTCGCGCGTCCGGCGCTGGCCGGCGGATGCGATGGGTGCGCTCCTCGAAAAACTCGGCGGGGTAATCATGGGCCCAGCCCTGGACGTCTTGCGGCAGGCCGAAAAACGCCGGGCCGCAGTCGGCCGGATCAAGCATGGTGGCGATCGCCGCCGGCAGCGACTGGATGATCTGGGCGGGATGGGTGATGCGGTCCCAGTAGCGCGACACCGCCTTGAAGGCATCGTTGACGCCGAGCGCAGGGTTGGAAAAATGCTCGACCTGCTGCAGCACCGGATCGGGCAGGCGCGTCACGTATGCATCGCCGCAGAGCAGCAGCAGGGGCAGGCGATTGGTGTGGGCGATCGCCGCCGCGGTGACCATGTTGGTGGTGCCGGGACCGGCCGAGGAAGTGGCGAACATGAAACGGCGGCGCAATTGCTGCTTGGCATAACCGATCGCGGCCATCGCCATCGACTGCTCGTTCTGGCCGCGATACAGCGGCAGGGCGTCGCGGTGCTCGTAGAGCGCCTCTCCGAGGCAGGTGACGTTGCCATGTCCGAAAATGGCAAATCCGCCGGCACAGAGGCGTACGGTTTTTCCGTCGATCTCGATGAATTGTGCCGCGAGATGGCGCACCAGGGCTTGTGCCGTGGTCAGTCTCAGCGATCCGTGCGATGCCGCCATCGCTCCCTCCCGGAAATATTTTCTTGCGGCCCATTCATAGGCTCTCTTGACCGGTTCTGGTAAGTCAAGTTCGGCAATTTTGCAACCGGTTGCAAAATGCTGACCCAGGTTCAATGGCTGCCTATCGGCAGGCCATGGTCCTCCTTCATCGTCTTCAGCACGATGTCGGAGCGCACCAGCGACACCTGCGGATTGGGCAGCAGGTGGCGGTGAATGAATTGGGCGAATTCGTCGAGGTCGCGCGCCCGGATTTTCAGGATGTAGTCGGCATCGCCGGAAACCGAAAACGCCTCCTCGACCTCGCCATGTGACGCCAGGAACCGGACGAATTCCTCGGCGCCTTTCTCCGAGTGTTCGCGCAGGTTGACGCGGGTGATGGCGAGAAAGCCGTAACCGAGTTTTCGCGGCGCCAGGCGGGCATGATAGCCGGCGATGAAACCGGCTTCCTCGAGAGCCGCCTTGCGGCGCGAGCATTGCGACCCTGAAAGCCGCACGATCTCGGCCAGTTCGGCGCCGGTCAGCGACGAGTTCTCTTGCAGTGCGGAAAGAATGCGCATGTCGTAGTCGTCGAGCTGCATTTTTGTATAGTTCTCCGAAATCATGCGTAGAATGTTCTTAAATGGCCATAATTTCGCGTGATTTGCAAATTATTCGCGCTGAAATGCGCGTATATTCTGCAGGAAATTCGCATGCAAACCAGGAGCGCTCCATGGGCCCCTATCCGCACGACGCGCCGCCCGCCGAAAATCACCAAGGCCAATCCGGCCGGCACCGATGGTTTCGAGTTCGTCGAATTCGCCCACCCGGAGCCGGAAAAGCTCGGCGCGCTGTTCAAGTCGATGGGCTTCGTGCCGGTGGCTCGTCACCGCACGAAGGGCATCGTCGTCTACCGCCAGGGCGACATCAACTATATCGTCAACCGCGATCCGAAATCGCACGCCGCGCAATTCGTCGCCAAGCACGGGCCATGCGCGCCGGCGATGGCGTGGCGCGTCGTCGATGCGAAACATGCGCTGCAGCGCGCGGTCGATCTCGGCGCAAAGGAATATAGAGGCGATGGCAAGACGATCGATGCGCCGGCGGTCTACGGCATCGGCGGTTCACTGCTGTATTTCATCGACGCTTACGGAGCTAAGGGATCGCCCTATGCAGCCGAGTTCGAATGGCTCGGCGCAGCCGATCCGAAGCCGAAAGGCGTCGGCTTCTATTATCTCGACCACCTCACCCACAACGTCATACGCGGCAACATGGACACCTGGTACAAGTTCTATGCGCGAGACGTTCAATTTCCGCGAAATCCGCTTCTTCAACATCGAAGGCAAACTTACCGGCTTGACCAGCCGGGCGCTGACGTCGCCGTGCGGCAAGATCCGCATCCCGATCAACGAGAGCGCCGACGACAAGAGCCAGATCGAGGAATATCTGCGCCGCTACAAGGGCGAGGGCATCCAGCACATCGCCGTTGGCACCGAGGACATTTATGCCTCAACCGACGCGATCGCCGGGCGCGGGCTGAAATTCATGCCTGGCCCGCCCGATACCTACTACGAAATGTCGAAAGAGCGCGTGCACGGCCACAGCGAGCCGATCGAAAAGATGAAGAAGCACGGCATCCTCATCGACGGCGAAGGCGTCGTCGACGGCGGCCAGACGCGCATCCTGCTGCAGGTGTTCTCGAAAACCGTGATCGGCCCGATCTTCTTCGAGTTCATCCAGCGCAAGGGCGACGATGGCTTCGGCGAAGGCAATTTCCGCGCGCTGTTCGAATCGATCGAGGAGGACCAGATCCGCCGCGGCGTGCTCAAGGCCGGCAAGGCAGCTTAGCGCGGATTCCTATCTGCCGGACAGCGTCGCCTGCCACTGGCGAAAGAAGGCCTGCTTCTTGAGGCGGTCGAGACCGGCGAGGAGTGCCGGTCCGAGCGAAACCGGGCGCAACGACTGGCGCGCGTCGGGGGGAAGTCCGCTATCGCGGAATAGCCGTTCGGCGCCGTCGATCGGCGAAAACAGGAACGTCTTTTCGGCAACGACGCTTTGGCCGTCGCGGCCGAGCAGGAATTCGAGAAAGGCGACGGCGTCGGCGCGGTTGCGCGTGAATTTCGGCACGAACGCGGCCCGCGTCAGCACCAGCGTGTAATCGCTCGGCAGCACGATTGCTAGTTTGGGGTTGGCCGCCGCCCGACCGAGCGCGTAGGAGCCGAGCACGTTGTAGCCGATGGCGAGACGGCCATCGATGACGCGGTCGAGGATGTCCGAGGTGCAGCAGAACAGTTGCACGTCATTGCGCGCGAAGGCTTCGAGCAGCCGTCCGAACGTCGACGATTGCTGGGCGTCGAGCGTCGCGTAGAGGTAGCCGAGCCCCGACTGCTCGATGTCATAGGTGCCGACCTTGCCCTTGAAGCGGCTCGAATCGCGCAGCAATTCGAGCAATTGGAAACGGTCGTCCGGCGCTTCGTCGGCGGCGATGAGATCGCGGTTATAGACGATCGCCGCCGGCTCGAAGGTGAGGCCGAACAACTCGCCACGCCAGCGAGCATAGTCGGGCAATTGCATCAGCACCGGACTGTCGGCGGGCAGCGCGCAACCGTCGTTGACGAGCTTGAACTGCAGATCCATCGCAGAGGAAATAACGAGGTCGCCGGCCGGCGTACCGTCCCGGCATGCGGGCGAGACCAGGCCATCAAGTTCGAGCGTGGTCAGTTCGCGGTAGTGAATCGCGACGTTCGGGTTCCTTGCCTGAAAGGCGCGGATCGCCGGCTCGCTGATCTCGATATCGGTGGTGCTGAGGATCGCCAGTTGCCGTTGAGGCGCCTGGCTTGCCGGGAAATCGTAGTCCTGGGCGAAGCCGGCGGCCGGCAGGAATAACATTGCCAGCAACGCGCCAAGCAGCGCAAACAAGGCAGCACGGGCGCCGCGGCACGGGGATCGACGGGCGACTGCCATCGCCAGGTTCATGCCCGCTCAGGCGCCAGCGGAAGCGCCAGGGCAATCTCGAATTCACCAGAAGCGGGTTCGCTGCATACGAGTTCGCCATGATGAAATCTCGCGACATCGTGGGCAATTGAAAGGCCGAGCCCGGTCCCGGCCGACTTCGCGCCATCGGCCTGGGCAAATCGCGCACCGATGCGGTGGCGAATTTCGGCTGAAATGCCCTCGCCGTGATCGATGACGCCGATCCGGGCCTTGGCACCATTTTGGGCGACATGAATGCGGATCGGCGGCCGGCCATGGGTCTGGGCATTGCTGATCAGGTTCTTGACCGCCTCGCGAAGACTGAAAGCGTCGCCGGCAACCATCACCGGCTGTTCGCAAAGATCGCAGAAGATCGGCTCTTCGCCGGTTACGGCGAAGCGATGGGCTTCGCGCTCGGCTTCGACGGCGATGCGGCGCAGGTCGAGCGGCTGCAATTCGGCGGCGTCGGAGCGGTGCGTGATCATCGCCCGGCTCAGCAGTTGTTCGGCAAGGCGGCTGACGGCGACGCTGCGGTCGAGGATGCGCTGGTTGATGCGGCGCAGGCGATCGGGCTTGTCCTCGCCGACCGCCAGTTCGGCTTGCGCGCGGATCGCCGCGATCGGCGTGCGCAGCTGGTGGGCAGCATCGGCAACGAAGGACTGCACCGCCTCGATGCGGCGATCGAGGCGGAAGATGAAGCGGTTGAGCGCGCTGACGACGGTTTCCAGTTCGCGCGGCGTTTCGATGACGAACGGCGAAAGATCGTTGGGATTGCGTGACAGCAAGGCGCGCTGGACATTGGTCAGCGGCGCCAGCGCATAGCGCACAGCGAGCAGCGCCAATGCGAGCGCGACGATGGCGACCGTCGCCAGCAGCAGCGCCGCTTTGAAGGCAATGTCGCGCGCCAGCGCCTGGCGTTCGAGGATGCTTTGGGCGACAAGAATTTGTACGGTTCCGGCAACTCCGGGCTCGGAGAGCTGGCGGGTCGCCGCGGCGATGCGTACCGGTTCGCCGGAATAGCGTGCGTCGTAGATCACCGGCGCACCGGCAGAGACTTTTGCCGGCGCAGGCAGATCGTCGTATCCGGTCAGTGTTTGTCCGGAGGGTCCGATGATGCGGTAGAAGACGCGGTCATTGCGCGACAGGGCGAGCAGTTCGAAGGCGGAATAGGGCAGGTCGACCTGGATTTGCCCGTCGGTGACGCCGACGCGTTCGGCGATCTGCAACGAGGCGCCGGTCAGCAGCTTGTCATAGGCCTCGTCGGCGGCGCGATGGCCATAGCGCCAGGCGAGATAAAGGGTGATGGCGATCAGGAGCACGAGAATCCCGGTCACCAACGCCGTCATTCGGAACGTCAGCGACGGGCGGCGCGCCGGGGCAGCGGCCAGGTCGGCCGGCATCTTGTTCATCGCGGTGAAACCGCCTGATAGCCGAGGCCGCGCAGGGTACGAATGACGAAGTCGCTGTTGCCGAGCTTCTTGCGAAGGCGCGCGACATACAATTCGACGGCGTTGATGCCGGCATCCTCCTCGAAGCCGAAGAGGCGCGAATGCAGTTCTTCCTTGGCGATGACGCGGCCCCGGGCCGAAAGCAGGATTTCGAGCAGCGATTGCTCGCGCCGCGTCAGTTCGCAGGATTGGCCATCGACGGTGACCTGGCGTGTAAGAGTGTTGAAGCGTATGGCGCCCGCCTCCAGCACCGGATCGGCCTGGCCGTTACGGCGGCGAACGATAGCGCGGATGCGCGCTTCCAGTTCACGGAAGTCGAACGGCTTGACCAGATAGTCGTCGGCGCCGGCGTCGAGCGCGGTGACGCGGTCGTCGACGCCCATGCGCGCCGTCAACACCAGGACCGGCAAGCGGTTTTTTGCCGATCGCATTTCGCGCAACAGCGTCAGGCCGGTGCCGTCGGGGAGATTGATATCGACCACCGCGAGGTCGAACGGTTGCAGGGCGAGCAACTGGCGCGCGTCCGCGAGCGTCGCCGCCTTGTCGCAGACATGGCCCGATGCCGCCATGCGATCGGCGATCGCGTCGGCCAAATCCTCGGCATCTTCTACGATCAGCAGCCGCATGGCGCTTTCATCGTGACAGCTTGGTGACAGGAAAGCGGACTATAAGGAAGGTCTGGCCCGGGGCGCAATGCGCTCTCCGGGAGAGGAATATTTCGGGAGGAAATCATGAGCCTATTGAAGACCGCGTTTGTGGCAACCCTTTTTGCCGCCACCGCTTCTGCCGTTATGCTGGCGACTTCGGCGCTGGCGTTCGATCCGGGCGCAACCGAATGCATCGCGCCGGCCGCCGCCGGCGGCGGCTGGGACTTCACCTGCCGCCAGGTCGGCAAGGCGATGCAGGACCTGAAGCTCATCCCCGGCACGATGCAGGTGACCAACCTTGCCGGCGGCGGCGGCGGCGTTGCCTATGCCGAGGTCGTCAACAAGCGCAACAAGGACAATAATCTGCTCATCGCGGCTTCCTCGGCCACGTCCACGCGCCTGGCGCAGGGCGCCTTTCCGGGCAACACGATGGACCAGGTGCGCTGGCTCGGCGTCGATCGGCGCCGATTACGGCGTCATCGCCGTCGCCAAGGATTTGCCGATCAAGACGCTTCCCGAGCTGATGGACAAGATCAAGTCCGATCCGGCGTCGGTGGCGATCGCCGGCGGCTCGGCGGTCGGCGGATGGGACCACTTGAAGGTGCTGATCGCCGCCAAGAAGGCCGGCATCGACGACGTGCGCAAGATCAAATATGTCGCCTTCGATGGCGGCGGCGAGGCGGTGACGCAGCTGCTCGCGGGTTCGGTTCAGGCGTTCACGGGCGACGCTTCCGAGGCCAAGGGCTTTGTCGATTCCGGCGACATCAAGGTGCTGGCCGTGCTGGCGCCGGAACGGCTTTCGGGCGACTTCTCGAAATTCCCGACGGCCAAGGAACAGGGCATCGATGCCGTCGGCGCCAACTGGCGCGGCTTCTATGGCCCGGGCGGCATGTCGGATGAAGCCTACAAGTACTGGGTCGACAATATCGGCAAGGTCTATGATTCGGCCGAATGGAAGAAGATCATGGCCGACAACGGCATTGCTCCGCTCAATCTGCGCGGCGACGACTTCCAGAAATTCGTCAAGGGCTCGGTCGAAGAGATCGCCGCGATCTCCAAGGAAATCGGGCTGATCAAGTAAAGCCACTCTTCAGCTAGGTGCGGCCGGGTCGTTGCAACGGCCCGGCCGTCGCGTACTATGAGCAACTTGCGGTGCGGGAGGAGCATCGCAGGTGGCGTGTGCCTGGGGAGGGGCGGCAGATGAGCGATCGGATCTTCGGCGGATTCTGCGTCCTGCTCGCCCTCGTCTATATTTTTGCGGCATCGCGGATCGAACTGAGCTTCATCTCCGATCCGGTCGGGCCCAAGACCTTTCCGATGATGATTGGCGGCCTCGTTGCCGTCGCCGGCCTCGTCATCCTGCTGCGCCCCGATCCGGAACCGCAATGGCCTGCCCTGGGCCGGCTCGGCGAGGTTTTCGCCGCGGTCGTATTGCTGTTCGTCTATGCCCGGCTGCTGCCCGAACTCGGCTTCGTCATCTGCACCGCGGTCGCCGCTGCATTCCTGTCGTGGCGGCTCGGGGCGCGGCCGATCGAGGCGATCCTTGCCGGCATCGTCATCTCGCTCGGCATCTACGCCGTGTTTCACCTCATTCTTGGCCTGTCACTGGCGCGCGGACCGCTTGGATTCTGGGGGAGATGATGGAAGCGCTTGGCCATCTTGTCGACGGTTTTTCGGTCGCCATCACGTTGCAAAATCTCGGCCTGGCGCTGCTTGGCTGCTTCCTCGGAACGATCATCGGTGCGCTGCCGGGGCTCGGGCCCGCCAACGGCGTGGCGATCCTCATCCCGGTCGCCTTCACCCTCGGCCTGCCGGCGACGCCGGCGCTGATCCTTTTGACCAGCGTCTACTACGGCGCCATGTATGGCGGCCGCATCTCGTCGATCCTGCTCAACATTCCCGGCGACGAGCCGGCGATGATGACGACGCTCGACGGTTTCCCGATGGCGCAGAAGGGTCAGACCGGCGAGGCGCTGGCGATCTCGGCGATCGCCTCGTTCGTCGGCTCGTTCTTCGCCACCTGGGGCCTGGTGTTCCTGGCGCCGCAACTGGTCAAGGTCGCGCTGCTGTTCGGCCCGGCCGAATATTTCGCGCTGTTCACGCTCGCCTTCGCCACGCTCGGCGGCCTGGCCAGCCGCAACCAGGCCAAGGCGGCGCTCGCCGCCGGTCTTGGTCTCGGCATCGCGATGATCGGCGTCGACGGCCAGACCGGCGTGCCGCGGCTCACGTTTGGCGAGGTGCATCTTTATGATGGCATCGATTTCCTCGTCGCCATCGTCGGACTGTTCGCGCTTTCGGAAGTGTTCCTGTTCCTCGAACACCGCTCCGCCGGCAGCGAGGCCGATCAGGCCAACAAGTTGAAAATCGGCAAGATGCTGCCGCCGGCAAAAATGATCCGCGAGACTTCCGGCTCGATGACGCGCGGCACCATCGTCGGGTTCCTCGCAGGCGTGCTGCCGGGGGCCGGCGCTTCGCTCGGCTCGTTCCTGGCCTATGCGCTGGAAAAGAAACTGAAGGACGGCAAAGGCACGTTCGGCAAGGGCGATCCGCGCGGCGTGGCGGCGCCGGAAGCCGGCAACAACGCCTCGGCCGGCGGCGCGCTGGTGCCGATGCTGGCGCTCGGCGTGCCCGGGCTCGGGGACCACGGCGGTATTGCTGGCGATGCTGATGGCGCTCAACATCACGCCGGGGCCGCTGCTGTTCACCAAGCATCCCGACGTCGTCTGGGGCCTGATCGCGGCGCTGTTCATCGCGAACGTCATGCTGCTGGTCATGAACCTGCCGCTGGTCGGATTATTCGCGCGCGTATTGCTGGTGCCGTCGCGTTACCTGATGCCGGCGGTGGCGATGATTTCGGTCATCGGCATCTACGGCATTTCCGGCTCGACCTTCGACCTCTATGTCATGATCATTTTCGGCATTGCCGGCTGGGTCCTGCGCAAGCTTGACGTGCCGCTGGTGCCGGTCGTGCTCGGCGTGCTGCTCGGCAACCAGATGGAAGTGAACCTGCGCGCGAGCATTGACGATTTCCGACGGCAACTGGTGGGCGCTGGTCGATTCGCCGCTGTCGATCGCGCTGTGGTCGATCGCTATCCTCGGGTTCCTGGTGCCGATCGTGGCCGGCCGCTATTTCCGCCCGGCGATCGCCGACAGCGCGGCGATGGAAACGAGCGACCGCGACTAATGCCGGCGGGAGGCACGCAAACAGGGTAGCCGCCCATTGGCCTTCACGCTTCGCCAGCTTCAGTATTTCGTCGCCGTTGGCGAGCAGGGCACGGTCTCGGGCGCGGCGCAGAACGCTGTCGATCTCGCAATCGGCGGTGACCGAGGCGATCAAGGAACTGGAAAGCGATCTCGGCGTCGGCCTGTTCGAACGCCATCCGCGCGGCCTCAACATCACCCACAAGGGCCACCAGTTCCTGCGCCATGCGACGAAGATCCTGGCCGGCGTGTCGGATGCGCGCCAGGCATTCTTCGGACGGCGACGGCAGCGCCACCGGCGACCTGGCAGCTCGGCGTCACCTCGCTGGTCGCCGGCTATGTGCTGTCGGATATCCTGTCCCGCTTCCGCCGCGCCAATCCGTCGATCGAGGTGTCGCGCCATCGAGGACAATGGCGAATATCTCGAGCACCTGCTGATCGGCGGCGAGCTCGATGTCGCCGTCATGGTCATTTCCAATCTGCGCGAGCGCATGGCGCTGCAGGCCGAAATCCTCGAAGTCTCGCCCTACCGGCTGTGGCTGCCGCTCGGCCACAAGCTCGCCAGCGCAGGACAGCATCGCGCATCGCCGACGTCGACCGGCGAGCCGCTGATCATGCTGACCGTCGACGAGATCGAGGAGAGCGACCGGTCAAACTGCTCGGCGCGCTCGGCGCCAAGCCGCATGTCGCCTTCCGCACCCGTTCGGTCGAGGCGGTGCGCAGCCTGGTCGCGACCGGCGCCGGCGTCGCGCTGCTTGCCCGACCTGGTCTACCGGCCGTGGTCGCTGGAAGGCGACCGCATCGAATCGCGCGACGTTTCGGGCGCCTTGCCGGTGGTCCAGGTCGGGGTGGCCTGGCGCCGCGGCTCCGAGCCTGCCGCAGGCGGCGCGCGACTTCATCGGCATCGCCCAGGCGCAGCGCATGGTCCGGCCGCGGCTAGACGCGCCGATGATATCGGATATTCCGATATCGGCTTTCTGATAAATGAATTTGCGAAAGCCATAATCTGGCGTAGCCTTGCGCGAAAGGCTGAAGCGGTTTCTCGCCAGCGGTCCGCTGTCGGAGACACCTGCGACGTGCTCGGCTTCTGCAGCAACTCGGACTTGCTGAGACGGCCAGCAACCGGCCGCGAATTTCAAATGGGAGATCGAGAGAATGCGACTGCTGAAATCGATGCACTGTCGACGACGATTGCGCTTGCCTTGGCACCGGCAGGCCTGGTCGGCCGAAATGATGACGAAGCTCGGCAAGGGCGAGGGCGCAGGTCGATATCGTCGCCTGGCCGGGCTACATCGAGCGCGGCGAAACCGACAAGGCCTATGACTGGGTGACCGATTTCGAGAAGGCGACCGGCTGCAAGGTCAACGTCAAGACCGCCAACACCTCCGACGAGATGGTGGCGCTGATGAACGAGGGCGGCTTCGACCTCGTCACCGCCTCGGGCGACGCCTCGCTGCGCCTCGTCGCCGGCAAGCGCGTGCAGCCGATCAATATCGATCTGATCCCGAGCTGGAAGACGGTCGACGAGCGCCTGCAGAGACGCGCCGTGGCACACGGTCGACGGCGTGCACTACGGCGTGCCCTACCAGTGGGGCCCGAACGTGCTGATGTACAACACCGAGGTGTTCAAGGAAGCGCCGAAAAGCTGGAACGTCGTGTTCGAGGAAATGAACCTGCCGCGACGGCAAGTCGAACAAGGGCCGCGTCCAGGCCTATGACGGGCCGATCCATATCGCCGACGCCGCCAACTACCTGATGGCCCACAAGCCGGAACTCGGCATCAAGGATCCCTACGAGCTGAACGAGGACCAGTACAAGGCGGCGCTCGACCTGCTGCGCGGGCAGCGCACGCTGGTCGGCCGCTACTGGCACGACGCCATGATCCAGGTCGACGACTTCAAGAACGAGGGCGTCGTCGCCTCCGGCTCCTGGCCGTTCCAGGTCAACCTGCTCGCCGCCGACAAGCAGCCGATCGCCTCGACCATTCCCGAGGAAGGCGCCACCGGCTGGGCCGACACCACCATGATGGAGGCCGACGCCGCGCATCCCGAACTGCGCCTATATGTGGATGGAGCATTCGCTGTCGCCCAAGCTGCAGGGCGACCTCGCCGCCTGGTTCGGCTCGGTGCCGGCGGTGCCCGCCGCCTGCAAGGGCAACGAACTGCTGACCGACGAAGGCTGCAAGACCAACGGCTTCGAGGATTTCGACCAGATCCGTTCTGGAAGACGCCGGTGGCCAAATGCGCCAGCCAGGGCGAATGCGTGCCCTATTACCGCTGGGTCTCCGACTATATCGGCGTGATCGGCGGGCGGTAGACGAAGCGAACCGCAGCATGGGGAGCGTGCCCGCCGGCTGCTTGCCGGCGGGCCGGCAGCTTCGTCTCGCCATGATCAGCAGCCGTCTCCTTCCAGAAAGTCTCCCGCCATTTCGGCGCGGTGCGCGCCGTCGATGGCGTCGATCTCGACATCGCGCGAGGGCGAGTTCTTCGCCATGCTCGGCCCGTCGGGCTCGGGCAAGACGACCTGCCTGCGGCTGATCGCCGGCTTCGAGCAGCCGACCGCGCGGTCATATCGAAATCTTCGGCGAGACGGCCGAGGGCGTCCCGCCCTATCGGCGCAACGTCAACACGGTGTTCCAGGACTACGCGCTGTTCCCGCATCTGAACGTGCTCGACAACGTCGCCTACGGGCTGATGGTCCGGGGCGTCGCCACGGCCGAGCGCAACAAGGCGGCCGAGGAAGCGCTGCGACTGGTCCGGCTTGCCCGGCTACGGCGCGCGCCGGCCGGGGCAGTTGTCCGGCGGCCAGCGCCAGCGCGTCGCGCTTGCCCGCGCGCTGGTCAACCAGCCGAAGGTGCTGCTGCTCGACGAGCCGCTCGGCGCGCTCGACCTGAAACTGCGCGAGCAGATGCAGGAGGAGCTGAAGGCGCTGCAGCGCCAGCTCGGCATCACCTTCGTCTTCGTCACCCATGACCAGGGCGAGGCGCTGTCGATGGCCGATCGCGTCGCGGTCTTCAACGACGGCCGCATCATGCAGATCGGCACGCCGCAGGAGATCTACCGCAAGCCGAAATCGCGTTTCGTCGCCGATTTCGTCGGCTCCTCCAACGTGCTCGGCCGCGACCTGACGAAGAGATTTGCCGGCAAGGCGGCGTGGTCGAGCCTGCGGCCCGAAGACATCCGCCTGGTCGAGCGCGGCGGCCACGCGGCGAAACTGGTCGGCCGCAGCTATCTCGGCGGGGCGACGCGCCTGACGCTCGATTTTTCCGGCAGCCGCCTGCACGCGCTGGTGCCGTCGGCCAACCGTCTGCCGGCCGACGGCAAGAGCGTACGCATCGCCTTCGACCGCGCCGATATCCACCTGATGGATGGCGAGTCATGAGCGCGGCGATACTGACCGATCGCGGCGGGCTTGCCGGGCGGCTTTCCGACGGCCTGTGGAAGCGGCCGCGCCTGTTCCTGGCGCTGATGCTGGCCCCGCCGCTGCTTGGCTCGGCATCGTCTATCTCGGCTCGCTGCTCGCGCTGCTGGTCCAGAGCTTCTTTTCGATCGACGAGTTTTCCGGGCTGATCGATCGCCACCTGACACTGAAGACCTATGGCGAACTGCTGATCGCCGCCAATGTCGACATCATCCTGCGCACCGCGATCATGGCGGCGCTGGTGACGGTCGCCGCGGCGATCATCGCCTTTCCGATCGCCTACTATGCGGCGCGCTATGCGACCGGCCGCTGGAAGGCGCTGTTCTATCTCGGCGTCATGCTGCCGTTGTGGTCGAGCTATCTGGTCAAGGTCTATGCCTGGAAGCTGATCCTCGCCAAGGAAGGCATTCTCAACTGGCTGTTCGCCAAATTGCACCTGACCTGGCTGCTCGAAGCCTGGCTGGCGGTGCCCGTGGTCGGCGGCAATTCGCTTTCGGTCAGCTACACCGGCACCTTCATCGTCTTCGTCTATGTCTGGCTGCCCTACATGATCCTGCCGGTGCAGGCGGCGCTCGAGCGCGTGCCGGCCTCGATGCTGGAAGCATCCGCCGATCTCGGCGCTTCGCCGGCCCAGACGTTCCGCAACGTGCTGCTGCCGCTGGCGCTTCCCGGCATCGTCGCCGGCTCGATCTTCACCTTTTCGCTGACGCTCGGCGACTACATCATCCCGCAGATCATCGGCTCGTCGCGCCTGTTCATCGGCCAGGCGGTCTATCGCCACCAGGGCACGGCCGGCAACATTCCGCTGGCGGCCGCCTTCACCGTCGTCCCCGTCGTCATCATGGGCTTCTACCTGTGGGGCGAAGCGCCTGGGGGCGTTCGATGCGCTCTGACGGTCGCAATGTCGCGCCGCTGCGCCTGAAACTCGCTGCCGCGGCGGGACTGCTGTTCCTGCATCTGCCGATCCTGCTGATCCTGCTACCGCGACACGATGCGGCTGCTGCTCGCCTACGCCAGCAGACAGCACGGCAAGGAACCCTCCGCGCTGGACTTCGCCGACCTCGACGCGCCGGTGATCGGCGCGTTCCTCACCAGCCTGGAAACCGGCCGCGGCAACGGCGTCACCACCCGCAACGCCCGCCTCACCGCAGTCCACTCGCTGTTCCGCTACGCGTCCCTGCACGCCCCCGAGCATGCCGGTCTCATCGCCCGGGTCCTGGCCATCCCCGGAAAGCGCCACGACCACCCCACGGTCTGCTTCCTCACCCGCGACGAGATCGCCGCCCTGCTGGCCGCGCCCGCCACCGCGACCTGGACCGGCCGCCGTGATCATGCCCTGCTGACAGTCGGCATCCAGGCGGGCCTGCGGGTCTCCGAGCTGACCGGCCTCACCGTCAGCGACGCCGTCCTCGGCACCGGCCCGCACGTGACCTGCCACGGAAAGGGCAGAAAGGAACGCGCGACCCCGCTCACCCCGGCCACCGCGGACATCCTGCGCGGCTGGCTCGCCGAACGCGGCGGAGCGAGACCGGATCCGCTGTTCCCGTCCCGGCGCGGCACCCGCCTCAGCCGCGACGCCGTCGAGCACCTCGTCGCCAGGCACGCCGCCACGGCCGCCCGCACCTGCCCGTCAATCGCCGCTAAGCACGTCACGCCCCACGTCATGCGCCACTCGGCGGCCATGTCACTGCTGCACGCAGGCATCGACATCACCGTCATCGCCCTGTGGCTCGGGCACGAGTCGCCGGCCACCACACGCGTCTACCTGCACGCCGACATGAAGCTCAAGGAACAGGCGCTCGCACGGCTGGCACCCCGAAGCGCCCCTGAAGGACGATACACGCCGCCCGACAGCCTCCTGGCCTTCCTCGACGCCCTGTGACCCGGACACGCCCCCGCGAGGAAATGCCGCACTGGACCCCCGGAAGCCGCTGTGACCAGCACAGAGGAACCCGGTGCGGCATAACCGGGCGGTCGGCATACGGGCCGAAATGCCGATATCGGCATTTCGGCCCGGTCTGCGTGAAATTCTCCGGATATTTCCCTTATACCGGCCGGCTGATCAAGTAATCGGCAACGAGTACGCCAAGCGGCAGGCCGCCAAGGCCGGCATCGGGTTCGTGCCGCTGGATAACGCGTTCGCCGCCGTCGAGGACGTGGCCGCGGTGCAGGCGATCTGCGACGGCCTGGATGAGGGCACGATCACCGCGCTGGCCGCCCGGCTGCTGGCGCTGCTGCCGTACCCGTTCACCGCCGGCGACACCGCGGCCGGATACCGCTATGAGCTGTCGGTGCTGCAGGCGGAGTTCTCCCTTACCCAGATGCTGGACTCCGCGGTGACCGGGCGGATCTTCTTCGATCAGCTGATCCGCGACAACCTCGACCTGGGCCGCCCGGACCGGGTCGCGCTGATCTTCGACCGCAAGATCATCCGCCGCGGCAAGCGGGCCACGCCGGGCCGGTTCCGCACCCGCGTCATCACCGAGGGTGTCACCCCGAGCCTGCACGTGGACTACAAGAACTCGAAAATCAAGCAGTACCACAAGCTGGGCAAGGCGCTCAGGACCGAAACCACCATCAATGACACAGTTGACTTCGGCGTGGCCAAGGGGGCTGTCTCATCTTCCTGAACTGAAGGAGATCGGCTTCACCGCCAGCAGGCGCCTGCTTGACGTCCAACGGATCAGCCACGACCCCGCCGACGGCGCCGCCACCATGACTGCCCTCACCAGCCCTGTCATCAGCCCGGCCGGCACCCGCACCGCCGGGATGCCCATCACCAGCACCCGCGTGCAGGCCCTGCTCGCCGCCTTGTGCGACTTCCGGCTGCTGCCCAACGGTTTCACCAACCGCGACCTGCGCGGCCACCTCGCGCCCCTGCTGGGGCTTAACCCTGAGGCCATGACCAGCGGGCAGCTCACCTACGACCTGCGGCGGCTCCGCATCCACGGCCTCATCCAGCGCATCCCGCACAGCTTCCGCTACCAGGTCACCCCGGCCTGCCTCCGCCAGGCCCTCTTCCTCACCCGGATCACCCAGCGCCTGCTGATTCCCGGCCTGGCCGAGCTCACCGACCCCAGCCCGCCCGCGCCGTCGCGGCTGCGCGCAGCCGCCCGCGCCTACGACGCCGCCCTCGACGATCTCACCCGCCACGCCGGGATCGCCGCCTGACCATGCCTCCGCCACCAGCGGAAACGGCTCACCACAGCCAAATCTGACTCATCAAAGAACAAGATCACTAACTCAAGCCCTCTAGCTGGGAGCCGCCTGTCGGAATCGAAGCTGCCCTTGACCGGCCTGCCCTGGAGGGCTACACAAGCGGGAGCGGATGAGGCTCCCGCACCCATAGTCCAGCGGCCTTGATATCTGCCTTGATCTGCGGATTCATAAGTTGGAGCGGATAACGGGAATCGAACCCGCACTATCAGCTTGGAAATCGGATAGATCGCGGCCGATGAAGGCGCTTGTTCAGCCGACTTGAGCGACCCGGAGTAGCCGTGATTGACCCCTCATGACCCTGGCTAATTGCGGCCACTAGTGGACGGCCCTAGACGACCCGCGCGGCGGCGGGCGCATGATCAGCGCAACACGAGGGTGCAATATGATCAGCGCGCGAACGGTGGGGGCTGCCGGAAGGGGCGACCATGGCGGAGATCCCGGCCGGTGGAACGCAGGCAGGTCCGTCGGCCATGGCCCCGGGGCGGCGGCGGGCCGCGGGCATCTACGGCGCGATCATCACCGCAGCGATCATAGTGGCCGGTGGGGACAACCTGTCTACCCGTGCCCTGGCAGTCTCGGTTGTGGTCACGTTGCTGGTGTACTGGGATCGCCGAGGAGTACGCCGTGCTTCTGGGCGAACATGTGACGGACGGCCACTTGCCCACGTGGACGCACGTCCGGGCGGCGCTGGCCAGCACCTGGCCGATGGTCAGCGCTTCCTACCTGCCGCTGCTGGCAGTGGTGCTGGCACGGCTGGCCGGGGCCTCGGCGCCCGATGCCGCCAACGTCGGCATGGCGGTGGCGATCGTCCTCCTCACTTTCCACGTATGGTCTGCGGGCCGTGCCTCTCATCTGCGCGGCTGGCGGCTAGCTGGCGCCACGTCGCTTGCGCTTGCGCTGGGGCTGGTGATGATCGGACTCAAAGACCTGATCCTCCACCTCTAACTAAAACCGGCACTGAGAAACGGCGGCGTCAGGAGGGGGCGTGCAGGCGGCCCGGGTGATGACCATGGGGCCGGCTGGCTGCTGTGATGAGCGGCCGCGCGGCTGGCCGGGACCGGCGGAAGACCGCAGTTAGGTGATGAGGTAGTAAATGCTGGTCCCGACCAGCCAGAAGCCGAGGACCAGGGACACGATGATGATGACCTGGTCGGTATGGGTATCGATCCAGTGCCGCAGCCGGGCCAGGAACGCCTGCGCCGGCTGGGGGCGGAACCCGGCGTAGATCTCCATGGCCAGGATCGAGGATGTGGCGATGACGCAGAACAGCGCGAGGGCAAGGTAACTCTGCCAGGACGAGAGCTTCGCCTCGACGATGACCGACACGCCCGCGGCGATCAGTGCCCACGGCTGGGTGAGCGGGCCGAGCCCGATGGCGTACCAGGGTGTCATGTTGTCGATGCCCGTCTGCCACCTGGGGGGCTTTTTCGGCGGTTTCGGCTTGCCCAGCTTCTTGTACTGCCGGACCGCGATCACGGTCAGGGCGACGCCGATGGCGAGTTTGGCCGCGAGGGCGGCCAGGGAGGGAGCCGTGCTGGGCTTGGGAGGATTGTTGCCGGTGACCAGGACCGTGAACGCGATCACGATCGCGAGCGACAGCAGCCAGCCGAAGATGAACGCGGCGCCTTTCCGCACGCCGCCCTTGGACGCGAGGATGAGGATGAACGCGGTGAGCGGGAGCGGTTCGAGCGTGATCACCAGGCCGATGAGAACAAGGTTCAGGACGATCATGCGCGTCCCAGCCTGCTGGCCGCGGCGGCACCGGGGAGCGCCTTCTCCCCGGGCACGAGCCGGTGCCGGCAACGCGTCACCAGCGTGGCTGGCGATCTTCGGCGGGAGCCGATGCCGGGCTGGTCGCCGCCTGCGGGTGCACTGCTCACCGAGCGGCCCGGCCCGTGCGGGGCTTGCTGGATCTCATCTTGTTTCTCCTTGCTCAGCGAGGTCTTGATAACCGCGCCCCGGACCTCGAAAGACCTCCGGGCATCCGCGCATCCGATTGCCCCAGGCTCCCGGTGGCAGAGGAGGTGGCGGGGGATTCCCTGAGGGCCTTGGCCCTGAGTCCCTTGGCGAGTCGCAGGACGCAGGCCGCAGGATAATGCCGGAAGGCTCACCGGCCCTGGAGCCCGCGGTGCAAGCCAGGCGGCGTGGGCTGTACCTCAGAGCCGAAGTGGCATGACTTCCGGATGTGCGTGCCGGGCGCGGGCAATGTGACATCAGGTCAGCTCACGCTGGCGGGCTCGGCGGACCGCCTCGCCGCGGCGAGTAGCTGCCAGCTTGCGGTAAATGTGAGTGAGGTGCGTGTTGATAGTGCTGGCGGAGATGTGCATCTCGCTGGCGGCCTCAGCGGTGCTGAGCAGGCCTGACACGTGTCGCAGCACCTCCGGGTCGCGTTCGGTGAGCGGCCCGGCCGTGAGAATGGGGGTCTGATCTGGGACGCCTTGCGGAGCCGGGAGCTGATCGCGGCGCAGGGTTGGTGTGAGCAGGCACCGGTGGGCACGGAATCATTCGGGGTCATGCCGCTGTTCCGGCCTTTGCCTAGGCTTCGCCGGTGGGAGACGGGAGGCCGGCCTGGTTGCCGGGACCGGAGGCGGGCGGTGCCTCGCCGGGCGGGGCGGGCTTGATCCGCTGGAGGTAGACCTCGTAGGCGGCGAGCAGCACGCCGATGATGAGGAAGCTGATCCATGACACGCTCACGATCCA